>NZ_JAJMZJ010000001.1 GCF_021012875.1 Peptoniphilus sp. KCTC 25270
GAGAACGTAAAAGGCGTGTGAGATTTCTCCACTCGCAATTTCTATCGAAATTCCTCGGTCGAAATGACGTAACTGGTGGAGGATAACAGAGGAAAAGCCCTTGGGTGTGAGAACGTAAAACCCCTGTCAGATTTCCCGCCCCTTCCAAAAATCCCATAAAAAAAAGACGCATTTTTGCGTCTCTTTTTTTTATACTTTTGTGCCGCAATGGGAACAAAAATGGTCTTCTTGGTCGAGGATTCTTCCACAGTTGTGGCATACTTTTTGGTTGGTTTGCCGATAGTCGTTTAGGGGGGTTAAGTCTTGGATGGATAGTTTTCGGTTTCCTTTTTTCCATTCTTTTGCTATTTTTGGATCGAGTCCATAGACTTCGCCGCAACAGCTCATTCGGACAAAGTATCGACGTCCAAAGGAAAAAAGGGGTATAATAAATAAGTGAAAAACATTTGCGATGGAGAAGACTTGAAATTTCCCATACTTTCCGCAGTGGTCGTGGATAATAAGTGGGTGTTCTCCTGTGTGTTCGGTTTGTTTTTGGTTTACGTAAAAAAAGAAAAACATAGGGACTCCTTTGGGGTTTATTTGTTGTTACTATAATAGTATATCGATTATTTTGGAGGTTGAAAACGAGGATGCAGAAATATTGGAAGAAATTTTCCTTTATCTTAGGATTTCTTTGTTTGGGACTATTTTTGAGTGGTTGTTCTGAGGAGAAATCGGAGGATAAGGTAAAGATATTGGCAACGACGACGGTTGTTGGGGATGTTGCGAAACATTTAATTGGAGATGAGATTGAGGTGGATGTACTTATGGGTCCGGGTGTGGATCCTCATGGGTATACGCCGACGGCTCGGGATGTGGATCGTATTTTGGAGAGCGATTTGGTTTTAGTTTCGGGTCTTCATTTAGAGGGAAAGATGGGAGAGGTTTTCCAGGGTTTGGAGAGAAAGGGCGTTGGCGTTTATGCGTTGACGGATGGAATTTCTCGGGAGAAACTTTTGGAGGAGGCTCCGGGTGCTTATGATCCTCATGTTTGGTGGGATCCTGTTTTGTGGGCGGATACGATTCTTCCTTTGAGTGAATATTTAGGGGAGCAGTTCCCTGAGTTTCGGGATTTGATTTATAAGCGTGGGGAGATGTATCGTGAGGAAATTTTGAATTTGGATGCGGAAAATCGTGAGAAGATAGAGACGATTCCTAAGGAGAGACGGGTATTGGTTACGGCTCATGATGCGTTTTCTTATTTTGCTCGGGCTTATGGTTTTGAGGTTTGGTCGATTCAGGGTTTGAATACCAATGATGAGGCGGGGGCTGGTAAAATGGATTCTTTGGCGGCTTCTTTGGCGGAGAGAGAAATTCCGGCGATTTTTGCGGAGAAGGGTCTTTCTGTGAAGAGTGTTGAGGTTTTGTTGGAGGCAGCCCAGGGATATGGCTATGAGGCGAAAATTGGCGGACATTTGAACAGTGATTCTTTGGGCGAGGATGGTTCTGGCGAGGAGAATTATGTGGGAGCGGTTCGTGGAAATGTGGAGCGTGTTGTTGTTAGTTTGCGAGGTGAGAAATAGTGCTTGGTTTGGATACGGTAGTTCATGTGGAGGATTTGACGGTTGCTTATGGTGAAAAACCGGTTCTTTGGGATGTGGATTTGCACATTCCTAAAGGAAGGATGACGGCGATTGTTGGGCCGAACGGAGCGGGAAAGTCTACGTTAATGAAGGCGATTTTAGGCGTGATTGATAGAACCAGTGGCTATGTTGAAATTTTTGGGGAAGAGGTGGATCAGGTGAAGGGAAAGATCGCCTATGTTCCTCAGTCGGGTTCGGTGGATTGGGATTTTCCGACGACGGTTTTGGACGTGGTTATGATGGGGACCTACGGGAAATTGGGCCTTTTTAAGAAACCGGGAAAAAGGGAGAGAGATTTGGCTCTTTCGGCGTTGAAAAAGGTTCGTATGGAGGATTTTGTGAATCGACAAATTTCTCAGCTTTCAGGGGGTCAACAACAGCGTGTTTTCTTGGCTCGTGCTTTGGTTCAGGAGGCGGATATTTATTTTTTGGATGAACCGTTAAAGGGTGTGGATCTTCGTACGGAACATACGATTATGGAAATCTTAAATGGTTTGCGTGATGAGGGGAAAAATGTTTTGGTGGTTCACCATGATTTGAAGACGGTGCCTACGTATTTTGACGATGTGGTTTTGTTAAATGTTCGCGTGTATTACGAGGGACCGGTAGAGGAAGTTTTTACCAACGAAAACATTCGGGAGACTTTTGGTACGGGAAAAGAGGAAGTGTATGTTTAGTATTTTTCCGATGTCCTATACGTTTACGGTAATTTTTGGGGCTACGATTTTGGGGCTTCTTGCGGGACTTATGGGAACTTTTGCTTTTGTGCGAGGGGAAAACTTGGTGGGGGATGCGATTTCTCATTCGGCTTTGCCGGGGATTGCTTTGGCCTTTATGTTATTTCCTTCTCGTAATATTTTTATTTTGACCATAGGTGCGGCGGCAAGCGGCCTTTGTGCCATGGGAATTATTTTGTTGATTACTCGTCTTTCCAAGTTGAAGATGGATACGGCTTTGGCTATGATTCTTTCGGTATTCTTTGGAACGGGGATGGTTTTTATGGGAATTATCCAGAAACATTTTGGGGCAGAGCAGGCTGGAATTGAGTCGTTTATTTTTGGGCAAGCGGCGGCTTTTATGCGTAGTGATTTGCTTGTGGTCCTTGGTGCGATGGTTGCGATTTTCCTTTTGGTTGTGATTTTTTTCAAAGAGTTTCAGTTGATTTCCTTTGATTTTGGATTTGCGGAGTCTTTGGGTTTGCCCGTTGGAAAGTTGGAGCTTTTATTAAACGCCATGTTGATTGTGGTCATTGTCATCGGATTGCAAACCGTTGGGGTTGTTTTAATGAGCGCCTTATTGATTGGGCCTTCGGCAGCTTCTCGCTTGTTAACCAATAATTTTGTGAAGATGATTGGTTTTAGCAGTTTAATTGGAGCGTTGAGCGGCGGTTTGGGAGCGTTTTTGAGTATAGAATTTTTGCTCCCTACGGGGCCAACGATTGTTTTGGTTCTTATGGTTTTGGTTATTTTGACGTTAACCTTTGCACCAAAAACCGGTTACATTTCAAAAAAATGGGAACAAAAGGCCATGGCGAAATTTGTTCGCAAGGAGTCCATTATTCGTCATATTTTGGAGTTACAAGACGGGGAGGGTTGGACTTCTTTGGAACTTTTGCAGGAACATAGAAAGTTTACCCATTGGCCAGCGGGGGAGTTGGATAACCGTTTGGGTGAGCTGGTTTCAGAAAAGCGGATTGAAGAATCGGCGGGACGTTACCGATTGTTAGGGAAAGGAGAAATAGAATGAGTGCTTTTTTACAAATTCTTTTGATTTTGGTGGCCGTTTCTATTTCTTGTAGCCTTTTGGGGCCCTTCTTAGTGTTGAAAAAAACGGCGATGATGGTAGATGCCATTTCCCATACGATTTTGTTGGGGATTGTGTTGGCGTTTTTCCTTGTGAAAGATTTGAACTCACCCCTTTTAATTTTTGGAGCGGCTTGTATGGGTTTGATTACGGTGTATTTGATTCAGTGGTTGCGAAAAACGGGTTTGGTCGATGAAGATGCGGCCATTGGGATTGTATTTCCTCTTCTTTTTTCCGTGGCGATTTTGTTGATTTCCTTAAAGGCCAGTAACGTTCATTTGGACGTGGATACGGTTTTGTTGGGGAAAGTTGAAATTGCGCCTTTGGATTTTCTTATGATTGGAGGAAGGGATTTTGGTGCAAAGTCTATTTACACAAGCCTTTTTAATGTTTTGTTGAATTTGCTTTGTATTGGGATTCTCTTTAAGGAGTGGAAAATTTATTCCTTTGATCCAGATTTGGCCAAGGCGATGAATTTGCCGTATTTTTGGTTGGAGTTATTGTTTATTCTTTTGACTTCTGTTACTTCGGTTATTAGCTTTTCTTCTGTAGGTTCCATTTTGGTGATTTGCTTAATGGTAGGACCGGCAGCCAGTGCTTATATTTTAAGCAAAGATTTGCGAAAGATGATTTTGTTTAGTTTGCTTTACGGAATTTTTGCGGCGGGAGTGGGAACGACCCTTGCTTTTTGGTTGGATTTGTCCATTGCGGGAACTTGTGCCATGGTGACGGGAATTTTGTTTTTGTTGACCTTTTTGTGGGCTCCTGAGGAGGGTTATTTGGCCATTCAAAGGCGAAACTCTCGCCAACGGAGAGTTTTTTCGGAGCTAAATGTTTTGTTCCATTTGAACAATCACAAAAATTCAGAGGAATATGAGATCGAAGCTCATGTGGAGACGATGAACCGACATTTGCGTTTGGAAAAGAGCAAATATGATTCGATTTTGGCGTCCTTAAAGAGAAAGGAAAAAATCGAAATTCGGGAAGAAGTTGTTTTTGTGACGGAAAAAGGGGAGGAGTTTTTACAGGAAAAGGCCCAAGAATTTGGGATTCCTGCAATGAAATAGATGCAGATTTTTCATTCTGTGATATAATATTCCTATAATTTTATTGATTTTATTTAGGAGGAATGTAAATGGAAGACCCGGGCGGGAGTATTTTACCCCAGCTGATTTTTATTGTTATATTAACTGCGATTAATGCTTTCTTTGCAGCGGCAGAGATGGCCATTGTTTCGGCCAATCGAAACAAAATTGAACAATTGGCAGAAGAAGGAAACAAAAAGGCTTTGACTTTATTAAGAATTACGGATGATCAAACTCGTTTTCTATCTACGATCCAAGTAGGGATTACTTTGGCAGGATTCTTTTCTGCGGGTAGTGCGGCTTCTGGAATTTCTACGGAATTAGGAGCTTGGATTGGAAGCTATGGCGTCCTTTATGGAAGAACCATCGCCTTTGTTCTTGTAACGTTTTTATTGTCTTTTTTGACTTTGGTTTTTGGAGAATTGGTTCCAAAGCGTATTGCTTTACAAAATGCAGAGGCTACCGCGTTGAAATCGGCTCCAATGATAAAGTTATTTAGTAAGTTAACGAAACCCTTTGTCTTCTTGTTAAGTGTTTCTACTACATTGGTACTTAAGGCCTTAGGGAAGTATTCTGAAGATGTAGAGGAAAAAATTTCGGAGGAAGAGCTTCGTTCTTATTTGCAAGTGGGACAGCAACAGGGGGTTATCAATGCCAGTGGCCAAGAGATGATGGTCAATATTATGGCATTTGATGATAAGTTGGCGTACGAAATTATGACGCCACGTACTTCGATTTATATGTTGGATTATGAGGAGTTTAGCCCAGAAATTATTGAAGAGATGTTAAATGAGGGCTATAGCCGTGCTCCTGTTTATAGGGATAATACGGACAATATTGTTGGTACTGTTTATATTAAGGATATTTTTGTGGAATATGCGAAGACAAAATACCAACGTATTGATATTGATGCCGTTTTGAAAAAACCTTATTTTGTGCCAGAAACAAAGAATATTGATCAATTGTTGCAAGAATTGCAGGCTTCAAAAAATTATGTGGCCATTTTGATTGATGAATATGGTGGATTTTCTGGGATGGTTACCATTGAGGATATTGTGGAAGAAATTGTTGGAGAAATTGAGGACGAATACGATGATGAAATCATTCCGATTCAAGAAATTGCTCCCAACACCTATATTGTAGATGGATATATGGATATTGATGATATCAATTCCGAGTTGGACATCAATTTGTATTCAGAAAACCACGAGACGATTTCGGGGTTAATGATTGAGCTTTTGGGATTCATTCCAGAAGAGAATCAGCCAAAACGGGAAAAAATTTATGCGACAAACAACGTTTGTTTGACGGAAATGGGGGTTCGGGATAAGCGAATCACCAGTGTGGAAATTAAAATCTTTGATCCAGAAATTTCGGAGGAGTAAGATTGGTTTTGCAAAGTATTTCGGGATATGATATACTTTAATATAATTTCATAGAGACGTTGAAGAGGAGCAGTACCTTTTGTAAGCTGTGTAGAGAGCCTATGGTTGGTGAAAATAGGACAGGGGAGAAAGGGAATCCGCCTTGGAGTTTTTTTAATGAAGTGAATCGCCTTGGCGATTAATTTGGGTGGCAACGCGGGCCTGTCTCGTCCCTTAGTGGATGAGATGGGCTTTTTTTATTGGAGGTAAACATGTTAGATATTCGTTTTTTAAGAGAAAATCCAGAGATTGTTAAGGAAAACATTAAGAAGAAATTTCAAGACGAAAAACTTCCTTTTGTGGATGAAGTCATTGAAATGGATAAGGAAAATCGTCGTGCCAAAACAGAAGGGGACGAATTACGAGCAAAGAGAAATTCTATTTCTAAATCCATTGGTGCTTTAATGGGACAAGGGAAAAAAGAAGAAGCAGAAGCGGCCAAAGGGGAAGTAAAAGAAATCAACAATAAGTTGGAAGAGTTGGAAAAATTAGAGGAAGAGCTTTCTAAAAAAATCAAAGAAAAAATGCAAGTGATTCCTCAAATTATGGACGATTCTGTTCCTGTTGGAAAAGACGATTCTGAAAATGTGGAAGTGGAACGCTTTGGGGAGCCAGTGGTTCCAGATTATGAGGTTCCTTACCATATTGATATTATGGAATCTTTTAGCGGCGTAGATTTAGACAGTGCAAGAAATACTTCTGGTGCGGGTTTCTATTTCTTAAAAGGGGACGTAGCAAGACTTCATTCTGCGATTCTTTCTTACGCTCGCGATTTTATGATTGATCGTGGATATGAATATCATATTCCCCCTTATATGATCCGTTCTGACGTAGTTACTGGGGTAATGAGTTTTACGGAAATGGAAAACATGATGTACAAAATTGAAGGGGAAGATTTGTATCTAATTGGTACAAGTGAACATTCTATGATTGGAAAATACATCAATACCATTACAGAAGAAGCAACATTGCCTCATCGTTTAACAAGTTACAGCCCATGTTTCCGTAAAGAAGTAGGAGCTCATGGCATTGAGGAGAGAGGCGTTTATCGTATCCATCAATTTGAAAAGCAAGAGATGGTTATTATTTGTAAACCAGAAGAAAGCATGAAATTCTATGATGAATTATGGAAAAATACCGTAGATTTCTTCCGTTCTTTGGATATTCCAGTTCGTACTTTGGAATGTTGTACAGGAGATTTGGCGGACTTGAAGGTAAAAAGTGTAGACGTAGAAGCTTGGAGCCCTAGACAACAAAAATATTTCGAAGTGGGAAGTTGTTCTAATTTAGGGGATGCACAAGCTCGCCGTTTGAACATTCGCGTTCGTGGAGAAGATGGCCAATTGTATTTGGCTCATACCTTAAACAATACGGTAGTGGCTCCTCCAAGAATGTTAATTGCTTTCTTTGAGAACTTATTGCAAGAAGATGGAACCGTATTGATTCCAGAACCTCTTCGTCCTTACATGGGATTCAAGGATAAAATTGAGCCTAAGAAATAAGGAATCTTTGTGACAGATGGAAGATTTCATTGACTGAAAATTTTTCATTTGATATACTGTACAGACAAAGGGGAGTAACTATAACATCTTAGTCGTCATTACGGCCTAAAGCCCGGCTAGGAGACCGAATTCCGGTTGTGAGACCTTTGTTCCATCTAGGGACAAGGGTCTTTTTTTGATGGAATCATTCATAATTTAAGGAGGGTTACATGGATTGGTACAAAAAAAGCGTCGATGATGTTTTGTCGGAGCTAAAAACAGATGCCACATCGGGCTTAACGATAGAAGAAAGTGAAAAACGTCTTTCAGAATATGGGCCCAATGAATTGGCAGAAGAGGCGAAAAAGCCTTTTATGAAAAAATTATTGGAACAATTTTTGGATCCAATGATCATTATTCTTCTCTTAGCGGCCATTATTTCAGGGGTTGTAGGAGAAGTGGTAGACTCTATTATTATTTTGGCCATTGTTATTATTAATGCGGCTTTGAGTCTATATCAAGAAGGAAAAGCAGAGGAAGCCATTTCTGCTTTGAAGAAGATGAGTTCTCCTACGGTAAAAGTTATTCGTAGTGGAAAAGTGCAAGAAATCGACTCAACCACTCTTGTTCCAGGAGATTTGGTTGTTTTGGAAACAGGGGATATTGTTCCAGCGGATCTTCGTTTAATTGAAAGTAGCAATTTAAAAATTGACGAAAGTTCTTTAACGGGAGAATCCGTTGCGGTGGATAAAAATGCCTTGGCTTTACCAGAAGGGGAGCAAGGAATCGGTGATCGTGAAAATTATGCCTATAGTGCAAGTATTGTTACCTATGGCCGTGGACGAGGAATTGTAGCCGAAACGGGATTGAAAACAGAAATCGGTAAAATTGCGACATCCATTAGTGCTATGGAAGAGGAACAAACGCCATTGCAAAGAAAATTGGCCCAACTTTCTAAATCTTTGGGACTTTTGGTTATTGGGGTTTGTATTGTTGTATTTGTAGTGGGTCTATTGTATGGCCACGAAACTTTGGGAATGTTCTTAACGGCCATTTCTCTTGCGGTAGCTGCGATTCCAGAAGGATTGCCAGCGATTGTAACCATTGTATTGTCAATGGGTATGGGAAATATGGCGAAGAAAAACGCCATTGTAAAACGTCTTTTGGCCGTAGAAACATTGGGAACAACGACTTATATTTGTTCTGATAAAACCGGTACGTTAACACAAAATGAAATGACCGTAACTCGTGCTTTTGTAGATGGAAAAGAAATTAAAGTTTCCGGTACAGGATATGAACCAAAAGGGGATATTACCTTTGAGGGAAGTGCGGTAACCGATGGCGATTTCCCATCTCTTCATATTATGAGTACGATTGCGACTTTAACCAACGATGCGGACTTAGATCAAGGAGAAAATGGATACCGAATTATTGGAGATCCTACCGAAGGGGCTCTATTGACCTTTGCGGGAAAACAAGGATATGAAGAGTTGGAAGTGGAGAAAAAATATCCACGTCTACAAGAAATTCCTTTTGATTCCGATCGTAAGATGATGACGACTTTCCACGAAAATTTCTTTGATGGAAAAGTTTCCTCCTTTACAAAGGGTGCTCCGGATATTATCTTAAAACGATGCAATCGCATTTCTCTCAATGGAGAAGTGGTAGATTTAACAGAGGATCTGCGAAAAGAAATTTTAGATGCCAACTCTCATTTTGCGAAAAATGCCTTGCGTGTATTGGCGTTTGCTTACAATAATTACGATACAATGCCAGAGGAAAGAACTTCTGAAGCCATTGAAAAAGATATGATTTTTGTTGGTCTTACAGGTATGATTGACCCAGCTCGTCCAGAGGTAAAAGAGGCTATTCGTGAATGTAAGAGCGCAGGAATTGTTCCTGTAATGATTACGGGGGACTATTTGGAAACCGCTGTTGCCATTGCTGATGATTTGGGCATTTTGGCAGAAGGCGAAAACGCCATGATGGGCGAGGAGTTAAATGGAAAATCTCCAGAAGAAATCCAAGAGATTGTAAAAACAACTCGTGTTTTTGCCCGTGTTTCTCCGGAAAATAAAGTACAGATTGTAACGGCATTAAAACAAAATGGCGAAATTGCTGCCATGACGGGAGACGGCGTAAACGATGCGCCAGCCATTAAAAAGGCAGATATTGGGATTGCCATGGGGATTACTGGTACAGATGTAGCAAAAAATACTTCTGATGTCATTTTGACTGATGATAATTTTGCTACCATTGTTGGAGCCGTTGAAGAAGGCCGAATCATCTATGCCAATATTAAAAAATTCGTAACATTCTTATTAAGCTGTAATATTGGGGAAGTTTTGGTTGTGTTGCTTTCCATTTTAATGAATTTGCCAACACCATTCTTGCCAATTCAATTGTTATGGCTAAACTTAATTACAGACTCCTTCCCTGCTTTGGCCCTTGGGGTAGAAAAGGGAGAAGCGGAAACCATGTTGGAGCCACCACGTGATCCAAAAGAACCTATATTGGACCGTAAAATTATTGTTACTTTGGCGATTCAATCCATTGCCATTACCATTGCCACATTGGGAACCTATTATATCGCCTTAGAAACTCACGGATACGAAGGAGAAGGTTTGGTTTATGCAAGAACCATGGCTTTCGGAACCTTGGTATTCTCGGAATTGTTCCGTAGTTTCTCTTCTAGAAGTATCGACGATACATTGTTCAAATTGGGCTTCTTTACAAACAAACGTCTATTGCAAGCCGTAGCGATTAGTGTGGCTTTGACTTTGTTGGTACTCTATGTTCCATTCTTAGAAGAATTGTTCCACTTAACCGATTTAAGTATGAAAGATTGGGCTTTTGTACTTGTGGCTTCTTTGATTCCATTGGTATTGGGAGAAATTCAAAAAATGATTCGCTTCCGTCAAACCCATTAATTGAGAAATCTTGTGTCTTAGGGCACAAGATTTTTTTAATATATAATAATGTGTTAAAATACCGAATGTGAATGTTTTCCAGAAAAAAATATGCTATAATTTACGCAACAAACGATTTCGCAAATTTTACACAAAGAAGGGAGATGAAGCTCGAAATAACAGGTAGGCAACAAAGGAAGGTATAAAGCAAAAGAAGTCATATTATTATTTTTAATTTATGGAGGAAAATTTATGGCAATTATTGATTTAATGGTCACTCTATCCAACTGGTTTTGGGGTGTTCCAATCTTAGTTGTGCTTGTTGGTGGCGGTATTTTCTTAACCGTTCGTTTGGGGTTTTATCAATTTAGATATTTACCATTTATTTTGAAAAATACTTTCGGAAAGATGTTTGCAAAATCAGAAGGGGAAGGTACGGTATCGGCTTTCCAAGCGGCTACAACCGCTCTCGCTTCTAGTATCGGTGCTTCTAACATTGTAGGGGTTCCTGTAGCCATTGCACTTGGTGGACCTGGTGCTGTATTTTGGATGTGGGTAACTGCGTTGGTAGGATGTGCTACGAAATTTACAGAAATCGTTTTGGGAATCAAATATCGTGAAAAGAATGAAAAAGGGGAGTACGTTGGAGGTGCCATGTACTACTTGAAACACTCTAAATTCCCATTCTTAGGCACAGTATTCGCTTTTATGTTAATGATCGAAATCGCACCATCTATTTCAACACAAACTTTAACATTTATTCAAAATGCAGAGCATTTAGGAATTGACAAATACGTTGCTGTAGGCGCCTTCTTAATAGTGGTTGCCTTGGTAGTATTTGGGGGAATCAAATCCATCTCTGGCTTCTGTGAAAAATTGGTTCCAATTATGGCTGGTTTGTATATCCTAGCTGGTTTGGTAGTTATTGCGGTAAATATTGTGGAACTTCCACACGTATTTGGTATGATTTTCTCTAACGCTTTCACACCAACATCTGCCATGGGTGGATTTGCTGGTGCAACAGTAGCGGCTGGTATCCGTAGTGGTTTGGCACGTGGTGCTTACTCAAACGAAGCCGGTATGGGTACAGCGACTATCGCCCACTCTGCAGCAACTGTAGAAATTCCTGCACAACAAGGGATTTGGGCCGTATTTGAAATCTTTGTAGATACAATGATTGTTTGTACCATTACGGCCGTTGTTGTATTGGTTTCTGGCGTTTGGACAGAAATTGGTTCAGATCAAGCAGCTGTAATGCCTGCAATGGCTTTTGGAGAAGTATTGGGACAAAATTTTGGTGGTGCCTTAGTAGCCATAGCCTTGTTAATGTTCGTACTTTCTACTGTAATCGTAATTATCTTCTTTGGGGAAAAACAAGCAGAATTCTTGTTTGGATCAAAAGTAGCGATGGTTGTTCGTGTCATTTACATTTTATTCATCATCCTTGGTGTAGTTCTTGACTTAGGAACTCTTTATAGCTTACTTGACTTTATGTTGGCTCTTGTTATCATTCCAAATATGATTGGTATCTTGACCATGAGTGGAGAAGCGGTAGAAATGATGAAACAATTGTTTGAAAATCCTAAATATTATCCAAAAGCGAAAAAATAGAGAAAAAAAACACTGGCTTAGCCAGTGTTTTTTTGTGTCTAGTTTTACCAAATGTTTAAGGGTTGGATTTTCAATGTGGATTAATTCTTTTGAAAAATTACTCGTTTGCTTAGTATCTTCATGGGATATATATAGAAACATAGGAGACGAGGAGTTGATTCGATCTTTTCGAATGTTTACACAGGATTCGTATCACTTGTCGTAAATTTGGTATCAACGTAAGTTGGCAGAGTGTCCCGTTCATTTTTAAGAAATGCAATCCGTTTGATTATCCAAAAGCATTCCAAATCCTTTGAAAAAGAAGAAAAAGAAATCTTTTAGCTTATGGATAGTAAGCTGACATAAATTGTATCTTAGTGCAGCTAGGATTAGAAGTTGTTCGAAAAGAACCCTATGATGAATGGATCCTTTCTCCAAGAAATTAGATTCAATTTAAATGGTAAGAAGTATTCAAAAAGTTAGGAAGCATTTTTGTGAGAATTAGGAATAGAATGGAGAAATTGAATTCTTAAAAATTGAGAAATACCATGAAAAGATATTCTCGCTAATTTATTTATTTTGTGTTAGAACAAAAGGGAGGTATATATGTTATTAAAAGATAAGGTGGCTATAATTACTGGTGCTACCCGAGGGATCGGTCGTGCTATAGCGGAAGAATTTTTAAGACATGGTGCAATAGTAACGATTTGTGGCTCTAGAGAAGCAACAGTGAGCAAGGCTTTAGAGGAAATCAAAAAAGAGTTTCCAGAATCTAAAGTATTTGGGAAATGGCCTAATTTAGGAAACCCTGAAGAATTGGATAAACTTGCTAAGGAAATTAAAGAAGAATTTGGGTCTTTAGATATAATGGTAAATAATGCTGGTGTAAGTGATGATTCAAAGACTCTTGAAGTTAGTCCTGAAAGATTTAAGAGTGTTATGGATCTCAATGTTAATTCTGTATTTTATGGGTGCCAAGCTGCTGCGAAGATAATGAAAGAGCAAGGATATGGTTGCATCATTAATACTTCATCTATGGTAAGTAAAAATGGGCAACCATCAGGAGTTGCTTATCCGAGTTCAAAATTTGCAGTAAATGGTTTAACGATTTCGCTTGCAAGAGAATTAGGGCCTATGGGTATTAGAGTAAATGCAGTAGCTCCTGGTATTATTAATACAGATATGGTAGAACAATTACCAAAAGAAATGATAGAACCGCTGATCAAGGCGATACCTATGAGAAAAATTGGTGAACCAAAAGACATAGCAAATGGTTGTGTGTTTTTAGCTAGTGACCTAGCTTCATATGTAAATGGTGAGATCTTGCATATTGATGGAGCGATGAGCGTATAATTGAATTTTAAGAAGCTGTTTTTGTTCAGCAAAAAGAGCTTCTTTTTATATGGCATTACATGGTAAGAACCATTTGGTCTTGAAAAAACGTTAATAATGTTTAGAGTATTTTATTTGGGTAAATATTTTTATGTAGATCGTAGCAGAGAGTCTTTATGGAAAATATGGAACCAAAAATCCAATGGGATCGTAGCAAATAATAAATAGCTTGTCCATTTCAATGATGATAGGGTGAGAAACTCACAATTTTACATTTGACAAAGTCCGGTCATAAGTTGATAAAATATATAATTCCATAAATTAAAAAGATAGTTGGTGAAGTTTTTATCCTATATGACTCTGATGAGAAGAATCTATCATAACTCTTGGATACAATTCTCGAAAAAATTAGGAAGTTGGATGCAAGAGGAAAGCGCATTAAATGAAATAGGAGATGGTATGTAAATAAAAAATGATCAAGAGTTATGGAGGGTTTTATTCCTAACTTGACTCTCTTAGAAAAGGGAAAGGAAATTGCTTTTAGGGAGTTAGTAACAACTGGTATGGTTCCGTTGTTTACTAAGGAATCCTCAAAGTTTATAGTTTTAGTACCAAGGAAAGAATAAAAGACGTTTATAACATAAGTTTATAAAATAAAAATTTTAGGAGGAAAAAATGAAAGTAGGTTTAATCGTAGGTTCATTAAGAAAGGAATCATACAATAGAAAGGTAGCAGAAGCAGTTAAAGAGCTCTTCCCTGCAAATGTAGAGGCGGAATTTATTGATATAACAAATCTTCCTTTATATAATACAGACTTAGAAGGTGAAAATGGTACGCCTGAATACGGTAGAGTAAGAGAAGAAGTTAGAAAATATGATGGCTACATTTTCTTTACTCCAGAGTATAATAGATCCTTAGCACCAGCATTGAAGAACTTAATCGATGTAGTTTCAGTGGATCCAAACGGAAACGCATGGGCTAAAAAACCGGCAGCCGTATTTAGTGCAACAATGGGACCGACAGGAGCTATGGCTTCAAATCTTGCATTACGTCAAGCATTTGTATATGTAGATCTAATTCCAATGCAACAGCCAGAAGTCTACCTATCAACAATCCAAGACTCATTTGATGAAGAAGGAAATATGACAGATAGAACGAGAAACTTTCTAGCAAAAGCCGTTGACGCATTTGTAAAACACGCTGAATTGGTCAGCAGACAAGAAAACTAATTCAATGATAGATATCCTCTTTACTGAAGGAACCAGTAGAGAGGGTATTTTTTTGAGTTTAAAGAGTATAAAGGAAATGACTAAGGATGATTGAACGATAAAAAGGTTTTTTAGATGATGGAAAAAGAAATGCATTATGGTTGATGGGTCTTTTGGAAATTTTTTAAAATGATAAAGGATTATGTATATTATTGCAACAAAGAAAGAATTCCATCTAAAACAAAAATGGATACTACCTATCAAGTACAAAGTAGCATCCATTATAATCAACGAATAGAAATTTCGTATTTAGTTTTACGGGTACACATCTGAAGGTTTTTTGTATTATTTTAAGTAATCTTCTATTATGTGTACATAGGCATTTGCAAATGCTAGGTATTGGCTTAATGGTATCCTTTCATCAATTTTATGGTTTAGCATTGGCATGCCGGGTCCGTATACAGCGAAGTCTATATTTTTAACATGTTTTGTAAATTGAGCGGCATCCGTTGTACCAGCAATTGTAATAGGACCAACCTCTTTCCATCCCTTAATTAGAGGATGATTTTTTAAGTCTTGGCTAGAGTATCTCCCATGCTTTTAAGTAGAGCATCAATCGATAGTTCAGGACTGTTATTAGCAATATTTGCTATAATTTTTACTAGATCTGAGTTGGGATTGGCTTCAACTGGCGGAAGGCTGGAGGTGACTCTTAATTCTAAATCAACGCCTTCTTTTTTATTTAGCTCATCGATAATTTCTTGAATACGGGCAATGATTTTGTCATTTTCTAATTCAGGAATCGTTCTAGCATTAGCTTCTAAGTAAGCTTGATCTGGTATTGAATTTACCTGAAGACCACCGCCAATTATTGTAATATTATGGTCAAAGTTTCCAAGTGAATCATTTTTTATCTGTTCATTCCAATCTTTGGCCTGTTTCGTTATTTTTTCACTTGCTAATAAAAGATTTTCGATAGCCTTGACACCTAGTTCCGGTGTTGATGAGTGAGCCGCCATTCCCTTGGAAATAACTTCATAGTTGAGGCTTCCTTTGTGGGCATATACTATCCCTATATTGCAAGGCTCGCCAATTAAAAGACCATCTACATTTTTCATATATGACTTTTCTTCTAATTGCTCAGCACCAAATTGTCCAACTTCCTCACCAACAGTAGCTAGTAGTCTAATGGTACCGTTAAAATTTTTCTTTTCATTGGCTTCTACTAAAGCTATTACCATGGCTGCAAGACCCGACTTCATATCTGAAGTCCCTCTACCCCAAATAACATCTCCGTCTATATGGCCAGAAAATGGAGGATAGGTCCATAGGTTTTCGTCCCCGGCTTCTACTACGTCCATATGGCCAGAAAGTACAAGAGTCTTTCTTTCTCCATTTGAAACCTCTACAACTAGGCTGGATCTTTCATCGTTATAGTCAATTAATTCCGATTCAATACCTTTACTTTTTAGAAAAATTTTCAAATAATTGGCCAACTCTTTTTCGTTAGTATTTACCGTTTTGATTTGAATCATATCCTGTAATAACTTAATTTTTTCATTTTTGTCTATTACTTCCTCCTTTATACAGCAACTAGTATTTATATCTATAATTATATCCATTTTACTTGATTAAAAACATCAGGTAAAATTCATACAACTTTGTAAAAGCAAAACGCTTATTATGGCAAAATGTTTTTGACAAAAAATATACCAGGAGGAAGGATATGATTTCTATAGATATTAAGTTGACGTGAATTGCATCTTAGTTCAACGAGAAATAGAAGGGCGCTGAAGAATGCCCTATGATTAATGAGTCTATTCTACAGGAAAATAAACTCCATTTGAATTGTAAAAAACTTGAAATATCATAAAATTTTTCATATAGAATTAATGAATAGATCGGAAACTTGATATTTATAAATAAGTAAAATGGATTATGAATAAAAATTTAAAAATGGAAGGAATTTTCTTTCTCTTTTTTTCAAAAACTTGTACATAAATTGATTTTTTGATATTATTATTGTGATAAATTTTGTATTCAATGAGATTTATATAAATAGAAACTGAGGTGCAGTTTGAGAAAATATAGAAAAAGGGAGCATGTAGAAAATTATTTACGTGCCAATTATCGAGGAAATACTCTTTTAGAAGATGTATTCTTGCCTCATAATTCTTTGCCAGAGATGGATTTTGATGAGGTGGACACTTCTGTTATGTATTTAGGGAAAAAAATTCATTTTCCTTTGATGATTAACGCTATGACAGGAGGTACGGATTTTACCGAGGATATCAATCGGGATTTGGCTGAGATTGCGAAAAGACTGCAACTTCCTATGGCTGTTGGTAGCGAAACCGTGGCCTTAGAGGAAGAAGATGCAAGGGAATCTTTTGAAATCGTTCGAAAAATTGTGGGAGAGGACGGAATGGTTCTTTCCAATTTAAGCGGTCGTCTTTCGAAAGAGGATGCAGAAAAAGCCATGGAAATTGTAAAAGCGGACGCCATTCAAGTTCATTTGAATCCAGCTCAGGAATTGGCCATGGAAGAAGGAGATCGTGAGTTTAAGGGAATTTTAGAAAATATTTCGACCCTCACAAAGGAAGTCCAAAAACCTGTAGTGGTAAAAGAAGTTGGGTTTGGTATGTCTGCGGAAACCGTTGAAAAACTTTATAAGGCCGGGGTTCGCAATGTGGATATTTCTGGATTTGGGGGAACCAATTTCTTTGAAGTAGAAAATTTACGTTGCCCTTCTGTGGATATGACAGATTTATATGGTTGGGGAAATCCAACGGCCTATTCTTTAATTGAGGCAAAAAAACTAGGTTATGAAGATTTGCATATTACAGCTTCTGGCGGCGTTTCCAATGCTTTGGATTTAGTAAAGTGTTTGGTTCTTGGAGCAGATATGGTCGGCATTAGTGGTGAACTTCTAAACTATTTAATCCATGGCGGATTGGAATATGCGACACAATATCTTGAAGATTTGATTCATAAGACCAAGGTAATTATGTTGTTATTGGGAGCAAAAAATATAGAGGAGCTATCCAAAGTAAATTGGAAGGCAACGGGAACATTAAAAGAGTTATTGGATTAAAAAAACCACTGGATTCCGAAAGGAGTCCAATGGTTCTTTTTTTAGATAATTTGGAAAGAGACACTTCCAATAAATGTTTTTTTCGTGTTTTCGATAAAGGAGTTTATAAATTCGTCTTCTAAAGATTTTTCTGTTTCAGAAAGATTGGAGGACATTTTTTTATAAGATCCTAAAGCGATGGCATAGAGGCGTAAATTTTCAGAATTGAGATTTTGGTCTCCTGAAAAAGTACGGGTCTCGCCCTTCCGTAGAGGTTGCAAATAGGTATAAACGCTTTGTCCTGTTGTGGGAAGTTTTCCATAAGTTTTTAAGGCAAAGAAAAAATAAATAGTGGCGCCCACTAGAGTAAGGAGGGCGGCTTGAATTTTTAGCCAAATACCAATGAATCCAATGAAATAAAAAGCAATGGAAAGAAGACCATAGACTAAGGTATTTCCATGGTTTCGATGGCTAGGATAAAGCAAATTTCTTTCGATGAGCTCTTCTTTTAGAAGATAGTACCATTGATTCAAATCACTGTAGAATTCATCCCCTTGATTTTTTTGGCTTTTTCCAATAAGAGAAAAGTCAATATTTCGACCCTTGGAGTGTTTTTGTAAAAAGTCGATTAAATACTCTTCACTTTTTGTGATAGGGCCAGGTTGTTCTTTCAATAAAAATCCAGATTCGGTTAAGGTATTTTCTTGAATCCATCCTTTACGATTCCAATCTAGAAAAGTAGCAGCAAGGGAATTTTCCGGTTTCAAGGGTCCTTGCAAAAGGAAGGAAACCTGAGAGGGGGTTAAACGAAGGTTTTTTATGGGAACGTTGGAAACTTTTGGGTGTTTTGACTTCTCTAAAAAATAGACAAAAATAGCCGATATTAGGATTCCAACTCCAAGAAGCAACCACAATTTGCTGGTATTGGAAATGTGTTGAAAATTCAGAATTTGGGTAATTAGACCTTGAGTGGTTTCAGTTGATTGGGAAGGCATATTCTTTTCCTTTCTTTTCGTGTTTGTATTATCATATCACAAAAAATCACAAAAAATATGAAATTAACGGGAAATAAAGTGAGGGATAAAAATGTATGATGTAATAATAATTGGAGCGGGCCCAGCCGGGTTAAGTGCAGGGATTTATGCTGGACGAGGAAAATTAAAGACTTTGATTTTGGAATATGGAATGGAAGGGGGACAAATGGGCCAGACTCTAGAGGTGGCCAATTATCCTGGCGTAATCGAAGGGGAAACTGGAATGGACTTGGCCCTTCGTATGTCCAAACAAGCCAAAAGCTTTGGAGCAGAAATTAAAATGGCAGAGGCAAAATCCATTCGCCTAGAGGGAAGTAAAAAAATTGTGGAAACGGATCAGGGGAATTTTGAGTCCAAAGCGGTGATTGTTGCCACAGGAACCAAATCGAGAAAATTGGGCGTTCCGGGAGAAGAGGAATACGCCGGTCGTGGCGTAAGTTATTGCGCTACTTGCGATGGACCTTTTTATAGTGGAGCGGAAATCTTTGTTATTGGCGGTGGGGATGCTGCCGTAGAAGAGGCCATTTATTTGACGCGATTTGCCAAGAAAGTACACATTGTTCATCGCCGGGATGAATTGCGTGCAGAGGCTTACTTAGAGGAAATGGCAAAAAACAACGAAAAAATTGATTTCTTCTGGAGTAGTGAGTTGGCAGAATTAAAAGGTTCTCAAATGTTAGAGGAAGTTTCCATTCGAAACAAAAAAACGGGAGAAGTTCAAAGCTTCCATAAAGACGAAGTAGGACCGTTGGGAGTTTTCATCTATGTAGGAAACGATCCACAAACGGCTTTTGTTTCGGAATTGGTGGAAAATGAAAAGGGATACATTGTAACGGATTCCAATCAAGAAACCAGCGTAAAGGGAATTTATGCGGCAGGAGATATTTGTAAAAAGAAAGTGCGACAAGTTATAAATTCGGCTTCAGAAGGAGCCATTGCTGCGATTTCTGCCATTGAATATTTAGAACGAAACGAATAAAAAAATCTTCAGCCATTGGCTGAAGATTTTTTATTGTGCGGTTTCTTCCTTAAAATATTTTGTTAATTGATCAATTAATTCTTGGGCTTTAATGGGAGCTTGAATATTGTAGCCTCCCGCCTGAATTTTTTCCATGGCGTTTTGTTCCTGTAGCATTTGAACAAAAACTTTTTCGTTTTGGATTAGTCCTTCTTTATAGACAATATTTGCCACTTCCTCTGGAGTTGTAGGAGAAGGGATTTCAATTTGTACGGTGCGTTTTGCTGCTTCTAAACCGCTTTTTGTTAAAAGAGCAAAGACTTCATCGTTGGTGGATCCTTTTGGAATATCAAAAGTACCTTTGGTAAAGTATTTTCCGTGTCCTTCTCTTAGAGAACGCTGTATAAAAGTTTCAGGATCTTGGATAAATCCGCTTTCTTTCAAAACTTGGGCTACGGCTTTTGGATCCGTATTGTCAATGTTTACCAAAACCGTTGGAGCCGTTTCCTCCTTGGTTTGGGTTTCTTTTAGATGCTCCAATTGTTTCTTGGAACTATCAATTTCTTCTGTAATGGTTGTGGATATTGGTTTTTCTGAACTGGTCATGGCAAAGAGATGATCAATGCGCCATTGAATAATGAAAACCAAAACAGCCAATATGGCGAGGACGGCGAGGAATCGCAACAATCCTATGAATGTACTGGTTAATCGATTAAATATCTTCAAAATAGCCTCTTTTCTATTTCTTCTCACTATGTTGTATAATAAAGGAAAACAAAAATACTTTATCAATCATATATTATAACAATAGAAAGGAAAAAGAGAAACCCTATGCGCCAATTTGAAATATTACGAAATGATGAAGGAATGCGTCTGGACCGCTATTTGAAGAAGATTTTACCAGAAGCGGGCCTTAGTTTATTGTATAAATCCATTCGAAAAAAGAATATTGTGGTAAATAAGAAAAAAGTCACCCAAGAATACATTTTGCAAAAGGGGGATATTGTTTCGATTTTCTTTTCAGAGGAAACGTTTAAGAAATTTGAAGGAGAAAAGAAGAAGAAAAAACGAGGCCATTATCCAAAAATTATCTTAGAAACAGAGGATGTTTTGATTATGGAAAAACCGGCGGGGATTTTAAGCCATGGTGCCGGTGGAAAATTTGAACGAAACATAGTTGACGATATGATTACCTATTTAATAGATAAGGGAGACTACGTTCCTAGAATAGAAAAAACTTTTACTCCATCCATTTGCAATCGCTTGGATCGGAATACGTCGGGTTTAATCATTGGGGCAAAAACCGCCGTGGGGCTTCGGGAAGTAAACCGGATGATTCGAGAAGGAAAGTTAGAAAAATATTACGTAACCATTTGTGAAGGAGAATTAAAAAAAGAAGAAAAAATTGTTTCTCGCATTGGGAAAAATGAGGAGAAAAACCGTGTATTTGCCCATGAAGAGGGGAAGGATTCTGTGGGAATTTATAAACCTTTGGAATACCAAAAGCCTTATACCCTTGTGGAAGTGAATTTGATTACAGGGCGAACCCACCAAATCCGTTATCAATTGTCTTCTATTGGTCATCCGGTTTTGGGAGATCAAAAATACGGGAAGAACCGGGGGAAAAATCCCTATGGAGTAAACCATCAATTGCTCCATTCTTATAAGTTGGTATTTCCTAAAATAGAGGGGTCTTTGAAGGAATTAAGCGAAAAGGTTATTGTAAGCGAGCCAAAAGGGGAATTGGAAAGAGTTTGGAAGGAAATTTCTAAGGGGAAATAAAAAGGAGAAGAAATGAATCGTGGAATGGTTTATCCCATAGGCCAAGGGCGCAGGGATTTTATAGAAGAGTTAGGGAGAAAAAATCGAGAAAATCCCTACGAAAAGCGGATGATTCTTTTGCCCAATCGAAGTAGCATGGAAAGTTTGAAGCGAGAAATTGCAGAGCGTTTCCATGGATATATTGGATTGGAATTTTTTACTTTTGATGATTTGGCCCGTTATTTTTCCTTTGGAAAAGAAGAGGAGAAAATGCCCTTTTTTCCTTATATGTTTCAGGAAAAATTAAAGGAGAGAAAGGAAGAGTTTCCTTATTTTGGAGAGTCTTTTGCCTTTTTATCTTCCATAGAGAGTTTTCTGTCTCTATTTGAAAAAATGGAAGAAGGGGAAAAGCAAGGAGAAGAATTTTTCCAAAAGATTCCCGTTACAGGACGAGAGGAGATGGAGAAAATCTATCTTCTTTACAAGGAATATGGAGAAAAATGGGGAATTACGTCGATTCGAGAAATTTATAAAGAGGCCATAGAAAATATTCAAGAGGGAATTTTTGAAAAGGAAGAATTGTATTTTTATGGGTTTAGCCGCTTTCGCCCTATGGAGGGACGGTTGTTAAAGGCTCTTGTGAAAGGGAATTTTTCCATAACGGGCTATCTATCTTTTGAAATGGAACAGGGTCATGAATTTTTTGAAGAAACCTTAGAGAAGCTGGAAAAAATTGGTTTCTTACTGGAAAGACGAGAGGAAGAAAATCCCGCTCCATTCCAAGAAATTGCCTGGGGAAAACACCCTATAAAAAAAGAATGGGGCGAGAATTTGTTTTTTCTTCAATCCCATAGAAAACAATATCTTCATGAGGAAATTTTAGACCGTGCTCTTTTGGATAACGAAAAATTCCATTGGAATCAGATGGGAATTTTGGTGACCTCAGAGGGGGAGAAGGAAGAATATAGAAGATTGGCCAAGGCAAAAGGAATTCCTTTGGAAGAGAAAAGAGGAGAATTGAACGAGGAAAAACGCTCTATTTTTGCTACTTTCCTCCAACAGGGAGAATATTCTCAAAAAGGGATGGAAGGCTTAATATATCGTTTGGAATCTTCTTGGCACCCTATAGTCGAAGAACCTGAAAAAATATTGGAAATTTTTTACCGCACCAATGGAAATAGCTATGAAGAATTAATCCATGACTTTCAGAATCATACTCTTTTGGATTTGCGTGAGGAAGACATTGAAATTTTACAAGGAACCTACGAAAAAATCCAAGAGGATATGTCCCATTGTCCTAAGGGGAAATTTTCAGAAATTTTAGATTATCTTTCATGGAAGATAGAGAATATGAAAGCCCAAGTAGAGGAAGAGTTGAAAATATGGATGGATGAAATTTTAGAAATTCTATCTTCATGGGAGGCGTATCGGTCCCATTTGGAGGAGATGGAGCTTTCTCAATTTCTATCTATTTTGAAAGAAGAGATGGAAAGAAAAGAAGAAATTCCTACCTACGAAGAGGAAGGGTTAAGGATTTTAACTCTTCAGGAATCCATGGGGACGTATTTTCCTTGGTTGGGGATTTCTAATTTAGAGGGGAAATTTCCTCAATCAGAACCTATGAACTTTTTCTACCATTTAGGAAACCGAGAAGAATGGATTCCATTTGGCCCGATTTTCGAAGGGGAAACGAGAAAAGAAGAGATGGAATATGTATTTTTTCACGCTTTGTCCCAAGGAGACGTTTGTTATTTAGGACAAGGGGGCGAAGAAGAGGATGTATCTCCTATTTGGATTCAATTGGAAGAGCGATTGGAAGAAATCAATAAAAAATCCATCCACCACGGAAAAAAGAAATATAGAATGCACCATGGAGAAGAGGAAAAATATAAATATTCCTCTGAGAGAAATCCCATGAAATTAGAGGAAAGGATTCGAGAGGATGTTTTATCTTCTATGAAAAACCGAAAATTGTCGGCGACGTTTTTGGACCAGTTTATAAAATGTCCCTATGCTTTTTATATGGATCAGTTTTTAATGAAAGATTCTTTGCCTAAATCTGTGGCCATGGAACAAGCTTTATCCATTGGAAAATTCTACCATTTTGTTTTGGAGGGATTTTTTAAGCAAGGGAAAAACATCCAAGAACTTCCTCAACTGATGGATCAGTATCTTTATCGAGTGGACTTTATGGAACGTTTTGAGCCTTTGGAGTTTGAGGTAATGGTTCCCCTTTGGAAAAAATCCATCTCTGCCTTTATTGCCATAGATGAAGAGCGACGAAACAATGAGAAAAAAGACGGAGGATTTTATCCGAAGGCCTTTGAAGAGCGATTTGAAATGGAAGTGTCTGGCTACAAATGGGTAGGCGTGATTGACCGAATTGATGAAAATGCATTGGGACAGGAAATTGTTGTGGATTTTAAGAAAAAAAGCGGCGTAAGTCCTAGTGTTTTTGCCCAAGGGAAAAGTTTCCAATTGCCTCTTTATGCCTATAGCCGATATCTACAAGGAAAAGAGGTTGTTTCTTTGGGATATGGAGAAATTGAAAAAGGGAAATTTTCAACGGTTTTACGAAACGAAGAAGCGGCGGGGAAATATTTCCGGGCGAGTTCTTCCATTTATAAGAATCAAGAAGAAATGGAAGCTTTTTACCGAGAATTTCCGGAGAAGCTTACCTTGTTGTTGAAGGAAATCGAAAAGGGAGAATATCCGCCGATTCCTGAAAAACCAGAAAATTGCAATTATTGTCAATACAAAGAAATTTGTAGAAAGGAGCAATATTATGTCGGAACAATGGAATGAGATACAAAGAGAAGCCATAACGGATTTAGAACATTCCATCGTTCTTCATGCAGGGGCTGGTGCGGGAAAAACCAAAGTGTTAACCAATCGCTTTTTTCGGATTATTGAAAAGGGACAGGAAGAAGGAAAGAACCTTCGGATTTTGGCCATTACTTTTACCAAAAAAGCGAGCCGAGAAATGCAAAATCGGATTATGTCCTTGGTGGCTGGAGATAAGAAGAAATTAGAAAGCTTAAACCACAGTAGCGTTCAAACCATCGATAGTTTTTGTACGGATTTGGTTCGTCAATACGCTCCCATTTTGGGAATTTCTCCAGGATTTTCCGTAATGGAAGAATACCAAAGCAAGGGAATTTTATCAGAAATTATAGGAGAAACCCTTCGGACAGCCTATGTACAAGAGCCCATTTTCCGAGAATTTATGGAAGAAATGGAATGGAATTTTTCAAAAGGGGAAAAAGAATTTTTTGACCTGTATATGGATTTGCGACAAAATGGAAATTTGGACCAATTTGTGCCGAGGGAAATCAAGGGGAGAGAAAATCCCTTAGAAGAAGGAAAGCAAATTATGAAAGATTTGCGAGAACTTTCCATGGGCAAAACGACCAAAGCCTACAAACATTTGTATGGAGAAAAGGCAGAATCTTTCTATTCGGGGCTCCTTTCCCAAGAAGAAGAATGGGCGTTTATAGAAGAAACCCCATCGGCCTGTTCTCGATTGTCTGGGGGAAAAGAGTTTTTGGAGGGTTTGAAATCTTTAGTGGAAAAGCGAAAAGGGGAAGAAGAACACAAAAACATTCCCTATATCGAAAAGATTTCAGAACTTTTGCAAGAAATTCATAAAAAATATTGGGCAAGAAAGCGAGAAGAGGAAAAGTTAGATTTTGGGGATTTATTGGAACAGTCCTTAAAGTTACTGGAACGAGAGGATTTACGAGAAGAAATCCAAAATCTCTACGACTATGTTTTAGTGGATGAATTTCAAGATACCAATTTGCAACAGATCCAGCTGATTCGAACTCTTTCCCAAAAAGGAAATTTATTTATTGTAGGGGATAAAAAACAATCCATTTACGGATTCCGCGGTTCGGATGTAACCTCTTCCCAAGAATTTACGAAAAAAATGGTAGAAGAAGGGTTCCGAGAATTGATTATGTCCAAAAACTATCGCAGTTCCACTGAATTGATGGATCGAATGAATGCATTTTTTCAAGACAAAATGGAAGAATATTCTCCTTTGGAAGGCCATCAATCTCTGGGGGATTTTGTCTATGGAATCAAAAATCTGGTGGAAGAAAAGCAATCCAAAGAAGAAAAAATCACCGCAGAGGCGGAATATATCGCTCGGGAATTTTTGGAAAACCGAAAGAATTCCAATTTAGAGACCATGGCTCTATTGTTGAGAACATCCACTCAGATGCCAATTTATGAAGAAGTTTTTCGAAAATGGAACATTCCCTTTGTCAATCGGAAATCCCAAGGATTTTTCCAACAGCGGGAAATTATGGATTTGCTTCTACTATTGGAATCCCTCTTTCAATCGGAAAATAAAATTTCTCAAATTGGCGTTTTGCGTTCTCCCTTTGTGGGCCTAGAAGATTCTTCCATTTATAAAATGTATAAAGAGGATTTGGAATGGGAAGAAGGGGAAGAAAAAAGCAAATGGGAGCGTTGGAAGAAAAAACAAGAACAATGGAAAAGAGAATTGGAAAGGGGAGAAATTTCCTCTTTCTTAGAAAAAATCTATTGGATGGAAGGATATGAAGATTTTGTAAAAGAGGAATATGGGGAACAAGGCGTGGAAAATCTTTTGGATTTCTTGGAAATGGCTCGCCATTATGAAGAGGAATTTGAAGATAGTTTGGTCGGGTTTTTGTCCTATATTCACAAGAAAAAACAGTGGGAGGATCCAGCACAACCGGATATTTTCTCCTCTGAAAAATATATAGAAATTTCTACGATTCATGGTTCCAAAGGTTTGGAATACGACGTTGTTTTCTTAGGAGATTTATCTGCCTCTGGACGGAAGACAAAACAAGATCTAAATTTTTCCCGGGAGTACGGCCCAGGAATTCAATGGGACGGGCGAGATTATATTCACGGAAAAAATCTAGAGGTACGGGACCAATTTGAGGAAGAAGAGCAGTTGCGTCTTTTGTATGTAGGAATGACTCGGGCGAAAAAACAATTGCATCTTCTGAAAAGCTCAGAGGATGACAAAGGATTTATGAAATATTTTCAAGATTTTCCCTACGAGATTCCAGAAAGAGAATACACAAATACAAAATTAGAAGAAAGTCCAAAAGAAGAAGAACCTTTGATTCAACCTTCCTATCGCCAAAAGAAAAGGCAGATTTCCATTTCTCCTTCGAAACTCTTGAGGGAAGAGAGAGAAATTTCTGTATATGAGGAGGCCATAGGAAAGGAAAAAAAGGCAGACGAAGTAGGGAATTTGCTCCATTTATATGCTGCTTTAACAAAGTCGCCCAATGGAAAAATTCAAGAAAAGATTTTGGAAAAGGCTACAGAGATTTTGTCTGAAGAAGAAAAAAATCGTTTGGAATCTCTTTTGGAAAAATACAATCGTCGCTTGGAAAAAGTGGAAGTTCTATCTACAGAAATGCCTTTTCAAATTCCCTTGGAAGGGTTTCATTTGGAAGGAATTTTTGACCAAATGGCAAAAGACGAAGAAGGAATCAAACTGATCGATATAAAAACGGGGCGCCGGGGAGCAAAAACAGCTTCTATGCCTCAGTACAAAAAGCAATTGCAACTCTATGGGATTGCTTGGCGAAGAATTTATGGAGAGGAGATTCCTTTGGAATTGTTATTTTTGGAAACGGGGGAAGAAGTTTCTGTAGAAAATATTTCAGAATGGGAAGAGAAAACATGGCTAGAGAATCTAGAACGGACCTATTTTGACAGAATGAAAACAGAGTGATAATATGTATCAAAACAGGAAGGTGGGAGTAGAATGAATCAGGAAAAGAAATTTCAAGTTACGGGGATGACTTGTTCTGCCTGTGTAGCGGCTGTGGAAAAATCCGTAAAAAAACTTGAGGGAATCGATTCCGTTGCGGTAAACCTTTTAACCAATTCTATGAAAGTTTCCTATGATTCCGATATTGTGGAAGCGGGAAAAATTATAGAAGCCGTAGAAAAAGCGGGTTACGAAGCAAAGGAAGAAGCCGTAGAAAAAGCAAAAGAGAAAAAAGTAAATCGCGATCCCTATAAAGAGATGTTAGAAATTCAGCAAAAACGGCTGATTTGGTCCTTGTTTCTCTTAATCCCTCTTTTATACATTGCCATGGGGCCTATGGTTGGGCTCTATGAATTTCCGATTTTCAAAGGTCATGAGAATCATTTGATTTTTGCTTTGACTCAAATGTTTTTAACGGCAGGAATTCTTTTGATTCACAATCATTATTATAAAAATGGGTTGCAGGCGTTATTCCGTAGAAATCCCAATATGGACACACTCATTGCCGTAGGATCTGGAGCGGGATTCTTATATGGGATTTTTGTTATTTTTCGATTAGCCTATGGTTATGGCCATGGAGATATGGACTTGATAATGACCTATGGTCATGAATTGTATTTTGAATCTTCAGGAACCATTGTGGTTTTAATTGCCTTTGGGAAGTGGCTAGAGGCGAGAGCCAAACGAAGAACTTCCAACGCCATAACTCAGCTGATGGATTTAACGCCTCCTTCTGGGCGAGTGATTCGAAATGGGGAAGAGATTATTCTGCCTATTGAAGAAGTGGTAAAGGGAGATATTCTCGTTCTTGGTCCAGGGGAAAATGTTCCAGTGGATGGAATCGTAACGGAGGGATTTACCTCCATTGATGAATCGGCTTTAAGTGGCGAATCCATTCCCGTGGAAAAACACGTAGGGGACAAAATTATGGCGGCTACAACCAATGGGGGAGGGCGTATTTTATTTGAGGCCACCTCTGTTGGAGAAGATACAACCATTTCAAAAATTATTGCTTTGGTGGAAGATGCCAATGCAACCAAAGCGCCGATTTCCAAATTGGCGGACCGAATTTCTGGGATTTTTGTTCCCATTGTAATGGGAATTTCCCTAATTACTTTCCTCGTTTGGATGGGAACGGGGCAAGGATTCGAATTTTCTCTTCGAATGGCCATTGCCGTTTTGGTAATTAGTTGCCCTTGTGCCTTAGGCCTTGCCACTCCCGTTGCCATTATGGTAGGAACGGGATTGGGAGCCAAAGGGGGCGTATTGTTTAAGTCTGCAGAAAGTTTAGAAATTTTGCATCATGTGGACACCATTGTATTGGACAAAACGGGAACCATTACTAGGGGAAAACCCTTTGTAACCGATGTTTTTGGTGTGGAAAAAAATCCGAAGGATCTTTTGGCTTTGGCCTATGCTTTGGAAAAAAATTCAGAGCATCCTTTGGCCGATGCCGTAGTTCGTGGATTTGAAACCATAGAAGAAAAGGGAGAAATGAAAACCGTAGAAAATTTCCAAGCCATTCCAGGGAAAGGATTGGAAGGAACGGTGGAAGGAAAAAGAATCTTTGCCGGGAATAAAACGTTAATGGAAGAAAATGGAATTTCCTTGGAGTTGGTAGAGGAAGAATTGTCTTTGGCTTTATCCCAAGGGAAAACGCCCCTGTTTTTTGGCGAAAAAGACCATTTTTATGGTTGGATTGCGGCGAAGGATTTGGTAAAGGAAAGCTCTCTAGAAGCTTTGAAAAAATTGCAAGAAATGGGAAAAGAAACGGTAATGTTAACGGGAGATAACGAAAAGACGGCCAAAGCCGTAGGCGAATCTCTGCCCATTGATAAAATAATTGCCGAGGTTTTGCCTCAAGAAAAAGAATCCTACATTCGTGAATTTGAAGAAAAAGGGAAAAAAGTGGCCATGGTAGGAGATGGAATCAACGATGCCCCCGCCTTGGCTCGGGCGGATGTAGGAATTGCCATTGGCGCCGGAACAGATATTGCCATGGAAAGTGCGGATTTGGTTTTAATGAAGAGCAATCTATTGGATGTTGTTGAAGCCATTCGTTTGTCAGAAAATACCATCCGAAATATTAAACAAAATCTATTCTGGGCGTTTTTCTACAATGTAATTTGTATTCCTGTGGCAGCTGGAGTATTTTATCCCCATTTTGGGTTAACATTAAATCCTATGATTGCTGCTTTTGCTATGAGTATTAGCTCTCTATTTGTAGTAAGTAACGCTTTGCGTTTGAACTTGGTAAAAATAGGGAATGATAGCAGTAAGGACGAATCTTTAGAAGAAGATTCAGAAATTCATTTTCATAAGAAAGAGCTTCAAGAAGAAAAGCCAAATAAAAAGGAGAGAAAACAAATGGAAAAAAGAACGTTGGAATTGGACGGATTAAGTTGCAACCATTGCGTTATGCGTGTAGAAAAAATTCTAAACGATATGAAGGGAATTGAAGCAAAAGTAACCTTAGATCCACAAGAAGCTGTTATTTTTGCGGAAGATTTGAAGGATATAAAAATTGAAGAAATTCAAAAACAAATTACCGAAGCCGGTTACGATGTAAAATCGGTAAAATAAAAAAAGGCCCGGATGTATTTTGCATCGGGGCTTTTCTATGGAGAGAAAAAATAGGGTATAACATAGAAAGAAAAAAAGAATAGGAGGGACACTATGAGTGATTTTTCTTTTGAAATTGTGGAACATATTGGCGTTTTAGGAGAGGGAAAAGACGGCTGGAGAAAAGAATTAAACCGAGTAAGCTATAGTGGACACAAACCAAAATTTGATATTCGTAGTTGGAATGAAGACCATAGCAAAATGTCTAAGGGAATTACTTTATCCGATGAAGAATTTATGGAGCTAAGAGAATTACTAAAATAAAATAATAGAAAGTTAGGAAGAAAATGACTTTTAAGGAAAAAATTCGCAAACAGGCCATGGAATATAGTAGAGGACGATATGGCCCCGATTCTCTCAATCGATTTTTACAATGGACTTCGATTCTATTGGTTGTACTGGGAGTGGTAACGCCCTATCGTTGGATTATTGTTTTGGGATTTTTGGGAATGATTGGGGTAAATTTCCGTATGTTAAGCAAAAATATTTCCCAAAGACGCTTGGAAAATCAAAAATTTCAAAAAATCGTTGCGCCGATTCAAAAGCAACTAAATATTGGAAAGACCCAACGAAAAGAGTGGAAGACATCGAGAATTGTTCGTTGTCCTCATTGTAAAGAAGCTTTGCGTTTGCCAAAAAACAAAGGGAAGCTTCGAATTACTTGTCCCCATTGTAAAGGAACTTTTGAAAAACGGGTTTAAGGGAGAAAAATCTCCGTAAAAAGAAAAAATAGGGCTTTCATTGAGAAAAAAGCCTCTTTATTTGGGAAAAATTGTAGTTAACTGTTGTTTTTTCGTTACTTATGGTATAATACTTTGGATATAAAAATTGGAGGGGTACCCATGACTGAAATAAAAAAACAAGAAAAAAATAAAGTGTATTTTGATTTGACAATTTCTGCAGAAGAAATTAAGAAAGCAGAAATGGACGTTTATAAGAAAAACAAGTCTTATTTCAACGTTCCAGGATTCCGTAAAGGAAAAGCACCAAAGAAAATCATTGAAAATGTATATGGCGATGGCATTTTCTTCGAAGATGCAATTAACGAAGTATTGCCAAAAATGTACGAAGAAGCCATTAAAGAATTGGATTTAGACGTAATCGATCAACCAAATGTTGATATTGAAGAATTCAACCGTGGGGAAGACGTGGTTGTAAATATTGATGTAGAAGTAAAACCTGAAGTAAAATTGGGTAACTATAAAGGCGTAGAGATCGAGGAAGTTCCTACAGAAGTTTCTGACGAATTGATCGACAATGAGTTAGAAAAAGAACGTCACCTAAACGCTCGCAAAATCAACGTAGATGATCGTGCAGCAAAAGAAGGGGACAAAGTAAACATTGATTTCGCAGGAAAAGTAGACGGAGAAGCTTTTGAAGGCGGCACAGCAGAAGATCAAGAATTGGAGCTTGGCGCTGGAAACTTTATCCCAGGATTTGAAGACGGAATCGTAGGGAAAAATGTAGGCGAAACTTTTGATATTGATGTGAAATTCCCAGAAGATTATTTCTCTGAAGAATTACAAGGAAAAGACGCCGTATTTACCATTACTTTGAATTCTATTTCTGTGGAAGAATTGCCAGAAGTAGATGATGAATTTATTAAGGATATTTCTGAATTCGATACAGTAGACGAATACAAAGAAGACGTTCGCAAAAAGAAAACAGAAGAAGTAGAAAATAGCGCGAAAAACATTCGTGTAAGCCGTGTATTGGACAAAGTTGTAGAAGGTTTGGAAGTAGAATTGCCACCAGTAATGGTTGAAAATGCAATGGACGAACAAATTCGCAACATGGATTACAATATGCGTTCTCAAGGCATTGCTTTGGAACAATATCTACAAATGTTGGGACAATCTTTGGATGAGTTCAAAGAAACAATGCGCGACGATGTAGAACAAGAAGTTCTTCGTTCTTTGGCGGTAGAAGCTGTAATTAAAGAAGAAGGATTTGAAGTTTCTGATGAAGAAATGGAAAAAGAAGCAAAAGACGCAGCGGCAAAATATTTTGCTGATGACGAAGAAAAACAAGAAGAAATGGTAAAAACTATGTTAGAAGGCAACACAGAAATGTTGCGTGATGATTTAATCCGTAGAAAAGCCATTGATTTCTTGGTAGATAACGCAAAAGAAGTAGAAGCAAAAGAAGAATCTACAGAAGAATAAAAGAGGCAAATCGCCTCGAAAAGGAGGCATTATATGGCTTTAGTACCTATGGTCGTAGAGCAAACCAATCGTGGGGAGCGCAGTTACGATATTTATTCTAGGTTATTAAAAGATCGAATTATATTTTTAAGTGGTGAAGTAAATAGTCAAATGTCCGATTTGATTGTGGCTCAGTTGTTGTTTTTAGAGTCCGAGGATCCAGACAAAGACATTCAAATCTATATTAATTCACCAGGGGGATCTGTAAGTGCAGGCCTTGCCATTTACGATACAATGCAATATATCAAACCAGATGTATCCACCATTTGTATTGGTATGGCAGCGTCTATGGGAGCCTTTTTGTTGTTGGCAGGTGCTGAAGGGAAGCGTTACGCTTTACCAAATGCCGATGTAATGATTCACCAACCACTAGGGGGCGCGCAAGGACAGGCTTCTGATATTAAAATTCAAGCCGAAAAAATCTTGGCAACAAGAGAGCGCTTAAATAAAATTATTTCAGAAAAAACAGGTCAACCATTGGAAAAAGTAGAAAAAGATACCGATCGTGATTACTATATGACAGCAGAAGAAGCCAAGGCATATGGAATCATTGACGAGGTAATTGAAAAAAGAGGATAGTTTGGAGGAAGTATGTCAACAAATGACGAAACACTTCGCTGTTCTTTTTGTGGAAAACCGCAAAGCAAAGTGGACCGATTGATTTCTGGTCCCAATGTATATATCTGCAATGAATGTATATCTGTTTGCCACAATATGATTGAAGAAGAAGAGGAAGGGGCAAAATCCATTTCTTATGAGATGGAATTGCCAACTCCTTCTGAAATTAAAGATGCTTTGGATAGCTATGTTATTCAGCAGGATCAAGCCAAACGAGCTTTGGCTGTGGCTATGTACAATCATTATAAGCGAATCCAAAATCGTGAAATGGAGAAAGATTCCGAAGTAGAAATTCAAAAGAGTAATATTTTAATGGTCGGGCCAACAGGTAGCGGTAAGACGCTTCTTGCTCAAACGATGGCTCGTATTTTGAATGTACCTTTTGCCATTGCAGACGCCACTTCTTTAACAGAAGCGGGTTATGTAGGGGAAGATGTAGAAAATATTATTTTGAAGCTGATTCAAGCAGCGGATTATGATGTAGAAGCAGCCGAACAAGGAATTATCTACGTAGACGAAATTGATAAAATTGCAAGAAAATCAGAAAATGTATCCATTACTCGAGATGTAAGTGGAGAAGGGGTTCAACAAGCCCTTTTGAAAATTATTGAAGGAACGGTAGCCAATGTTCCGCCACAAGGGGGACGTAAGCATCCGAACCAAGAATTTTTACAAGTGGATACAAGCAACATTCTATTTATTTTAGGTGGAGCTTTTGATTCGATTGATAAAATTATTGAAAGTCGTATTGGTAAAGGGGGAATCGGTTTTGGTAGCAATATCAAAGAAACCAATCGCCCAACAGATGAAATTTTGAAGAATTTAGAAACCCAAGATTTATTAAAATATGGTTTGATTCCAGAATTTATCGGTCGTTTACCAGTTACGGTGACTTTGGAAGAGCTAGACAAAAATGCCTTGAAACAAATTTTGGTCGAGCCAAAAAATGCTTTGGTAAAACAATACCAAGAGTTATTGAAAATGGACGATGTAGAATTGGAATTTGAGGAAGATGCTTTAGATGCCATTGCAGAACTTGCGATTCGCAAAAAAGCAGGCGCAAGGGGACTTCGTGGAATCATTGAAGATACAATGATGAATATTATGTTTGAAGTTCCATCAAGAAGTGATGTGAAAAAAGTAATTGTTACAAGAGAAAGCGTAGAAAAAAACGAATCTCCTATTATGATTTCCAAAGAAGATTAATCTCTTCCAATAGGAGAAACAATCGAATAGAGATTCAGCTATACCTTTCGATATAGATTAACAAAGAGCTCACTTTGGTGGGCTCTCTTTTGTAAAAGGAGGATCTATGGGAATAGATAAAAAAGTGGAATCTTTTCCAATTATCGCCCTACGAGATTTGGTGATTTTTCCCCATATGGTAACCCATTTTGATGCAGGACGAAGCAAGTCCATTAAAGCCATTGAAGAGGCTGAAATGCAAGAAGGAAAGGTCTTCTTACTATCTCAAAAAGATGCCAATAAAGAAGAACCAGAAGAGGAGGATTTGTTTACCATTGGAACCATTGCTACCGTGAAACAAATTCTTCGCTTACCTGGAGGAATCGTACGCGTTTTGGTGGAAGGGGAACAAAGGGGAAGACTCTTGTCCTTTGATAACTCTGGATCTTTTCTTCAAGGAGAAGTGGAATGGATTGAAGAAGAGGAAGAAGAAAATAGCGTAGAAATTGAAGCTTTAATGCGCATGGTAGAAGAAGATGTTAGTGAATACGTTCAGAGAAATAACAAATTATTCCCAGGTCTATTGGATTCTGTAATCGATAAATCCAATCCAAGTACCTATGCGGATACCATTGGAGGATATATTGATCTTCAGTTGGAAAATAGCCAAAAAATTCTAGAGGCGATTACCATTCCAGAGCGATTGATTGTGATTCACGAAGTTTTGTCCAAGGAATTGGAAATCTTAGCCATTGAAAATCAAATTGATCAAAAAGTAAAAGATCAAATGACCCAAGCTCAAAAGGAATATTATTTGAAAGAGCAGATTCGCGTCATTCGAGATGAATTGGGTGAAGGGGACGACGAAGAGGATCAAGTTCAAGAATATAGAACAAAATTAGAAGAAAAAGATCTTCCGGAAGAAGTCCGTGAAAAGGCAGAAAAAGAGCTAAGAAAATTAAGCCGAATGAATATGTCTTCTCCAGAATATGCGGGAATTACCAATTATTTGGATTGGGTTTTGGATTTGCCTTGGCTAGAGGGAGAAGAAGAAAACATTCAAATTGAAAAGGCCAGAAGAATCTTAGATGAAGACCACTATGGCTTGAAAGAAGTGAAAGAGCGGATTTTGGAATTTATTGCCGTAAGAAAACGCTCGGAAAAATCCAAAGGGCCCAATTTGTGCTTGGTAGGCCCTCCTGGCGTAGGAAAAACCAGTATCGCTCGTTCCATTGCTCGAGCTTTGGATAAAGAATATGTGCGTATGAGTTTGGGAGGAATTACCGACGAATCCGAAATTCGTGGCCATCGCAGAACGTATATTGGTTCTATGCCGGGACGTGTCATTACCCTTATGAAACAAGCGGGAGAGAACAATCCTCTTTTCCTATTGGACGAAATTGACAAAGTAGGAAATGATTACAAAGGAGATCCAGCCAGTGGATTATTGGAAGTATTGGATCCCGCCCAAAACAATACCTTTACGGACCGTTTTATGGAAGTGCCTTTTGATTTGTCCAATGTATTTTTCCTAACGACAGCCAATACAACAAGAACCATTCCATCTCCTTTATTGGATCGTATGGAAGTGATTGAAATTGGTGGCTATACACCAGAGGAAAAATTCCACATTGCCAAAAGATATTTGGTTCCAAGAAATGCACAAGAAGCCAATATTTCAGAAGAAGAATTTCAAATTTCGGATAACGCCATTCGAACCATTATTGATTATTACACAAGAGAAGCGGGCGTTCGAAATCTAGATAAAGAAATTGCCAAAATTATTCGAAAAATTTCCTTGGAATTGTTGGAAAAAAATATTTCATCGGTTAGCATTTCCAATCGAAACTTAAGCAAATATCTAGGAAAGAAAAAATATCTTTTTGATCTAATGGAAGAAAAAGATACGGTAGGATTTGTAAATGGATTGGCATGGACGGCCGTTGGTGGCGTAACTTTAGGAATTGAAGTCAATATTACTCCTGGAAAAGGTCGCCTAAAACTAACGGGAAAATTAGGGGAAGTTATGAAGGAATCGGCCCAAGCGGCTTTGACTTATATTTGGAGCAAAGAAGAAGAGTTGGGCATCGATTCAGAATACAAAGACAAACACGATATTCATATTCACATTCCTGAAGGAGCTACGCCAAAAGATGGGCCATCTGCTGGTATTACTATGGCAACGGCATTGTATTCTGCCATTTCAGGGAGAAAGGTACGACGAGATATTGCCATGACAGGAGAAATCACTCTTCGTGGTCGCGTGTTGGGAATTGGCGGATTGAAAGAAAAACTATTGGCCGCCCATCGAATGGGTATTAAGAAAGTAATTATACCGAAAGAAAACGAAAGCGACATAAAGGAATTGGATTCTCCAAGTTTGTCAAAGTTAGAAATTGTAACGGTAGAATCCATGGAAGAAGTATTAAGGGAGGCGATTCGCCGTGAAAATCCGTAGTCTTGAACTAGAAGCTGTAGCCGTAAAACCTCATCAATATCCTCAGGATGGACTGCCAGAGTTTGCTTTTGCAGGCCGTTCCAATGTGGGGAAGAGTAGCTTTATTAATTCCATGTTGAATCGGAAAAATATTGCCCGAACCAGTGGAAAACCTGGAAAAACTCGAACCATTAATTTTTATCGCGTAAACGATGAATTGCGTTTGGTGGATTTGCCAGGTTATGGATATGCTGTAGCCTCGAAAAAAGACAAAGACGAATGGGCGCGAACCATTAATACCTATCTTGGAAATCGAGAAAATTTGAAAGAATTGATTTTATTGGTAGATATGCGTCACGCTCCATCGGCTCAAGATCAGGAAATGTATCGTTGGATTGTAGAAAGTGGATTTGCGGGCCTTGTAGTAGCCACAAAGGCGGATAAATTAAGCCGTAGAGAGCGTCCTCAGGCGTTGCAGCAAATTCGACGGACTTTAGAAATGGAAAATACCGATTTAATCATTCCTTATAGTGCCGTAACCAAGGAAAATATTCCTACTCTTTGGAGCATTCTTATGGATATGGTCGATTTTCATAAAAATCAGGAAGAGGAGATAGAAGAGCAATAAAAAAAAGAGGCCTAGGCCTCTTTTTTTTTTATTGCATAATTATGCTACTTTTTCGAAGTCTTCTTTTCCAGCTCCGCAAAGTGGGCATACCCAATCTTCTGGAAGTGCGTCGAAAGAAGTACCAGCTTCAATACCAGCGTCAGCATCTCCTTCAGCTGGGTCATAGATGTAACCACATACTGTGCATTCGAATTTGTCCATAGTATAATTCTCCTTTCAAAATTTATATTTACTACAATAGTTAATATAAACTATTCTAGCGAAAAAGTAAAGGTTTTCGCTGAATGAAATAGTAGGTAATGAAAAAAGGAGTGATTATAAAAACGACTCTCAGGGTAGAAAAGGTATAGAAAAATAAATGGGGTGAGGATATGGATCGTAGAGTTCTAATCGAAGATCACGTCCCAAGCGATATAGATTATGTGGGCCAATTTCTGTCGAATGCGATGGAGAAGATTCGTAAGCATGTTATAGATGAAGATTTGATTTTTGACATACGATTGATTATTGATGAGCTTGTCGTAAATGGTGCGCAACATGGGAATGAGTGGAATTCTTCGAAAAAAGTTTTCTTGAAAGTGGATATGGATCGGGAAAAGATGATGATTTCTGTGAGAGATGAAGGAATCGGAATGAATTATTCTACCGACCAATTCGATTGTAAGGAAATGAAGTGTAGTGGAAGAGGGCTTGTAATTGTAGAGGCTTTAACGGACGTTATAACCTATAACGGAAATCAAATTTGCTGCACAAAGTATTTATTAAACAAACGGTAGGAAAATAGGAAAAACATTGAAACTATGGGTTTTCATATGAGGGAAAATTGTGTATAATAAATCAGGATGAGGATTGGGTCACCAATCCTTTTTTTTGAGGAAAATTTGAAAAGAGGTATTATGAAAAAACAGGATGTAAGAAATATAGCCATTATCGCCCACGTAGACCATGGAAAAACAACGTTAGTAGACGCATTGTTGCGTCAATCGGGCGTTTTTCGTGAAAATCAAGTGGTTCGAGAAAGGGTAATGGACTCTAACGATATTGAACAAGAACGCGGAATTACCATTTTATCGAAAAATACAGCCGTAGAATATAAAGATACAAAAATTAATATTATTGACACCCCAGGCCATGCGGATTTTGGGGGCGAAGTAGAGCGTGTGTTAAAAATGGTAAGTGGTGTGGTTTTGTTGGTCGACGCCTTTGAAGGACCAATGCCACAGACAAAATTTGTATTGAAAAAATCTTTTGAATTGGGATTAAAAGTTATTGTGTGTATCAATAAAGTAGACCGTCCAGAAGCTCGCCCAGAAGAAGTGGTAAGTGAAGTTTTGGATTTGTTTATTGAATTGGGCGCCGATGAATCTGTTTTAGACGCTCCTTTTGTCTATGCATCAGCAAAACAAGGATTTGCCACCGATGATTTAGAGGTAGAATCCACTACAATGGAACCTCTCTTCAACACGATTTTAGAAAACATTCCGGCTCCAGAAATGAATCTAGACGCTCCTTTCCAATTGTTGATTTCAACCATTGACTATAGCGAATACGTAGGAAGAATTGGAATTGGAAAAGTGGAACAAGGAATTTTGAAAAAAGGGCAAGAAGCTCTTATGGTAAATGCTTTGGACCCCGACAAATCCATTAAGGTAAAAGTAAACCAAATTTATGAATTCCAAGGATTGGAACGAGTGGAAACCCAAGAGGCAAAAGCGGGACATATTATTGCTGTAACGGGAATGGAAGAAATCAACATTGGGGATACCATTACCGATATAGAAAATCCACAGGCTTTGGATTTTGTAAAAATTTCAGAACCAACATTGGGAATGACTTTTTCTGTAAACAATTCCCCCTTTGCCGGACGAGAAGGAGAATTTGTTACATCTAGACAAATCCGTAACCGATTGTATCGTGAGTTGGAAACGGACGTAAGTTTACGTGTGGAAGACACTCAATTTACCGATAGTTTCAAAGTAAGTGGCCGGGGAGAGTTGCATCTTTCCGTATTGATTGAAAATCTTCGTAGAGAAGGCTTTGAATTCCAAGTTTCCAAACCAGAAGTATTGATCAAAGAAGTGGATGGCAAAAAAATGGAGCCAATGGAACTTGTTACCATCGATGTAGGGCAAGAATTTATTGGATCCATTATTGAAAAATTAGGCCGTCGTAAAGGGGAGCTTTTAAGTATGCAAGAGCCAACGGGAGGATATTCTCGTTTGGTATTTAGAATTCCAGCCCGTGGCTTAATTGGATATCGCCAAGAATTTTTAAGCGATACAAAGGGAAATGGAATTATGAACTCCGAGTTTGAAGGATATGAACCTTATAAGGGAGAAATTCCAAAACGTAAATCCGGTTCCATTATTTCCTTTGATACGGGAACGGCTTCCACTTATGGATTAAACAATGCCCAAGAACGGGGAACTTTGTTTGTAGAAGCAGGAGAAGAAGTTTACGAAGGGCAAGTGGTTGGATCTAGTCCAAAGGGATTGGATTTGGAAGTGAGTGTAACAAAAACCAAAAAACAAACCAATATTCGTGCTTCTGGAAGCGACGATTCCCTTCGCCTAAGCCCCATTCGCAAAATGAGTTTGGAAGAAGCCTTGGAATTTATTGAAGACGACGAGTTGATCGAGGTAACGCCAAAATCTTTCCGTTTGAGAAAATCAATTTTGAATGCAAACCAAAGATATAAGGCAAACAAAAACAAAAACTAAGAAGAAAAGGGCGTTTCCTAAGAAGAAACGTCTTTTTTTTCGGGGAAAGAGTAGTGTATAATGGAACAAAGGATGTGAGAAGATGAATTTTGTAGCCTTTTTTTCCTATGTATTTTTAACGACCATTACCCCCGGGCCCAATAATATTGTTTCTATGTCTACGGCCAACTTGTATGGGTTAAGAAAAGGGATGGCTTTTGTTTTTGGTACCTTTTTGGGATTGATTATAATTATGTTAAGTGCCGCCACTTTTTCTTCGATATTGTATGAGAAGATGCCGGTGGCAAAAAAAATCCTTCCGATTATTGGGGCGGGTTATCTTTTGTATTTGGCCTATCATACATGGAGAAATCAGCCTTCTAAGGAACGAGAAATTCCCTCTAGTAAAAATTTAATTGGAAAAGGATTCTTGCTTCAATTTGTAAATGTGAAAGTAATTTTGTATGCGATTACCATTTGGTCTACGTATATTTTGCCTTTTTATAGTGATTTTACTGTCCTTGCCGCTTTTTTTGTATTTCTCATCTTAGCAGGTACAACTGCTGTAAGCATTTGGGCGGTTTTGGGGTCCAGTTTGAAAGTATTTATGAGTAAGTACGAAAAACAGGTTAATATTGTTATGGTGTTGGGATTGCTTTATTGTGCTTTGGCTGTATTAATGACAGCTTTTGGGAGTTAAAGGAGTATTGTATGTCAGTAGAAAATGCACGAAAATATTTGGAAGAGAAAAATTTAAGTGATCACATGATTGAAGTGGAAAATTCTACCGCAACGGTAGCTTTGGCTGCCCAAGAACTAGGTGTAACCGAAGGAGAAATTGCCAAGAGTTTGACTTTCTGGAACAAAGAAAAAGAGCCGGTATTGGTTCTTATGGCAGGGGATAAAAAAATAGACAATAAAAAATTCAAGGCCGCTTTTGAAACCAAGGCGAAGATGTTAAGCTTTGACGAAGTGGAAGAGTGTATTGGACACCGAGTGGGAGGCGTTTGTCCTTTTGGATTAAAAGAAGGGGTTCATGTTTATTTGGATGAAAGTTTGAAAGAATATGAAATAGTATATCCCGCCGCTGGTTCAGAATTTGTTGTATCCAAATTCAAAGTGGAAGAATTGGCAAATGCAACAGATGCTGAAGGTTGGGTGGATGTTTCAAAATAAATAAGGGATTTGAAGTAAGTTTAGACTTGTGTTTGCTTTTTCTTTGATTTCTTTTGTTATACTAAGTCTATAAGGAGGAGGGAAAATGGAAAAAACATTGGATTGGGATCTTTTTGAAAAGAAACGAAAACGAAAAAAACGCAGAAGAAGAATTCGCAGAATCTTATTTTTAGGAATTCTTGTGTTTGTCGTGGTTCAATTTGGACTGGGAACCAATATTACCAATATGGTTTCTCAAATTGACAGCCAAGATATTCGGAACTTTTTAGAAGGAGCTAGAGATACAATCGTAGCCATTCTCCCCACTCTGAAAAATGCTATGGGCGATGGATTGAGCTACATAGCAAATTTTTTATAACACCCCTTGAAAAGAAAATCCCCTGCAGAGATGCAGGGGATTTTTGTGTAAAAAATTTTAGGATGGAAACCTTCCATGGAATAGAGGGTTTCTTATCCCAGAATCAAAGAATTGGTCTGGGTGTATCAATGAAATTGTCAAATTATTCTATATAGGGTAGAAAAGAAAATTTGATTATCTATTTGCCATAATCACTTCAATTTCGTCTTCGTTAATTCCAATCATGGCTTCTCCTAAGTTTTTAGAAACTTCCGCCAAAACTTTAGGATTATCATAATTCTCTACGGCTTTTACAATGGCCTTGGCTCTTTTTTCTGGATCGCCACTTTTGAAAATTCCACTTCCAACAAAGACACCTTCTGCTCCCAATTGGCGCATTAAGGCCGCATCTGCAGGAGTTGCTACGCCGCCTGCTGAAAAATTCAATACGGGAAGTTTTCCCTCTCCATGAACATATACCAACAAATCATAAGGCACTTGTAGATTTTTCGCATAGACAAAAAGTTCATCTTCTCGAAGAGTTTGGACTTCGCGAATTTGTTTTTGTAAAGTGCGCATATGGGTTACCGCTTGAACCACATCGCCTGTGCCGGCCTCTCCTTTGGTTCGAACCATAGACGCTCCTTCGGCAACACGGCGCAAAGCTTCTCCTAAATCTCTACAACCGCAGACAAAGGGAGTAGAAAATTTGGTTTTGTCAATATGGTGTACGGAATCGGCAGGGGATAAAACTTCGGATTCATCAATGTAATCAATGCCGATGGATTCTAAAATTTGGGCCTCAACAAAATGACCAATACGTGCTTTTGCCATAACAGGAATATTTACAGCATGCATAATTTCTTCAATCATATGAGGATCGCTCATTCGGCTTACACCCCCAGCGACGCGGATATCAGCAGGAATGCGTTCTAAGGCCATAACGGCTACAGCGCCAGCCGCTTCGGCAATTTTTGCTTGTTCTGGATTGGTTACGTCCATAATTACGCCCCCAACCAATTGTTTGTGTACCTCTTCTTTTGTTAATTTCATGAAAAATCTTCCTCCTTTTCTTTGCCTCTAGTATAATAAAAGAGTGAATCCATAAAAAGAACCAAAATGGGAAAAATTTATGGATACAGGAGGAAATATGTTTACGATTTATTTTCATAAAAAAGCACCTTTGTACGAACAAATCTATTCTCATATTGTGCAAGAAATTCAGGAGGGAAGAATTCAATCTCAAGAAAAATTGCCTTCTCAGCGAAGCTTGGCCCAACATTTGGGCGTGGGACTCAACACAGTAAAACTTGCCTATGAACAGCTTCTTTTGGAGGGCTACATTGTTTCCAAAGAACGAAGTGGATTCTATGTGGATCTATTAATGGCGGATCGGCTAAAGGGCCAGAAAAAAGAACGGGAGATAGAAATTCCAGAAAAAATATCCTACAAATGGGATTTTTCTTACCACGCCATTGATAAAGATCGGTTGCCCCTATGGGTAATGGAAAAATCCATGGGGAAGAGTATGGAAAAAGCCGTGTTTTCCAAAGGGAAGGAAAAGGGCGGCACTTGGAGTTTGCGAAAGGAACTGGCCCATTATTTGGCGCGGCGAAGAGGTTTGGAGGTAAACCCTAGAAATATTCTTATTACTAGCGGATACGGGGAAAGTTTGTTTTTGTTGTTAAGTGTATTGAAACATCCTATTTTTTCCACAGAGAATCCAGGATATACAAAAACGCTGAAGATCATACAAAGTTTTACAGAGGAAATTCATTCCATTCCCTTAGATAAATATGGATTTTCTGTAGCCGATTTGGAACAAACCAACAGCAATGTAGCCGTAGTTACGCCCAATCACCAATTTCCTACGGGAATGGTTATGGGAATCCGAAGGCGACAACGTCTTTTGGAATGGGCCCGAAAAAAGGAAGATCGCTATATTATTGAGGACGACTACGACGGAGATTTTTCTTATTCCTCCAAGCCGATTCCTCCTCTAAAGGGAATGGACATCGACGATCGGGTTATTTTTTCTGGAACTTTTTCCCAATCCATTGGGCCCTTTGTTGGGATTTCCTATATTGTATTGCCAGAGATTTTGCGAAAAAGGTTTGAAAATATGTATATTCCCATTTTAGGAGCTTCTCCTTTGTTGGAATATTTTTTGGAAGAATTTCTCTCTAGTGGAGATTTTGATCGCCATGTGAATCGAATGAACAATTTGTATCGAAAGAAAAACGAAAAAATCCGTAAACTTCTGCGAGAAAAGGTAGATTTTGAAATATTGGGACAGGAAATGGGTCTTCATTTTCTTTTGCGTGTTCATTCTTTTTTCGGGAATCCCTTGGAAATAGAGGAACAAGGGAAGAAAAAGGGAATAAAAATAGAATCCCTACACCGATATGAAAAAGATGGCAAGAGGCTTCAAGATTTTATTATTGGTTTTGGAGGCATTCCCTTAGAAAAAATGGAAGAAGCGGTGAAAGATTTGGAAGAATTGTTCCCATAAAAAAAGTGTACGAAATTTCGTACACTAGACTCCTTTTAATGACATCAGATGCCAAGTAACGCCAATGGCAATACCAATAAGAAGGAGTTGAATTTTTATATTTTCAATAAAAAATAGACTTACCCCAATTCCTACATACAAAAGCGTCAAAGTTTTTCTGCGATGGGATGCCGTAATCTGTTTCTTTTCATAATTTCTAAGATATTCCCCGAAATATTTATGATTCATAAGCCAGTGATAGGCTTTGTCGGAACTGCGAAGAAAACAAAAAGCGCTGAAAAGCAAAAAAGGCGTTGTAGGAAGTAGGGGGAAGAAGAGACCGATGGTTCCTAAAACTAAGGATAGGCACCCGGCTCCAAACAAAATATATTTTTTCATAAAAATCCTCCTAGAAATAGTATAACAGATGGAAATTGAATTGCCTATTTCTTCTATATGTGGGAAAATAGAGAGAAGGAGTTGAGTCAATGTTTGGAAGGAAAAAGAAACCCAAAACCGTATATCAAAAAGTATTGAAAAATGTCTTTGAAACAGAAGATGGAAAAATGGAATACGAACATATAACAGGAGAAAAAATCGTAGAAAAAAGCGATACGACAAAATTGGATATCGCCATATTGGAATATTTTGGGCGAGAAGCATGGGCAATGGAACATTTGGAACAATTTTTCCAAAAGAATACGGCCCTATCTGCCATCCCTTCCTTTGAAAATTGGCTCTATAGTTTTGATCGAATGGATCAGCCAATGTTGGGATTGGCCATATTATTAATGCGAGATTCCGAACTTCCCGAAGCGGTAAAATTTGGAATCTATTTAACTCGTTTTACAGATTTGGAACAAAACGCCATGGTAAAGGAAATGGTTATAAAGTTGGGAAAACACCCAGCTTTCGCCTACTACGCCATGGACGCTCTCTTACAATTTCCCTTGGGAACTTCCGACTTTTATGAAATCGGGCAAGAAACCCAAGGATATGGAAAGAAAATATACGAAAAACTAGCAAAAGATCTAATGGAAAAGAGGATACAATGGAATTAGGAAAAGTACAGACCCTAAAAATCGTAACGGCAACGGAGAAAAAATTACAGGGAACCGATGGAAAAGAGACCATCGATTTAGAAATCATCAAAGGGGAATCCCATAAAGTGGGCGAGGAAGTAGAAGTCTTTGTCTACAGAGAAAATTCTGGGAAACTGGCCGGAACCACAAGAACGCCCAAAATTGAAGTAGGAAAAGTGGCAAAACTGGCAGTGGTCAGCAAGACGAAAATTGGATATTTTGTAGATATCGGCGCGCCAAAGGACGTATTGTTGCCTTTTAGCGAAGCCAGCGAACGAGTACGAGAAGGAGGAAAATATCTATTCCTATTGTACATTGATAAATCCGACCGTTTGGCAGTAACGATGAACATTAAAGATCATCTAAAATCTGACAGCCCTTACGAAAAAGGAGATATGGTAAAGGGAAGTATCTATCATATCAATCCAAGATTGGGCGCTTTGATTGCCATTGACGATCAATACGACGGCCTCATTCCTACGAAAAATCTAATGGGAATTCACAATGTAGGAGACGAGGTAGAGGTGCGTGTCGCATCCAAATTGGCCGATGGAAAATTGACGCTGAGTATGAGAGAATTCGCCCATATCCAAATGGGACAAGATTCTGAAATCGTATTGGATTTAATCGACGAATACAAAGGCGTTTTGCCTGTGGGAGACAAATCCGATCCAGACGAAATTTTAGATATAACCGGGCTTTCTAAATCGGCCTTCAAACGTGCCGTAGGAAAATTATACAAAGAAGGAAAAGCTGTTCCAGGGCCGATGGAGACAAGAAGAAAATGATGGAAATTATGGATTTAGTCGAATTAGAAATTATCGATTATGACCATAGAGGAAGAGGATTAGGAAAAGTAGAGGGAGCCGTTGTCTTTTTAGATAGCGGCTTTATTGGCGATAGGGTAGAAGCTCAGATTACCAAAAAGAAAAAACGATTCTTTGAAGGAAAGGTTTTGAAAATACTCGAAAAGTCCAAAGACCGAGAAAAAAATCCTTGCCCTTACGGTCATAGATGCGGCGGTTGTGCCTTTTTAGGGTGGAGCTACGAAAAAGAATTGGAGTGGAAGAAAAATTTTGTAAAAAATGCCATTCAGCGAATTGGAAACATAGAAGGGGATGTAGAAAACACCTTAGGAATGGAAAATCCAACCCACTATCGAAACCATATGCAATTTCATAAAACAGGCGATGGATGGGGGCTTTACACAAAAGATTCAGCAGAAATTATTCCCATTGGAAATTGTTTGATGCAAAGGGAAAGAGCCAACGAAATTTTGGAAAAGCTTCAAGGAAAAAAATACAACCGAGAGATGAAACTTTTAGGACTTAGAACCAACGAAGTTGGAGAAATTATGGCCATTTTCGTAGGAGAAAAAACCCTAAAAGAAAGCACAAAACACAAACTCGTTGCCGATGCCATAGAATTTGGAATCGACTCTCTCTATTACAGCGAAAACCGGAATCCAAAATTTCACTACGGAAAAGAATTTATCCATCTCTATGGAAAAGAAGTATTAAAAGAACAATTCCAGGGCTTTGAATACGAAATTTCTCCTGGGAGTTTTTTCCAAGTCAACTTACATCAAGCCGAAGAATTGGCCAAAAAAGTAGTAGAAGGAATGGGAGAAGAAAAATGGAACTATGCCATGGATTTATTCTGCGGAATTGGAACCTTAACCCTTCCTATTTCCCAAAAATCCAAAGAAACCATTGGCATTGAAATCAATCCCCAAGCCATTGAAGACGCCCGAAGAACCGCCAAAAAAAATGGAGAAGAAATTCGCTACATTGCTGGGCGAGTAGAAAAAATCTTGCCACGACTGTTGGAGGAAGAAAATATTCAGCCAGAGATTGCTGTCTTTGATCCGCCACGAGGTGGCGTAGAAGAAGAAGCCCTAGAAGCCATAACGGAATCCGCCCCCGAACGCATTCTATACGTCAGCTGCAACCCCACCACTTTAGCGCGCGATCTAAAATATTTAGGAGAAGAATACGAAATAGAAAAAATTTGGCTCGTAGATATGTTTCCGCGAAGCGGTCATGTGGAGACGGTAGTATTGATGTCAAGAAAATAGAATAACAAGCTATAAAGCTGTTGAAATCAATGGTTTTTAGGATTTTAGAAGAAATCTTAAAAGCCATTATTTTATTTATGATGAATTGCAAATAATAATGCGACACTTAGAGTAAACTAAGTTCGTGCATAAATACATCAAATGGAGTTTTATAATTTAGACAATTTCTAGGTCTATTATTAAGCTCTATCATATTTTTTATTAAATCTTCTATCTCGATTTTCGCTAAATCTGTTTTCTTTGGATAGTATTCCCTTAATAGTCCATTTGAATTTTCGTTACTACCCCTTTGCCATGCTGAATATGGATCGGCAAAATAAAAGTCTATTCCTATATCTTCAATTTCTTTATAGCAAGCAAATTCTTTACCTCCATCGGATGCAAAGCTTTTCAAAGCGGATTTTGGAAGATGTTTTATTAATTTTTTCATTGCTTCAAGCATAGATTCTTTGGTTCTATCTTTCATAGGTAAGGCAACATAAAATCTGGATTTCATTTCAACAAAAGTAGCCAAGCAACCTTTACTTTTACCTCTAGAAGATACAACAGTATCTAATTCCCAATGACCAAATTCAATTCTTTTTTTTACTATACTTGGTCTTTTTCCTATGGAAGTTTCAATATTGAACCTACCTCTAGTTTCTTTTGTTTTTCTTGATTTACCTTTTCTTCTAAGTTTACTTATATCAAATTTGATAGCACCTGAATAAACCCAATTGTATATGGTTTTAAAGGAAACTACTCCCTCTAAAATAGTAGAGGGAATCTGTTCAGGTGACTATTTACAATTCAACTTATTAAGTATGATATTTTTAATTGTTTCTGTAGCTTTACAATTTCTTCCTTTGCGTAATGATTTAATACTTCTATCTTTATTTGCTTCACTAGCTGAATAAATGTTGTTACATCTTTTCAATTCTCTAGAGATAGTAGAGTGGTGAAAGCCTAAAATTTTCGTTATTCTTCTAGAAGAATAGCCCTCTAGTTTTAATACCTCTATCTTATTTTTATCATTTAGTGTAAGATGTTTGTAACTCATATTAACCTCCGTGTATGTTTTTGTGGTTATTAACATTTTACACGAATTTAGTTAGTATGAGTTTTTACTTTTTATTTAGTGTCGCATTTAATTTTACAACTTATCTAAGTAAAAGCATCTAGAAAATATAGGTGCTTTTTTGATGTCCAAAATTAGGAGGTGATTTAAACCAATTTCAAAATATGTACGATTTGGAATTATTTCTGAATAGGATTAAAATTAGATTTCAACAAAGGTAGATTCAAGTAAACCTAGGGTATACAAGGATTGAGAAGTAAAAACTCATCATCGTTTTAGAAGAGCAAAAACAATAAAAAGAATTTACTGAGAGTATTTTGAAGGCTCTAGTTTTCCAGATATAAAAGAAGGTCTAGAGAAAGATGGAATTGTAAACGGAGCAGGAAATAAGAAGTGGAATGTATCAGACCTCACTCAAATTTTAACTAATGAGAAATATATGGGAGATGCCATTTCACAAAAAACATTCACGGTAGATTTTCTGAATTAGAAAAGAATAGAAAATGATGGAATTGCTCATCAATACTATGTAGAGATGCAGTAGTTGGAGCCATAAATAAGTTTATAGGTGAATGTACAAGAACTTAAGATTAGTCGTTATCATTAAAATAACAAAACAGGAGGATTTTATGGAAATGTGTAAAGCTTGCAAAGCTGACGGTAGATGTTTATCAAAAGTTAATCTTTTTAAAGAAATAGGAGTAGATGAATCAAAAAGCATCTATCTTTCTGCCAATCAAAAGGATTATGAAAAAGGTGCAAGTATTTTTTTTATTGGAGATTTTATTGATAAGATTATAATTGTTAGATATGGAAAAATTAAAACTTCCATCTATGATGAAGATGGAAGAGAAAATATAAGAAAAATTTATGTTGAAGGAGATATTATAGGGGAAGATTCAATTTTTTTAGACAAGTACTTTGAATCCAATGCAGTAGCTATAGAAAAAACGGGGATTTGTCAAATTGACAAGGCAACCCTAAGAAGTATTTTAGTTAAAGACCATAACTTTTCTCTAAATATGATAAAAGCATTAAGCAAAAAAGTTTATGAGACTGAAAAATTGTTGGAAATTCTATCAATAAGAGATGCCTATACAAGACTGGCTGCTTTTTTGGCTTACAGGGCTAGAATAATAAAAGACGACACTATAAATCTTAATCAAGAAACAATAGGTCAAACAATAAATATGTCTAGAGAAACTGTATCTAGAAAGTTAGCCCAGTTGGAAGAAGATGGCTATATTGAAAATCAAGCATATAAAAAAATAAAGATAAAAAACCTTCCTGGTCTAATTAACTTAAGTATTTTTTAAAATGTGTGACATAAGACACGGAAAAGAAGTCCTTCCTTGGATAAAATAGAATTAAGAAAATTAGAGGAGACGAAAAATGATAAATACTAACACTAAGATTGAAGATATTGTAAAACTTGATAACGCCATAATGGATTTTTTTAATAAAGAGAAAATTGATTTCTGTTGCAATGGTCACATGACAATTGAAGAAGTTGCTGGCGAGAAAAATATCAGTCCCCAGGATCTTCTTGAAAAAATTGAAAAGAATATGGACGCCAATAATTTTAGAGAGAAAGAAGGGTTGGACTTAGAAAAATTTAAGGACCTTAGTCTAAAAGAAATGGTAGCGTCTCTAATTGTAGACCATCACAATAAGGAGAGAGACCTATTATTTGAAATAGATCCTCTATTAAATAAAATTCTATCTGTCCACTATAATCATCATGGTAAAGAATTAATGAAACTTCACTCTTTATTTGCTGATCTAAAAAAGGAACTAGAGGAGCACTTTGTAAAAGAAGAAGAAGTAACTTTTCCATTGATGTTAAAAAATGAAAACCCAAGTCCAGAAATAATAAAAAAAGTTGAAGATTTAGAAGTAGACCACGAAAAAGCTGGATCTATAATAAAGGAAATGATAGATTTAACATCTTGGTTTAAAGTGCCAGAAGATGGATGTAATACTTATGAATACACCTTTAACTTGTTAGAAAAATTAGTAAAGGATGTCTTTGTCCATATATTCAAAGAAAACTCTATTATGTTTGAGAAGTATATAGAAAGTGAGGAAAAATAATGAAAAAGCGAATCAAGAACAATGTTTATTGGGTTGGAAAAATTGACTGGGAACTACAGGAATTCCATGGGAGTGAATTTTCTGTTCACCATGGCTCTAGCCAAAATGCATACCTAATACAAGAAGAAAAAACTGTATTGATAGATACAGTCTGGACACCTCATAAAGAGGAGTTTGTTAAAAATCTCAAAACAGAAATTGACCTAAAAGAAATTGATTACATTGTAATTAATCACGGAGAACCAGACCATTCTGGATCACTTGTAGAAATCATGGAAGAAATTCCAAACACACCGATTTATTGTACAGCCAATGGAAAGAAATCTCTAATTGGCCAGTATCACCATCCAGAATGGGACTATAGGGTAGTTAAGACTGGTGATTCTGTGGATATAGGCAATGGCAAGCAATTAGTTTTTGTAGAAATGACCATGCTTCATTGGCCAGACTCAATGGCAACATATATGACTAGCGATAATATCTTGTTTTCAAACGATGCCTTTGGCCAACACTATGCACTAAGTGAACTTTTCAATGACAAGGCAGATCCAACCATCCTTTGGAATGAAGCTATGAAATACTATGCGAATATATTGACACCTTTCTCAAGTTTTGCAAAAAAGAAAATAGAGGAAATTGTTGCAATGAACCTTCCTATAGATATTATAGCAACAAGCCATGGAAGCATCTGGAGAGAAAATGCTCTAGAGATAGTACAGAAATATGCTGAGTGGGCCGATAACTATAAGGAAGATCAAGTAACAGTTATCTATGATTCAATGTGGGGAGCAACTAAAAAAATAGCCCACAAAATTGCAGATGATATTAGAGAAATTTCCCCATCAACCAGGACCAAAGTCTTATCAGTTGCAGAAATGGATAGAAATGATATTATGACAGAAGTATTTAAGTCAAGAGCAATAGCTGTTGGTTCGCCAACAGTTGGTAGATCTGCGATTACTACTATATCTGGGTGGCTACATTTTCTTCAAGAACTTAAATTCAAAGATAAGGTGGCCGGTGTCTTTGGATCATACGGCTGGTCTGGTGAAGGAAATAAGATATTGAGAGATGAGCTTGAAAAGGCAGGATTTAAACTTATAGATGAAGAACTAAAGGTTTCTTGGATGCCAGATGATGAATTTTTAAAGGGAACTGAAAAGTTTTCTAAGTCTTTACTTGATGCATCGACTTTTGAAGATGAAAAAACAAGATAAAGTAATAACATTTTAAGAACAGTACTCTTGCAAAAGGTATTAGCACAATTTTCAATACTATTCCAATAGAAATTACCTTTGAGGATGAGGATAATATCAATCATTATTTCAATGAAGGTTATTGGAATAAAAGTAACCTCAGATGTGTCGAAAAAACTTGATTTGAATAAAACGGTCTTCGACATTATGTAGGAATACCCGGAATTTGTCCATATTTTGGCAGGACTTGGGTTCACGGGAAATATGGAAAAGACAATGTTTCATTCCGTGGGTAAAATGATTACAATTCCCAAGGGTACTAAAAATGAAGAAGGAGTTGCTTCGAATAAGACTGAAGAAATTAATGTAATTAATAAAAAGATTGGGGACAAACAAAAAAATTATTCATCAGTAACTGATAAAGTGGATAAGTCCAATGAAGAAAAACAAAAGCTTCTAGTTATTGAAGCATCCAAAGAGGATACAAAACGAAGGGTGGAACAAATAAAAAAATTCATCGTTGAACAAGAAACAAGTGATATTCAAGTCAGGAATTGATAATGATATTTCAAAAGAGTAATAGCCCAGGTCGATTAAGACTTGGGTTATATTTTCTTGAGAAAATTTTCACCAAATGGTTTTTAATTTGATATGATACGTTATAGAAATAAACAATGGTTTAGATGTAAATATGAATAATGATAAAAAGCCTAATAATAGATGAGTTTGATAGTAGAATTTTGGTTGTCATCAAGCTCGTTTTGACTATACAAAAACACTTCATTTCCGCCAAGTTAGTTGACATTATTTAGGCAGATAAATTTTAATTCAAAGGACTGCAATATACTATGAGCGAAAATAATAAAATGGGAATCGGGTCCGAGAGGAAGCTGCTTTTGACTATGGAACCGCCGATTGTGCTGTCTATGCTGGTGCAGGCTTTGTACAACATTGTTGAAAGCGCCTTCGTCAGCTGCCTTGGTAGAGGATGCGCTGTCCGCTGTGTCGTGGGTGATTACTGCCTTGACTATCAGTATTGGTGTTGGTATGTCTCAGGTGATTTCGCAGAGCCTTAGGGAGAACAATCAAAAGAAAGCCGCATCCTCGGCAGTGCAGGGCTTATTTCTATCAGGGCTCTGCTTTGTGCTTTTGGCTTTGTTCGGTCTCCTTTTTTCAAAAGCTTTTTACGACTGGCAGAATGTCTCGGAAAATATTGCTGTGCAAGGCAGCGATTACCTGCGTATCATAACTATATTTTCACTCGGTATTTTTACAGAGATTGCATTTGAGAGAATGCTGATTTCCACAAGTCATGCGAGAGAATCTATGATTTGCCGCTTCCATTTTGCAATAAGTGTTAAGACCTAGTGCTTGATGAAGGATTATCGTCAGAGGGGTATTGACACATGTTGAAGCCCTAATCCCTTCGATGACAAAAGAAGAAAGAACGAACGATAATGATAGATAGAACAATGCCTTTTTGCAATATGATACTAAAATGCGAGGACTATGAATAGGAAGAGCTTGCTCTGCCTGAGGGTTTTAAGATTAGAAGTTGCTGCATAAGGGATGAAAAGTCATGGGCTAAGCTTGAATACGAAATCGGAGACTTTGAAAGTCAAAAGGAAGCGGAACAATACTTTATTTCGAACTATTTGAAAGAGGAGATTCTTTTAAGTAATATCTTATTTTTAATAAATGACCAAGGGCATGTGATTGAATTCTGCATTGTTTGGACAGATGAGCGAAATGACTCTAGAGTTTCTTCCTTGCACTGGCTTGTAGTTGACAAGATTTATCAGGGGCAAGGATTGGGCAGAGTGCTATATATTGCAGTAATGAATAAATTTGCTGAGGAAGGCAGACTTCCAGTATATATCCATACGTAGCCATGGAGTTTAAAAGGGATACTCCTCTATGTATCTTTAGGATTCAAAATACAAAGGGCAGATACCTTCTCCCATTATGAGAATCAATTCGACTTAGCTATGGAAACCTTGCGAGAGCTTGTTTCTGAAAAACAATGGAACTTTAATACAAGCATCTGTAGAATAAAGTCGAATTCTAGCCTACCTTTTGAGTTCTATAATAATAGTGCTTCAAGATATAATGTGAAAACCAATATTTATAACCAGAAAGTACTAGAAAATCAAGATAAGAAAATATGGGAAAAATATCTTCGAAATAAATGAGCACAGTAATGGTTGATGAATCAACTATTATTGTGCTATAATTTTGCCTTGATAGAAAGGGGTGAAAGAATGAAGTATAAACGTTATATTTTCCAGTATTAATGGGTTTTACGATGAGCAATGTAATGCTCATTGTTAATACGGGGAGAATTGTTTTTCCTATAATTATTATGACGATGCTATTACAAGCAGTGGTTGCAAGTATAGCTTCATTAATATTTCCAGCAGGAACGATTGGAGCTAGATTGACTAAAAAATATTTTCCAAAACTTGGAAACCTAGGACGTCTGTTAGTATCATCAATTTTACCAGCTGTTTTTTTTTACAGCGATTATGTCTATAACTGGGTTGCTGAAAATGAGGGGATACAGCCCAGAGTTCTGGAGAATTTATTTTATCTCGTTACATACGCTTGTGTTGTATGGATATGTCGTAAGCATTATTTTGAATATAATCATTGATAAGATTTTAGTTTTAAAGAGGAATTGATGTGAAAAAAAAGTATTGGCCGTTTAATTTCAGTACTCTCCAGAGAGATAGCACAGGATTTAAAAGATATAGTTTAGCCATTTGGCATTACAGTAGGGGAGGAACCTTATTTCATGGAACTCTTTCATGAAGAAGGAATATCACAAGATCGATTGACTGAAATAGTAGATGTGGATAAGGCCGCTACGGTAAGAGCTGTAAAGTCTCTTGAAAAGAAAAAATTAGTTAGAAGAGAAATAAATCAAGAAGATAAAAGAAATAAGAAATTATATCTGACAGATAAAGGGAAAAAGTTATACCCAGATCTTGTGCACTCTTTGAGTGATTACAATAAACAGTTAACTTCAAAGTGGTCTGAAGAGCAGTATGAAATGGTATATGAGCTATTGAAATCTATACAAAAGCATGAACGCGATTCTTAAATAACCCAGGGAAGAATCGTACAAATCCTATTTTGTCGAGAAGATTCCTTTTAATGATAGCCTCCACCTACAATGTTTGAACAGGAAATGGCTATTGGAGTGTAGGAAATCTTGAATATCCATATGAATAGGAAGAAATAAAATAAATAATAAGAGCCTTTTTGGCAGTCTATCGTTTAAGAGGATCGATAGACTGGTAGAAGGGCTCTTGTTTGTATATAGAAGGTAGAAAGAAGAATTGGGATCCTAGGAATTATTTTTTATAATACAAAAAGCGGGGATATGTTTTGTTAATTTGCAATGAAAAAATATGGATTGCAAAGGTGAAAAATAAGTGATTCCTATTGACGAATAACACCATGTCATATAAAATGACATGGTGTCATAAATGGATTAGAAAGAAGGTTCTATAAATGCCTAAGCAAACATATTTCAACTTAAACGATGAAAAACAAAATAAAATTTATGAGACTCTTGTAAGGTGCTTCAAAGAAAAAACGATGAAAGAAGTGACCGTTAAAGAGATTGTTTTGGATTTAGAGATTCCTAGAGGGAGTTTCTACCAGTATTTTGAATCTATAAATGAAGCGTATTTTTTTGTGCTGGATCAGGAACTTATTGAAATATACGAGAGTTTTCTTAACCTGGTAAGAGAGAATGATATGAATGTTATGAAGGCGATTGAACAGTTTGGCGAAGTTGTGGCGGATGAAATCTTTACAGAGAAAAATTACAATCTCTATCGAAATAGATACATTGGTCTGGATGTTGAACTGGAAAGGCAATGGAAATTGTATAGAAATAATACTATGAAATATGGGCAAGATATTATGTCGATCGCAGAAAAAGAAAAAATGACATTTATCGGTGGCATAATGCATTCTCTTGTACAAAGATTGTTTACTGAGTCTTGGGATAGGGGAGCATTTCTCCACCACTATGAAATATATATGCATTGGATAAAGAGAGGTATAGAAGAAGTTTTTAATGGAATCGCCATTTGATACAGTATATCTCGGATTGATATTAGCACTTGGCTTAAGGTTGATTTTGGAAAACAATAAACAGGGAAAGAGTTTTGGATTTATGGCAATCATCCTAGGGTTAGGAGATGCTTTTCACCTTGTCCCTAGAATAATTAGTAATCTTACGATAAATGGATTTGATAAATATGTTACTCTATTGTCATGGGGAGAATTCGTGACAAGTGTTACAATGACTTTGTTCTACATTCTTTTTTACTGTTATTATAGAAATTTAAGTGGGGATAAGTACAAAAAGAAAGCGATTTGGATTTATTTTTTGGCGGCGGTTCGATTCATTATGATACTTCTTCCCCAGAATCTTTAGGGAACGCAAGGAAGTTATTTTTGTGGAATACTTAGGAATGTTCCTCTTGCCATCATGGGAATTTTCTTAATTATCTGGACTTGGAAGTATAGGGATAAAGAGGGTCTAAAAAATACAAGTATACTCATTGCAGCCAGCTTTCTATTCTATATTCCGGTAGTGGTTGGAGCGTGCTTTATACCTGAACTTGGTGCATTTATGATACCAAAGACAATAGCCTATGTTCTATTGGTTGTTACAGGTTTTAAATTTTTCATAAAGGATTTCAGCCCTGAAAATATATTAAAGAATTCAGCGGTATTCCTTTTTATGGGGTTAGTGGGTGGTGTATTCTACAGAGAATTCATCAATATATTCCCATGGGGAGAATTTACCACACTGAGCATTGTCCATGTACATCTCATTGCTTTGGGACTTATTACACTATTTGTTATATATGTGCTTATGCAAAGTGAGAGAGAAAGAATAGAGGAAATAAAAATCCCGCTAACCGTTTATATTACGGGGCTAACATGGACGGTCGCATCATTTTTGGTAAGAGGAATCTATAGTATCACTTCTTCAAAATCGGAGCTATTCCCTGATGCAGCATTATCAGGGATTGCAGGAATAGGACACGTCCTTTTGGGAGTCGGCATGGTTTGTTTAATCCTTAAAATCATATCTATCAAAACATATATCGAAGGTGCTGAAAATGAACAATAGAAGAAAAATATATATGGTAGATAAAAAAACTTTGATAACTATCGCCGATATCGTTTGGTGCATGGCAGGTTTTAATGTTTTAAGGCTTGGAATATTAGCTTACGGTAAGATTGAACTTCGTTTTCTTTACCCTATAGTATCCGTTGCAGTTTTTACGATTTTTGGAGAGATGTTTATTTTTATGAGCAAAAAACATATCAAAAGAATTATAACAACGGAAGAATTATACAGCCCATTTTGGAATTTTTTTGACCTAAAGTCGTATCTTACTATGCTATTTATGATGTCAGGTGGAATATGGTTAAGAGCATCAGATTTTGTACCCAAAAGCTTTATCGCCTGTTTCTATTCAGGCCTTGGGTTCGCTCTTATTTTGGCAGCGCTATCTTTTTTGAATTTTAGTTTTGTTGCGCTAAAAAAGGTATAAAAAATTTTAATTGCAAGTGAATTTACGAAAGATTTAGCCAAGTCACTAATATTGTGTAAATTTCCCTATCACAACAATTATGACATTCTAATTTATTATTTGGACGATATTGATCAATCTTCATTGATGTTAATGAGGATTGCGTTAATTAATCGCATAGCTGAATCTTCCTCTGGAAATGTATATAGCTAAGGAGTGGAGTAAAATCACTTACTACGAGAATAATTTACTAAATCGGTAGGGTAGAAAAAGACATAGAATAGAAAAGATAGAAAAATTCTTTGTGGGAGAAAAATTCGTTAGTGAGAAATAGCACATAAAGCAGACTATAAAAGATGAAAAAAGATATAACACAACAGCAAAGACGGATTTAGATTTAAAATCCTCAATCCAATCGCTATAGAGGTTTTTCAAAATATAACACATATCCTTGATAAGTAAGAGAATCCATATATTTATTGTGTAATTTAAGCTTAATGTGGTATGATTTAATATAAATAATGTATAGATGGACTCTAAAGGTAAATATGACTATTGGTATGAATCTTTATGGGATTTCACTTTGAGTGGGTCTATAGATTATTTTAATATGGAATAAGGAGATTTTAAGAAAAAGCACATGAGAAAAATATTGATCAGTCTTTTCGTAATGGTGCTGTTTCTTTTTTCGAATCCGGCATATGCTGCGGAACCGGAAGAGGCTACTGGTGCATCCGTAGCACCTGCTGCCGTAGAAGCTGAGACAGGAGTAGAAAAAAGAGATGTGGCATCCGACACCGACATTTCGGTTGGAAAGGTTGTTGAATTGACTTTGGATGAGACTCTGCAGTTTGGTGAAGAAACAATACAACCGAAAGAGGATGATGCACTACAGCCTGATGAAGCGGAAACAATCCCTTTGGAAACCGAAAACGCAGCAGATAAAATTGGTGTTGGCGTTGAAAAGCAGCTGATGAAAAACAACGAATCTGTAGCGAGTGAGGAAAATGGATTGACTGTGCCTCAAACGGATCCAATGAAAGAAAAAGTGGAAGAAAAGAGTGACAAAATAGCGATCGAAGACGAGGAAGTCACCTTAAAAGAGGGAACGACTCTCGATGCGAAAATACTTTCCGAAACGCCTGTAATTTTAGGGGGGAATAGCGAAGGATTAGTAGATTCCGCTACGCCTACAGTGGAGGTTCTAGTCAGCAGTTTCGAGGAGTTGAAAGCGGCCATTGAAAATGCACCAGAAGGTCAGGCGACGACCATTGTCATCGATACGAGCTTTGAATTAGTAGAAAAGCTGACGATTAAAAAAGGTCAAAATATTATCTTGACTGCCAAAAACATTAGACTGGAAGAAGATAAACATTCCTGGGAAAAACCTTGGAGCCCTATCACACAACCGGCCGATGTCGCTGAACAGGGTGAAGAAAAACAAAGAGAAGTGATTGAAGAAGCCGTAGGTCGTGGCGAAGAAGCTATTCAAGAGGCCGATGTACCACTTCCTGATGAAAACAAAGGTGACATTATCATTAAAAGAGCAAAGGAATTTGTAAAAGACAGTTTGTTTAATGTTTTGGGCAAGCTGACCTTGGGGACAGAGGATTCTGCAATTTATATTGATGGAAACAGCGATGTTCAGACTGCTCTTGACGATAGAGGAACGGTTATTAATGTTGATAATGGTGGACAGCTTACTATGAAGAATGCTGTCATTATGAACTCTAAGAATGGACACGGTTACACCGGCCCTATTAAAGTTAAAAAGGGCGGATCCTTTACCATGGATGGAGGAAGGATTTCTAGCAATACTTCCTACGAGAAAATTGACCCTGACTATAACCGTCCGACTTCCGCCGGAGCTGTGTATGTGGATCTGGGTGCAAACTTTACCATGAACAATGGCCTTATTGACAATAACAATGGGGGCATGACCGGTGGAGTTTTTGCCGGTTCCTTATTTGGTAGCTCAGGAGATCCAGCCATAGTAGAAATTAACGGTGGTATTATTGCCAATAACAAGTCTAATACTCGTTTTCAATCGGGCGGCGGCGTAACAGCCTATCCTAAGGCTAAACTTACTATAAAGGATGGCATTATTGCTGGCAACCGTTCTGGTTCTGGCGGAGGCGTGGCCGTTTCCGACCAATTTATATCCGAATTTAGCAATATTGTAAACAGAGAGTACGCTAATACTCCGGCAGATTACGAAAAACATCTAAAGGAGAATAAGGCTGAAGCCAATTTAAATGGAGGCTTAATCTACAAGAATGTCGCTTCCAATGTTGGTGGTGGGGTCTATGTGGACTCAAACCATGTGAACTTTAATAAGACCATGATTTTGGATAATAGCGCAGGAAATTTTGGTGGAGGTATTTATGTATCTTTCCCTCCTAGGGTGCAAGATCTAGAGAATCTCTTAGTTACTGAAAACAGTGCCAAGGCTACTTGGGTAGATTCTTTTGGTGGCGGTAACGGGGGAGGACTTTGGAACTGTCCGACTGGCTATGTCCACATCGGCGATGGCCACAGTGTCTATGTATTTAACAATGCATCCGATTCTTTCGGAAAAGATTTAACTTTTTCAAAAAAGACCGGCTATTTTAAATTAAATGGTGTGAATATTAAAGATATCTTCTATTCTCATGTTTCGCCTGTGACAAAAGAGGGAAACATCATTAAGTTTTTAGAAGACGGCGAAGAAGGCGTCGATATTCCAAAGGAAATGTCCTTTACCAATGATGTTGTTCATTTAAGAGCTGTTTACGACGCAATATTGCAAAAAGAGGCTTGGAAGAACGCTCAAACCTTTATTTTGGGCAATACGGCTCGAAATGGTGGCGGAATCGGCTCCAATGCCAATTTACAAACGCCGAATGACGAGGGCGAATATGGTTTAAAGATTAAGAAAAAATGGGACGGAAGCATTGATACGGATGCGTTTGATTCTAACAAAACCGTCAAAGCGGATATCTTTATTGTCCCTGTGGACAAGGATGAAGCCTATGTGAGATTACACTACGGTATCGATCCGAATGTATATAAATACGGCGAGATCGAACTTAGCAAAAAGAACAATTGGGAATCCTTCTTCCACACACAAGGCGGTTCCTTCTCTCCGGACTTGGTCGAAAAATTCCCAGCGATCAAGGGTTGGGATTTTGCCTATAACAAAGACAAGGGTCTTCCCTTTACGGCAGAAGAGCTAAAAGCAAGAGGTTTAAAGTATTTGGTTGTGGAACAGGGAAATGAATTTTTCTCCATAGTTGAAGAAATTCCTGAAAAGAAAGACGCACAAGTGGAAGCGGGCGCTGTGAAAATCACAAGAATTGAGAGTGAAGACTACGGTGAGTATGCAAGTAGCAAGCAAGACATTTACTTATTCTACTACGATCAAGAGGCCAACAAGGGTCTGGGCCGCTTGGAACTTTTGACAAAAGAAGAGCTTAATGACGAAAATAATCATACAGCAATCTTTAGAGATCCCGGGCTCTTAGATATCGATACAATCGAATACTATGGCGAGGATCTAAGGCTTATGGAATGGGGAAAGGATTGGTATGAATCAGACCTAAGAGGTTTTGAAATTACAGATCGTGGTAACGCCTTTGTCCTTGTGGAAAAGGACGGCAAAAAAACTTTGCTGGTGCCATATCTTTGGACCATGTACGATAAAAAGTCCGGTTATTTTGCAGAGATTGTAGATTCTACGAATGAAATGATCGACCTTGCCGGCAATCCTCACACCTTTGAAATTACCAATTACCCTCGGACCGATCTCCCCGTAGAAAAAGTTTGGAAATTGGACGAGGCGGATGAAAAAAACATTCCCGATTCTGTTAAAGTGTATTTGTTATTGGATAATAAGCGTATTCTAATCGGCTACGAAAAGGACAAGGACGGAAACTATCTCAAAGATGCACAGGGAAACTTTATCCCTATCTATCAGTCCCTTGTCTTAAAAAAAGCGGACGGTTGGAAAGGAAAATTTGATAATGTAAATCCTATCGCGCTAGTCAACAACCGCTATTCCATTGAGGAAGAAGAAAATGGATATTTGCCTTTCTTTTATCTTCAAGAGAATGGAAAAATAAGTTTTCGCATTGGATTTAAAAAAAATTATCATGAAATTGGCGATCCTCAAGGTTATTCGAAAGCCATCACTGATGCTTTCCATGACTTTGTAGGTGACGTCACCTTACATCTTCATATTCGCATTCCCAATCAGGATGAAAAAGTCTTGACACAAAAGTATACTTGGAGACAAATCAATAATCCACTTTATCCTGACTATTCTGACAATGAATATATCATGGAGATGGATAGAGATCATGCGTCCTTTGACAATATTTCCTTGGATCTCAAGGGCATGAATCTGCGAGTGGAGTATTATGATGCGCCTGAGACTAAATTAGGTTTGACGGATTATCATTTCTATTTACAACAAGATGAGCAAGGATTTTATACCTTATATATGCCTTCTGTGATGATCCATGGCGTGCCCTATGGTCAATTTGAGTTAGAAGACTTTAAACATGAAGAAAAAGATGCTTTTATCGGAAAGGTAGAAAATTATCCCGGTCCGCATCATGACATCGACATCGAAAAGATTTGGCACGGGGATGAGGAAGGAGATCGTCCCGAAACTCTTAAAATTACGATTCGTGATAAGAGCGGTAAGGTGCAGGAGATTTTCTTAAAAGAAGGGGACGATTGGAAAGCTTCCTTGCAAGGTCTTCAAGGAAAGCTCAATGCCAAGGACTATGAATTGGTGGAAGAAGCCATCGATAAATATCGTTCTGAAAAGGCGACATCCGTTCAATTAAAACTTTTGAGAAAAGTAAAAGAAGGAGAATCTCTCTTACCAATCAAGCTTTACCTTGACGGAAAAGAAGTCGAGGATGCCGTCATTTATTCGACCATCGATCGCAGTGAAGTTCGAATCGATAGTCAGATACTTTCGGATATTCTTCTAAAGGGAAATTACAAGTATAAACTGTATAAGTCGCAAGAAGAGACCGAACAAGCCGTAAGAATTATAAAAAATGAAGACGGAAGTTATCTCATCGAAGTACCTGTCGATATCACCATGGCGGAAGTCTTAGACGTCAAGTTTAATAACTTCTACACTCCGGTAACACCACCGGATGTACCGGAAGAACCACCGGTAACACCACCGGATGTACCGGAAGAACCACCGGTAACACCACCGGATGTACCGGAAGAACCACCGATAACACCACCGGATGTACCGGAAGAACCGCCGGTAACACCACCGGATGTACCGGAAGAACCGCCGGTAACACCACCGGATGTACCGGAAGAACCACCGGTAACACCACCGGATGTACCGGAAGAAGTGTCAAGGAGACAACCGAAGACACCGCAGACAGGTCCACCAAAGACCTTTGATCCTGGAATCGCAGGTTATGCATTTACGAGCATTATCAGTATATTGGTGCTCGCAATACTTGGGTTCGAGGGCAAGAAAAAAAGAATGTAAAAAGTAGGGCAAGTAACCTTGCCCTACTTTCTTTAGTGAGGAAATATGAAGGATTACTTTAAAAAAATACTCGTCGTGGTGTTAGTCATCGTGGCCGTTTTTTCTATTTATCAAATTGGCGATTATATTGCAATAAATGTCCGATTTGACGAAGAATTAGAAGAAATTCAAACACAAAAGACCGAGGAAACCGCCATACCATCGACGGTCCAGAAAATATCGAAAAAGCCTGATGAAATGAGCCCGAACGAGGCGGAGAGGATTCGTCGTCTGCAGGCATTGTATCCTGATCTCGTGGGTTGGATTACTATTGTGGGAACGGAGATCGATTTTCCTCTTATGTATAGCGAAAACAACTATTTTTATCTAGATCATAACTATAAAGGGGAATATCATCCTTTTGGTACGCCCTATATCGATGCTGGAAATCGAACGGATTTTACGGATCAAAATACAGTTATATATGGTCATAATGTCCGCTCAGGCAAAGTATTCCATGATTTAACACAATATATGGACAAGGAATTTGTAGAGAAAGCGTCAGAAATTTGCATCAGTACGAGTCAGGGGGTTTTGCGATATGAGATTTTTGCTGCCTATGTGGCGGATCCATACGACAATTTTCGTTCTCCGACATATGAGGGAGAAGCAAAAGCAACTTTTCTCGCCGAGATTGGTGAGAAAAATTTATTGGATAAGGATGTACCAAAAGATGTGAAAAACTTTTTAACACTACAAACCTGCTTGGATGACAATAAAAGGCTTGTTATTCATGGAAAGATACAGACGAATCTATAGTATGTTTTTAGGAAGTACTTTTGTACTTCCTTTTTTATATCCTGATCTATCCGGGGTGATTATTATCTGGTTATTTATATAGGTCATTCTTTTCTTAATGATACCAAAGAGAACACATTCAAAAATTCAGGAAAAAGATTCTATATTTTGCTGTTCTCACCGTCATTCATTATTAAGTAAAAAGATGAGGTGATGTGTAAAGTAAAGCAAAAAGCGGATAAGTTGATTCATCAAATAAAATAAATAATAATTATTTCGATATATTTTGTAGACTCTTTGCTCTGTGAAAAGAAATAGCCTGATTGGAATTTTTGGAAAAGTCTATATGCTTTGCGGAAGAGTGAGAGCGGGTTTTAAAAAATTTCTTAAATATAATTAAGTGGATAGTATGTTCTTATCCTTAGAAAAATAAGAAAGGAAATTTTTATGGAATCTTTATATGTATGCAAAGATATAAGACTTTCCTCTTGTTGTGAATGAGAGAGTGATAGGTTATAGGATGTGTTTATAGGCATGAAAAATCCTCCTGATTTCATCTATTTCGTTTCAATCAGGAGGGTATACTTGTACTAAAATTTGGTCCATTCTTGATTTTTATTAAAATTTATCCTATATTCAATTTATGTTATAGGATAGGCATAAAATATAAGCCTCTGTGACGCACTTCCTAAAGAATGAAAAGGATAACAAGTAGTAATCAATAGAACCTCTTCTCCCATAGGTTTTACAATGGTAGTATCATCCGCATTAACGATTTTTTGTATCTCTTATTTCATATTTATATTCGCCGTAAGGCATCTTTAATAAAAAAATATCTCCTAGTTCAATCTGAACAAATTCTTTAAAAACGGTATCTCTATGCCCAGAGATGATGATTTGTTCACCTTCACCAGGCATTGCGGTTTCAATCATATGTCCAGCTCCTCTGGATAAGTTTTCGTAATCCGTTCCTTCAACTATAGCTATTTCTTTATTCAATTTCTCGACGTAGAGTATTCCAAAGGACGATCCTGGATTGGGCTTTGGAATTTTTGCATTTGAGATAGAATCTTGAGTAAGAGAAGAATTTTCTAAATTAGGAAGTATTTTATGCACATCATTTTTAATAGGAATGGCTAGTATAATTTACTCTAGATTATACTCTACGTCAAATGTAGAAATAAACAAGTATAAAATAATGGTAAAATCAGGTATGGAAAAGAAACTAATAAAAAAAGCAGCTTCTAGTGCAATAAAATGGATATTCTTACTACCAATTGTCCTAGGACTTATAGCAACTCGGATCTTTATATTACTAATGAGCAAATATTTTTTAACATCATATATTCAAATAATGCTAATATGTAGCGGAGTATATATAGTTATAGAATCCATCCTATATGTAATAATAAGAAACAGATACCAAAAAATGATAACAGGAGGGGTATATGAAAAATAAATTAACATCATTTGATTTAAAAATAATAGCCTTAATATTTATGGTGGTAGACCATATTAATACAGCTTTTGGCCATCAATTGGGGTTGCCTTCATGGGTTGGCTTTTTAGGACGATTCGTGGCTCCGGTGTTTTTGTATTTGTTAATGGAAGGATTTAAGTATACAAAAGATAGAAAAAAATATTTAACACGATTGTTTATAGGCGCAATGGTGATGTATGGAATCAATATTGTTCACAATATTTTAACAAAAGCATATATTCATCCTTACACAAAGGAATTTGAAGCATTTCGAATTATAAGTGGAAACAATATCTTCTGGACGCTATTTTTGTTTTTAAGTCTATTTCTTATGATGGATAAAATAAAAGAGGAATCCAAAGGGGGCAAATGGAAGTGGGGGATTCTCTTTATCCTACTTCTTCCTTTTGTGCTATTGAGTGAAGGTGGTGTGTACTTATTCCCAATAGCTCTAGCGTGTTACTTTTTTAAGAATGATAAGAAAAAAGTAAGTTTGGCCATTCTAGTTTGGTCGACTGTTTTACTTGGAAAGGCCATCTTTGGATATTATACAAGTTCAAGGGGATTGATTTCCTTATGTGAACATTTAGCTTATGCAAATGAATTTGTGATATTTACCTCTATTCCGTTTATTTGTCTTTATAATGGACAAAGAGGAGGAAAAGGTAAAGCGTGGGAGAAGAATCTATTCTACATGTTCTATCCTCTTCATTTTGTAATAATTTATTTTATTATGTGGTTTGCAAATATTTAAGCAAAAAGGAATTTTTGGTAGCTTTATGAAAAGATCGGATCGAAAAGAAATCTAAAAATTAAACAATCATTTCTTGTTAAAAACATAGGAAATGGATTTTTTGGTAAAGTTTTTCATCTATGGATTGGAATGATAATAGTGGGGTAAAAAGAAAATGTAAAAAAAGATTTGTTTTGGGAAATTCATGTTTTGTGTTTTTCAAAGTTCACAGATAATAAAAGGAGAGAAAAATGAGTATAATGAAGGCATTAAGAGAGAGAAGAACCTATTACGCAATCAACAAGGATCTACCAATTTCTGAGGAAAAAGTAGTGGAGAAAATTAAAGAAGTCGTAACTTTGGTTCCAGACGCTTTTAATATGAAGAGTGCAAGAACGGTAGTGGCTCTAGGGGAAAAGCAAGATGAACTTTGGGACGCGATTTATGATGTATTTGATGGCAAAGTAGAAAGAGAAAAAATCGATTCTTTCAAAGCGGGTGCAGGGACAATTTTGTATTTTATCGATGAAGACGTGGTAAAATCTTTACAAGAAGAGTTCCCAAATTATGCGGAGAATTTTCCTATTTGGGCCAATCATGCCAATGGAATGCTTCAATTGGCGATTTGGAGCGCTTTAAGGGAGGAAGGAATTGGGGCGTCTTTGCAGCATTACAATCCTGTTATTGATGAAAAGGTAAAAGAGATGTTTTCGGTTCCAGAAAGTTATAAATTAATTGCTCAAATGCCTTTTGGTGGAATTGTTCAAGAACCAGAAGCGAAGGAAGCAGAAGATCCAAACAACCGAACAAAAGTTGTGAAATAAAAAATAAATAGGCAGAGTTTCCAATGGAATTTTGGTGCTCTGCCTATTTTCTTTTTTAGAGAAGGGATAGATTTATCCTAAACCTAACAAGAAGTTCATTTAGAACCATACATTGGAATGGTATTATAAAAATAAGACAACTTAAAATGAAGAAAGAAACCTTCCGGATGGACAGATTTTTTATAAAAACGAAAGATTCTTTGTAAGTGGGAAGATAAGCGGGTTATAAAGATTATAGAAAATGCCCTTTTATCTTTTGCAACTTTGATTTGACAAATTGACAGCCTGAGATGGTGGTTTGCAAATAGAGGAAAAGTTATGATTTGTTTAGAAAAGAAAATAAGGAGGGGAAAAATGATTTTAGCAGACAAGATTATAGAAGAAAGAAAAAAGAATGGTTGGTCTCAGGAAGAATTGGCAGAGCGCATGGGCGTTTCTAGACAGGCAGTTTCAAAATGGGAAAGTGCAGGGGCGATTCCAGATCTTAAGAAGATCATTCAGTTGGCGAGTCTTTTTGGGGTAAGCACAGATTATTTGTTAAAAGATGATATGGGCCCAGAAAATCTTTCTGATTCTATGGTAGAGAATGTATCCAATGAGCCCATCCATCGGGTTACCATGGAAGAAGCCAATGAATTTTTGGACTTGAGAAGGACTCAGGCTCCGATGCTTGCCAATGCCGTGTCTATGTGTATTTTAAGTCCCGTGGTCCTTGTAATTTTAGCGAATTTTTCCGAAAGCAAAATGTTTCAGATCACCGAAGGCATGGCCGTTGGTATTGGAGGAACCATTTTATTTGCGATGATTGCAGCGGCGGTATTTATTTTTATTACCTCTGGCATCAAAGGAGATCATATGGAGTTTTTGGAAGAGGAATATTTTGATACAGAATATGGCGTAACGGGAATGGTAAAAGAGAAAGATCGCGGGTATAAAAATGTCTTCGCTCAAAACATTGCCTTAGGCGTTGTGTTGTGTATTGTTGGTGTAATTCCAATTGTGGTGGCAGGAGGAATGAATGCCTCAGATTCTGTTGTTGGGGTTCTTATCGGCTTGCTTCTTTTCTTAATTGCCATAGGCGTAAATCGGATTGTTCGTGTAAGTATCATCAAAAGCAGCTATGAGACGTTGCTTCAAGAAGGAGAATTTACCCGTTCTGAAAAACGAATAAAGAAAAAAATGAGGGCGTTTTCAGCCATTTACTGGTGTGTTGCAACAGCGATCTATTTAGGTTGGAGTTTTTGGACAGGAGATTGGGGCTCTACTTGGATGGTATGGCCCGTTGCGGGAGTACTTTTTGCCGTAGTGCCCAGTATTGTTCGTTTGGGAATGAACGAGGACGAATAATTGAGAAAATCGATAGAGAAATCTATCGATTTTTTTTTGTGGAGAAGAAAGAAATTTTCTATGTTTATTTCCATAAATAACTAGTTTATGTCTTTTAGGGTAAATATCAGAGGAAAAGTGGAAGATGTAAGTTTGCGATGGATTTGTTTATAAAGGAGAAGAAAATGAATGAAATGATAAAAGGAATAAAAGAGCGTAGAAGTATACGAAAATTTAAGCCAGAAATGCCAGAGAAGAAGGATTTGGAGCAAATTATAGAAGCGGGGCTTTGTGCTCCCAACGGCAAGGGGAAACAGTCAACCATTATTGTGGCAGTAATCAATAAGGAATTGCGAGATAAGATTTCTAAGGCGAATGGTAAAATTGGCGGTTGGGAAGAGGATTTTGATCCTTTTTATGGAGCGCCGGCGATTTTGATTGTTTTGGCCGAAAAAGATTGGCCAACTCGCGTTTATGATGGAAGTCTGGTTATGGGAAATATGATGTTGGCATCTCATTCTTTGGGACTTGGTAGTATTTGGATTCATCGGGCAAAAGAGGAATTTGAAAAAGAAGAGTATCAAGAAATATTAAAAAGCCTTGGAATCGAAGGAGAATGGGAAGGGATTGGTCACTGTGCTATTGGATTTATAGAGGGAGAAAATCCTAAGGCTCCAGAGAGAAAAGAAAATCGAGTATTTTGGGTGGAATAAGAGAATATAGATTTGTTGATTATGGAAAAATCGGAGGAGAAATTCTTCGATTTTTTGATACAATAGAAGAAGAAAAAAAAGATAGGTGAAACAAGCAATAAAGGGAAATCAAGGAGAATTCTATGGAAAGACAAATCAAAAAAATTATTTTGAAAGGAACCTCAGGCTATTGTGATTTCAAAGACCAATTTCAAGAAAAAGTAGAAATTACAGAGGAATCCATCACCTATGAAGGAATTTTTCCAGGAAAAGAAGAAAAGAAGGAAGAGCGTTGGGAAGGGGAAACTTTGCCCCAAGAGTTTGAAAAAATTGCGAACCTTTTTGTGGAAGGTTGGGAAAAAGAGGTAGCCTTATTTGTTACCGATGTGGGGACGATCGAAATTATCCTTGTCCATTCGGATGGGAAAGAGGAGAAAAAAGAAATTTCCATGGTAGGGCATTTCTTCCAAAAGGCTTTAGAAGAAGTGAGGAAATGGATTCCGGAAGGAGAGGAAGTCCCAGTTCTTTTAAGCGTTGTGGAGTAAGAGAGAGGAAGAACCGTTGAAGAAACCTTCAGCGGTTTTTCTATGTTATAATAAAAATAACTAAGAATGGGATTGTTAGGAGGATCTATGGAACGAGATATACGTAGTTTGAACCCTTTAATGGAAACGGGCTTGGCTCTTCGAATCATTTGCAAAGATGGAGATGTTTTTGAGGGAGATTATATGGCCAGCGGCAGTTTAGCTGAAAAGGGAAAAAAAGAAATGGCAGAAATTTTTTATATTGAAATTTCCTGTGGGGGGATAGAAATAGATTTCTACGAAAATGAAATTGAGCGAATCGAGGAGATTTAAGGCCAAGGAAAGGAAGAGGGATGAATAAAGTCAAACTTTTTTTTCGAGATGTTGTATTGGTAGAGTTTTTTTTAATTGCTTTTCTAACTATAGTTGAATCCCAATTTACGTTTACAAGGGGAAAAAGCGAGATTTTTTCTGTTGGATTTAAGTTGGCTATGGTGGTTCTTTTTCATCTTTTCTATGATGGGATTTTATGGAAGAAAAAGAAAATAACAAAAGATCATCAAAAACTATATGGATGTATCACTTTGTATTTTTCAGGGATTTTTGCTCTTTATTACGCTCTTCGATTTTTTGGTCTAAGTGTAGCGACTTTAGAGGGAAGCGTTTTTTATTCAACCCTTCCATGGCTTATTTATTATGTGATCTTCAAATGGGGAGGTTCCGTCTTCTATTATGGGCTGATTCTTATAATTCACACAGGAATCCGTTGGCTCTTTGCTCTTGTAGCAAATCGAGGATTTAGAGAAAAAGAGGTAAAACCATTGGCCCTGCTGACTGTTTTCTTTACTTTATTGTTGGGATTTTTCGGGTCGAAAGTTCCAGAAATTCGCTATCAGGGACACAATTTCTCCTATATGAAAGGATATTCTAGTACAGATTTTTCCGATTACATGGTTTATAATCCTGAAAATCGATTGTTTTTATTGGATGAATCCCCTTCTTTGTGGATTGAGAAAGAAGAAGAAATGCCCATTTTAGACGGAGCGGAGGCCGTCTATCCACTGTATGCTTCCGTTGCCAAAAATATCTATAAAGACATTGACAAAATTGAAAAAAATGCCCTAGAAACGGATTTTGTTTTTACCAACGGACAAATTGTTTCTTTTACCAATACGGTGGAGGGATATTTTAGGCTGTTGAATAAAGATGTGGATATTTTCTTTGGAGCGATGCCTTCAGAAACGGATCAAGCCACTGCAAAAGAACTAGGAGTAGAGTTTCAGTTGACGCCTATTGGAAAAGAAGCCTTCGTGTTTTTTGTAGAAGAAGATAACCCAATAGAAAATATTTCTTCAGAAGACGTTCGAAAAATTTATAATGGAGAAATTACCAATTGGAAAGAACTCGGAGGAGAAAATCAAAAAATTCTAGCGTTTCAACGACCAGAAAATTCCGGTTCTCAAGTAATGATGCGTCATTTTATGGGAGAAATTCCCTTAAAGAAACCAATAGAAAAAGAAGAGATCGGCGCCATGGGTGGCGTAATTTCTGAAGTGGCTCGTTATAAAAATGAAGAAGGAGCCATGGGCTATACATTCCGTTATTTTTTAACGGGATTGCATCAGGAGGAGAAGGTAAAGATTTTATCCATTGATGGAGTTTCTCCAACGGAAGAAAATATTTCTAACGGGGAATATCCTTTTGTAGGAAAAGTTTATGCTTCGACAATCAAAGGAAATCCAAAACCAAATGTAGAAAAAGTTCTGAATTTTATGGTTTCGGATCAAGGACAAGAATTAGTAAAAAAATCGGGATACGTTCCCTATACAGAAGAAACAGCAAAATAGGCTGTTTCTTTTTTTGTAGGAAAAAGGTACTTCCAGCGCTCCTCCCTACCACACCATTTCCACAGAGCTCTCCCCAACCACGTCATTTCCACGGAGCGTCCTCCCTACCACGTCATTTCGACTAAGAAAACCGAAGGTTTTCGCATGGAGAAATCTCCCCGGGGTGGGCGTTTACCTGTGGGAAGGCCCTTGGAAGTGTCAGCGTAAAAGGTGTGTGAGATTTCTCCACTCCAAAATTCTTATCAGAATTTTTCCGGTCGAAATGACGTAATTGGTGAAGATAATTCCTCCCGCGAATCCATACCAATGCTTTTTCGTCAGAAAAAGCCACATCTAGAAAGGCGTTAGGGTAACAAGGATGGGGGTCCTAGGGGAGGGACATAGGGCGAATCGCAACGCCCTTGTCCCTGCCCCTAGAAAGCAAAGCACAAAAGAATGAGAAAGTTTGCGAAATTCACGAAGAATGGGGCATCAAAAATATCCCCTTTTTCTTTAGAAGAATCCTCCCAACCACGTCATTTCGAGGGAGCGAAGCGAGTCGAGAAATCTCACCGGGTGGGCGTCCACCTGTGGGAAGGCCCTTGGGCGTGTCAGCGTAAAAGGTGTGTGAGATTTCTCCGCTACAAAATCCCTAACGGAATTTTTCCGGTCGAAATGACGTAAGTGGGGAAAATTCTTCCGTACTTCCTCGGTCGAAATGACGTAAGTGGTGGGGGAAATCCCTATGCAAAATCTCATTGAAAATAACAGAACCAGCGAAGAAGAATCCTTCTTTCTTACTTATTGGATAAATATTAGATTTTCTCCATACTTTGGCTACTTTTTTTCCACAATTTTTTCATATTTTTGGCGTACTCTTTTTCTAGGAGGAGAGTCATGAGAAATTTTGGGAGAGTGTTTTATTTGATTCTTGGTGTGGTTATGCTTTTATCTGCGTGTGCTCCAAGTGATTCAGAAAATAATGGCAATTCTATGGATTCAGACCAAGGGATTTATGGGAAAAGCCTTGATATAGACGGAAAATTTATGAATGTATATGAAGGGGGAAAGGGGAAGAGGACTATTGTTATTGTTCCGGGAACGGAAGATTATTCCCCGATTCAGTCCTATACAAATCTTGTGAAAGAATTGGAAAAAAATTACCATGTTGTTTTGATTGAACCCTTTGGCTACGGTCTAAGTGATGGGACGGATGAGCCTAGAACTTCGGAAAATATTGGGGATGAAATTCACCAGGCAGTGAAAACTTTGGGAATTCAAAAATATGTTTTGCTAGGCCGTTCCATGGCGGGGATTTATGCCTTAAAATACGTGGAAAAATATGGGAATGAAGTAGAAGCTTTTGTTGGATTGGATACAAGTACCCCCTGGATGAATGGAGGAAATCCGATTCCCGTTGAGGCAACTCGCTTGGAAGATATTCCCATGATTCCAGATGTAGAGGAAGAAATCAATCGACAATATTTGGATGCTTTACGGAATAATTTGAACAATTCCACAAGAATGAATGAAAAGGCGGCAGCGACGGAAAATTTGAAACAGGCGGAAAATCAAAAGTTTCCAGAGGGATTTAAGACTCTTCAGTTGATTGCACAAGAAAGTTTTGATCAAATGGAAGATCGAAGAAAAGACTTAGGAGTGGAGGAAACTTGGGAGGAACAACATATTTCTTTGCAAAAAGATCCTACAGACGCTCGGGTTAAAATTTTTCCGGGGAATTCCCTATTTTACCAAGTGTCCTATAGGGAAATTGGAGAAGAAATTCATAGATTTTTAGAAAATCAATAAAAAGATATAAAAAATAAAATCCTATATGATACAATAAAATAAGTTAAAATATGTAAATTATATATCATTATAGGTGGGATAGGATGAGAAAGTTTTCGCTTGGGATATTGTGTCTTTTTTTCTTAGTCATTGCTTTGGGTTGTCAGAAAAAAGATATAGGAGAAAATCCTCCTACCCCTATGGAGGTACCTGGAACCCTTGTTTCTACGGAAGAAATGCAAAGGGCGAAGAAAGAATCCAACCCAGAGGTAGATGCAGAGAATGTGATTTTAATGCAAATAATAGATAGGGAGTTGGCTGAAAAAAGCGAGAGTTTAACGGAAATGTACCAGACACCTACTTATGTGGCAAAGGTGGATGAAATGAATTTACGGATTCGAGATGTGGAAAATTGGACGAAAGAGGCTCCAAAAAATAAAATTTCTTTGCGAATGGATGTAGTGGATGCATTTGATTTAATGGGGTTTGTAGGAGAAGATGGAACGGAATATAAAGTGGAGAAAGAGGGAGACTATTTTTGGGTTTCTAAGAATTTAGATAAGGATTTGGCTCCAGGGACCGACGATTCTATGATTGGCAGCGTATTGAAAACGGCGATTTATAAAAATGTTTCTCATCCAGACTTTGAGAAAGGGGCTTTGCTCATTGCGCCGGTTCCTGCTTTTTTCATTACAGATCCTGTAGAAGAATAAAAAAATCCCCTAAGGAGGGGAATTTTTTCAAAGAAGATTTATTGAAAAACGATAAAAAATGATAAGATTAGGGCAAGGAGGGAAAAATGAAAAAGGTAAGTTTTTATGGAATGATTTTTTTATTGGCTGTGATTTCGATTTTTCTGGGATTTTTGTTTGTGGGTGGATCAAGGATCGCTTATGAGATTTTAACCAATACAAAAGGGGAAATTTTTAGTGGAAGACAATATATGTTTCTTCCTACGTTGTCCTATGTTTTAATAGGAATTTTATTTAGTATTTTTGCAATTTTTCCTTTGATTTATGCCAATGCACAATACATTCGAGGGAAAACTTTTCAAAGAAAAACGGTGGATGCTTTGAGATGGTCTTTGAATTTTTTCGCGGGTACGGATTTGTGTGTTTTTCTGCTGATTTTGTATTTTTTCTTTAATCGATATTACGGGATTCCTTTGCTGATTTTGCTTTTTGCTGTTTGTGTATTTTCTCTGGTACTTCTTGTGCTGCATTCGATTACAAATATTGTAAAAGACGGAGTAGAAATGCAAGAAGAACAGGATCTTGTGATTTGAGGGGCTTATGATTCGAGTAAATTTAGATTTGGTATTGGAAAAACGAGGAATGAGCTTGACGGAATTGTCCCAAAAAGTGGGGATTACTATGGCGAATCTTTCGATTTTGAAAACGGGGAAAGCAAAGGCCGTTCGTTTTTCTACATTGGACAAAATTTGTCAGGTATTGCATTGTCAGCCAGGGGAGATTTTAGTGTATGAGGAGGAAGGACATGAATAAAAAAATTTTTGGAAAGGGAAAGATTTTTTTGCTCCTATTTTTCGTGGTTTCTTTGGCAGTCCTCTATAAGAATTCCGATTTACGGGATCCAGGGGTTCAAACTGTATCGACCATAATGGAAATTCCTCTTTCTAGGGAGACAAAAGACGAAGCAGTTACCATGCGGAAATCTAGTTTTTTAGGAGATGGAAGTGATGCGATTGTTTTGAAATTGGGGGAAGAGGACCGAAGAAATTTAGAAGAACAGATTCAGAGAGAGGGTTGGAAAGTTCCTGATGAAGAGTCGTGGGAAGAATTTCAGCGGATTATCTCTGATGCGAAACCTTTGGAGAACCAATTGGGGAAAGACGACTTTGTCTATAAATGGAAAAGCACCAATGAAAAAGCGGGAGGAAGGTTTTGGAACTACGCCATGGTATTTTATTCTCCCCAAAAGGAAAAATTATATTATGTGGCGAGCGATTCTTAAGGATTTTTTGTAGAAAAAAACACAACTTACGCAAAAGTAGGTTGTGTTTTTCTTTTGGGGAAATTTATGCTCTTTCCACCAATTTTTTGAATAATACTAACAAAGTTTCCTTTGCCATTTCCATATGTTGAACAGGGATGTATTCGAATTTTCCGTGGAAATTCATTCCTCCTGTAAATAAATTTGGGGTAGGAAGTCCCATCCAAGAAAGACGGCTTCCGTCGGTTCCGCCACGAATCGGTTCTACAATGGGTTCGATTCCTAACTCTTCCATGGATTCAATGGCCAAATCGACCCAATCCATATGAGGCTCGATTTTTTCTCTCATATTTCGATAGGATTCTTCCATTTCCAAAACAATGCGTTTTCCATATTTTTCGTTTAAGAAAGAAACGGCATCGGTTAAGGTTTTTTGCATTTTCAAGATATTTTCTTCGGCGAAATCCCGTAGAATGTACTCCATTTCGGTAGAATCTACATTTCCCTTTATTTCGTCTAAGTGGAAAAATCCTTCATAATTTTCCGTATATTCTGGTCTTTGGGCCTTTGGCAACATTCCATCCAATTCCATAGCCAAAGAAATGGAATTGATCATTTTGTTTTTGGCAGATCCAGGATGGACGCTGACCCCTTGAATCTTTATTTTTGCTCCCACAGCAAAAAAGCATTCGTATTGGATTTCTCCCAAGCGAGAACCGTCTAGGGTAAAGGCAAAATCGGCCCCAAATTCTTCCACGTTAAAATAATCTACGCCACGGCCGACTTCTTCATCGGGAGTAAAAGCAACGCGAATTTTTCCGTGGGGGATTTCTGGATGGGAGGTAAGATGTTCTAAAGTATCCATAATAATGGCAATCCCGGCTTTATCATCGGCTCCCAATAGGGTTTTTCCATCGGTAACAACCAAATCCAATCCCTTGGCCTTTTCCAACTCAGGAAAATCTTCCACTTTCATAACAATATTTTCTTCTTTGTTTAGAACCACATCTTTTCCATCGTAATTTTTCACGATTTGAGGATTTACATTTTTTCCTGTAAAAGCGGGCGCCGTATCCATATGGGATAAAAGCCCTAAAACGGGAATGTTTTTTTTCGTGTTGCTCTCTAATGTAGCCGTAACATAACCGTATTTGTCCACTTTCACTTCCGTAAGTCCCAATTCTTTTAATTCTTCTTCTAAAATATATGCCAAGTCAAATTGTTTTTTTGTACTTGGAAACGAATCCGAATGAGGATCGGACTCGGTATCAATTTTTACATATTTCAATAAACGTTCTGAAACCATAATTTCCTCCTATACTGTTTCTTGTATCAAGAATAGCCCAAATGGTATACTAAAGTCAACAGAGGGGGGTATTGTTTTGAAAATTGGAATTATTGGTGGTGGCGCATCGGGTTTGGCCTGTGGTATCTTTTTGGCACGAGAAGGCCATGAAGTAAAAATTTTAGAAAGAGGCGATCGCGTAGGAAAAAAACTTTTGGCTACGGGAAATGGTCGTTGCAACGTTTCCAATGTGGATTTGTCCTCCCATCATTTTCATAGTGTAGAAGGGGAAGTTTTTTCTTCTATATTAGAGGAGTTTACAGGAGAAGATACGAAAGAGTTTTTTGAGTCCTTGGGAATGGACTTGGTAGAAGAGGCCCGGGGAAAATTGTATCCGATTACCTTAAACTCCAATACGGTCTTAAACGCTTTTCGAGAAGAACTTTCTCGTCTAGGTGTGGAGGAAATTACCCAGTGGAAAGTGCGAGAGATTCAAAAAGAAAAAAAGGGATTTCGTCTAATTGGCCAAGGAGAATTGTTTGTGGACCGTGTAATTTTAGCCACGGGAGGAAAAACCATGGCAAAATCCGGTTCAGATGGAAATGGATATGGGCTTTTGGAAACATTTGGCCATAAGAAAAGTAAATTGTTTCCTGGGATCTGCGCTGTTCAATTGGATTCCCCCCATTTGCGTCATTTGAGTGGTACAAAAGTAGTAGGAGAAATTGAACTATATAATGGTAAGAAAAAGATTTTTTCTTCTCATGGGGAAATTCTTTTGGCAAAAGACGGAATTAGCGGTCCGCCGGTTTTGGATTTGGCACGTTATGTAAATTGCGGGAGAGGCGATTTGTTTGTAAAATTCCCTCTTTTGAACCATCTGGATCAGCGTCCTTCCAACTACCGAGAAATATTGGAATCTCGCACCTACTTGGATCGTTCTTTGGAATCCTTTTTACAAGGGATCGTTTCAAAAAAATGGATTCATGTGATTTGCAAAGAATTAAATCTTTCTCCAGAAAGTAGCGTAATGGATTTAGAATACGAGCAAAGACAAACGGTATTGGATTTGCTTTTTGGTATGGAGATGAAAGTACTGGGAACGAGAGATTTTGAGTCGGCGCAAGTCACTTGTGGGGGGTTGCGACTGGAAGATTTTGATGAAAAAACCTTAGAGTCAAAAAGAGTCCCTGGAATTTTTGCCATTGGGGAAGTATTGGATGTGGACGGAGATTGTGGAGGATATAATTTGCAATGGGCTTGGGCCTCAGCTTGGGCTTGCGCTAGGGGAATGGAAAAAAACTAAATATTTTTGAAAAAATCCCATAAAATACTTGCATTCCACAGGGAGATTTGGTATTATATTTCATGTTGAAACCGCAGACAGTAGGTGGCGTGTCCTTAATTTCCTACCGAGGTATATATGAATCTGAATTCGTGTAATCTCATTGTGTCTGCAATGCGATTTTTTTATGTAAAAAATTGGGAGGTGAAGAAGTGAAAGAAGCAAAACTTCAATCAAAAATCGGTCTTGTTGATGAAATCAAAGAAAAGATCGAGAATGCTCACTCCATCGTCCTAGTCAACTATCGTGGATTAACTGTAGAAGCAGTTACTGAACTTCGTAAACAACTTCGTGAAAATGGTGTTGATTACAGAGTTTACAAAAATACCATGATGAGACGTGCTTTCAATGATTTAAGCTTTGAAGGCCTAGACGAGTATCTTGTAGGACCATCTGCAATTGCTTTTGGTATGGAAGATGCTGTTGCTCCAGCAAAAATTATTTCTGAATTTGCAAAAGATAATGAAGCAATCGAAATTAAAGCTGGTGTAGTAGATGGAAAGGTTATTGATGTTGCTGGTATCGAAGCTTTGGCAAAATTACCACCAAGAGAAGTACTTATTGCACAAGTACTTGGCGGCTTGAATTCACCAATTCAAGGATTTGCGAATGTTCTTCAAGGAAACTTACGTGGCCTAGCAACAGTAATGAACGCAATCAAAGAAAAGAAAGAACAAGAAGAGAGCGCTTAATTAGCGCGTAACCAGGAGGTATTATACAATGGCAAGTGAAAAAGTATTAGCTCTTATTGAAGAAGTAAAAAACCTTACAGTTTTAGAATTATCTGAAGTTGTTAGTGCATTAGAAGAAGAATTTGGCGTAAGCGCTGCTGCACCTGTAGCTGCTGTAGCTGCTGCTCCAGCTGCTGGCGGAGCTGCTCCAGCAGAAGAAAAAACTGAATTCGACGTAATTTTAGCTTCAGCTGGTGCTGAAAAAGTTAAAGTTATCAAAGTTGTTAAAGATGTAACTGGTCTTGGATTAAAAGACGCTAAAGCTTTAGTTGACGAAGCTCCAAAACCAATCAAAGAAGGCGCAAACAAAGAAGAAGCTGAAGAAATCAAAGCTAAATTAGAAGAAGTTGGCGCTACTGTAGAAGTTAAGTAATGGAATAAGGTAGCTGTCTCAATGAGGCAGCTATTTTTTTTTGAAAGAGGTTAAAATGAGTTTATTAAAGAAAGTTTTTCCAAAAACTATACCCGTTTTAATCACGTATTTCTTTTTGGGGATTGGCTTTGGCGTTTTGGTAAAGTCAATGGGATACGGCTCCTTAATGAGTCTTTTAATGAGTGGATATATTTATGCTGGAGCGATGCAATTTGCAACTCTAGGCCTATTTCAAAATCCATTTCAGATCTTTGACATAATATTGCTGGCTCTTTCTGTCAATTTGCGATATTTATTTTATTCCATTAGCTTTATTCATCAGTTAAAAGGAACGGCTACATGGAAGCAATTATTGATTTATCATTTCTGCAGTGACGAAAGTTATTCTCTTTATTTATCGCCGGATCGTCCAAAGGGCATAAAATTAGAAGATTATATGCTTGGTATAGGTTTTCTAAATTTTATCTACTGGATTGGAGCTTCTGTGCTGGGAGTTTATATTGGAACCATTATACCGATTGATGCTACAGGAATTGATTTTATGATGACGGCATTATTTGTTATTATAGTAATGGATCAATGGGAATCTCGGGGAGATAAATTTCCAACTCTTTTAGGATTTGGAGCTTCGATTTTGTGTTTGCTACTGTTTGGCCCACAAAATTTTATTTTGCCTTCCATGTTTATTATTTTGGTAGGCAATCTTCTTCATAGAAGGAGGGCAGGAAAATGACGAGTACACAAGCAATCATTACCGTTCTCATTGTAGGTTTTATAACCATGGTGATTCGCCTTTCTCCTTTTTTATTTTTCCGGAAAAGAGAAGAGCTTCCAGAAGTGATTAAGGATTTGGGAAATTTGCTTCCTTATTCTATGATGGCGTTGTTAGTTGTTTATTGCTTAAAAGGGATCCATTTCCAAGAGCCCAGTGGTTTTGTTCCTCTTTTAAGTGGTGTGGTAATTACCGCAGTAAGTTATAAATGGAAGAAGAAATTAATTCTTTCCATGGTATTGGGCACGGTCGTCTATATGTTTTTCGTTCAGCAAGTTTTTGTTTGATCGGGGATGAATTTGAAAAGGAGAAATTGATGGACAAATTTTTCAAATTGGGTGAAAATGGCACAAATGTTTCTACGGAAATTTTAGCTGGTTTGACTACATTTTTTGCCATGAGCTACATTATCTTCGTTAATCCAGCTATGTTGGCTCAAACCGGTGTACCTTGGGGCGCGGTTTACTTGGCTACCATTTTGGCGTCTGTAGCTGGAACTTTGGTTATGGGATTGTTTGCAAATGTACCTTACGCATTGGCGCCAGGTATGGGACTCAATGCATTCTTTACCTATACGGTTGTATTCGGTTTAGGATTTACCTGGCAACAAGCTTTGGGAATGGTATTTTTATGTGGTTTGATTAATGTAATTATCACCGTTACAAAATTCCGTAAACAAATTATTGTTTCCATTCCAGAATCTATGCAACACGCAATTTCTGGCGGGATTGGTATTTTTATCGCCTATATCGGAATTAAAAACTCTGGCTTCTTAACCTTTACTTTAGATCCAGGAACATACACTGCTTTGGATTCTGGAACCATTATTGGTAGTGCAGCAGCGATTCCTGAAATGGCAACATTTAACCAAGCTGGTGTGTTATTGGCTTTGGTTGGTTTGATTATTACAGTTCTATTGGTAATTAAAAATGTAAAAGGTGCCATTTTAATTGGTATCATTGCTACGACTCTATTGGGAATTCCTTTTGGCGTTGTAGATTTAAGCCAATTGAACGCTGGTTCTACAACTTCTGTAAGCCAAGCATTCTCAGAATTGGGGACCGTAATTGGTGTGGCTGTAGGTCCAGAAGGTTTGTTGAGTCTGTTCCAAGATTCTACAAAAATTATTACCGTTTTAATGACAGTATTTGCCTTCTCCCTAAGCGATACATTTGATACATTGGGAACTTTCATTGGAACTGGTCGTCGCTCTGGAATCTTCAGTGACGAAGACATTGCTTCTATGGAAAATAGTACAGGATTCAAATCCAAATTGGATAAAGCATTATTTGCCGATGCCATTGGTACAAGTGTAGGTGCCGTGTTAGGTACTTCCAATACAACCACTTACGTAGAATCTGCCGCTGGGATTGGGGCCGGTGGACGCACAGGTTTGACTTCTGTTGTAATTAGTATCTTATTCTTATTGAGTATTTTTGCTGCTCCTATAGCTGGATTGGTTCCAGGACAAGCAACGGCTCCCGCTTTGATTGTTGTAGGGGTAATGATGTTAGCAAGCTTCAAAGATATTGATTGGACGGATTTAGATATGGCTGTTCCAGCATTCTTTGCCTCTGTATTTATGGGATTATCTTATTCCATTAGTAACGGAATCGCAGCTGGATTCGTATTCTATTGCCTAATCCAAATTGTAAGAGGAAAAGCAAAAGAGTTGCATCCAATCTTAATTGTTTCAACCATTTTGTTTATTATCAACTTTATCTTGCTTGCTTTCCTATAAAAGCAAAAGAAAAAGCAGCCAAAAGGCTGCTTTTTTTGTGTCTATTTTTTTGTTTTTCGCTGAAAATAAAAGGCGATTCCTACAAAAATTCCCAAAGGGAGGATTATTTTTAAGGGAGTAATAGAATTTTTTTGGGTTTCTTCTGGAATATATTCCCCTCGATGTCCCATGCCGTCTTCTAAAACGGCGTAGTCAAAGGAAATTTTTGGATCAAAAACAAATTCTCCTTTTTCATCTACATTCCCTTGGGCGAGAATCTCATCCTTTTGATTGTATAAAGTGACTGTCATACGAGGGGAAAATCCACCACCGTCGTATTCTCCTCGGAATTTTCCAGGCTCCACCAAAATCAAATGAATTCCATGGGCGTAGAGGATTGTAGGAAATAAAAGGAGGAAAGCCAATATTATAAGCAAAGTTTTTTTCATATTCATTCTCCTTGTATCCATTGTGGCTTGGTTTTTTCAATAAAAGAAACCGCTCCCCCTGTAACAATGCCTTCCAAAAGGGCAAGGGGAATGTGTGAAAGGAAAAGAACGGTTAAAATGGAAATTTCCCCTTGAGCAAATTGAGAATGGGAAAAATATAAAATTCCCAACAATAGGAAAAGGGCAAAAAGAGTAGCTAGAACCCCAGCGAGGAATCCTCGCAAAAAATAGGAGAGTTTTTTTGTGCGGAAATAGAGAAAATGAGCCAATAGGGCGGGAAGATAGAAAAGGAGCAAATTCGCTCCAAGGGATGTAATGCCTCCATGTTGAAAAAGAAGAGCCTGTAGCAATAGGGCGGGGAATAGGGCGAGACTGGCTCGTCTTCCCAATAAAATCCCTAACAATCCACACAAAATAGGATGGACGGAAGAGGGAGGAATGGGAATGGAAATCAAAGAGCCGGCAAAAAAAGTCGCCGCCAACAATGAAATTTTTGGAATTTCTTCTTCCTTCAGTCCCTTTGCTCCGTAAGCAACGGCTGCGACCGCCCCAATGGAGGTGAGAGTAATGGTCTTTCCGTCTAAAACGCCATCAGAAATATGCACAAGATCACCTTATTTTTCCAAAGAAATAGGGGTAAGAACCGTTCCTTCTTTATCTAGAATTTGCCATTGAAGATCTTCTTCCTCTAAAGAAAAAGCAAAGGCATATTCTCCGTCTTTTTCAATGGAAAAAACAAGGGACTCCTCTGGAGTTTCTTGTGGAAACTCATAGGCATAATCCGCTTTTGGAAGGAATGGATTTCCTACAGAAATCATTTCTTTTTCACTAGATAAAACGTGGCTGGCATGGTGTTCAATATCATCGATTCCATTGCCTAAATCCAAAAACGCAAAATCTATGGTTCCGCCCTTTGGATAGGTTGTTTTTAGGGTATATTCTCCCGCTGGCAATTGGTAGGCATAGAGCTGGCCAATGTCGTGGTGATGATGGTCGTGATCGTGGTCGTGTTCTGGGTTTTCAGCCATTGCATTGTGGCTGTGATTGTTTTCCATAGAGTGGTTGTTTTCTACTTGGTTTTCGATTGGATTTCCTATATTTTCCATACTGTTGTTTTCTGCTGGGCTATTTCCCGTAGTACAAGCGACCAAAGATAGGCCAAGCAATGCGACTCCTAATGTTTTTGTGTGTTTTTTCATTTTGTACTCCTTTTGATTTGTTTTTTCGCCTCTTCTATATTTCGAGGAAGATCCTCTTTTTCTTCAAATAGAGAAAGAAAAAAGGGTTTTTCCAATTGCGTTTTCTCATAAATTTCGTTATTTCTTAAAATTTCTAAGGTTTTTCCGTACTCTAAAATTTCTCCTTGATCTAGGACGATAACCGAATCGGCCCATTCGTAGGCCAAATTCATATCGTGGGTGGAAAAAATTAACGTGTGTTGGTTATCAATCCACTGATCCAATAAATTTTTCAGTGCCTTTTTATTAGGCGGATCCAAACCGGCGAAAGGTTCATCGGCCACCAAAAGTTTTGGATTGAGAACGAGAAGGCCAGCCAGGGCTACGGTTTTTTTCTGTCCTAAACTAAGTTGATGGGGAATTTTTTCCAATAGATTTCCTAAGGAAAGTTTTTTAGAAATTTCCTTTATTTTTTCACGGATTTCTTCCCTTGAATAGCCGTAATTTTCCAAACCAAAAGCCAAATCTTTTTTCACAGTAGAAGAAATGAGCTGATGGTCTGGATTATCAAATAAAAATCCAATATGTCGGCGAAGGGTTTTTACGTTTTTCTTCTCCATTTTGGTATCCCAGAGGAAAATTTCTCCTTCTTGAGGGAGAAGAATCCCGTTAAAATGGGAAAGGAAGGTTGTCTTTCCGCTTCCGTTTCTTCCCACAAGAGCGATTTTTTGTCCTTCTTCCAATTCCAAGGAAATATTCTTTAAGGTAGATGTTTCTTTGGGATAAGAATAGGAAAGATTTTTAATTGTAATAGACATGGAAAAATCTCCTTTCCCAAAGAAGAAATAGAAGGCAAATGGCCACAAAAGTAAGGAAGAGAAGGGTATAAGAAGGATTCCAAATGGAAGAATCCTTTGATTTCCCTTGAAATCCTCTTGCTAACATCGCTTGATAGATTTTTTCGCTATGATCGATGCTGTGGAGAAAAAATCCCCCCATCCATTCTCCTGTAGAAAAAAGTCTTTGGAAAAGTGGACGTTGGAGAAACCCGCGAGAGTGCAAGGCCTTTTGGCTGATTTGGAGTTCTTGCCATAGAGAATAAAAATAGCGAAAGCTTAAGACAAAAATCTGGTTCATAAAGGGGGGAAGTCCAAGAGATAGAATCCCATTTATCATTTCAATGGGACGATAAAATCGAATCAAAGAGCCTAAAATCAAAGCGGAAATCAAAACTTTTAGAAAGATCCGACTTTGAAAAAGAAAGGCCACCTCATTTCCTGTATAGAAAGAGATTCCTGCAAAAATTCCCATAAGAAGTAAAAAGGGAAATACGGGAAGAATCTGTTTATGAACAAAAAAATCCTTCGTTATCCCAATAGAAAGGACAAGGGAAAAACCAAGGAAGAGTAGCAATATTTCCAAAGATAAAATCGAAGATAGAAAAAATAGGAAGACAAAAGAAAGAGCCAAAGTTTGTCCAGATTTCATGGTTTTCATCCTTTCCTAATATTTAGATTCTTCGAAAATAATTGAAATGTGCTATCAAATTTGTTTTTTAATATGGAAATGATATCAAAATTCTTTTATTTTGTCAAAATTTCTCTCTAAAAGGGGAAGAAAAGAGAAATAGGGTAAAAGGGAAAATAGGAGGAAGAAATATGAAAAAATTTATTCGAAACAGATGGACACTGGTAATTGCATTTGTTATAGTACTTCTACTAAATTATTTATCATCAGCAGGGATTGTACTTCCTTATTCTCAAAAAGAAATTTCGGATATGTATTATAATTTGTACGCTCCGGCTGATTTCATTTTCAGTATTTGGGGTGTAATTTATTTAGGTGTAGTATTTACAATTTATCGAGAGTTTGGAAAATTTCCTAATTCTTTTCAAGAAGCATTTAGGAAACGATTAAAGGGATTGTTTTTGGGTTGGATGATTTGTAATATTTTTTGGAATATTACATGGAACTTGAACTTCTTGTCAATCTCTTTTGTATGTATTTTTATTTACACTCTTTTATTGTATTTTGCCAATGAAGAAGTAGCAAAAGATCACATTCTGTATAGAGAAAAATGGATGGTTCGCTATCCAATTGGATTACATTTGGGGTGGCTAATTCCTGCTAGTTTTGCCAATCTCTTTACTTTATTGGTAAAATGGGGAATGAATGGTGTTGGGACCTTGGCTTGTGTATTGACCTGTTTAGCAATTATAATAGTTGTATTTACCGTTATTATTATTGCTGTTCGCACAAAAAATATAGCTGTGGCAATTCCGTCCTTATGGGCTTTGATTGGGATTGGCGTGAAAAATTTTGGTTTCACAGACTTTGCCTACCCAGAGCTTTCTGTGGCTATCTCAGCTTCAATATTCTTTGTATTAGGTATTGTTGCTCTAATAATTTTCTATCCTAGAAGAGAAAGTTATAACTAAAATAAATGAGTATTTATTTTACCGTTTTTTGTATTGAGGATTGTGTTAGAATAGGAAAGAAGATATATTGAGATATATTTGAAAGGAGTTTTTATGAAGTTTAATTTGAATAAAAAAGGTGGAGTAAAAGTACATTTTGTTCCTAAGGGAGAAAGTATTGACTCGCCTGTTTTTGTTTGGGCAAAAGAACACGAAAAATTTGAAGGAAAAGGCGGCCAATTGGTTTATTTCCCAAAAGTAGAGGGAGAGGCAGAAATTCTATTGGGCGTAGGAGATGTAGAGGAACTAAGCCTTTATGATTTGCGTGCCTGGGCCAAAAAATTGGCAAAACTTCTTCAATCCAAAGGAGAAACCGAAGTAGAACTTTCTCTAATTGACTTAAAAGTTTGCAATCGTAAAGTTCTAATGGCGATTTATGAAGGATTCCGTCAAGTGGAATATCGTTTCTTGAAAAAAGAAGAAGAAGTTCCTGCAGAGATTACAGTAAACTATACTGCCTTCAAAGGACCAGAAGAAAAATTAATGGAAGGTTTGAATCGAATCCAAGGCCAATTGGACGGGGTATTCTTTGCCCGTGATTTGGTAAACGAAACGTCTAACGTTATTTATCCTGAAACCTTGGCACAAAAAGCCGTAGAAAATTTATCAGAAGTAGGGGTAAATGTTACAGTTTACGACAAAAAACAAATTGAAGAAATGGGAATGGAAGCCTTTTTAAGCGTTGGAAAGGGATCCGACAACGAACCTCGTTTTATTGTAATGGAATACAAAGGAAATCCAGATTCGAAAGAAGTAACTGGTCTTGTAGGAAAGGGATTGACTTACGATAGTGGTGGATATAGTATCAAAACACCTGGCGGCATGGTAACCATGCATTGCGACATGGGTGGGGCAGGAACCGTTATTGGTACCATGTATGCCTTAGGAAAAACCAAAGCCAAAGCCAATGTTACCGCTGTAGTAGCCGCTTGTGAAAATTTAATTTCTGGTCATGCTTACAAAACGGGAGATATTATTTCTTCCTTATCTGGAAAAACCATTGAAGTAGTAAATACGGACGCAGAAGGCCGTATTACATTGGCTGATGCTATGTATTATATTACCAATGAATTGAAAGTAGACCGTGTTATTGATTTGGCTACTTTAACGGGAGCGGTTTTATCAGCTCTAGGAGAAGAGTATACAGGGGCATTAACCAACAACCAAGAATTCTTTGATAATTTCCAAAAAGCAGCGGATTTAGCGGGAGAAAAAGTATGGCAATTGCCAAATGATGAAGCCTTCAAACGCGGTTATAAATCCAAAGTGGCCGATTTCAAAAATTCAGGGGGACGAAATGCCGGAACCATTACAGCGGGCCAATTTGTAGGAGAGTTTGTTGCCAACGATATTCCTTGGATTCACTTGGATATTGCAGGAACGGCATATCTATCCAAAGAAAACGCTTATTTACCAGAACTTGCCACAGGGGTTCATGTAAAAGCTCTTTACAATTTAGTGGCGCCAATGGACGAATGCTAAAACAAAAGAAACCAAGAGGGAAATCCTCTTGGTTTTTTATTTTGGCAAAATGTTTTGTCCGTTTTGATACAATTGTTCTCGCACTTGTTCTAAGGGAAGATGTTTTTCCTTGGCGATGGATTCCACAATCATTTTAATGTAATCTGGTTCTCCATAGATTCCATTGACCCATTCCACGGAAGTGGCGCCGTCGGTTTCGGAAAGAATTCGATCCAGTGGGAGGATTTGCAATAACTCGCTCGTAATTTTACTATAGCCAACATCAGGGCCAATGGTAAAATAACAGCCTTCTTCCAAATATTTTTCCACCAATTCCAAAGGTCCACTATACCAATGAATAACAGGAGTGGGGACGTTATATTTTTGAAGTAGGGACAGGATTTCTAATTCGGCTCCCTTGGTGTGAATATTGGGAAATTTTTGGTATTCTTCCGCCTTTTGTAAGAAGAATTCAAAAACTTCTTTTTGTTGGGGATAATATTCTTTCTGTTCCGCCCAATAAAAATCCATGCCAATTTCCCCAATAAAATCGCAAGAGGAGAAATAGGGTTCTAAGGATTTTAAGTTGTTTTCTTTTTTGACTTCCCAAGGATGAATCCCCAAACCAATGGAAATAAGGGGATGATCCGAAAAAGTTTCTTTTAATGAAAGATATTCTTCTAAATTCATAGAAACAAAAAGAGTATGGATTTTTTCTTTTTCTAAAATGCTAAGGGATGTTTCCTTGTCTTTATAAAAAGAATAATGGTCGTGAAAATTAAAATACATGATTTCCTCCTTCCCTTCCTATACTATAGTATGTACTTATGTTATAATAAAAGCAACAATTGAATCATTCACTGGGGGAGCGTAAGCTGAGAGTTCTTATGGAACGACCCTTTGAACCTGATATAGGTAAAACTAGCGTAGGGAAGTGTGTTTTTTGACTCGAACTTTCCAAAGGTTGGAGTCTTTTCTATTTTATGGGGAGGTTTTTATGAATTGTGCATTGGCATTGCAAACATTGCCACAAGTAGACGACACCAAAGAATTGGTGCGAATTGTAGACGAAGTGATAGCATATATTGAATCTACGGGATTGGAATATTTTGTTGGTCCCTTTGAAACCACAGTAGAAGGGGATTTGGACCAAATTATGGATATTATCCGTAAAAGCCAAGAAATCGCCATTCGCGAAGGAGCGCCTATGGTAAGCTCTTATGTAAAATTGGTTTATAGTCCAGACCAATCCATTTTAACAACGGATGAAAAAGTTTCAAAATATCACGAATAGAGCGCAATCTCTTTCTGGGATTGTAGGGATATTGCTTTTGTGGACGTTTCTTTCTGAAACGGGGATTGTCAATTCCTATATGTTGCCAAGTCCTATTGATGTAATCAAAGCCTTAATTCAAGATGCGCCTTTGCTTATAGAACATGGAAAAGTAACATTATTGGAAGCTTTTATTGGGCTATTTTTGGGGATTCTTTTGGGATTTTCCATGGCTCTTTTAATGGAATATTTCAATCCTTTGTACAAAGCAATGTATCCTGTTTTGGTTGTAACCCAAACTGTCCCAACGGTGGCGATTGCCCCATTGTTGGTTCTTTGGTTTGGCTACGACATCCAAGCAAAAATTGTTTTAATTGTTATCGCTACGTTTTTTCCTATTACAGTAGGAGTTTTGGATGGATTCAAATCGGTGGATCCGGATATGATTAAATTGTTTCGCTCTATGGGAGCGAATCCTTTACAAATTCTTTGGCATGGGAAATTGCCCCATGTAAAGTCTTATTTTTTTGCCAGTCTAAGAATTTCAGCGGCCTATGCAGTAGTAGGAGCTGTAATTGCAGAATGGCTAGGAGGTTATAGTGGATTGGGCGTTTATATGACTCGCGTTCGAAAATCCTATGCCTTTGATCGAATGTTTGCTGTAATTTTATTAATATCTGTATTAAGTGTACTCTTGATGAAACTGGTAGATTGGATTCAAATTTTGAGTATGCCTTGGATAAGAAAACACAGAGGGGATTGAGATGAAAAAAATATTGTCCGCTATATTGCTTGCGGGTGCTTTTATTTTTGTAGGATGTAGCAATGGAGAGATGGCAAAGACAGAAGATGGAAAAGAAATGCACTCTCTACAATTGGTATTGGATTATACGCCAAATACAAACCATACGGGAATTTATGTAGCTGATGCTTTGGGATATTATGAAGAAGAAGGAATTGATTTGGATATTGCCCAACCGCCAGAAGGAGGCGCGCCTGTTTTGGTAGCTTCTGGAAAAGCACAGTTGGGAATTGATTACCAAGATACCATCGCTTCGGCCTATGCCCAAGAAAATCCGTTGCCTGTTACAAATATTGCGGCTTTGGTTCAACACAATACATCTGGAATCGTATCTTTGAAAGGAAATGGAATGGATCGTCCTAAGGGGATGGAAGGAAAAAGATACGCAACTTGGGGTATGGAAACAGAACAAGCCATGGTAAAAAATGTAGTGGAAGAAGATGGGGGAGATTTTTCAAAGGTACAATTGTTGCCATCGAATTTCACCGATGTGTTTACAGGTTTAGGAAATGAAGCAGACGCCGTATGGATTTTTTACGGATGGGATGGTGTAGCTGCAGAAGTAAAAGAGGTTCCGATTGACTATTTCGCCTTTAGAGATATCAATCCAGTATTTGATTATTACACACCAACCATTATTGCCAATAACGAATTCTTAGAAGAAAATGGCGAGTTAACCAAAGCCTTTTTACGAGCAACAAAAAAAGGATATGAATATGCCATTGAAAATCCAGAAGAAGCAGCGGATATTTTATTAAAAGCCAGTCCAGAGTTGGACCGCGACATTGTAGTAGCGAGCCAAAAATATTTGAGCAAAGAATATATTGCCGATGCAGAAAAATGGGGATATATTGACAGCGCTCGTTGGAACGCATTCTATCAATGGTTATATGAAAACAAATTGATTGAAAGTGAGATAGAAGATGACTTTGGATTCACCAACGAATTCTTACCAGAATAACGCCGTCTTAACCGTAGAAGGGGTTATGAAATCCTACCAAAACATTCCCACCATTGAAGACATCCATCTTCAAGTAAAAGAGGGCGAAATTGTTTCTCTTTTGGGTTTAAGTGGAGTAGGAAAGACAACCCTTTTTAACGTAATTTCTGGAGTAGGAATTCCCGATAAGGGAAAGGTATTTTTCCAAGGAATGGACGTAACGGGAAAGCCGGGACATATTAGCTATATGTTACAAAAGGATCTTTTGATTGAACAAAAAAACATTATGGACAATGTGATTTTGCCTTTGATTCTAAAGGGAGAGAAGAAATCTTTGGCCCAAGAAAAGGCGAAAAAACTTTTGCCCATGTTTGGTTTGGAAGGATATGAAAAATCCTATCCCAATGCTTTATCAGGAGGAATGCGTCAACGGGCCGCCTTTTTGCGAACTTACTTTGCCTCAGAGGAAGTGGTCTTATTGGACGAACCCTTTAGTGCCTTAGATGCCATAACAAAAAAGCAAATGCATAAGTGGTACCAAGAAATGAGTGAAACCTTAGGTCTTACAACGCTTTTTATTACCCACGATATTGATGAAGCCCTTTTGTTGTCCGATCGCATCTATTTAATGACAGGGTCCCCAGGACGAATTTCCTTTGAATTGCCTTTGAAAAAACGAGATGGGGAAGATTTTTCCCTTACGCCAGAATTTTTAGAATACAAAAAACAAATCCTAAGAGAATTGGGGTTGGAATAGAAATGCGACTTCTTCGGAAGTCGTATTTTTTGTAGAAAAAAAGAAAAATACACGGATTTTTCTTCAATCGACCGAAATTCCCAAGAAAGGGTATAGGTATAGGGAAAGCACGAAAAGAAAGAGAAAGTAGAGGATTTATGAATAATACTTGGAATTTGCTTACCACCAATGGAGATTTTTTTCTTCGGCTATTTATAGAACATTTACAAATTGCTGGTACATCTATTTTTATTGCCAGTATATTGGGTCTAGCCATTGGGATACTGATTACTCGATACGAAAAAATTGCGGAATTTGTATTGGGATTTGTGAACATTGTTTATACGATTCCATCCATTGCCCTTTTGGGAATTTTGGTAGCATTTACAGGAATTGGAAACACGACAGCCATTATTGCTTTAACGATTTACGCTTTATTGCCAATGGTTCGTAGTACATATACAGGAATCAAAAATATTAATCCGAATATTATTGAAGCAGCTTATGGAATGGGGAGTACAGACCGAGAAGTTTTAACAAAAATTACTTTGCCCTTGGCCCTTCCTGTTATTATGACGGGGTTAAGAAATATGGTAACTATGACCATTGCTTTGGCAGGAATCGCTTCTTTTGTTGGAGCCGGTGGACTGGGAGTCGCTATATTTCGTGGAATCACCACCAACAAAACAGAGATGATTTTAGCCGGAAGTATTTTGGTGGCGTTATTGGCTTTATTGTGTGATTTTATTTTGGGAAGAATAGAAAATCGCATAGAAAATCACAAGAAAGTATATGGAAAGATTCTCATCCCCTTAGCGGCTCTTTTATTGATTGTACCTATGGTGCTTTCTAGTATTTCTGGGAATAGAACCATTCATATTGCAACAAAACCAACAACAGAAAATTATATTACAGGACAGATTACAAAACTTTTAATAGAAGAAATGACGGATTTAGAACCCATTGTTACAAGTGGCGTTGCTGGGGGAACTTCTAATATTCATCCCGCTATGGAAAAAGGAGATTTTGACATCTATACAGAGTATACGGGAACGGCTTGGCAAGTTATTTTGAAACGAGAAGATCATTACGACGAATCAAAGTTTGAAGAGTTAAAGCAAGCCTATGAAGAAGAGTGTGGTTTGACCTTTGATGGAATGTTTGGTTTTAACAACACCTATGGAATCGCCGTATTGAATTCTGTTGCGGAACGTTATAATTTAGAAACATATAGCGACTTAGGAGCCGTATCTTCTGCCTTAACCTTTGGAGCAGAAGCCGACTTTTTTGAAAGAGAAGATGGGTATCAGGCTTTGGTAGATACCTATGGATTTGAATTTGGAAGTATTTCTGATATGGATGTTGGACTAAAGTATAAGGCGATTCAACAAGAAGAAATGGACGCTATGGTTATTTATACAACCGATGGGCAACTTTCTTCTACGGATGTAAAAGTTTTAGAAGATGACAAAAAACTCTATCCTTCTTATTTGGCTGGAAACGTAGTTCGAATGGATACCTTAGAAAGCCATCCCGAATTGCAAGAGGTTCTAGACGCTATGGATGGATTGATTGGAGAAGAAGAAATGATTGAAATGAACAATAAAGTAGAGTCTTTGGGAGAAACCCCAGAGAATGTTGCCAGAGAGTTTCTTCTTTCCAAAGGAATGATAAAAGAGGAGGGAAAAAATGGGAATTGAATATAAAAACGTAACGAAATCCTATGGGGATCGGATGATTATTCCTCCTTTTCATTTAGAGATTCATGAGGGAGAATTTTTAACCATTATTGGAGAATCTGGCTCAGGGAAGACGACGATTATGAAAATGATCAATGGATTGGTGGAACCTGATTCTGGGGAAATTCAAATGAATGGAGAAAATATTGCCAATATGGACATGATTCAGCTTCGCCGGAAAATAGGCTATGCGATTCAAGGAAATATTTTGTTTCCTCATTTAACGGTAAAGGAAAACATTGCCTATGTTCTTCGACTTTTGGGAAATTCAGAGGAAAAAATCGATGAAATTGTAGAAAATTTGTTGGAAATGGTCAATTTATCCATAGAAGAAAAAGAAAAATACCCCTCGGAACTTTCCGGTGGGCAAAAACAAAGGGTGGGGATTGCCCGTTCCATAGCAGCTTCTCCTGATGTTTTATTAATGGATGAGCCCTTTGGTGCCTTAGATGCCATAACAAAGCATCAGCTCCAAAAGGAGATGAAAGCCATTCACAAAAAGTTGGGAACGACCATCGTCTTTATTACCCATGATATTTCGGAAGCCTTAAAGTTGGGAACGCGGGTTATGGTTATGTCTAAGGGAGAAATTCAGCAAATTGGAACGCCTAGAGAAATTGTAGAAGAACCAGCCAATGAATACATTCAAGAATTAATTGAAACTGCTTTTATCCGCTGGGAAGAAGAAGTGTAGCCATGTAAAAAGGCCCCCGAAATTTCGGGGACCTTTTTTTGTTTATTTTTCGTAAGCCAAAGCACCGTTGACAAAAGTTTTTTCTACGGTAATGTCTTTGATTTCCATGGGGTCACAAGTAAAAATATCTCGATCCAAAACAATAAAATCGGCATAATATCCAGGTTTTAATCGTCCTTTTCGATCTTCAACGCCTTCCATATAAGCAGATTCTAATGTATAAGAATCAATGGCATCTTCCACAGAAACTCGCTCTTCTGGATAAAATCCGCCCTCTGGGAATCCGTTGGTTTTCTGACGTGTTACGGCAGAAAAAATACAAGGGAATGGATTTAAGTCTTCCACGGGAGAATCGGTACTATAGGCCGTATGGGCTCCATAGATATTTTTCATAGAATGATAAGCGTAGGAAGTAGAAGCAAGTTCTGGACCAACGCGATCTTCCATCATAGTAATATCATATTCTAAGAAAATAGGTTGATAACTGACAACAATATCCAAATCGCCAATTCGCTTCATCAATGGTTTGTCCGTAATTTGGCAGTGAACCAAAGTGTGGCGAAGAGAATTTTTCCCGTCCTTAAAATGTTTTTCGTAACTATCTACAACCGTACGAATGGCCTCATCTCCAATGGTATGAACCAAAAGTGGGATGCGTTTTTCTTCTGCAAAAGCACAAAAAGCATCCATATCTTCCTTGGAAATGGCCTCGACGCCCTTAGTACTTGGATCATCATAATAAGGTTTTGACAAAAGAGCCGTTCTTGCCCCTAAAGAACCATCCTTAAACAATTTAATGGCCCCTTTTTGGTAAACATCGTCATAAATATCTTGGTAATAATATTTTTCAATGTATTCCTTTAATGTGTCCATTTGGTTGAAATTAAATTGAGGGAAATAACGCATAGGCGTTTTCTTTTCCTTATAAATCTTTTGAATCACAGAAAACATAGGGTCCCAATGGTCCGCCATCATAATATCGCAAGATTGAACCGTTGTAACGCCATTTTTTAAGGCATAATCAGCAGCCAATAAGAATTTCTTCTCAATTTCTTCTTCGCTATCCTGTGGGACGATGGAACGAGCTTCAATGGCCGCATTTTCTGTGAAAACGCCTAACATTTCGCCGTCCTCTTCCCGATAGATTTCTCCTCCGGGAATAACCTTGTCCTTATCCCAACCCAAAAGTTCCAAAGCCTTTGTATTCATACTAATAACATGAACGCAAACACGCTCTGCTACAATGGGAACCTCTGTAGAAATTCGGTCCAAATCGTGGCGATTTACAGAGCGTTTTTCTCCCTCTTCAAAATAATCTTGATTCCATCCTCTACCAACAACAAAAGATAGATCTGGATTTTCTTCTATATATTTTTTGCCTCGTTCAACAATTTCATCGATGCTTCTAGCACCGTTTAATTGAAGTTGCGCCAAAGCATTTCCAGTAATATATAGGTGTAGATGGGAATCGTTAATCCCCGGAATTACGGTTTTTCCTTCTAAATCTACAATAGTATCTCCTTTTGAAGATTTGATTTCATCGTTGGTTCCGACGGCAATGATTTTCTCATCCTCAACAGACATAGCTTCAACAAACCGTCCCTGTTCCACGTAAATTTTTCCATTTATATATTTTGTAATCATCGATTCATCCTTTCTTCTCAAAGATTACCTTAAAGTATATCATAAATTGGCATTTTATTGAAATAAAGCAAAAAAAACAGCCCGAAGGCTGCTTTTTATAAATCCATAAGGGTTGTAGTAAATTCCTTCACCTCTTTGGCAATGTTGTCTTTTTCCTCTAAAATTTCTTCATTGGAACTAGATAAACTAATCGTAGCGAAACAATCTCCTCTGCGATTGAGAATCGGGAAGGCAATAGAGCCAATTCCATCGCTAATTTCACCAATTTCCAAAGCATATCCTTGCTTCTTTATTTCTTGCATTTCTTGGAATAGAATTTCAGGGTTTGTCTTAGTAGATTCGGTATATTTTGTTAAATTGGTTTCTTCTAGGTATTCGTGTTGCAATTTTTCGCTTAGAGTAGAAAGATACGCTTTTCCAGAGGAAGTAGCGTGGAGAGGGAAAGGAGTACGGGAACGCGTCATCAAAAGATAGCGAGAGTTATCAGGGACTTCTGTATAAAGGGTAAAAAGTCGCCCTGAAGAAATCATATTTAAGCGTACACTCATTAAGTATTCATTGGACAATTTTTTCAAAAAAGGCTGAATTTTATGTTTTGTATGATAAATAATTTGTTCTTCTACAAGCTCTGCTTTAGGAACATAAGCAAGGCCTAAGCAATAGCTATTGTCTGAAGAATCGTGAGACAAATAATGAAAATGAACAAGAGTATTGACCAAACCTCTTGTGGTATTAATGTTTAGATGAACCATTTCTGTAATATCATTTAGGCTAAGACGAGGGTGCAATTCATCAAAACAATCCAATATAGCAAAAGCTCGCTGTAATGATTGAATAATTCTATGATTTTTTTCCATATTTATTCCTTCTTTCCTAGGGTTGACTTTATTATACATGATTCTAAAAATCTTAACAATTAACATTTGTGACCAATCTGTACTTGTTTTCATAAGATGAAACTGATAAACTTATAAATACACTGATTCGATAAGTAAGTAGTTGGAATAGATAGGAGAAATGTAGGTTCATGAAGACATTGGCGAAGGTGTTTTTGATTTTAATCGGCCTTTTATTGGTTTTATATATTGTAGGATTCGTATTTTTCCAACAGTATTTTTTACCTAATACGATTATTAACGGGAAAGACTTTGGTTTGAAACCAAGGGCGAATTTTGTTCAGACCTATGAAGGGATTTGGAAGAACCACTCTTTGGAATTGTCTGGAAGAAACGAAAGAAAAGAAACCATTTATCCAAAAGATTTTGATTATATAGAAAAAATCGAAAACTATAAAGGATTGAATGAGAATCTTTTTTATTGGCCTATTCATAGTTTGACAAGAAATGAATACAAAGTAGATGCAAAAGTAGAATTTAATGAAGGAAAATTAAATCAAGCCATCGACAAATTAAGTATGGTTTCCTCTTCCAATATTAAAGATCCAGTACCTGCTCATATTGGTTATGAGCAAGGGAAGGGATACGTTGTAATCCCAGCAGAAGAAGGGGACCGATTAAATAAAGAAAAATTAAAAAAAGAAATTTTATCCAGCTTAAAAGCAGGAGAATATCAATTGAATTTAGAGGAGAAAAAAGCCTACGTTACGGCAGAACCTGCTGAAGATATGGATAAGATGGAAAACCATGCAAAGAGCTTAAATGAAATCGAAAGCTATAGTTTGGCTTATAATTTTTCTGACCGAGTGGAAAATTTGCGAGGAGAAGATTTAATTCGCCTATATTCTCAAGATGAAAAAGGGAATTTAATTCCCGATCGAGAAAAAGCAGCGGCCTATGTAAAAGAATTGGCAAAAAAATATGATACTTTTAAGGGAACGAGAGATTTTAATATAACAGGTGGCGGAACGGTTCGCATACCAGGTGGAATCTATGGTTGGTTAACGGATCAAGAAAAAACTACCGACGCTTTAATGGCGGCTATGGAATTAAAAGAGCCACAAGAAATGAAGCCGTTTTATTCTAGAGAAGCCCAATCTCGTAACGTAGATGATGTAGGAAATACCTATATTGAAATTGATATAGCAAGACAACATATGTGGATGTATAAAAATGGAGAGAAAGTTTTAGACACAGCGGTTGTAACGGGAGATCCAACCAAAGGAAATGGAACCCCAACAGGGACTCACGTAATTTGGAGTAGAGAACGAGACCGCTATTTAACAGGAGCAACATGGAGAAGTCATGTAAATTATTGGATGCCATTTAACTGGACCGGTTGCGGAATCCATGACAGCAATTGGCGTTCTTCCTACGGTGGAAACATTTATCGAGGAAATGGAAGCCACGGTTGTGTAAATACGCCACCAGGAATCGCGGATGATTTTTACAATCAAGCTTTCCACGGTATGCCTGTAATTGTCTATAACTCAGCAACACAAAAAATATAAGAGAGAAGAGATCTTTTATGGATCTCTTTTTTATTTGGAAAATATTTTGAGAAAATATATCAATTCCTATAATTTTACTATACAAGCAAAAGCCTTTGTGTTATAATAAGAACAAGATAAAAATAAGATATCTTCAGGGCGAGGCGAAATTCCTCACCGGTGGTTATAGTCCACGAGTCGATTGACTGAATTGGTGAAATTCCAATACCGACGGTATAGTCCGGATGAAAGAAGATGGCTTTTAAGCTGCCCCGAAGATTACGGGCATTTTTTTGTGCTCGAATTCATTTGGGAGGATATCAATGAACCAAGTATCAAGATCAAAATCTTTAAGTAGCACACAAGTAATTACTCGTGTGGCTGTATTGTCCGCTATTGCTTTTATTTTAATGTTTTTCCAATTTCCTTTGGCTGTAATCGCACCACCATTTATCCAATTGGACGTTTCTGACGTGCCAGGATTGATTGCGGGATTTGCCATGGGCCCATTGGCAGGGATTGCCGTTGAGTTCTTCAAAAATATTTTGCATATGTTATTGCAAGGAACTTCTACCATGGGAGTGGGAGAGCTTAGTAACTTTATTATCGGTTCCACATTGGTAGGCGTATCTTCTGTGATTTATCGTAGAAAACGCACATACAAAACAGCCATTATTGCTTTGTTTGCCGGAACGGTATGTATGGCATCTTTGGCCGTATTAAGCAACTACTTTGTTGTATTTCCATTGTATGCAAAGGCTATGGGATTGGAAAATATCGTAGCAGCAGGAACAGCTATAAACGGAAACATTACTTCTTTGTGGACAATGATGATTTACTCTATCTTGCCTTTTAACTTAATCAAAGGCTTGGTAATGACAATTGTAACTTTGTTGATTTACAAAAAAGTATCTTATTTATTGCATTAAAAAAGACCAGTCGAAAGACTGGTTTTTCTTTTGCGTAAAATTTTGAAATAAAAAAGAACCTGCCAGAGGGTAGGCTCTTTTTGTTTGCAAATTATTCAGCGTCTTCTTCTGTTTCTGTTTCATCAACTGTTGGAACATCAGCAGCAGAGATTTCTTCGCCTTCAACTTCTTCTTCGATTACTTCTTCTTTTGGTTCATTTAAGGAAGCAACGGCTTCTTCTGCTTCTGTAAGAACTTCGATTCCATCAATAGAAGAAACATCTAAATCAGCAACGGTTAATGTATCGCCGATTTCCATATTTTCAACATCAACAACAGCTTCGCTTGGAAGGCTTGTTGGCAAACATTCTACTTCTACTTCGTCTAATAATTGCATCAATACAGATGGTTGTACTTTGATGTTGTCGCGATTTTGAAGAACAACAGGAATAGAGAGTTTTAATTTTTCTTTCAAGTTTACTCCATAAGCGTCAAAGTGAAGAATTTGGTTTTTGTATGGGTGCATTTGAACGTCTTTGAAAAGAACTTTTGATGCAGTTCCATCTAAATCAACATCTACAAGTGTAGAAGTACCAGCAGCGTTAACGATTTTTTCTAATTCGTTTTTCTTCGCTGCCACATGTACTGTTTCTTCTCCTTTAGAGTACAATACACCTGGAACAATTTCTTCATTTCTCATTTTATCAACCTTATTTTTACCAAGGTCTTCACGTTTCATAAGATTCAATTTTAATTCTGACATGGTCTACCTCCTATTAGTATCTGTTTTCAGTCAACTATATATTATACTAGAAACCCTTGTTATTATCTACTATTATTCCAGAATTCTCCAAATTTCTTAAAATCTTTCTCCCTCAGTGGTAACGATCAAAGCTTCTGGGCCCAAATGCGCTCCTACTACAGGGCTTAAAGGCTGAATTCTGATTTCGTATTGTGGAAATTCTTCTTCGATTAACCCTTTTATTTTTTCCGCTTCCTTTTCATTGTCGCAGTGAGAAATAATGCAAGGGCCTTCTTTTAATCCATGGTCTTGGATTTGTCGAAGAATTTCTTTGTGAGCCATTTTCAATCCTCGAGCCTTAGCAAAAGGAGTCAACTTCCCTTCGGTATCAAAATTCAATAAAGGTTTGATACTTAGAGCGGTTCCTAATAGAGCACTAGATGCACTCAAACGGCCACCACGATAAAGATGGGTTAAACTCATAGCGATTCCAATTCCCATAACATCTTGCCGTGCTTTTTCCAAAAACGCAGCATTTTCTTCCACAGACATTCCAGCCTCTAAATTTTTAATGGCCTTATCCAATGGGATGCCCGCAATGGAACAAGCAGCCAAACTGTCAATTAAATACATTTTCTGATCGGGAAATTCTTTTTCTAAAATATTTTTTGCCAATTCAGCTTGAGTAAGAGTGCCTGTAATTTGGCTACTTAAAGAAAAATAAATCAGATCTTGTCCTTTTTCTAATACTTCTCGAAAGCTCTCTTCGTATTTTATAGAAGGAATCATAGAAGTAGAAGGCAACTCTTCATTTTTAATACGTTGATAAAAGTTTTTATGGAAATCTGCGGATTCGTCTCCGTAAATGGTAACAATTTCTTCGCCAAATAAAACATCCATAGGGATGACATGAACATTTTCTGGGATTTCATCCCGAATCAACTCAATGGCTGCATCGGTAAAAATTGCATAGGATGACATAGGTTCCCCCTTTCTATACATACATATACATTATATCATAATCGCTTCATATGAGGGTTAGGAATTTATAAGAAAAAAATGAAAGTGAAGTGTTTAAATTACTTACTTTTTGGGTAGGTTTATAATCGGAAAAAGAAACAAACTATATAAAGAAAGAATGTAAGGTGTATTGAAAGGGGAATTTATGAAATCAAAAATGAAGAACATGGCGCTTGTTGTTTCAGCGATGTCCTTATTGGTAGCGTGTGGACAACCTGCAGCCAACGGAAATAACAACGCCGCAAACAACACAGCCGCAAACAATGGAGCAGCAAACAACAATGCGACAACTGAGGTGGCAGCAGGGGATATGGCTAAATTAGGTCTAGGATTTGATACAGAAGTTGTAGCGAAATCTAGCGAAGGCGAAATGGGAGCAAGTACCCAAGGAAATGCCTTAGCTGTTGCCGTTGCGTTTGATTCAGAAAATAAAATTGTAGACATTAAATTTGATGCCATTCAACCAAAAGTAGAATTTGACAGCGAAAACAATTTGGTTGAAAACACAGAAGAAATTCGATCAAAAGTGGATTTAGGCGATGAGTATGGAATGAAAGAAGCAAGTGCTATTGAAAAAGAATGGTACGAGCAAGTGGCTGCCTTGGAAGAATATTTCAAAGGAAAAACAGTAGAAGAAGTAGAAGCCGTTCCTACAAAAGATGGCAATACACCAGACACTCCAGACTTGGCTTCATCCGTAACCATTAGCATTGGTGAATTCCAAAGTCTTGTAAAAGAAGCTTCTGAAAATACGGTAGATATTCCAGGAGCAACGGATATTGGTTTGAAGTTAAAAGCCGATACTTCTAAAAGCAAAGGCTTAGAAGGAGAAATGGGACCAAAGGCTGCTATGGATATTTATGCGACAGCCGTTGCAGTAGATGGCGAAGGCAAGTTGGTAGATAGTATATTAGATATTTCTCAACCAGAAGTAGAATATTCTGTAGACGGTGTAGCTCCAGAAGGATTGGAAGCATTTATTCAATCCAAACGTGAATTGGGAGCAGAATACGGAATGAAAGCGGCAAGTAAAATCGAAAAAGAATGGTTTGAGCAAATGGATGCCTTGGAAGATTATTTCCAAGGAAAATCCGTTGAAGAAATTACAGGAGTAACCTTAGAAGAAGGTAGCGAAGCGGCCGCGGATTTGGCTTCTTCTGTAACCATTAAAATTGACGAATTAAAAGAAATGATTGTTGGAGCAATGGAAAACGTAAAAAAATAATCCAATAGATGTTTGAGGACAAAGGTAAGAATGATTCTTACCTTTGTTTTTTGTGGGGAATTTGATAATATATTCTTAATTAATTTTTAAGGGGGAAGAAATGAAAAAAACATTGATTGCCTTGGTTTTGGCCATGGTTTTTATGATGACCAGTTGCGCCAATAGCGGAAAGGATTCCAATAAAAATATTTCTTTGATGCGTTATGAAGTAACCTATTATGATAGTTTTGATACAATCATTCAAGGGATTTTGTACGCCGAAAGCGAAGAAGAGGCAAAAGAATATGCCAATATTATGCATGATGAATTTTTGCGTTTGCATAAATTGTACGACAAATACAACGCCTACGATGGAATTACCAATATATATTCCATAAACGAAAACGCAGGACAAGGGCCCATAAAAGTAGAGGCAGACATTATCCATCTTCTAAAAGATGCAAAAGATTGGTACGGCCAATACGGCAGCACCAATATTGCCTTTGGTTCTGTAACTGAAATTTGGTCAGATTATCGAGATGGCCACGAAGTTTCTCAAGATTCCATGGACGCAGCGGCAGATCATCACGACCATAATCACGAAGAAACAACCGAAGAGGGGCATGATCACGAACACGAGGCGAACTCTCCTAGTTTGCCTCCTATGGCGGATTTAAAAGCGGCCAATGAACATACAAATATAGAAGATGTTATCATTGACGAAGAAAACCAAACGGTAGAGATTAAAGATCCTGATTTGCGTTTGGACGTAGGAGCCGTAGCCAAAGGATATGCCACAGAAAAAGTAGCGAAAAAATTGATAGAAAGCGGAATGGAAGCAGGATTAATAAGTGCAGGCGGAAATGTTCGTATTATTGGAAATCCTCCAGAAAATGACAAAGATTATTTTGCCGTAGGATTGCAAAATCCTGATGCGGTGATGTCTATGGATCCTTCCAATGAAAATATGATTGACACCGTTTATGCAAACAATACGTCCATTGTAACCAGCGGGGATTATCAAAGATTTTATATTGTAGATGGAAAATCTTATCACCATTTAATTGATCCAACGACCCTTATGCCAGCGGATCATTTTCGTGCAGTAAGTATTATGGCAGAAGACAGTGGATTGAGCGATTTTCTATCAACGGCAGCTTTTTGTTTGCCTTACGAAAAGAGCAAGGCTTTAATCGAATCCATTGACGGAGTTGAAGGATATTGGATTCACAAAGACGGAACCGTAACCTTTACTGAAGGAATGGCGAAACATTTGAAGAGCCAAGGAGCAACGAATCGAGGATAAAATGTTAAGAAACAATGTGTTATCAACAATATTTCAAATCCTTTTAAGTATTTTTTGGACACTGGTTTTATTGTTAATAGGAAAAAATCCTTCCATGGAACACTTTTTTTACGGGAATCCTTTGATTCCTTGGATTTTGTTTCTTTTAATATTAGGTCTATTTTTTGTTTTTGGAAAATTTCTTTTTAAGGATTTGGACAAAAAAGAAATTTTTCTTAGTACCCTTTTGCCAGCCTTAATAGGCTACCTAACCATAGGAATTGCCTTAGCTGGCTCTGGAAATGGAATTTTTCATAGTGAAGTAGGAAAAAATTTAGCTCATATGCCCATGTATCTTTATTTGATGCCTCAATTGTATGGGATGGAAATAGTAGGAATAAGTAGAACGCCTTTTACCATAGGGATCGCTCCTCTCATAGGAAGTGGAATGATGCTTTTGAGTTTGTGGATTTCCTATTGGAAGGCCAATCGATAGAAAAGGAAGAGATATGTACAATTACAATATGGAAGAATTATATGAAATGACTGTTGAAGCTTTAAGAAAAAATGGCGTAGAAATCCGAGACATAGCCGAGATTGTATACGATTTGCAAAAAGTTTATGGCGAATTGACCATGGAAGTGTGCGAAGAGAATGTAAGAGCCGTGTTGAAAAAAAGAGAGACCGTACACGCCATTTTAACCGCCATAGGCATTGATGAAATGGTAGAAAAAGGATTGTTCCCGGAACCCATCCAATCCATTATTAAAGAAGATGAAGGGTTGTATGGAATTGACGAAATTTTAGGTCTATCCATTGTGAATATTTATGGTTCCATTGGGTTGACCAATTTTGGCTATTTGGACAAACAAAAAATGGGAATTATTGATCGTTTGGATAAAATGAAAGGCAAAAAAGTTACGACCTTTATTGACGATATTGTGGCAGCCATTGCAGCGGCAGCGGCTTCTCGCTACGCCCATCAAAATGTAGCCAAAGATCCAGCCTCTGTAGAAGGGTTGGTACGATGAAATTTACGGCAAGAGGGATAACAAGAATGGCTCTAATTGCGGCCGTTTACTTTGCTTTATCCACATTGGTATCCTCTGTTGCCTACGGGCCCATTCAGTTTCGGATTTCAGAAATATTGAATTTATTGGCTTTTTATAATCCCGTATTTGCCCCGGGAATCGTTTTGGGTGTCTTTTTCACCAACTTAGGATCCCCTTTGGGCATTTATGATTTATTTTTTGGAACCCTTCACACAGCCATTTCTCTGTATTTTATGACTCGTACCAAAAATAAACTTTTGGCCAGTTTATGGCCTACGATTTTTTCCTTTATTATTGGGATGGAATTGGCCTTGGTAATGGGGGGAGGATTTAAGGGATTTATTACCATGACATTGTCTGTAATGGCTTCAGAACTGATTATTTGCACCCTTATTAGTTTGCCCGTGTATTCTATTTTAGAAAAAAACCATAAATTTATTGATATAATTGCAAAATGATGAGATACTAAATGAGAAAAGGAGTGTTGTTCAATGAATGTAAAATTATGCGTAGGCTCACGATGTACTATGATGGGATCCAATGGAATTTTGGATGCCCTAGAAAATTTAGTTGAAGACTTTTTTCAAGATGGTAGTTTAACCATTGAGCCAGTAAACTGTATGAATTTGTGCAAAAATGTTGAGAATGCAAACTCACCAGTAGTAAGTATTGATGGAGATGTTATTACCCGTGCATCTGCTCAAGAAGTGTGTGAGGCCGTTCTTAAAAGAGCCAACAAATTGGTAGACTAGGAGGTAGTAGTGAAAGAGAGTTATGTAAGTGTTGTAAATCTACGTCGTCGCGTATTCTCTGAGGTGGCACGTATTGCATACACTGATGCCCCTCTAGAGGAATTAGAAACAGCAGCCTATAGATTGTTTCCAGGGACTGCAAATTCCGATGTAGAAGATATTTTTAGAAAAAGAGCCATTGCCGAGGAAATGATTCGTTTGGCAATGGGTCTAGAAGTTCGTGATTTCCACGACTTCAAACCAGTTACCGACGGATTTGATAGAATCAATATTGACGAAAATATTTTTCAAATTCCTTTGGTAGACGTTATTAAATTTGCTTGTGAAGCTTGTCCAACTCGAGGCTTTACAGTAACAAATAATTGTAGAAAATGTATGGCTCATCCATGTTCCAATGTATGTCCTGTAAATGCGATTACCATTGGTCGGGAAGGAGCGGTAATTGATAAAGAAAAATGTGTAAAATGTGGCCGTTGCGAAAAAACTTGTCCATACAATGCGATTGTAGAATACGATCGTCCTTGTGCAAAAGTTTGTGGTGTAAATGCCATTGAATCCGATGAATTGAATCGCGCCATTATCAATCACGACAAATGTGTAGGTTGTGGACGTTGTGTAACAGAATGTCCTTTTGGTGCCATTGGAGACAAAACGCAAATCTACCAATTGGGAAAAGCATTAAGATCAAAACGGAAAATTTATGCTATTATGGCCCCCTCTTACATAGGTCAATTTGGAGCATTAACAACCCCTGCCCAATTGACAGCAGCTATGAAAAAATTAGGTTTTGAGGACATGGTAGAAGTAGGACTTGGCGCAGATATGACAACCCTTCATGAAGCCAACGAATACTTAGAAAGAGTTCCAGAAAAAATTCCATTTATGGGAACCAGCTGTTGCTATTCTTGGTCCCTATTGTTTGAATATAACTTCCCTGAATTAAAGGGTTATATTTCGGATTCTGGATCTCCTATGAAATATACGGCTGAACACATTAAGAAAATTGATCCAGAAGCAGAAGTATGCTTTGTTGGACCTTGTACATCCAAAAAAGTAGAGGCCATTGATTCCAAAGTAGAAGATTACGTAGACTTTGTTATTACTTTTGAAGAATTAATGGGAATTTTCGTGGCAGCAGATATTGAGCCATCTGAAATGGAAGCAGTAGAAGAAGAGGAAGAATCTTCTCGTTCTGCCCGTGGTTACGCTATGGCTGGCGGTGTAGCAGCGGCAGTAAAAGAAGTTGCCGAAAAAATCGACCCAAGTCGAAACATTCAAATTGAAGGAGCCAATTCTTTGAAAGAATGTATCAAGTTGATTCAAATGGCAAAAGCGGGTAAAAAAGATGGATATTTGTTAGAAGGTATGGCTTGTGATGGTGGATGTATCGCCGGTATGGGGACAGTTGCCTCCATTACTCGAGTGAGAAAAGCCTTAAGCCAATATATGAACGAAGCGGAAGCCCCCACTCCTTTTGAAAATGAATTGATTCCGGACCACTTAAAGGCGGATCATCAATAAGAAAAAAGACTCTACCAAAAGGTAGGGTCTTTTTATTTCTATTGCACGGAAAGAAAATCTGTGATATATTGAAAAAAATGAATAAATCATATATGCCTTGTGCGAGCCTATGGCTTAGGGAATTGGGTGCAAATCCCAAACTATCCCAGTAACCGTAACGTGGACAAAGGACAAAATACCACTGCCTTTTTTGGCGGGAAGGTGTCTGGAGGAAGAAGCGAAGTCGGGAGACCTGTATATGATTTGGAACTCCTGGGTTTGGGCTTTTTTTTGGTGACTTCCCAGGCGGAGTCTTTTTTTATTGGAGGAAAAAATGAAGAAATTTTTACAAGTAACAGCCATTGGATTGAGTTTATTTGCTTTGGTAGCCTGTGGACAGCAAACAACAAATAACACAGCCAATGTAGAAACCAACAATGCAGCAACAGAAAGCGTAGCAGAAAAGGGCGCCTATACGGTAACCGATATTCAAGGAAGAGAAGTTTCCTTTGAAAAAGTACCAGAAAAAGTAGTAGCCATTAACCCATCCAATACAGAAATGTTAGATGCCATTGGAGCGGCAGATAAAATTGTTGCTAGAGGAAGTTATGTAATGTATCCAGAAAGCGTAGCAACTCTTCCAGAAGTAGAATCTGGATCCAAATTAAACGTAGAACAAATTATCGCCTTAGAACCAGACGTTGTATTTATGAGCGTAATGGATCAAAGCGTAGAACAAATAGAAGCCTTGGAAAAAGCAGGGGTTCCTGTCGTAATGACAGACCATAAAAATACTTTAGAAGAAGTATACCAAGGAATTCAATTGGTAGGACAAGTTATGGACAAAGAAGACGAAGCCAACCAAGTGGTTGAAAATATGAAAACTTCTTTCGAAGAATTGGCAAAAAATAAAGAAGCCAACGAAGGAAAAACCGTTTACTTTGAAGTTTCTCCCTTGGAATATGGATTGTGGACTTCTGGCAAAGGAACTTTTATGCAAGAAGTAGCCGATATTATCGGAATGAAAAATATTTTTGATGATGTAGAAGGTTGGGCAGAAGTGTCAGAAGAACAAGTATTAGAAAGAAATCCTGACTACATTGTAACCATTACAATGTACTACGGAGAAGGACCTTCTCCAGAAGAAGAGATTCCATCTCGTCCAGGTTGGGAAAATGTAACGGCAGTAAAAGAAAATCATATTTTGCACATTAAAGATGATTTATTGTCAAAATCTTCTCCTCGCTTAGTAGAAGGAGCAAAAGCCTTCTCTGATTTTGTAAACGAGAAATAATATATGTTACAGTACAAAGGATGGAGGACGCATGTCCTCTATCTTCTTATAACCCTATTTACAATGGGAGTTTGCGTTGCCTTAGGAAGCGTCAACATTCCCTTAAAAGAAGTTTTTTCTATTATGAGCCAAGGCATCCAAGGAGGAGAAACTGGTGCAATGGGCTCCATCGTTTTATCCGTGCGATTTCCCCGGGTATTAAACGTGGCCTTAGTAGGAGCAGGACTCGCCATTAGTGGAGGAGCCATGCAAGGACTTCTTAGAAATCCACTGGCCGACGGTTCCACCCTAGGCGTTTCCGCCGGAGCCGCCCTAGGAGCCATTCTTTCCATCGCCTTTGGAATTTCTATTCCCTTTTTTCCTCTAGGAGGAACGGTGGTTATGGCCATAGTATTCGCTTTTTTGTCCATCGTATTTATACTATCGTTGGCCCATAAAGTAGACCACTCTCTTTCCACCAACACCATTATTTTAATCGGGGTAATCTTTTCCATGTTTGCCTCAAGTATCTCTAGTTTTATCATTGTTTTGGCTTCAAACAAAGTCGAAAGCATAACCTTTTGGCAAATGGGAAGTTTAGCCGGAAGCACCTATAAAGGCGCCGCTTTTATTGCGATTGTATTGATTCTAAGTTCCCTTCTCATTCTATCCAAAAGTAGAGAACTAGACGCCTTCGCCATTGGAGAAAGAAACGCCCAACACATAGGGGTAGATGTAAGAAAAACAAAACTCTTAATTATGCTCTCCATCTCTGCCATAATAGGCGTCTGTGTAGCCTTTAGCGGAATGATTGGATTCGTAGGGCTAATTATCCCTCATATGGTTCGAAAAATTACCGGGCCAAACCACAGAAAACTTCTCTCCCTTTGTATTTACGTAGGAGCGAATTTTCTCCTTTTAGCGGATCTCTTAGCCAGAACCATTTTAAGGCCACTAGAATTACCCATTGGAATCGTAACCTCCTTTGTAGGAACCCTATTGTTTATCTATATCTTCTATAATATGAGAAAGGCGGAATAATGTTACAAGTAAAAAATTTAACCGTAGCATTTACGGGACAAACCATCCTCGACTCCATAAACTTTCATATAGAAGAAGGGGACTGGCTTATGATTATTGGATCTAACGGTGCAGGAAAAACAACCATAACCAACGCAATTTCCCAAAGTCTGCCCTATACAGGGGAGATTCTTTACAAAGGAACCGACATCAAAGAAATGAGATCCAAAGATCGAGCCGAAAAAATCGGGGTACTTATGCAAAATCATATGGTATCCTACGGATTCAAAGTAAAAGAAATTGTAGAAATGGGACGTTACGCCTATTCCAAAGACTTTTTGTCCACCATAAGTGACGAAGACGAAAACATGGTAGAATATGCCCTAGAAAAAACAGGATTAAAAAAACTAAAAAATCAATCCGTATTAAAACTATCTGGAGGGGAATTGCAAAGAACCTTTTTGGCCCAACTCATTGCCCAAAATCCCTCCCTTATGATATTGGACGAACCCACCAATCACCTAGACATTTCCTATCAAGAACAAACCTTTAACCTAATACGAGACTGGTTAAAAGAAGGAAATCGTGCCGTAATTTCCGTAGTCCACGATTTGCGTCTTGCAAGAATGTACGGAAACAAAGCCCTCTTACTCAAAGAAGGAAAAATTATGTTTGCAGGAAAAATGGAAGAAGTAATGCAACAAGACGTATTAAAACAAGGATACGGCGTAGATGTCTACGACTGGCAAAAACGACTCAATAAAAATTGGAATTAAAAAAAGCGTGCCACAAAGGCGCGCTTTATTTTTTCTTCGCTTTTTCAATTTTCGGAATTTTATCCTCGCCCATTAAAAGAGCCTCAATATTTCTCTGATCAAAAAGCAAAATCTTCTCATCATTCAACTGTTTCTTTGCATTTTCATCCAATTTCGCACTATCTACAATCAATATTTTTCGGTCGTCGGTATCCCCAGGGAAATGTCCCAAAATATCCTTCACTTCCATAGGAGAAATAATTCCCTCGATTTCAAATTTCTTAATTTCCACCGCATAGGTTCGACGTTCCTTTTTCATACGAAAGTCAAAAGGCAAAGACGGATTGTCCCGGTCATTATCGATAATCTCATAACCATTCCGTTCAAAAGCAAGCTCCGCCAATTTCTCATGGGTAAGCTCCGATTCCAAAAGAGAAAGAGCCTTCAAAAGATGAGTCGGGTAGAGCTTCATAATCCCGCTACAAATATAAGTCCCATTCTCCCTATTGTAATTTCGCATATCAAAAGCAACCAACATATCATCCACCACATTAAAAAGTCCGTGGGCAATTGCATTTCGCAAATGACGCAAAAGAGAAGAAGTCTTGGTTTCTCCATCGGCCTGTGTTAAAATAATTTTCTGGCATCTTGTACAGATCGCCTCACGATAATATTCCACAATATCATCATCAATAAACTTCAAAAAAATCGCATCTTTTTCCGTAAGCTCCATCTCTTCTAAAATTAAAGAAAAAGTAAACTCATCATAAAGAGCCTTTTCAATTAACTCATTTTTAGAAGACTGTAGAGAATTAATATTGGGAACGTACCACAACAAATATTCCAAAGCCGTTTCCATGGCTTCATTAAGATTCAAAGGTCTAGGTCTGTGGAAAAGAGAATATTCTTTTCTCGAACCATGGGGGCAGTCGTATTCAAAACCCTGACGGTAAAAACTAGGTAGTTGATCTTTTTTCATATGTACCTCCTAATTTAATTATACATAAGTTTTACAAGATGGAAAAGAAAAGGAAAAAAACAAGGAAATTCTTGAAAAAACCACAACAATTGGTTGACAAACCTTGAAAAAATCGGTAAAATATCTACTAGTGTTTTGAAAAGCCCCGGAAACTTTAGAAATACAACCTGATTGAAACCTGAGGAGGATACCCAATGAAGACAACTATGGCAAAAGCCAGTGAAATCAATAGAAAATGGTATGTCATCGACGCAGAAGACAAAGTTCTAGGTCGTTTGGCAGCTGAAGTGGCTACAATTTTAAGAGGTAAAAACAAACCAATTTTTACTCCACACGTAGACACAGGAGATTTTGTAGTAATTATTAACGCAGAAAAAGTAAAAATGACTGGAAACAAATGGGAAGACAAAATCCATGCTTACCATACTGGATATCCAGGAGGACGTCGTGAAGTAAAATATAAAGATCTTCGCGCAAAACACCCAGAAAGAGTTATTGAGTATGCCGTAAAAGGTATGCTTCCAAAAAACCGTCTAGGTCGTCAAATGTATAGAAAACTTAAAGTTTATGCTGGCAGTGAACATCCACATGCAGCACAACAACCTGAAGTTTACGAATTTTAAGAAGGAAGGGTGAAAGAATGGCAACGGAACAATTCAGAGGCACAGGAAGAAGAAAAACATCTGTAGCGCAAGTACGTCTTGTATCAGGATCCGGCAAGTTCACCATCAATGGTCGCGACATCGAAGAATTTTTCGGTTTCGAAACTCTTCGTACAGTGGCTAAGGCTCCTCTTGTATTAACGGAAACTGAAGGTCAATACGACGTTTTAGTAACAGTTAAAGGTGGAGGATACACTGGACAAGCTGGTGCAATCCGTCACGGTATTTCCCGTGCACTAATCGAAGCAGACGCAGAATTACGTCCAACTTTGAAACGTGCAGGATTCTTAACACGTGATCCACGTATGAAAGAAAGAAAGAAATACGGTTTGAAAAAAGCGAGAAAAGCTCCACAATTCTCAAAACGTTAAGATTTTACAAAGAAACAAAACCCTATTCCATTATGGAATGGGGTTTTTCTTTGCTTGTAGAGGTTTGGGAATTCTTGCGAGAAAAAGAAATTGTGTAAAAGAATAGGGGAGAATAAGGGGCGCAGCTGTATTTTCGGCTTTATGGGAGAGCCATATAATGATATAATTCTAGAGATGGCTATTAAATAAAAATAGCAAAAAGATTGTGTTATCGATTTCCTAAGGAATTCGCAGAATTTAGAAAAAACAGAGGGGTAAGGAGAAATCTATGATTACATCAGAAGAAATCAAAGTGCGCTTATGGAATGGAGCCAATGAACTAAGAGGGTCCATGGACGCCAGCCGATACAAAGACTACATGTTAGGCCTTATGTTCTATAAATTTTTAAGTGACCAAACGCTAAAAACATTCGCAACCACCGCCGGCTTATCCAGTGGAGACGATTGGTACGAAGAATATAAAGAAGCACACGAAGAATATGGTGCCGAATTGGAAAAAATGATCCAAGACGTTTTGGGCTATTTTGTGCGCCCAGAACACCTTTACCAAACATGGATAAAAGATATGAACTCCGGTCATTTTGAAGTACAAAAAGTAACCGATAGTCTAAGCCAATTTGAACGCAGTATCTCCGTAACCAACGGATCCGATGACTTTCAAGGACTCTTTGCCAATTCCACTTTGGATTTATCCGACACAGCCTTAGGAAGCAACCTAAACGAACGGAGCAAAAATATTCAAGCACTCATTCGTCTATTTGAAGACTTAGACATGGTCGCTCTTCAACAAGGAGACGTATTAGGAGACGCCTATGAATATCTTATTGGAAAATTTGCCATGGAATCTGGGAAGAAGGCAGGAGAATTCTACACTCCTCACCAAGTCAGCGAAGTCATGGCCCAAATTGTTGCCACAAAGGGAGAAATTGCATCCATTTACGACCCAACCGTTGGGTCTCGTGTCATAATTATGACAACGGCAGATAGTAACGATGAATACAGGGGTTTGGCCCGCTACTAAAAATATAAAATAATGGATTGGAGATAAAAATGGATTTTGAGATTAGAGAAGCACTTCCAAGTGATGCAGAACAAATTCTTTTAAATGCAAAAAAATGTGGAGGTGAAACAGATAATTTGAGCTATGGGAAAGAAGGTTTTAGTTATACTTTAGAACAGGAAGAAGAATTTTTAAAGAACTTGTTAAAAAGTCAAAACCAAATATTATTTGTAGCAGAAGTTGATAGTAAGATTGTTGGGACAGCAAGTTACACGACTTCTAATATAAAAAGATTATCTCATCGTGGTAGCATAGGTTTATGTGTTCAGAAAAAATTTTGGAATCAAGGAATTGCTACTTCTTTTATGGAACACCTAATAAAATTTGGAAAAGAAGAAGCTGAAGCTAAAATAATTTCTTTAGGTGTTAGAAGTGATAACCAAGTGGCTATTCATTTGTATAAAAAATTTGGATTTGAAAAAATTGGAACTTTTGAAGGTTATTATGAAATAGATAATGAACTTATTGATGTCGATTATATGAATTTGAAACTTTAAAAAAGAATGTTCATTTATAGACATCTATATGAAATTTAGTTAATTTTGTAATAGTTTACAATCCACCTGAAAGAATGAAAGATTTGTAGCTATGAACAATGATATTGCCATATGATTTTACACCCGTTCTCGTGTCATAATTATGACAACGGCAAATAGTAACGATGGGAACGGGCTTTCGAGCCTTATACTAGAGAGACAAAATACAAATTGGTGTGCTATTTAGAGTATTATGGGTACATTTTAGAGAAAAGTGATTATTATCAGGAAGGTAAAAAAAATGGAACATAAAGGGACAGTTGTGATTGAAACTAAACGTCTATTACTTAGGAGATTTAATATGGACGACATAGAGTTTGCATTTAAGAACTGGACAAGTGATGAAAAAGTAACTGAGTTTTTAAGGTGGCCAACTCATAAAGATATAACAATCACCCAAAGAGTATTAGAAGATTGGATAGATAATTATAAAAACGAAAATTATTATCAATGGGCTATAGAATTGAAAGAAATATCTGAACCTATAGGTTCTATTTCTGTTGTTGATATGGATGATAAAACAGATAAGGTTCATATCGGTTATGCAATCGGTAGTAATTGGTGGAATCAAGGAATTACAAGCGAAGCATTTAAAGGAATTATTCCTTTCTTGTTTGAGGAAATCAAGGTTCAAAGAATTGAGTCACAGCATGATCCTAACAATCCAAATTCAGGAAAAGTAATGCTGAAAAATGGATTAACTTTTGAAGGGATTTTAAGACAAGCCGATTGGAGTAATAAAGGGATAGTTGATGCTTCTATGTACAGTTTATTAGCTGAAGAATACTTTAATAAAAACAAAGTTAACAACTATCCAGATTAAATCAGTAAACCATCAGAAAGCTATTAAAAATATAGTTGAAAGCATTGATATAACTATAAGATTTTTCTTGTGGATCCGGCTCCCTTCTTTTAACCGTAAAGAAACATTTAAGCGAAGACGAACAAAAAAATTTGAATTATTACGGCCAAGAAAAGAATACAGCAACCTATAACTTAACTCGAATGAACCTCCTACTTCATGGCGTTCGACCAGAGAAAATGAGCATAAAAAACGGCGACACCCTTGCCCAAGACTGGCCCGAAGATCCAGAACGACCCAACGAAGGAGTACAATTTGACGCTGTAGTAATGAATCCGCCCTATTCCATAAAAAATTGGAATCGTGCCGGATTAAAAGCAAGCGACCCACGATTTGAAATCGCCGGGATTTTGCCCCCCGACTCAAAAGGAGACTTTGCCTTCTTGCTCCATGGCCTATATCACCTATCAACAGAAGGAACCATGGCCATCGTCTTGCCTCACGGAGTTTTGTTCCGTGGCGCTGCAGAAGGAGAAATTCGGAAACGCTTAATCGAAAAAAATCAAATCGACGCCGTAATCGGATTGCCAAGCAATTTATTTACCAACACAGGAATTCCCGTATGTATTATTATTTTGAAAAAGAACCGAGGCTTACAAAAACCCGTTCTATTTATTGACGCTTCCAAAAACTTTATTAAAGTCGGTAAACAAAACGCCCTTCAAGAAAAAGATATAGCCAAAATCGTAGACATTTACCAAAATCAAATCGAAGAGAAAGGCTATAGCCACTTAGCCACTCGCCAAGAATTGATTCAAAACGACTACAATATGAACATTCCTCGCTATATAGAATCCATAGACGAAGAAATTCCCCATGACGTAGACGGCCATTTATACGGTGGGATTCCAGAAAAAAATATCCAAGACCTAAAAGTCTTAAACCTAGCTGTAAAAGAAGTATTAGAAGAAGCTCTAATCCAAAAACGCCCCGGTTATTTAGAATTGACTCTAACCACAGAAGAATTTTCAGAAAAAGTTCTATCGAACCCCGCCGTTCAAGAAAAATCTGCAAAAGTAAAAAAAGTAGTCGAAGAATACATTCAAAACTATTGGAACAAGTTGCATCAATTAACCCCTGAAACCAATACAAGAATACTAAAAGCAGCCATGTTAGAAGAAATAAAAAAACAACTGGAATCCTTTGAACACATTGACATCTATGAAGGGTACCAAATTATCGCAGAAATTTGGACAAAAACACTAACCCACGACGCAGAATTAATTGAACAACTAGGATTCTATAAAGCCGGACGGACTCGTGAACCCAACATGGTAACCAAAGGGAAAAACAAAGAAAAAATCCAAGACGGCTGGAACGGCGCAATCATTCCTAACAATCTAATAGCAGAAGAATGTTACAAAGAAGAACAATTAGAAATCGATGGGCTCAGATCTCGTATTTCAGAAATCGAAAGCCAATTAAGCGAATTAGTAGAAAACGCAAAAGTAGAAGACAGCGAAGAAAACAACGCATTATTTGACGTTCTAAAGAAAAACGAAGACGGAGACCCACAAGATAGCTTTGATGGAAAGCTAGTAAAAGCAGGACTAAAAGAAGCAGAAAAAAATTCAGAAGAATACCATTATCTAAAACAAGTGGATGATTTAACCAAAGAAAAAAGTTCTATTAATAAATCCATCAAAGAAAAAGAACAAGAACTCAAAGAAAAGGTATCCAATCGAATCGAAAACTTAACCGATGAAGAAGTGGATAGGCTATTGTACAAAAAATGGTTTGGCTCCGTTGTAGAAAAAGCCTTGTCCCTTGTAGAGATGCCATTGAAAAAAGAAATTTCAATCATTGAGGAATTAAACAAGCGCTATTCCCATACATTGGACGACATCGACGAAGAAATTGCCAGCCTAGAAAAAGAGTTAGAAGCTCTTATGAACGAATTGGTGGTGCTCTAATGATAGAAGAAAAAAAGAACATTCCCAAAAGACGGTTTAAGGAATTTGAAAAAGCGGAAGCTTGGGAATAGCGTAGGTTGGGAGAGTTTGTTGACAAGGCAGTCGATAATAGAGGGAAAACACCTCCATTAGATGATAATGGAATTCATCCATTAATAGAAGTGGCGGCACTTGGTGGAATACATCCTGATTATTCGAAAATTGAGAAATATCTAAATGAGAAATCCTTTAAGAATAATTTAAGAGGATACCTAAAAAAAGGAGATATTTTATTTGCTACTGTTGGAAGTATAGGGCTCGTAAGTCTTATGGATTCAAAGGAAGAGTCAGCTATTGCACAAAATATAGTAGGTTTTAGAGCGAAAGAAAATTTTATCCCTGATTACCTTTATGCAATGTTTTCAAATGAAAAAAATCAGTACAAGGCAAAAAGAATTGTAATGGGTGCTGTTCAGCCAAGTATAAAAGTTTCTCAGCTTGTTAATGTTGAGTATGTACTTACTTCAAATTTTCTAGAACAAAAACAAATTGGTTCATTTTTCCAGAATCTCGACCGCCTTATCACCCTTCATCAGCGTAAGCTTGATTTCTTTTAACTTAAACCAGATAAATATCGCATAACTAAATCGGTATCTTGATTTTCAAGTTCCGATATAACATGCATGTACACTTTTTGAGTCGTCGTTATAGAAGAATGCCCCAATCGTCTCGAGACACTTGCAATAGATACCCCTGCATACATTAAAAGAGAAGCATGGGTATGCCGTAAACCATGTATCGAAATAACCGGGACTCCCACTTTTTTACAATGCCTTTCCAACCATTTATTCGGCGTTGAGTTGCAAATGGGTCCATTGACAAAAATCGGCTGATTTTCAGGTAAATCTTTTATCAATTGCTGAAATTGCATACTTAATTGCCAATCAATCTGTACCTTCCGGACAGAGGATTTATTTTTCGTTGGCAAAAATCCTCCTTCACCTTTATAGTCCCAAGTTTTTGTAACGGACAAATTTTGTTGAACAAAATTAAAATCCGCTGGCGTTAACCCCAAGGCCTCTGAAAATCGTAGTCCTGTTTTTGCAATAAGTAAAATCAACCAATCCCAATTGATTTTGTCTTCTAAATTCAAACTAGCCAGAACACTATGAAGTTCAAATTGGTTCAAATATTTAATTTTCTTGGCCCTTGGGGCTTTTCCCTTGAAAATAACTTTCCGCGTAGGATCTCTATTTACCAACCCCTCATCCACAGCATCCAACACAGCTCCCTTAATTTGGTGATGAAAATCGATAACCGTTTGTCTTTCGTGGGTTTTGGCGTACTCATTTAATATTTGCTGATAAATGGTTCGGTCCAGTTCACACAATTTCAGATTTGGGACAATATTTTTTAGATGTTGATAATTGTTTCGATACTTTTCAAGGGTAACTGGGCGAACCGCTCCTTCTTTGAAAAGTTTTGTCCATTGTTGAAAATATTCATGTAACAAAGATTCTCTTGTAATTTTATTCATAACTTCCTTTCTTGCTTACGCTGATGAAGGGTGATAAGGTTGTCGAGATTTGAAAAATACTCTGCAATTTTAGCTTGTTCTTCTTTCGATACAGGGATTTCATAAACTAATTCACTAATCGAACTCCAATTTACATAGATTTGTGTATTCCCTTGAGACGCACGAATAATCTTTGAACGAATATTGTCAGCATTCAAAAGTTGATACAAAAATTCTGGCAGATATTCATTTTCATAAACTTCGATTCGTTCAGTTCGCTGATTATAAACATAGGTATCATCAGCATCTATAAGCAAAACTCGTCCAATAATATTACCCGAAGCGGTCTTATCGTTAAGTATCATCGTTAAATCATTTTTGTTTAAAATTCTTTTTTCTGTCTTTTCTGTTTTTGCGGCTCTAATGCCTTGATCTGTATATTTGCTTGCTTCTGAATAAGATCCGATGCTAATGACTTTATATTTTCCAGTTTCAGTAAATTCTGATTCTATCGAGGTTCCGCTGGTTGCTTTTCCGAACTCCCCCAGCTTCCGCTGTTCCCAAGCATAGTATTTTTACCAATCTCCTTAATTCTTAAATATTTTTTTGACAAACCTTTTCCTTTGTGTTAGACTATGTCCATAAGAAAAAATTAAATACATCTTCAGGGCGAGGTGCAATTCCTCACCGGTGGTGATAGTCCACGAGTCGAAAGATTGAATTGGTGAAATTCCAATACCGACGGTTATAGTCCGGATGGGAGAAGAGAAATTTTGATGACGCAATTTTTTTGTGTTGTCTCCTTTTGCGAACAATCCGAAGCCCTGTGCTTCGGATTTTTTTGTGGGGTGAATATGGATTTAGAATATATGAAGTTGGCGATGGAATGGGCCGAGAAGGGAAGGGGTTTTACAAAAACCAATCCTTTGGTTGGTGCGATTCTTGTGAAAGAGGGAGAGATAGTCGGTCGTGGTTATCATAGGGCTTTTGGCGAGGACCACGCGGAGGTTATGGCTTTGAAAGAGGCGGGGGAGAAGGCCAAGGGAGCGACGATTTATGTGACTTTGGAACCTTGTTGCCATTATGGAAAGACGCCGCCTTGTACGGAGGCTCTTATAAAAGCGGGCGTTGCAAAAGTTGTGATTGGAATGCTGGATGTGGATGTGAGAGTGGCTGGGCGAGGGGCTGAGATTTTACGGAGTCATGGGGTTGTGGTTGAAGTGGGACTTTTGGAAGAGAAGCTCCGATTTCAAAATCGAATGTTTTTGGTTCAGCAGAGAGAGAAGCGTCCTTATGTGGTGTTAAAGTTTGCCAGTAGTTTGGATGGAAAAATTGCTACAAAAACGGGGGAAAGCCAATGGATTACTTCGGAGGAAAGTCGCTTAGATGGCCATGGTCTTCGGGGAATGTTGGATGGAATTCTTGTGGGGACGGAAACGGTTTTGCAGGATAATCCGACCTTAAACAATCGAAGTGGTTCGGGGAAAAATCCTATAAAGATTCTTTTGGATCGAAGGGGAAAGATTCCTTTGGATGCTTTGGTTTTTACGAAGGAGAAGGAGAAGACTTTGGTGGTGACGGATCGGGAGAATCTTTCCTATCAAAGGGTTTTGGAGGAGAAAAATATTTCCTATATTGGCGTTTCTTCTGGGAAAGAGGGATTAAATTTGCGGGAAATGTTGGAAAAATTGTATGAGAAGAATGTGGGAAGCCTTTTGATTGAGGGAGGCGGAACGGTTCATGGAAGTTTTGTTTCGGAAAATCTTTTTGATGAGGTCTATGCTTATATTGCACCAAAGTTAATTGGAGGTGAGGGGGCGAAGTCGGCGGTGTCAGGCCGGGGATTGGCTCGTCTTTCTCAGGTGGAGGATTTAGAAATCTATGAAATAAAAAATTTGGGTTCAGATATTAGAATTCATGGAGGTCGGAAATGTTTACGGGAATTGTAGAGGAAATAGGCGTAATTCGAAATATGGAGCGATCGGGAAATGCGATGAAAATTCGTGTTGGTGCGAAAAAAGTTTTGGAAGGTGTCCAGTTGGGTGACAGCATTGCTACCAATGGGGTTTGTCTGACGGTGACGTCTTTTGGAGAGGATTTTTTTACGGCGGATGTTATGGTGGCGACCATGGAGAAGGCGGGGTTAAATCGTCTTTCCATTGGGAGCAAGGTAAATTTAGAACGGGCTTTGACCTTGTCCAGTCGTTTGGGAGGCCATATTCTTCAGGGCCACGTGGATTGTGTGGGAAGGATTTGTTCCATTGAGGAGCAACCGTCGGTGTACTTATTGGAAGTGGAAATGGATCCGAAATTTTATCCTTATGTTTTGGATCAGGGGTCCATTGGGTTGAATGGTGTGAGTCTTACCATTTATAAGGCGCGGGAGGATTCGGTTACGGTTTCTTTGATACCGGAGACTTTGTCTCGAACGAATATTATGGATTTGTCTGTAGGGGATCCCATTACCATGGAGTTTGATCTATTGGGGAAATATGTTTATAAAAATCTTTTTGGGAAGGAAAAGGCCACCAAGGAGAAGAAAGATATAACAAGAGAGTTTTTGTTGGAAAATGGATTTTAGGAGGATATTATGTGGAGTACAGTGGAAGAAGCGTTGGAAGCGTTAAAACGGGGAGAAATTATTTTTGTAAGCGATAATGAAGACCGGGAAAACGAAGGGGATATGATTATGGCGGCGGAATTCGCCTCTCCTGAGACGCTAAATTGTATGGCATCAAAGGCGAAGGGTTTGATCTGTATGCCTATGAGTATAGAACATGGACAGCGTTTGGGTCTTGGGCCAATGGTTGCCCACAATACAGACAATCATGAAACGGCTTTTACCGTTTCCATTGACCATATTTCTACAACAACGGGAATTTCTGCTTTTGAACGAGCCGAAACCGCAAGAATTTGTACGGAAGAGGGGGCTCGCCCAGAAGATTTTCGCCGTCCAGGGCATATGTTTCCTTTGATTGCCCGAGAAGGGGGCGTTTTGGTTCGAGATGGCCATACAGAAGCGACGGTGGATTTGTTGCGTTTGGCGGGATTAAAGGAAATTGGACTTTGTTGCGAAATTATGGAAGAGGACGGGACGATGATGAAAAGGGATCGTCTGTCCGAACTTGCGAAATCCATGAACGCTCCTTTTATTACCATTGACCAATTGAAACAATATCGAAAGGAACACGAATGTTTGGTAAAGAGAATTTCAGAATGCGAAATGCCAACAAAACATGGAATTTTTAAGGCTTATGGTTATTTGAATCTTTTGAATGGAGAGCATCATGTGGCCCTTGTAAAGGGAGATTTGGGAGAGGGCGAAAATGTTTTGTGTCGTGTTCATTCGGAATGTTTAACGGGAGATGCCTTTGGATCTAGTCGTTGCGATTGTGGAGATCAGTTGCAAGAGGCTATGCGAAGAATTGACAAAGAAGGACGGGGTGTTCTTCTCTATATGCGTCAAGAGGGACGAGGAATCGGACTTTTGAATAAATTGCGTGCCTATGAATTGCAAGATGGCGGTTTGGATACGGTGGAAGCCAATTTGGAATTGGGTTTTCCAGAGGATGCGAGAGAATACTATATTGGATCTCATATTTTGCGAGATTTAGGGGTGAAGGAATTGCGACTTTTAACCAATAATCCAGACAAAGTCTATCATTTAGGACAATATGGGTTGTCTATTGTGGAGCGGGTTCCCATTGAAATCCATAGTCATGAGCACGATCATTTCTATTTAGAAACCAAAGCGAAGAAGATGAACCATTATTTACATGAATTCAAAGAGGAGGTAGCAAGATGAGAACGTTAGAAGGAAAGTTAATTGGGGGAGATAAGAAATTTGCCATTGTAATTAGTCGTTTCAACGAATTTATTACATCAAAATTATTGGGCGGAGCCATTGATTGTTTGGAACGACATGGGGTGGATTCGGAAAATATTACCCAGTGTTGGGTTCCGGGGGCTTTTGAAATTCCTTTGTTTGCCCAAAATTTAGCCAATACGAAGGAATACGATGGAATTATTTGTCTAGGGGCTGTAATTCGTGGAAGCACTCCTCATTTTGATTATGTTTGTAGTGAGGTTTCTAAGGGAATTGCAAAAGTGAGTTTGGATACCAATCTTCCCATTGGATTTGGCGTAATTACAACAGACTCTATTGAGCAGGCCATTGAGAGAGCGGGAACCAAAGCGGGAAACAAAGGATATGATGCGGCGATTACGGTGTTGGAATCTGTGAATTTATTGGATACCATTCGTGGATAGAAAAAAGGAGGGGTTGGCCCTCCTTTTTCTGTTAATCTTATGTAAAGTGGATAAACAAGTTTTGGGAAATATGCTATAATGAGAAAAGTTAATGTTAAGGAGGTAGAGGATGAAAGCGGTAATTACAGTAATTGGTAAAGACAAAATTGGGATTGTGTACGAAGTGAGCAAAGTATTAAAAGAACATCGTTTGAATATTTTGGATATAACTCAAACCATTATGGAAAAATATTTTACGATGATTGCTATTGTGGAGTCCGAAGAGGGAGAGTACGACAGCGAAGTTGTCGGGAAAGCTTTTGATGCCTTAGCAGAGGAGTTGGGCGTTTCGATTCACGTTCAAAACGAAGAATTATTCAATCAAATGCACCAAATTTAGGAGGAAACCATGGATCAAAAACGAATTCTTGATACGATCCATATGTTGGATCAAGAAAATCTGGATATACGGACAGCGACCATTGGGATTTCTCTTTTGGATTGTATGACCGATGATTTGGAAGAAACAAAAAAACGAATTTACGACAAAATTTATTCTTATGGAAAAGATTTGGTTCAAACGGCGGATGCGGTTGGGCGAAAATATGGCGTTCAAATTATCAATAAAAGAATTTCTGTAACGCCGGTTTCCCTTTTGCTACCTAGAGGGAAAGGGGAAGAGTTTATTGAAATTGCCAAGGTTTTGGATGAAGTAGCGGAAGAAATTGGCGTGGATTTTGTTGGGGGTTATTCGGCTCTAGTACATAAGGGAATGCGTCCACAAGAAGAGGAATTTTTGCGTTCCATTCCAAAGGCATTAGCTTCTACCAATAAGGTTTGTTCTTCTGTAAATGTTGGGTCAACGAAATCGGGGTTGAATATGGAAGCGGTATCTTTAATGGGGAAAGTGATTAAAGAAACGGCGGAGCTAACTAAGGGTTCCGATAGTATTGGTTGTGCCAAATTGGTAGTTTTTGCCAATGCAGTAGAGGACAATCCATTTATGGCCGGAGCCTTCCACGGCGTTGGATTGGGAGATGTGACTTTACATGTGGGAATTTCTGGACCTGGGGTAGTAAAGCACGCTTTGGAATCTTATCGTGGGGAACCGTTCCAAGAAGTGTCTAATGTAATTTCTAAAATGGCCTTTAAGATTACAAGAATGGGTGAATTGATAGGAAAAGAAATTGCCGAGCGTTTGGAAATTGGCTTTGGTTCGATTGATTTGTCTTTGGCTCCAACACCAGCCATTGGGGATTCTGTAGCTAGAATTTTAGAAGAAATTGGAATTGGCCATGTAGGAGGCCACGGAACAACGGCGGCTTTGGCTTTGCTAAATGATGCCGTGAAAAAAGGCGGAATTATGGCTTCTACTCATGTTGGAGGATTAAGTGGTGCTTTTATCCCTGTAAGTGAAGATGAGGGAATGATTCAAAGGGCAAGAGAACAAAAAATTACTTTGGATAAATTAGAAGCCATGACTTGTGTGTGTTCCGTTGGATTGGATATGGTGGCAATTCCTGGACGAACAAAGGATTCTACCATTGGGGCTATGATTGCGGATGAAGCCATGGTTGGAATTATCAATCAAAAGACAACGGCGGTTCGAATCATTCCTGTGATTGGAAAAGATGTGGGAGAAGAGGCTGTGTTTGGCGGGCTTTTAGGTAGCGCTCCAATTATGCCTGTACATGAAAATGAAGCCGATGCTTTTGTTGCCCGCGGAGGATTTATTCCTGCCCCTATTCATAGTTTTAAAAATTAGAAGGATATTATGACTGTAAATTTTTCGGAATATATTTCTTTATCTCTGGAATACCCGGCTTTGTTTTTTCTGGGAATCCTAATTTTCGGTGTTTTATTTGTGCATGGTTGGACCGATGCGGCCAATTCTGTTGCCACTTGTATTGCAACAAGAACCTTAGAACCAAATCTATCCCTATTTTTGGCGGCAATTTCTACTTTTCTCGGAGTGTTGGTAATGGTATTGTTTCAGACCAACGTAATGGAAAGTATTTTGCATATGGTAAATTTAGGGGAAGATATCCAAACGGCCCTGTTGGCTCTTTGTGCTGTGCAAATTAGTATTATTTTATGGTCGGTTGGGAATTGGTATTACGGAATTCCTACCTCGGAATCCCATGGGTTGATTGCGGGACTTTCTGGGGCGGCTATTGCTCTTCATCAAGGCCTTACGGGCATTCAGCAAAAAGAATGGACTAGTATTTTTTTAGGATTTCTTTTTACGGTTGTTTTGAGTTTTTTCTTGGGTTACCTTTTTACAAAAATGATTCAGAAAATATTTCAAGATCGAGATAAAGAGGGAAGCAACCGATTTTTCCGTAGAGGACAGATTTTTGGTTTGTTGGGAACGGCTTTTATGCAAGGAGCCCAAGGGGGGCAAAAATTTATTGCCGTATTTTTGTTGGCCCTATCTATGGCAAAACACAATGCTCAAGTTCAACCCATTGTCATTCCCGTATGGCTTTTAATGGCAACAGCAATGGTATTTTCTGTTGGGACGAGTATGGGAGGCTATCGAATTATTAAAAATGTGGGGATGCGCTTGGTTAAAATGCGACCTTATGAGGGTTTTTCTGCCGATGCTTCTACGGTAACGGGGTTGGTCCTTTCTACGATTATCGGTTCACCGGTTTCGGCGACCCTTACGAAAAATATTTCCATTATGGGCGTGGGAGCGGCAAAACGTATGCGAAATGTAAATTGGAATGTTTCAAAGGAAATGCTTCGATCTTGGATTTTGACCTTTCCCGTTTGTGGAATTTTAGCCTATTTATTTACCAATCTATTGGTTTGGATATTTTAAGGAGATAAGCTATGAGATTAGGGAAATACGACTATTTTGGAAAATTTGTGGCCTTGTCCCAAAAAGGGAATGAAGCGGCAAAAAAATTACAAGAAATTATGGAGAATTTCGATCCAGGGAAATTGCAAGAGGAAACCAAAGAAATGCATCAAATTGAGCAGGAAGCGGACAATGTGATGCATGAGGTAATCAATCAGTTGATGATCGAATTCCTTCCTCCTATTGAAGGGGAAGACATTGTGGAATTGGTTCATCATTTGGATGATGTAGTGGATAATATAGAGGATGTTTTGGTAGGATTGTATATGTTTCGAGTTCGGGAACTTTTGCCAGAGGCGAAACAGTTTGTGGATTTGATTCAAAAATCTTCCCTTCGATTGAGTGAATTGATGGTAGATTTTTCAGGGTTCAAACAGTCTACGACCTTAAAAGAGGGAGTGATTGAAATCAATACTCTAGAGGAAAAAGGAGACGAACTCTACGTAAATACCATGCGGAACTTGTACGATTATTCTCGAGAATTTGATCCAAGATTTGTGATTACATGGACTCGTTTGTTGGATCGTTTAGAAAGAGCCTTAGATAGTATTGAGGCAGTGGCAAATAGCTTGGAATCCATATTGTTGAAAAATAAATAAAAAAAGCCCTTCCATTAGGAAGGGTTCTTTTTGTGCCATTCTTCAATTTGTTCATAGAAAACAGAGGGTTTTGTTAAAAGGTGGTTGACGGTTTTAGGGGAAATCAAATAGAGATTTTTCCTTGCCCGGCTCATGGCAACGTAAAACAAGCGTCGTTCTTCTTCCAATTCTTCAAAATCTTTTCCATCGGCTCGAGTTAAAGCCATAGGGGAAGGAATAATATCTTCGATTAAATCAATCAAAAAGACCGTATCGAATTCCAGGCCTTTTGCCCCGTGGAAAGTGGATAAAAATAAATTTTCGTTGTCAATATAACCGCCCTTTAAGAGTTGATCCAAATAAAGGATTCGCCCCATAAAGGTTTCTTTATCTTTGGCGTGTTTGGCAATGTGTTTCATATAGAAGAGAATGCGCAAAGAAGCATGTTCTGAAGAACCAAAGGTCTTGGCGTGTTTGGTAATGTAGGTACGATAGTTTAAGTCGTATTCAATAAATCGAAAAGCTTGGTTTAGGGGGAGAGTCTTTAGATGACGGAAATTCTCCCGCAATTCTCGAAGATTTTTTTGTAAATAGGGGGGAATGTCGTCCCTTGCCATGGTATCAATAACAGAATTTCCCTTGGCATGTTTTTTGGCGTATTCAATATTTTTTTTGGAAACATATCCGTTGATTTTGTAATAAAATCTTTCGTATAGATCCAAGCGTGTTGGATCTTGGGCAAATTCTAAAATCATGAGAAGATCCTTCAAAACCCAGTGGTGGGTGAGGGTGTTTTTTGTATCTCGGCAACGAAAGCTAATTTCTCTTTGTTCTAAGGTTTCAATCAATCCTAGAGCCGAAATATTATTTCGGTACAATACCGCCACTTCCCCAAGATCCTCTTTGGCCATTTCCCGTAGAATAAATTCGTATTGAGCCTTCAAATCATTCAGACGGAAAAATTTTGGTTCGATTCCTTTTTCATGAAAGGTTTGGATGTCTTTTTGGAATCGTTCTTCGTTTTGTTCAATAAATCGGCGACAGGTAGAAACAATTTCTGGTGTAGACCGAAAATTTATGGAAAGATAGAAGGATTTCAAGTCGGGATAAATGGTTTTTAAGCGAAAGAGAGCCTTGTAATCTGCTCCGCGAAATCCGTAGATGCTTTGGTCGTCGTCGGCGACGATAAATAAATTGTTGTGAGGTTTTGCGATGGATTGAATGATTCGCATCTGCTGAAAAGAAGTGTCCTGTCCTTCATCTACTTGAATGTAGTCGTAGGCTTTTCGAACGCTTCGAAGAAGGGAAGCATCCTTTTGCAAAATGGAGATTGACAGGGTAATCATATCGTCAAAATCAATCCATAATTTTTCCTTTTTTAATTTTTCGTATTGAAAATAAATGGCGTAAAACTGAGTGGTTTGACAATCTCGACTCTGACCGTAGGATTCAGGGGAGATGGATTTGTTTTTTACCATTCCAATTTCACGAACCATAGCCTCTAGTTGATCTTCATTGGGAAGAGTATGGTTTACGGATTTATAAATATCTTTTAAAATTTGGTATTTAGAGGGACCCTTTCCTCCTTCAATTAAGGTATATTGCCGTCCGGTTTTTCGTTCGTAAGAGCGAATAATGGAATAACAAAAACTATGAATCGTAGAAAAAACAGGACGTTGTCGCATTTCAGGAAATAGCTGTTCAAAACGTTTTTGAATGTCTTTGGCCGCTGTTCGAGAAAAAGTAATGGTTAAAATCCGAGAGGGATGAATTCCCTGTTCCAATAATTGTTTTGTACGCCAAAGAAGCATGGTGGTTTTTCCTGATCCAGGAACAGCCAATACCAATGCTGGCCCGTCTTTATGGGCGATGGCGAGTTCTTGTTCTTTTGTTAAATTCATAGTTTTCCTCCTTCTATAAGAGTATAACAGTTTCTGGAAGGAAATAGAAATATCCTTTTCAATAGATGGGAATTGGGGTATAATGGGATTAGTCGAATGTTCAGGTGGTGAAAATGAAAAATCCTTTTAAAGTTTTTGACGATTTTTTCATACAACGATTGAATAGGGACTTGAAACATCCCGTTTTTAACGTGTTTTTCTATTATTACACCTATCTTGCAGGGCCTACTGTATTGGGAATTTTTTCTCTTGTGGCTTTGGTTTTGGGAGATCGATGGTTAGGCGTTGCAAGTCGGGAAATGGTTCTCAGCCTCGTTTTGAGTACGATTGTCGCAACAATTTTGAAGAAAATTTTTACGAGAAATCGCCCCTACTGGATTTTAGAAAATCTAAATACGTATGGAATTGATTTAACGGATTATTCTTTTCCGTCGGGACATACAACGGCAGCATTTACGATAGCAACCGCCCTTTCGTTGAATTTTCCTTCATGGACGGTTCTGTTTGTAATAATGGCACTGCTTATTGCAATATCTCGTGTATATTTGGCAGTGCATTACCCTACAGATGTTGTTGCAGGAATGATAATAGGTATAGGGACAGGTTTTATTGTACATATATTGGTATTTCCTTGGATCATGGTACGGTTCATAGGCCAATAAGATGAATTTAGGAGGCAAATGATTATGGTAATGACAAATTTTTTACAAAAAAGAAAAACAGTTCGTGATTACAAATCCAATGCATTGGATGCTGTAACTCTAAAAGAAGTACGCGATATTTTAGCCCAAGTAGAAGCACAAGAAAATTCAGAAGTGTTGAATTTTGCTTTCTTCGAAAATGGAAAAATTATTGCAGACGGTTTAGAAGGAAAAGCTGGATATGGTGGAGTTATGATTCATGCCCCACATTACATCTCATTGGAAGTAAATAGTACTGATGAAGCAGAATTGGTTCGTACAGGCTATTTCTTAGAAAAAGTAAACACTGCTTTGGTTGAAAAAGATTTGGGAACTTGCTGGATTACAGTGGACCAAGTAGACGATGCAACAAAACGCAATCTATTTGGCGAAGGGGGAGAAAACGTACAATACCTAATTGGTTTTGGTATCCCTCAAGGAAAGAAATTGTTCTCTAAAGAAACTTCTACTCCAAGATTAACTTTGGATAAATTTGTTTTCAAAAATCATTTTGATACCCCAGCGACTCCAGAAGAATTGGAACAATTGGGGCTTATGGATTTGTTTTCTTCCGTTCGTTTCGCTCCAAGTCATATGAACAGCCAACCATGGAGATTCTTATTAAATGATGCAAAAGTAACACTTTATATGTTACGTTCTGACTGGGATCATCGCAGTCTAGTAGACATTGGCGTTATTATGTATTATGTAGAAGAAATGTTAGCTTCTATGGGAAATACAGCAAAATGGGAATTGATTGACGAAGCAGACAAAGACGGTATGAAAGCCGTAGCTCGTATTACAATCTAATGGAACAGAAAAGTTAAAGTCCTCCCTTGTGGGAGGACTTTTTTATTGACAAAAAAATAAGAAATTTATATAATCAACATATGAGTAAACGTTCATATGTTTGGAGGAAAAAATGAAACAGATCTATTATTTAAATCATTTGGGTTGCGCCAATTGTGGGGCAAAAATTGAAGATAAAATTCAGAAAATCCAAGGGGTAGAGGATGCCGTTTTGGATTTTGCGAAAACGAGAATGGTAGTGGAACAAAAATCAGATGAGGATTTAACGGTAACCATTCAAGAGATTTGTGATTCTGTAGAGGCGGGCATTTTCGTTTCTAAGGAAAAAAATATAGAGGAAGAGGAATCTCCAGGGGAGGAATTAAAAGGAACTCTTTTGGAATTATTTCTCGTAGCCCTAGCCGTTGTGGGAATCCGTATATTTGTTTCCAAGGAAACTTTAGCTATGGCTTTCTATGGAGTTCTTTTGATTTATGTAGGATTTTCTGTCTATAGAGAATCTCTGTCCAAAATTCGTACGGGAGATTTTTTTGACGAAAATTTTTTAATGTCTATTGCGAGTTTTGGGGCTTTTTTTGTGGGGGAATATTTGGAAGCTTTGGCGGTTATGATTTTTTATCGTATTGGAGAGGCTTTACAGGATATGGCGGTAGAGCGTTCAAAAAAATCCATCGCCAATCTTTTGGAAACGGACCAATCCTATGCCCATGTTTGGAGAAATGAGAACTGGATGGAAGTGGATCCAGAGGAACTTCAAGTGGGAGATAAAATTTTAATAAAGCCGGGAGAGAATGTTCCTATTGACGGAATGGTTCAAAAAGGTGAAAGCTTAATCAACAATCAAGCCATTACGGGAGAATCACGGCCTATAGAAACTGGAGTGGGAGAAAAAATTTTGGCGGGATCCATTGCGGTGGATGGAACGTTGGAAATTTTAGTAGAAAAAAGTCGAGAAAATTCCACTATGGCAAAAATTCAAGAAATGGTGGATCAATCGACGATGGAGAAAGCCCGAGTTGAGCGATGGATTACTCGATTTGCGAAAATTTATACGCCAATTGTTGTAGGCATTGCAGCGGTGATTGGATTTTTAATTCCTATCATTTTGCAATCGGAATTTTCTCCTTGGATTTATCGTGCTTGTACTTTTTTGATTATTTCTTGTCCTTGTGCTTTGGTATTGTCCGTGCCTCTTAGTATGTATGCGGGAATCGGCCGCGCATCGAAAGAAGGGATTTTCATTCGTGGCGGAGACCGTATGGAACTTATGGCTGAAATGGATGGCATTGCCTTTGATAAAACGGGGACTTTAACCGATGGGAAATTTTATATTGATGAAATCCGATGTTTGACAGGAACAGAAGAGGCGTTGTTTTCTGCGGCAAAATCAGGAGAAATTTTCTCCAACCATCCCATTGGAAAAGCCATTATGGAATATCCCCTTGGGGAGGCTTATAACGTAGAGAGTCATAAGGATTTTGCTGGAAAGGGAATCGTTGCCGAAACTTCTCAAGGAAGAATTTTGGTGGGAAATGAAAAAATATTGGAAGAATTTTCCATAGAAAATCCTTTAGAAAAAAGCCAAAAGACGCGGGTGCTCGTTGTTCAGGGAGAGACGCTTTTGGGAGAAATATTGTTATCGGACCGGATAAAATCGGGAGTAGAGAAATCTCTTGTATGGTTGAGGAAAAATAAAATTTCTACGTTCTTATATTCAGGGGATAACGACGCTTTGGTCCAAGATTTTGCTAAGAAAATTCCCATTGATAAAGCCTATGGGGGTTTGATGCCCGAGGAGAAATTATTCCATTTGGAAGAAGAGCTTTCTAAGGGGAAACACCTTGCCTATATTGGAGATGGAATCAATGACGCTCCCGTTTTGGCTCGGGCCGATGTGGGTATTGCTATGGGAACTCAAGGAAGCGATATGGCGATTTCTTCTAGTGATATTATTTTGTTACAGGATGATATTGGAAAAATTCCTACTTTGATTTCCCTGGCGAAAGAAACAAAAAAAGTCACCTATGGAAATATTTATTTTGCTTTGGGAGCAAAGATTTTAATTATGATTTTAAGTTTATTGGGAATAACTTCCCTCTGGTTGGCTGTTTTTGCCGATGTTGGCGTGGCTCTTTTGGCTGTGGCCTATGCAACCAGTCTTCTTCGTTGGAAAACTCCTAGTCTGTAAAATTCTCCCTGTGCTATAATAGGTTCTAGGGGGCGTTTGGATGAATCGAGTAAACAATTATCGTATTATTTACGAAAAATTTTTAATAGACAATGACATACCTCGAGCCTTTCAAGCCTTAAAAAGGGCCTTAAAACTTGCTAAAGACAAAGAGGAACAAGTGGAAATTTTATTTGAGCTGGGCGATTTGTATTGGCAAGAGGAAGCGTTAGATAAAGCGGAAGAATGTTATGAGAAGATATTAAAAATATCAGAAGAACCGGGTGCATATTATGCTTTGGGGATTCTCAACGAAAGAGAAGAGGAAAATTTTTATACTTCTTTAGAATATTACCGAAAAGCCATCGCCTTGGATCCAAAATACAAAAACGCCTATTATTACCAGGCTTTGGTATGGGATCGTCTGGGAGATCGAGAAAAGGCGAAGGAATTGTTTCTCCAATGTTTAACCATCGATCCATGGGATAATGTAGTCTATAGTGATTTGTCTTCTTGTTATGAAGAAGAAGGAGACTATGAAAAGGCTTTGGAGATGGTGAAGAAATCTTTGGAAATCAATCCGTATTACGATAAAGCTCTTTATAATTTGGGCGTGATTGAACAGAGATTGAACCATTGGGAAAAATCTTTAGAGGCCTATTATAAAGCCATCGAAAGCAATCCTTGGGATCCGGCTTATTATTTGAATGCTTCTGCCATTTATTTGGAGTTAGGGAAGCCAGAAAAAGCCATAGAAATTTTGACCCAAGGGATTGAGTTGGATTTAGAAAGTGTGAATTTATTTTACAATCGGGCCTGTTCTAAGGTGCGTTTGGGAGAAGAAAAAAAGGCTTTGGAAGATTTGAAAGAAGCCGTGCGAATTCTTCCGGATGCGTTATTATGGGCTAGAAGAGATACAGATTTAATGGAAATAAGCCGGGAGGTCTAATTTGATCGTTATAAAAACTAAGCAAGAAATTGAAAAGATGCAAGTGGCTGCTGATCTTTTGGTAGAAGTGCATAAAGCTTTGCGCAAAGAAATCAAACCAGGGGTTACAACAATGGAGTTGGATAAATTTGTAGAAGAATTTATTACTTCTCGCGGGGGATGGCCAGAACAAAAAGGATATGAAGGATTCCCTTACAGTATTTGTGCATCTGTAAATGACGAAATCTGTCACGGGTTTCCTAGAAAAAAACCTCTAAAAGAAGGAGATATTGTTACCATTGACATGGTTGTAAATGTGGATGGATATTTAGCGGATAGTGCTTGGTCCTATGCCGTAGGAGAAATTTCTGCCGAAGCAAAGGAGCTGATGGATGTAACCAAAGAATGTTTGTATAGAGGAATCGAGCAAGCAAAAGTAGGGAATCGTCTAGGAGATATTGGACATGCCATTCAAGAATATGCGGAGTCTAAGGGATATTCTGTTGTGCGAAATTTCGTAGGACACGGCATTGGAAAAGATATGCACGAAGATCCACAAGTTTGCCATTATGGAAAACCAGGACGAGGCGTTCGAATTCAAGAGGGAATGGTATTTACCATTGAACCTATGATCAACGTAGGAACATGGAAAATTTCTATGGATGATAACGAATGGACCGCTCGTACAGCGGATGGATCCTTATCTTGTCAATATGAACATACCTTGGCCATTACAGCAGACGGGCCCATTATTTTAACAGAACAGGGAGAGGGAGCTTAATGAATTTACCAAGAAGAAAAGGTCACGATGAATGTTTTAACGCCATTAGCCATTGGATTGGCGTGCCCATTGGAATTGTAGGATTGGTATTCTTATTGTATTTCGGAATCAAAGATCATAACCCAGGGAAGATTGCGTCCTTTTCTATCTATGGTGGTTCTTTTATTTTCCTATACTTAGCCAGTGCGATTTATCACACCATTCAAAAAGAAAGACCAAAGAGGATTTTGCGGGTGTTTGATCACGGAGCGATTTTTCTATTTATTGCCGGGTCCTATACGCCCATTATCATCCTAAGTTTCCAAGGAATTTTTCGAATCGCTATGATTGTAGCTGTGTGGGCCATTGCTTTGTTTGGAATCGGATTTAAGATTTTTACCTTTAATCGATTTGATACCACAAAAAGAATTTCTCTATTTTTGTATTTATCTCTAGGCTGGATGGCAATTTTAATGGCCAAGCCTATTATTGAAAATACCTCTATTCAATTTTTGATTTTGCTTGCAGTAGGGGGAGTTTTTTATACAATAGGGACCTTCTTTTATTCCAATAAAAAAATCCCCTATCATCATGGAATCTGGCATATTTTTGTACTGGCCGGATCCATCGTTCACTATTCGGGGATTTTACAGCTTTATGCACTGGGGTGATGTATGAAAAATTTGAACTTATTAGAAGGGCCTATTGGAAAGGTCCTTTTTCGTTTGGCACTGCCGTTAATGGGCATTTCTTTCGTAGAAATGACCTATGGATTTGTAGATACTCTTTGGCTGGGACGTCTTTCCACAGAGGCTGTAGCGGCTGTTGGGGGAATTAGTATTTTTGTTTGGCTTGCCCATGCGATTATGTTGATTTCAAAAACAGGAATGTCTGTAGAATTAAGCCAAGCTTTAGGAAAAGGAGATGAAGAAGAGGCGAAAAAAGTTGTCGCCGCAGGGTTTCAGGCCAATTTTTTATTCTGTGCAATCATTACGGCGCTTTTCTTTTTTGGACGAGACCTTTTGATTGGATTTTATGGATTGGATGAAACCGTAGGAGCTTTGGCAGAATCCTATTTGAAAATCATGTCCTTGGGGTTGGTCTTTACCTTTTTCAATCCTATGCTTTCAGCGATTTTTGTAACCAACGGAAATTCCGTGACGCCTTTCAAAGTTTCGACTCTTTCTTTGCTTTTTAATATGATAATGGATCCTCTTTTGATTTTTGGAATTGGATTTTTTCCTAAAATGGGAGTAGCAGGAGCCGCGTGGGCAACGGTTTTGGCACAACTTATGGCTTTTATTATTTTCTTATATTTGCTTGTGTCGAAAAAATCGATTTTAACCACTGCGAAATTTTTTTCTTTTTATCGGAAAAATTTCCTAGATATTATAAAATTGGGAGTTCCTGCCTGTCTTCAATCCATGGTTCACGCCATTGTTGGAGTGATTCTTAACCGACAAATCGCCTCTTTCGGATCTACTTATATTGCCGTATATTCCATTGGTGCGCAAATCGAATCCATTTCTTGGATGAGTGCCGAGGGGTTTGCTGCTGCGGTTTCGGCATTTATCGGCCAAAACTATGGCAAGAAATGTTACGATCGGATTCACAGAGGGTATCTAACAGGAGTAAAGATTATTGGAACCATAGGAATTTTGGCCTCCTTCTTGCTTTTCTTTGGCGCCGAAGATTTGTATCGAATTTTTGTGCCCCATGATGCAAATACCATTTACGAAGGAGGAAGATATTTAAGAATTATTAGTTTAAGCCAATTTTTAATGACCATGGAAATTGTAACTAGTGGTGCAATGAATGGGTTAGGGCTGACTCGCTATCCTGCTATAGTGGCTGTTGTCTTAAATATTATGCGAATTCCTATGGCTTTTGCCCTAATGCCATTCTTGGGAATTACCGGAATTTGGTGGGCTATGAGTATTACGAGTATATTAAAAGGAATCGGAATTTATGGATTTTATCGAGGAATCGGAAAACGAACCGAAGGATTCCGAATTCATATGGATCGATATGTAAGTCGTCAGGAAGTGTAAAGGAGAAATTATGTTAAAACAATTGGAAAAACCAGCAGTAGGAGAACAAGTAGCTGTATTGGAAACAAATCACGGGGAAATTGTATTTCGTTTGTTTCCAGAAGCGGCACCAAGAACCGTAGAAAATTTTACAACATTAATTGAAAGAGGATATTACAACGGAATTATTTTCCATCGTGTGATTCCAGATTTTATGATTCAAGGGGGCGATCCAACCGGATCTGGCCGCGGTGGCGAAAGCATTTACGGTGCAAAATTTGAAGACGAGTTTGACGTAAACTATCGCAACCTGGTAGGTGCTTTATCTATGGCAAATGCGGGACCAAATACAAATGGAAGCCAATTTTTCATTGTTCAAGGAGCGGAAGTTTCAAATGATATTTTGGGACAAATGGAAAAATTGGGAGAAGGCCAAGGGTATTCTCAAGATGTAGTAGACGCGTATAGAGAACATGGTGGCGCTTTCTGGCTAGACGGAAAACACACGGTTTTTGGTCATGTGGTAGAAGGAATGGACGTTGTGGAAAAAATTGCACAAGTGGAACGCAATTCCATGGACAAACCATTGGAAGATGTAGTTATTGAAAAAGCGTATTTAAGAGAATACAAATAAAAAGAAAAAGAAAAGGTAGGAAATCTTAGGATCTCCTACCTTTTTTTGTGGTTTTAATTGTGATAGATTGTTGTATCTTTTACTAATAAAAGAAGCACAATATCCGCAACAAGCATTAGTAATGTTACCAATAAACAGAATAGATAAGGGAAAAATTGTATCATTTGATATCCAATAAGAAGGATAATCGCGGACAAAATTAAATTCCCGAATCCGGTAAAGAAGGCTTGTTTGGATTGTTTTGCCAATTGTTTTGGGTCGTCCCAAGTATAATTAGCGAAGGTTAAGTCGAAAAATAGCCCGAGTCCGTTGTTAAAGATCATATAAAAAAGTGGGCCAAAGAAAATAAGCGGTAGATAGCTTGGGGATGGCTTTAGAGAAATCATAACCAAGACAAAGGAAAGAAGGAAGACGGGAAACACCTGCACAAGTCCAGAGGTTAATTTTGCTAAGAAAATTTTCTGCCCAGAAAGGGGAAGAACATAGGTGTTATAGGCCATGCGACTTTCTAGACTAAATTGGAAACAAGAGATATTTGCCGTTCCCACAAGGAAAAACATAGCGAAAAAAACAAGGGTGTCTTTTGTTAAATAGCCAAAGGTCATTTCTTCTAAAGCGAAGTTTTTCAGAGAAGGAACAAAGGTAAGAGCGGCTAGAATCAACATAAAAAATACAGAAATAAATGTATTGGCTACAATGGCGCTATTGCTCCAATAAAGAGAAATTTCTTTTTTTACCAAAGCCACAAAAGGCTTTTGCACTCGGAGGTCTTTTGTATTTACTTTTTTTGCTTTTTTCTGTGAAGCAGATTTTTCGTTGAGGATATGATATTTTTCCTTTAGGAGGAAGAATAATAGCCCCATAAAAATTACAGCAAAAAGGAAGAAGAACAAAAGATAGATGTAGCTTCCGGTGAAAGTTTTAGAAGCCAACTGGAAAATAGGGATGGAATGAACATGATTGAGATAAAAATCTCCCACTCCTTGGAATCCGCTAAAAGCCTGTTGGAAATAAACAACAAAGAAAACCAACATAAACAACATTCGGATCAAAGATACACCCCATCTAGAGAGGTGGAACTTTGAGAGAAGAAAGATAAATAATAAGCGGATGAACATTCCAAAGGCCAATCCTCCCAAACCGCCAGCAGTGGTTAAAAACAAATGGAAGAAAATAGGGGCGATATGGGACTTTCCAAAATAAACGCAGACCAAAGTAGGAATGGTATATAGAAAAGTAGGAAGAATCATGGTAAGGACAAATCCAATGTATTTGGATAAGAAGATTTCCATTTTTTCTACAGGTAAGGCCCATAAAGTATCCTGATCAAAGGAGTTAAAAAAAGTATTTTTCCCCATAAAAAAGCCAAAAAGAATGGCAATAATTAAAATGGAGAGAAGATGCAAATCGCCAGCAGCATAGAAAATTTCTGTGGATATATCCAAACTTGCCGATGGAGCGGTGGAATCTTCTAACCCTACTGCATAACCTAATGTGAACATAGGAACAAAGATGCCTAAAGATAGAGAAGAAAATAACATAAGGATGTAGATAAAAATAGAAAAGGCTTTGTTTTTCTTCGTTAGTGTGGCGAGATTTCGTTTGATTTCCAAACGGATTAAAGTAGAAAGATTATTCATTGTCGCTCATCCTCTGTACAAATAAATCTTCAAGAGACACTTCAGAAAGAACGTCTTCCGTATTCCCAAATAAAACGAGGGAACCGTTTTTTATAATGGCTACTTTGTTACAAAGTTTTTCTGCCACTTCCAAAACGTGGGTAGAGAAGAGGATGGTAACGCCCTCTTCCTTTGCCAAACGACGGAATTCTTCACGGACAAATCGTGTAGCCAAAGGATCCAAACCAACAAAAGGTTCATCTAGAAGAATCAGTTTTGGGCTGTGGATCAAGGCGCCAATCAAAGCAATTTTTTGTTGCATACCATGGCTATAGGAATCGATGCTTTCTCCCAAACGATCATAGATTCCAAAGGCCTGTCCGTAGGTTTCGATTTTTTCCTTGCGAACTTCATAGGGAAGAGAAAAAATATCGCCAATAAAATTTAGATAATCAATACCACGCATAAAGCCATAAAGTTCTGGATTGTCTGGAACGTAGGACAAAATTTTCTTTGTTTCTACACTTTCTTTTTCTACATCCATACCGTTGACAAAAATTTGTCCCCCGTCAAAGGGAATGAGTCCAACAATTGACTTTATAGTAGTTGTTTTTCCTGCGCCATTGGCGCCGATAAATGCACAAATATCCCCAGATTCTAAAGAAAAATCAATTTCGTGGAGAATTTTTTTCTCTCCGTAATATTTAACTAAATTTTCAATCTTTAACATAAAAACCCCCTTTTCTGCTATTATAGCATAGGAAGAAAAATATTACTAAGAGATAAACAATCGTTGGAAATGATATTGACATAAATAAGTTTGAATTATTATAATAAATGTGGAGGACAAAATGCACCAATACAAAGGGAAGTTATTATTGCATACAGGAAGTATGTTTTCAGGAAAAACATCAAGTCTTGAGCGTGAAATAAAGCGGTTTCGAATTGCGGGATATCATACTTTGGTCTTTAAGCCATCGATTGACAATCGTAACAATCGAGACGCCATAAAAAGTCATGACAACGAAGAAATTGATGCGTATTCTGTCGATACGGTGGCGGCTTTGGATGAAATTGCAGAAAGAGAAAAAGCCGATGTAATTGCAGTAGATGAGGTTCAATTTTTAGGTGGTTCTGTAGAGGAAGTATTGGCTGTTTTTAATAAATACCTAGACTGCGGAAAAACCGTTGTGTGCGCTGGATTGGATATGGATTTTGAAACCAATCCATTTGATCTTGTTAAAGAAATTATGGCAAGGGCTGATTATGTAGAAAAACACCACGCCGTTTGTGCTTCTTGTGGAGCGGATGCTTGGATAAGCCATCGAACGACAAAAGAAGAGGAAAGAGTCGTAATCGGTGCAACAGAAAAATATGAGCCTTTATGCCGTGTTTGTTATAATTTGAAATTAAAAGGGGAATGACTTCGATGACGCCAAGTGAAAAAAGAATAATGAAGATGATTCGTTCGAATCCTTATATTACCCAACAAGAAATTGCCGACGCTTTAGGAACGGCTCGCTCTTCTGTTGCTGTGCATATTTCCAATATGACAGCCAAGGGGATTATTTTAGGTAGAGGATATTTGTTGCCAGATACGAGCCAACATCCAAACGAAAAATTTGTTGTAGTTGTTGGAGGAGCCAATGTAGACATTGTTGGAAAATCTCATGCCCCCATGTTAATGGATGATTCCAATCCAGGAGAAATTACCATGTCTGCCGGTGGCGTAGGCTTTAACATTGCCTCAAATTTATCTTCTATGAAGGTAATGACAGAATTGATTGTGCCTTATGGGGGAGATGCAAGAAGCCAATATATTTTAAGAGAGAAAAATAAATTTTTACAAATGACTCATTCTCTACAATTCCCTGAAGAAACAACAGGAACCTACTTGGTTCTTATGGATCAGCAAGGGGAAATGTTAAGTGGAATCAACGATATGAGCATTACCAATAAAATTACTCCTAAATTGCTACATTCAAAAATTAACTTCTTAAATGAAGCATCTGTGGCTGTATTTGAAGCCAATTTATCGAAGAAAACATTGGAATTTTTGGTAGAGAATGTAAAGGCTCTAAAAGTGGTCGATGCCGTATCTTCTGCAAAAGCTCCAAGACTTGCTGATTGTTTAGATAAAATTGACGTCTTGAAATGCAACCAACATGAAGCCTCTGTATTGGCAGGGGTTTCCATTAGTAGCAATTCAGACATTATAAAAGCAGGTCGTGTTTTGCGAGAAAAAGGCGTTGGTACAGTTGTAATTACAGCAGGATCTGATGGAGCTTTTATTCTTCGGGAAGAAGAATCTTACCATTTCTATTCAAAAAATTTAAATATCGTAAATGTTACAGGAGCAGGAGATGCTTTCTGTGCAATTATGGTTCATGGATTGATTCGTGATTTGGAAATTATAGACATTTTTAAGAATGCCATGGCAGCAAGTCGATTAATTATTCAAAGTAACAACAGCCATTTGACTTCCGTAACAGAAGAAGAATTGGAAAGAGAGAAAAAAGAGGTTAACTATGAAATCATTTGAGATTTTGAAAGATAAATATATGGATATTCATCCAGAAGTAAAAGAAGCTTTGGATTCAGGCAAACCAGTGGTGGCTTTAGAATCTACGATTATTTCTCACGGGATGCCTTATCCAAAAAACTTAGAAACGGCCAAAGCTTGTGAAGAAATTTTAAGAGAAACAGGCGTTGTCCCAGCGACAACAGCGATTATTAACGGTCGTATAAAAGTCGGCTTAACAGCAGAAGAGTTGGAATTTATGGCCACATCAAAAGATGTAATTAAATCCAGCCGTAGAGACTATGCCCACGTTGTGGCCAATGGATTAAATGGGGCCACAACGGTTGCCACATCCATTATTACAGCTCGTTTGGCCGGGATTCCAATTTTGGTAACAGGAGGAATCGGTGGCGTTCATAGAGGCGCCCAAGAAACCTTCGATATCTCTCGTGACTTACAAGAATTAGCAGGAACGGATATCGCCGTAGTTTGTGCTGGATGCAAATCCATTTTAGACATTGGATTGACTTTAGAATATTTAGAAACTTTTGGCGTTCCTGTATTGGGCTACAAAACCGATGAAATGCCCGCGTTCTTTACACAAAAAAGTGGCCACAAATTAGATTATCGTTACGATAGCCCAGAAGAAATGGCAAAATCCATTCGAACCAAATGGGAATTGGGCTTAGAAGGCGGCGTATTGGTAGCCAATCCAATTCCAAAGGAAGATGCGATGGACGAAGAAGTCATTGAAAAAGCCATTGCAGAAGCCGTTGAAGATGCAAAAAAACAAGGAATCCACGGGAAAGAAAGCACGCCATTTTTGTTGAGCCGAGTTTTGGAAGCAACCGGCGGGGATTCTTTGGAATCGAACATCGCATTGGTTCTAAACAATACAAGACTAGGAGCAGAAATCGCAAAATCCTTGTAAAAGTTTATAAATAGGAGAAGTATTGTGGGAGAGAATAAAAACAATTTATCACAAGAAGCATATGATATTTTGCTAAGAGAGATTATGACTTTGGAGTTGGCCCCCAATCAACCTGTAAAAGAAGTCGAAGTAAGCTCTCGATTAAATATAAGTCGAACCCCCGTACGGACAGCCATTCAAAAATTATTATCTTATGGATTTATAAAGCAAGACCCCATCAAAGGAAATGTCGTGGCCGATATGTCTGTGGAGCATTTTGAAAAAATATTTCAAGTGCGAGAAGCCTTTGAGTATTCCTCTGTTATAGCAGCAACGAAAAAATGGGAAACAAAAGATTTGCTAGAAATAGAAGAAAAATACATCCATAACAATGAAGAAGAAATGATAGAATCTACAGACAATGTAAGCCTGTTCTTAAAAGATATGAATTTCCATAAATCCATTGCAAAAATTGGTGGAAATGAAATTTTATATGGAGGCTTAAGCATCATTATTGATCACTTCTTTCGTTACAACTATTTAGCCAATAAAATGAAGAGGCAATTCAAAAATCGTGGTGAACATCAAGCAATTTTAGATATGATTCGAACACGGAACTGTTTTTTAGCAGAAAATATGATGCGTCAACATTTGGCTACAGTGAAAGAAGAAATTTACGAAAATCTCACAAATATAGAATTGGTGAAATACCAAGACAACCCCCAATAAATAGGCCCCAGGATTTCCTGGGGTCTATTTATTTAAGTACAAGAAGAAGATTAGAGGTAGAAAAACAAAGTGAAATTAGATATAATAATTCATAGTGGAATTGTTATGATTGGAGGAAGTATGAGTAGGTTTCAGTCAAAAAATAGCCAGTTATCAGCCGTTGCGTTTAACATAATAAAAGATGAAATATTGACCCTGAAACTTTTGCCAGGGCAACCAATTCGAGAGAAAGAATTGACAGAGCGATTGGAAATCAGTAGGACTCCCATACGAAGTGCAATTCAACAATTGACCAATGAAGGATTTATAGAATTTCATAAAACCAAAGGAAATTTGGTTTCAAAATTATCCGTAGATCATTATCTAAAGATCTTTGACTTACGGGAGGCCTTAGAAATGGTCTCCATTCGTTTAGCAACACAGAATTGGACAAAAGAAGATATAGAAGCTCTAGAAAAGGAGTGGAGAGAACACAATCGAGAAGTGTCAAAAGATGTTCTGGATAAAGAAAAAATCTTGATGGCAGATGTAAATTTTCATGATTTAATTAGCAAAGCATCCAAAAATGAATTAATTCAAGTAGAGTTAAAAAAAGTAAATGAAAAATTTTACAGATATAACTATTTAGCGGATACAATATTACGTTCTGGGAAGACAAATGAAGAGCACAAAGCGATTATTGAAATGATAAAAACGCGAAATTCTACCTTGGCGGAAAATATGATGGCCCAGCATTTGTATTGTGTGAAGAATGAAACATTAATGAAATTATTAAATCAAAAAATTAATTTTTTTGAGCATACATGGAGTGAATAAAAAGCTTATCGTAAAAGATAAGCTTTTTTTATTTATTAAACTTGCAAAAAGAAAAATAATATGTATACTTATTATTAAGAGAGAAAACAACAAATTGTTAAAAAATCTGATTATATGTTAGTTTTTCTAGGGAAAGGGAAAATATAACGTATACATATTATTATGAAGGAGGTAATGTATGAAGGCGAATGGAAAAGTTAAAAGTGTTGTGAAATCGTTATCAATATCTCTCCTTCTTTGTTTGCTTGTAGTCGCTGGGATTTTTGCAAAAGAAAGAAGCAATTTAAGCCAAGTGAACGAGGATGAGATTGTAGTAAGGATTGGACATGTTGCGGCGGAAGGGACGCCTATAGATTTAGGGTGTCTAAAGTTCAAAGAACTATTAGAAGAACGTTCTGGCAACAAATTTGATGTTCGAGTGTACCCGAATGGACAGTTGGGAGGAGATCGTCAAAGTATAGAAAGTGTGGCGCTAGGATATTTAACGGGAAGTTTACCAGGAGCTGGTGCCATAGCTGGATTTGAACCTAGATTCATGGTAAGTGACTTGCCTTTTTTGTATAAAGAAAAGGAAGACGCTTTCATGGCTTTCGATAATGAATTGGGTGGTAGGCTGGATACATATTTGAGCGATTTAGGCATTCATAGTTTAGGCTATTGCGATACAGGTTATCGATATATCACGACAAATGGGATCGAGATTAAAAAGCCGGAGGACTTAAAAGGGATTAAAATTCGTACAATGGAAAATCCAATCCATATTGATTCTTTTATTGCCTGGGGAGCAAGTCCGACGCCGATGAATTTTTCAGAAGTTTTCACAGGTCTTCAACAAGGAGCTGTAGATGCTCAAGAAAATCCTTTGCAAATTACAATTTCTTCCCGTTTTTATGAAGTTCAAGACACGCTATCTTTAACAGGGCATTTTTACGCATATGGTCCTCTAATCGTTGGACAACAATTTATGGAAAGTTTGTCTGAGGAAGATCGACAGTTAGTAAATGAATGTGGTAGAGAAGCTGTTTTATATGAACGCTATATTTCTGAAAAAATGGAAGAGGAATATCTAGAAGAAGCGAAATCAAATGGAATGAATTTGGTGGAATTAACTCCAGAAGAAAAAAATGCTTTTATTGAGAGTGCATCTGATGTGTATGAGGATTTCTACAAGCAATATGCTGATGGAAAAGACTTGGTGGAGTTGGCTCGTCAATATGAAGGGGAAGGAAAAGAATTGTATAAAGGATATGAAGACCTTGAGGAAGGAGATAAATAGATGAAAATATTGAGATTCTTGGATGAAAATCTAGAAAAGTATTTTGGTCTGGCATCTTTAGTATTTATGGTACTTATCATTACCTTACAAGTATTGGCTAGATTTGTAGGTTGGTCGCTACCGTGGACTGAAGAGGTTACAAGATATGTGATGCTGTGGCAAATATGGTTAGGTGCATCTTATGCGGTAAAAACAGATTCTCATTTACGTATTGAATTTATTCGAGATAAATTTGAAGGGAAAAGTCGCATAAAAATGGAATTAATCGTTACTTGTGTTTGGTTAATTTTCTCCTTGTGGCTAGCAACAAAGGGAACATTAGTGACGCGCTTTATTTTAGGTAGCGGGCAGTTTTCGCCAGCAATGCAGATTCCAATGGGTTGGGCTTATGCATCCGTTCCTATTGGCTGTGCTCTGATGAGTATTCGTTTGATTCAAAAAATGAAAAAACTGTTTGAAGCTTATAATGGGGCTTATGTAGAAGGAGGAAACAAATGTTAATACTATTATTTATCTTGTTGGCAGTGTTTGTTTCTATTTCTTTGCCCATAGGGATTTCTTTAGGGTTATCTACTTTACTAGCTGTTATACTAACGACCAATATAGATTCTGCTATGATTGCCCAAACGGCTTTTACAGGTTTGGATTCTTTTACTTTAATGGCAATACCATTCTTTATGTTGGCGGGAAATTTCATGAGATACGGCGGTATATCTAAAAGATTATTGCACTTAGCAGACACTTTGGTTGGGCATATGACTGGTGGCATGGGTGCTGTAACAACTTTGACAAGTATGTTTTTTGCGGCAATTTCTGGTTCGGGGCCTGCAACAGTCTCAGCTATTGGCGGATTCATGATACCAGAGATGGAAGCTAGAGGCTATGATCGAGGATATTCAGGTGCTTTAGCAGCGGCTACTGGAACGATAGGGGTAGTAATTCCTCCGTCTATTCCATTTGTTATTTATGGTGTAGTTACCAATACATCAATAGGCGATATGTTTAAGGCGGGGATTTTGCCAGGAATTTTAATGGGCGTTGCAATTATGGTTTACAACTATATTGTTTCCAATAAATTTGGATGGAAAGGGAATACTGAAAAAGCATCTTTTGGGGATGTGGTAGCAGCTTTCAAAGAAGGATTTTGGGCATTGTTGAGCCCGATTATTATTCTAGGTGGGATTTATTCTGGTTATTTTACACCCACAGAAGCGGCGGCCATTTCTTGTGTATATACTTGGTTTATAGGGACATTTATTTACAAAGAAATAGGAAAGAAAGAATTATACGACTGTTTGAATGATACATTTATGATTGCAGGAGCAACTTCTTTTCTAATTGGTTTATCCGCGGGATTTGCCTTCTTACTAACAATGGAACAAGTTCCAGGTACAGTAGCAAATATGATTCTAGGATTCTCTGAAAATAAAATTGTAATCCTATTGTTAATTAATGTTTTCTTGTTGGTAGTAGGAATGTTTATCGACAATATTTCAAGTTGCACAATTTTAGCTCCAATATTTTTACCAGTAGTCGTTGCCTTAGGAGTGAACCCGATACATTTTGGAATTATCATGACAATAAATTTGGCAATTGGTTTTATTACACCGCCTTACGGGGCGAACCTATTTATTGCTTCAGCAATTTCAAATCAATCAATGGATCGAATTGCAAAATGGATTTGGGGTTTGATCGCTATAATAATAGCTGTTTTGCTATTAGTAACTTTCGTTCCTCAATTGTCTTTAATGTTGGTATAAGGAGGTTTTTATGAGAAGTTATAACGATAGAATGAAAGAGATGAATTTTGGCGGTTTGTATGAAATTTTTTCTCATGCCAATAAATTGGAGGCTTCTGGAAAGAGAATTATACATATGGAAATTGGAAGGCCAGATTTTGACTCTCCCCAGATTGCCAAAGAAGCTGTAAAAGAAGCGCTAGATAGAGGGGAAGTGCACTATACCGACATCAATGGGGTAGAGGAACTAAGACGTGCGATTTGTGAGAAAGAGCGAAGAAGATTTGGATTGGAGTACGATTATGAAAGTGAGATTGCCATTACAGCAGGTGCTTGTGAAGCGATTTCTAGCATAATTTTATCCTATATGAATTTTGGGGAAGAAATTATTATCCCGACCCCCTATTTCTCTGCCTACACAGAACAGGCGATTATTGCAGGAGTGAATATCCTCGATGTTCCTTTAAGTATTGAAAATAATTGGGAGTTGGATCCTAAAGAAATAGAAAAGAGGATTACAGAGAAAACGAAAGTTTTAATGATAAATTCTCCAAGTAATCCGGCAGGGTATATTTTATCCAAAGAAAATCTGCAAAAAATTGCTGATATTGCAATCAAATATGATTTGTTGGTTATTTCTGACGAATGTTATGATGAGTTTGTTTACGGAGAAGAGTTTGTGTCTATTGCAACTTTACCAGAGATGTTTGAAAGAACTCTTGTTGTAAAGTCTACTTCAAAATCATTTTCTATGACCGGCTGGAGAATTGCCTATGTATTAGGACCTTCAGAAATGGTTAAGTACATTAACAAGGTGCATCAAAACTTATCAACTTGCGCGACGGCTTTTGCTCAATGGGGTGCTGTAGCAGCTTTTGATAAGGCGGATAGCTTTATTGATAAAATGGTAGAGGAATTTAGAAAACGTGGGGAAGTTCTCTACGAAAAGCTAAGTCAGATTCCAGAATTCAAATTGGCTAAACCAGAAGGTGCGTTTTATTTATATCCAGAGATTTCTGCTACAGGAATGACAGATAAAGAAATGGCTTCTTACTTAATGGAAGAAGCAGGGGTTGTAGTTGTGCCAGGTAGTTCATTTGGTTCAAAAAATGGCCAGTATATTCGTTTGGCCTATTGTCGTTCTATGGATGAAATTATCGAAGCGGGAGATAAAATTACAAAAGCAATAGCCAAGTTGCGGGAGGAATAATATGAAAAAGATTGTACTTTCAAGTGTTATTGTAGAGAACCCTGATATAGAAGAAAAAATTATAGAGAAATATGAAGATATTGACTTGGTGTTTATACCAAATGAAGAAGAGGAAAAGTTTCAATCAGAAATTATAGAGGCAGACGGAATCGTTGTTGCGGATAAAAAAATCAATGGAGATAGGATTGAAGGCTTAAAAAACTGTAAAGTGATAGTAAGACAAGGCATCGGATTTGATTCTATTGATATAGAAGCGGCAAAGAAGAAAGGGATTGTGGTTTCTAATATTCCTGATTATAGTATTGAAGAAGTTTCGGAATTTACAGTAGCTCTTTTATTGGCTGTTATGAGACACGTGGTAGATTACAATAATCACACAAGGGCTGGTCTCTGGGATATTCAATCGGTTCATGAAAAGAGCGGGTTTCCTCCAATGAGAAGGTCTTCTACTCAGACGCTGGGAATTGTGGGGATGGGTAGAATTGCCAAACTAGTAGCGAAAAAGGCTAAAAATTTCGGATTTAATATGATCTCTTATGATCCTTATGTAAAACAAGAGTCGGTAGATGACTTAGGTGTTAAGATGGTGGAGTTTGATACTCTGATTAAAGAATCGGATTTTATTACCTTGAATTTGCCTTTGAATAAAGACACCTATCACTGTATTGATAGAGGAGTTTTTGAAAAGATGAAACCAACTTCCTATCTAATTAACACAGGGAGAGGGCCGTTGGTAGATGAAGAGGCTTTGCTATGGGCTTTAGAGAATAAGAAAATAGCAGGAGCAGCCATTGATGTTACAGAAACGGAGCCATTAGAAAAGGAGCATCCCCTTTTTCAATGTGAAAATCTAATTGTTACTCCTCATGCAGCATTTTTTACGGAGGATTCCTTTATAGAATTACGAGAAAGGGCATTAAAAGAAGCAATTAGAGTCATTAACGGGGAAGAGCCTCTTACTCAAGTTAACAAATAAGCGATTTACCCCCATAAAAAAGAGAAGACCACCTTACTCACTCACTTTTTTGGTGGTCTTCTCTTTTTATTTTTTCATTCTTCGAACTCTTTCGCGATGGAGTTTGTCGTCAAAATAGTCGCCTATATCATAGTATTTTTCAAGAATCCATTCTTCTATAGGATTGGATTCTTTTTCTTTTTTGTTGAAACGGTGGAAACGAACACTTAAAATCAATCCAATCATGGCCAAATTTACCAATTGGAAACTCCCCCCATAGCTAATAAAGGGAAGGGGGATTCCTGTAACGGGCATAAGTCCTAGAGTCATACCGATGTTTTCCCAAATGTGGACAATGAAAATACTTCCATAGCCCAAAACCAAAAGTTTTCCCATTCGATCTTTGCTTAGTTGAGAAATGTGAAACATTCTATAGATAATTCCTCCATAGAGAAGAAGCAAGAGGAATCCGCCAACAAAACCAAGTTCTTCCACCAAAACAGGGTAGATAAAGTCGGTTTCTTTTGTAGGGATAAAGTTGTTTTGGGTTTGGGTTCCTTCATAAAGGCCTCGCCCAAAGAAACGGCCGTTTCCAATGGCGATTCGACCTTCGTAGGCTTGGTAACCGGATCCAGAAATATTTTCTCCTGGTTTCATAAAATCTAGGATTCGGTCTTTTTGATAATTATCCAATCGAGCATAAAGAAAAGGAAGGGAGAGAAGAACGGCTCCTATGGCTCCAAAAATATAATTCCAGTCCAAGTCGGCGAAAAATAGCATAACGGCAATAAAAACCAAATAAACCATGGCGGTCCCAAAATCAGGCTGCAATAGAATAAGCCCTACGGGGATCCCTACATAAGCGAGGGATTTCACCAAAACAATAGGCTGATTCAGGGTTTCTTGATGATCTTCCAACCATCCAGCAAAACACAATACCAACCAGATTTTTACAAATTCAGCCGGTTGAAAATTCAAAGGACCAATACGAAGCCATGATTTTGCTCCCCAAGTGGTGTCTCCGTGACCAAAGATGAGGGTAGCTACAAGAAGCAAAATACTGATTCCGTACAAAAGCCAGTGGAGTTTTTTCCAAAGTCGATAGTCGATATACATGAGAACAAACATAACAACCATCCCTAACAAGGTGGCGATGATTTGTGTTTGAAGGTGAGAATTGCTTTCTAAGGTTAAGGTGGCACTAGAGAGAATCAAAATTCCCAAGGCGATAACGGCAATCAAAAGAAGAATCAGTTGAAAATCAACTTGTCTTTTTGATACCCCCGTTAGAAAAGCGGTTTTTTTTATAGAAAATTTTTGCAATCTTTTGTTTTTCATAACAAACCTTTCTAATTTATGTAGGATTCATATGTTATTATAGTATAGAATGGAAAAAGAGTCGAGGAGGGAAGAAGATGTGGGAAATGATTCTAGAAGAGTCAAAAAAAATAGGAATCCATGATTTGGCGATAATACATCCCCATAGAGATCCTTCCTTAAAAGAATTATTGAATAGAAGAAAAGAAGAAGGACGACAGCTTTCCATTGAGGAAGAAAATATTGCTTTACGGGTGGATCCTTTTCTTTCTCTTCCTCCGTGTCAATCGATGTTTGTGCTTTTTTATCAAATTCCCTATGAATTAGAAAAAGGGAACCCATCTAAAGAAATGGGGGAATTGGCGTCTATTTCTTGGGGGGAAGATTATCATAGAATTCTAACAAGACAATTGGAAGAATTGGACGAATTTCTTCGAGGGAAAATAGGAGAAACCTATCAATCTTATTTCCAAGTAGATACAGGGCCTCTTTATGAACGATATTTTGCAGAAAAAACAGGTCGGGGAAGCCGAGGGAAAAATGGTAGCTTTATTCATAAAGATTTGGGCAGTTTTGTGGCCATAGGGCTTTTGCTTACCAATATAGAAATAAAAAAGATGGAAGAAAAAATGTTGCCTTCCCTATGTGGAAGGTGCCAAAAGTGTATAGAAAACTGTCCAGGAGGAGCCATTTCAGAAGAAGGGATTGTAGATCCTAGAAAATGTCGGTCTTGGATTACTCAGAAAAAAGAAGAGCTTACGGTTTGGGAAGAAATACTTATGGGCAATTCCCTTTATGGTTGTGATATTTGTCAAAAAGTTTGTCCTCAAAATAGAAACATTCAAAAGAGGAATCAGGAAGAAAATTTGATTCAGGAAATTTCTTTAGAGGAAATCGAAACTTTATCCAATCGAGAATGTAAGAAAAAATTTGGCCATTTAAGCGGATTTTGGCGTGGACCAAAATTATGGAAAAGAAATGCCCAGATTATCCGTAAAAATCAAAACTCTATGTTATAATACTAGTTACGTTATAGGTTATGAAGAGAAAGTGAGTGATGGCTTTGGCGAGAATGACCAAAAAACGGGCAGAGGAAATTTATTTTATTTTGGAAGAAATGTTTCCAGATGCAAAAGCAGAATTGAATTTTACCAATCCTTATGAACTATTGATTGCGACGATTTTATCGGCTCAGTGTACCGATGTTCGGGTCAATCAGGTGACGGAGGTATTGTTTAAGAAATATCCCAATCCGGAAGATATTGCCAATTTATCTCAAGAAGAATTGGAAAAAGAAATCTACACTTGTGGGTTTTATCGAAATAAGGCGAAAAATATTTTATCGGCAACAAGAATTTTGTTAGAAGAATACAATGGGGTTGTCCCTGAAACTATTGAAGAATTGGTGAAGCTTCCAGGCGTGGGAAAGAAAACGGCCAATGTTGTAGCAAGTTGTGCTTTTGGGGTACCGGCCATTGCTGTAGACACCCATGTTTTTCGAACTTCAAACCGTTTGGGGTTAGCCAATGCAGACACCGTTGAGAAAACAGAAGCTCAGCTGGAAAAAATTTGGCCAAAAGAATTTTGGAGCAAGGGGCATCATTTGTTGATTTTTTTAGGTCGAAGAGTATGTAAGTCTAGAAAACCACTTTGCGAAGAATGCAATCTTAGCATGGAATGCAAATACTACACAAAGGAAAAGAAATAATGGAATGGATGAGAGAAAATAGAAAAATTGTTATAGGGATTGCCTGTGGGGTTCTGGCTGTTTTATTGGGGCTTTTGATTTATGGATTTGTAGAAGTGAGATCCAATAAAATTTTGCGAGGAGTACATATGGGAGAAGCGGATCTCTCTGGTTTAACGAAGGCCCAAGCGGAAGAACATTTGGAAAAATTCACTTCCGAAAAACGAAAAGACCACATTCGTTTGAAAACTCCTGTAACTTCTTACGATTATACCTATGGGGATTTGGGTTTCAAAACCCATCCCAAGGAAGCGGTAAAAGAAGCCATGGAAATTGGCCGAACAAGGGATCCTTTATCCAATGCAGTGGAAGCGGCGGTATTGCTTTTTAGCAAACGAGATTTGGGCTTGACTTCTAGTTATGAGAAAGAGGACTTGGACGCTGCTGTGGCAGAATTGGCAGAAAAAATCCATGTAAAAAGTGAAAATGCGACTCTTGAAGAGGACGAAGAAGGAAACGTAACCGTTACCAATCACAAACTCGGTTCCTATTTGGATTTAGATGAGGCAGAAGAGTTAATAACTAGTCTAGAAGGAACGGAAGAAGTTGTGGATCTTCCTGTATATTCTTTGGAACCGGAAATTACAAAAGAGGATTTAAGTTTTATTGATGGAGTTTTGGGAAAAGGAGAAACCAACTATTCTTCTTCTGAAAAAAATAGAAAAGACAATATTGCCTTAGGGACAAGTTACTTTAATGAAATGATGTTAGAGCCAGGGGAAGAGGTTTCTTTCCTAGAAACCATCGGCGGTATCGATGCAGACAAAGGTTTCAAAGAGTCTGGTGTAATTGTAGATGGGGAATTTGATCGTGGAATTGGTGGAGGAATTTGCCAAGTTTCAACGACTTTATACAATGCTTTAATTTATTCCGATGTAGAAATTGTAGAAAGATACAATCATTCTCGACCTATTGGCTATGTGAAAAAAGGGATGGATGCAGCAGTTGTAGATGGATATAAGGATTTGAAATTCAAAAATTCGTTTAAGAATCCGATTTACATTATTGGAAAGGCCAATGGATCGGATTTGGAATTTACCGTTTATGGAACGAAGGCAGATAAGCCTTATGAAGTTGAAATTATTCCAGAGTCTCTTGGATCGATTGCTCCAAAAGTAAAAACAAGATATAGTAGCTCCATGTATGAAGGAACGCAAAAAACGGAGAAAAGTGGAGCTTATGGATATAGCTACCAAACTTGGAGAGTGAAAAAAGTAGATGGGGAAGAAGTGGAACGAAATGTATTGAACAAATCCTATTATGTGCCAAAAGATAAAATTATAGTAGTAGGAACACGTTCTGCTCCATCCAGTGACTCTGGCAATGGCAACAATGATAATGACGATTGATAAAAAGAGAGATGAAAAATCTCTCTTTTTATAATTTCTTAAAAAATATAGAAAAAACTCTTGAAAAATAAGGTATTCAATGTTAAAATTATAAATTGCATAATAATAAAATAAAGTCACTGTTTTAGACATAAATAGTGGCTGTGAGCGAAGAAAAGAAGGAATCGAAAATGTATATGTGAACGTGGAGGAGCCGAATATCCAAAAATAAAAACGACCCGTTTGCACTATACATTTTTTCTATTCTAAGTAGTAAGTTTGATAAGGGGTGAAGTTGCTAGATGGTACATCCTGTGAAATATGGGAAGCGCGAGAGAATGTCTTTTTCTCGAATTGAAGACGTATTAGAATTACCAAATCTATTAGAAGTACAAACATCATCATTTCAGTGGCTGATTGATGAAGGATTAAAAGAGGTGTTCCAAGACGTATCTCCAATCGAGGATTTTTCTGGAAATCTTATTTTGGAATTTGTAGATTATTATGTATCTGACGAATTAAAATACGATATTGAAAATGCAAAACAAAGAGACACAAACTATTCTGCGCCATTAAAAGTAAAAGTAAGATTAATTAATGTAGAAACCGGTGAAGTAAAAGAACAAGAGGTATTTATGGGAGATTTGCCTCTTATGACTCCAACAGGAACGTTCATTATCAATGGTGCGGAACGTGTTGTTGTAAGTCAGTTGGTACGTTCTCCCGGCGCATATTATAAAGAAGAAACAGACAAAACGGGAAAGAATCTTTATTCTGCAACATTAATTCCAAACCGTGGAGCTTGGTTAGAATTTGAAACCGATGCCCAAGGTGTAGTTAATGTGCGTATTGATCGTACACGTAAGATTCCTGTTTCCATCTTATTGCGTGCAATTGGAGTGGAATCCAACCTAGAAATTACAAAACTATTAGGAGAAAGTGAAGAGCTTCTAAAAGTATTTGAAAAAGATCAAACCTACAATAAAACAGAAGCATTAATTGAAATTTATAAAAAACTTCGCCCAGGGGAACCTCCAACTATTGAATCGGCTCAATCTTTATTTGAGAATATGTTCTTTGATCCACGTCGTTACGATATGGCAAAAGTTGGACGTTATAAATTCAATAAAAAATTGGCCCTTAGAGAAAGAATCCAAAACCAAATCATGGCAGAAGATGTAATCGATGGGGAAACAGGGGAAGTATTAGCCCATGCCAATGAGCGTATTGACCTTGAAAAAGCGATTGAAATCGAATCTGCAGGAATCAATCGTGTAGAAATTATTATTCCATCTTCAAAAGAAATGGAAGAAACAAAACGCGTGGTAGTAATCGGAAACCATTTTGTGGATCCAAAAGAGTTGGACTTAGACATTGATTTTGAGGCTTTAGGATACAAAGAAAAAGTATATTACCCACTACTTAACGAATTATTAGAAGAGTATGAAGGGGAAGAGTTAGAAGATCAATTAAGAAATCGCTACAAAGAATTGAGCCCAAAACATATTTTGGTCGACGATATTCTAGCGGCGGTAAGCTATGAATTTAACTTATTTGCTGGAGTAGGAAAAATCGATGATATCGACCATTTAGGAAATCGTAGAATCCGTTCGGTAGGGGAATTGTTGCAAAATCAATTCCGTATCGGTTTTACTCGTATGGAAAGAGTAATCCGAGAAAGAATGGCTGTGCAAGATCCGGATACTTCCACTCCTCAATCATTGATCAACATTCGTCCTGTAACGGCGGCTGTAAAAGAATTCTTTGGTTCTTCTCAGTTGTCACAGTTTATGGATCAAAATAACCCATTGTCAGAATTGACTCACAAACGTCGTCTGTCTGCTCTTGGACCTGGTGGTTTGAGCCGTGATCGTGCCGGAATGGAAGTTCGTGACGTTCACAATTCTCACTATGGTAGAATGTGTCCAATTGAAACGCCAGAAGGTCCAAACATTGGTTTGATCACTTCTTTAACAACATTTGCTCGAATCAATGACTATGGATTTATTGAAGCTCCTTACCGAAAAGTAGTAAAAGGAGAAGGAAAAGTAACAGGCGAAATTGAATATATGACAGCCGATATTGAATATGACAATATCATTGCCCAATCCAACGAACCATTGGACGAAAACGGATACTTTGTAAACGACAGAGTAGTTGCCCGTGGTCGTCAAGGGGTCGTGGATATTTTCCACAGGGAAGACATTTCTTACATGGATGTATCGCCAAAACAAATTGTAGCCGTAGGTACATCGATGATTCCTTTCTTGGAAAATGATGACGCCAACCGTGCCTTAATGGGTTCTAACATGCAGCGTCAAGCGGTGCCATTGTTAAAAGCAGAAGCGCCAGTTATTGCAACGGGTATTGAATACAAAGCAGCGAAGGATTCAGGGGTTGTAGCTGTAGCTACAGTAGATGGAACCATTCGCAAAGTATCTTCTGATTCAATTATCCTTACTCCAAAAGATGGAAGCGATGACATTCATTATAAATTGCATAAATTCAAAGGAGCCAACCAAGGCACAACCATTAATCAACGTCCAATTGTAAAACAAGGACAAGAAGTGGAAAAAGGCGAGGTAATTGCCGATGGACCTTCTACAGATATGGGAGAAATGGCTCTTGGTAAAAATATTTTGATTGCCTTTATGAACTGGGAAGGTTACAACTACGAGGATGCCATGCTTCTAAATGAAGAATTGGTAATCGATGATGTTTTAACTTCTCTTCATATTGAAGAATACGAATCAGAAGCAAGAGATACAAAACTTGGCCCAGAAGAGATTACAAGAGATATTCCAAATGTGTCTGAAGATATGTTAAAAGACTTAGACGAACGCGGAATCATTCGCATTGGGGCAGAAGTAACACCAGGAGATATTCTTGTTGGGAAAGTAACGCCAAAGGGAGAAACCGAACTTTCTGCCGAAGAACGTCTATTGCGTGCAATTTTCGGAGAAAAAGCACGAGAAGTTCGTGATACATCTCTACGCTTGCCACATGGGGAAGCGGGAATTGTTGTTGATGTAAAAACCTTTAACCGTGCCCATGGGGATGAGTTACAACCAGGGGTTAACGAAATGGTTCGTGTATTTATTGCAACAAAGAGAAAAATTCAAGTGGGAGATAAGATGTGTGGTCGCCACGGTAATAAAGGGGTTATCTCACGAATTCTTCCAAAAGAAGATATGCCATATATGCCAGATGGACGCCCTATTCAAATCGTACTAAATCCACTAGGGGTACCTTCTCGAATGAACTTAGGACAGGTATTGGAAGTGCATTTAGGACTTGCGGCGAAAAAATTGGGATGGCACATTGCAACGCCAGTATTTGACGGGGCAAACGAAGAAGATATTATTGAAACATTACAAAAAGCAGGCTATGCAGCAGATGGAAAAGTACAATTGCGCGACGGTCGTACAGGGGAAGAATTTAACAACCCAGTAACCGTAGGGTATATGTATATGCTAAAACTTCACCATTTGGTAGACGAAAAAATCCATGCTCGTTCAACCGGTCCATATTCTTTGGTAACACAACAACCATTGGGCGGAAAAGCTCAATTCGGGGGACAAAGATTTGGAGAGATGGAAGTTTGGGCCCTAGAAGCTTATGGGGCAAGCCATACTTTACAAGAAATGTTAACCGTAAAATCAGACGACATTGTAGGTCGTGTAAAAACATACGAAGCCATCGTAAAAGGAGAAAACATCCCTCAACCAGGAATTCCAGAATCCTTCAAAGTATTGATCAAAGAATTGGAAGCTTTGGCTTTAGAAATTGAAGTTTTGGATCGTGACGAAAATCCAGTAGATTTGAATAAAGATGAAGACGAATTGAATCACTTAGACAACATGGATGGAAAAATCGATGGAGAAGACGTTACAGAATTGATTGAAGGAACGGAGTCAAGCACAACAGTAGGAATCCGTCGTATTACCGGGGAAACCGCATTAGATGGATTTGTAGATGAAGAGATAGAAGACGAAGATAGTGATATGATTTCTATGGGTTTAGATGACGATGAATCAGACTCTGAGTAATCAGAAAGGAGAGGATGTTCTTGAACGAACAAGAAATTTTCCATTCTATAAAAATAGGTTTAGCATCTCCAGAAAAAATCCGTGAGTGGTCTTATGGGGAAGTAAAAAAGCCAGAAACCATTAACTACCGAACTTTGAAGCCAGAAAAAGAAGGTCTTTTCTGTGAAAAGATTTTTGGGCCAACCAAAGATTGGGAGTGTAATTGCGGAAAATACAAACGAGTACGTTACAAAGGGGTCGTTTGTGAAAAATGTGGAGTAGAAGTTACCAAGGCCAAAGTGCGCCGTGAACGTATGGGGCATATTGAATTGGCAGCTCCTGTATCTCACATTTGGTACTTCAAAGGGATTCCATCTCGAATGGGATTGGTATTGGATATGTCTCCAAGAGCCCTAGAAAAAGTATTGTATTTCGCGTCCTACATTGTAACTCATGTAGAACCAGGGGAAACCCCACTATACGAAAAACAACTATTAACAGAAACAGAATATAGAGAAAATAAAAAAGAATACGGCGATAAATTTGAAGCCAAAATGGGAGCGGAAGCCATTCGTGAAATCTTAATGTCCATCGACTTAGAAGCCGAAGGAAAAGATTTAAGAGATCAATTGAAAGGCTCAACAGGGCAAAAACGTGTAAGAATTACTCGCCGCTTGGAAGTAATCGAAGCCTTACGTAAATCGGGAAACAAAGCAGAATGGATGATTTTGGATTGCATTCCAGTTATTCCACCAGATATCCGCCCAATGGTTCAATTGGACGGGGGACGTTTTGCCACTTCTGACTTAAACGATTTGTACCGTCGTGTAATTAACCGTAACAATCGTTTAAGAAAATTATTGGATATTGGAGCACCAGAGATTATTGTAAGAAACGAAAAGCGTATGTTACAAGAATCAGTAGACGCCTTGATTGACAACGGTCGTCGTGGTCGTCCTGTAACAGGACCAGGAAACCGTCCATTAAAGAGTCTTTCTGAAATGCTAAAAGGGAAACAAGGTCGTTTCCGTCAAAACTTATTAGGAAAGCGTGTTGACTATTCCGGACGTTCTGTAATCGTAGTAGGCCCAGAATTGAAATTCTACCAATGTGGTTTGCCAAAAAATATGGCCCTTGAATTATTCAAGCCTTTCGTAATGAAAGAATTGGTAGCAGGAGGAATGGCCCACAATATTAAATCTGCCAAGAGAATGGTAGAGCGTGTACGTCCTGAAGTTTGGGATGTTTTGGAAGAAGTAATCAAGGATCATCCTGTACTTCTAAACCGTGCCCCAACCCTTCATAGATTGGGAATTCAAGCCTTCGAACCAATTTTAGTAGAAGGAAAAGCCATTAAATTGCATCCACTGTCCTGTACAGCTTATAATGCCGACTTTGACGGTGACCAAATGGCGGTCCATTTGCCACTTTCAGCCGAAGCTCAAGCCGAAGCAAGACTTTTGATGTTATCCACTAACAATATCTTGGCCCTAAAAGATGGTCGTCCAATTACAACCCCATCTCAGGATATGGTTTTAGGATGTTACTACCTAACATTGGATCGTGAAGAACCAATGAAAGGGGATGGTATGACATTTATCAACTATGATGAAATGATGCATGCATTGCAATCGGGTTTCTTACACTTACATTCCAAAGTGCGTGTAAGAGTACACTTAGACGAAAATGACAAACGCGGTAAGATTATTGAATCTTCCGTAGGGCGTTTTATTATTAATAAATGCATTCCTCAAGATTTAGGTTTTGTAGATCGTGAAAAAGATCCATACGCTTTGGAAATCGACAGAGTAGTAGATAAAAAGTTACTTGGAAAAATCATCGACAAAACCTACAAAATCCACGACAACATTGCTACGGCAAAATTCTTGGATGAAATTAAATCTTTAGGATATCACTACTCTACAATCGGTGCGATTTCCATTTCCATGGGAGACGTACAAGTTCCAGAAAACAAACCAGAAATTCTAGAACGTGCCGATGAAGAAGTAGAAAAATACGAAAAAGCATTCCGTCGTGGTTTGATTAGTGACGAAGAACGTTACGAACGCGTAATCGACGTATGGAATGATGCAACAGACGAATTAACCAACGAAGTAATGGAAGGATTCGGTTCTCTAAATAATATTTATATTATGGCGGACTCAGGAGCCCGTGGTAGTAAGAACCAAATCCGACAATTGGCTGGTATGCGTGGATTGATGGCATCCCCATCTGGACGTACCATCGAGGTACCAATTACTTCAAACTTCCGTGAAGGTTTGACCGTATTGGAATTCTTCATGTCTACACATGGTTCTCGTAAAGGTTTGGCCGATACAGCGATTCGTACAGCCGACTCAGGTTATTTGACTCGTCGTTTGGTAGATGTATCTCAACAAGTTATTATTACAGAAGACGATTGCGGAACAGACGGCTATGTTGTAGCCAAAGCTTTCAAAGATGGTCGTGAAGTAATCGAAGAATTAGGCGATCGTATTGAAGGTCGTACTGCTTTTGAAGACATTCTTCATCCAGAAACAGGCGAAGTTTTGGTATCGAAAAATCAATTGATTACCATGGACCGAGCGGAAAAAATTGTTGCCGCTGGAATTGAAAATGTAAAAATCCGCAGTGTAATGAACTGTAAAAGCGAACACGGTGTATGTGCTGCTTGTTACGGACAAAACCTTGCTACAGGAAACAATGTAGGAATCGGGGAAGCCGTAGGAGTTATCGCAGCTCAATCCATCGGGGAACCAGGAACGCAGTTGACAATGCGTACATTCCATACTGGTGGGGTAGCCGCTGCAGCCGACATTACACAAGGTCTTCCACGTGTTGAAGAGTTGTTTGAGGTAAGAAAACCAAAAGGTTTGGCTGTTATTGCAGAAATTGACGGTACCGTTGAAATCAAAGAAACAGCGAAAAAACGTGAAGTTGTTATTACTGGCGACGATGGAAATTCAGAATCCTATAACATCGTATACGGAGCGAGAATCCGTGTGAAAAATGGTGACTATGTAGAAAAGGGAGAAGAGTTAACCCAAGGTTCTGTTTATCCACAAGATTTGCTTCGTGTAAAAGGCGTACTTGGCGTACAAGAATACATTGTAAAAGAAGTACAAAGGGTATACCGCCTACAAGGGGTAGAAATCAACGACAAACACATTGAAGTAATCGTTAAACAAATGATGGGTAAAATCAAAATTAACGAGTGCGGAGATACCGATTTACTTCCAGGAAGTATGGTAAACAAAAACGAATTCGAAAAAGCAAATGAAGAAGCTGTAGCCAATGGATTGCGTCCTGCAACTGGGGAAGCCACTCTATTGGGTATTACAAAAGCCTCTTTGGCAACGGATTCTTTCCTATCCGCCGCATCTTTCCAAGAAACGACTAGAGTCTTGACAGATGCAGCAATTAAAGGAAAACAAGATTACCTAAAAGGATTAAAAGAAAATATTATTATTGGACAATTGATTCCTGCTGGTACAGGAGTTCGTGAGAACGCAGACGTTCACATGAAAGAAGAAAAACCACTAGCACAAGAAAATATTGAATTATTGGATCAAATGGAAGAAATGATGTAATAAAAAAGCCTTACACATTGTGTAGGGCTTTTCTTTCAAGGAGGAGTAAATGAAAACAAAATCTATTACAACCATAGCTCTTTTATTTTCCCTTATTATATTGTCAGCCTTTGTTTCTATTCCCACCCCAGCAGGAGTCCCTATTGTTTTACAAAATCTTATGATTTTTATAGCCGTAGGCTATTTGGGCGGGGAAAAAGGTGGAATCCTTATGGTTCTGTTTTTTGTATCGGCGGCCTTAGGATTTCCCGTATTGTCAGGAGGACGCGGTGGGCTTGCTTTATTGATTGGGCCTACAGGTGGCTATCTATTGGGATATTTTTTAACGCCCCTTACCATAGGCTGGCCTTTAGAAAAAGTAGAAAATCGATTTTGGAAAATTTATCTTGTATTATTGCTAGGAGGCGCTGTAGCCATAAATGCAACAGGGAGTCTGTACTTATCCTATCTAAATCAGATGGGAATAAAAGAAACCATAGGGATGTTTTTTGCCTTCTTGCCTCTTGATGCAGCGAAATGTATTTTTGGGGCCGTCATCTTGAAAAAAATAAAAGAAGCGGAAAGAAAAAAACAATAGGAAAAGGGGAAGAAAACCCGTTGTTTTTCGCAAGAAAACTTGACTTTCTGTAGTTCCAATGATAAAATACATGAGTGTAAATTTTGGAAACCCTAAAGACTACCCGACATGGGTAGTTTTTCATGGGGAGATAAAATTTACAGACGTTATAAATCTATTATAAAAAGAAGGAGGTGCACTTAGTGCCAACTATCAACCAACTTGTTAAAAGAGGTAGAAAAAAGGTCGAAACTAAGTCGAAATCACCAGCTTTGGATTTCAACTATGACTCTTTGAAGAAAGAAGAAACTGTCGTTAATTCTCCACAAAAAAGAGGCGTATGTGTAGCTGTACGTACAGTAACACCTAAGAAACCAAACTCAGCTTTACGTAAAGTTGCCCGTGTTCGTCTTTCCAATGGATATGAAGTAATGGCTTACATCCCAGGAATCGGCCACAATCTGCAAGAACATAGTGTTGTTTTAATTCGTGGCGGTCGTGTTAAGGACTTACCAGGGGTACGTTACCATATCGTACGTGGTACACTTGATACAGCAGGCGTTGACGGAAGAAAACAAGGACGTTCTAAATACGGAGCGAAAAAACCAAAGAATTAATAGAAGAGCAGATTATTTTTCATATAGATGCTCTTGGCGATCGGCGTAATTACGTCGAGTACCGTTGATTCTACTACAAACCTATGGTTAAGGAGGGAAGAGAATGCCAAGAAAAGGACATATCCCAAAGAGGGAAGTAATGCCAGATCCAATGTACAATGACGTTGTGGTTACAAAATTAATTAACAACGTAATGTTGGACGGTAAAAAAGGAACGGCTCAAAGAATTGTATACGGAGCCTTTGAATCAGTAAAAGAAAACACTGGTGAAGACGCTTTAGAAGTATTCTACAAAGCGTTGAACAATGTAATGCCAGTATTGGAAGTAAAAGCTCGCCGTATCGGTGGGGCAACTTACCAAGTACCAATGGAAGTACGTCCAGAAAGACGTCAAACATTAGGTTTACGTTGGTTAGTAAAATATGCGAGAGACCGTGGTGAAAAAACTATGGAAGAACGCTTATACAAAGAAATTATGGATGCGTCTAACGGTTTAGGCTCAAGCGTAAAACGTAAAGATGAAATGCATCGTGCAGCAGAAGCCAACAAAGCATTTGCTCACTATAGATGGTAAGAGTAAGAAAGGGGAAAATTTGTGACAAGAGAAGTGCCCTTGAATAAAATTCGTAATATCGGAATCATGGCTCACATTGATGCGGGTAAAACCACAACAACTGAGCGTATCCTATATTATACGGGACGTATCCACAAAATCGGGGAAACTCATGATGGTGGAGCGCAAATGGACTGGATGGAGCAAGAGCAAGAAAGAGGGATTACAATTACCTCTGCGGCTACTACAGCTCACTGGAAAGGTTATCGCTTAAACGTTATCGATACTCCAGGTCACGTTGACTTTACAGTAGAAGTAGAACGTTCACTACGTGTACTTGACGGTTCCGTAGCGTTGTTCGATGCGAAAAGTGGGGTAGAACCACAATCAGAAACTGTATGGAGACAAGCGGATCGTTACCATGTACCACGTATCGCTCATATTAACAAAATGGACGTTACTGGTGCCGATTTCTATCGTTCCGTAAAAACAATTGACGAAAAATTACACGGCAATCCAGTGCCAATTCAAATCCCAATGGGAGCAGAAGACGACTTTATTGGTATGATCGACTTAGTAACAATGAAAGCCGAAATCTATAAAGACGACTTAGGTACTGAAATTGATATTACAGACGTACCAGCTGAGTACGAAGAAAAAGCAAATGAAATGCGCGAAAATCTTGTAGAAAAAGTATCAGAATTCGACGAAGAATTAATGATGGCTTATCTAGAAGGCGAAGAAATCGCAGAAGAAGATTTGAAACGTGCGATTCGTAAAGCAACATTAGATGTACAAATTACTCCTGTAACTTGTGGATCTTCTTATAAAAACAAAGGGGTACAATTGTTACTAGATGCGGTAATCGATTATTTACCAGCACCAACAGATATCCCAGCGATTAAAGGTGTGTTGCCAAACACAGAAGAAGAAGCAGAACGTCACGCATCTGATGACGAGCCATTCTCCGCTTTGGCATTTAAGATCGTAACCGATCCATATGTAGGTAAGTTGGCATACTTCAGAGTTTACTCTGGATCTATTAAAGCCGGTAGCTACGTATACAACTCATCAAAAGGAAAACGTGAAAGAATCGGCCGTATCCTAATGATGCACGCCAACAAACGTGAAGAAGTGGAAGAAGTCCATGCAGGAGAAATCGCTGCAGCAGTAGGTCTAAAAGATACATCAACAGGGGACACATTGTGTGATGAAAAAGAAACCATCATCTTAGAAACAATGGATTTCCCAGAACCAGTAATCTCTGTAGCAATCGAACCAAAAACAAAAGCCAGCCAAGATAAAATGACAGTAGCTCTTCAAAAATTAGCAGAAGAAGATCCAACCTTTAAAACCCATACAGACGAAGAAACTGGGCAAACCATTATTTCCGGTATGGGTGAGCTTCACTTGGATATTATCGTAGATAGAATGCTACGTGAATTTAAAGTAGAAGCAAACATTGGTAACCCACAAGTATCTTACCGTGAAGGTATCCTAGCCGCTGCAGAAGGGGAAGGAAAATACGTACGTCAATCTGGTGGTCGTGGACAATACGGACATGCTAAGATTAAAGTTGAGCCATTGGAACCAGGTACAGGATTTGTATTTGAAAACAATATCGTAGGGGGAGCGATTCCAAAAGAATTTATCAACCCAACACAACAAGGTATTGAAGAAGCCATGAACAACGGTATCTTAGGTGGATACGAAGTACTAGACGTAAAAGTATCTCTATATGATGGATCTTTCCATGATGTCGACTCTTCAGAAATGGCATTTAAGATCGCAGGATCTATGGCATTAAGAGATGCATTGGCAAAAGCGAACCCTGTACTACTTGAACCAATTATGAAAGTTGAAATAACCACTCCAGAAGAATACATGGGAGACGTTATCGGAGATATTAACTCCAGACGTGGTCGTATGGAAGGTATGGAATTGGTAGCAGGGGCTCAAATCGTAACATGTTATGTACCATTGGCAGAAATGTTTGGATACGCAACAAGCTTACGTTCTAATACACAAGGTCGTGCTCAATACTCAATGCAATTCGACCACTATGAACAAGTACCAAAGAGCGTTCAAGAGGATGTTCTTGGAGATAAGAAAGACAAATAAGTAATTAGTCCTGAAAAGTAGGAGGAAATTATAATGGCAAGAGAAAAATTTGAAAGAACCAAACCACACGTTAACATTGGTACAATCGGTCACGTAGACCACGGTAAAACAACGTTAACAGCAGCAATCACATTAGTACTAAACAAAAGATTCGGAAGCGGTGAATTCGTAGATTACGCAAACATCGATAAAGCACCAGAAGAAAGAGAACGTGGAATCACAATCTCAACTTCTCACGTAGAATACGAAACACCAAACCGTCACTACGCTCACGTAGACTGCCCAGGCCATGCTGACTATGTAAAAAACATGATCACAGGAGCCGCTCAAATGGACGGAGCTATCCTAGTATGTTCTGCAGCAGACGGACCAATGCCACAAACTCGTGAGCACATCCTATTAAGCCGCCAAGTAGGGGTACCAAAAATCGTAGTATTCCTAAACAAACAAGACCAAGTAGACGACGAAGAACTAATCGAATTAGTAGAAATGGAAATCCGTGACCTATTAAGCGAATACGACTTCGACGGCGACAACACACCAATCACTGTAGGATCTGCCTTAAAAGCATTAGAAGATCCAGACGGAGAATGGGGCGACAAAATCGTAAAATTAATGGAAACCGTAGACGAATACATCGACGAACCAGTACGTGACGTAGACCATGCTTTCCTAATGCCAGTAGAAGACATCTTCTCTATCACAGGTCGTGGAACCGTAGCAACAGGCCGTGTAGAAACAGGCGTAGTAAAAGTAGGCGACAGCGTAGAAGTAGTAGGATTAACAACAGAAAAACGTACCATCGTAGTAACAGGGGTAGAAATGTTCAAAAAACAATTGGATCAAGCCCAAGCCGGAGACAACGTAGGTCTATTATTACGTGGTGTACAAAGAGACGAAATCGAACGTGGACAAGTATTAGCAGCACCAAACAGCATCGCTCCACACACAAAATTTGAAGGCGAAGTATACGTATTAAGCAAAGAAGAAGGTGGACGTCACACACCATTCTTCAACGGATATCGTCCACAATTCTACTTCCGTACAACAGACGTAACAGGTGATATCAAATTACCAGAAGGCGTAGAAATGGTAATGCCAGGAGACAACGCAACATTCACAGTAGAACTAATCACACCAATCGCAATGGACGAAGGATTACGTTTTGCGATTCGTGAAGGTGGTCGTACAGTAGCATCAGGCGTAGTAACAAAAATTCTTGGATAAGAATTGTTATAAGCAAAAATAAGAAAGAGAGTCGAAAGACTCTCTTTTTTATGGGAAAAACGTCCCTTTGATGGAACTTCTTTTGGTAGTTTTTTAGGAAGAACCGATTCGAGCAGAATTTTTAGAAAGAATGGAATAAGAAAAAGTTCTTTTATGGGTATAAATAGCAAAATATTTTAAGAGGGGTTTATGGAGCGAGAAAAAATTTTGGAAAAGGTGAAAGAGCGTTGGGACTTGGGAAAAGAGAAAGATTTGGAAAATTCATGGGAGGAGATTTCCAATAAAATTTCGGACGCAATGATTGAAACCATTGCTTATATAGAGGAAACCGGTGGAGAGCCTCGTGTTCTTTTTTTCCATAATCGTTGGATGGTTGTGGACGGGGCGAAAGAGACGCCAAAGGGACGCGTTTCTTTGTGCTACGATGAAGAGGCACGGTTGAACCGAAAGAAAAATACCCCCAGTTCTTCGGCAGAAAAAGAGGCGAAAGAGCATAATTTGTCTCTGTTATCGGAAGAAATGTATTTTTCTTTGCAAAAATTGTTTCTTATGGATGAGAAAATTTCCTCTTGGCTTTTTACGGAAAAAGAGGTGCGAGAAAAGGGAGGGGCTATTTTTGGGGATCGAAGATTTGGAAGGGTGTTTGTCTATCACAATGGCGCCGATAGCTATTACGGCAGCCGAGGATTCCGGGGCTATTTCTTTTTATAAAATGCAATTCGCGAAAAATTTTCCTTTTCTAACGCCTTTTTGGATAAATATCCTTTCTATATAAAAAGCACAGCCAAAGGGCTGTGCTTTATCTTTTTGTTTCTTGAATTTTTTTCTGTATAGTTTGTAAGGTATGCCATTTTTTCAAGCTCCATTTTGGGGCGATGAGTTCGTGTCGATTTCCATCGCCAGTAATGCGATGGATAACCATATCCTCTGGCAAAATTCCAATGGATTCAGCGACGATTTCGGCGTATTCCTCTAATTCTAAAACTTCAAACGTTCCCTTTCTATATTCTTTGGCAAGATCCGTATTTTCCAAAACGTGTAAAAGTTGCAATTTGATTCCATTGGATTTGCTTTTTCCAACGTAGTCCACCGTTTCTAACATTTGTTTTTTTGTTTCACCAGGCAATCCCAAAATAACGTGGGTGATGATTTGTTCAATTCCTATATTCCTTAGTTTTTCAACGGCTTCGTCATAGGTTTTTAGTGAATAGCCTCTTCGAATATATTTTGCGCTCTTTTCATGAATGGTTTGCAGACCTAGTTCAATCCAAAGGGGCTTGATTTTGTTGAGTTTTTCAAGAAGTGGGAGAATGTCCTCTTCTAAACAGTCCGGACGCGTTGCAATGGATAGGGCAATTACGTCTGGATGATTTATGGCTTCGGTAAATAATGACTCCAATTTTTCCATAGGGGCGTAGGTATTTGTATAGGCTTGGAAATAGGCAATGTATTTGGTATTTTCTTTTTTGTTTTTCCTTTGAACGAGTTTTTTTCCTTCTTCAATTTGCTCTGTAATGGATTTTGCCTTGCTTTGGGCATAGTCTCCCGATCCATATTGGGAACAAAAAATACAGCCGCGGGTTCCCTTTGTCCCATCTCGCGTTGGACAGGTAAAGCCGCCGTCGAGGGAAATTTTGTAGGCTTTTTCCCCGAACCGCTTTTTTATATATTGGTTGGCTGATAAGTATTCCATATTTTCTCCTTCCAAAGAAAAAGAGACCCTAGGAGTCTCTTTTGCCTTCTTCCATACTTTGCCTTTCCAAAGGTAGGCCTTCATACGTTGATGATAACAATCGGCAAAGAAAGAAACAAATTAAATTTTCTTCCAAAATAAGGTATTGTCTTCAAAATAAACTTCCAGTTTGCCAGATTCTTTCAACCAAGCAAGATAGGAACGCACAGTGCTTCCAATAAGAACGTATTGTTCAAAATTCATTTCCAACTGGTATTCCCTAAAAAGATTTTTTAAGATTTCTTCAAAATAAGAAGGGGTTTCGCAAAGTTCTAAAATCTTCCCTTCAATTTCTCTTACTTTGTCTATATTGTATTGGGCCAGATCAGAAATTTCTTCCGTAACTTCTGTATGAGAAGGAACAAACAATTTGGCTTCAAGATTTTTTACCATCTCTAAAGTTTCTAAATAAGCAGCCACATCGTAAATAAATCCGATTTGATATTTATCCAAAATTTCCTTACTAGAAAGGCAATCGGCAAGGAACAGTATATTGTCTGGGGTGCGGAATCCAACCATATCAAAGAAATGGCCCGGTAATTTTATCATTTCAAACCCTTCTGGTAATGTATCGGGTGTGAGTTCCTCTGCTTTGCTTTCTTGGGCCAATAAAAATTTGTGGCGCAAATCTTTTGGAGGATAGCCACCATATAAAAAGGCGGGTTCTAAAATAGGATGATTGGTAAAGGCACAGTCAATCCTGGGAGCATAGATTTTGCAATCAGTTTGACCTTGTAAATATTTATTGCCTCCAATATGATCGGCGTTGGCGTGGGTATTGTAAATGGCCGTAAGATTCCAACCGTTGGATTCTAGAATTTTTCGGATTTTGCGTCCAGCATCCTTGTCGTTTCCGCTGTCAATTAAACAAACATTTTTATCGTCTAATTTGACCAGTCCAATCTTCGCAGGGCTGTTAATATAATAAGTTTGCTCAGAAAGTTGTACTAATTCATACATTGTGTTTCCTCCTTAAATCGATTGGATAAAAGATTTTTCCTTAAAATAGCAGGATAAATCAAGAGATGGTATGCGAAATGGTTGTTCCAATTTTATCATCTAAAAATACATTTCGCAATTTCGATTTTTATAGCGTCAAGGGAGATCTTTTATTCAAAATTACGCAACAACAGAGGATTTAGAAGAGTTGTTGGATTGAATAAAAGAAAGAAAATTTAGAATGAGAGAAATAAAAAAAGGCTACTTTCATTGGGTAGCCTTTTGTGTTTTTTATAAAAAGATTGATTTTGTATAGGGTGTAGTGCTATACAAAAAGCACGGAAAGATCGCAAAACAAAAATAGAAACTATAGAAAAAATACTATCCTTTATGACTGGGATATTAAGCTTAGCCGCTGCAGTAATATCATTAAAAAGCCTAAAGGATAGTAACAGAAAATAGGGGCGAATGCTCTACCCCCTTAGGAAATTATACTACAGAATTTCACCTTTTACAATGATGGTATCTATATCCTTTGACATAAACTCGTTCCCTTAGCCATTCGTCCATCCCTGTACAAATTAGGAGGTAAGTAATGAAAGATTTCACGACGACAGAAGCAGAAAGGATGTAACTACAGGGTTGAATTTGTTAAGGTGATAAAAGTTCAAAAAGCAAAATTTGAAGTGGAAAAATTTTGGCAAAAAAAGAACACAACAAGTTTTCATCTGCTTGTTGTGTTCTAATATGGTCGAGATGACAGGATTTGAACCTGCGACCCCATGTCCCCCAGACATGTACGCTACCAAACTGCGCCACATCTCGATACTCTGTGTATTATATCAATTTTCTTTTTTTTGTGCAAGGTGGGAAAAGTTCTTAAAATCTTTCAGGAAATGTTGTGACGAATTGGGGAATGTGTTATAATTTATTCATTAAGGGAGGGATTTTATGGGGATTTGTTCATGTGTTTGTTGGCCTAATAAGAAATATGAGAGCTTGCTGAACCTTGACGCGAACCCTAGAAAATTAAAGTTTACGTTTTCCTCCGATATTTTTCGCCTTTTTAAGGTACATAACTATAATTGCATACTATTGCCATGATTTAAGATACAAAGGGATTTGTGTCTTTTTTCGTTTTTAGGGGAAAAATATAGAAACGTTGAGTTTTTTTTTGACATTTATTCGTTGTTTTGCTTTGATTTGGGAGAGATTTTTAGAAAGGAACTAAGAATTAATGTGTGGAGTTTTAGGAATTTATAGTAAGGAAGATGTGAGCCGTAAACTTTTTTATGGTTTGAACTCTTTGCAACATCGTGGACAGGAAAGTGCGGGGATTGCTACTTCTAATGGGGAGGAATTAAAACGTCACCGTACCATGGGACTTGTGCAAGATGTTTTTAAGGAATCAGACATCAATATGTTGGAGGGTTCGATTGGTATTGGTCATGTTCGTTATTCTACAGCTGGTGGCGCACATGAGTTTAATACACAACCTTTAATGGGTTTTGCTCGTGGAGAAATGGTTGCTTTAGGTCATAATGGAAATTTAATTAACTATCAAATTCTTCGAACTCGTTTGGAAGAAGATGGGATGATGTTCCAATCTACCAATGACTCTGAGGTTATTTTGTATTTGATTACAAGATATTACAATGGGGATATTGTTGAGGCGATTCGTACGACTATGAAGTTGATTGAAGGGGCGTATTCTATTACGTTGCTTTTGAAGGATAAGTTAGTGGCTTTCCGCGATCCTTATGGAATTCGTCCTTTGGTTTTGGGTCGCGAGGGAGACGATTATATTGTTTCTAGTGAAAATGCTCCGATTGAAATTATGGGGGGCGAAGTGATTCGCGATGTGGAGCCAGGAGAAATTGTTGTTATTGATGATACAGGGGCTCATTCTTATAAGTTAGACGAAGGGGAGACTCCTAGAAATTGTGTATTTGAATATGTGTATTTTGCTCGAAATGATGCAACTTTAGATGGGATCAATGCCTATACATTCCGTCGTCGTTGTGGAGAAATTTTATGGGAAGAAAGCCCTTGTGATGTGGATTTGGTTATTCCCGTTCCAGATTCAGGGATTCCTTCCGCTATTGGTTATTCTCAAGCATCAGGGATTCCTTTTGGGGAAGGCTTGGTAAAGAATCGTTATATGGGTCGTACATTTATTAAACCAACGCAGCAGGAACGGGAGATTGCGGTTAAGCTAAAGCTAAATCCGTTAATTGATGTTGTAAAGGATAAGAGAATTGTGTTGTTGGATGACTCTATTGTTCGTGGAACAACGAGTCGTAAGTTAATTGATCGTTTGCGAGATGCAGGAGCGAAGGAAGTGCATATGCGCATTACTTCTCCTCCAGTTTGTCATCCTTGCTATTATGGAATCGATACACCAAGCCGTAAGAATTTAATTGCGGCAAACCAAAGTGTGGAAGAGATGAGAGAAAATATTGGGGCAGATAGTTTGTCTTTTATTTCCATGGATGGCTTGGCAGAGGCTGGGAAAAAAGACATTGATCATTTCTGTACAGCTTGTTTTGATGGAAATTATCCAGTAGATCCAATCATTATTTAAGGGGGAAAAAATGAAAATTAGTTACGAAGATGCAGGCGTAAATATTTCAGAAGGAAATCGTGCGGTTGATTTGATTAAACAATCGGTAAAATCTACTTTTGACGATAATGTATTGGGTGAGATTGGTCTTTTTGCCGGTGGATATAGCATTAAAGAGGCCCTTTCTATGGAAGATCCAACTTTAATGGCGGCTACAGACGGTGTAGGCACAAAGCTTATGATTGCTCAAATGATGAACATCCACAATACAGTGGGAATTGATTTGGTGGCAATGTGTGTCAATGATTTGATTTGCCAAGGGGCGAAACCTTTATTCTTCTTGGATTACATTGCAACAGGTCATGTAGAAGCAGAAAAGATGCAAAAAATTGTAGAAGGAATTGCTGATGGTTGTCGTCAAGCCAATTGTGCTTTGATTGGTGGAGAGACAGCTGAGATGCCTGGCATGTATGGAGAGGACGATTACGATTTGGCTGGTTTTGCTGTTGGAATCGCAGATCGTGGAAATTTAATTGACGGTTCTAACATTGAGCCAGCAGATGTGATTGTGGGAATTAAAAGTTCGGGTCTTCATTCCAATGGCTATAGTTTGGCAAGAAAATTGTTCTTTGATCATTTGCAAGCGAAAAAAGATGACAAGGTGCATAATATGAGAGAAACCATTGGTCAAGCTTTGTTGAAACCAACTCGTATTTATGTTCGTACCATTCAAAAAGTTTTGGATCGCTATAAAGTAAAGGGAATTTGTAACATTACTGGCGGGGGCTTGATTGAAAATGTGCCTCGTATTTTACCAGAAGATGCCCAAGCGGTGGTTTACGAAAGCCGTTGGGAAAAAGGAGAATTGTTTGAAGCGATTGAAAGTTTCAATGCCATTGAGAGAGAAGAATTGTTCCGTTCTTTCAACATGGGCGTTGGTATGGTAATTGTTGCAGATGTGGTTTCCGCTCAAGAAATTGTAAAGTTAATTAATGAAGAAACAGAGGACGAAGCCGTTATTATTGGAGAAATTGTTAAAGGCGAAAAGAAATGTGTCATAAAGGAATAAAGCACAGAATTGCCGTTTTTGTTTCTGGCGGTGGTACCAATTTAGAGTCTTTGTTATTGGCCCAAGAGGAAGGTTTCTTTCAATCAGAAATCGTCCTTGTGGTTTCCAATAAAGAGGATGCCTACGCCTTGGAACGGGGAAGAAATCACGGAATCGAAACCTATGTAGAGAAAGATTGGGACTCTTTGGAGTCTCTCTTAAAGGAACGCCAAGTGGATTTAATTGTTTTGGCGGGTTATTTGAAAATCCTTGGATCTGAAATTTTAGAGCAGTACAAAAATCGTATTATCAATATTCATCCTTCCCTTTTGCCGAAGTTTGGAGGAAAGGGAATGTATGGAATGAACGTGCATCGCAGTGTTTTTGAAGCGAAGGAGAAAATGTCTGGGGCAACGGTTCATTTGGTAAATAAGGAAATTGACGGAGGAAAAATTCTTTTGCAGACGGCCATTAATATTGAAAAATGTTCCTCTCCAGAGGAGATTCAAAAAGCCGTTCTTTATGTAGAGCATGAAGCGTTGAAGACAGCGATTCGTTTGTATGAGGAGGATTATGTATGAAATACGCCTTGTTAAGTGTTACAGACAAAACAGGAATTGAAGAATTTGCCAAAGGTTTGGTGGATTTGGGGTATACTCTTTTGTCTACTGGTGGAACCATGAAAAAAATTGCCGATGCAGGAATTCCTGTTATGGCGATTGACGAACATACAGGTTTCCCGGAAATTTTAGATGGTCGTGTAAAAACGCTACATCCTAGAGTGCATGGTGGGATTTTGTATCGTAGAGATGTGAAAGAGCATCAAGATACAGTTCAAGAGTTGGATATTTCACCGATTGATGTGGTTTGCGTAAATTTATACGCCTTTGAAGAAAAATTTCATGAAGGAAATCCAGAAGAGATCATGATTGAAAATATCGATATTGGCGGGCCTTCTATGGTACGTTCGGCGGCCAAAAACTTCAAGGATGTTTTAATCGTTACCGATCCAAAAGATTATGACGAAGTATTAAGCCAAATGAAAGCGGGAAAAGTGGATTTTGAATATCGCAAACGATTGGCGATGAAGGCTTTTTCTTTAACAGCTTATTATGATTCTATGATTTCTCGTTATTTCCAAATGATTACTGGAGAAAAGGCCGCTACTTATACTTATGGACTAAAGAGAAAATCGAAGCTACGCTATGGGGAAAATCCTCACCAAGAAGCCAGCTTGTTTGTGGATCCAATGTCCAACAGCTATTTCTCTCATTTTGAGCAATTGCAAGGGAAAGAGCTTTCTTATAACAATATTAATGACTTAAACACAGCGGTTTGTTTAGCGGCAGAATTTGATGAAGAATCAGAAGGCGTTGTTTGCGTTGGCTTAAAACATGCGACACCTTGTGGGGTGGCTTTGGGCAAAGATGATTTGGAAGCCTATACAAAATGTTACGAATCGGATCCATTGTCTATTTTTGGCGGAATCATTGCCATGAATTCCGTTGTAGACAAAGAGGCTGCAGAAGAGATGACAAAGATTTTCTTAGAAGTTGTTGCAGCGAAAGATTTTACGCCAGAAGCTTTGGAAGTTTTCAAAAAGAAAGAAAATTTACGTTTATTAAAAGTTGATTTTACCGCAGGACCTTTAATGGAAGAAATCCGCTTGGCTTCAGGATTGGTATTGGTTCAAGATACAGATACAGATAGCGAAGAAGGTTTTGATGTAGTAACCAAAAAACAACCAACTCCAGAGGAAACAAGAGATTTATTGTTTGGAATGAAGGTGGTAAAATATGTCCGTTCCAACGCGATTGTTTTAGTAAAAGACGGCGTAACCATCGGCATTGGTGGTGGACAGACAAGTCGTATTTGGGCATTGGAAAATATCTTCTCCAATCAAAAGGATAAAGATTTTGAAGGAGCAGTTCTGGCTTCAGATGCATTCTTCCCATTTGACGACTGCGTAAGAAAAGCAAATGAATATGGAATTTCTTCCATCATCCAACCGGGTGGTTCTGTTCGAGATCAAGATTCCATTGATGCTTGTAATGAAGAAAATATTTCTATGGTATTTACAGGAGCAAGACATTTCCGTCATTAAGAAGGAGGCGTTATGAAAATCTTAATCGTAGGTAATGGGTCAAGAGAACACAGTATTGGTCAATCCATTGCGAAAAATAAGAATGTAGAGAAAATTTATTTTGCCCCTGGTAATGGGGGAACCCAGGAAATTGGAGAAAATATTTCCTTAGGAGTAAACGATATTTCCAATTTGGTTGATTTTGCAAAACAAGTGGGAATTGATTATACCATTGTTGGGCCAGAAGAGCCTTTGGTACATGGAATTGGGGATGTTTTTGAAGAAGAAGGATTGAAGATTTTTGCTCCTTCAAAGGAAGCGGCTCGTTTGGAAGGTTCTAAGGCCTATGCAAAAGAGTTTTGCGTTCGTCACAATATTCCTACAGCCGATTATTTGGAATCAGAAAGCGAAGATACCATTCGTCAAAAAGCTTTGAACTTATTGGAGGACAATGGGGTAGCGGTTCTAAAAGCAGATGGTTTGGCTGCAGGAAAAGGCGTGAAAATTGTCTATAGTGAAAAAGAAATCGAGTCTTTTTTACAGGAAGTATTCCAAGAAGGAAAATTTGATTCAGAAAAAGTAGTAGTAGAAGAATTTTTAGATGGATTTGAAATGAGTTTGTTGGCTTTTGTCGATGGAAAAACCATCCGTCCTTTGGCTACAGCAAAAGATCATAAAACGATTTTTGAAGGAGGAAAGGGATCAAATACAGGGGGTATGGGAACCTATAGCCCTAATATTGAAGCAGAACCTTTCCTTGAAGAAATCGAAGAAATCGTCTTAAAGCCTTTCCTTAAAGCTTTACAAGAAGACGAAATCGATTATCGTGGGTTGGTATTTATCGGCTTAATGATTGGAAATCGTGGAATTTCTGTTTTGGAATTCAACGTACGTTTTGGAGATCCGGAAACACAATCTGTATTGCAACGCTTGGATACAGATTTATTGGATTTGATGATGGCAACTTCAGAAGGTCGTTTGGAAGAAGTGGAAGTGAAAAACAACGATAAGAAAGTTGTATCGGTTGTGTTGGCCTCTGGTGGCTATCCAGAATCTTCTGAAAAAGGCGTAGAAATCAAAAACTTAGACAAAGCAAAAGAGGTTATGATTTTCCATGCCGGAACCAAAGAGGAAGAAGGAAAAATTCTTACCAATGGAGGTCGCGTTCTTACGGTAACAGCTGTTGGAGATACTTTCCAAGAAGCCATGGAAAAGGCCTATAAAGGCGCAGATGAGATTGAATTTAATAATAAGCAAATTCGTCGAGATATTGGTCCAAAGGTTTCTCGTGTATATGTAACGAGAAAAGAGGGCTTTGATGAGGCGGAAAAATCCTTGAAAAAGAAAATTGAGGAAGAGCTAGGCCTTACCTTGGAAGGATTGAAACATTATTTGCGTTACGATTTAGAAGGTTTAACAGAGGACGAGGTAGAACGTTTAAGCCGTGAAGTTTTATCAGAAGCTCCATCAGATTTCGTTTATTTCGGGGAAGAAGCCTTAAAAGTACAAGCAAATTTTGAAAATCCTTTGGTGATTCAATATCTTCCTGGACAGTATGTTCAAAGAAATGCCGGTGTATTGGATACAGCCAATGCCATTTTTGGTCATGAACACTTAAAGAGCCACACGGCAGATGTATACTCTTTTACGGGGAATTTAGATCGCGAAGATGTAGAGAAAATTGAAAAATATCTTGTAAATCCTGTAGACCAAATGAAGGGCGAGGTCTATGGCGTTCCGACTACTTTAGAAGAAGAAATTGTTCGCAATTTGGAGAATCCAACCATTGAAGGGTTTATCTCTTTGTCTGAAGAAGAGCTTTCCTCTTTATTAGAAGATCGTGGTTTGGCTATGAGCCTAGAGGATTTGGCCTTTATTCAAGATCATTTCAAAGGATTGGGAAGAGATATTAACGAAACCGAACTTGCGATTTTGGATACCTATTGGTCGGATCATTGTCGTCATACGACGTTCTTAACGGAATTGGATATTAAGGTAGAAGAAAAAGTTGCCCCTTATATTCAAGAAGCATTCCAAAGATATTTAGATACTCGCAAAGAATTAAATCGTACAAAACCAATTTCTCTTATGGATTTGGGTACAATTGTAGCGAAATATTTGAAAACAAAAGGAATTAAGACAAATATTGAAGAATCGGAAGAAATCAACGCTTGCTCCATTCATATTGATGTAGAAAGCGAAGATCCAGTTACAGGAAAAACCGAATCCATTCCTTATTTGTTAATGTTCAAAAACGAAACCCATAACCATCCAACAGAAATCGAACCTTATGGGGGAGCTTCCACTTGTTTAGGTGGTTGTATTCGCGATCCGTTAAGTGGACGTGCCTTTGTTTACCAAGCCATGCGTGTAACGGGTTCTGGGGATCCACGTCAAAAAGTGGAAGATACGTTAGAAAGTAAATTGCCACAGAGAAAAATTACCACAGAAGCAGCCAATGGATATAGTGCTTACGGGAACCAAATTGGTTTGCCAGCGGGATTGATTCACGAAATTTATCACAACGACTATGTGGCCAAACGTATGGAAATTGGTGCGGTTGTTGGAGCGGCTCCAACGGATTGGGTAACTCGTGCCGTTCCAGCTCCTGGAGATTTGATTCTATTATTAGGAGGCCGTACAGGTCGTGATGGCGTTGGGGGAGCAACGGGTTCTTCCAAAGAACACGACGCGAAAAGCTTATTTACGGCATCTGCGGAAGTACAAAAAGGAAATGCTCCAATGGAAAGAAAGTTGGTGCGTCTGTTTAGAACAGAAGAAGTTTCCAAAAAAATCAAACGCTGTAACGATTTTGGTGCCGGTGGTGTAAGTGTTGCCATTGGAGAATTGGCCGATGGATTGATGATTCATCTAGACCGCGTTCCATTGAAATACGAAGGCTTAACACCAAAGGAAATTGCCATTTCTGAATCCCAAGAACGTATGGCCGTTGTGATTGACAAAAAAGATTTAGCATTCTTCCAAAAAGCTTGCGAAGAAGAAAATGTAGAATGTACTCAAGTAGCAGAAGTTACGGAAGAACCAACAATGAAGATGGTTTATGGAGATACAGTGATTGCTGAATTATCTCGTGAATTTATCGATACATCTGGGGTTTCTCGTCATCAAAAAGTAGAGATGGTGGAAGGAAACATTCCTCGCTTTATGGGTCGCTTCAACGAATATGGTTTGAAGGATTTAGAAAAACGCATGACCGATTTGGAAGTTTTAAGCCAAAAGAATTTGGTAGAAAAATTTGACCAATCCGTAGGAAAAGGTACCGTTCTCTCTCCAATGGGTGGGAAAAATCAAGTGACGCCAACACAAGCCATGGTTGCAACGGTTCCTGTTGTGGATCGTAGAAGCAAAACAGCCAGTGCCATGAGTTTTGGTGGAAATCCCGATTTATTAAAGGAAAGCCCCTATTTAGGAGGCTACTACGCTGTAATTGAATCCGTGGCAAAATTAGTGGCGACAGGAGCAAAACCGGCGGATATGTATCTAACTTTCCAAGAATATTTTGAAAAATTAGGAGAAGATCCAAACCGTTGGAGCAAGCCACTAGAAGCTCTATTGGGTGCCTTTGATAGTACCATGGATTTGGAAATCCCACCAATTGGCGGAAAAGATTCCATGAGTGGAACGTTCCGTGATTTAGATGTTCCGCCTACTTTGATTTCCTTTGCCATTGCACCAATGAACGTGGAACACGTTGTTTCCAATGTGTTACAAAAAGCGGGCAATAAATTAGGGTATATTCAGCCAAAGATGGTAGAAGAAAAAGTAGATTTGAAAGATTTCTTAGAAAAGGCAAATCGCTTAACAGATGAAATTGCCAAAGGGAATGTGAAATCTGCCATTGCCATTACCCATTTAGGTTCCTTGCCTCATCTATTGATCTCAGCAGAAGGAAATGGGTTGGGATTTGATGTAAAATTAGAAGACCTATACAATGCAAAATACGGCGCCTTCCTTGTGGAATATGTAGAAGATTTTGCAGAGGTAGAAGAAATCGGTGTGGTAACAGAAAAAGAAATAAAAGTAAATGGCGAAAGCATTTCTTACGATGGAATTTCTCAAAAATGGAGAGAAGGATTAAACGAAATTTTCCCACCAGAAATAGGAAAGGCCAGCGAAGAAAAAATTGCTGTAAACAAAACCATTTCTCGTCCAAGAGTTTCTTCTAAGGCAGTAGCGGTTCCTAAGGTTACCATTGCCGTATTCCCAGGAACAAACAGCGAATGGGATACAGCGGAATCCTTCCGAAGAGCCGGAGCGGAAACCGACGTATTTGTATTCCGCAATCAAACGGCAGAAGAAAATTTGCAATCCATCGAAACACTAGCAGAAAAAATCAAAGACTCACAAATCTTTGCAATTCCTGGTGGATTTAGTTTTAGTGACGAACCAGACGGATCTGCGAAATTTATTGCCAATGTATTGCGTACAGAAAAAATGAAAGAAGCCATAGACGTTTTATTAAAAGACAACGATGGATTGATGCTGGGAATTTGTAACGGATTCCAAGCTTTGGTGAAATCTGGTTACTTGCCAAATGGAGTGGCAGAACCACAAAAAGAAGATTCGCCAACTCTTACCTTTAACGACAATCATCGTCATGTGGCTCGTTTGGTTACAACAAAATCCATTAGTAATGACAGCCCATGGTTACAAAAAGTGGAGCTAGGAAAAGAATATCGCGTTCCCATTAGCCATGGAGAAGGTCGCTTTGTAATCAACGAAGAAAAAGCAAAGGAATTGATTGAGAACAACCAAATCGCCTTTACTTACGTGGACAATCCAAATGGAAGTACCCTTGATATTGAGGGAATTGTAAGTCCAGATGGAAAGATTTTAGGTAAGATGGGCCATGTGGAACGAGCCGATGAAAATCTGTTTATCAATATTCCAGACGTGGAAATTATTCCAGTAATCGAATCTGGGGTAGCCTATATGAAGGGGGAAGAAAAATAATTCACCAAATCTTAACATAGGGTTGAATTTTTCTTCACAAAAGAAAATTATACTAAAAACTGTTCTTCATATTGTTTGCCTTAAAGAGGGGACTTCCCTTTTTTGGAGTCCCTTCTTTTTATGGAGAAAAATGGGGTATAATAGTACGGAAAAGAAAAAAGAGGAAGGTTTATTATGCTTCGAATTCGAAATATTAGGCGAAAACCATCGGAATCGATGGAAATATACGAAAAAGAAATTGGAAAAATTCTTCGTTTGGGAAAAGAAGATTTTACTTGGGAATTGCACCAAGAAAGTTTAGATGCAAGGAAAAAACATGACGTCCACTATATGGGACAGCTAAATGTGTGGCCCAAAAAGGAAATTTCCAAAAAATTTATTGAAAAGAAGAAAAATATAGACTTTGCCAAGGAAGTGCATTATGAATTTCTAAAATCAGAAAAAGAAATTCGGCCTATTATTGTGGGGAGCGGGCCTTGCGGGCTGTTTGCTGCTTATGTTCTGGCGAAATCTGGGCTAAAACCCATTCTGTTGGAACGGGGAGAAAAGGTAGAGGACCGAATCCATAGTGTAGAAAATTTTTGGGATACAGGAACGTTGAATCCAAAGTCCAACGTTCAATTTGGCGAGGGCGGCGCCGGGACTTTTTCTGATGGAAAGTTGACTTCTCGTTCCAAAGATCCCAAAGGGAAATTGGTTTTGGATACGTTTGTGGAAATGGGCGCACCAAAAGAAATTCTCTATATGAAAAAGCCTCATATTGGAACGGATCGCTTGCGGAAAGTGTTGATTTCGTTTCGCAAGGAACTTTTGGCAATGGGGGCAGAAATTCATTTTCAAGAACAAGTTCTTTTGATTGAAAAAAGAGAAGAGAAATACCAAGTAAAAACGGAAAAAGGAGAATATGAATCAGAAGCCCTTGTGTTGGCATTGGGACATTCTGCACGGGATACTTTTGAAATGTTATTTGAGAAAAAGTTGGCCATGGAGTCCAAGCCTTTTGCCGTAGGTTTTCGCATTGAACAAAACCAAGAAGCCGTAAATTTGCAACAGTATGGAGAAATCTTTAAGGATCAACTTCCACCGGCAGAATATGCCTTGACCTATCAGGCGGGGGATTTTGGTTGTTATACCTTCTGTATGTGTCCTGGGGGCTATGTAGTAGCGGCTGCCTCTGAAGAAGGTCGGCTTGTCGTCAATGGAATGAGCTATTACAAACGAGATGGAAACAACGCCAATGCGGCGATTTTGGCTACAGTAGATGAGAAAATTTTTGGAAAAGGGGCCTTGGCTGGAATGGAATTTCAGCGAGAAATGGAAGAAAAAGCCTTTGTTCTTGGAGGATCGAATTATAAAGCGCCAGCCCAAAGAGTGGGAGATTATTTGGCAAAAAAACGATCTCAAGGAGAAGGCAAAGTTTTGCCAACTTATGAACCGGGAGTTTCTTATACGGACTTAAATGGATTGTATCCAGAAGTGGTAAATCAAGCGATTCATAAGGCTCTAATGGGAATGGAGAAAAAAATGAAGGGATTTGCTGGAGAGGATTCTCTTTTGACGGGTGTAGAAACTCGTTCCTCTTCTCCTGTTCGTTTGATTCGAGACAAAGAAACCCTCGAATCCATTTCCCATGAAAATATTTATCCCGCCGGTGAAGGGGCAGGATACGCTGGGGGAATTGTTTCCTCAGCCATTGATGGAATTCGCGTAGCAGAAAAAATTATAGAAAAATGGAGATAAATTATGTACGGAATTGAAATATTAGTATATGAACACGATCAAATTTTGGTGTTAACGAAAACCATTCGAAAATGGATGGAATCCATTCTTCACGGAGAAGAAATTTTGGCAGAAGAAGTAAGGGATTTTATTGACATTATTCGAAATTATACGGACGCTCACCATCACGGAAAGGAAGAAGAAATTCTTTTTTCTTATATGTTAAAGGAACTAGGGCCTGTAGCTGAAAAAGTAGTGCGTCAGGGAATGTTGGTGGAACATGATCAAGCGAGGGGTATTGTTAGAGATTGGGAAGAGGCACTCAATCGTTGGGAAGAGAACCCAACAGAAGAGGGAAAAGTGGACTTAATTGGTTTGGGTTATTCCTATGCAAGATTATTAGAAGCCCATGCCACAAGAGAAAATGATGTAGTCTATCCTTTTGCAGAAAGAAATTTATCGGAAGAATCCAAGGAAAAGGTAGACGAATTGAGCCGGTCCTATGAAGAAGAAAAAGAAAAATTCGGCGTACAAAAAAAATACCTCCAAAAATTGAAGGTATTGTCTGACAAATATTTATAAATAATGTTGATTGCTAGCCGTCTGAGAATCTTCGTCATCGAGGATATCTTGGATGGTTTTGTTTTTCAAGAAATCCAGAACGAGGGCGTCTAACTCTAGCCAAACAGGACGGGAATGGCAAAGGTGAGAGCGTTCACAAAGAGCAACATCAACACATTTCACCAATCGAGATTCATTTTCTGTGGAAGAAAGTATGTCATAGAGAGAAATATCTTTAGGGTCTTTTTTCAAGCGATAGCCGCCGTTGTTACCACGAATGGCATCCAAAAAATCCATCTTACTCATAAGAGGGATAATTTGTTCCAAATACTTCTTGGAAATATGTTGGCTTTCGCAAACTTCTTTTAGGGCTACGTACTGATCGGACGGTTGCTTTGCAAGTTCAATAATAAAACACAGAGCGTAACGTCCTTTGGTTGAAATCTTCATTGTATCTCCTTCAATCTCCAATAGTAAAAATAAAAATGATAATGATTTAATATAATTTATAGTATTGGTCTAGTTTATCATAGATAGAAGTTCTTTTCAATCGGGAGAGATAAAAAACATACATTTAGAAAGAGGAAATGGCATAAATACGAAAGAAATAAGGGAATAGAGTTGACATTGTTCCTAGAAATATGGTAGACTTCTAGAGTAAACCTTCGTATGGGGTGGAAATCCACCAGACGGAAAGAGGCTTTTCTTTCAGAAGGTCTTTTTTATTGAGCAGGTTTATCCATTATTAAGTGTAGGAGGTGCCAAATGGCAGATAGAGTAATTCTAGAATGTACAGAATGTAAACAAAGAAATTATGTAACATTCAAAAACAAAAAGAATACGCCAGAACGCTTGGAAATCAAAAAGTACTGTAAGTTCTGTAAAGACCACACAATCCACAAGGAAACAAAGTAAGGAGAGGTTTTATGGCCGCAAAGACAAATGCAGTTAACGGCGATAAAAAGGATTCAAAATCTTTGAAACGCTATTTTGGTGGCGTGAAGTCTGAATTCAAAAAGGTAATTTGGCCATCCAAAAAGGATTGGATTCGTTACAGTTTAATTGTAATTGCTGTAAGTATTGTTACCGCTATTTTTATCTATGCTGTTGATTTTGTATTCTCACAAATAGTTTCCTTAATTATTGGTCTGTAAGGCTAAATGGAGGTTACCATTGACTGACGAATACCAAGCAGATGTAAGAGAAGAACGTGAAGAACAAGCAGAGTGGTATGTAATCCATACCTATTCTGGGCACGAAAACAAAGTAAAAATGAACATGGAATCCATGGTGAAAAATCATGAATTGGATGATTTAATTTTTGAAGTAAAAGTGCCTATGGAGGAATACGCCGATACAAAAGACGGCGTAACCAAGATGAAGGAACGAAAAATGTTCCCATCTTACGTACTTGTTAAAATGATTATGAACGACAAGTCATGGTATTTGGTTCGCAATACCCGAGGCGTAACAGGATTTGTTGGCCCTGGATCAAAACCAGTTCCATTGTCTCCAGAAGAAGTTCGCACACTAGGTGTTGCCAATAACGAAGAGTTGTTTGGTGAATTTAGTGAAGGGGATACTGTAAAGGTATTAAATGGACCATTTGAGGACTTTGTCGGAGTGATCGATAGTTTGAATTACGAAAGAGGAAAAGTAAAAGTTACTCTTTCTATGTTCGGACGTGATACGCTTGTTGAGTTAGATTTTAATCAATTGATTAAAGCGTAGTAGATTTATCGCACAGAGTGGGAGGGAAACCAACCCCGCCAAAACCACATAGGAGGTGTCACTATGGCAAAAAAAGTCATAGCAATCGTAAAATTACAAATTCCTGCTGGAAAGGCTACACCAGCTCCACCAGTAGGTACCGCTCTTGGACCACATGGTGTTAACATCATGCAATTTACAAAAGAGTTCAATGCTAAAACAGCTGATCAAGCAGGTTTAATTATCCCTGTTGTAATGACTGTTTACCAAGACCGTTCATTTACCTTTATTACAAAAACTCCACCAGCAGCCGTATTAATCAAAAAGACGATTGGTTTGAACAAGGGCTCTGGAGTTCCTAATAAAGATAAAGTGGCGAAAATTACAAAAGACCAATTGCGTCAAATTGCGGAAACAAAAATGCCAGACTTAAACGCTGGTAGCGTAGAAGCTGCAATGAGTATGATCGCCGGAACTGCACGTAGTATGGGTGTTGAAGTAATCGATTAGTGGGAGAAATTCCATTTCGTTTGTACCACAAGGAGGTAAAGAATGCCAAAGAGAGGTAAAAGATATCAAGAAAGCATCAAGCTTATCGACCGTACAAAGCTATATGATGTAAACGAAGCCATTGAATTGGTTCAAAAAACAGCAGGTGCTAAATTTGATGAAACAATTGAATTGGCTGTAAGATTGGGTGTAGACCCAAGACATGCAGACCAACAAGTTCGTGGTACCGTAGTGTTACCACACGGAACTGGTCGTACAGAAAGAATTCTAGTTATTGCTAAAGGCGATAAGGTAAAAGAAGCAGAAGAAGCTGGCGCTGATTATGCTGGCGGCGAAGAACTAGTGAAAAAAATTCAAGAAGAAAACTGGTTTGAGTTCGATGTTGTTGTTGCAACTCCAGATATGATGGGTGTTGTAGGACGTATTGGTCGTGTTCTTGGACCTAAAGGACTTATGCCAAACCCTAAAGCAGGAACAGTAACTTTCGATATCGCTCAAGCGGTTGAAGAAATCAAAGCTGGTAAAGTTGAATATCGTGTAGACAAAGCTGCGATTATCAACGTTCCAATTGGAAAAGCTTCTTTCGGTTCTGAAAAATTAACAGACAACTTAAATTCTTTAATGGAAGCGATCATTAAATCCAAACCAGCCGCTGCAAAAGGTCGTTACTTAAAATCTGTAACACTTGCTAGCACAATGGGTCCTGGAATTAAATTGAACGGACAAAAATTAATGGATAACTAAAGCTCAATTTAGAAGCATGGCTTAGGCTATGCTTCTTTTTTTGTGGAAAGAAATTTGTATTTATGCATATTTTGGAGTACAGATAGAAATAAAATATGATAAACTAGTAAAGATGAGGTAAAGGAGAAGTTATGAATAGAAAAACAACCATCTTACATACAATCGGTCATATTTTGCTCTATTTTGTGATTTCGATGGGCTTAAGCGTAATGACCAATTTATTTTCTTATATAGATACATATATTACTTGGGATTGGTGGAAATTGCATCCTTGGATTGTAATTGCCAATGGATTCCCTCTATTTTTAGGCATGTTAATTCTTCATGGATTGTCTCGGAAAATTACCATTCCCATTGGAGTTGCAACAGCCTTTACGATTTTATTTAGTTTTGCCAATAAACTAAAAGTAGTCAATCGCCAAGAACCGATTTTTTTGGCCGATTTGGTTTTAGTGAGAGAAGCTACTCGAATTGTTTCAGAGGGAGATTATATTACTCCAATTATGATTCAAATAGGTATAATCGGTTTTGCTCTGTTAATTGGATTTTTTCTTTTGCCCATTCCCAAATATAAATTAAATCTCCTAGGAAGATTGGGTTTTGTTATCGCTCCTCTTTGTATAGGAATTGTTTCCCTATTTCTCATTTATAACGTGGATTCGCCTTTTGCAAAAAAAGTTCCTAGGATGTCAGAAGTAGAAATGAATAAATCTTTAACTTTTCAGGAACAAGGAATTATTTACAGCTTGCTGACTTATCGCCATGTGAACCGCATAGAACGGCCCGAGCCTTATGTTCCTTCAGATATTCAGGATTACGTTCAGAGATTTCAAAAACAAGATCCAAAAATAAAAGCCGATATTGTTATGATTATGGGGGAAGCTTGGGGAGATATTTCGGAAAAAGAAGGATTTCGTTTTTATCGTGGAAAAGATCCTTTTTCTATTTTGCGTCCTTTGAAAAAAAATTTAATAGGAAAAGGACAGATTATTACACCGACTTTTGGAGGGGGAACGAGCAATACCGAGTACGAATCTCTAACGGGACATTCTACTCTACAATTGTCAAAGAATCCCTTCACCGCCTATAGTACCGTTCGTGGGCCGGTGGATTCTTTGCCGAAACTTCTAAGAGGAAGCGGCTACAATACTTTCGCTATGCATCCAGGTCATCGCTGGTTTTACAATCGAGAAAAAGTCTATGAGAATTTAGGATTTAATAAATCCGTTTTTGTGGAAGATTTTGAGAATCCCAAGCTAAAGGGAAGATATGTTTCGGAGAGGGAAACAACCGATCGATTGTTTGAAGAGTTGGACGCATTAAAAGAGGAATCCAACCCTTATTTCGCTTTAACTGTAACCATTCAAAATCATTCGCCCTATGATTTTGATAAATATGGAAAAGAATTGAACACCTTTGATTTTGTAGGGGCCGATTTAACAGAAGAAGAAAAAATTGGGCTAGAAGCTTATTTTGAAGGAATTCGGGATATGAATCGCTCCATTATTGAAATTACAGAGTACTTAAATCAAACGGTACGCCCTACGATTTTCTTATATTTCGGGGACCATCTTCCCTCCTTAGGAAGTGGCTATAGTCTTTTTGATAAAATAGGCTATTATGTAGACGAAGGAACTTGGAAAGGAATTATCGACGTATATCGTACGCCTTATATTTTATGGGGAAATGATGCGTATTACAAAGCCATGGAAGACAAAAAAATAGAACTACCAGAAGAGGTAAGTTCTCAATATTTGCCTACTATGATTTTAGAATCCATGGGAGGAGAAAGTATGGATCCTTTCTTTGAATTTTTAACAGCCATGCGAAAGGATATGCCCGTTTATCATCGATATTTTTATAAGGATAGCCAGTTAGGATTCAATTCCGTTGGGAATGAAAACAGTCGTCAAGTGGAAGAACTCGTGCGTTATCGCACTTGGGAATATATGCGTGGAAATCCTACAAGATAAAAAAAGCCGGAGGAAAAATCCTCTGGCTTTTTTTGTTAAAATAATTGAATGGGATCGGCTAAGTTAGCAAGTAAAGCAGCAACGCTCCATGCAGCGGTAATGGAAGATTTTGGATTCTTCTCATCGGGTTTTGCTGTTACCTCTACCGTAACTTTCGCTTTTTCGTTTTCTACGGAAATTTTGTGGGTATTTCCTTGGGCATTTGGGTCGCTGATAATGGTTGCTTTTACTTCGTCCACACCAACGGTTGCCAAACCAGTTGCCACAGCTACATTTGTGTTTTTTGGGAAACCGGAAATGGCCTCTCGTGCGCTTCCTTCAAAGGCGCAGACCCTTTCGCTTTCTGACAAAAGATTTCCTTCCAAATAAGGGGCTCCATTTAAGCTTTTTGGAGCCTTTGTACTTTCAATAGAAGCTTGTACTTCTCTCATCATAGAAAGGGTACGATAGAGATCGAATCCTCCAATGGCACCAGATGTAAGGTGGATTTTTCGGTCGTGTTTTATAGCAAGATTCCGTAAATGTTTCAAAAGTTCATCATTGGCTAGCGCACCTACAGAAGTAATCAAAACGTCTTTGCCTTTTTCCAAAAGGGCAGGGGCGTATTCTTTTACGGCACCAACGCCAGCGATTTCTACCACGATCTCTGCCGGAGAATCATAGAGTTCTTCTTTGGAGGAAAACACAGGGATGGAAATTCCGTTGATGGAAATTTCGTTTTCGTCCAAAGCAATGTCTAAAATTCCTACAATTTCATATTGTTCTTTTAATTGGGTAGTAAGGGCAGATACTAAGATTTTTCCCAAAGCACCATACCCAATAATGGCCAAATTTTTCATATTTACTCCTTAAAACAGAAAAAGGAGGGTGGCTATTCTTTTACCAATAAATTTTTTTCCTCTAGCATAGTTTCCACCTGGTCGAGAGTTTCTTCGTCTTCTGCCGAGATGGTGTGGAAGTGGTAATTATTGGTAATGTTCTTTAAGGGGGTACTTACGCTATTGTAAATATTCTCCATAAATTTTTCCACGTCTTTTCTCGACTTAATATTCATTTCGCAAATAATCTTTCCATAGATTCTATGTTCAATAAATACATCGTCGATTTTTGCTCCTAAATCTACAATTGAATTCATTTCTTCGACAATTTCATCGTCGTGATGATAAACTTTGAAAATTCTTTTGTAGCGATTGGAATGATTCATACAATATCCCCGTTGGGTAGATAAAATATCAATATTCTGCGCTCGCAAAAGTCCAATATCCTGCACGATGACTTGTCGAGAAACTTGAAATGTTTTTGCAAGCTCCGTTCCAGAAACAGGGACAGTACTATTTTCTAATATATTTTTTATTTCGAGCAGTCGATCATCTTTTGATTTCATCACTCTTTCTCAACTCCTTTAAGGAGAAATCCAGAATAGGAGCAGAGTGGGTCAGGGCACCCATAGAAATACAATCCGCGCCCAAATCCTTGTACTGGGAGATATTTTCTTTGCTAATATTTCCCGACAATTCTACCAGAGCTTTTCCTTGAATCAGCTCCAAAGCTTCTTGGATTTCAGGAACCGTCATATTATCCAACATAATAATATCTGCTTTTGCTTCTAATGCCTCTTTTACCATTTCTAGATTTTCTACTTCAATTTCAATTTTGCGAACAAAAGGTGCGTAATTTCTTGCCATTTCAATGGCATTTTTTACGGAACCTGCTGCTCCAATATGATTATCCTTTAAGAGTACACCATCTGTCAAATTGTATCTATGATTTTTTCCTCCTCCCACACGAACGGCATATTTTTCAAAAATCCGCAAATTGGGAGTAGTCTTTCTAGTGTCTACAATTTGAGTTACAGAACCTTCTAACTCTTCCACCATACTTCGGGTATAAGTAGCAATTCCACTCATTCTCTGTAAGAAATTTAAGGCGACACGCTCAGCGCTAAGTAAAGTCTGAATGGAACCATAAACCATTCCAATACAATCTCCTTTACAGATGGGATCGCCATCTTGAAAATGCATTTTGAAAGTGGTACGAGAATCAAAAAGTGTAAAAACTCTTTGAAACACATCGATTCCAGCTAAGACGCCATCTTCCTTACAAAGGAGTTTCACTTCGCCAAAATCTGTAGGGGAAACAACCGATTGGGTCGTAACATCTTCTCCATTTATATCTTCTTCTAAGGCCGACAATAGATAAGAGTCCATTTGTAGGGGACTCAGTCCCATATGATTCAAAATAATCCTCCTTATTTTTTGCAAATTTCCAACATACGTTTCAATGGAATATAGGCTTTTTCGCGAATTTCTTCTGAAATTTCCACTTCTTCGCCACCTTCTTCCATAATGCGAATCAATTCCTCTTTTTTTACTTTTTTCATATCTTCGCAAATCATTTCATTGAAAATAAAGGTTTTGTTCGGGAATCTTTCTCTTAATTCCCATTCGATGCCATTTTCTGTAAGAATAATAAATTCTTCCCCGCCAAGGGTTTCTACGGCATCTAAAATACCGCTTGTGCTCCCTTTATAATCTACCAATTCCAAAACTTCAGGACGACATTCAGGATGAGCCAACACCTTTGCCTTTGGATAAGCGGATTTTAATTTTTCCACTTGTTCCACCGTAATCACGTGGTGTACAGGACAATATCCATCATTGAAGATAAAGTTTTTTTTTGGGAAATTTGGTGCGATATTTTTTCCTAAATTTTGGTCAGGAATAAAGAAAATATTTTTTTCTGGAATGGCTTGTACCACTTTGGTAGCGTTAGAAGAAGTACAGCAATAATCCGAATGGGCTTTGATTTCTGCAGTGGAATTTACATAGCAGACAACGGCTAAATCGTCATAAGCTTCTCGAGTCTCTTTGATTTTTTCCACAGTAACCATATGAGCCATAGGGCAGTCCGCGTCCATATCTCCCACGTAGACATGTTTTTCAGGGTTTAAGATTTTTACGCTTTCTCCCATAAAATACACGCCAGCCATAATAATATTTTCTTCCTTTAATTCCGTGGCTTTTTTTGCAAGGGAAAAAGAGTCCCCTACATAATCTGCCATTTCTTGGATCTCCCCATCTACATAATAATGAGCAAGGATAACAAAATCCTTTTCCTTTTTTAATTGTGTTAACGATTCGAAATTCATTTTTTTCTCCTTCAGATAATTAAATTTTGCATATTAGACATAGTATAGTACATAAGTTGACAGATGACAAGACAGCAGACTAGACAAATAAAATTTAATATTGTATATCTTTTGAAATAGGAAATTTTTTTCCGGTTCTTTTTGTTATATACTATATTTATAGAAAAAGAAGGGTGGGAGATTGTTATGAATCCAGTAAGTCCAAGAAAAGAAAAATGCATCCAATGCAATTTGTGTGTAAAAGCTTGTTCGAGAAATTTAATTTCTATGGAGAAAGAGGGAATCCGTATCGAAAATGAATTTTGTAATGAATGCGGCCATTGTTTTGCCGTTTGTCCTGTCGAGGCGATTCAAATGGAGGGGAATCCAAAAGATATCGTAGAGAAAAAAGAGTGGAAATTCGATCCAAAAGATTTTTTGGATTTTCAAAAAAATCGCCGAAGCATTCGTCATTTTCAAGAGAAAAAAGTAGAACGAGAAAAGATCGATCAAATTTTAGAGGCGGCTCGCTTTGCTCCTACGGCAACCAATAGCCAACGCTTACGCTACATTGTTTTAGAGGAAAAGATGGACAAAATTAGAAACATGTCTATGGAATCTCTTTATAAAGAGGGAATGGCTGCTCCGAGTTCTTCCAAAACCATGGCTTACTATTACAAAGCGTGGGTTGAAATGTATGAAGCCTTTCAAAAGGAAGGAAAGGATCAATTGTTTTTCCACGCCCCACAATTGGTGATTGTTGTTAGCGACAATAAATCTGGGTATGGAGTAATTGATGGATCCATTGCAGCCTCTCGCATGGAATTACAGGCCTATGCCCAAGGATTAGGAATTTGTTATATTGGATTTTTTGAAGAGGCGACGAAATACGACAAAAAAATCCTAGAGGAGATTGGACTGAAAGAGAAGGAGAACATTATTTTGAGTTTTGTTATTGGATATCCGGAGATCCAATATTCTCGCTCGGTTCAAAGAAAAGAATTGGATGTAAACTATTTATAAGGAGAACCTATGAAAGAAATTCGAATCAATAAAATGGTATTGAAAAAGCCCTTTGTTATGCCGCCGATGGCAACGGAAAAATCGGAAAACGGGTCTGTTGGAGAGGGAATGATTTCCTATTACAAAGAACGGGCCCAGAATACAAATTTTGGCCTAATTATTGTGGAGCATTGCTTTGTGGCAAAAGACGGGATGGCCAGCGTGGGACAATTGTCCATAGCCAAGGACGAGGATATTGCTGGTTTGAGAAAATTAACCGAAGCCGTTCATTCTGCCAATTCAGAAATCAAAATTTTTGCTCAAATCAATCACGCGGGCAGCAAAACCACAGAAGAAGTTACGGGAGAAAAAGTCATTGGACCAAGTGCCTACGAAGGCCGCGGTGTAGGAGAAATCCTTGAAGAAGACCGCATTCGTTTGAAGACGGCCTTTGTTCAAGGGGCAAGACGGGCGAAAGAATCGGGATTCGATGGAGTCGAAATTCATTCGGCCCATGGATATTTGTTGAATCAATTTTACAGCCCTCTTAGAAATTATCGAAAGGATGAGTATGGGCCAGATTCCATAGAAAATCGAATTCGTTTCCTTGTGGAAATTTATGAAGAAATTCGAAAAGAAGTGGGAGACACCTATCCCGTTGCCGTTCGCTTGGGAGGAAAAGATTACAAAGAAGGCGGAAGTACCGTTGAAGATGCTGCAAAAGTGGCCAAAATTTTAGAAGCCAAAGGCGTAGATTTGCTAGATATTACCGGCGGTGTAACGGGATATACCGTAGAGGGAAATCAGGAACCGGGCTGGTTTGGAGAAATTTCAGAAGCCATAAAAAAAGAGGTTTCCATACCTGTTTTATTAACCGGAGGATTTAAGACAAAGGAACAAGGAGAAAAATTCTTAGAAGAAGAAAAGGCCGATCTAATCGGAATTGGACGAGCGTTTCTAAAAGATGCCAAATGGGAGATGAAGGAGTAAAGTCTAAGATTTATCCAAGGGCGAACCAAGAAGTGGCTGAAAATCCCAAAGGGGAAATTGGGTCGGTTATAATAAAGAAAAAACGGGAGAAGTCTTGTGAAACCATTAAAAATAATAAAAGGAATTTTAATTTTGGGATTGGTCGCTTTTGGAGTCTATTTTACTTTTGGCATGGAGGAAGAAATTCAGACCACTTACTATTATTTGGAATCCGACAAAATTACAGCACCTATTCGAATCGCCCTAGTATCGGACACTCACAGTGAAACATTTGGGGAAGACAACAAAGAATTATATGAGAGAATCCAAAAAGAAGAAGTGGATTTGATTTGTATGCCAGGAGATATTTTAGACGACAAGAAAGATCCAGAAAAAGGATACAAATCCGTAAAAGATTTTTCAACTTTAGCTCCCACTTTTTACACAACAGGAAACCATGAAATTCGCCGAAAAGAAAACAAAGAAATTCAAAATCGCATGGAATCTATGAGGATTCATGTTCTCCAAGGGGAGTGGAAAGAAATCGAAATCAAAGGACAGAAACTTTTGATTGGAGGAATGGACGATGCCTTATTGGAACAAGAACATTTAGAGCAAGTGGAAACATTGAAAGAAAAACAAGGGAACTCTTTTTCTCTCCTATTGTCCCATAAGCCTCATTTGTTTGACGATTATAGATCCATTCCCTTTGATGTGGTATTATGTGGCCACGCCCATGGCGGCCAGTGGAGAATTCCTCATCTTTTAGAAAATGGGGTGACCGCGCCGGGACAAGGATTTTTCCCCAAATACACAAAGGGCGTTCATTATTTAGAAGAGGGAAAGAAAATGGTCATTGGTCGAGGACTTGCTAGCCATTCTAGCATGATTCCAAGACTTTACAATCCGCCAGAATTGGTTATCTTGGAAATTCACTAAAAAGGTGTAAACGAGGAAGTCGTGGCGAATTTCAAGGGAGATTTGAAAAAGACCAAGGATAGAAAAAGGGGAAGATACCGTGGATCAATTTGAAATACAAGTAGGAACAAACAAAAAAGATGCTTTTGAAGGATGGTTTGTAAAGGTAGACGATGAAAAAACGATTTGCTTTTTTCTGTCATTTGGGGCTATTCAACAAAGGAAGAGGATGCTCACTGTTTTTTGCAATTTACCAATAGTTTAACCCACGAAACAAAATACTTTTCCTATCCCCTCCATGAGATGAAAATAGAGAAAGATCCTTTTGTTGTTCATATGGGAAAAAATTCTCTTTCTGCCAAAAAAATGGTATTGGATTTGAAAGAGGAATCTTTTGAAGGAAAAGGAGAATTGTTTTTTGGAAGTTGGCAAGAAATAAAAAAATCGAAACTTCGCCCAAATATTATGGGGCCGATTACTTATTTTCCCAACGAGTGCAATCACAGTATTACATCGATGTACCATACTGTGAAGGGAAATTTGTTTCTTAATGGGAAAAATATTTTTATTGAAAATGCAAAAGGATATATGGAGAAAGATTGGGGAACGAGTTTTCCTGAAAAATATGTATGGGTTCAAGCCAATGGAGAGACAGGGGATTCTATCGTTTTTAGTTACGCTACGGTTCCCGTTTTGGGAAAATCAGCTACGGGATTTTTTCTGGTTCTTCACTATAAAGGGGAGGAATTTCGATTTAGTTCCATTGAAGGAGCGAAGGGGATAGAATTCCAACCTAGAGAAAATGGATTTTTTATGGAAATTCAAAAGAGAAAAGAACGAGTTCAATTGGAATGTACGGCCTATCATCCCGTAAATCTAAAATCTCCCCATATGGGGGGTATGTCTTCAACCATTAAAGAATCTTTAGATGGGGAACTGTCTCTTTGGTTAAAGAAAAACAATGGAGAAGAGATTGTTTTTGTAAGCAAAAGAGCTTCTATGGACATTCATTATCCTATAGAGGGGAAATTTGACAAATAAGGGTCTTTTTCTTTACAATAAAAGAAAAAGAAATGAGGAAAACTATGGATTTACCAAAATGCCCACAGTGCAATGAAGATTATACTTATAAGGATGGACATTTATTTGTATGTCCTATGTGTAGCTATGAATGGACAGAGGCGGCCCAAGCGGCTAGCGAAGAAGCGGCCATTACTAGAGATTGCAACGGGAATGTTTTAGAAAATGGAGATGCAGTTTCTGTGATCCGTGATTTGAAATTGGGTTCTAGCGATACCATTAAGCGTGGAACTCGCGTGCGAAACATTCGTATATTGGATGAGAAAGTAGATGGACACGATATTTTAGCGAAAGTAGATCCTTTCGGACAAGTGTATCTAAAATCTCATTTATTGAAAAAATAGTTTCAGAAATAAGCTCAGCGAAGGCTGAGTTTTCTTTCTATAAAAATAGAGATGGGGACAGTATGGTATTAAGAGAACTGGATTTAACACAAATTATTATTCGAATTGCCATCGCCATGGTTGTGGGCGGCTTAATAGGACTGGACCGTACGTTAAAAAATCGGCCAGCTGGGATTCGTACCCATATGTTGGTTTGTATTGGTTCGGCTTTGGTGATGATCACCAATCAATACGTTTATCAGGCTTTTGAGTCGGGGGATCCGGTTCGATTGGGAGCTCAGGTTGTTAGTGGAATTGGTTTTTTAGGAGCTGGAACGATTTTAACGGCTCACAATCATAAAATTACGGGTCTTACAACGGCGGCCAGTCTTTGGGCTTCAGCTGCTGTGGGTTTGGCCCTTGGGATTGGTTTTTATGAAGGAGCCATCGTAGGAAGCATTGCCATTATTATTGCAGTTACGGTGTTGCAAGTGATTGACGACAAATTGGACAGCAAGCGACAAGCCTTTGATTTGTATTTTGAATTGAAAGAAGGCTATGATTTAGCGGATTTGATGACCACTTTACAAAGTCGAGGATACCAATTGGAGCGAATTCGTTTGGAAGGGGATACTTCTAAACAGAAAAACGTAGATGCCTTTGTGGCCAAATTAAGGTCTAGGGAATTTATGGATGCAGACCATATCCAAATGATGATGTTGGGATTGGATGAAATTCGATATTGCGAAATTATGTTATAAAAAAAGAGAGTGCTACTTAGCACCCTCTATTTTTTTGCAATTTTTCTTCCAATAGAGAACAGACTTCTTCAAAAGAGAAAACCAGATTTCCATGTTTTTGAAGTCCGCCTAAAATATAATGGTTCATTCCATAGGAAGGGACGTCATATTGATTGGCGGATTGTAGGCGAATGTCGGTGTTATATCCTATGATAATCGACGTTTTTGTGGCAATAGCGATGCCCAGTTCTGCAGCTACCCCCACATCTTCATTGGATACATCACAGAGGAAAATGTCGCATTCTTCTACGGCTTTGGTGTCCCCTTCAAAGATTTCTATAGGAGTAGGGAGGGTTTGTTTGTCTTCGTTAAAAGGCTGATCAATGGGATTGAAAATTTCCAATTGGGGAAATTTTTTCCGCAAAATCTGTCCTTCTTTTTTTCGTTGATTCACTTCGGCCTCATTAAATAGTGAGCCAGCTAAATATAATTTCATATTCTTCTCCTTTTTCGTATAATCCTATGGTAACAAATTTTAAGTTTTTGTACAGAGATTTTGAAAAGAAAACGTAGAAAAATCCTAGGAGTTTTCCTAGGATTTTTGATTATAGTAAATTTTCTTTTTCCAAAGATTCCACATAGCGAACCGTAGCCATGGCATCTTTTCCGTAAGCATCGGCGTGGATTTCTTGGGCGTATGCTTCTGTTAAAACGGCGCCGCCAACAAGAATTTTGCAATCTTTACAATGTTCTCGCAAAAGGGCGATGGTTTCTTTCATAAAAACAACGGTCGTTGTCATTAAAGCAGAAAGACCAACAAAGCGAAGATTTTCTTTTTGTACGGTTTCGAGAATTTTTTCAGGGGGCACATCTTTTCCTAAATCCAAAACTTCAAATCCGTAGTTTTCCAATAAGGCCTTGGTAATATTTTTTCCAATATCGTGGATATCTCCTTTTACAGTGGCTACCAAAACCCTTCCTCGGGTGGTGTGGTTGGCTTCTTTTTGCATGTTTTCTCGAATGACAGAGAAGGCAGCAGAAGCGGCATCGGCGCTCATAAGCAATTGAGGAAGGAATAGAGTTTTGTTTTCAAATTTTTCCCCTACACGATTTAAGGAAGGGATGACGATGGTTTGTATAATTTCCATACTATCCATGGTTTGTAGAGTTTCCTGGGCAAAAGTTTTGGCTTCTCCCATTAAGCCTTTTTCAATGGCATATCCTAAATCTTTTTTGTGCTCTTCCGAAGAATTTTTCGCTGAAGTTTTTGTATTTTTTGTGGAAGTTCTTTCTTTGTATTTTTCAATATAACCAAGGGAAGATTCATCTTGCCCTAAAAGGGCCAAGGAAGAGGAGTAGGCGTCCATTAATTCTTGACTAAGGGGATTGATAATTCCACTGGTTAAACCGGCGTAAAGGGCCATGGAGAAAAACGTTCCGTTGATTAAATCTCGATAGGGAAGGCCGAAGGAAATGTTGGAAACTCCAAGGGTTGTATTCCATCCTTTTTCGGAAAGCAGGCGAATGGTTTCCAAACAAGTTTTTGCGCTTTCGCCATCACTTGAAATGGTTAAGGCCAAGGGGTCAAAGACAAGAGATTCTGAACCAATTCCATATTTTTCGGCTTCTTTTTGAATTTTTTCTGCAATGGCAAGGCGATCTTCTGCTGTATTTGGAATGCCGGATTCATCTAAGCAAAGGGCAACGACAACGGCGCCGTATTTTTTAGCAATGGGAAAAATTTCGTCCATAGATTCTTGTTTTCCATTGACGGAATTTAAGAGAGGGCGACCATTGTATTTTCGGCAGGCTTTTTCCATGGCTTTTGGATTGGTCGTGTCAATTTGAAGGGGAAGGGAGGTTACCCCTTGGATCTCCCCTATAATTTTTGGTAAGAAATTCTCTTCATCAAATTCTGGCAATCCACAATTCACATCCAAAATATGGCACCCAAATTCTTCTTGTTCCAAGGCGATGGAGAGAATGGAATCGATTTTCCCTGCTTTCATGGCTTCTTGCAAAGATTTTTTTCCCGTAGGGTTCAATCGTTCTCCAATTAAAAGAGGTTTTTTCCCAAAGGAGACGGTTTTTCCATAAGAAGAAATTTTTGTAGAAGGGGAAGGAAGTTCTCCCTCTACTTTTTTTTCTTTGGTTTTTGTGGTCATTTTGCGAATGTATTCTGGATTGGTTCCGCAACAACCGCCTAAAACGGAAACGCCCATTTCTGCGAATTCTACCATATAATCGCTAAATTCTTCGTCGGTAATATCGTATTGAGTTTTCCCGTCTACAATGGTTGGCAGACCGGCATTGGGTTGAACGATAACAGGAATTCGGCTATATTTTATAATTTCTTCTACAATGGGAAGCATTTGTTTTGGTCCAAGGGAACAATTTACTCCCAAAGCATCAACCCCTAAAGATTCTGCGGTGGTAACAAAAGTTTCTACATCCGTTCCAGAAAGCATTCGCCCATTTTCTTCAAAAACAGCCGTAACAAAAACGGGAAGAGAGGCGTTTTCTTTGGCAGCCAAAATGGCGGCTTTGAGTTCGTATAAATCGGACATGGTTTCAATAGTAATTAAATCTACCCCAGCTTTAACTCCTGCGTCTACAATTTCCTTAAACAAGCCATAAGCTTCTTCAAAGGATAAATCGCCAAAAGGCTCCATAATTCTTCCCAATGGGCCCACGTCTAGGGAGACAAAATGAGGTTTGGAAGGATTTTCTTTTTCGTATTGGGCAATGGCTTCTCGTGCATTGGCGATTCCGGCTCCAATGACCTCATCGGTGGTATAGCCGGAAGGAGAAAGTTTTTGGCTGTGAGCGCCAAAGGTGTTGGCCAAAAGGATATTGGTTCCAGCTTCTAAATATTCCCGGTGCATTTGAATTAAAATTTCGCTGTGGGTAATGTTTAGGAGTTCGGGAATTTCTCCTACCTGTAATCCATGATTTTGCAAATAGGTTCCCGTTGCTCCGTCATAATACAGTAGATTTTTTTCTAGTTCCGTCATTACATTCATTCTTGTTCCCTCCTTTTGTGAATTCCCATTAGGGCGGTTACAGATTTGGTTGGTATCATCATATTTCCTTGGGTTAATCCGACGCCAATTCTTCGGTGAAGTTGCAAAAAGTCCAATAAATTTTTTTGGTTTTCCAATCCATAATCAGCGAACCCTGGGCTAAATCTTGGTTTGGTAAAATAACCAAGGGGTTCTAAGGACTCCGCAAGATTTTTACAGAGAGTATTGGCCGCGGTCTCGATGGTTTCGATGGCAATGGCATCTACAAGGATAGAATCGGCTTTGGAAATTTTGTCTTTCCGATAAATAAGTCGGTCTACACCAATTCCTAAAGTGATTCCAAAAGCAAAAACGCATTCGCTTCCTTGTAAATTTTTTTCCAAAACAAGGCTCTGGATTTCCAAGGCGCCAATTTGTATTTTTCCCTCTCCCAAAAAAGAAATCGGAAAAATTTCTCCGTAGTGTTTGATTTCTGCTACAGATAGAAGTTCTAGGATGTTTTTTTCGATTTTTTCTCCAACAATTGGGTCCAAAGAGTCTGGTTTGAATCCCAAATAACGGTAGATTTCGTGGCGACGTAAATCTTCTTTTTTTAGGGAAAAGGGAGAGATGATTTCTTTCAAGGGAATCATCGGAACAAACTCCCGATTCCCCTGGAGATGGATTCGGCAATTTCAGGCTTATTCATGGTATAAATATGAACTCCTTTTACTCCGTGGGATAAAAGCTCAGCTGTTTGATTCATGGCATAGGCGCAACCAACTTCTAAACAAGCCTTTGAATCGTCCCCATATTTATCCAAAATGGAGAGTAGATTTTTAGGAATATTTGCGTTGGAAAGTTTTGCAATTCGCTTGATTTGTTTGCCATTTGTTACGGGCATAATTCCTGCAATAATAGGCGTATTGATTTGGTGTTTATCCAAAAGATCGTAGAAGCGGTAAAATTTTTCATTATCAAAAAACATTTGTGTCGTCATAAAATCGGCTCCCCAGGCAACTTTTTCCTTTAGCCATAAAACTTCTTGTTCCAAGGATACAGAAGCATTTTGTCCCTCAGGAAAACAAGCCACTCCTACAGAAAAATCATGAATTTCTTTTAGGCGCTTTACCAACTCATAAGCGTAGGAGTAACGATTGGGATGAGGGAAGATTTCTCCTTCGGGAATATCCCCTCGCAGAGCCAAAATATTTTCCACGCCTTTTTCTTTCATAGAATGGGCAATGGCGTCAATTTCTTCTTTATCGGTAGTAACACAAGTTAGATGGGCAACGGCAGGAATCCCCATAAAATGATCCAGAGCATGGGCAATTTCGACGGTATGATCGCCGCTTCCTCCTTGGGCTTTGTAGGTCACAGACATAAAGTCGGGTTCATAAGCCGCCATACGAGAGGCACTATTCATAACGCTTTTTAAGGAAACCCTTTCGTTGGGCGGAAAAATTTCAAAGGACAATGTAGATTTTTTGGATTGTAAAATATCGCGTATTTTCATACTCTCTCCTTTTGTGTAAGAAAAACTACCACAAATCGGGTAGTTTTTGAATTATTTCATGCTATTGGAATCCAACCACTGGATTTTTCTAGGGATAGCTTCCTCTAGAAATTTTTTCTTTTCAGGGGTAATGGTTTTTGTAAAATAAATGGACACGCTGCCTTTCTCTTGGCCGCTTGTAGGCACAATTCGGCGAGACAATTGGCGAATCGTTCCAACATTTCCATCCACCAGCTGAATATGTGGAGGAAGGATTTTGTGGAAGAAATCAATGTACCAAATAAAATGGGTACAACCAAGAACAACGGCTTTGTAATCGTTAAAATCGTAAGAAGACAAAAGACAATGAATATCTTCCATAAGTTCAGGACCATCAAATTGTAGATTTTCAGCAAAATGAACTAAACTTGGCATAGGAAGAATGTCTACACGGCTTTCTTTGTCTACGTTGGAAATCAATTGGGAAAGTTTTTTTGAATGGCTAGTAGCTTCTGTTGCCAGCAAAAGAACGCGTTTGTCTTGGTCTTTAGGATCGATTAAGGCCGGTTTTATAGCCGGTTCCATCCCAATAATAGGCAATTTGTATTTCTTTCGCAAATATTCTGCACTAGAAACCGTCGCTGTATTGCAAGCCAAAACAAGGGATTTTGGATTAAAAGGCGTAATATCCTCTATAACGCGATCCATTAGTTTTTGGATTTCTTCATAGGATTTTGTCCCATAAGGAACATTTTTATTATCCCCATAAAAAATAAAATTTTCTTGAGGTAGCATTTCCATGGCTTTGATCAATGCCGTTATTCCACCCATTCCTGAGTCAAATACAACGATACATTCTTTCATAAGGCCACTTCCTTTCTCTTACATTGCTTAAATTATACCAAATCTAAAGGGAAAAAAATATTAAGAATCGTCAAATCCAATAATGGAAATAAAAAAATCGGCCGAAGCCGAAATTTTTAATAGTCTGAATTGCTAAATGGTTTTTGGAAATAGTGGAAGAGGCGGTCTAACTCTTGAGCAAGCTCTTTTTCCTCTAGCTCAATCAATCCCATTTCAACCAAAGAATGGAAAGAAGCCGCGTTTAGAAGAAGGGCAGAGAGAGTGGCCCGGTTGCATTTTAAGTGTACATTTCCAGAACCTTCCTTTGAAAATTTCCAATGGGAAGAATGATCTTCCTTCTCTTGGAATGTTAAGAAAAATTCCTCTTCCGTTTTTTGAATTTCATCAAAGAGAGTAATGGACAATTTTAGAGAAGTAGAGGGAAATTTTCGATGGCTAGTATCTTGGAAAAATTTCTCTAAGTCTAGAATTTTATACATATTTCCCACGGCAGAAACATTGGTTTGCAAATAGCCGTAGGGAATGTAATTCTTCGAAATATGCTGAGGATCTTGAATGAAATGGTAGAAATCTTCTTTTCCAGAACGAAGGACAACGGATTGTACCATGTCTTTTTGTCGCTCTAAGAATCCAATCAATTCTCTTAATTCCTTCGAATTATTGTAAACCAATTCATCCACTATAATGCGATTTTGGGTGTAATTGTTGTCGTGGCCATTTTCGAAATGATAGCGAATGTAGGCTGAAAGAGAATGTCCTTCATAAATTCCCACAACAAGAGTTTCCTCATCTCGTTCAAACCAAAAGATTTCTTCACTAAAACGACAAAGAGTGCCATGATTTTTTTCGGCAAAAGAATGATAAGCATCTAAAATTTTCGGCAAATCTTCCCTTGGAACATAGGCGAGGCGAGAGGAATCCTCACAGGGTGGCAAATTTTTTGTTTCCACATGATATTCATCCATCCTGGCTCCTAGACCATAGCCCATATTTCGGTAAAAAGAAATATTAAAAGGAAGGAGAATGGCAGTAGATGCCCCAGATTCTTTGGAAAAATTTTCAAAGAATTGGACCATTTGAAAAGCCACTCCCTTTTTCCGATGAAAAGGATGAACCGCAAGGGACATAAGGCCTTTTGCTTTTCTCATTTCTCCAAAATAATTCATAGAAAAATCAATAATCTTCATAGAGGCAATTAACCGATTGTCTTCGTAACAGCCAAAGAAATCAATATCCTCTGCTTTTTCTAATTCATGGAGGGTTTTCTTTCGATAAAAATCGATTCCATCTAAATCCAGAGTCTTAAAAGCAGGATAGGAATTTAAGTAGACCTCCAATAAAGGTTCCAAATCAGAAACGGGAATGGGTTTTATAGTAAACATAATCTTCTCCTTTTGTTTTCTAAGAGATTTTTTCGTAATCCATATAGTTTGATTTTATCACAAAGGGAAAAGAAGAATGAAAAAAAGCCCCTAAAATTTTCGATTTTAGAGGCTTGGGTATAATGAGTTGTTGCTTTTTTTGGAAAATTTTTGTAGAAGAAAAAGGGATTTTTCTGCGGATGGAAAAATGCAAAAAAAAGACCGGTACAATGACCGGTCTTTGGTGGAGATGAGGAGGATCGAACTCCTTACCTCTTGAATGCCATTCAAGCGCTCTCCCAAGTGAGCTACACCCCCGAAATGAATACTCATTTAGTATAAGGGCATAGAATCGTTTTGTCAAGATGGAAGAATCATAGATAGCATAGAATTTAATCCGTAGTCGGGTTGATCTCTTCGGTAAGAATGAAGATTTTTATCTCCATAGGTATCTCTTTCTGAAACGGTAATATTTTCTTCTTTCAAACCCGCTAAGAGAAGAATTCTACGGTTGGTTTCTTTTAGGTTGATATTCCAATGGGTTTCGTCTTTTTTCTCCAAGACTTCTTGGGCAAAGTCAAAGGTTTCTTCCCATTGTTTTTTTACGTCTTCTTGCACTTCAAAGTGTTCCATTCCAATAGATGGGCCAATAAAGGCTTGGATATTGTCTGGATGAGAACTGTAAATATCTCCCATTTTTTCAACGGCTTTTTTTGTGATTTGTAAAAGGGTTCCTCTCCACCCTGAATGGATGGCCGCTTGAACATTTTTTACAGGATCGTAAAGCAAAACAGGACAGCAGTCTGCAATTCGAATGGAAAGAAGAATGTTTGGAACGTTGGTAATCATTCCATCTCCACTTCCCGCAACGCGTCCATATTCTCCGGGAGTTCCCATGACTAAAGAGTGAATGGGACGAATTTTGTCGGAATGAATTTGGTTTAGATAAAATACACCATCGGGTTCAATGGAATTTTCTTCTTTTATTTTCTCAATTTGTTCGTGAATGAATACTTCTGAAGTGTCCTTTCGAAAATTGTAAGGCTTTTCCGTAAAAATAAGTTTTAATTTTTCATTTGATAACATAGTAACCTCCGATTCCGTCCCTTTTCATCCGCCTTTTCTTAGGATATAATGAAGCGGGAGGATTATTTAATGAGAAACAAACAAATTAGGAGATTGCTTCTCCTGTTTATCATTATAATCGCAATGGCCATTTTTCTCAAAAGAAATTGGAATTGGGTTTATACAATAGAGCCGGAATGGCAAAAAAATGTAGAATATGACTTGGATGAGATTCACATTTTGAGTTCCAATCGGATGGTCCTTTGGGACGGGGATACTTTGGAATTTTTGGATAAAAAAGGAGAAACGGTAGAAACCGTAGACCGCACAGGAGAAGGGCAAGTTGCTTATTTTGGAGATAGCAAAGTGCTTTTGTTTGATGGGGATTTAAGAAAAGTTACGGTTTTTGACGAAGAAGGAGTAGAGGAAATTTCTTATACCGTTGAGGGAGAACTTTTTGCTGCAACAGAACAGAATGGAAATGTTCTTCTTCATGTGAAAAAAGAAAAGGGCGAGATTTTGTATTTGGGAGATCGCTCTGGCGGTTTGGAGATTTTGTTTGAAACCGATCATAATATTTTGGACTATGAAGTGGAAAACTCGAATTCTTTTATTGTTTCGGAGCTATCCAATGAGGCGGGAGGATATAAGACGACTTTGTATAAGAATACAGGGGAGTTTGAGAAAGAGGAATTTTCTCGAGAGGTTTCTATGGAAATTGGATTTTTCGAAGGAAAAGAAGTGATGGTTACGGAAAAGAATTTGTACTTAATTGACGGAGAGGAAATTCAAAGTGTAGAGATTCCTTTAATGAGTGATGTTTATTTTGGAAAGTCTAAAATCTATCTTTTGCATAGTGGGATTTTGACAATTTACAATAAAAAATTGGAAGAGATAGAGAATGAAGCCATTGCTGCTAATGTAAATCAAATAGAAAATATGGAAAACAGTATCTATGTTCATGGAAATAACGAAGGAATAGGAAATCCATTGTCCCCAAGAGCATTCCATTTTCGTTTAGAGGAAAATGCAAAAATTTGGGAAATGGGAGACAATATTTTGATGACTTTCTCAGATCGCAAGGTAAAAGCCTATACTTTCCATAAAAAAATGTGGAATCATGGGAAAGAAATTCAACTTCCTCGATTTAAGGAAGGAGAAAATAAGATTGACTAAACAAGAAATAATGGGATTGTTCCTAAATGAAGAGAAGAATCTTAATTTGCTAGGAATTGTTGTTGGAACGATTCTTTTGGTTGTGGCGATACAACTTTTAATTCGGATTTTTGATGGGGTGGCCGAACAGGCAATTTATCGAAGAGAGCGAGAGAAAAAATCAAGCAATGGAAGAATTTTGACGTTGACAAATATTGCTTCGAGTTTGGTTCGATACGGTTTGTATATTGTTGGGGCGTTGATTTTTCTAAATTTTTTAGACATTAATACTTCCACTTTATTGGCTACAGCAGGGGTTGGTACTTTTGCCTTGGCTTTAGGCGCACAAACCTTAGTAAAGGATTTTATTACAGGTCTTTTTATTTTGTTTGAGGATCAATATAGTGTGGGAGATTTTGTGGAATGTGCCACAAAAACAGGATATGTGCAAGATGTTGGAGTTCGTGTAACAAAATTACGGGATGTAGATGGATCTCTTCACATTATCCCAAATTCGGAAATTCGTGTAGTAACCAACCAAAGTCGTGGAAAAATGCGAGCAAAAGTTATTGTATCCGTAGACGGCTTGGAGAATCCGAAGCGAGTATTGGAAATATTTGAAAAAGCCATGGAACCTTTGCGAAATTTGGATCGCCCATCTTATGGCCCAAGTTTGTGGGGCGTTACAAATAATTCGGAAAAAGGGTATCAAATAACTATTGTGGGATGGTCTGAAGCGGGCGATCAATATGATCTAGAATTTCAAATACGCCAAGCGATTATTGAGGCGATGATTGAGGAAAATATTGCTCAGCCAAGGTGGAGATTTATAGAAGGAGTAATGGATGACGAATCGGTTGTATTATGAGTTAAATGATTTGGTTACTTTGAAGAAGGGACATCCTTGTGGAGAAAATGAATGGAAGATTCTGCGAAAAGGGGCAGATATAAAATTGGAATGTCAAGGATGCCAACACATTATTTGGATGACAAGAATGGAGTTTGAAAAACGCGTTCGTAAAATTTTAGTGGACGGAAAATGGATTAGTATCGTTCATCATCATCCAGAGGAATTGGATTAAGTGAAATTATTGCGAAACTTAGCCGTTTCAATGGATGAGAGCACTCTTCTATGATAAAATAAATGTTTAGGGAAAGGAACGTGATAGAAATGGGAATATTCGGAAAAATCTTCGGTAGTTATTCCGACCGTGAAATAAAAAAAATTAAACCCATAGCTGATAAAGTTCTTGCATTGGACGAGTCCATGCAAAAACTCAGCGATGAGGAGTTAAAACATAAAACTGTTGAATTTAGAGAAAGATTAGCCAACGGAGAAACATTGGATGATGTTTTGGTAGAAGCTTTTGCCACCGTTCGTGAGGCTTCTTCTCGTGTGTTGGGAATGAAACATTTCCCTGTCCAAATTATGGGGGGAATCATCCTTCACCAAGGTAGAATCGCCGAGATGAAAACAGGGGAAGGAAAAACTTTAGTAGCGACATTGCCAACGTATTTGAACGCTTTGGCAGGAAAAGGAGCTCATGTTGTAACCGTAAATGATTACTTAGCCCTTCGTGATAAACAATGGATGGGAAAATTGTATTCTTTCTTGGGAATGTCTGTGGGATGTATTCTACACGATATGACACCTGAAGAAAGAAAAATAGCTTACAATTCAGATATCACTTATGGTACAAACAATGAGTTTGGCTTCGATTATCTTCGTGATAATATGGTTGTTTACAAAGAGAACATGGTACAAAGGGACTTGTTCTATTGTATCGTGGATGAGGTCGATTCGATTTTAATCGATGAGGCGAGAACTCCATTGATTATCTCTGGTCAAGGAGATGAATCTACAGATTTATACGTTCACGCGAAGAATTTTGTAAATACTTTATCTTATCGTATTAAAGATCAAAGTGAAGAAAACATGGATCGTTTCAATCGAGAATTTAGAGAAGAGACGGTTGATTTTGTTGTGGATGAAAAGGCAAAGACGGCGACTCTTACTGATATGGGGAGCGAAAAAGCGGAAAAATATTTCAATGTAGAAAATCTAATGGATATGGAAAATCAAGAGTTATTGCACCATATTCATCAAGCGTTAAAAGCGCGAGGAACGATGCATTTGGATATTGACTATGTAATTGAAGGGGACGATATTGTAATCGTTGATGAATTTACAGGTCGTTTAATGTATGGTCGCCGTTATTCGGATGGATTGCATCAAGCCATTGAGGCCAAAGAAGGCATTCCAGTAAAAGCAGAATCCAAAACATTGGCAACCATTACGTTCCAAAATTATTTCCGTATGTATACGAAATTGTCTGGTATGACAGGTACGGCGATGACAGAGGAATCTGAGTTCCGTGAAATTTATAAAATGGACGTTGTTGAAATTCCTACGAACAAACCAATTGCCAGAAAAGATGGAGACGACAGTATCTATCGCAATGAACAGGCAAAATTCCGTGCTGTAACAAAAGATATTGTAGAGCGTCACGCAAAAGGACAACCGGTTTTGGTCGGTACCATTTCCATTGAAAAATCAGAATTGTTGTCTCAATTCTTAAAGAAAAATGGAATCAAACACAATGTTTTGAACGCAAAGCGTCATGCCCAAGAGTCTGAAATTGTTGCTCAAGCGGGTCGCCTAGGGGCTGTAACCATTGCCACAAATATGGCAGGTCGTGGTACGGATATTGTACTAGGGGGAAATCCTGATCATATGGCGAAGCAACAATTGGAACGAGAAGGCATGGAGCCAAACTTAATTGAAATGTCTGATAGTTATTTTGATACACAAGACGAAGAAGTTTTAGATGCTCGTAGAAGATTCCAAGAAGCGAGAGCAAAATACAAACAAGAAACCGACGAAGAAGCAAAAAAAGTTATTGAAGCCGGTGGTTTGCATATTATCGGTACAGAACGTCACGAATCCCGCCGTATTGACAATCAGTTACGTGGTCGTGCCGGTCGTCAAGGGGACGAAGGTAGTACCAAATTCTATATTTCTGCGGATGATGAAGTAATTCGTCTATTTGCGGGGGATCGATTCAAAAATGTTATGGAAAAAATCGATGCGCCAGAAGATGAAGCCATTGAGCATAAAATTTTAACGAGCTTAATTGAAAGTGCTCAGCGAAAAGTAGAAGGAAACAACTTTAGTATTCGTAAACACGTTCTTCAATATGACGATGTTATGAATAAGCAAAGAGAAGTTATCTATGGAGAACGCCGCAAAGTTTTAGAAGGGGAAGACTTCAAGGATAGCATTGCTACAATGACAGAGGAATTGATTGATTCTACTATAGATTTCAATGTGAAGCTGGACGATAATCATAAACAATATATAGATTATGAAGCTTTGTATTTATTTGGCCGCAATACTTTTGATTTTGACGAAAATTTCATGAATGGACATGAAAATGCAACGGCAGCGGAATTGAAAGAGATGTTTAAGGCAAAAGCCAAAGAATATTATGCTGTGAAGGAGGAAGAGTTCGGAGAGGAACGCTTCCGTGAAGTGGAACGTGTGGTACTTTTGAAAGTCGTTGACCAAAAATGGATGGATCACATTGATGCTATGGACCAATTGCGCCAAGGGATTGGATTGCGTGCTGTAGGACAAATTGACCCCGTTCGCGCTTATCAAAACGAAGGATTTGATATGTTTGAAGAAATGAACGAAGCCATTCGTGAAGATACCGTTCGTTTGTTATTCCATGTGGTAAATCCTGAAAAAGTACAAAGGGTTCAAGTGGCAAAGGAAAGCAAAACACCAAACCCAGATACAGGGGTACAAGAACCAATTCGTCGTCAGGAAAAGAAAGTAGGACGTAACGATCCATGTCCATGTGGTAGTGGAAAAAAATATAAAAACTGTCACGGGAAAAATGCATAAGGAGTGTATGGGATTTGGAGCAAAATATATTTTTAGACCGGGAACGAATTGATCAATCTAGAGATTTAGTGGAGCGATTGGGAAAAAGTTTAGATATTGAAACGTTACGAGCAGAGGCCAAAGCCATTGAAGAAAAAACGATGGAAACGGGGTTCTGGGACGATAGCCAAGCCGCTCAAAAAGTGATAAAGAAACAAAATTCCTTAAAAGATCGCATTGATAAATACGATAATTTAATGGAAAAAATTGAAGAAGCCAATGTATTGTTGGAATTAATGGAAGAAGAAGACGATTATTCTTTCTATTCCACACTAAAAGAAAATATTGCTGAGGTAGAAAAGGATGCTTCTGTTTTCAAGTTAGAAACTCTTCTAAATGGAGAATACGACGACAATGATGTGATTCTATCGATCCATGCAGGGGCCGGTGGAACTGAAGCTCAAGATTGGGCCGATATGCTTTTAAGAATGTATCGTCGTTACGCAGAGAAAAAGGGATACAAAGTAGAACTTTTGGATTTGTTGAAAGAGGACGAGGCCGGGATTAAATCGGCTACATTGCAAGTGAGTGGGCCTCATGCCTATGGATATATTAAGGCAGAGAAAGGGGTACATCGCTTGGTTCGAATTTCTCCTTTTGATGCAGCAAAAAAACGTCACACCTCTTTTGCTTCTGTGGATGTGTATCCTGTTATTGATGAAGATACAGACGTTGAAATCAATAACGAAGATATTAAAGTGGATACCTACCGTGCCAGTGGAGCCGGTGGACAACACGTTAATACAACGGATAGTGCCGTTCGTATTACTCATATTCCTACAGGCATCGTTGTGCAATGTCAAAATGAGCGAAGCCAAATTCAAAACAGAGAAACTGCAATGAATATGTTAAAGGCGAAATTAATTGCCTTGAAAGAAGAAGAGCAAAAAGAGAAAATCGAAGATTTACAAGGAAATTATTCTCAAATTGCTTGGGGCTCTCAAATTCGCTCCTATGTATTCCATCCTTACACTTTAGTAAAAGATCATAGAACCAATGAAGAGGTTGGAGATGTGAGTCGTGTAATGGACGGGGATTTGGATCCATTTATTAATGCATATTTAGAAGAAAATGCAGACAAGAAAAATTAAGAAAAGAGAGGGGAAATCCTCTCTTTTTCCTATGGAGGCAAAATGAATATTACAAATAGACTGGCAGAAGAATTTCAAAGAACACCAGAGGTAATGGAGTCGATTTTGGCTTTATTTGATGAAGGAAATACCATTCCTTTTGTGGCTCGTTACCGAAAGGAAGTAACGAGAAATATGGAAGATGAAACGTTACGGGCCTTAACAGAACGTAGAAATCTTTTGGTATCTTTGGAAGAAAGAAAAGCAACCATTGTAAAAACTCTTATGGAACAGGAAAATCTTACAGAAAAGATTCAAGAAGATTTGGATAAAGCGGAGACTATGGCAGAGTTGGAGGACATTTATCGTCCTTATAAGCCAAAGAAACGAACTCGTGCAACCATAGCCAAAGAAAAGGGACTAGAGCCTTTTGCCATGGAGTTTTTGTCCAATCATACGATGGAAAAATTTGAACATGCCTTGGAGACGGCGGAGTTGGAAGAGGAATTATCCTACGAAGAAAAGCTACAAGGGGTAAAAGATATCGTGGCGGAAATTTATCAAGACAACGCAACGGTTCGTATGATTCTGAAAAAATTCTTAAAGAGAAATGCCGTATTTTATACAGAAGCCGGAAAAGTAGAAGATGCAACTTTTGCCATGTATTTTGATCGAAAAGAAAAATATTCTCGGGCACAAAATCATAGGATTTTGGCTATGGACCGTGGAGAAAAACTCGGCGCATTGAAAGTTTCTTTGCAGGCGGAGGAAGAGGTTTTGATTTCTTTGATTCTACAAGTTTTCCGTCCCCAAGAAGACAAGAAGGAAATGGCGAAAGAAATTGCAAAAGATAGCCTAAAACGATTGATTTTCCCTTCTGTGGAGCGAGAGTTGCGAGGAGAAAAAACGGAAGAAGCACAAAAAAGTGCCATTGAAGTTTTTGGGAAAAATTTACGTCCCCTTTTGTTGTCGCCACCTCTTCGTAACGCCAGAATTTTAGCCATTGACCCAGGGGTTCGTACGGGTTGTAAGGTGGCGATTTTAGATGAGTATGGATTGTACTTAGAAAATTCTATTTTGTACTTAAACGATAAAAAAGGAGAAGAGAGAGCGAAAAAAATTCTTCCTGAATTATTGAAAAAATATAAAATCGACGCCATTGCCATAGGAAGTGGAACGGCTTCTTATGAAACGGAATTGTTTGTAAGCACTGTGTTGAAAGAAAATAAAATGGATGTAGAATATGCCATTGTCAACGAAGATGGTGCTAGTGTTTATTCCGCGTCTCCTTTGGCAAAAGAAGAATTTCCAGATTTGGATGTAACCGTTCGTGGTGCCATTTCCATTGGGCGAAGATTGCAAGATCCTTTGGCGGAATTGGTAAAGATCGAACCGAGACATATTGGGGTAGGACAATACCAACACGATTTGGATCGAAAATCTTTGGATGAAAAACTAAGTGGCGTGATTGAAGCCTGCGTAAACCATGTAGGGGTAAATATCAATACGGCATCCGTTCCTTTGTTAAGTCATATTTCTGGAATTACAAAGAAAACGGCACAAAATATTGTAGATTATCGAAATGAGAATGGTCCTTTTGAAAATAGAAAGCAAATAAAGGATGTGAAGGGGATTGGACCAAAGGCTTTTGAACAGGCAGCCGGGTTTTTACGAATTCCTGAGAGCACAGAAATTTTGGATAACACAGGAGTTCATCCAGAGTCCTACGAAATTGCTCGAATTTTAATGAATGAAGAGCTTTCTAATTCTGAAAAAGCAGAAAAAATCAAAGCTTTGGATGTAGGGGAACTAACCTTGGAAGATATTAAAAAGGAATTGGAAAAGCCAGGTCGTGACGTTCGGGAAGATTTGGGAAATGTGGCCTTAAAACGTACGGCGATGGAAATGAAAGATCTGAAAGAAGGGCTGAAATTGCAAGGAGTTGTACGAAACGTTGTAGATTTTGGTGCTTTTGTAGATATTGGAATCAAAAAATCGGGACTTCTTCACATTGGAAAAATCTTGGAAAAACGTGGGGGCGGTTCCATTTATGATAAAGTGGAAGTAGGAGAATCTTTAGAAGTTGAAATCATTACATTGGATTTAGAACGAGAGAGGATTGCTCTTGCCTTGGTATAAAAGGGATGGCTATGCCATCTCTTTTTCTATGCTTTTCAGGAATTGGAAATCTGTGATATAATAATTCTATATGTAAAGAAAGATGGTTACCGAATTCGGTAGTTTTTATCTGATGTCTACGGATGAGAAGAGCCTAATTTTTGCCTGATGTGGTAAGTCTAAAGGAGAAAAAATTCGTAAGAAACTCAGAGTTTTTACAAGAAAAAATAACCAAACAAAAAAGCATCAACTACCATCATAAGGTTTTAGAGAATTTTCTAATGTTTTATGATAAGGAGTATTTTATGGAAAGCAAGGGATGGAGAGCTTTGGGTTTGAACCCAAAAACTTTTTTACGAATTGTTTTGGGAACGTGTATTATGTCCTTTGGGATGGTAAATATCCATGGGCCTTCTAAGATTACCGAAGGTGGCGTTTTGGGAATGGTATTGTTTTGCCAAAATGTCTTAGGTTGGGATCCAGCCATTGTAAGTCCTCTTTTGGATATTGCCTGTTACGCTCTTGGACTAAAGTTAATGGGGCGAGTTTTTTTGAAAAGGGCCTTGGTGGCATCTTTTTCTTTTGCCTTTTTCTATAAAATTTTTAGTTTAATCGGACCAATTTTGCCCAATTTATACAATTATCCTTTGATTGCGTCCGTTGTGGGCGGTATTTTCATAGGAATTGGCTGTGGAATGGTTGTTATATCTGGTGGAGCCGCTGGTGGGGATGACGCTCTAGCGATGGTGATTTCAAAGAAAATGAAATGGCCTATGAGTCGCTCCTATTTAACCACTGATTTTGTGGTCTTATTGTTATCTTTGGCCTACATTGCGCCAAGGCGTTTGGTATTTTCTCTTTTAACAACGTTAGTGTCCTCTTTCCTAATTGGACAGCTAGAGATAAAGAGCGGAAAACCAGCCCATGAAATAGAAATAGAAGAAAAATAAAATAGACAGGAAGTGAAACAATGCGTGAATTGCATTTGCATTTGGATGGTTCTTTGCGTCCAGAAACGGTGGAAGAACTAGCCAAAGAAAAAAATATAAAAATTGGAACATTGGAAGAGATTAAAGATAAAATGATCGTTCCAGAAGATTGCGATAGCTTAAATGAATATTTGGAGCGTTTTGCTCTTCCATTGGAATTTTTGCAAAACAAAGAGTGGATGGAGAGAATTGCCTTTGAATTGGGAGAAGATTTGGCGAAGATGGGACTGGAATATGGAGAAATTCGTTTCGCACCTCAACTTCACACTCAAGAGGGAATGTCACAAAGAGAAGCAGTAGAAGCGGCTATCTCTGGTGTAAAAAAAGCCATGGAAACATATCCTTCCATTCGTTTGGGATTGATTTTATGTGCTATGCGTGGAGATTCCAACGAAAAAGAAAATTTTGAGACTCTAGAAATCGCAGCAGAAATGTTGGGGGATGTTGTGTGTGCCTTCGACTTAGCTGGTGCAGAGGCCTTATTCCCAACGGAAAATTTTGAAAATTTATTTGCAAAAGCCAAAGAATTAAAGGTTCCTTTTACCATTCATGCGGGAGAAGCTGCAGGTCCTGAATCTGTGTGGAAAGCCTTGGAATTTGGGGCAAAACGAATCGGCCATGGAGTTCGTTCTATTGAAGACGATAAATTGGTAGAATATTTGGCTGAGAAGAAGATTCCTTTGGAAGTATGTATTGTTAGCAATGGAGATACAAAATTAGTAGAAGATTTGAAAGATCATCCCGTAAAAGAATTGTTTGATCGCGGGGTGCGTGTTACTTTGAATTCGGATAATAATACTGTATCCAATACAAATTTATTAAAAGAGAGAAAGATTGCCAAAGAACGCTTTGGTTTTTCGGAAGAAGAGCTAAAACAAATGGATGATTACGCCAAAGAAGCGTCTTTCTTACAATAAAAAAGACCTCCTTTTTAAGGGGGTTTTTCTATGGGAAGAAGAAAAAATGGATTTTAAGGAGGATATTATGGGAAAAGATGTTATTGTTGCCTTGGATTTTGCCACAGGAAAAGAAGCATTGGATTTGGTTGCGTCTTTGGGAGAAGAAGTGTATGTAAAAATTGGCATGGAATTGTTCTATAGTGAGGGACCAGAAATTGTACGAGAATTCAAAAAACGCGGCCATAAAGTGTTCTTGGATTTGAAACTTCATGATATTCCCAATACGGTTTATGGGGGGATTCGTTCTTTAAGTAAATTGGGCGTAGATATGACCAATATTCATATGGCTGGGGGTGGAAAAATGGTTTCAGAGGCGGTTCGTGCCATTGAGGAAACCCAAAGCGAATCCATTTTACTTGGCGTAACCATGTTAACTTCTACTTCTGAAGAGAGAATGAAGGAGGAATTGTTAATTCAAAAGGATTATTCCCTAGAAGAAGTGGTATTGAAATATGCGACCTTAGGAAAAGAAAACGGCCTTCATGGTGTCGTATGTTCTGCCATGGAAGGAAAGAAATTGCGGAAAGAATTGGGAGAAGATTTTGTTTTGGTTTGTCCAGGAATTCGCCCAAAAGATGCCGAAGTGGGGGATCAAGTTCGCGTAGTAACACCAGAAGAGGCAAAAGAGTGGGGCGTAGATTATATTGTAGTGGGTCGCCCTATCACCAAAGCAGAAAATCCAAAGGAAGCCTATGAGATGATTTGTAAAGCATTTATCGGGGAGGAAAAATAAATGAAAAAAGTAGCGGAATTGTTGTTGGATATTGGGGCGGTTTCTTTATCTCCAAAAGAACCTTTTGTTTGGGCTTCTGGGATTAAAAGTCCCATTTATTGTGACAATCGCCTTTTGTTAAGTTATCCAAAGGAGAGAAAAATTGTTGAAGAAGGATTGATCCAATTGGTAAAGGAAAAATATCCAGAGGTGGAAGGAATTTTGGGAACGGCTACGGCGGGCATTCCTCACGCTTCTATTATGGCTTGGGAAATGGACTTGCCTACAGGATTTATCCGCAGCAAGGCAAAAGACCATGGAAAAGGCAAACAAATTGAAGGAGATTTCCAAAAGGGACAAAAAGTGGTAGTTATTGAAGATTTATTTTCTACGGGCGGATCTTCCATTGAAGCGGCAAAAGCTGCAAGAGAAGCAGGATTAGAAGTCTTAGGGGTTGTTTCTATTTTCACTTATGCCATGGATTCTTGCAAAGAAAATTTCAAAGAAGCGGGATTTTCTCATGAAAGTTTAAGTGATTTTCCTACTCTTGTAGAATTGGCATTGGAAAAAGGAATTCTATCTCAGGAAGAAGTAAAGCGTTTAGATCAATGGAGAAAAAATCCAAAAGATGAATCTTGGTGTTCGTAAGTCTGGTTGATTTACTAAAAAAACGGGTATTTTTAGAGTAGAATCGTTTAATATGCGATTACTTCACATAAGAAAGAGGGATGCGTATTAAAGCGGCATCAAGAATTATAAAATTATTGCCAAAAGCAAAGAAGATTGTAGGAAATCCGGAACGTTTTTCCAAGACGATGAAAAGTGGTTTGGAAATTGTAAAAGGGAATAAAAAATTTGGAGACATTCAAGGGGATGTTTTTGATCTTGTCCATTTGGCGCGGGATACTTTCAAAGGAAGTTATCGTGCCTTTAGTAAGAAAAACATGCTCATGATTGTTGCGGGAATCCTGTATTTGGTAAATCCTTTGGATATGATTCCAGATTTTATTTTAGGAATTGGTTGGACAGATGATTTGGCTGTATTAACCTATTTAATTTCAAAATTTTCCGAAGAATTGGAACGATATAGAGATTGGAAGATTTTATCAAAAGAGGACCTATTATAGGTCTTTTTTTGTTCATAGGAGGAAGGAAATGAAAGGGCGTATATTGTGGAATCCAAAAGCGGGGGAAGGAAAAGCCGCTGAATATGTACAAATATTGAAAGAACGTTTGGAAAAATCGGGCTCTCAGGTAGGGGTACTGGAAACAAAAAGCCAAGAGGATTTGATTCAGAAGGCTCATGAATCCTGCGATAATGAGACGACCCATTTGTTTTTATTTGGAGGAGATGGGACCCTAAACGATGCTTTCCAAGGCCTTGCTCGTGGGAAAAAACGTCCGATTTTAGGAATTGTTCCTATGGGAACGGGCAACTTAATCGCCGGTGGACTGGGGATTTCTACCAATCCTGAAGAATGGATAGAATCCATGGATTTTGAACAATGGCGTTGGATTGATATTGGGAAGGCCAACGAAGAATATTTTGGCTATAGTTTTTCTTTGGGCGATATTCCTCGCTTGATTCAAGATACGGATCGTGGATTAAAGAAAACCATGGGACAATGGGCCTATGTAAAGGAAATCTTAGCCAATGGGATGGATTTTGCTATGCACTCATTAAGGATAGAAAATAAAGGAAAAAGTTGGGAAAAAAATTACAGCCACGTTGTGGTTAGTATGACGACGCAAGTAAAGGAATTGCATTTTGCCCAAGGGGCCAATGAGGCAAACGATGGGCTATTTAACGTATATTTGTTTGAGGAAATGGGATCTATGGATTTGCTCCAAATGGTGCGAAAGGGATATGAAGGAGGATTGGAAGAACATGAAAAAGTAAAATTTTTTATGACGAATTCTTTGAAAATCTCTTCAGAGGAAATAGAGATTCCAACGGATATTGATGGAGATCCAGGGCCAAGTTTGCCAGTAGAAATTTCCATTGTTCCTTCTTTTGTTCAAATTTTATATTAAAAAAAGAACCCCTGACCAAATGGTCTAGGGGCTTTTAGTATTTATTATTTCGTTCCACCACTTTTAATTGAATGCCTAAAATTTTCCGTAAAAGCATAGGAACAATTAGAGCATAAACAGGAAAAAATACCACAAATTGACTTAATACCACAGTGGCTAACGGTAGATTTCCATCCGAACGGACATAGTTTACGATTCCCAAGGGAGAAAAGAGTAGAGTAAGAATAGGCAGGGCCAAAAGCACATACAATAGATTTTTTTCTAAAGGACGGACGGAAATGGCGTCCTCTTTTATTTTTTCTACATTTTCTTTATCTTGGCGATAATTTCCCAATAGATACACACATAAAATTCCAATAAAGACAAATACAATCAAATTGGAGCTGATTTCTCCATGGGGATTTCGAGAAACAACATAACGTAAAATCCCATATCCAAAGGCCATGACAATGCCAAATCGGTCCAAAAATAACAAAAGTTTTTTCAAAATAATCCTCCTAAATTTCATACCCTTATGGTACTAGAATTTAGGAGGATTGTAAAGAAAGACTATTTGCAACGATTTTCTAATTTTTGATATTTCTTATGGGAATTCAAATGAACGTAGCCAGGACGGATGATTCGTTTGTCTTGAATTTGTTCCAAACGGTGAGCACACCAACCAGCCATACGACTTACAGCAAATAGAGGGGTATATAAATCTTTTGGAACGCCTAGCATCTCGTAAACCAATCCAGAATACAAGTCGATGTTCCCGCAAACTGGATAGTCGATGCCACGTTTTTCTTGCAATAAACGGCCTCCAATTTCTTCCACAAGTTCAAGGAAATGGTATTGGTCCCCATATCCTTTTTCTTCGGCTAATGTACGGGCTTGTTCCTTTAACATATCTTTTCTGGGGTCGTTTAGTGTATAGACGGCATGTCCCAATCCATAGATCAATCCTTTGTTATCAAAGGCATCACAAGCCAAAATTCTTCGTAAATAATCTTCAATGTCCCCTTCGTGATGAAGGTTGCGAATATTGGAAGATAAATCCTCTAACATGGAAGAAACCATAAGATTGGCGCCCCCGTGACGTGGACCTTTTAAGGAACCAAGACCGGTGACAATGGCAGAATATGTATCGGTGCCGGAAGAGGATACAACGTGAGTGGCAAAAGTAGAGTTGTTCCCGCCACCATGCTCGGCGTGTAAAATAAGCATTAAATCCAAAAGTTTGGCTTCTTCTTCTGTATATTGAGAACTTGGACGAATCAAATGCAAAATATTTGGTGCAATGCATTTGTTTTTATCGGGATAATGGATAACCAAACTTTCTCCATCAATATAATGGCGTTTGGCTTGATAGGCGTAGCTCATAATAATGGGCATCTTCGCAATCAAATCAATACTTTGGCGCAAAACATTTTCTGTGTCGGTATTTTCAGGATTTTCATCGTAACTGTAAAGAGTTAACATAGAACGCATCATCTTGTTCATAATGTTTTTTCCGGGAATTTTTAGAATGACATCTTCAATATATCCCTTTGGAAATTCTCGGGCTTCAATGAGTAAATTTTGAAAGAAAGAGAGTTCTTCTTTTGTGGGCAAACTACCAAATAGCAAAAGAAAAGCTACTTCTTCATAGCCCAATCGTCCAGTTTCCTGAAAATCGTGGACTAAGTCGGCAACAGAATAGCCACGATACATTAGATCTCCAGGAGCGGGTACTTTTTTTCCGTCAACTTTATCATAACCAGAAACGTAACCCACTCTTGTGATTCCAACCAAAACCCCTGTGTCATCGCTATTTCGCAAGCCGTGGCGAATATCGTATTTATCGTATAAATCTTTTTTTATGGAATTTCTCTCAATAATTTTTTGAGAGAATTCCCTTAATCGAGCATCCGTATTATTCATTTCAAACTCCTATAGATTTTCAATAATTTTTTTTGTGTAGGCAGAACAAGTCAATGATCCCCCTAAATCTTTTGTGTAATTTTCTTTATTGGACAAAGTTTTTTCAATGGCTTTTCGAATTCTATCAGCACATTCTTTTTCTCCTATATCGTCCAAAAGCAAGCAAGCGGTTAATACCATGGCAGTTGGATTGGCTAAATCTTTCCCTGCAATATCTAAGGCAGATCCGTGAATGGATTCATAAATGGCAATGTCTTTTCCTTTATTCATTCCAGGAACAAGCCCCAAACCACCAACCAAACCAGCCCCTAAATCTGAAAGAATGTCTCCGTAAAGATTTTCTGTAACAACCACTTGGAAAGATTCTGGGCGAATAACCAATTGCATGCACATATTATCAATCAACATCTCTTCCAATTGGATTTCAGGATATTCTTTGGCAACTTCTCGAGCGCAGTCCAAAAACAATCCGTCGGTTAATTTCATAATGTTGGCTTTGGTTACTACGGTGACTTTTTTGTGGCCAAATTGTTTGGCGTAATCAAAGGCGGCCCGAACAATTCGCTCAGATTTTTCCCTTGTAATGACTTTAATGGAATGGGCTTCGTTTTCGCTAATTTTTTCTTCCCAACCCATGTATAAATCTTCGGTATTTTCTCGAAATAGGATAAAATCTACATTTTCAAATTTTAAGGGGATAGGGCCGGGGGCCTTAATGGGACGGATATTTGCGTAGAGGTCATATTTTTTTCGAAGCTCTACATTGATACTGCGAAATCCCTTCCCAATGGGCGTTTCGATGGGACCCTTTAAGGCAATTTTATTTTTTTCAATGCTTTCAAATACTTTTTCAGGAATGTAGGTTCCTTCTTTTTCAAAAACGGTGCCTCCCGCGTAGGCAAATTCATATTCCAAAGGAGCCCCTGCGGCTTTTAATATGGAAATGGTAGCGTCTGAAATTTCGGGGCCAATTCCATCTCCAGGAATCCAAGTAATAGTTCTCATGGCAGTCCTACTTTCTATTTTTGGCGTAATTTAAGAATCCGCCGGCTTTTAATACGTCGATTTCTCGTTCGGTGAAATTTCCTTTTACATTGAAGGTAAAATCTTGAGTCGCATCTATTATTTCTAAGGTGTCCATTGAAATAGCAGAAGAAAGATTTTTTAGTTCGAGAAGATCTCCTTCTTGAATTCGGTCATAATCTTCTGGATTTTCAAATACCAAAGGCAAAATTCCTGCATTAATTAAGTTGGAACGATGAATTCGGGCAAAAGATTTGGCAACAACGGCTTTTACTCCGAGATACAGCGGTAGCAAGGCAGCATGTTCTCGACTGGATCCTTGGCCATAGTTTTCTCCTCCTACAACAATTCCGCCCTCGTTGTTTTCGGCTCTTTCTTTGAAATCATCAATAAGAGTAGAAAAAGCAAAGTTGGATAAGTGAGGAATATTGGAACGGTAAGGCAATAATTTTGCGTTAGAAGGGCAAATGTCGTCGGTTGTAATATTGTCGCCGCCCTTAAATAAAACAACTTTTTTTATGCCATCTTCCATTGGTTTTCCAATAGGGAATGGTTTAATATTTGGTCCCATAATGGTTTCCTTTGGACGTAGTGATTTTTCCACAGGAGGGATCAAATACGAAGTGGCGTGATTATAGGATTTTGGCTCTTCAATTTGGGTTTCGTATTCCAATTCAGAAGGCAAAGCGATGTATCCCAAAACGGCAGAAGTGGCACAAGTTTCTGGACTGGCAATATAAATTTGGGCGTCCATGGTGCCGCTTCGTCCTTTGAAATTTCGGTTGAAAGAACGCAAACTAACGCCGCCGGATTTTGGAGCTTGACCCATTCCAATACAAGGGCCGCAAGAGGATTCTAAAATTCTTGCGCCGGCTTGAATCATTGTGTTTAAGGCGCCATTGGCGGCTAAATGAGAAAGAATGGTAGCAGATCCTGGAGAAATAACCAAAGATACATCAGGATGCACTTTGCGGTTTTCCAAAATGGAAGCCACTTTCATCATGTCTTGGAAAGAAGAGTTGGTACAAGAACCAATGGCCACTTGATCCACTTTTACTTTTGGTAAATCCTCTACTTTTTCAAATTGATCGGGTAAATGAGGTTTTGCCACAGAAGGAACAATTTTAGAAAGATCGATTTCTAAGACTTCATCGTAAGAAGCGTCTTCATCAGCAGATAATGGGAGGAAATCTTCGACCCGGTTGTGTTTTTCTAAAAAATCTTTTGTATTTTCATCTGATGGAAATAGGGAAGTAGTCGCTCCGAGTTCCGCTCCCATATTACAAATGGTGGCACGATCTGTAACAGAAAGAGAGGAGACGCCTTCTCCAGAATATTCCATAATAAATCCAGTTCCACCTTTAACGGTTAATTTTCCTAAAATAGTTAAAATAACATCTTTTCCATTGGAATGAGGGGGAAGAGAGCCGGAAAGTTTAATATTGTAAATTTTTGGAATTCGAATGGTGTAGGTTCCAGAAGCCATGGCAACGGCAACGTCTAATCCACCCGCTCCAATGGCCAAAGCGCCAAGGGCTCCTGCTGTAGGCGTATGGGAATCGCTGCCAATAAGGGTAATTCCCGGTTTGGCAAATTGTTCCAAATGAACTTGATGACAAATTCCTCCACCCGGTTTTGAAAAAACCAAACCATATTTTGCCGCGGCCGATTGGATAAATAAATGATCGTCAGGATTTTCGAATCCTGCTTGCAACATATTGTGATCAATATAGGCAACGGAAAGATCTGTTTTTATTTCCTCCACATCCATAGCTTCCAACTGCAAATAAACCATGGTTCCTGTGCTATCTTGCGTTAAAGTCTGATCTATTTTTAAGGACACCTCTTCTCCAAAAGCCAAAGTTCCAGACAATAGATGATTTTCAATTAATTTCAATGCCAAAGATTTTTTCATAGTACCTCCTATTATAACGATATAATCGTCAGTAAAATTATATAGTCGTCAACTTAAAGATTATTATACTCGTCTCTTAAGAAATAAGCCATAGTTTAATAAAAAGAATACAATATTTTTTACTGAACTAAAGCAAAAAAAGAACCCCTAAAAAATAGGGGACTCTTTTTTATCTAAATTGTGAAACGAGGAGTGTGAAATGTTTATTTTACTAAATCGATAGCTCCTTGAGGAACGTAGATTTTTTCGCCAGTGAAGACAGTAAGGCCTCCAATAGGTTGTTTTTCTCCATTGACGATGGCGTAGTTTCGATTGGTAGGAAAGTTGTATTGTACGCCATTTTTTGTGATTTCCAAAATAGGATTTCCTTCATTATAGTTAAAGTTTACTTGGGCGCCTTTTTGTTCAAAGGCCGCTCTAGAATAGATGAATAATTCTTGAGATAGGGCGTTTAGATCTGTGCCCATAATGCTGGAAATATATTGTCCGATTTCAGAGTTGTGAACCAATCCAGTAAGAGGAAGAACGGATTTTGGGGCGTAACAGTAAAGGGCAACATCTCCTCCTACATGACCTTCTGTAGTCCATCCAATAGCAGAGCGAGCACTAATAATTTGTCCGAAGGCAACGTCTCCGTCTTTTGTATTTTTCATTTTTTCAATTTCATCTGCGGTTAAGTCGATACCAAAAACATCTTTTGCAACGGCAGCTGCATTGGAACGATCTTCATTTAATAAAGCAGCGGCTCCTTCGCCTGTTTTTTTGGCATTGCGAATCAAATCGGTAAATTCATTAAGAGGCTTTTTATCGTATCCGCTAGAGGTGGAGCTATTTCCTAAAGTAAGCCCGCCGGTTCCATGGTCAGAGGCTACGATTAAAACGGTGTCTTCGTTGCTTTTTGCAAATTCTTTGGCCGTTGCTACCGCTTTATCGAAAGCCAAAATTTCAGAAACAACTCCCATTGGATCGTTGGCATGAGCAGACCAGTCGATTTTTGATCCTTCAACCATTAAAAAGAATCCTTTATCATTTTTAGATAAAATAGTAAGGGCTGCTTGGGTTATTTCAGATAAAGCAGGCTCTTTTGAAGAATCGCGGTCCCAATCATTGGCTAGAGCATCTGGGTCAAACATTCCCCAAATTTTCTCAGAAGTAATGTTTTTTAATTCTTCTGGACGAGTCATATATTGGTAGCCTTGATCTTTGATTTCTTGAATTAAATCTTCTTTGTCTTGACGTTTTTCTTTCATAAGGCTAGTGGATCCAGCTCCCAATACCACTTCCATTCCTTGGAAAACCTGTTGTTCTGCAAGGGAATCGAAATTGTTTCGGTTGGGGTGATGTGCAGAGAAATCAGCCGGTGTGGCGTGTTGTACATTTGAAGTAGAAACAATACCTGTGCTTTTTCCTAATCTTTCTGCCGCTTCAATATGGTTTGCTATAGGGGAGCCGCTACGATTTTCGTCAAAATTTTCCGCTCCAGGCATTCCGCCTTGAGAAGGATAAACACCTACATAGGGAGATTGGCTTTTGTTTCCTGTAGCCATAGCGGTACCAGCTGGTGCGGAATCAGCGATAGGAGTGTTTGCATTGTTTGTACGAACCAATCCAGTTACCAATTCATCCATTTCCAACTGATGGTCTTCATCAACCCAACGAGCCAAAGTGGCTGCTTCGATGCTCATTCCGTCGGGAATCATCACAATGACATTTTTGGCCTTCCCATAATCCTTTACAGCTTGGGCTTGTACGGGAACAGAGGAAGCGCCAAGAGTTAAAGCCAGGGCAGCAGAGACAATACGAATCGTTTTTTTCATTATAAAATACCTCCAAAGATTTATTCATTTCTACGAAATAGTGTAATCTTTGGAGGTAAATGGAGAATTAAATGGAATAAAAGATTAGGATAAAAATAAGATAGAAAATTTTTACAATGTAAAGTTTGTAATGTTTCTTTTATAGAGGGTTTTGTTTTCGAAATAGAAAATTTCTTCGAATCCCATTTCCTTTAGATGATTCCAAGCCAAATCAATATCGCTGCCAATATGTTTAGAAAAATGAGAATCCGATCCGGTGGTAATAATCGTACCCCCCAATTCCAAATAGCGTTGTAAAATTCGATCCTTTGGATTGGCATATCCTAAATTTCGACGAATTCCTGCCGTGTTCATTTCAATGCCACGGCCTGTACGAATAATTTCTTTCAAAATTTCATCAATGATAGAGGCAAATTGTTCGTAAGGAGGAATTTTATCTGGATTCTTCATATAGCGATCAATATAGTCAATATGACCTAAAACGTGAAAATTCTTTGTCTTGCGAACGCATTCTAACATAGTGGTGTAATAATTTTCGTACCAAGAGAGGGTATTTTCCTCCAAATCTTCTTGGTGTAAAGAAATATCTAAGCCGTCTAAAGCATGGATGGAACCAATAACAAAATCAAAAGGAGTTTCTTCAATAAAGGTATCCATCCACTGGGAAATATCTGGGCCAAGACCAATTTCTACTCCCATTAAAATTTTTATTTCTTCTTTGTATTTCTCTTTTAAGGAAAAAAGGGTGCTAAAATATTCTTCCACATTGAAAGTATAATCTAAAGGATGGTTTCCAAAAAAACGGTCAATATGATCGGTAAAAGTTAACACTTCGATTCCTTTTTGAAGAGCAAACTGAATATTTTCTTCTGGGTCGGCCATGGAATCCATGGAGAATCGGCAATGGGTATGGGAATCAAACATAAATACTCCTTTCTTTTCTGTAAAAATGTAAATAAACCATAGGGTAAAATAAACAATTCAATGAAATTTATTCTATCATTTCAATTGAAATTTTCAAGTGTGGAATTTGTTTAATAATACGTAAACTTTTTAGAAATTACCATGAATCTGGATTGAAAGCCATTGAAGTGGGTAATTAAAAACTAACAAATTCAAAACGGAGGTAGATTTATGTTATTTGAATATTTAGATGGTAAAAGAAGAGAAAGAGAAAGAGCTCGTATTGCTAGAAGTATTGGAAATATTGTTGTAGGTAGTTTAGTAGGTGCTGCAGCAGGTGTGTTATTTGCTCCTAAGAGTGGAGAAGAAACTCGTGCAGACATCGCAGATAAATCTAGAGAATTAGCAGAAGTAGCGAAAGAAAAATCTTTGGATACTGCCGATACTTTATCAGCAAAAGCTTACGAAGCGCAAACAGCTGTACGCAACACTTATGATGATTTGAAATTACGTGCTGCTATTAAAGCGGATCAAATGAAAGACGATGCAGAAATTGCAAAAGCAAAAGCTCGTGCAATTGGCGAAATCGTTCGTGAAGAGGGCACAGTAGTAAAAGAAGAATTAGCAAATTCAAAAGAAGAAATCAAAGAATCTGTAAAAGAGGTTGCCGAAGAAGCAAAAGTACAAGCAGAAGTTTCTGGTGAACAATTGAAAGAAAGCGGAGAAAAAATCGCAAAAGCTGCAGAAAAAGCAGGCGATAAATCAAAAAAAGAATTAGATAAATAAAAGAGGTGGAGAATGAATATTACGATAACACTCCATGACCTTTTAAGAATATTATTGTATTTAGCTGGTATTGGCGCCTTGGTATACTTGGCCTTGGTACTGAAAAATGTCGTAGGGATTTTGAAATCTCTTCGCACAAAGCTAGATGAACACGAAGCAGTAATTGACGATACGTTTAAGAAATTGCCGACGATTACAGACAATGTTACTGTCATTTCAACTAATGCCTCTCGTTTGACTACAGATGCTACAGAAATGGTAGAAGTAGTGAAACCAGAAGTAGAACGCATTGCTGTAACTGTTGGAGGCGTTACAGATACTGTAGATGATATTGCTCGCTCTGTAGATGAAACAACTCTTCGCTTAACCAGTACAGCGGCTGTTGTTTCTGATTCTATTAATGATACAGCAAGAACCATCTCCTTTAATGCAAACAACATCGTAGACTATTTCTATATTCTACGGGAAGTATTAGAAGCATTAAGAGATGTAATTCGTACAAGATAAAAAGATAAAGGACGATGCTTAGGCGTCGTCCTTTTTTTGTGGGAAAATCTGATGAATGCACTAGGCTTTGATTTTCCTAGGATGAAAAAAATCTTTATGAAATCATTGAGAAATAGCAGTTTTTCATTTGTGAAATCGTTATTAATATCGTATAATAAAATAGAATAAAGGGGGGGAGCGTTTTGGGACGAATGAAAATAATCGTCAATCCCATATCTGGTCGAGAATTTGGTTTGGAAATGGTAAAAAGGCTCATTGTATTGTTTAGTCAGGATGACTGGGAAGTATTAACCTGTTTTACCAAAACCAAAGGAGACGGCAAAAAATATGCCATGTGCGACGACGGAGAAGACCTTATTATTGCCATTGGTGGAGATGGAACGGTAAATGAGGTAGTAAATGGGATGTATCACGGAAAACGAGAAGTCCCCTTAGCAATATTGCCAGCAGGAACGGTGAATGACTTTGGAAATCATATGAACTTGCCAAGAAATGCCACCGATTTTTATAAGATGATTCAAAGGGGCAAAACGGTACCGATTGATATTGGCGTTTGTGGAGAACATGCATTTATTAACGTTTGCGCTGGTGGACTTTTTACGGATATTGCCTATACAGTTTCAGATAATTCGAAAAGCGTAATGGGACGAATGGCCTATTATTTAGAGGCGGTCAAAGAGTTTCATACAAAGTTTTCTTCAAAGAAATCTTTTTCTTTGCGAGTAAAAACAGGGAATACTTTGATTCAAACCAAGGCTCTTTTGTTTATTATCGCCAATTCTGGATCGGTAGGCGGGATTCAAAATATCGCTCCAGAGGCGGATGTTCAAGATGGGCTCTTGGATGTACTTATTTTTGAAGAGATGCAAATAACGGAAGTAATAGAATTATTAGCAGACATTCGCTTTGGGAAACATCCAGACAATCACAAGGTTATGTATTTCAAAGCAGAAGAATTGGAATTATTTAGTGAAGAAAGTATGCATGTGGATTTGGACGGCGAAGAAGGGGAAGAACTTCCTCAAATAGTGAAAGTAGAAAAAAGCGCTATTCAACTTTGTGTATTATAAGGAGGAATTATGGCTTCAACGATTAAAGATGTAGCAAAAATGGCAGATGTTTCAATTTCAACGGTTTCTCGAGTAATCAACGACTCAAAGCCAGTAAGCCCCGAAGCAAGAAGAAGGGTAATGCACGCAATTGAGGTATTGGATTATAAACCCAATGAAGTAGCTAGATCCTTGGTAACCAAAAAATCGAATTTAATTGGTGTTATCGTTTCTGACATTGGAAATTCTTATGTATCCCAAGTTTTACGGGGCGTAGAAGAAATTGGAAGAATGTATCAATACGATATTTTGTTGTCTTCTAGTTACGGCGATCCAGAAGTAGAAGTGAAGTTTGCCAAATTGTTTTCAAGAAAACAAGTAGAAGGAATCATTATTATTTCTGAAATATTAAATCAAAAATTATTGTATAAATTGGATGAATTCAAAATTCCTTGTGTTGTAATCAACCGTTTCTACAATATTGAAGAAGCGCCAACGGTTACGATCAATAACAAAGCAGCCGCTTATAATATGACAGACTATCTAACAGAAATGGGACATAAGGATATTGGTTATGTTGTGTTACGCAATGATATGGATCGTACCAACGAAAAATACAAAATCAAAGGATATCGTGATGCGATGGAAGCCAATGGTTTGACTCCAAAATTCCTATATGCAGAAGGCACAGATGAAGAAGCTGCCAAAGATATCTTTAGACAACATGAAGAAGAGATTCGAAACAAAAAATATTCGGTTTTATTCTGTAGTCAAGATTTATTGGCAATCAATCTTATGAATGTAATGCGAGATAACGGAATGACAGTACCAGATGATATGTCTTTTGCTGGATTCGGTGGAAGTAGCTTATCTGAAATCTATCGTCCAAAATTGACAACAGTAAAAGAGCCTTATTACGATATTGGGGCCGTAGCGATTCGCAAACTATTGAAAAATATTGACAACAAAAAAGTAGACAATGACGATGAAATGATTTTGCTACCAGTAGAAATTATTAAGCGTCAAAGCGTTATGGACTTAAATAAAGAAAAATAACAAAAAGAAAAAATATTTTGTATATTGTGTTGACAAAAACTTCAAGATGCTGTATACTTTAAGTAAGTTAAAGGAGAGGATGATAGAATGAAAATGAAAAAATCGTCCGCATTTTTCCAAAACAAAGTATAAAGACGAGGTGATACCCTTGAGAAAGGTAAGTAGAAAGTCTAAAACTTATTGAGTAGGTAAGGTGATTCCGTTGAAAGAGGTTAGTGTTACCAATCAGAAAATTGGATATAGATAAAAAATTTGACAGATAATCTGTGACGTTAATCGCGTAGAATTATAGAGAATGAATGTATCCAACAAATAAAATTAAATAGATGGAGGGAGCCGAATGGCTCCCTTTTTTGTGTGCATTTTTATGAGAATTTAAGGAAATAATTCTTTTTCTTATGATGAGGTTTCATTGAAAACAGGGATTAGAAAGGATATAATAGAATAGTCAAGAAAAAACATAAAAACACATACGAAAAGGGGAATTCCGTTGAAAAAATCAAAAGTTATAGTCGCTATTGCCCTTTGTGGAACGTTATTTTGCGCTTGTACCAGTAAAGAAAGTTACAGTGCAAATTCTATAAAGACAGAAAACAATACGATCTATCTTGGAAATGAAGCCTCTGGCCGTCGTCTATTGAAAGATGGTGAATATACTGCGGAGGGAGAAGGATTGCAGGGTCCTATTAAGGTGCGAATGCGAGTTCGAGATGGATTTATTGACCGTATAGAAGTAGTGGAACATTCAGAAAATTCTGGTGTAGTAGAAGAGGCTTTTTCTTCTCTATCTAGAACTATGATTAAGAAACAGTCGGCAGAAGTGGATACAGTAAGCGGTGCAACGGAGGCTTCTATGGGAGTCATTGATGCGGTGCGAAAGTGTATGCGCCAAGCCGGAGTGGAAGCCTAAAGAAAGTGAGTAAAGAGAAATGAAGTTATCGCAATATTATTTGCCAACCTTACGGGAGGTACCAGCAGATGCAGAAATTGCATCTCATAAATTAATGCTACGTGCAGCTATGATTCGCCGTTCTGCCTCTGGGGTTTATACATACTTGCCATTGGGATTAAAAGTAATTCAAAAAGTGGAAAAAGTAGTTCGAGAAGAAATGAACCGTGCAGGGGCCATGGAAATTTTAATGTCTGCCATTCAACCAAAAGAAATTTGGGAATCCAGCGGACGTTGGGATGTATATGGGCCTGAAATGTTCCGATTAAAAGATCGCAACGATCGCGAATTTTGCTTGGGACCTACGGCGGAAGAGTATTTTACGACTTTGGTAAAAGGGGAAGTAAAAAGTTATAAGCAACTTCCTATGAATTTGTATCAAATCCAAACAAAATATAGAGATGAAAAAAGACCTCGTTTCGGTATCAATCGCGCTCGTGAGTTTTCTATGAAGGATGCCTATAGTTTTGATGTAAACGAAGAAGCTATGATGGATTCTTATATGAATATGTATCGGGCTTACGAGAGAATTTTTGATCGTTTGTGTATCGATTATCGCGTGTGCCAAGGGGACGCAGGAGCCATGGGCGGAAATAGCTCCCATGAGTTTATTGCATTGGCAGAAACCGGCGAAGGGGTTATTGTCTATACAGATTCTGGATCCTATGCAGCAACAGATGAAAAAGCAGAAGTTTATTATTCTTATCCTGAAACTCAAGAGCCAAAGGAAAAAGAAAAAGTTCATACCCCAGGGACAAAAACCATTGAAGAAGTTAGCGAATTTTTAGGAATAGAAAAAGCAAGATGCGCCAAAGCAATTGATATGAGCGTAGAAGGAGAACCAGTATACGCTTTTATTCCTGGAGATCGAGAACTGAATCTTACCAAATTGGTTTCTTATTTGGGCATTCCAGAACATGAAATTGTTATGATGGATGATGAAATGATTCGAAATTCTGGTACAGTACCAGGATTTACCGGTCCAATTGGGTTGGATGCAAGAATTATTGTAGATGAGAGCTTAACAAAAATTTCCAACCTTGTGGTGGGAGCGAACGAAGAAGATCACCATATAATTAACGCAAATTATGGAAGAGATTTTGAAGGAGAAATTGCTCCAGACTTGTTAATGGTAGAAGAGGGCGATAAAACAGAAGAAGGAGAAGAATTGCAATTTGCTCGCGGAATTGAAGTAGGAAATATTTTCCAATTGGGCAAAAAATATTCTGAGTCTTTGGATGCAAAATTCCTTGATGAAAATGGTAAAGAGCAACATTTCTGGATGGGAAGTTACGGCGTTGGGATTACTCGTTCCGTATCAGCCATTATTGATCAAAACTTTGATGATAATGGAATTATCTGGCCTGTAGCCATTGCGCCTTTTGAAGCCATTGTAACGGTTGTAAATAGTAAAAAAGAAGAGCAAGAAGCTCTAGGGGAAGAAATTTATAAAAAGCTATTGGATGCGGGAATCGATGTTTTATTGGACGACCGTAAAGAAAGAGCGGGCGTAAAGTTCAATGACAGAGATTTAATAGGAATTCCTTACCGAATTAGCGTTGGGAAAAATGCAGGAGAAAATTTGGTAGAATACTCTACAAGAAAAGAAGGAGTAAACGAAGAAATTTCCGTGGAAGAAGCTTTGGAAAAAGTCATCGAAAACATTAAAAAAGAGAGAACTTCTCTATAAATAAGAGAGTTCCAAAATAGAATAAGAATTTTATCAAAATACAAGAAAGAAAAAGTCTGTTGCCGATGTTGTAGGCAACAGACTTTTTTATTGGAAATAATTTATGGTATAAAATGTTTCAGTTATTGGAAAAAATGGGCTCCCATTTCAAAGAGCTCTTCTTTCTGTACATTTTCATTGGCTAAGATGGAATAGGAAACTCCATTTGTTTCAAAAGAAAGGTGCTTTGAAATCGAAACTTCTCTTTCTTGATCCGGTGAGCCATAGGCCACATTATAAAAAGGATCTTCTTCCATTCGTCTTTGTTCCTCTTTTGTAAGTTGGCTCCCATCGCCAAGGAAAAGAGTCTCTAATTTTGTGTAATAGAAGTTAACGCCATTTGAAGTTCTAGTTTCTTGAAATTTTTGCTCAGAAAGGGGCGTTTGATTGTCAAAAATTTTGTCTACATATAAGTCAATTATTTCATTTGAGGAATTTTTATACGTTACAATGATGTTTTTTCTTTTGTTCATTTCATTTCCGGAATCGTCAAAATCTGAAACATTTGCCACAGTAATTCCATCAAAAGTGTAATTTCCTAAATCTTTTGGTATATTGGCATCGATTCCTGTTTTTTTCTCTGCTTTTTCAACATCTGAAAAAGTGGTGTAGGTATAGTTTGAGAGGGAAGAAATTTTAGAACTGGTAATTTTTCCTCCCCCATAAACTCCCACGGAGAGGAAAAGGGCCAGGCAAGCAACAAGGACGATTCTTCTTTTTTTCATTTGAAAGTCTCCTTTTTTTCCATGATTTTGAATCTCGGCGTCAATTTTATTTTTTACATAATAAGAAGGATAGACATCCTTAACGATTTTATGGAATTCATTCTTAAAAATTTTATTCATAAACACCCTCCTCTAAGAATGGATCTTTTGGATAATCACTGGTAGCATTTAGCTCTTCTTTTATTTGTTTTCGCGCTCTATGAAGCCTGGATTTTACTGTCCCCTTAAAAGTTTTACAGATATTCGCAATTTCTTCGATAGTAAAGTCGTTATAATAATATAGAACCAAGACCTCTCGTTCTTTTGGTTTTAGTTTCATAAGATAATTTCTCATATCAAATATGAGAGCAAAATCTTCTTCTAAATTGGATTGGATATTTTGATCTACTCTAAAATAGATGTCTTCATCAGGAAATTCTCTTTGCCTTTTTTTATACTTAGAATAAGCTTTGTTTCTTAATATGGAAAACATCCATGGAATCAGCTTGGATTCGTCCTTTAGCGTATGGATGTTCATAAAAACAGAAATAAAGGTTTCTTGTAAGACGTCTTCGGAGTCTTCTTTGTTACCAAGAATTAAAAAAGCGGTTCGATACAATTGTAGATGATATTCTTCATAGAGTTTGTCGAAGGAATCTTTATTTCCGGATTTTATTCCCTCAATGGTTATTTTATTCTCCATAAAACCCTCCTTTCTTTCGATGCATCTATAAATAAGACGATTTAGCAAAGCAAAAGGTTCATTTTATTGTAAGAAAAAAAAGAAAAGCTGTCAAAATGTTGGAAGAAAATTTGAAAATGAGGGTTTTGTAATATATATTTAATGACAAAATGGAAACAGTTTTAGTACAATAAAAATATGAAAGGGGAGTAGGACTTATGAGAAAGGGAAGCGTAGCGTTGGTTTTGCTAATGCTTTTGTTCCTCTTACCGACCCAAGCCCAAGCTTCGGGAGAAATTCGAGGAAACTTAGTGCAACCAGCCGTCCAAGACGCCAATGCCGGAGATGTGATAACTTATGACCTACAAATATTGTTTCCAGAAGGATATCAATATATTTATCGCTCTATGGGAGCATCTGTAAAATTCGATCCACGTGTGGAACCGATTTCCCAAGAGATTATAGGCGTAAGTATTCCAGAAGGGTATTATAGGATTACCGATAGTAGAGCCGCAACAAGCAATGTAAGTTTTGTGACGTTTTCGGTAAGTGACTTAACGAAATTGCAAGGAACACAAACTCTAAATTTACGTATGCAAGTAAAAGTCCGTGATGGATATTCAAAAGTGAATGATCTAAAAAATACCATGGTATTAACTTATATGGATATGAATGGAAATGAGTTTGGAAATCAACAAGACGTTGTAACCGATGGAACACAAATCAATCCAATTCAGGCCTATACAAATACAATCACAGGGAAAACAAACCCCAATACGAGAATTGATATTTATAGAGGATCGACTTTGGTGGCTCAAGGAGTAAGCGACGAAAGTGGAAATTTCCAAATCGTTATCAATCCTCAACCAGAAGGAGCAGAGTTGCGATTTGAAATCTATGCAAGTAGCGGGAAAGTAACTCGTACTATGGTTGTAGGAGAAGAGGAAGCACCAGGTGGTCAGCCATCCAATGATGTTGTAAAACTACAAGATTACGTTCGAGTAGTGGAGAAGATGTCGAATACCAATTTAACGCAAGAACAAATTTTCCAAAAAAATGCAGCGGTATCCATGGGGCAATATTTGTTGATTAAATCCAATGTAACCAGTGAAGAAATTGGAAATGGGATACGATCTTTAGAAACAGCCTATGAGCAAGTACGTTTGCCATTTATGAACGGTTATCCGGATGGAACTTTTGCTCCAACAAAATCCATGACGCGAGCAGAAGTGGCCTCTGTATTTACGAAAATTATGACCAAGGGAAGTATGGGCAATTCATTCTCTTCCTTTAGGGATGTATCCGACAGTAAATGGTACGCTGGTAGTATTGGATATATGGAAAAAACAGGAGTGATTTCTGGTTATTTAGATGGAACGTTCCGTCCAGAAAATTCCATTAGCCGAGCGGAATTTGCGGCATTGATTTCTAAATATATGAAATTAAACACAGGAGCAGGAGCGAAAAACTTTAAGGATGTAAAATCTAGTTTTTGGGCGAAACAATACATTGATCAAGTATCTGCTGCTGGACTTATGAACGGTAGAGAAGATGGAAGTTTTGGTCCAAACGATAAGATTACTCGTCAAGAAGTAGCTACTGTATTAAACAAAGTGTTGCAACGAGTTCCAGATGAAAACTTCATCGGGAAATATGGATCCAATCCATTTAAGGATGTAAACAGAAATTCATGGGCCTATTTCCAAATTATGGAAGCGACAGCCAATTAAAAAATACCTCTTCGGAGGTATTTTTTTGTGGCCTTCTAGGATGCAAGAGAAATTTAATTTGTGGTATAATAAATAAGATTGAGATAAATAAGAAAGGAGGAATGACATTGAATTTATGCGATTTGCATACGCATACAGTAGCCAGTGGCCATGCCTATTCTTCGTTAACAGAAAATATTCGATACGCTAAGAAAAAAGGACTAAAAGTAATGGGAACAACAGATCATTCTATGGCGATGCCCGGCGTGGAAACCAATATGATCTTTCATAATTATGGAGCCATTCCAAGAATGGTAGACGATGTGATGGTTCTTTGTGGCGCAGAGGCAAATATTATCGATTACGAAGGAGCGCTAGATGTAAATTTGGATCTTCGTTTGATTGAATATGCCATTGTAAGTCTACACAAACATTGTATTCAACCGGGGACTATAGAAGAAAATACCCAGGCTTTAATCCAGGCAACAAAACATCCAAAAGTCAAAATCATTGGACACCCTGATGATGATTTATATCCTGTTGATTATGAAACGTTGGTAAATTTTGCTGTAGAGAATCATTATTTTGTGGAAGTAAATAATTCCTCCCTAAGAGAAGGTGGCCCAAGAAAAGGGGCTAGAAAAAATTTAACTCGTATGTTAACCATTGGGAAGGAAAAAGGGTTACGTGTAATCATGAGTTCCGATGCTCATATTGACTTATCTATCGGGGAGATAAGTTTGGCGGAAGCTTTATTAGAAGAACTTTCTTATCCCAAAGAATGGATCTTAAATTATGTAAGAGAACCAAAAGATATATTGGCTGCGTTAGGAATAAAAGAAGAAAAATAGGAGGAATTATGTCAGAAGTAAGAGTACGTTTTGCCCCATCTCCAACAGGATATTTGCATATTGGAGGCTTAAGAACGGCGGTTTATAATTATTTATATGCCAAACAAAACAACGGAAAATTTTTATTGCGTATTGAAGATACGGACCAAACTCGCCTTGTAGAAGGGGCGATTGAAAATTTAATCGCTTCTTTACAATGGAGTGGCGTAGAAATTGATGAAGGCGTTCTAATGGAAGATGGAAAAGTGGTTCAAAAGGGAGAATGTGGCCCTTATATTCAATCCGAACGTTTGGATATTTACAAAAAATATGTCGATCAATTGATTGAAGAAGGACACGCTTATTATTGTTTCTGTACAAAAGAACGTTTAGACAATTTACGCGAAGGCCAAAAGATGAAAGGACAAGTTCCTCGTTACGATGGCTTGTGCCGAAATATTCCCTTGGACGAAGCAAGAGAGAGAATTGCCAACGGGGAAGAATATGTTGTTCGTCTAAAATTGCCACACGACCGGGATATTAAATTCCGTGATGAAGTGCGTGGAGATATTGTAATCAATACAAACGAAATGGACGACCAAGTTTTAATGAAAAGTGACGGATTCCCAACTTACCATTTAGCGGTTGTGGTAGATGACCATTTAATGGGAATTACGCATATTGTTCGTGGAGAAGAGTGGTTGCCATCTACTCCAAAACACGTATATTTATACGAAGCTTTTGGGTGGGAACAACCAACCTACGTTCATTTACCAGGGGTTCTAAACTCTGACCACAAAAAATTATCCAAACGCCAAGGGGATGTAAGTGTAGAAGACTTCAAAGGACACGGATATTTACCGGAAGGATTGGTAAATTATTTGGCTTTAGTGGGATGGAGCCCAGAAAGCAATGAAGAATTGTTTACTATGGAAGAGTTGATTGAACAGTTCAATGTAAAACGTGTAGCCAAAACAGGTGGCGTATTTGACAAGAAAAAATTGGACTGGGTAAATTCTCATTACATGAAAAAACTTTCTAGAGAAGAATTGGGAGAATTGGCTTTCCCCTATATGGAAAAAGCAGGATATGTAAACAAGGAATTTGTGGAAAACAATAAAGAAAAATACTTGGTATTAATGGAAACCATTCAAGATTCTTTGGATCGTTTGGAACAAGCCCCAGAGCAATCTACTTTCTTATTTGAAGAATACAAAGTAACAGAAGAAGAAGCCATAGAACAACTTAAAGGGGAAACGGCTCCCGATGTAATTCAAGGATTGGAAGAAGCTTTGGCAGAAGTGGATGAAATCGACCAAGAATTTGCCAAAGGTTTAATGAAGAAAGTTCAAAAAGCGAAAGGGGTAAAAGGAAAGAACTTATTTATGCCCGCTCGTGCGGCCATGACAGGAAATGTACATGGACCAGACTTAACAAGTATTATTTATTTGTTAGGAAAAGAAGAAATTCTAAACCGTTTGGAAAAAGCAAAATCTTATATGAACTAAAAAAGCAAGCTCTTAAGAGCTTGCTTTTTCTTCGTCTATAGGACACATCATTTTTTTCTTATAATAAATTTTTTGCAATCCATGGAATATAATTTTAATTACCATATATAAAGGTGTAGCAATCAAAGCACCAAGAACTCCAAATAAATTCATACAAATCAAAACAACCAAAATAACCATAAATGGATGAATATCCATTTTTCGTCCCATAACATTTGGCGTAACCAAGTTGGACTCGATTTGTTGAACAACCAAAGTAAGAATGATTACTTTTACAACCATACCAGGTCCCATGGTAAGTCCTACCAATACAGCAGGCGCAGCGCCGATAAATGGGCCAACAAAAGGAATAAAATCCATAACAAAGGCGATCAATGCCAAAGATAGAGCGTATTCAATGCCGATGATCTTATAACCAATAAACATGAGAATACCAAGAATGGCCACGACAGTAATTTGTCCAGAAATATACACTTCTAGAGTCTCGTGTATTTGGCGGAAAATATCCAAAATTTCTTTGTGGTATTTTCCTAAGTTGATATCTTTCACATTTTCCACTAATATTTCTTCGTCTTTCAAAAGATAGAAGAAAGCCAAAAGAATTAATAAACCCAAAGAACCAATGGTACCAATATTGGAAACAAAATTACTAATTTGTTTTGGAAGGCTACCAATTGTTTCCTGTAACCAACTCTGTAGATTATTTATTAACTCGTTAGTGGGAACGTATTGTTCAATAGGAGCTGGTAGTTTGAAATTATTGGATTTTATAATTTGATTCAAGTCAAAAGTTTGCAAGAAGCTAGCCGATTGAGAATAAATCATACTAGTAATTACAGTTACCAAAACAACAATAGTAAGAATAAAAAGCAAAAAAGTAATTAAAGCAGATATATTTTTGCTTTTCGTCCACTGGTATAATTTGTTACGAATGGGTCGAAACGCGTAGAATAGATAGACCGACAGAATAAGTGGCGTCAACAATAATATGATGACGCTATAAATAGGGCCTAAAAAATCCCGCGTCAAACTAAACAAAAAGATGATGAGCAAAATTAAAATAATGTGCACCAACGTTTTTGTAAAAGAATTTTTGTACATATTTTTCCATCTTCCTTTATTTTGAATTCAAATCTTCGACTTCGTCAATGTATTCAATGGCATCGTCTGAGAAAACCAAATCTTGTTGGAAATCGTCGATATGTAAATCTTCTCTACGATTTGGATTCTCTTCTTCTTGGTGAATTTCACGATAATGTTGCATCATATCTGTAAACAATTCAGCATTGGATGGAGGAGTAAAGGTAATGGAGTTGGCCCCAGAATCAATGGTTGTTTGAATCATTTCATCCGTTGGACCACCGGTTCCAATAATAGGGAACTCAGGACCAATGAGAGAACGAACTTTTTTGATCAACTCAGGTGTATTTTTTCCGCCAGAAATATTCAAAATACGCGCTCCTGCATTAATTTTTCCAACGACATCGTCATTTTCGCTAGCAATAGTAGCGACAATAGGAATATCCAAAGCTTTGTACATTTCTGCAATGACATCATTTTTCATAGGAGCATTAACAACGACCCCAAAAGCACCCAACAATTCTGCCTGTAAAGCAATATTAATACTACGAGGTCCCGTAGTTGTTCCTCCTCCTACGCCAGCAAATACAGGAATAGAAGAAGCTTGAATAATGGCTTGAATGATGGAAAGTTGTGGAGTAAATGGATATACTGCCATAACTGCTTGGGCATTGCAGTTTTTAATGATTGCAATGTCCGTAGAGAATACAAAGGATTTAATCCTTGTTCCCTGAACACGAATTCCACTTGCATTATAGATTGGTTTTGGAACCAATACGGCTTTCTTGCGCAAAGAAGATTCGATTTCAGGTACATATTTTTCCTTTATAACACGGAAATCTCCTCTTGGGGAGTGAACATGAATTTTTTTGTCCATACTATCACCACTTTCTAAAAAATAGGTTAATAATTGTGAAACACCATTATTATATCAAAAGAAATTGTGCTATGCTATAGGAAGAGATTATATAAGGAGCAATATGTGAAATTATGAGAAAATTTTCCCGTGAAATAAAAAAAGTTGTTATAAAAGTGGGTACATCTTCTATGACCCATGAAAATGGAAATTTGAACCTAGAATTTATTGATAATTTGACTTGGGAATTATCCAATTTGAAAAATGCAGGGCTTCAAGTTGTCTTAGTATCCTCAGGGTCCATTGCAGCTGGTGCAAAACGTTTGAATTTGCCAGAGCGTCCTCGAGATACCATAGGAAAACAGGCGGCCTCTGCGGTAGGGCAAGTTACTTTAATGCAACTTTATCACAAGGCGTTTAATGCCTATGGCTATCAAGCGGCTCAGGTTTTACTGACAAAACAAATTGAGCGAGATAAAACCATGTATGAAAATGGGAGAAATACTTTCGAAAAATTAATGGAAATGAACACAATCCCCATTGTAAATGAGAATGACGCGATTTCCACTTATGAAATTGAATTTGGAGACAATGATACACTTTCTGCTCTAGTGGCTGGAATTGTAGAAGCGGATTTGTTGATTTTGTTAACGGATATTGATGGATTGTATGATGACGATCCAAGAAAAAATCCTGGCGCCCAACGAATTGAAGAAGTGGAAGAAATCGATGAGCGTTTTGTTGAAATGGCAAAAGATACGGAATCAAAAGTGGGGACGGGTGGAATGAGTACAAAGATCAAAGCAGCAAAAAAAGCTGTGGAGAAGGGAATTCCCGTTGTCATTGCCAGTGCAGAAGATACAAAAAACATTCGAAATATTATTGGAGGAGAAAAAATTGGAACCTACTTTAAGCCAAACATTGATTGAATTGGGAGAAAAAGCCAAAAATGCCTCAAAAGAATTGGCCTTATTGGGAAATGTAGAAAAGAATAAAATTTTAGCATCCATTCAAAATGGATTGTTAGAAAATATAGAGGAAATATTAAAAGCCAATGAAAAAGATATGGAATATGCTCGAGAAAAAGGGATTAGTGAATCTCTTTTGGACCGCTTAAAACTAACGGAAGAGCGAATTCGGGATATGATTTCAGCCATTGATGTTTTAATTCAATCCAAAGACCCTGTGGGAAAAATGGAAAAAATGGAAACTTTGGACAATGGCCTGCGTATTGGAAAACGCACCGTTCCCATTGGAGTTTTGGCTATGATTTATGAATCTCGCCCAAATGTTACTTGCGATGGGGCGACTTTAGCTATAAAATCGGGGAATGCCATTCTTTTACGTGGAGGAAAAGAAGCCATTCATAGTAACAAAGCGTTGGTAAAATCCATAAAAGAAGGCATTGAAAAAGCAGGACACAACTCGGATATGGTTGGGTTAATTGAAGATACAACAAGGGAATCTTCCTATGGTTTAATGGGTCTGCGTGGCTATGTGGATTTGTTGATTCCAAGAGGTAGCAAAGGGTTAATTCAGTCCGTTGTAGAGAATGCAAAAGTACCAACTTTAGAAACTGGTGCAGGGAATTGTCACGTTTATGTGGATTCTTATGGAAACGTTGAAATGGCCTTGAAGATTATTGAAAATGCAAAAACTTCTCGTACAGGAGTTTGTAACGCCATGGAATCTCTTTTGATTCATAAAGATGTAAAGGATGAATTTTATCAAGGATTGGAAGCGTTGATTCAAAAACATGGAATCAAAACCCATGGGGATGAAAGAGTTAGAGAAAAAATGCAAGGGATTCTTCCAGCGACAGAAGAAGATTATTTTACAGAGTATTTGGATTTAGAAATGAGTGTGGCGGTAGTGGATTCTTTAGAGGAGGCCATCGCCCATATAGATAAATATTCAACGGGACATTCAGAAGTCATCGTTACAGAAAATTATGAAAATGCCATGATGTTCTTAGATCGGGTAGATTCTTCTTGTGTTTACGTAAATGCTTCGAGTCGTTTTACCGATGGGGGAGAATTTGGAAAGGGAGCTGAAATCGGCATCTCTACGCAAAAATTACATGCCCGCGGCCCAGTGGGATTGGAAGAATTGACTTCCTCCAAATACATTGTTTTTGGAAATGGGAAAATACGATAAAAATAAGAGGTGGAATATGAATTATTCAAATAGAGAGAATGTGAAAGAAAATTTTCCTATGAAGGAAATTACCAGCTTTCGAATTGGAGGTCCTGTAGATTTTTTAATCGAGCCGGAAACAGCAGAGGAATTAAAAAATTGGATGATTCAATTAAAGGAGGACAAGACCCCTTATATGGTAATGGGGGAAGGAAGCAATATGCTGGTTTCTGATAAGGGTCTTCGCGGTGCTGTTTTGCGAATGAAAAAAATGAACGGAATTCGCAGAGAAGGGAATATGGTTATTGCAGAAAGCGGGGCCACTTTGAAAGCGGTAGCAGAATTTGCTCGAGAGGAAGGCTTAACAGGATTGGAGTTTGCCCATGGAATTCCGGGCTCTGTTGGCGGTGCGATGACAATGAATGCTGGAGCTTATGATGGAGAGATGAAAGACGTAGTACATTCTGTCATTTCTCTTGATCCAAAGGGAAATGTAGTGGAGTATTTGAATGAAGATATGCATTTCATTTATCGCCATTCCAGAGTTTTGGAAGATCATTTGGCCGTGTTGGAAACAAAATTTCATCTAAAAGAAGGAGACAAGGAAGCCATTACGGAGAAAATGGAAGATTTGTGGAACCGAAGAGAAACAAAACAACCCTTAGAGTGGCCGAGTGCAGGAAGTACATTTAAGCGTCCTGTTGGATATTTTGCGGGACAATTGATTGATCAAGCAGGATTGCGCGGGTTACGCCATGGGGGAGCACAAGTTTCGGAAAAACATTGTGGATTCGTAATCAATCGCGACAATGCAACTTGTCAAGATGTAGTAGAATTGATTCGCCTAGTTCAAGAAGCGGTTCGATTAAAACATGGAGTAGAGTTGGAAACTGAGGTAAAAGTGTTAGGAGAATAATATGAAATTACTCATCATCTCGGGACTTTCAGGAGCAGGAAAATCACAAGCATTAAAGGCAGCAGAAGATATGGGGTATTATTGTGTTGATAATTTGCCTCCCAAACTTATGACAAAGTTTGTCGAAATAGCTAAAGAAGCCAAGATGCCTCTAGTAGCACTGGTTTCGGACATTCGCAGTCGAGAGTTTTTCCAAGAAATTGAATTGGCTTTGCAAGAATTGCAAGACCGTACCGATGAGATGAAAGTAGTGTTTTTAGAAGCAGATGATGCTGTTTTAATTAAACGCTACAAGGAATTGCGTCGGCCTCATCCTTTGAATGACAGCATTCAAAGAGGAATAAAAGAAGAGCGGGTAATTATGAGCGCTCTTCGTTCCCGGGCCGATTATATTATTGATACTTCAAAATTGAATAACTATAGCTTGAGATTAAAACTAAAAACCATTGTAAACCAAGAAGAGGATCGCTTTCAGTTGTCGATTATTAGTTTTGGGTTCAAAAATGGAATCTTAGCGGAAGCGGATTTGGTTTTCGATGTTCGTTTTTTGCCAAATCCTTATTACATTGAAGAATTAAAGCCAAAAAATGGACTATCAGAAGAAATTCAGAATTTTATTTTCCGTTGGGATCAAGCCAATATTTTTGTGGAAAAATATGTAGATTTGGTAAAGACCATGGCGCCTTTCTATGCCACAGAAGGGAAAAATCATATTACTATAGGAATTGGATGTACAGGGGGATACCATCGCTCGGTAGCCATCGCTGAGACCTTGGGAGAAGCCTTTCGTGAGAAAGATTTCTTGGTAGAAGTAGACCACAGGGATTTGAGGTGATTCTATGCGAGAACCTAGATTTGTTGTGTTTGGCGGAGGTACAGGATTATCTAGCCTTTTGGTCGGCCTAAAGAGATTTTCTGATGAAATTACCGCCATTGTAACCATGGCTGATGATGGGGGAGGTAGCGGAAGACTTCGCAGGGAAAAAGGAATTTTACCTCCAGGAGATGTCCGTTCTTGTTTGGTTTCTCTGGCCAATACAGAGCCGGCTCTAGAAAAATTATTGAATTACCGCTATGACGAAGGACCTTTAGATGGACAAAATTTTGGGAACTTATTAATAGCAGCTTTGGTGGATATCTACGGGAATTTTGAAGAAGCCATTAAGCGTCTTTCTCAAATATTAAAAATCACAGGACAAGTTCTACCTATGACTGTAGAAGACGTACAATTGTTGGCAGAATTTTCTGATGGAACAGAGAAAATAGGAGAGGCATCGATTCCTAAATATGCTTTTCAAAATCAAACGAAAATCGAAAAAATTCACTTAATTCCTGAAGGGGCGAAGGGAAATAGAGATTGCATTGAAAGCATTCGAAAAGCGGATATTTTAGTAATCGGTCCGGGAAGTCTATATACTTCTTTGATTCCAACCATTTTGGTACAGGATATAGTAAGAGAAATTTTGGATTCAAAAGTGCCTTTGGTTTACATTGCCAATATAATGACCCAAAAGGGCGAAACCGTAGATATGACGTTACTGGATCATATTCAAGCCTTGGAGGAACATGGATTAAAAAATCGAATCACTCATTTGCTTTTGAACACAACCGAAATTTCGAAAGAGGCACAAGATTTTTATCGTAAGGAATGCTCGATTCAGATGGTAAAATATGATGAAAACATTTTAGAGAAAATTCGAGAAAAAAAGATTCAAATCGAAGAGGGAGATTTTTTAGACGAGAGAAAGGGCCAAGTACGACACAATGGCTTAATGCTTTCTCAGCGTTTGTTGCGAATTTCTGACGAATTGGAAACCCTTTAATTTTCATTGCGTCGCTTTATAATATAGTATATAATTTATATATGAGTGAGTAGAGGTGGTTCCATGAGTTTTTCAGCATCTGCAAAAGATGAATTATCAAAAATTATCGTTTCTGATTTGTCGGTTATGACAGCGGAAATTGCAGCTTTTTTGCGAATGTGTGGCACCATTCGATTCCAATCTTCCATGGAATTGGGGCTACATTTTTCTACAGAAAATGCCTCTGTGGCGAGACGTTTGGTAACGTTTATAAAACGTCTTTATACAGAAGAAGTAGAGCTTATGGCTACGAAAAATAGACAATTAAAAAAACGGAATCAGTATCAAATTCATCTGAAAGATCCTTACTCCGTTCTTACTTTATTAAGCGACTCGAATTTTATGAGTCTGGAAAACGTATTTAGTCCAAATTACGTATTAAATCCTCAATTGATTCGAAACCAAGAAACCCTAGCAGGATATATTCGAGCTAGCTTTTTAGGATCTGGTTCTATTACCAATCCAGATCGAGCCTATCATCTAGAATTTATCTGCAGCAATGAAGAGCACGGAAAAGATTTGATGTATTGGTTAAAAAAAGCAGGATTCGATTCAAAGGGAATTCCTCGAAAAGATGATTTTATTATATATATGAAAGAGGGAGAGTCCATATCGGATTTATTGGCCTATATGGGCGCGAGCCAGTCGGTTTTGCATTTTGAATCCGTACGTGTTATGAAAGACGTGCGAAATGGGGTAAATCGTCTAGTAAATTGTGAGACAGCCAATTTAGCAAAGACCATAGAAGCAAGTATGCGACAAATAGAAGACATAACAATAATAAAAGAAACCATTGGATTAAGTGCATTAGAAGAAGACCTGCAGAAGATTGCAGAGTACCGTATGGAAAATCCAGAGGCGAGTCTTCTGGAAATAGGCGAATCCTTTTCGCCTCCTATGTCTAAAAGTGGTGTAAACCGCAGACTAAAAAAATTACGCGATCAAGCCGATCGTCTGAGAGGAGAGTAACCATGAAAGAAGCGACTGTAGTACTTAAAAATGAAGAAGGTTTACACGCAAGAGCCGCTGCTATGTTTGTGCGTAAAGCCAATCAATATACTTCAGATATAACATTGACAAGTGAACAAGAAGAAGTGAACGCCAAAAGCATTATTGGAATTATGAGCTTGGGAATTTTTTCAGGGCAAGAAATGTTGATACGTGCAGATGGCGCTGATGAAGACGAGGCGATTCAAGGCCTTGTGGAATTGATTGAAAGTGGAATAAAATAAGTTTGAAATAACGAGAAAAAATCAGAGCTTGTCGAAGATGAGCTCTCTTTTTGTCTAAAAAAAGATTTGAGGTGTCTATGTCAACCAAACCAAATTTTGTTCATTTGCATCTTCATAGTGAATATTCTCTATTGGATGGTTTTACAAAAATTGCAGAATTGCCCCAAAAAGCAAAACAGTTGGGGATGAATGCAGTGGCCTTAACAGACCATGGAAATATGTATGGAATGGTACAATTTTACAAAGCCTGCAAAGAGGCAGAAATCAAACCCGTTTTAGGTTGTGAAGTCTATGTAACTCACGATCCTATTTCTGTGCAAGAACGAAGCAATCGTCGTTTTCATTTGGTTTTGCTTGCAGAGAACAACGAAGGCTACGAAAATTTAATGCGAATTGTTAGCGAAGGATTCGTAGATGGATTCTATTATAAACCAAGAGTGGATTACGAGATTTTACGGAAATATAGTAAGGGAATCATTGCAACCAGCGCGTGTCTTGGGGGAGAAGTTCAATACAAATTAATGAACGGTCAATATCAAAGCGCAAAAGAAGCCGCTCAGACGTATATTGATATTTTTGGGAAAGAGAATTTTTTCTTAGAATTGCAGGACCATGGAATTCGAGAGCAAAAGGAAGTCAATCAAGATTTACTAACCCTTTCTAAGGAAATGGGCTTGGAGTTGATTTGCTCCAATGACGTGCATTATTTAAGAAAAGAAGACGCCAGCCCCCACGACGTATTATTGTGCATTCAAACCGGATCGACCATTGACCAAGAAAAGCGGATGCGTTTTCCAACAGAAGAATTTTATTTGAAAAGTCCAGAACAAATGGCGGAACTTTTCCCTAATGTGCCAGAAGCCTTAGAGAATACACAGAAAATTGCAGACCGTTGCAACGTAGAATTGGAATTTCACAATCTTCATCTACCGTATTTCGCTTTGCCAGAGGGATATACCAATATAGAGTATCTTCGAGAATTGGTGGAAAAGGGGTTAAAGGAAAAATACCAAGAAATTACAGAAGAAATCCGAGAGAGAACGGAATATGAATTGCAGACCATTATTGATATGGGATATACGGATTATTTTTTGATTGTATGGGATTTTATTCGCTACGCAAAAGAAAATAAAATCGAAGTAGGGCCAGGTCGTGGTTCTGCCGCAGGAAGTATCGTTTCCTATGCTTTGGATATTATTGATGTAGATCCTTTGGAATTTGGTTTGCTTTTTGAACGATTTTTGAATCCAGAACGTGTAAGTATGCCGGATATTGACGTGGATTTTTGTTACGAGCGGAGAGAAGAAGTTATTGATTACGTAATTGAAAAATACGGGCATGATCACGTGGCCCAAATTGTAACCTTTGGAACCCTAGGGGCAAGAGCGGCCATTCGAGATGCGGGGCGAGCTTTGGACATTCCTTATGGACGAGTAGATTATGTGGCCAAACAAATCCCCAATGAATTAAATATTACTTTGGAACGGGCGATGGAAATTTCTCCAAGTTTGCGGGAAGAAAAAACGAAGGATCAAGAGATACGAAATCTTTTAGAAATTGCATCGAAAATTGAGGGGATGCCTCGCCACACCTCCACTCATGCAGCAGGGGTGGTTATTTCTCAAAATAAAATAACCGATTACGTTCCTTTAACGAGAAACGGAGAAATTATCTCTACTCAATTTAATATGATTGAATTGGAAGAGTTGGGCCTATTAAAAATGGATTTCTTAGGTCTTCGAACGTTAACGGTAATTCGAGATGCCATTGATCATATAAGGGAAGAACAAGGAATAGAAATCGATTTTTCTCATTTGGATTATAACGATCCGAAAGTTTTGGAAATGTTTGAAAAAGCAGAAACCCTAGGGGTATTTCAATTTGAATCGGGGGGAATGCGAAATTTCTTAAAGGAATTGAAACCTTCTAAGTTCGAAGATTTGGCCGCGGCCAATGCTCTATTCCGACCAGGACCAATGAATCAAATTCCAAAATTTTGCGAATCCAAACACGATCCCTCTAAAATTTCCTATCCTCATGAAGCCGTAAAGGATATCTTAGAGGAAACCTATGGATGTATTGTCTATCAGGAACAGGTAATGGAAATTGTTCGAAGGGTCGGAGGATATTCTCTAGGACGAGCAGATTTGGTACGTCGTGCTATGAGTAAGAAAAAGATGTCTGTAATGGAACAGGAACGACAAAATTTCATTTATGGACAATTGGATAATGAGGGAGAAATTGTTGTAAACGGAGCCGTTCGCAATGGGGTGGACGATAAAAGTGCCAATGAAATTTACGACTTGATGATTGATTTTGCCAACTATGCGTTTAACAAGAGCCATTCGGTTGCCTATGCCGTTGTAGCCTACCGTACGGCGTGGCTAAAATATTATTATCCCGTGGAATTTATGGCTGCGCAAATTACCTCCTTTATGTCCGATACTCGCCACGTAAGTTTATACATTGAAGAATGTAAGCGGTTGGGGATTGAGGTTTTGCCTCCTGATATTAACAAATCAAAATTAAAATTTACCGTGGAAAATCAATCCATTCGTTTTGGACTAAAAGGGATTAAAAACGTAGGAGGAAACTTTATTGACGCTATTGTTTCGGCGAGAGAAAAAGGCGGCGAATTTACTTCTATGACCGATTTTCTTCGCCGAGTCAACAAAGAAGAAAATGCCTCTATAAATCGTCGAGCCATGGAAAGTTTAATTCATGCAGGAGCTTTTGATGTATTAGGGGGAAATCGTGCACAATATTTGGCAGTTTTTGAAAAGATGATGCAAAGCATTCAATCGGAATCCAAAAACAATATTATGGGACAATTTTCTTTGTTTGAATCAAGAGAAGAAGTTTCAGGAGATAATCTGCCCAATTTACATGATTTTGATAAAAAGCGAAAGTTGGAAATGGAACAACAAGTCTTAGGCGTTTATGTTTCGGGGCATCCTTTGGATTCCTATACAAAGAGCTTAAAACGTGTAACCTCTATGAATACGGCGGAGATTTATGAAAATCATCAAGAAGATGGAATGGGGCGTTCCATTCGCATTGGCGGGATGATCAAAGAAAAGAGGACCATGATTACCAAGAAAAATACCATGATGGCCTTTGGGGTTTTAGAAGATTTATTTGGTACGGTGGACTTGGTTATTTTCCCGAAAACTCTTCAAAACATTTCTCCTGGTGTTTTTGAAGAAGATCAAGTGGTAGAAGTGAGAGGGCGATTGGAAGGATCTGATGTAGAAGAGCCTAAGATTATTGTAGAATCCATTCTTCCCTTAACCGATTATGACAAAGAAAAAATGTACATTCGCATAAAAAATAGAGATTGTCTAAAAGAGTTGGAGTCTATTTTATTAAAACATCCCGGGGATACAGAGGTTGTTGCGTATTTTGAAGAAGAGAAACAAGCGGTCGGTTTGCCTCGGGAATTATGGACGAGCCATTTGGGAGATCAAAATTTAAGGGAAGATTTATCGAAACTGGTAAAAATAGATACAGATGTAGTGATGAAATGAGGAAAATATGAGCAAAATTGCAGTTTTGACTTCTGGAGGAGATTCTCCAGGAATGAACGCAGGAATTCGCGCTGTTGTTCGGACCGCCATTTACGATGGACATGAAGTAGTTGGAATTCGAGATGGATATTGCGGAATCTTTAATGGTTTATTTGAAGAAATGAATCTGTCTTCTGTAGCCGATATTATTCATCGGGGAGGAACCATTTTAGGAACGTCCCGTTGCGATCGGATGGAAAGGGAAGAAGGAATTGAAAAAGCAGTAGAGATTTTACAAGAGAACAAAATTGATTTGTTAATTGTATTGGGAGGGGATGGCTCCATGCGTGGAGCTTTGGAGCTTTCTAAAAAAGGAATTCGTGTAGCGACTCTTCCGGCCACCATTGACAACGATTTGGGATACCAAGAGGAGAGTATAGGATTTTTTACAGCCATTGATACCATTACAGAAGCCATAGGAAGAATTCGAGATACCTCTAGCGCTCACAATCGAGGAAATATTGTAGAAGTTATGGGACGGAAATGTGGAGATTTGGCTCTATATGCTGGTATTGCTGGAGGAGCGGAAAGCATTCTTGTACCAGAAATTCCTATGGATTTAGAAAAAGTAATGGAGAAAGTAAAAATCGGGAAAAATAGAGGGAAACGCCACCACATTATTTTAATAACAGAAGATTTAATTGACGCCGAAGACTTGGCAAAAAAAGTAGAAGAAGAAACGGGAGTTGTAACGCGAGTAACGGTTTTGGGCTACATTCAAAGAGGTGGAAATCCCATTATAAAAGACCGAATCAATGCAAGTATTTTAGGCGAAGCTGCCGTTCGTTCCATAAAAGATGAAAAAACAGCCGTTGCTTTGGGTATTTATAAAGGGAGAGTTAGAACCATAGAGTTAGAAGAAGCTCTCTCTATAAAAAAAGAAATTGACTTAGGTTTGTATGAAACTATGCAAATTCTATCAATATAAGGAGAAGGTATGAAACGTACAAAAATCATTGCGACCATTGGCCCGGCTTCTGATACAGAGGAAATGTTAAAAAAATTATTTCTTGCAGGGGTAAATGTAGCAAGACTCAATTTTTCTCATGGGGATCATGAATCTCATAAAGCAACTATGGATCGTATTAAAAAGGTGAGAGAAGAATTAAAATTGCCAATAGCGATTATGCTTGATACAAAAGGTCCAGAAATTCGTACGCAAAATATAGAAAATATGGTGCCAATCCAAGAAGGAGATTTGTACGATTTTCTATCTGAAGACATAGAAGGAACAGAAAGAGAAATTTCCATTACCTATAAAGAATTGTGGAAGGACGTTGTCATTGGACAAAAAATCCTTGTAGATGACGGGTTGTTGGAATTGGAAGTTGTAGATATTCAAGAAGGAAAGATTACGACTCGGGCCTTAAACGATGGATTTATTGCCAAAAATAAGGGAATCAATGTGCCGCGGGCTTTGATTCGTCTGCCTTCTTTAACGGAAAAAGATATTTCTGATATTGTATTTGGAATAGAACAAGACGTAGATTTTATTGCCGCTTCCTTTATTCGTCGGGGAGAAGATATTTTGGCGATTCGTGAAGTATTGGAAAAAAATCACGGAAACGATATAAAAATCATTGCGAAAATCGAAAATCAAGAAGGCGTAGAAAATATGGACGCCATTATTGATTTGGCAGATGGAATTATGGTGGCTCGTGGAGATTTAGGCGTAGAAATTGAAACAGAGCTTGTTCCATTGGTACAAAAATCCATGATTCAAAAAACCATAGCCGAAGGAATCCCTGTTATTACAGCGACACAAATGTTGGATTCTATGATACGAAATCCACGACCAACTCGAGCCGAAGCCTCAGATGTTGCCAATGCAATTATTGATGGGACCAGCTGTATTATGCTTTCTGGGGAAACCGCCAGTGGACGCTATCCTTTAGAAGCGGTAGAAACCATGGCCCGCATTGCCGTTGCTACAGAAAAATCTTTGGATTACGGCGGGATTTTGGAACGTTCTCGCCATATTATTGAAACGACAACAACCAATGTAATTGCTCGTAATACTTGCGAAATGGCAAGAGAGTTGGGAGCAAAGGCCATAGTTGTTGCAACCACAACGGGATATTCCTCTCGTGCTGTGGCGAAATTTCAACCAGAAATTCCCATTATTGCGGTAACTCCTGATGAAAAAGCTTTGCGACAAATGTCGCTACATTGGGGAATCGAAGGGCTTTTAGGAAATGAAAGTTCAAAAGATATTATTAACGACACCATTGATGTGGCAAAAAAACAAGGGAAAGTCCAAGATGGAGATTTGGTAATTTTAATTGCGGGAATTCCTACAGGAAAAACGGGAAGCACCAATTTAATTAAAGTGCATCAAGTTTCAAAGGTTGCTTTACGAGGAACGGGAATTGGTAAGGGAACGGTGATTGGAAAGGCAAGAATCGTAAATGATTCTTTTGATTTCACTCGCGATTTTACCGATGGAGATATTTTGGTAGCAAAATATTTCTCCAAAGATTTAATGCCCTTTGTTGAACGCTGTGGAGGGTTTATTGTAGAAGAAGAAGGAATGACTTCTTCTGCGGCGATTGTGGCTGTAAACACAGGAAAACCAACCATTGTAGGGGCAAAAAATGCCGTAGAAATATTAAATAATGCGAAATTTGTTACGATGGATGTTGGGACAGGAGAAATTTATTTGGGCGTAGTTGATGCAAAATAAAAGAAAAAATACACGGAATAAAAAATCGTGATATAATATATTCTTAAGGTTAGAGTAGACAAAAGGCGTCAAGTGTTGAAGGATGGGAAGTTGCCTTCAAACGAAAAGCGAAGAGGGCTTACGATCTTTTGTTGCATCCGCTGCCATCCTCTTTAGGCGGCATTTCAAGGAGGAAGAATATGACAAAAGTACAAAGAATTGTGTTAGCAGGTGTACTCATTGCTGTGCAAATTATTTTGACACGGATTTTGGGTATCGATTTGGGAGTAAACCAAAGAATCACCTTTGCATTTATTGCAATAGTAGTGAATGGAGCCTTATTAGGGCCCGTAACAGCTGGAATTTCTGGGGGAATTGCCGATATTTTAGGGTTTATTTTGAAACCGACAGGGGCGTATTTTCCAGGATTCACTTTAACAGCGGTTTTAACAGGAGTCGTTTACGGTTTGTTTTTCTACAAAAAAGAAATTACCATTTCTCGAATCGTCTTATCCAATTTAATTGTTAGCATTCCGTTGAATTTGTTCTTAGGTTCTTATTGGCTACACCTATTATTGGGATCGCCAATGAACACACTTTTAATGGGGCGTTTGCCTTTTAACTTGATTCTATTGGTGGTAAAAATCGTAGTTCTTGCGATTGTACTGCCAAGAATTGTAAAAGAAATGCGAAAAGTTCTAAAAGTGAGAGCGGCGTAAGCTGCTCTTTTTTATAAAGGAGAGCGTATGGTAGATTTATCTAGATACGAAGAAATGGGAGAGGCCTTGGATGAAATTGCGGCAGAAATTCCAGAGAGATTGTTTCAAGGTCTTAACGGTGGAGTGATTTTTTCCGAGGAAATTAAATACCATCCAGAGAGTGAAAATGGAGATTTATTAATTATGGGCCAATACATTCAAAGCGTTGTAGGAAAAACCATTGTCCTATATTATGGATCTTTTATGGAGCGATTTGGATTTTTGCCTATAGAAGAAGTAAAAAAAGAATTGCGCAAAACTTTTTTTCACGAAATGACCCACCATTTGGAAACATTAGCGGGAGAGAAGGATTTGGTATTGGAAGATATAAAGTCTATGGAAAAGTATAGAGAGGGTAAAAAACGATGAGTTCCATTTTAGGAAATTTTTATAAGGTCATCGGTACTGTTTTGGATTATTTTTTTGAAGGATTGATTTTTATAGTCTCTCTTTTGGTTCAAATATTTAAGTCGGTACAACAGGTAATCATTAGTCTATTCCTATTTGGAGGCTGTCTGGTTTTCTTTTTATTTTTATTGCCATTGGGAATGTCTAGAAGAAGCATTGGACCCTTTGGTTTGTTGTTTATTATCTTTTTATTTCCTTTAATTGGTACAGTAGCCGTTTCCTATTTGAAATATTTGCAATATATGATTACAGAATATTTCTATGAAAAAGCCGATTATCATCTGCTAGGGAAAAATGTAACCTATGAAAAAATGGGAGACTACGGAAAGAGATACCAGAGAAAAATTAAAGAAGAACAGGAAAAAGCCAGGGAAGAAGCCTTTAGAAAACAATTTGAAGATTTTTTGGGAGGCGCTCAATTCCAATGGCACTACGGTCCCTTTGACCAAGGTTTTGATGATTTTTCAAGGGGATATCAAGGACAACAAGGGGGATATTATCAACAGACTCAAAGCCCTTCCGGATTTAAGGTAAAATATGAGGAGGCGGCACGTACTTTAGGAGTTCCTGTTACAGCGGATAAATACGAAATAAAGTTGGCTTATCGGAAGCTGGCAAAAATGTATCATCCAGATATTAATAAAAATCCAAATGCAACCCAAATGTTCCAACAAATTAATGATGCTTATGAATTTATGAGCGATGAAAATATTGCGAGATACAAAAGAATGTAAAAAAAGTAGCCCTCATTTTGTATGAGGGCTTTTTCTTATAAGAACTTAGATTTAATAATATCCCAATAATTTTGTTCCGCAATTCGCAAGCGGTTAACGTGTTTATCGGCAATGCGTAGGTTGATTTTTTTTAATTGGTTGTAAGTAAATTCTTGTCCATCGACCAATAAAAGATTGCTATTGGCGTATCGCTTTTCTGGAATTAGGGTTATAATATGTTCTCCAGGTAAAACAATCGTAGAGGTCATGGAACGATAGGCTTGGTTGGAAATGGGCGCTAAAGGCGTCATGGCCAAGGCTTTAATCGAAGGGTGAACGATACTTCCCCCAGCGGAAAGATTGTAACCGGTTGATCCAGAAGGGGTAGAAACCATCATTCCATCTCCAGAAAATTTTTCTAGGTGCGTATGATTTATAAAAATATTCATATGAATAACCTTAGAATTTTGTGCCTTTAAGACAATTTCATTTACGGCATGGAGAAAAAAAGAACGGTTTTTTGTAAAGATTTCGGCTCCAATTAGATAGGTAGGTTCAATGTGATAATTTTTGTCCAAATAATCTGCAATAAATTGATCGACATTATTTGGATCGACTTCTTGAAAGAAGCCCAAGTGTCCCGTATTAATTCCCACAATGGGCGTTTCGGAGAAATGGCTTCGGTTTACCGCTTTAATAAAGGCCCCATCTCCACCCACGGTAATGGTTAACTCCGCGTTAGGATGCACTTTTGTTACAGGGGTAAAGTTATTTTCTTTTAGTTTTTGAATTAATTTTTTTGTTGTTTTACGACTTTCATAATTTGCATTAGAAAGGACATTGATTATTCTTTCGCTCATAAGTTTTCCTTTCTGTGATTGTATAGATTACTTATATCCTATATTATCTAGAGAGAAATGAAAAGGATAAAATTAAGGAGTTTTTTTGATGGATGACTTAAAATTCCCTATAGATAGGGATTATAAAGAGTTGCGAAATTTTTTACAAGAGAAAAAATTTTCACAAAAGTTTATAGGAAAAGTATTTCGAGAAGGAAGAATTTTTGTAAATGAGGCCCCTTCTTACAAAACCATGCCTTTAGAAAAAGGGGACGAAATTCGCATCGTTTTTGAAGAGGAAGAAATTCAAATTCCAAGTGTAGAATTTCAACAGGAAATTCTCTATGAAGATGAAGATCTTTTGGTAGTAAATAAAAGTCCAGGTCTTGCGATTATGCCTTGCCGGACCCATCCCGACCATACTTTTGCCAATGAAATTGCCGATTATTTTCGAAAGAACAATATTCATAGAAAAATTCGTATTTTAGGGCGTTTGGATAAAGATACAACTGGGGTTATGGTAGTGGCAAAAAATCCTTATGCATTGCGAAAGATGGAGTTATACCATACCAAAGAAAAAGAATACATTACAGTAGTGGAAGGAAAAATTTTAGAACCAATGCGAATTGAAAAGCCCATAGGAATGGGAGAAGATTCTATGGTTCGAGAGATTCGTGAAGATGGGCAAGAAGCCATAACCAATCTTTGGCCTATAAAGCACTTGGAAAATGCCACGGTGTTGAAGGTAACGTTAGAAACCGGAAGAACGCATCAAATTCGTTGCCACTTAAAATCCATTGGACATCCTGTTTTAGGGGATGTTTTGTACGGAGGGAAAGAAAATTTAGCTCCTCGCACCTTATTACATGTGGAAAATCTTTCGATTCTTCATCCTAGAAAAGGTGTAAAAATGAAGTTTACAGCCCCTATTCCCAAAGATATGAAAGATAAAATGGAATTATAAGGTTGACTTGATAAAGAGAGAAATTCGTTTTATAATAAAAGAGAAGAAACTCTGCGGAGTACGATACCCTTATCTTAATTCAACCGACAAATCAGACACGGGAAATTGTGTTTAGCTAACTATAACAAGCCTCCACGGAGTGGAAGTTAGACGTAGTTAACGAATTACCCACCTTACTTTAAGGCGGGTCTGAATTAATATAGGGCCGGCTTATGCGGAGTTACATAAAAAAACCATTCCAATTGGAATGGTTTTTTCTTTTTTATTCCTCTTCGTGAGAATTTTTAATAACCAAAACGGGGCATTTCGATAAGTTGATGACTCTAGCAGAAACAGATCCCAATAGAGTTCTTGAAAAAGCGCCTAATCCACGATTTCCGATTAGAATCAAATCCATATCATTTTCTTCTGCGTATTCAACAATTGCCTTTGCAGGGGCTCCAAATAGAGAATCATAATGTACACCTTCTACATTTGTTAAGGCCTCTTCCGCATTTCCAAGAATGAATTTGGAGCGATTTTCGCTGGCTTCCTTTAAATCTTTCATAGGAATGGTTGTTGGATAAGGCTCTAAAAGATGTGTGTTAGGGGAAACTGTAATAACATAGAGTTGAGCGTTGCTTAATTTTGCAAATTCTTCCGCTGTTTTCAAAACTTCCAAAGAATGTTCAGAACCATCAATCGGTACGAGTATTTTTTTATACATAAAATCCCTCCTTATGTATTTTATGCACCAACATCTTCTATCTGCTATGTACCCTAAAAAATAAAATTTAACAAGAAAAGTGAGTGGTTCTTTGAAAAAATAAAAATTCTATGAATTTTGAAAATAAGCGATGCATAATAGATAATAAAGAAAGAAATAATTATTTTAATAAATAAAAAGACAGGTTCTAAAAATTTGGTTTTTCTAGTTCTTTTCAAAAAATTTTTTATAGAGAAAAGTAAAAATTAGAGCAAAGGATTGGATAAAAAGAGGAATGGGGAAAATGGGTTTCTCTTTTTTTGTGGAAATGTGCCTCCTTTTCTTGACGAATGATTTTTTTTTCTGTAGAATAAGAAAAGATATAGAAAGTGCTTTTAATTTGGTGCGAGACACTAAGAAGGTGCATAGATAAATCCGTTTCTCTTACTTATGGTGAGAGTGTTCTTTGTGCCCTTTATCTCTCGCGATAAAGGTTTTTTTCATGGAGGCAAAAATGAGACCTACACATTACATGGATACGAAAGATTTATCAAAAAATGAATACGATGTTTTATTTGGACTAGCTGATGACATTTTTTCTCATCCGGATCGTTATATCGATCGTTTAAGGGGGAAAGTGTTGGCTAGTCTTTTTTTTGAGCCGTCAACAAGAACGCGAATGTCTTTTGAAACCGCGATGCTAAGATTGGGTGGTTCTGTAATTCATATGGATAGCCCGGATAATAGTTCTATGAAAAAAGGAGAATCTTTAGAGGATACCCTTCGAATAGTAGAAAGCTATGCCGACGTTTGTGTTATGCGACATCCGGTGTCTTTTACTCAACATAAATTGGTGCCATACCTTAAGGAAATGCACTTAATCAATGCAGGGGACGGTAACCATTCTCACCCAACCCAAACCTTAACAGATCTTATGACCATTCGTCATACAAAGGGACGCTTGGATCATTTGAAGATTGGACTTTGTGGAGATTTGAAAAATGGACGTACGGTACATTCTCTTTTCCGTCATCTAAAGGAAATAGAAGGGAACCATTTTACCTTTATTTCTCCTCCTGGTTTGGAAATGCCTGAGGAATATTTTGATGGAGTAGATAAAAATTCTTATGTAGAAATTCAATCGTTAGAAGAGGGAATCGAAGATTTAGATATTCTCTATATGACTCGCGTGCAAACGGAGCGATTTGCTTCAGAGGAAGAAGGGTTAGGTTTTCGCGGCAGTTATGCTTTAACGAAGAAAATTTTAGGAAAAGGGAAAGAGGATTTATCCATTATGCATCCTCTTCCAAGAGTGGATGAAATTGAGACGGAGATTGATGAAGATCCTAGAGCCCATTATTTCTTACAGGCAAAATTGGGAATGATTGTCCGCATGGCTTTGATATTGTTTTTGATGGAGGATGAAAATGGCAAAGATTCTTGAGAATAAGAAATTTGAAAATGGATATTTTCTGCTGAAAGTTGACCAAGGAGGGGAGGCGACTCCAGGGCAATTTTATATGCTTCATCCAAAGGATGGGGGCCTTCTTCTTCCAAGACCTTTGTCTATTTTTGATCAAGACAAAGAAACCACCACTTTTTTAATTGCCGTAGTAGGAAAAGGCACAAAGACATTGGAGGACCTCCATGTGGGAGATCCCATTGAAATGGAAGGCCCCTATGGAAATGGATTCGAAAAGCCCAATGGGAAAAAAACTTTGTGTATTGGTGGGGGAACGGGGATTGCTCCCTTTTACCATATGAGTAAATTTTGGAAGGATGAAGATTTTTCCATAAGAATTGGATTAAGAGAACGTTCTGAAGAATTGGAAGAAATTTTTGAACGCGCATCTGATTCCATAGAATTTGTCTACGGAGGATTTGTTACGGAAAAAATGTCTGTAGAAAACATAGATCAAATGTATACTTGTGGTCCAATACCTATGATGAAAAGTGTTTTTGAAAAAAGAGAAAATCTTCCAGTATATATTAGCTTAGAAGAGAGAATGGGATGTGGGTTTGGTGCTTGCTTGGCTTGTTCTTGCGAAACCAAATCGGGTCGTAAGAAAACCTGTGTAGATGGTCCTGTTTATTCTGGAGAGGAGATGTTATGGGAATCGAAGTAAAAATTTGTGAGAAGACTTTGAAGAATCCAATTATCATGGCTTCTGGAACCTATGGTTTTGGAGAGGAATACAAAAGGTTTTACGATCCATCGATTTTAGGAGGAATTTCCTCAAAGGGACTAACGCTAAATGCAAAACCAGGAAATAAAGGAATAAGAATTTGGGAGACGCCTTCTGGGATTATGAATTCCATTGGGTTAGAAAATCCAGGTGTTAAACAATTTGTAGAAGAAATCGCCCCAAAGATGAACCAATTAGGAACAAAAGTATTTGTAAATCTAGGAGGAAATTCCCTAGAAGAGTATTTAGAAGCCACCGAAATGTTAAATGATATCGAAATGGATTTTTTGGAACTAAATATTTCCTGTCCCAACGTAAAAGAAGGGGGAATGGCCTTTGGATTGCGTTGTGAAGATGCAGGATTTATAACGGGAGAGGTAAAGAAGAGAACCAAACATCCTTTGATCGTCAAACTTTCTCCCAATGGAGATGCCATTTCAGAATTGGCGAAACATTGCGAGGCAGAGGGGGCCGATGGAATTAGTCTGGTAAATACCTTCCAAGCATTGGCTGTTGATGTAAGAAAAAAAGAATTCGTCTTTGATAATATTACCGCGGGTTTATCTGGCCCGGCGATTTTTCCCATTGCCCTAAGAATGGTTCGAGAAGCGGCTGGTGCTGTAAAAATTCCTGTTATTGGAATGGGTGGAATTCAAAGTGTGGAAGATGTTCTTGCCATGTTAATGGTAGGGGCGTCTGCGGTACAAATTGGCACGATGAATTTTTCTAGACCAAGAATAGGGGAAGAACTGATTCAAGGATTGGAAGAATATGTAAAAAAAGAAAAACTAAAAAGTATAGAAGAAATCGTAGGAATTTTATAATAGAGGAGGAAACATGAAAGTATTCATTCAGTTGGAAAATGGTTCCGTATTTGAAGGGAAAAGTTTTGGTGCACCCATCCAGACAACGGCTGGACTATTTACGGCAAATGGCGCGATGATTGGTTATGAAGAAGTAATGACCGATCCAGGAAATTACGGGAAGTTTTTGGTAATGACCTATCCTTTAATTGGTGGATATGGAACCAATTTTGAAGATATGGAAGCAGATCGTCCAACCATCCAAGCACTTATTTGTAGAGATGCCATGAGTCATGCAACCAACTTTCGTAAGGAAATGGATTTGGAAGAATTCCTTCTTTATTATGAAATTATGGGGATCAAAGGAGTAGATACTCGTTCTCTATCTAAAGAATTGCAAACACAGGGAGATATGCGAGGAGTAATTGGATCTCGTCTGCTGACTCCCTCTCAAATGGAGGAGCTTTTCCAAGATATCGAAATTCCCAATTTGGAAGAAATTTCTACGAAAGAAACCGTTGAATTGGAAGGAGAAAAGGGAAATATTGGGATTCTAGATTTGGGAATGAAAAAATCTCTTTTGCAATATGTGGCTGATAAGGGATATAAAGCAACGATCTATTCTGCGGGAATTTCTAGTAAGGAGATTTTAGAGGGAGAGCACAATGTGGTTTTGGTTTCTTCTGGTCCAGGGAAAGCAACGGATTATCCAGAAATAATTGAAACCATAAGATCTTTGAAGGAAACGACCCCTGTCATTGGAGTTGGAATGGGAGCTCAGATGATAGGCCTTGCCTTAGGAGGAACTTTGTTGCCATTGGAAACACCCCATTGCACAGCCTCTCATCCCGTTTGGTCTGTGGATAAAGAACGTGTATATATGACGAGTCAGAATCACAATTATACAATAAAAGAAGAAGAATTATTGGGGAAAATCACCTATGTAAGTGATGTAGACAAAAGTGTAGAAGGGTTTGAAAATCTTAAGGCAAACCGATATGGTTTCTTATTTGATCCATTGGGAAAACCTGGCGCAGACGATTTATCGGACGCATTTACAACTCTATTGGAAAAATTAGCATAGGAGGCTATTGTGGCAAAGAGATCAGATATTAAAAAAACATTGGTAATTGGGAGTGGCCCCATTGTAATAGGACAAGCGGCAGAATTCGACTATGCGGGAACGCAAGCTTGTGAATCTTTAAGAGAAGAGGGTGTAGAGGTTGTTCTTGTAAACTCCAATCCAGCTACAATTATGACCGATAAAGAAGTAGCAGACAAAGTTTACATTGAACCTTTAACGGTAGAAACCATTGAAAAAATCATAGAAATTGAAAAGCCAGACAGTTTGATTGCTGGCGTGGGTGGGCAAACAGGCTTAAATCTATCCATTGAGTTGTCCGATCGTGGAATTTTAGAGAAACACAATGTAAAAATTATTGGAACAAGTATTGAATCCATCAAAAAAGGAGAAGATAGAGAACTTTTTCGAAATTTAATGGAGGAAATTGAAGAGCCAATTATTGAGTCTAAAACCGTTGAGGGCGTAGAAGAAGCAAAAGAATATGCAAAAGAATTGGGATATCCAGTGGTTGTTCGTCCTGCCTTTACCTTGGGAGGAACTGGAGGAGGAATTGCCAATAACGAAGAAGAGCTTATTGCCATCGCTTCTTCAGGGCTTCATTTGTCTCGCGCTCATCAAGTGTTAATTGAAAAATGCATTACAGGTTGGAAAGAAATTGAATATGAAGTCATTCGTGATAGCAAAGGAACTTGCATTACCGTTTGTAATATGGAAAATGTGGATCCAGTAGGGGTTCATACGGGAGATAGCATTGTTGTAGCGCCAACTCAAACATTAAGCAATGTGGAACATGGAATGTTAAGAGAAGCTAGCTTCAAAATCCTAGAAGCCGTAGGAATTGAAGGGGGCTGTAACGTTCAGTTTGCTCTAGAGCCCAATAGTTTAGAATACGCAGTAATCGAAATCAATCCACGATTGAGCCGATCTTCTGCTTTGGCTTCAAAAGCAACAGGCTATCCTATCGCTCGCGTGGCAGCAAAAATTGCCTTAGGAATGGGTTTAGAAGAGATTCCAAATCGAATTACAGGAACGGACACATCTGCCTTTGAACCAGCCATTGATTATGTAGTGGTAAAATTGCCAAAATGGCCATTTGATAAATTCTTTAATGCAGATCGAAATCTAGGAACAAAGATGATGGCAACTGGGGAAGTTATGGCCATTGGACCAACGATGGAAAGCGCCCTATTAAAAGGATTGCGTTCTTTGGAAATTGGAGCTTTTAGCTTGCTTAATGAAAAATACGCGAAACTAGATATTGAAACATTAAAAGAACAAGTTCGTCGTCCCAACGATGAAAGATTGTTCTACCTTGCCGCTTTAATGAATGCAGGATATGATTTGCGTAGATTAAGCAAAGAGACGGGAATGGACGAGTATTTCTTGTACGTCATTCATGGAATTATTGAAACAGAAAAAATGCTTCGTTCCATGAAAAAAGAAGATTTAACAGAAGATATTTTACGAGATTTGAAAATTCGTGGCTTTAGCGATGAAAGCATTGCAAAATCTTTAGGCACAACCAGTAAATTTATTCGTGAAATGCGAAAATTGTTTGGAATTACGGCAAAATATAGAAAAGTAGATACTTGTGCTGGATTAAAAGAAGCAAAGGTAAATTATTTATATTCCACCTACGAGGGGAAAGATGAGTCTCTCGTGGATGAAGACAAAAAGAAAGTGATTGTAATTGGATCGGGACCGATTCGTATTGGACAAGGGGTAGAATTTGACTACGCTTCCGTTCACTGTGTAAAAGCACTTAGAAGTAAAGGCATTCAAACCATTATTATCAACAACAATCCAGAAACAGTATCTACTGATTTTGATATTTCTGATAAATTGTATTTTGAGCCATTAACAGAAGAAGATACATTAAATATTATTGAAAAAGAAAATCCAGACGGAGTGATTCTACAATTTGGTGGACAAACAGCGATTAAATTGGCAAAATCCTTCTTAGAAAATGGAGTTCCTATTTTAGGAACCAGCCCAGATGCAATTGATCGAGCGGAAGATAGAGAACGATTTGATCAGATGCTAGAAGATTTAGAAATTCGTCGCCCAGTAGGTGCGGGGGTCCATTCTTTAGAAGAAGGAATCGAAGTGGCCAACCGATTGGGCTATCCAGTATTGGTTCGCCCTTCCTACGTACTTGGCGGGCAAGGGATGGAAATTTGTACTACAGATAACGACTTGACCTATTATTTAGAAGAAGCCTTTGAGAAAGATCCCCAAAATCCAATTTTAATTGACCAATACATTCAAGGGATGGAAGTAGAGGTGGATGCAATTTCTGATGGAGAAGATGTATATCTTCCAGGAATTATGGAGCATTTAGAACGAGCAGGCGTTCATAGTGGAGACTCTATTAGTATTTATCCTTCCGTAAATATTTCAGAAAAAATGGAAGAAGAAATCTTAGAAGCAACAAAAAAAGTGGCTTTGGAATTGGGCGTTATTGGAATGATTAACATTCAATACATTATCAAAGAGGAAACCCTTTATATGATTGAGGTAAATCCAAGAAGTTCTAGAACGGTGCCATACCTTTCAAAAGTAACCAATAGCAACATTACAGAACTTGCTACAAGAGTTATGATGGGAGAAAGTTTAGAGAGTATGGGGTTGGGAACATATATTGGGGAAAAATCTCAATTAACTTGTGTAAAAATTCCAGTTTTCTCAACAGAAAAATTACATCGAGTAGAAGCTAGCCTTGGGCCAGAAATGCGGTCTACAGGAGAAGTTTTAGGTGTAGGAAAAACGCCAGCTGAAGCTATGGCAAAAGGGTTTATTGCGGCAGGAATGGATTTGTCAGAACGCAAAAGAAAAGTTTTGGCAACCGTTCGAAATCGAGACAAAGAAGAATTTGCTCCCTTGGCAAAAATTCTTCATAGCTTAGGATATGAATTCTTTGCTACCAAAGGAACAGGAGAATTTTTGGAGTCATTAGGCATTCCTTCTACTCTTGTTCGCCGCTTGCATGAAGAATCTCCAACGATTATTGACATAATTAAACAAGGTGGCATTGACTTGGTATTCAATACACCAACAAAAGGAAACGATTCACAAAGGGATGGATTTGCCATTCGTCGAGCGGCGATTGAATCCGATGTGGAATTGATGACCAACTTAGATAAAGCCAAAGTATATGTAAAAACCTTAGAAGACAATCCATTGAAAGAACAAATGGAAGTATACGAAATCCACGAATATTAATATATTAAAATTAAAAAATTAGAAGAGTTAGCGTAATTGCTAACTCTTTTTTGGGTATATATAAAATATTGAAAATAGAAATGGAAAAAGAAAGGAAACGATATGAGAATTGGAATAGTAACAGACGTGTCTCAGTTTCGCAGAAAATGGCTAGAAGAAGCCATGGCTGAAGAAATGTATCAAACGAATACAGTAAAAGAGATGAAAAAAGTACTGTCAGAATCTTTCGATGTGTTCCATTATGTATTTGATAAGGACTTGGTAAAAAAATTAAAAGAAGATCAAATTGATTTGGTGTTTAATTTAGCCAATGGTTATAAGAACCACCAAGATCGTGGAGAACTTCCTGCCTTATTGGATCGGGAAAAGATACCTTATACAGGATCCAATGCTTTGGGACATGGAATTGCCGATGATAAAGAATTGGCCAGTCGTGTTTTAGAAAAAAATAACATAGCCACACCAAAAACTTTTGCCATACAATCGGTGTTTGATATTTCTCGTTACCAATTCGATTTTCCTGTTTTGGTAAAACCGAATAATGAAGGATCTGGCCGAGGGATTACCAACAAGAGTATTGTTTACAATAAAGAAGATTTACAAAGCCTTTTACAAGAAATGCTAGATTCCTACCAGCCACCTGTTTTGGTAACAGAGTATATTGATGGAAAAGAGATAACCGTCGGGGCATTGGGAAATGGCGAAGATGTAGAAATTTTGCCAATTTTAGAAATAGATTTTTCGGAATTACCAGATGGTGTGGAAAAAATTTATAGTTTCGAAGTAAAACATGATTTTGAAGAGAATACTCACTATTATCTACCAGGCCGCTTTTCGCCAGAGGAAACCCAATGTATCCAAAGTACGGCAAAGAAAGTATTTTTATCTTTGGGCCTAAGAGATTATTGTCGAATCGATATGCGTTTCAAAGATGGAATTCCCTACGTATTAGAGATTAATTCTTTAGCAGGAATTAATCATGAAAGTTCTGATATTGTAAAAATGTCGGAACACATAGGGATGGATTATTCAGAACTATTGAATCGAATTGTGAAATTGGCCATTGATCGATATCATTTGAAGGACGAGGGAAAAGAAGGCAATAGAGATTTACAAAAATTGGCCCAAGAACGAATGGTAGAAAATATTCAGGCCCGAGAACAGGATATTGAGGAACACAAAAAAGCGGGAACCCTTCCACAAAAATATTCAGAAAGCTCAGAAATGTACAAGAGCGATGAAACCAAAATGAGACTTAGTTCTCTTCATGGCCATTTGGAATCCTTAGTGAGCGCTGTAATTGAGGTTCAAGAGGAAATTTTAAGTCTACAAGAATTTGTTCGCGAAATTGAGGAAAATTCTATTGACAAAAATAAAAAGGACGAGTAGAATATAGACAATATATCCGATAAAACGTTGATCAGAAGTAAGTAGAGAATGAGTAATTGGCGTAGAGAGTCGATGGTTGGTGAAAATCGATGCAATCTTATTTTTCGAATGGATCTGTGAGTGCAAGGTGAATAACAGTAGCCGAGACGGTTCTCCCGTTACAGAGATAGGATATGTTAGTATCTAAAGTTGAGATGTGTCTTTTTATGGGCACAACTAGGATGGCACCGCGAATAACCATTTGCTCCTAAATTGGGGCAAATGGATTTTTTTATGCCATTAAGAAAAGGAGATATTCAAAATGAAAACAAAAGAATTAGTACACGCAGCAATTTTATTGGCCGTAGGAACTGTATTGCATTTAATACCAGGAATTGTAAATGGAGTCAAACCAGATTTCCTATTGGCCTGTATGTTCGTTATTATTATGTTGACGCCAAATTTTAAGATGGCTTTAACCGTTGGAGTTGTTGCGGGTGTACTAGCTGCGATTACTACATCTTTTCCAGGGGGACAGATTCCAAATATTTTGGACAAGGTTATTTCAGGAATGTTTGTATTGGCTTTAGCAAAAACTTTGTCTATATCTGGACGAAACAGAAGTCTTAGTATTGCAACAAAAGCTTTGATTTTCTTCCTAGGAACGCTATGTAGTGGGGCGATTTTCCTTGGTTCTGCTTTATTCTTAGTAGGCCTTCCAGGAGGGGCTGGATTTGGAGCTATGTTTGTAGCCATTGTATTACCAACTTCTATTGCAAATATTATTTTTGGAACAATCGTAGATCGAATTGTAGCTACCTATAAATCAAAAGTAGTCGCTTAAACAATCGGATGGAAAAATCTCCTCAGATTTTCCATCCTTTTTTTTGAAAAAAAGATCCAATCCTTTGAAACTATTGAGAGGAAGGGATTGTTGTGATATAGTTAAAAGGTTAAAAAAGAAAAAATTCTCTTATGTAAAGGAGATTCAAATGATAGAAATAAAAAATGTCGTATATCGTTATGAATCCGCGGATGAGGATCAACTCCCAGCGATTAATGATTTGTCTTTGAATATAGAAAAAGGCGAATTTTTGGCTATTTTAGGGCATAATGGAAGTGGAAAATCTACTTTGGCCAAATGTCTAAATGGTTTGTTGATTCCTTCGGAAGGGGAAATTCTCATTGACGGAATGAGTACAAGTAGTGAGGAAGAAATTTGGTCCATTCGAGAAAAAGCGGGAATGGTATTTCAGAATCCAGACAATCAGATTGTTGCTACAGTAGTAGAGGAAGATGTAGCCTTTGGGGCAGAAAATTTAGGCGTTCCTAGTAAAGAACTTAGAGAACGAGTGGATTGGGCTTTGGACGTAGTTGGAATGACGGAGTATGTAAAACATGCTCCCCATCAATTAAGTGGTGGACAAAAACAAAGGGTTGCCATTGCGGGAATTTTAGCTATGAATCCAGATTATATTATTTTGGACGAACCGACAGCCATGTTGGACCCAAATGGCCGTAAGGAAGTTATGGAAACCATAATGAAGTTAAATCGGGAACAAAATAAGACCATTATTTTGATTACCCATTATATGGACGAGGCTGTAAAAGCAGACCGTGTTGTCGTTATGGAAAAAGGACATCCTATTTTAGATGGAGCACCAAGGGAAGTCTTTCCTCAAGTGGATTCCATTAAAAAAATTGGATTGGACGTTCCTCAAGTAACAGAAATGGCCTATCGATTGAAAGAAAAAGGAATTCCTATGGATACGAAGGTTTTGAATAGAGAGGAGTTCGTGGAAGAATTATGTCGCGTCTTAGCATTCGAAATATAAATTACATCTATAATGAAGGACTCCCTTTTGCTAAGCAAGCGTTAAAAGATGTGAGCTTGGAAATTGAAGCAGGAGAATTTGTGGGCCTAATTGGTCATACGGGAAGTGGAAAATCCACTTTGATCCAGCACTTAAATGGATTGATTCAACCAACCTCTGGGGAAATTTTAGTAGATGGTGTAAATTATCATAAAGAACAGAAAAAACTTTCCATTTTGCGGCAAAAAGTGGGACTAGTATTTCAATATCCAGAGTATCAATTGTTTGAAGAGACCGTAATCAAAGATATTGCTTATGGCCCCTCTAATTTGGGATTATCAGAAGAAGAAATCCAATATCGTGTTCGAGAAGCCATGGAACAGGTTGGGTTGGATATAGAAAAAGTAGGGGAAAAATCTCCCTTTGAATTATCGGGTGGACAAAAACGTCGGGTTGCCATTGCAGGAATTTTGGCCATGAAGCCAGAGATTCTTGTGTTGGATGAGCCAACAGCAGGATTGGATCCCCATGGTTCCAAAGAAATTTTGGAAGAAATCAAAAGTATTTTTGAGGGCGGGGACACGACCATTATCCTTGTAAGTCATAGTATGGAAGAAATTGCCCGTTTGGCTACAAGAATGGTTGTAATGGACCATGGACAAATTGTTATGGACGGAAAGCCCAGAGATATTTTCAAAGAAGAAGAAAAGCTCATTGAAATAGGATTGGGCGTACCACAAGTACGAAGTGCCATGGGACGTTTGAAAGATTTGGGGTTAAATGTAAACGAAGATTGCATCACTGTAGAAGAGGCAGTGGAAGAATTGTATAGATATTGGGAGGGGAATAAAAATGTTTAAAGATATTACCATTGGGCAATATTTTCCCGCCGATACAGCGGTTCATCGATTGGATCCTCGTTTTAAGATAACGTTGATGTTCTTCTTTATTATTAGTTTGTTTTTTATTAACTCTTTTTCGCCCTATATTTTGATTGTATTGTGGTTGATTTTAGTAATAAAGAAATCAGAGATTCCAATGGATATGATGATTCGTGGAATCAAGCCGTTAAAGTGGATTATTATTATTACGGTAATTATGAATATTTTCTTCATTCCCGGAGAAGTAATATTTGAATACTCCTTTATAAGCATTACCAAAGAAGGGGTTCGACAGGCAATTTTTATGGCCATTCGCTTGGTGTTATTGGTATTGGGAACTTCTTTGTTGACTTTAACAACAAGTCCGATTGAATTGACAGAAGGGATTGAAAAACTTCTTTCTCCTTTGAAAAAAATTGGATTCCCTGCCCATGCCATTGCCATGATGATGACCATTGCTTTGCGATTTATTCCGACTTTAATTGAAGAAGCGGACAAAATTATGAAAGCACAAATGGCCCGTGGAGCCGATTTCGAAAGTGGAAACCTTTTGAGTCGAGCAAAGAATTTGGTTCCTCTTATGGTACCTCTTTTCATTAATGCCCTTCGCCGGGCGGACGATTTGGCTAACGCTATGGAAGCTCGTTGCTATCGAGGAGAGGGAAATCGAACTCGTTTGAATGAATTGGTAATTACAAATACCGACCGAAAAATATTTATTATAAATACCATTTTCTTCGTCTTAGTTTGTGCCACAAGATTCATTCCGCTGCCATGAAAAATATTTTAATTACCATTGCCTATACGGGGACCAAATTCCATGGCTATCAAGACCAGCCAGGTTTGAGAACCGTAGAAGGGACAATAAAAGAAGCTTTAGAAAAAGTTTTTCATGAAAAAATAAAACTACATTCTGCCGGAAGAACCGATGCCGGGGTTCACGCATTGGGGCAACTGGCCAATTTCAAATGCCACTGTAAAATTGATTTGGGAAATTTGCCTAAGGTAATTAACTATCATTTGCCAGAGGATGTGTCCGTTATTTTGGCTCAGGAAGTGGATATGGATTTCCACTCTCGGTATCGTGCCAAACGAAAACATTACCGTTATAAAATCTATAACGAACGGAATCGAAACGGACTGTATGCCAATCGGATGGCCCATTGTGGTTATCCTTTAGACGTAGAGCGGATGAAAAGAGCTTTAATGAAGATTCAAGGAGAACATAATTTTGCGGCCTTTGAAGGACGAGATGCCTCTCCGGCAAATCCCGTTCGAACCATTGATAAAATTGAAATTCGCCAAGAAGGAAGCCATATTATTGCAGATTTTTATGGAATGAGTTTTTTGAAAAATCAAATTCGAATTATTATGGGAACCGCCATGGAAATTGGACGAGGTTTGAAGGAGGAAGACGCTTTGTATAAGGCAACTTTAACCGGAAAAAGAGAAGATTTAGGTCATACGGCAGATCCTTCGGGACTCTACCTTATGGAAATTGAATATTTATAAAAAAGCGCTCTTCGGGGCGTTTTTTTTGCATAAGATTTTTTGATATAATTATGCTATCATGGTTAGAGGTACGTAGGAAAAGAGAACCCAAGGGGGTTAGAAATAGATGGAAAAATTTATACCGGTTTTATTAGGAACGGACATTAACGCTTACGGTTTGGCTCGGTGCTTTCATAAATACTATGGAATGCATTCCCATGCTTTTGGATATAAGGCTTTAACCGATACAGCAAAAAGTAAAATTGTAGATGTACATGTGGTAGAGGATTTCGAGACTCAAGAAGTTTTTGAAAAAGCACTCATTGATTTTGCCTTGGAGCATAAGGAAGAGACGCTTTTGTTAATATCTTGTTCTGATGGTTATACCAAATTGTTATCCCATGGGAAAGATGCGCTGAAACCGTATTATCGTTTCAATGTGGTGGATCCAGATTTGCAGTACCAATTGGAAGACAAAATTTCTTTTTACGCTTTGTGCGAAGAAAAGGGATTGCCCTGTCCAAAAACAAGAGTGTTGACGGGGCCGGAAAAAGTAGAGGATTGGGATGTATTTTCCTATCCCGTTGTTCTAAAACCAAACGACAGCATTTCTTATTTGCATCTCCACTTCCCTGAAAAGAAAAAAGCCTATATCTTACATTCAGAAGAAGAATTGGCAGAAGCTTTGAAACATATTTATGAGGCGGGATATAAAGCGGAAATGCTTTTGCAAGATTATATTCCTGGCGGAACGGATCGCATGGCAGTGTTAAACACTTACTCCAATCAAAAGGGGGAAGTGAAGATGATGTCTTATGGGCGCTGCTTATTGGATGAGGTTTTACCAGCAAATATTGGGAACTATAACGCCTTAGTAACAGAAGATGCACCAGAGCTTTATGAGGTGTATAAAGGGTTTTTGGAAGAAATTGGATACGTTGGATTTGGGAATTTTGATCTAAAATATGACGTTCGTGATGGTCAATACAAAGTATTTGAAATGAATTTACGCCAAGGCCGTTCTTCTTTTTATATGGCTGCAGGTGGTTTGAATTATGTAGAATTTTTTGTAAAAGATATGTTGCATTTAGAAAGTGAAGGAATTCATCTTCATAAAGAACAAGGGTTGTGGCTCTATTGTGATCCTTACGTATTGAAAAAATACGTAGCAGAGGGAGACAAAGAATACGCAAAACAATTGTTGAAAAAAGGGTTTACTATGACTTTGGATTATGAAGGGGATCGCTCCTTGGCCCGTAAGTTGGCGGTTTGGAGACGTAGGATTTCGACGATTAAATACTATCCCATGTATTTCAAAGAGGAAGAGTAAGCTTAGAAGGGAAACGGATGGACAGAATTAAGGAAATTGAGAGAAGCATTATAAAAAGCTATCGCAAGGATATTTGGAAGCGATTTGTAAAAGGAATTAATGATTATGAAATGATAGAAGAGGGAGATAAAATTGCCATTGCCATAAGCGGTGGAAAGGATTCTCTTCTATTGGCAAAACTTTTCCAGGAGTTATTGCGCCACGGGAAAAAAGATTTTTCTCTAGAATTTATTTGTATGAATCCAGGGTATCGGCCAGATATTGTGGAACAAATTCAGTACAATGCAAAGGATTTGGGAATTCCTATGAAGATGTATGACGCTCCTGTATTCCGTGTAGCAGAAGAAATGGGTGGCGATCGTCCCTGCTATATGTGCGCGAGAATGCGCCGAGGTAGTTTGTATGATAAGGCAAAACAACTAGGTTGCAACAAATTGGCCTTGGGACATCATGCAGACGATGTAATTGAAACCATTTTAATGAATGTATTGTTTGGCGGAAATTATAAGACCATGATGCCAAAACTTCATTCGACAAATTTTGAGGGAATGGAATTGATTCGCCCTATGGTGTTTATTCGAGAAGATGACATTCGTCGTTGGGTAAAATACAATGGCATCAATCCCATTGATTGCGCTTGTACCGTTACGGAAAAGAAAAACGTTGGGGCAAGGGTGTATGTAAAGAATTTGATTCAAGAGGTGAAAAAAACCAATCCAAATGTGGAAATGTCCATTTATCGTTCCGCTGAGAATGTAGAAATGGGAGCTATTTTAGGGTATAAGGATAGCCAAGGAGTACATCATAGCTTTTTGGAAACGTATGGAAAGGAAGAGGAATGAAATTAGTTTCGTGGAATGTAAACGGGATTCGTGCCGCCCTAAAGAAAGGGTTCATGGATTTCTTTCAAGAAATAGATGCAGATATTTTCTGTTTGCAAGAGATTAAATTATCTGAAGGCCAATTGGAATTGGATTTAGAAGGTTATTATCAATACTGGAATTACGCAGAGAAAAAAGGATATAGCGGAACCGCTGTATTTTCCAAAATCGAGCCTATTGACGTTCAATATGGTTTAGGTATTGAGGAACACGATAGCGAAGGTCGTGTCATCACTTGTGAATTTGAAGAATTTTTCTTGGTTACTTGTTATACGCCAAATTCCAAAAGAGAATTGGAAAGATTGGAATATCGAATGGTATGGGAAGATGCCTTCCGAGAATATTTGTTAATGTTAGACCAAGTAAAACCGGTAATTCTTTGTGGGGATTTGAATGTAGCTCATCAAGAAATTGACTTAAAAAATCCAAAAACCAATCGCAGAAACGCAGGATTTACCGATGAAGAAAGAGGACGTTTTACCACATTATTGGACTCTGGATTTACCGACAGTTTTCGCCACTATTATCCAGATGCAGAGGGAGAATACTCTTGGTGGAGCTATATGAGAAAAGCTAGAGAAAACAACGCAGGGTGGCGTATTGATTATTTTGTGGTTTCGGATCGTTTTATAGAAGAAACAAAGGATGCAAAGATCCATCAAGATATTTATGGTTCGGATCATTGTCCCGTTTCTTTGGAACTTTTTTAATGATAAAAACTAGAAAAGTATTCTTTGAACCTATTGAAAATACTTGAAATATTCGATACAATTAAGGTTGAGAAGAAAGGCATTAAAATTTTATAGATTGTAAATTTTAGGAGGAAGTATGCCAAATACTAGATCAGTACAAATCAATGATCATTTGCATTATATTGGCGTAAATGACAGATATACGCATTTGTTTGAATCCATGTGGCCGTTGCCAGATGGAATTAGCTATAACTCTTATTTGTTGGATGGAGGAACAAAAACTTGCTTGATTGACTGTGTAAGGGTTCATTCTGTGAATGAATTTATGCGTAAGTTAGATGAAGTATTACAAGGAAGACCATTGGATTACGTTGTAGTAAACCATATGGAACCAGACCATACTTCTTCTTTACGTACAATTAAGGATTTGTTCCCAGATGTAAAAATCATTACAAGCAAAAAAGCCGTGAGCTTTTTGGAACATTATTACGACATTGAAGAAGATTTGATTATTGTTGGAGACGGAGAAAAATTCGACATTGGAAAAACGTCTTTAACATTCTACGCGACTCCAATGGTTCACTGGCCAGAGTCTCAAGTTTGTTTCGAAGAATCTACAGGAACTTTGTTTAGTCAAGATGCCTTTGGTGGATTTGGTACCTTAGACGGCGCTATTTTTGACGATCAAATCAACTGGGAATTCTATTTAGATGAAACCACTCGTTACTATACGAATATCGTTGGTAAATACAGCGTTCAAGTGCAACGAGCTTTGAAAAAATTGGCAGGATTAGACATTAAAATGATTTGTCCTGACCACGGTCCTGTTTGGCGCGACAATCCTGGAAAAATTGTGGAATTGTACGATGCATTAAGCAAACAAGAAACAAAAGATGGCGTTGTAATTATTTACGGTTCTATGTATGGAAATACAGAGATGATGGCAGAGGCGATTGCTCGCTCTTTAGCAGCAGAAGGTATCCGCGACATTCGTATTCGCGATATCTCTAAGACACACTTGTCTTATTTAATCGCGGAAACTTGGAACTATAAAGGGATTATCTTAGGATGTCCAACTTATAATGTAGGTTTGTTCCCACCAATGGGAAATTTAATCCAAACCTTAGAAAAACAAAAAATGAAAAACCATATCTTAGGTACTTTCACCAACTACAGTTGGGGTGGAGGAGCTGAAAAGAAAATGGCAGAATTTGGAGAAAAATCTGGATGGGAAGTTTTAGAAACTTCTGTGGATGTAATGGGTGCACCAAAACAAGAAGATTTGGATTGTTGTGCTCAATTGGGTCGTGAAATGGCCGCAGCTCTTAAAAACTCTAGATAAAGCTTAAATCCTTCTTCTTTTCAGGAGAAGGATTTAGCCTTGAAGAAATAAATTTGAATGGAGGAAATATTTTGAAAAAAGTAAAGAAGATAGAAGATGTTCTTGAATTAGTAAACAGTGGCGATACTGTAATGATCGGTGGTTTCTTAACTTGTGGTGGACCAAATAAAATCATCACTCATTTGTTAGAAAACAAAGATTTAAAAGATTTAACCATTATTGCCAACGATACAGGATTTGATTCAACACCTGGTATTGGCCAATTGGTTGTGAAAAAATGCTGTAAAAAAATTGTAGCTTCTCACGTTGGTACAAACAAAGAAACAGGGCGTCAAATGTCTGAAAATGAAACAGAAGTTGTTTTGACTCCTCAAGGAACTTTGGCTGAACAAATTCGTGCAGGAGGATTCGGTCTTGGTGGTGTATTGACTCCAACCGGCGTAGGAATTGCTGAAATTGAAGAAGGAAAAGACATTGTTGAAGTAGATGGAAAAAAATTCTTATTGGAAAAACCATTGAAAGCAGACGTTGCGATTTTGAATGCTTACAAAGTAGATACTTACGGAAATATGGAATTCAAAGGCTCTACTCGCAACTTTAATATGTTAATGGCTTACGCAGCAGATACTGTAATTGTTGAAGCGGATAACTTGGTAGAAGTAGGGGAAATTGATCCTAATCATGTAAATATTCCAGGTCTTGTAGTTGATGTAATCATCGACGGAAAAGAATTAGCATAAGAAAGGGAGAGTGTAATGGATAAACAACAAAGAAAAGAATATATTGCAAAACGTGTAGCGCAAGAATTAAAAGATGGCGATTTAGTAAACTTAGGTATTGGTTTACCAGCCATGGTAGCAGATTACATTCCTGAAGGAATGGAAGTTACATTGCAAGCAGAAATTGGTTATGCTGGTGCAGGTCCAACTCCTGAAACTCCAGATCCATACATTGTAAATGCAGGTGGACAACCTTCTTCTGTATTGCCATTTGGTTCTTTCTTCGACTCTGCCACTTCTTTTGGTTTGATTCGTGGTGGACACGTAGATATGACTGTACTTGGTGCATTGCAAGTAGCTGAAAATGGGGACTTAGCAAACTATATGATTCCAGGAAAATTGGTTCCAGGAATGGGTGGAGCAATGGACTTAGTGTCTGGTGCAAAAAAAGTAATCGTTGCTATGGACCATACACAAAAAGGTGCACACAAAATCTTAGAAAAATGTACTTTGCCATTAACTGGTGCGAAATGTGTAGATATGATCGTAACAGAAATGGGCGTTATGGAAGTAACAGACAAAGGTTTGGTATTAACAGAAATCAATCCAGAATTTACTTTCGAAGAAGTTCAAGAAGCAACAGGATGTACTCTAATTAAAGGGGAAAACCTATAAGAAAAAAGTAAAAAGCACGCAAGCTAAGCTTGCGTGCTTTTTATTGGAAAAGATCAATGTTAGGACATAGTAACAACTTCTTCTGCGCCCGTTGGATGAATGGCAATAGTGGAATCGAAATCTTTTTTTGTCGCCCCCATTGTAATGGCTACAGCAAAGCCTTGTAGCATTTCATCGGTTCCTTCGCCAAATAAATGAAGTCCCACAATTTTTTCTTCTTCCCCAACGGTAACTAGCATCATTTTGTTGGTGATACGGTGAGAAGTAGCCCCTGTAAACATATTTACAAAACTAGAAGTATAGGCTTTTACGGAATCCTTTCCGTATTTTTCCTCCGCTTCCTTTAGGGATAGTCCGATGGTTCCCATAGCAGGATGAGTAAATACGACAGTAGGAATAAGGCTGTAATCCATTTTTGCCTCTTTTTCTCCGTTGAATAAGCGATTGGATAACTTTCGGCCGGCCATAATGGCAACGGGTGTAAGAGGAGTTTTTCCATTGATATCTCCAACAGAATAAATTCCTTTCACATTGGTTTCTTCCCACTCGTTGGAAAGAATAAAACCTTTTTTATCTGTTTCTACTCCAGCGGCCTCCAAATTTAGGTTTTCAGAATTTGGTGTAATTCCTGTAGCGCATAAAATGCGATCAAAAATCTCTGTATCTCCGTTATCTAAAGTCAACGTAAGTCCTTCTGTTGTTTTTTCTACTTTTGTTGGAGATACACCTGTATGGAATTGAATTCCACTTTTTTCCATCTCTTCCATAACGGCATCAATAATAAAATCTTCAAATTTATGGAGAGGTTTATCTTTTCGTATATAGAAATGGGTTTCCACTCCTAAAGCGTTTAACAATCCAGAAATTTCTGTACCAATATATCCTCCGCCAATAACAGCTATTTTTTCAGGAAGGGTCTCCCAAGTAAAAAAAGTCTCAGAAGTATCCAAGAATTCTGCTCCAGGGATTGGAAGTAGATTTGGACGTGCTCCAGTAGCAATGGTAATATGGTTGGCGGAAAATTTTTCTCCATTGACTTCCACTGTATGGGAATCAACAAATTTTGCTTCTCCTTCAATAACTTTTACGCCACGGGATTGAAATCCCTTTTCGTAAGCCTCTTTAGAGCGGCCTCTATAGGACTCCTGAGCCTTTTTCAAAGTTTGGAAATGAAAAGTAGGTTCTCCATTTTCAAATCCGTAATCCTTGGCAAAATGCTTAAAGATTTGGGCGATATGAGCTCCATTCCAATAAACTTTTTTTGGAACGCATCCACGATTTACACAGGTTCCTCCAATGTCTTGTTTCTCAATGAGCAAAACTTTTTTTCCATATTGAGCAGCGCGATTGGCTGTTGCAATTCCACCACTGCCGCCACCAATAACAATATAATCAAATGTATTCAAGATTAGAATCTCCTTTCAGGACAATTATTTTCGTTTATTCTGTTAACTATATACCCAATTCAAAAAAATGCGAACAAAAAAGAAACAGCCGAAGCTGTTCCTTTTCAAGTGCATTATTTGTAATGGTTTATTTTCTGTGTAATAGATGTTCATATTCTTCAGGACCCGTACGTTTTCTAGTGTCCTTAAAGAAGTCTTTAGACAAGGCAAGAACAACGCCAGACAATCCAATTACACCAATTAAGTTAGGAATTGCCATTAAGCCGTTTAATACATTGGCAACAGTCCATGCAACACCAAGGTCGATAGTACATCCAACAAATACCATGATGATATAAAGGATTCTGTAAGGCCAAGCAATTTTATCGCCGAAGAAATAACGAGCAGATGTTTCACCATAATATTCCCAACCAAGGATAGTAGAGAATGCGAACAAAGTAAGACCGATTGTTACAATGTAACGGCCAGGACCAAAGCCTCTAGAGAAAGCTTCAGCAACTAGAGTAGAGGCATCTGTAGAGTCGCCCAAAACACCAGAAGTTAAGACTACCAATGCAGTCATAGTACAGATTACGATTGTATCAATAAATACTTCTGAGATACCCCAGATTCCTTGACGTACAGGGTGATCAGTAGTAGCAGAAGCATGAGCGATTGGGGAAGAACCCAAACCAGCTTCATTGGTAAATACACCACGACTAACACCGGCGCGGATGGTTTGCATTAATGTGAAACCAACAGCTCCCCCAGTAGCGGATTGAATATTGAAAGCGCCTTTGAAGATAGAAGCAAACGCATCTGGAATAGCACTTGCATGAACGACAATAACAACCAAAGAACCAATAATGTATAAAGCAGCCATAAGAGGTACTAATTTTTCAGTAACTTTAGAGATAGATTGGATACCACCAACTACAACGATAGCTGTTAAAACGGCTAATATAATACCTACGATAACAGGATTGAAGCCGAAGTTTGCTTTTAATACGCCAGAAATTGAATTGGATTGTACAGAGTTTCCGATTCCGAATGTAGCAACAGCAGCGAAGAATGCGAAAGCTTTTGCTAACCATGGCAATTTCAAACCGCGGTCTATATAGTACATAGGTCCACCGGCATATTGTCCATCGGCTCTACGAATACGATAGGCGATAGCTAATGTTACTTCTGAGAATTTTGTAGCCATACCTAACAAAGCAGCTACCCACATCCAGAATACAGCACCAGGACCACCAGTAATAATCGCTACAGATACCCCAACGATATTACCTGTACCTACAGTGGCAGCTAAGGCAGTTGATAAAGCTTGGAAAGGGGATACGCCGCCCTCTTCAATTTCAGATTTATCAAACATTTTACCTAGAGTATTTTTAAGTATATAACCTAATCTTCTAAATTGGATACCAGTAAGTCTAGTAGTTAAAATAATTCCGGCACCAACAAGCAAAATTAAAATAGGTGGACCCCAAAGAAACGTGTCAATGGCAGTCATAAGATTTGTAAATTGTTGCATAATTTACCTCCTTAGTGATTAAAAATAGCTTGCATAATATACTGTACAAATAATTCATTATACTAACTATCAACAGTATATCATGATAGAATTGTGAAAGAAATAGAATTTAGATGGAACTTCAACAAAGTAAAGAAATGAACAATGGATTTATATAAGAAGAGTTTTTTCTGTATTTTTCGGGGAAAGAAAGGTTTTCATGAAAAATAATAATCAAACAATAGGCAACTGAACTACCTTAAAATGTGAAATAATTGTTTATCTCATGAAAAATAGAACGATTTCCTACCTATTTACTGAATCTATCTCTCGCAATTGCAATGGGGAACAGGAAAAGGTATAATTATAGGCAGTAAATCATTCTCGGATGGCATCCTATATGCCGTCATATTTCCGCGTATCATATATGCGCACAGGAGGAACAAATGACAAAAAAATTCTATTTAACAACGCCAATTTATTACCCAAGTGATAATTTACACATTGGTCATACTTATTGTACGGTGGCTGCAGATGCCATTAAACGTTTCAAAACTCTTCAAGGGTACGAAGTACAGTTTGTTACAGGTACTGATGAACATGGACAAAAAATCCAAGAAAAAGCACAAGAAATTGGGTTAGAACCAAAGGAATACGTAGATCGTATTGTGGCAGACACAAGAAAACTATGGGATACTTTGGATATTAACTTTGATACTTTTGTTCGTTCAACCGATGAAGATCACGAAAAAAACGTACAAGATTTGTTTATGAAATTGTACGAAAAAGACGAGATTTATAAAGGGGAATACGAAGGATATTACTGTACACCTTGTGAATCGTTTTGGGCAGAATCTCAATTGTTAGAAGGACATGCTTGTCCAGATTGTGGACGGGAAACAAAGCTTTCAAAAGAGGAAAGTTATTTCTTCCGTTTGTCAAAATATCGTGATCGTTTGTTGCAATATTATGAAGATCATCCAGAATTTATTCAACCAGCCTATAGAAAAAGTGAAATGATCAATAGCTTTTTGAAAGATGGGTTACAAGATTTATCCGTAACTCGTTCTTCTTTCAAATGGGGCGTTCCCGTTCCTTTTGATGATGAACACATTGTGTATGTTTGGATTGATGCTTTGTCTTGCTATTTAACTGGAATCGGTTTGGGAACAGACGAAGAAAAGTTCAAAGAATATTGGCCAGCAGATGTGCATTTGGTTGGAAAGGAAATTATGCGTTTCCATACAATTATTTGGCCAGCTTTGTTAATGGCTTTGGATATTCCATTGCCTAAGAAGGTATTTGGTCATGGATGGATTTTATTTGATGAAGATAAAATGAGTAAGTCCAAAGGGAACATCATATATCCAGATCCAATTATTGAATTGTATGGCGTAGATGCTTTGAAATATTTCCTTTTAAGAGAATTTTCTTTTGGTCATGACGGAAGCTTTAATGTAACAAGTTTTATTAAGCGTCTAAACTCTGACTTAGCCAATGATTTAGGAAATTTAGTTAGCCGTACGGTTTCTATGCTTGAAAAATATAGTGACGGCGTGATTCTTCAACCAGGTGAGTCTACGGATTTAGATAAAGAACTACAAGCTATGGCGACTAATATTTGGAAAGAAAATGAAGAGGCCATGGAAAACTATCAATTTAGTGTTGTGCTAGATGATATTTGGAAATTGGTTCGTAGAACGAATAAATATGTGGATGAAAATGAACCTTGGATTTTAGCGAAAGAAGAAGATTCTACTCGATTGAATACCGTATTGTATCATTTGGCTGAATCTTTGCGTATTGTTTCTATTTTGCTTTCTCCTTTCATGCCTCATACGGCTCTTGAAATTCGCGATCAATTGGGCGTAAAAACAGAAATTGATTGGGAAGATGCAAAAGTTTGGGGTAAGCTAGAAGTTGGTTCAAAAGTAGAGAAAAAAGGCATTATTTTCCCACGTTTGGATGTGGAAGAAGAAGCCGAAAGACTTTGGGCAAGCAATCAAGCATTAATTGACGAGCGTTTGGCGGCAAAGGCTGAATTGGCAAAATCTATGGGATTGGTTGAAGAAGGGCAAGAAGAGTTCAAAGAAGAAATTAGCATTGATGATTTCGCAAAAATGGACATTCGTGTTGCTGTAATTGAGTCTGTAGAAGATCATCCAAACGCAGATCGTTTATATGTTTTGAAGATTAAAATGGGATCTGAAAAACGAGTAATTTGTTCTGGAATTAAAGAGAATTATACAAAAGAAGAATTAGTAGGCAAGAAAATTTTGGTTTTGGCCAATTTGAAACCTGTGAAATTACGCGGGGTAGAATCTCAAGGTATGTTGTTGGCTGCAGAAGACGCAGAAGGAAAATTGAGCTTGGCTACGACAATGGAAGAAGTATTGGATAACGCAAAAATTAGTTAGGAGCTCTTATGATTGATTCACATGCACATTTGGATGACAATCGATTCAAAAAAGACCAGGCACAGGTAATTAAAAATTTTGAAAAAAATGGGGTAGATTTGGTTGTAAATATTGGGGCGGATTTGGTTTCGAGTAAATCCTCTGTGTTTTTGGCAGAGAACAACGAACGAATTTATGCTACAGTAGGTGTCCATCCTCACGACGCAAAAAACTACAATCAAGATGTAGAAGATCAACTAGAAATGCTTTCTGGTCGAGAAAAAGTGGTTGCGATTGGAGAGATTGGGTTGGATTATTACTACGATTTTAGCCCAAGAGAAATTCAAAAAGAAGTATTTTGGAAACAGCTGGAATTGGCAAAACGCGTAAAAATGCCAGTGGTAATTCATAGTCGAGATGCAGATCAAGACACAATGGATATTTTGAAACAAGCAAAGAAAGAAAATCCAGATTTAATTTGCTTGATTCACTGTTATAGTGGCTCCGTTGAGATGATGCGAGAATATGTAAAAATGGGATTTTATATTGCATTAGGAGGAGCAACAACTTTCAAAAATGCAAAAACGCCGAAGAAGGTGGCTATGGAGGTTCCTATAGAAAATTTGTTATTGGAAACCGATAGTCCTTATATGACTCCGGAGCCAAATCGCGGAAAGAGAAATGAACCAAAATACGTTCGCCTAGTGGCAGAACAAATTGCCAATCTAAGAGGTATGGATGTTGAAGAGGTAATTTCTCTAACGGATAAAAATACTTTGGATTTTTACGGTATTGCTCTATGATTCGGGAAATTATTGTTGTAGAGGGAAAAGATGATATTTCCAAAGTAAAAGCCGCCCTTGATTGCGAGGTAATCGCAACGGGGGGCTTTGCTTTTGGGAAGCGTTTTTTGAACACATTGCGACAAATGGAAGAACGGCGAGGCGTCATCATTCTTACGGATCCAGACTATATGGGCAATCAAATTCGCAAGCGATTGGATGATGCATTGGATCATCCGAAACATGCTTTTTTGCCCCAGTCAAAAGCTAGGAAAAAAGACAATATTGGAATTGAAAATGCAAAAATTGAGGATATTCGAGAAGCCATCTTAAAAGCAAAACCCAAAAAAATGGATTTTGTAGAAGAATTTACTCGTGCCGATTTGATTCGGTATGATTTAACGGGAAAAGAAGGTTCAACCGAACGAAGAAATCGCCTCAGTGACCGGTTGGGAATAGGTCATGGAAATGCAAAACAATTTCTAAATCGTCTGAACCACTTTGGAATTACAAGGGAAGAGCTAGAAAAGATTTTAGAGGAGGTCTATCATGGATGATTTACGTTTATACAGCCCACAGAAAATACGTCAAGTTGTTCAAGATGCAGGCTTTTCTTTTTCAAAATCTCTTGGACAAAATTTTTTAATCGATGGAAATATTCTTAGAAAAATCTCACAATCGGCAGACTTAAAAGAAGGAGATTTGGTTCTAGAAATTGGTACAGGAATTGGTACCCTAACAGAAGAACTGGCTTTAAGTGGCGCAGATGTATTTTGTGTTGAGATCGATCGTTCTCTAGAGCCTATTTTACAAGAAACCCTTGCTCGTTTTGAAAACGTAGAAATTTTATTTCAAGATATTATGAAAACCAATTTAGCAGAAGAAATCCATTCTCGCTATGGAAGACGGCCCATAAAAGTGGTAGCCAATTTGCCCTATTATGTTACAACGCCTATTTTAATGAAGTTGTTCCGGGAAGATTTAGAATTGGAATCCATTCATGTAATGGTTCAAAAAGAAATGGGAGAGCGGATATCAGCTCCTGTTGGAACCAAATCCTATGGATCGCTATCTGTTTATATGCAGTTGCGCAGTAAAATTGAAAGAGTGGTAAACGTTCCAAGAACTTGCTTTATGCCTCAACCAAGAGTGGATAGTATCGTTATAGCCTTTCGAGAAATTCGCTCGAATCCATCCATTGATTATGATCAATTGGAGAGGATTACTCGAGCCGCCTTTTCAAAACGAAGAAAAACCGTGCTAAACGCCCTCTCCTCCTATGGTTTATCTGCTTCTAAAGAAGAGATTGCAGAAGCCTTAGAAAAGACGGGGATTCCTCTTACAAAACGAGCCGAACAAATTACGTTGGATGAATATATTGTTTTGGGACAAAATTTCCCTAAATTAATAGGAGCCGAGGAAAATGAAGGACGAGAAAAGTAAAAGAGTAGAAAAATCTATTGAATCCTTTGTAAATGATTTGGAACAATTAGAGATTTTGGCTTCTCTTTTTAAGGCAATGGCCGATTCAACACGACTAAAAATAATATACGCCTTAAGCGTTTCAACCTTAAATGTATCGGAACTCTCTCAAATGCTTGGGATGAGCCAAAGCTCCATCTCCCATCAGTTGCAATTGTTGCGAGAAAATCAGCTGATAAAATTTGAACGAGTGGGACGGAATAACTACTATTCCCTTGATGATGAACATGTATTAAAATTGTTTGACAGCGGATTGGAACATACGCAACATAAATTAAAAGGCATCGATTAAAAAAAGAATAAGAGGGTATATTAGTTTTGAATGAATGAACTTAGTTTTAAGGAGGATGAATAAAATGGATAAAGCGATTATTTATACAAGCAACACTTGCCCTTATTGCACAATGGCAAAGGATTATTTTGATAGCAAAAACGTAGAATATGTAGAAAAAAATGTTCAAACGGACGCAGTAGCTCGTGAAGAATTAATGAGCAAAGGATATACTGGTGTTCCAGTAATTGTGATTGGCGACGAAGAAATCGTTGGTTTTGACAAAGCTCGTTTGGATAAATTAATTAGTAAATAAAAAAGAGCCCTTGAAGGGTTCTTTTTTTATGGGAAAAACACACTCTAGCAAAGAGATGGAAACGTATGGTCTATAAACAAAATCGGATGAAAACTTTTTCTTAAAATGGATAAAATTTATATTCGTTAATTTTTTGATTTTCCGAGCAATAAGTGTTATAATCTATGTAGATTTCAAGAATAAATGAGGAAAATATGAAAAAAAACATTAGGAAATCGATTTTGTACATATTGTTACTAGTTTTTTTACTAGTTCCTACATCGCAAGTTTTAGCTTGTACGGGAGTCATTGTGGGGGAAGACGTTTCGGCTGACGGGAATCCTATTATTGGGAGAACAGAGGATTGGCACAGTGCTTACAACAAGATGTTAATAGCTACAGAAGCAAAAACCTATAAATCTGGTGAAATGTATACAGATGTTTATGGATTTTCCTATCCAATGCCAGAAAAAACATTTCGTACAGTAACTATTCCTGATGGATACCAAGCAGAAGGAGATATTTTCGAAGCAGCTGGTTGGAATGAAATGGGCGTTACAATGACGGCGACGGTCACAGCATCATCAAACGAGAAAGTCTTGGCTGCAGATCCATTAACAGAGCATGGGTTGTATGAATCCTCTGTAGTGTCTGTTGTTCTACCAAGAATTCGCAGTGCTAGAGAAGGCGTTGAAGTCCTGGCTGACATTATGAACACTAGAGGAGTGCAAGAAGGTGCTTGTATTGCTATAGCGGATCAAAATGAAATTTGGTATATGGAGCTTTTGAGCGGGCATCAATACTGTGCGATCAAATATCCTAAAGATGCTTATTCAGTATTTCCAAACTGTTTTATGTTAGGAAAAGTAGATATTAATGACACAGAAAATGTAGTTGCCTCTCCGGATTTAGTGAATCTTCCAAGAGAGCATGGATTCCTTGTAGAAGAAGATGGATATATAAATATTAAAAAAACTTATGGCGAGGAATTAAGCAGTAAAAATCGCGATCGTTTGTGGGGTGGAATTAACTTTTTAGATGAAGATAAGAATATACCATACGATGCGGAAGATTTTGATTTTATTCAAAAAACAGATAAAAAAATTACAGTAAAAGATGTTATGGAGTTTCAGAGAACCCGTTATGAAGGAACGAAAAAAGATGCAAATCTTCCAGAAAATAAGGGTGTTCGCCCAATTGGAACGGTAGAACAAGAAGAAGCGCATATTATTCAAATTAAAAAAGATTATCCAAAAGAGATAGGTGGAGTTCTTTGGGTTGCTATGGGTAATGCGGAGCATGCTATGTATGTACCTACTTTTGGCGCGATAACTGATACAATTGCTCCTTATCAGGTAGAGGGGAATTCTTTTGATGAGAATTCGGCGTATTGGACAATGAGACAGGTTTCCGCCTTGAGTGAGATCGATAGAAATTTATATGGCACATATGTTAGAGAATATTATGATCAACAAGAGCGAGCTATGATTGAAGAACAAAGAGAAATTGATAAGAACTTAATTTCGACCTATCAATCATCTCCTAAAAAGGCTGTTGAATTAGCGACCAAGTATTCTAAAGATTACCAAGAAAAAGCCTTTAACGATGCAAAACTATTATCAAAAGAATTGAATACTTACTTTTTTGATGTATCTGGAGATGCAGGGGTAAAGGGAAGTAAGAAAGTGGAATATCCATTTGTCCCAAGTTTATTAGGGGAAGAAAGAAAGTTAGAAATTTACAAAGAAAGAAATCTTCCTATTTCTCAAGGTTCAGCGCAACCTTTAGATAAGGGAGATTCTAAGGGCGAAGATGAATTAGAAAATCATTGGGCAAAAGCGGTTATGGAGAAGGCTGTAGCAGAAGGATATATGGAAAAAGTGGATAACTTATATGCACCAGATTCCTTGGTATCCACTAGCGAAGTGATTTCTTCTTTGGAAAAAATGAATACCAACTTTAAGGGAAATGCTATTAGCAAGTCATTAGAATCTAAAGCAATTCGCGCGCCTTATATTTTAAGTCGCCAATCTTTGGCATTTCTATTGGATGAATATATGAAAGCAACAGATGCAGAAAGATACAATACTGATTTTACAGTTGCTGATCAGGGAGAAATTCAACCTTGGGCCCTAGAATCAGTAAAACAGATTATGGCAAAAGGGTATATGAGAGGCTATGATAATATATTTGATGGAGATGGTCTTGTGACAAGAGCGCAATTGGCCCAAATTTTAACCAATATGATGTAAACTTAAAAGAAAAGAATTTTGAAAGAGGAACTTCCGGTTAAGTCAATAGAAGAAACTTGGCTTAATCGGAGTTTCTTTATATTCAAAAAAGGAGAGGAAATATGAAAAAGATTGACGCCCATTCCCATTTGGGAAATTTTGGTAGTTGGGCTGGGGTTTCTTTTACAAAGGATGTTTTGATTCAACAAATGGAAGAATATGAAATTGAAAAGACTTTTTTGACAGGGGCTTCTTTTCAAGATAATGATACGGTAGTGGATGCTTTTCAATCCTATCCAGACAAAATTGTGCCTTTTGTGTGGATGAATCCAGTCCATGACAATATAGAGGAAAAATGGGAACGCTATATTCACAAGGAAGGGTTTATGGGGATAAAGATGCAACCCTTGTTTGATGCGTTTGTAGCGGATGATCCTATGGTGTATCCGATTATGGATTTTGCTAAGGAAAACAATATTCCTGTATTTATCCACTGTGGTCATCCTCCTTTTTCTCTTCCCTGGAGCATTGCTTTATTAGCAGAGAAATATCCGGAGGTAAAGGTGGGAATGATTCATATGGGTCATGGTCATGGAGTTTATATTGATGCTTCTATACAAATGGCAAAACGCTTTGACAATTTGTATTTGGAAATGAGCGGTATGCCTATGGGGAACAAAATCAAAGAGGCCTATGAAACAGTAGGAAAAGATCGTATTTTGTTTGGAATTGATTCGCCTTTCCATCATCCAACGGTAGAAATTCAAAAGGTTTTAACCTGTGGTTTGGAAGAGAAGGCTTTGGAAGATATTTTCTATAACAATGCGGCAAAATTAATAGGAATTTAAGGGAGTTTCCTTTCGATGTTCTTCCTCTAAGAATATATTTTATAAAAAAACGGTCTTTGTGAAGAATCTATGAGAAATGCTAAGAAGTTTCTAATATATTTTCAATAGTGGGTATAGTATAAAAGATGAATTATTCTCCTGTGGTATAATGATTTGCGAAGATAGGAGAAACTTTGAGGAGGAATAAAGATGAAAAGATGGATAAAATCGACAGCTTTGTCGGCAGTATTGATATTAGGAATGACCACGGCAGTTTTTGCAGATGCGGCGGAAGGGGATGTAATTTTATCCCTAGGGCAAAATCTTACGGCAGAACAACGGGCCGATTTGCTGAAAAAATTTGATGCGACAGAAGAGGATCAAATTGTAGAGGTAACCAACGCAGAAGAGTATGAATATTTGGGAGATTATGTTCCTGCTAGTAAAATTGGTAGCAAAGCCATCTCCAGTGCAAAAATTGTCTATGGAGCCCCTGGAGATGGAATCGATGTAGAGATTTCAGATAAAATTGGATACATTACAGAAGATATGTACAAGCAAGCCTTGGAAACAGCAGGGGTAGAAGATGCGAAGATCTATGTAGATGCTCCGGTAAATGTATCAGGTACAGCGGCTCTTACAGGGGTTATGAAAGCCTATGAGGTTTCTACAGGGGAAGTATTGGATAAAGATGTGAAAAAGGCAGCCAATGAAGAATTGGTAGTAACCTCTTCCTTAGGAGAACAAATCGGGAATGAAAAGGCCGAAAATTTAATTAACGATATTAAAGTGGCGATTTCAGAAAAAGCTCCAAAGTCAAAGGAAGAAGTTCGTGATATTATCGTAAATATTACCAACGAGTACAACATTCAATTAAGCGATTCTCAAATGAATCAGTTGACTTCCTTTTTTGATCGTCTAAGAAATTTAGATATCAATTGGAGTGAATTGGGGAATAAGGCAAAAGATGCCGCCAATCAAGCAAAAGATTATTTGGGAAGTGAAGAAGGTCAAGGCTTACTTATGAATATAAAAGAAGCGATCTCTTCTTTTATTGACTGGATTGCTAGTTTATTTAGAAATTAAATAAAAAAGTCCCTCACCATATGGTGAGGGACTTTTTTCTTATTTTGTTTCGATTTTGTTAAGTTCAGCCATTAATTCATCCACGCTAAATCCGTGAACAGCGGCTGCTTCTTCTAATGATTCCATTTGGCTTGAAGGGCATCCAACACATCCCATACCAAAGCTCATAAGCGTACGAATGGCTTCAGGGTATTGACGTACCAAATCACCAATTAACATATCTTTAGTAATCATTTATATCCTCCTTATTTAATACAAATTCATTCCTATGCTATTATATTTGATTTCCTTGTAAGAAACAAGCTTATACCAAATTCTTTTCTATATAATTGATGATGTCATTGGATTCATACATCCACTCTTCATCGATTTTCAAGCAAGGAACTTGTTTCTTTCCTCCACCAGCAATAAGAGCTTCCTTGGCTTCTTCGGATTTATCAATATATTCTACCGGAATTTTGTCTCCCAATCCTTTTTCTTCAATAAATGCTTCTACTTTTTTACAGTAAGGACAATAGGTTGCGGCGTACAATGTATATTTGCTCATAATTTCCTCCTAAAATAGTAATTTTTCAAATTCCTTTGTTATTTTTCATATACCCCAACAAGGGTGAAAAACAATCAAGATTTATCCATTGAATTTCTAACATATGTCTAACTTTCTAAAAGAGAGAGGGAATCTGTGATATATTTACAGTAGAGGTGATGGAATGGATCTATTTACAAATATTGGAAAAGGAATAGAAGAATTAACAAAACAGGCCAAAGATGTAGGAAAACGTGTAAATCATGGTGCAAAAGAAGCTTCAAAACAGACAAAAATCAAATTACAGATTAAAGAGTTAGAAATGGAATTGGCTCAAAGATATACAGAGTTAGGGAAAGCATATTATTTAGAAATGCGATCTCAATCTCATAAAACGGAAACTTCTTCAGCGGAGATTTTGTTGCAATTGGATCAATTGCACAGTGATTACGAAGCCTTGGAAAATTTATTGCGATTTCGAGAACTTGAGGCAGGAGATATGGGAGAAAAACGATGCAAAAATTGTCACCAACTACTGTCAGAGGAGGCAAAATTTTGTAGCGCCTGTGGAACTCCTGTGGACGAGGAAGAAGAGATGACAATTATTGAAATGGAAGAAACGAAAATCCCTTGCCCTCATTGTGGATTTTTACTTCCTTCTGATGCATCCTATTGCACATGTTGTGGATCAAAAATTCGCTAAAGATGAAATTTTTGTGTGCTTTTTTCCTCCAAGGGGAATCTATAGAATAAGAGAGGAGGTATAAATGAAGAAGACCAAAGAAGAGTTACGTGAACTTTTGGATGAAACGACGTACCAAATTACCCAGATGAACGGCACAGAGAGGCCCTTTTCTCATGAGTATGATCAAGAATTTGGGGAAGGCGTGTATTTAGATGTCATTTCTGGGGAGGTCCTTTTTTCTTCCAAAGATAAGTTTAACGCAGGATGTGGTTGGCCAAGTTTTTCAAAACCAGTAGAAGGAAGCTCCATTAAGGAACTCCAAGACAACCGATTTGGGATGAGAAGAACCGAAGTGCGAACAGAATCGACTCATTTAGGCCATGTATTCTCAGATGGACCCAGAGAATTGGGGGGATTACGCTATTGTATCAATGGCCACAGCCTTCGATTTGTTCCAAAAGAAAAGATGGAAGAGAAAGGTTTGGGAGCTTATTTATCTCTGCTTGATTAATGTGTCACAATATTGACTTAAAGAAATCCAAAATATGTATTATAATAAAAAGGTAGTAAATAATATTAAATAGGAGGGATAGAATGAAGAAAAGATTTACCGGTGCACTATTGGCCGTAGCAATGTTATTTTCTATTGTTGCTGTTCCAGTAGATGCCATGGCAGCTTCTGTCGATACCAAAGAAATTACCATCGTTCATACGAATGATGCTCATGGTCGTGCAGAAGAAAATGCAGACAACAAAGAAATTGGTTATGCTAAGCTAAAAACGTATTTTGATAGCTTGTCAAATGCGATTTTAATTGACGCAGGGGATACCGTACATGGTACTACTTTTGCTACAATTAGTCGTGGAGAAAGCATGATTAATTTAATGAACGAAATGGGATTTGTTGCTTCAACTCCTGGTAACCATGACTTCAACTATGGTTATGAAAGATTAAAAGAGTTGGATAAAAAAGCAAACTTCCCTTATTTAGCAGCTAACGTAATTACAACATCTGGTGCCAATGAATTGGCGAAAAATGTTGTAGTGGACGTAAATGGCGTTAAAGTAGGTATTTTTGGTTTAGCAACAGACGAAACCAAAACAAAATCGAACCCATTGAACACAGAAGGCGTTTTGTTCTTGAACCCAATTGAAGTGGCTCGTGAACAAGTAAAAGAATTAAAAGCACAAGGAGCAGAAGTTATCGTTGCAAATTCTCATCTAGGATTGGATGAAAGTAGCGTTTATAAATCTTCTGACGTGGCAGAAGCAGTGGAAGGAATCGATGTAATCATCGATGGACATTCTCATACTTCTTTGCCAAGTGGAAAAATGGTAAAAGATACTTTGATTGTTCAAACTGGTGGACAAATGACAGAAGTCGGCGAAGTAAAACTTCAAGTAAAAGATGGTGAAGTAGTTACAAAATCTGGTAAAGTTTTAGATTACAATTTCTTCAACAACATTACTCCAAATGAAAAAATCCTTGCTATGATTTCTGCGATTCAAGAATCAAACAAACCATATTTGGAAAAAGTGGTAGGATCAACAGCAGTGGAATTGGACGGAGTACGTGAGCACGTTCGTGCAGGAGAAACCAACTTAGGTAACTTGTTGACAGATGCAATGTTAGATGTTTCTGGCGCAGATGTTGCTATTACAAATGGTGGTGGAATTCGTGCTTCTATTGATAAGGGTGATATTACAATGGGCGAAATCTTAACTTCTTTCCCATTTACAAACTACCCAGTAAAATTAGAAGTAACAGGCCAAATCATTAAAGATGCTTTAGAATTTGGTGTAAACGAAGCTCCTGAAGTTGTAGGAAAATTCCCACATGTTGCAGGAATGACTTTCAAATACGATGAAAAACAACCAGCAGGTAGTCGCGTATTTGATGTTATGGTAAAAGGACAAGCTTTGGATTTGAACAAAACGTATACACTGGTAACCAATGACTTTATGGCAATTGGTGGCGACGGATACGAAATGTTCAAAGCAGCGAAAAAATTGTCTGAATACCCATTGTTATCTGAAGTATTAGCAAACTATATTGAAAAAGCAAAAATCGTTTCTCCAAAAGTAGAAGATCGTGTTGTAGCGGCTTCTAAAACAGGGGAAACAGATCCTAAGTTCACAGATATTAAAGGTCACTGGGCTGAATCTGTAATTCTTGATGTAGTAGAAAAAGGCTACTTCAAAGGTATGACAGAAACAACTTTCGAACCAAACACAAAAATTAGCCGCGGTATGTTGGTAACAACATTGGCTCGTTTGGAAGGAGAAGACAAAGCACAAGCGGATGCGAAAAAGGATGCCTTCAAAGATGTACCAGCAAACGAATGGTATTCTAACGCCGTAGATTGGGCTGTAAAACATGAATTGATTAAAGGTTATGATGACGGAAGCTTCAAACCAAATCAAGAAGTAACAAGAGAAGAAATGGCTACAATCTTAGGTCGCTTTATCTCTTACAAAAAATATGCAATTCCAGCAATTCAACCAGAAGATTTCGCGGATCAAAAAGATATTAGCGAATGGGCTGCAGGATATATAACAGCGGTTCGTGTAATTGGAATCATGGAAGGTCGCGACGACAATACATTTGATCCAAAAGGTCACGCAACTCGTGCTGAATTGGCCAAAGTAATTTTTGAATTGGCTGAGATTGAGGACAAAGTTCCTGCTCCAGAGGAAAAAGTAGAAACAACAAAACCAGCAGAACAACCAGTTGAAAAAGCTGCTTAAAGAAACAAAAAAGGGAAGAGGAAACTCTTCTCTTTTTTTATAAAAAATAAAAAGATACCCTTGACCGAAGAAGAAAATTAGTGTAAAATGTTTAATTTCATTTGACAAATTGGTGGATATCTTATATAATATATACTAGTTGATTTATCGGTATGATATTAGAAGGGTGGGCCTTATGACGCAGATGGAAATGATTAAAAATGAATTATCCGAGCACGTAGGAAAACGTGTCATTGTGAAGGCAAATCGAGGAAGAAAGAAAATTATAACTCGCAAAGGGGTTTTGGAATCCATTTATCCTTCTTTGTTTGTTGTGAATATTGTAGATGGAGATTTGAATCATAGAAATGTTTCCTTTACCTATTCAGACATTTTAACCTCAACAGTCCAAGTGACAATCTTGGATGATGATGTTGAAATGCCCAATATGAAAATATCGTAATCAAACTCTAGTCTAGGCTAGAGTTTTTTTATTGCCAAAATAGAAATTATGACGGAGGGAGGGTTTTCTGTTATAATTTCCATAGGAGGGCGCTATGGAATTAAAAGCTTATGGAAAAATAAATTTGGGTTTGAAAATTTTAGGAAAACGAGAAGATGGTTATCATAAGGTAGAAACTCTCTTGTTGCCGATTCAGTTGGCAGATAATTTATCTTTTGAACCCAATCCTGTATTTGAAATACAGGGGCCTAATTTTGGCTCAGACGATTTCATGTATAAGTCGATTCGCGCCCTTGAAAAAAAGGTAGGAAGCCCTTTGGGAGGAAAGATTGCCATTCAAAAAAAGATTCCCGTAGGGGCAGGATTGGCTGGTGGAACTGCCGATGGAGCGGCGAGTATAAAGGGGTTCAATGAACTTCATAATTTGAATTATACGATAGAAGAATTAACGGAAATGGTCGCTTCTTTAGGGGCAGATTTTACCTATTGTATGTACAATCACAGTGCTTTTGGAACGGGGATTGGAGAAAACTTGGAATTTCTTTATGGGATTCCATCGATTCCTTGTATCCTATTGAATCCGGGGTTTTCTGTTTCTACAAAAGAGGCTTATTCTTGGATCTGCGAATATTCTGATGGATTGGATCGAGAGAAAATTGTGGAAGCTTTGAGAAATATGGATGGGAAGCAATTGCAAGATTTTGCAGAAAATGATTTGGAATTCGGAGTCGCAAAAAGGTTTCCAGAAATTGATGCAATGAAGAGAAATCTTTATGATTCCGGGGCAGAGTTTGCATCCATGACAGGATCGGGGCCAACGGTATTTGGATTGTATTCATCCATAGAGGCTAGAGAAAAAGCTTTTGAAGAGTTAAAGGATAAATGGGCGATTGCAATACAAACGTCCATATGGGAAGGAGATTGGAATGAATAGATTGGGAATTTTAATTTCGGATCGTTCGGGATTTTATATACTAAAAAAAATTCGTTCAAAATTTCCTACCATGGAAATAGACGGCATTTATGATCCTTTGGATTATTTTCAATTGCGAGACAAAAAGGGCTTAGAAGTATATTATAAAAAAAATAAGGAACGCTTTGAAAAATTAAATGTCTCAGACTTTTTTTGGGCCAAAGAAGGAACGGACCTTGGATGGAATTGGGAATCTTATTTTCAAGAAACAATCAGAGAAAACCCAGAGGCGGTGGCCTTTCACACAGGTTTTGAAAAAAGAGAAGGCTTAGAGGCACCTTTGCTCTATTACAATGCAATGGATGGGCTGATTCACAGGCCCTTTGTTGGACATATTGTAAAAGAATATTTAGAAAAATGGCCAGGGAATGAGAAAAAACTCATCTTAGGTGGAATGGGTTTTTCAGAGATAGAGCCTTTTTTGGCGCCATGGAGGGAAGAAAAAGGGATACAAATTATAGACCCTGTGGATTTTCTATTGAGGGATTTAGGAAATAAAAAAATTTCAAAAGGAGAGAATCCTTTGCGTTTGTTTTGGTTAGAACGAGATTTTTCCTTAGAAAAAGAAGCTTCTGAAATATTAGAAAAGAAAGTATTGTTTAAGATGTACCATTCTCATCCTTGGATGCGAGGGGAGAAAAGAAAGAAAGAAACGCCTCTTCGGGATCGTTGGAAAGAAATACGAAGAAAAAATAGGCATTAAAAAAGCTCTTTGGATATCCAAAGAGCTTTTTTATATGTAGCCATGCACCGGCTTTGCATATATCTCACATGCGTTACCCGAAGAGTTAACTCAAATCAGGCGAATCTACGGCACATGGAAGTACCTGCTTAGTGCTGCTTCCGTCAAGACCTGACACGATTCACAAGCTTCCATTGCGTAGGACCCAATTCTCAACGCCACTTTTCCGAGGCAGACCACACAAAATATATTCGGGGCCGGCGATCAATCTTGCTGTAGCGGATTGCAAGTACAGGGTGCCGCTAACTCCCCATCTAGCATGGCAAATTTTTCTACTGGCGGAGAGAGGGGGATTCGAACCCCCGATACGCTATTAACGTATACCCGCTTTCCAGGCGAGCGCCTTAAACCAACTCAACCATCTCTCCAATTGGCTACAGTATATTATTATAAGGCAAAAAAATAAGAATGTCAATGAATTGTTAAGGATAAATTATTCCCATAAAATGGTAGCTTGTCCACTAGATAGGGTGTAAATGTTTCCGTTGGATTCAACAAGCAAATGGCCCTTAGAGTCAATTTCTTTGGCAAAACCAATATAGGATTGATTGTGAATGGAAAATTGGACTTTTTTTCCTAGAATCACATTGTTCTTCCGATAAACAGAGAGGATTTCTTCGGAATCTAGGGAAAGGCAGTGGAAAATTTCTGGTAAAATCTTTCCCAATGCGACATTTCGATCCACTTGTGGATGCAAAAAACCGAAAGTGGGATTTAATTCAGGGGGAATGGGCTCTTTCGGTTGAGAAAAGTTAATTCCCATTCCCATAACAAACCCTTTTATTCCGGATTTGTCTTGAACCATTTCCGTTAAGATTCCGGCTACTTTTTTTGAGTCCACATATAAATCATTCACCCATTTGATTTGGATGGGATCAGAAACGAATGTCTCTAGAGCTCTTTGAAGAGCAACGGCTCCACGAATGGTTAATAAATCTCCCAGACAATTCCTAAAGGCATAGGGTAAAAAAAGGGAAAAATAAAGTCCAGAGTTTTTAGGGGAAAAGAAGCTTCTGCCATGGGTTCCCTTCCCAGAAGATTGGTGATCACAAACCCAAAGAATGGGGAAGGTGGGCGATTCTTTTTCTACTAGAGACTTTAAGGCGGTATTTGTAGAATCAATGCTTTCCGTATAGAAAATTTCCATAGAAGAGAACTCAGAAGGCAAATGTTCTCGAATCTTTGAGATAGAAAGAAGAGCGAGAATATCCATTAGTCTAATCCTGGAAAATCCAATTGACGCAAAGCTTCAAATAGAATAATATTGGCAGAGTTCGCAAGATTTAGACTGCGACCAAAGTCTTTTAACATAGGAATGCGAATGGAGGTTTCTTCATTTGCGTGAATCAATTCTTCAGGAAGTCCCTTGGTTTCTTTCCCAAAGACAATGAAGTCGCCATCTTTGTATTGGCAGTCGGTGTATTTTCTCTTGGTTTTTGTGGTGGCAAAATAAAAGGTAGCCTCAGGATTTTTCTCTTGTACTTCTTCAAAGGAGTCGTAATAGGTAATATCAACCAAATGCCAATAATCCAAGCCGCCTCGCTTTAGGTATTTATCATCGGTAGAAAAACCGAGAGGACGGACCAAATGGAGCTTGGTATGGGTCAAACCACAGGTACGAGCAATAGCTCCTGTATTAAATGGGATTTCAGGTTCTACAAAACAAATATTCAAACTCATAATTACCTCCAAAAATTGTCTATATTTTCTTTCATTTCTTCTATATTTCCAATGGGCTCTATCTTCCAGTGATGGGGCAAAAGAGAAAAAATATCTCTTCGGGCAAAGCGTTGGTCGATTAAAAGGAGTTGTCCTTTATCTTTTTCGGAACGGATAACGCGGCCGCCACTTTGAGCCACCTTTATTATACCAGGGATTGTATAGGCGATGTCATAGCCAGGCAATCCTTTTTCGTTGAAATTTTCTTTGATTAAATCTCTTTCTACACTTAACCCTGGCAAACCGATGGTAAGGACGACAACACCGATTAAGGAATCTCCCACTAAGTCGATTCCCTCAGAAAACATTCCTCCTAAAACGGCATAGCCGTGGACCGGTTCCTCCCCATAAAAAGCAGAGAGAAATTCCTTTTGCTCTTTTTCATCCATATGGGGTGTCTGTTTTTTTCCATAGGAATCCCAAGATTGGTTTTCTTCAAAGACGGAATCCAAATAGGCATAAGAAGGAAAGAAAAATAAATAGTTTCCTTTTTTTGCCTCAGTAAACTCTTTCATAAATTGGCTAACGTCCTTTAGAGAAGATTCTCGATACTGGTAGGTAGTAGGTATGGATGGGGGATGAAGAATTTTGAAATTTTCCTTAGGGAAAGGGGATTCCAATTCCAAAACGGGTGCCTTTTCTTTACCTCCCAACATATATTTATGGTAAGAGAAAGGTTGAAGAGTCGCAGAGAAAAACACAATTCCTCCAAAACGTTCATTGATTTGTTCCAGGGGAAATCTTGGATCTAGACACAGTAGGGAAAGGCGTTCCAATTCTTTTTCAGAATAGAGAACAAAGGAATCTTCTTGATAGTACAAAAGCAGCGTTTCCCAACGCAAAATAGAAAAATATAGATTCAGCAAAGCGTCGGAAGGTTCTTCTTCAATATTGGAAAGAAAATCATTCATGGCAAATCGAGATTCTTCCAAAGCCTGTTCCAAAGGAAAGGGAAATTTTTTGTAGAGAGAAGAAAATCCGTAAATAAGGGAATCGACGGTTTCAAAAAGATGGGTAAGAGTTTGGTTCAACCGTTTTGAAAGGGAAGAAGAAGCCAAAGCTTCTAAGATGCTTTCTTTGGATAAGGATTCAGAAAACATAGAACGGCTACGATCCACTAAATTATGAGCTTCATCCATTAGTAATGTAGTTCCTTTCATACGCTTTTCATTTTCCATAAGGCGATTTAGAGAAGTTTGGGGATGATAAATATAATTGTAATCCCCAATGATCAAATCGCAATAATCGCTTAGATCCAATTGCAATTCAAAAGGACAGACCTTATGTTTTTCTGCAAACAAAGAAAGGGTTTCAAAATCAAAAATATCTTCTGATTCATACAATTCGATTAAGGCGTCAAAAACCCGATCAAAATGTCCTTTGGCATAGGGACAATCCTTTGGATTGCACCGAACTTCTCCATTGGCACAAATTTTTTCCTTGCTCGTTAAAACAACAGATTTTATTCGAAGCCCCTTTTCTTTTAATTGAGAATGCACATTTTTGGCCAAAGATTTTTGGGTAGAACGGGCCGTTCCATAAAAAATCAACTGAGTTAAATCCGATTCCATAGATTTTATAGCGGGAAACAGTGTGGCCATGGTTTTTCCAATGCCAGTAGGAGCTTGAACAAATAATGTTTCTTTTTGTTGAATCATATTATAGGTTGAAACCGCCAAATCCCTCTGACCTTTTCGAAAAGAAGGAAAAGGGAAAGACAAATTTTGTAGAGAAATTTGTTTCTTCTCTCGGAAATCATAGAGAAGTTTTTGGAAATTCCAGTATTTTTCCATAACAAAATCGACGAAATTCTCCAGCTCTTCCAAAGTATAGGTTTCTTTTAGCGAAAGAGTCTCCTCTGTTTCTAAATGAATGTATGTAAGTTGCAGGTCGATTTCTTTTTGCTTTTCGATATGGCAGAGCATCCATCCATAAAATTTTACTTGGGCCCAATGAAGTGGATTGGACTTCTCTTCCAAATCCTCCAAATGGTGTTGGGTAGATTTAATTTCATCAATAAGATAGCGATCTTCGTTATAGGAGATTCCATCGGCTCTTCCTTCAATGGTAAGCTCTCTCTCGTCTTTTTTATAATCCCAACGCAAAAAAACCTCTTTGGAAAAAGAGGAAGGATAGGATTTTTGGATTTTCTGATGGAGTCGAATTCCCTCTAAAGCTCTACGATTGGAGAGGAAACTCGCGTTAATATCTCCCGAACGAAGAACAAATTCAACAAGGTTTCGAACGGAAATTTTGTGTTTATGATCCATAAATTCACCTATTTCTTTACGTGATTATAAAATTTATTGTATCACTACAAGGAAGAAAAACCTATTTTTTCATAAAAAAAGGAGCCCGAAGGCTCCGAGTTCTTAAATTTATACTTCTACTGCATTTTCCCACAAACCGTGGATGTTGCAATAAGACAATGCAAATACTTTTCCGCCTTTTTCTGATTTAACGGTAGCAAAAACTTCAGGTTTAGAGAAAAGTTCGCCTTCACCGTGTGCTGAGAATACTTGAGAAGCAACTTCCACAGGAGCACTGAAATCTTCTGGTTGGAAGAACACTTTAATCCATCCAATATGATGTTCTAATGTATTAGGATGTTCAATTTCTTCTCCAACGATAGCGCGAATGTTAAATGCACCATCAACTTTTTCTACATGAAGTACTGGTACGTGTTTTTCGTTTTTCCAGTCACCACTTTTTACTGTTTCTGTTAATTTCATGATCTAAATCCCTCCAAATATAATAATGATTAAAAGTCACTTTGGCTTTCAATTAAACTATACCCAAAACTTTTTAATTCTATCGTCAATCATTCAAAAAGAAATAAATCCCACCAAAGTTCTAAGGATTTATTTCTTTTTTTTTCTCCTTTTAGTATAATTAAGATTAAGGAGGGAATATGATACGTTTAGAAGCCATCACAAATTTTGGAATGGAAGCGGTATTGAAACGAGAAGCCATTCAACTAGGAATGCAGAATGTTACCGTTCAAGATGGGCTGGTAACCATGTCTGGAGAGTATCCTGATATTGCTCGCTTAAATCTCTGGTTGCGAACGGCTGAAAGAGTGCATCTCATTCTCTCTACTTTTGAAGCAAAGAGTTTTGAGGAATTGTTTCAAGGAGTTTCGAAAATTCCATGGGACGAAATTATGCCGGCAACAGCAAACTTTATAACTGAAGCTAAAAGCCAAAAATCAAAACTTTTTAGTTTATCAGATATTCAGAGAATTTCGGAGAAAGCCATTGTAAATAAAATGTCCAAAGCTTATGGACAAACATGGTTTGAAAAAAATGGGGCCAGATTTCGAATCGGAATTCGAATTAAAAATGACATAGCAACGATTTATCTAGATACTTCTGGAGCGGGGCTTCATGATCGAGGATACCGTCAAAGATCTGTAAAGGCGCCTCTTACAGAGACGATAGCATCAGGTCTTGTGCAGTTAAGTTATTGGAACAGCGATCGTGTTTTAGCCGATCCTTTTTGTGGGTCGGGAACCATTGCCATTGAAGCGGCTATGATTGGGCGAAATATCGCTCCCGGTTTGAATCGAAAATTTGATTTTGAATATTGGCCCATGGAAAAAGAAATTGGAACGAAAGAAATTCGCCAAGAAGCCTATGGATTAATACTTTGGGACAAAGAATTGGAAATTATTGCCTCAGACATTGATCCAAAAGCCATTGAAAGTGCAAGACACAATATAGAACATCTTGGTTTAGAAGATGACATTCGTTTGTTTGTGAAAGATGTTGCCCAAATTGATTATGCCGATGAATATGGGGTATTGATTACGAACCCGCCTTATGGGATTCGTATTGAAGAGGAAAGCCAAGTGAAGCTCTTAAATCAGCAACTGGGCAAGCTGGCTCGAGATTTGCCTACGTGGTCTTACTATATCATTACTTCTCAAGAAAATTTTGAGAAAGAATTTGGTAAAAAGGCCAATCGCAAACGGAAACTCTATAATGGACGAATAAAAGTTGATTATTATCAATATTATGGTCCAAAACCACGATATACAAACAATAAGAAAAAATAGGAGGGGAATATGGAAATTTATACAAAAACAGGTGACAAAGGAACCACTTCCTTGTACGACGGAGTACGTGTAGGAAAAGACGACGCTCGTGTAGAAAGCTACGGTACTGTAGATGAGTTGGGAGCGGCCTTAGGCGTAGCTGTCAACTATATGGACGATGAAGTGATGATTGGAGAAATTCGCGGAATTCAAAACAAGTTATTTGTAGTTAACGAGAATTTAGCAACTGAAGACCAATCTTTTGTACGCCATCACATCATTGAAGAAGACATTGTTGTTTTAGAAAAAATGGTAGATAAATATATGGCCATTGCAGGAGAATTTGATGGATTTGTAATCAATGGAACCAGCAAAGCTGCCGCTCACTTGCATTTGGCAAGAACCATTTGCCGTAGAGCCGAAAGACGAATTGTAGCCTTTGATCGCATTGTAGAAGTGGATCCATTGGTGAAAAAATTCGTAAACCGTCTAGCTGACACAATTTATGCTTTTGCAAGAGCTTGTGAAGCAGAAAAAATTTCAGTAAATTTTGAAAGAGAGTTATTTATTAGAGAAGATAAATAAGCGGAGGAAGAAAGTGCAACGTTTGGGATTACTTGTCAATCATGAAAAGCTCAATACTCAAATTTTAGACGGTATTGCGGATATGATTCGCATTGTTAATAAAGACAATGAAGTAGTCTATTTTAACGATGCTATGGAAAAATTTTTCTCAGGAAATACCAATTTGATTGTATGTGAAATGGACCAAGAAGAGGGACAAGACAGTTTCTGTGATATGCGTATCACAGAAAGATGTCTTTCCACTGGAGAAGTAATCCAGAGAGAAGAATCGGTTGGAGAGGATTATTATTCCGTAAAAACCAACCCTATTTTTGGGGACAATGGGAGTATTATAGGTGCCATTGAAGTTTTTCGAAACAAAAGCACCGAAAAAAAATTACAAATTGAGCTAATTGAAAGAAACAAATCTTTAATGGAAGAAATGCAAGCGGCTCGAAATATTCAGCAAGCTCTGCTTCCAACAGAAAATTCCATTAAAGGAATTGATCTAAACTACTTATATCGACCAGCTAGCGCATTAAGTGGGGATGTATTTGATGTATATGAAATTGACGAAGATCATATAGCATTATACATAGCAGATGTAGTAGGTCATGGATTTTCCTCTTCCATGACGACCATGTTTATTTTTCAAACTCTACGAAATATGCAGAAAAAAATCTTAAAAAATCCTGCTTTAACAATGGAAGAACTTAACAAAAGATTTTTGCAACTAGGATTAAGCGTAGAAATTTATTTTACATTATTTTATGGAGTATTCAATCGAAAAACCAAGGAATTTACCTATACAAACGCAGGGCACAATTGCCCACCAATGGTAAAACAAGGAGAAGACATCACTCTTTTGGAAGCCTCAGGCTATCCAATCAATCGCTTATTCTCAGAACATAAATACGAGGCCGAAACGATACAACTAAAAGACAAATCGCAGATTTTGCTATACACTGACGGAATTGTAGAATACAAAAATATAGACCGAATCGAATTTGGGATTCAAAGGCTAAAAGAAATTTTTGAAACCTATACACAACATTTTTTTGAAGAGCTAGATTCTTCTTTACGGTCTTTTGTTTACGGAGAACCCATCGATGACATAACTTGTGCACTGATCCAATTGAACTGCGCAAAGCAAGTATAAAAAAATGTTTTCCCTTTAGAAAAAATAGAAATTTTGAAATACATCTAGGAAACTAGGTGTATTTTTTATAGGTAAAATCCTAAAAATAGACGGAAAAAACAGGGAAAAAGAGCAATATAAAATATACATTATTCAATAATCGAAAATTTAACAAAAAAGTGAAAAAATAAACAATTTACCCTTTACTTTATTTTTGAAAGCATTATAATAAAAGTTAGGAGAGCCATCGAAAGGATGTATTGCCTATTTTTAGGGGAAAGGATCCTTTCACAAGACAGTTTATTATTAATGCAAATCTTTATTTGAAGAATAAGGGGGATTTGAAATGGATTTTACAATGGACAAGGAACATCTACTCTTACGTCAATTGTATCGCGCATTTGCGGAAAATGAAGTAGAGCCAATTGCAGCTGAAATTGACCAAAGTCATGAAGTACCAATGGAAAACGTTAAGAAAATGGCGAAAGCTGGATTCTTTGGCGTTCCATTCCCAAAAGAGTACGGTGGACAAGGTGGAGACTACTTAGCTTATGCTATGTTAGTAGAAGAACTTTCAAAGAAATGTGCAAGTACGGGGGTAATTGTATCTGCGCATACTTCTTTGTGCTGTGCTCCAATTTTTGAAAATGGTACAGAAGAACAAAAACAAAAATACTTACCAGACCTATTAAGCGGTAAGAAAATTGGTGCTTTTGGTTTAACAGAACCAAATGCTGGTACAGATGCATCTGGCCAACAAACTGTAGCGGTAGCTGATGGCGATGATTATATTATCAATGGTACAAAAATTTTCATCACAAACGCAGGGTTTGCGGATGTATTTATTGTAATTGCAATTACAGATCGTACAGCAAAAGGTACAAAAGGTATTTCTGCCTTTATCGTAGAAAAAGGAACTCCTGGTTTCCGTGTGGGAGAACCAGAAAAGAAAATGGGTATCAACGCATCTTCCACTTGCGAATTAATCTTTGAAGATGTACGTGTTCCAAAGAGCGCAATGCTAGGCCGTGAAGGTAAAGGGTTTGCTATTGCTATGAAGACACTTGATGGTGGACGTATTGGTATCGCTGCACAAGCTTTGGGTATTGCTCAAGGTGCTATTGACGAAACCGTTCAATATACAAAAGAAAGAAAACAATTTGGACGCAGAATTTCTCAATTCCAAAACACTCAATTCCAACTAGCTGATATGCAAACTAGAACAGAAGCTGCTCGTCTATTGGTATACCAAGCAGCTGACCAAAAACAACAGGGACAACCTTATGGACATTTTGCTGCTATGGCTAAATTATTCGCCGCTGAAACTGCATCTGATGTAACACGTCGTGCTGTTCAATTGTTCGGTGGATATGGTTACACTGCAGACTATCCTGTTGAACGCATGATGAGAGATGCGAAGATTACCGAAATCTATGAAGGAACTTCTGAAGTAATGAGAATGGTTGTTTCTGGCTGGATGGGTGTTAAGTAATAGGAGGTTTATGTAAAATGAAAATAGTTGTTTGTGTAAAACAAGTTCCTGATACAACAGAAGTACGCTTGGATCCAAAAACCAACACGTTGATTCGTGATGGCGTTCCAAGTATTATCAATCCAGATGATAAAGCCGGTATTGAAGCAGCTTTACGTATTAAAGACGAAAATCCTGATTCAACGGTAACAATCCTTTCCATGGGACCACCACAAGCGGAAGAAGTTATCCGTGAAGCCATTGCTATGGGAGCTGATGATGGTGTTCTTGTTACTGACCGTGCTTTTGGTGGGGCCGATACATGGGCTACATCAACTACTATTGCTGGTGCGTTGAGAAACATTGATTTCGATCTAGTGATTGCTGGTCGTCAAGCGATTGATGGAGATACTGCACAAGTAGGTCCTCAAATTGCGGAGCATTTGGGGTTACCACAAGTATCTTATGCAGAGGATGTTAAAGTAGTAGACGAAAACACAATCCATGTTAGACGTCAATTTGAAGATCGCTATCACATTGTAGAAGTAAAAACTCCATGTGTTGTAACTACTTTGGCTGAATTGGCTGAACCACGTTACATGACAGTTGGTGGCGTTTATGATTCTTACAATGCTGAAATGAAAGTTTGGGGATTGGATGATATTAAAGAGAACTTAAACGTAGACCATATTGGACTTAAAGGTTCTCCAACTAAGGTTAAAAAATCCTATGCTAAAGAAGGCAAGGGCCAAGGTGTATTGTTGACTGATCTTTCTGCTGATGAAGCAGCAAGAGCAATCATCTCCAAGTTGGAAGAAAAGTTTATTATCTAAAGATTGCCAGACAAGGAGCGTGAAATAAATGAGTAAAAATGTTTTCGTCATTGCAGAGCAAAGAGACGGAGAATTACAAAAAGTTTCTGTTGAATTAATCGGTAAAGCAAATGATTTGGCGAAAGATCTTGGCCAAGAAGTCGTTGCCGTTGTTTTAGGTGAAAAAGTTGAAAAACTTGCAGAAACAATGATTCACCACGGTGCAAACAAAGTAATCGTAGTGGAAGATCCAATGTTAAAAGAATATGTTACAGAACCATATGCAAAAGCTGTATTTGAAATCATCAAAAAATACGATCCAGAAATCGTATTGTACGGTGCATCTTCAATCGGTCGTGATTTGGCTCCAAGATTGGCAGCTCGTATCCACACTGGTTTGACAGCGGACTGTACAGGTTTGGATATTGATCCAGAAACAAAGAACCTAATGATGACTCGTCCAGCATTTGGTGGTAACTTAATGGCTACTATCGTTTGTGAAAATCACAGACCACAAATGGCCACTGTACGTCCAGGCGTTATGACTCCATTAGAAAACAATACTTCATTAACTGGTGAAGTAATTGTTGAAGATATCAAATTCACAGAAGAAGATATGAACGTAAAAGTTATCGAAGTATCTAAGAGTGAAAAGAAAAAAATGGATATCACTGAAGCTAACGTATTGGTATCTGGTGGACGTGGTCTAGGTGGACCAGAAGGGTTCGAAAAACTTCAAGAACTTGCAGACTTAATGGAAGGAGAAGTATCTTCTTCTCGTGCAAATGTTGATGCAGGATGGATTGAAAAAGACCGTCAAGTAGGTCAAACTGGTAAAACTGTACGCCCAGGTGTATACTTCGCTATGGGTATTTCAGGAGCTATCCAACATTTGGCTGGTATGGAAGAATCTGATTTAATTATCGCTGTAAACAAAAATGAAAGCGCACCAATCTTTGACGTTGCTGATTTAGGTATCGTTGGAGACCTTAACAAAGTATTACCAAAATTAATTGAGGAATACAAAAAAGTGAAAGCGCAAAAAGAAGCGATTGACTAAATAAAAGAAAAGAGGCTGGATTTCCAGTCTCTTTTTTTATGGAAAGAAAAAACTCTATTTTTTCGAGAGAGTTTTTATTATATATATTGATTCTATAGAAAAGGTATGATAAAATAAATAATTTTTCCTATATCTTTGTTGTTTTGTGCTATAATGAAGTTAGTTCGTTATAGCTCTGTTTAAGGAGGTATGGTATGTTTCACGTGGGGGATCGAATCGTATATCCGATTCATGGCGCTGGAGTTATCAAGGATATTGAAACTCGAGAAATTTTAGGCGAAAAAAAAGAATATTACATTCTTAAAATGCCAATTAATGACATGGAAGTAATGGTGCCTGTTGGACATATGAATGATGTAGGGATTCGAGATATTATGACAAAAGAAGAAATGGACAAAGTGGTAGAAGTATTTAAGAATTTTAACCGTGCCCCGATGCCTGGAAATTGGAATCGTAGGTATAGACACCATCAAGAAGTGTTAAAAAGTGGAGAGTTGACGGAAATTGCAGAGGTTGTAAAGAATCTAGAATACTTAGATTTACAAAAATCTTTGTCTACTGGTGAGAGAAAAATGCTCAATACAGCTCGTCAAATCATCATTTCTGAGATGGTATTGGTTTATGATTCTACTTTTGCAGAAATCACAAAATGTGTAGATACAGCCATCCAAAACAGCGGTGTTTTAGAGAAGGAGGAAGAATCATAAGAACCCAAAAGTGGATTACGATTCTATTCCGGACAATCTTTACTTTTTTGGGATTGGCCATAGGATACGTAATTGTAAATTTCATGAAAAAGACAGACTTCTTTGCGGAATTTACAGGACACACGATAGGTTTAGTGGCTCAGATAGCTATTATTGTTTTATTCGGACTTATTTTTTTATTGCTATCTAGAGTATTAATAAAACTTATCTTCAACTTTGTAAATGTAGCAGAGAAGGAAATGCAAAATAGACCTGCCTCGGATTTAATTTGGGGTACGGTAGGGTTGGTAGCTGGAATTTTTATAGCCTACTTAATCTCCATACCGATTTATCGTCTAGATTTGCCTGTCATTGGTAGTTTATTGTCCCTTCTTGTCTACATGATTTTAGGATATTTAGGAATCCGAATCATGATGCGCAAGAGAGGAGAGATTACAACGGCTGTGAAAGAAATTAACCTTCCTGGTTTTTCCGGTGAAAAGAAGGCGTTGAAAAATAATATTCGAGCCGTGCCAAAAGTTCTGGACACATCGGTTATTATTGATGGCCGAGTGGTGGAAATCGAAAAAATAGGATTTCTAGAAGGTCCATTGCTAATTCCTATTTCTGTTTTGCATGAATTGCAACACATTGCCGATAGTAGCGATAGCTTAAAGAGAACGCGCGGAAGACGCGGGTTGGATTCTGTAAAGCGTATGCAGGAAGAAGGAAATAGCGAAATTGTGATTTCTGAAGAAACCTACGACGATATTCCAGAAGTGGATTCAAAGATTATGAAATTGGCTCAGGATGTAAATGGTGTAATTGTGACCAATGATTATAACTTAAATAAAGTGGCATCCGTTCAAGGGATACAGGTTCTAAACATTAATGAACTGTCCAATGCAGTAAAACCTGTGGTCATTCCAGGGGAATCCATGGCGATTACCATTGTAAAAGAAGGAAATCAAGCAAAACAAGGTTTGGCTTACTTAGATGATGGAACCATGGTTGTAGTAGAAAATGGATATGATTTGATTGGAGAAACTGTAGATTGTTTGGTAACTTCTGTGTTGCAAACGGCTGCGGGCAAAATGATTTTTGCCAAGCCAAAGGAGCAGGAGAATGATTAAAAAGATTCAAGGGGAAAAAATTTTTTTGTCGCCCATTGAAAAAGAAGAAATTTCTTATTTTCACCAATTCATTAACGATATGGAAATGAGTGTTCTAACAGGGACGTTTTCCATGGTGATGAATCGGGAAAAGGAAGCGGAGTATTTTCAAGATCTAGAAGACACCGTTCAATTGGGAATCCATGAAATGGAAACGGGAAAAATTATTGGACTTGTGGAATTTATGAATATAAGCTCCATTGGTCGCTCAGCAGAAATTGGGATCTCTATTGGAGAGTCTGAAGAACGAAATCAAGGATTTGGAAGAGAAGCCTTGGAACTTATGCTGGAATTTGGATTCCGCACATTGAACTTTCATAGTATTTACTTGACGGTTGTGGATGGAAACGCTCGGGGAATGCATCTTTATGAAAGTATCGGATTTAAGGAAGCGGGGCGTCTAAGAGAGCATCGCTTTGTAAATGGAATATATCGTGACGTTCTTTATATGGATTTGTTACGAGAAGAATTTAAGGGTAGAGCGATTTCGGATGAAATCGAAAGAATAATCCAATAAGCGTCCTTCGGGACGCTTTTTTTAAGGAGATTATATGATTGGAATCGATATAGTAGAAATCAAAAGAGTTGAGAAGTTATGGAATCGATGGGGAGAAAAATTTGTAAGAAGGGTTTTTAGTGCAACAGAACAGAAAGAACTTACAGAAGAGGGTATAACCACTCAAAAATTAGCCGGGCGTTACGCTGCCAAAGAGGCCATAGTAAAATCTACGGAATTGGGAATGGGAAAAATGGGAATAAGAGAAATTGAAATTCTAAGGAGTTCCAAGGGTGGAGTTTATGGAATATGGAAAGGGAATCGATTTTTGGTTTCCATTAGCCATGAGAAAGACTATGCCGTAGCCATAGCGAAGAAAATAAACTTCCATAAGAAAGAAAACATTCCACAGGAAATGTTAGAAATATTCCCTTATCCCAAAGAGGACGATCACAAAGGCTCTCGTGGAAAAATTGGAATGGTTTCAGGTAGGGAAGGAATGATTGGCGCGGCTATTTTATCCGCTCAAAGTGCCATGCGAACAGGGGCTGGCTATTGTTTTGTTTTTTGTACAGAGGAAATTTCCCGTGAACTATCTTTGCGGTTAACAGAGCCTATTTTACAGCCATTTCAAGGGATAGAACAGGAAAAAAACGAATTAAGTAAAATGGATTCCATTGGAATTGGCCCAGGATTGGGGACGGATTCTCTTGCAAAAGAGCGTCTTGAAAATGCCATGGATTGCGAGGTTCCTTTGGTAATCGATGCAGATGGATTGAATCTTTTGTCTAAGGATTTGCATCTTCTAAGAAAACGGAAAAATGCAACGATTTTAACGCCTCATGAAATGGAAATGAGCCGTTTATCGGGGATTCCTGTAGAGGAAATTCGTAAAAATCGTGAAAAAATAGCGAAGGATTTTGCGAAAAATCATCAGGTTGTATTGGTATTAAAAGGCTCCAAAACGTTGGTAACAGACGGGGAGAAAATCTATAAAAACAAAACCGGGAATCCTGGAATGGCTACTGCTGGGTCTGGGGATGTTTTGTTGGGTGTGATTTCTACCTTTTTAGGGCAGGGACTCACTCCTTTTGATGCAGCAAGGCTTGGCGTATATGTTCATGGCTTGGCAGGAGATCTGGCAAAGGAAGAATTTTCCATGAATGGAATGATTGCTTCTGACTTTGTAAATTTTTTACCAAAGACACTGAAATTGTTCTATCCATAAATTGACGTTACTGGGATGTAGGGTTTATAATAGAAGTATCTCTAAGTCGCAATCCAACTTAAAAATAGGATGTGGTATATGGTAATTAAAAGAGGCGATATTTTTTATGCAGATCTGAGTCCGGTTATAGGATCGGAGCAAGGTGGCGTTCGCCCTGTTGTAATTATTCAGAATGACGTAGGGAATAAATATTCTCCTACAACAGTGGTTGCAGCCATCACGTCTCAGCTGAATAAAACGAAGTTGCCGACTCACGTCCAAGTCAAGGCAACGGATAATGACTTACCTAAAAACTCTGTGATTCTTATGGAACAGGTTCGGACGATCGATAAAAAAAGATTAAGAGAAAAAATCGGTAGATTTAATGAGGATATTATGAAAGCTGTGGATCAAGCAGCAAAAATAAGTTTGGGTTTGCGTGACAAATAGAGTACATATTGAATAAGCGCGAAGATGTGTTCTTCGTGCTTATTTTTTGCTACTAGTGTATAATAAAATTATTGTATAGAAGGGGTGATGAAATGAATTGGAAGAAGAATATAGGGAAAAAGTTTATTGCTATTGGTGCGATAGGATTCTTTTTAGCATTCGGTTCGAAGCCTTTGCTAGCAAATGGGGATGATCCTTTGATTTCGCTAAGTTATTTTAACCAACAAATAGAGTTGTTAAAGCAAGAATTGCGAATTACTTCGCCGACAACGGGGTATGGCTCAGATTCTTTGGTCGTTGTCAATGCCAATGCTGGGTCAAGAATTGTTGGAGCGAGTGGAACGGAAATGATATTGCGAAGTGGAAGAGCCACAGCAATTGCTTCTGATTTAGGCGGTCTTTCTGATGTTACAGAAGGAAGAGATATTCCAGAAGGAGAAGAGGTAAAATCCAATCATCAGTTGATTTTACCAAGAAGCGATGGAAGGGGCTTAAAGGCCAAGACAGACGTTATTGTTATGGTTCGAGGAAGTTATTCCATTTTAGGAAATGAATAAAGGAGTATCCATGATAAAAGTACTTCATTTAATCAGTGGAGGAGATAGCGGCGGTGCAAAAACCCATATTTTTTCCTTAATGAAAGGATTTCAAGGAAAAGCAAAGGCGAAAATTATTTGTTTTATCCATGAAGATTTCTATGATGAGGCAAAAGAGGCGGGAATTGATATAGAGCTAGTAGAACAAAAAAGTCGCTTTGATATGAAGGCGATGGATAGGGTAAAAAAAGAAATTCAAGAAGGGGATTATGATTTGATCCATTGCCATGGGGCAAGGGCTAATTTTAATGCTCTCTTTTTGCGTTCTTCCATAAATGTGCCAATGGTAACAACCCTTCATAGTGATTATCGATTGGATTTTAAGGACAGCTTTATTAAAGACAAAATTTTTACTCCATTGAATACATTCGCTTTGAAGCGCTTTTCTTATTATATAGCGATTACTCAGAAATTTAAGGAAATGCTGATTTCTCGTGGTTTTCCAAAAGAAAAAATCTATGTTGTTTACAATGGAATTGACATGGATAGTCGTCTTGGCACCATGGAACGAGAAAAATTTTTGGAGCGATTTGACTTAACAGAGCATAAAGACAAGACATTATTTGTTATGGCAGCACGATTGGACCAAGTAAAAGACCACCGAACTTTGGTTAAGGCCATTAATGAGAACAAAAAAAGTTTACAAGATTCTTTCTTTATTTTGGCTGGTTCTGGAATGGAAGAAGAGCATTTGAAAAGCTATATAAAGGAGCATGGGTTGGAAAACAACGTTCGACTCATTGGAGAGTTAAAGGATCCTGAGAATTTATTTGCGGCAGGAGATGTGAACCTTTTAACCTCAAAGAGCGAGTCCTTCCCTTATGCTTTAATGGAAGGGGCGCGAGAAAATCTTGCCTTTGTAGCTTCGAAAGTAGGAGGAATTCCTGAGATGGCAGGCAAGAATCAAGATTACCTGTTTGAACCAGGAAATGCCCAAGAATTGGGAGAAATTTTAGTTAGAATAAACAATCATCCAGAACAGCTGAAAGAACGAGGAGTAGCCTTGAATCAGTATGTTCGAGAGCATTTTTCGGCGGAATCTATGGCGAAAAAACATATTGAAATTTATGAAGATATTATAAAGAAAGATGGAGGAAAGAACTAGAATGCAGTTAATGGACAAAAAAGGGAAGCTATTTGGAATTGTAAATATTATTGATTTATTATTCGTTTTGATTCTAATTGTAGCAATTGTAGGAGGCATCACTCGCTTCAAAGATACATCCGTTGTAGCGGAATCTACAGGAAAAGGGAAAGTAACCATGATGGTTGCCGATGTACGCTCTCAAACCGTAGAAAACATCCGGGAAGGACAAGAGTTGTATCACTACGATAAAGGCGTTTACATGGGAAAAATTTCTAAAGTAGAAGTGACTCCTTACTTAGATAAAGTGGAAGGAAACGGAGAATGGATCCAAGCAGAAGTTCCTGATAAGTACACAATCTTTATTGAATTGGATGTAGATGTTACAGAAACAGATAAAAGCTATGTTGTTGGTGGAGAAGAAATTCGCGTAGGAGTAGAATATCGCGTGAAATCTAAAACAAGTGCCTTTACGGGGGTTGTTGTAGGTATCAATGTAGAGGAGTAATATATGCTTGAATCTAGTATTGTAATACGTGCTGGATTATGGATATTGCTTGTGTTAAATGGCTGGTATGAAGGAAGCTTCCTTCATAGGATATTCCAAGGAATCGGGAAAGGAATTTCTCGAGCTTTGGAAGGCTCAAAGTTAATACATGGAATTCTAAATTTAGACTATTACCTTAAAAATACAATCACATACAAACTGATTCGAGGAATTTTTCGATTGATAAATACTATAATCGTTTGGATACGAGATCGTTTGTCTAGGGTTATTTATGGATCTGCTTTATTCCAAACCTTAGATGCGGTAGGAAAGCTTTCTTCTGGCCTTTCAATTCTCGGATTATCTTTTTTAGGATTTGGATTTGGATTATTGGTAATTTTAGTAATTACAAAGCGAATTCAAGGGATGATCGGCTTAGTATTTATTTTGTTGGGAACCATAAGTTTCTTACTTAGTGAAAATGCCCGTGGGAAACTGAAATCCAGTTTATTGATTCGCTGTGTAGAATTTTTCGGAACGGTTTGTTTGAAAGATGAGGAGGCGGAATCATGGAAACAGTAAAATTTCGCGTAAATCCTCTATTGTTTTTTGTCCTAGGTCTTCTCTTGGCCTTGGTCGGATTTTATTTTCAAATTTCTTATGTGGCTTTGCTGTTTTTTGGAATCATAGCCATTGCTATTTGCTATGACTATCCCATTGTAGGAGTATTGGGGATTTTGGGATCCTACACCTTATTGCCGGATATTTTGTCCATGATAGCCATTATTGGGATTTTTGGATTGAATCTATTTCGAAAAATAACGGCAAAGGAAAAAGTCTACCAAGTGCATTCCTATGAAACCATTGCTTACGTTTATTTTGTTTTAATGTGTATTGCAACCTTTACTTCTATAATGGTAATGGGAAGTTTTCGAGATTTAGCCATTCATACAGTAGGTATTTTGGCGATGACAACTATATTGGATTTAGGAAGAGAAAAGGAAAATTTCCACCGCATGGTAGTCATTCTTTCTTTTATGACAACTTTATTGGCTCTGTATGGAATTTATCAATATTTTGCTGGCGTGGAAATCTTAGACGAATGGGTAGACACTTCTACAAATAGTTTTATTAAGGCAAGAGTTTACTCTGTATTTGGGAATCCCAATATTTTTGCAGAAATTCTGGTTATGTTGTCTCCTTTAACAGTGGGACTGTTCTGGAGTACAAAAAGAGACGGGGTTAGACTTTTTTATCTAGGTTTATTTGCCGTACAAATTATAGCTTTATTTATGACGATGTCTAGAGGAGGGTGGATTTCTATAGCCTTTGGTGCCGTAGTATTTTTGTTCTTTGTAAAGAAACGACTACTGTTATTATCCATTCCCGCCGGAGTGGTCGGTTTATATTTATTACCTGCAAGTTTCTTATCTCGATTTATGACAATATTTAACTTGGCGGATTCTTCCACTTCCTATCGTTTCAAAATCTGGGAGGTGACAGGAGAGGTAATTCGGGATCACTTTCTTGTAGGAGTTGGTTTAGGGCATCAACCTTTCAAATACACTTTTGAAACCTATATTCGAACGATGCCAATTTTCCATGCTCACAATAGCTATATTGAAATTTTTGCGGAATTGGGAATCGTTGGATTTGTTTTGTTCGTTTTATTTATTGTAAGTATCTTTGCTTTATTGATTCAATATGGAATAAAAAGCGAAAATTCGTATCGTAGAATTATGGCAGCGGCTTTATTGGCAAGTTTTAGCGGAATGTTGCTCCATGGAATGTTTGAAAATATATTCTACATGATGAAAATTACGACCACTTTTTGGATTTTATTGGGACTAAGTTATACCTTGGTACAAAAAGAAAAGAGGGAAAGACAAGTGGCCTTGGAGAAGAGAAGAGAAACCTTAGATGGGAGGTGAGAGGATTATGACAAAGAAGATATTATTTAGTGGATACTATGGTTTTGACAATAGTGGAGATGATGCGATTTTACAGGCAATTATTCAAGAACTAAGAAAAGAAGAACCCGATCTATCCATTAATATCCTCTCATACAATCCGAGTCGTACAAAAAACATTTACGATGTTTCCGCGACTCAAAGATTTCATTTTTCTTCTGTTCGAGAAGCAGTAAAAGAATGTGATATTTTAATTAGCGGTGGTGGATCTTTGTTGCAAGACGTTACGAGCTCTCGCTCCCTATTTTATTATTTGAGCATTATTGCTTTGGCGAAACTATATAGAAAAAAAGTCTATGTTTATGCCAATGGGGTCGGGCCTATTAATGGAAAAATAAATCAAAAACTGACTTCTTTTATCCTAAATCGCGTAGATCAGATTACTCTAAGGGATTGGGATTCCATGGAAGTAGTGAAAAAAATAGGAGTAAAAAAGCCGCCAATAGAAGTAACATCAGACCCTGTTTATGCTTTAGATTCTGTGGACCAAGAGACCATTCTAAAAATTCTAAAGCGAGAAGGAATTCAACCAAACAAACAATATTTGGGAGTTTGCTTGCGCCAATGGAAAAAATCTCCCAATCTAGGGGAACAAATGGCCAAAGTTTTGGATAGAGTCTACGAAGAGTTGGGGGTAGAAATTTTATTTATTCCTCTGCACTATCCAGAAGATGTTGAATTTAGCGAATTGATTCAAGGGAAAATGCGCCATAGAAATTATACTCATGTTATTCGGAGAAATTATGGGACAAAAGAAATTAAGGGGATTATTGGACGTTGCCATGTTATATTGGCCATGCGTTTGCACTCTTTAATTTATGCTGTAACAGAAAATGTTCCCGCTGTCGGATTGGTATATGATCCAAAAGTAGAATCTCACCTAAAACAATTGGAAATTGATGCGTATGAATCTGTGGAGAACTTAGATACGGATAAATTGTTGAAGGATATTTTGGAAACGTATAGGGACAAGGCATTGTTGCGAAATCGAATTCGAAGAAAGCATGAAGAATTTATAGCCCTTACTAGGAGGAATGTAGAATATGTCTTTAAGCTCTTGGAAAAATAGAGAAAAAATACAAATTTTCAATACAAGGGTGGACAATGTAAGTTTTCAAGAAGCCAAGGAAATTTTACAAGAGTTTCTATTGGAAGAAAAACTCCACCGGATCTATACGCCCAATACAGAAATTGTAATGGAAGCCAAAAAAGATCCTCGTTTATCTCAAATCGTAAATTCAGCGGATTTGGTTGTAGCAGATGGAATTGGTTTGGTCATTGGATCCAAATTAAGAAATCATCCCCTAAAAGAACGAGTGACAGGATATGATTTATCCATGTACTTGCTGGAATATGCACAAAAGCAAGATGTTTCTGTGTTTTTATTAGGGGCCGCTCCTGGCGTGGGAGAAATGGCGAAAAAAAATCTTAGAGAATTGTATCCAAAGTTAACGATTGCAGGAACGCAGAACGGATACTTTAAGGGAACTCATACTGGATTTGAAAATAGTGAAGAAGAAGCGGCCATTGTTGAAAAAATCAACGAATCAGGAGCAGAGATTCTATTTGTTGGATTGGGATTTCCCAAGCAAGAACTGTGGATTGAAGCCAATAAAGAAAATTTACGAAATGTGCGTGTAGTTATAGGAAATGGTGGGGTAATTGATATTTTAGGAGGCGTAAACAAACGAGCTCCTCAAATATTTATTGATTGGAACTTGGAATGGTTTTATCGTCTAATTACGAATCCATCAAGAATTAAGCGACAAATGGCGATACCAAAATTTTTACTAAAAATCATGCAAGACAAAAATTCTGTGTTAGAAGTAAAAAAGGAAACAGGAGGGAATAATGAGTAGAGAACATTTAGCAGTAAATACCTTACGTGTATTGTCCATCGATCAGGTGGACAGCGCCAATAGTGGTCATCCCGGATTGCCTTTGGGAGCAAGTCCTATGGCGTGGGAACTTTGGGCCAACCATATGAATTTTAATCCCAAACAACCAAATTGGATCAATCGGGATCGTTTTATTTTAAGTGCAGGACATGGCTCTAGTTTGCTTTATTCTCTTTTGCATGTTTTTGGATATGGAGTATCGAAAGGAGATTTGAAGAATTTCCGTCAGTTGAACAGCTTAACTCCAGGCCATCCAGAGTATGGACATACAGTAGGCGTTGAAACGACAACCGGTCCATTGGGGGCAGGTATTTCCACAGCCGTTGGTTTTGCCATGGCAGAAAGTAAATTGGCAGAAAAATACAATAAAGACGACGCAAAATTAATCGATCATTATACTTACGTCCTAGTAGGCGATGGCGATTTAATGGAAGGTGTTAGCAACGAAGCCTCCTCTTTGGCAGGTACTTTGGAATTGGGAAAAATGATTGTATTGTATGATTCCAATAATATTACCATTGAAGGAGATACAGATCTTGCCTTCCGTGAAAACGTAGGGGCTCGTTATGAAGCTTTGGATTGGCATGTATTAACGGTAGAAGATGGAACCAATTTGGAAGAAATTGGAAAAGCCATTGAAGAAGCCAAGAAAGAAACAAAAAAACCAAGTTTGATTGAAATCAAAACAAAAATCGGTTATGGTTCTCCTTTAGAAGGTTCTGCCTCTGTACATGGATCTCCATTGGGCGTAGAAAAATCCGATGAAACTCGTAAAAAATTAGAATATCCAACATTGGAACCTTTTGAAATCCATAAGGATGTGCAAGATTTAGTAGCCGAAAAAATCCAAGAAAAAGACAAAGAATACGAAAAATGGTTAGCACTGGAAGAGTCCTATAAAGAAAAATATCCAGAAGTCTATAAACAATTTTTAGAAGACATTGGAGAAGAAGAAAAAGATTTGAGCTTTTTGGATTCAGAAGAATTTTGGACTCCCGTGGAAAAAGATATGGCTACACGAGAAAGCTCTCATGTTGTTTTGCAAAGGGTAGCCAAAGGAATGGGCAATTTATTTGGCGGTAGTGCTGATTTGGCACCATCCAATAAATCGGACATGAAAGAAATGGGTCAATTCTCAGCAAAAGATCGAAGTGGCGCAAATATTAATTTTGGCGTTAGAGAACACGCCATGGGCGCTATTGTAAACGGGATTTATTTACACGGAGGGTTCCGTTCTTATGGAGCAACCTTCTTAATTTTCAGCGACTATATGAAACCACAAATTCGTCTAAGTGCATTGATGAATTTACCAGTAACTTTTATTTTCACACACGATAGCATTGGGGTAGGAGAAGACGGACCGACCCATCAACCAATTGAACAATTGACGATGTTACGTTCCATTCCAAATTTAATTACCTATCGTCCAGCGGATAGCACAGAAGTTGCAGCCGGATGGTATGTAAGTATGCAATCCAAATCGACTCCGGTTGCTTTGGCATTATCTCGTCAAAAATTATCAGAACTTGAAAATACATCAAAAGAAGCCGTGCGTGGTGGATATATTGTAGGAAAAGAATGCAAAGAATCCATTGATTGCATTCTTATGGCTTCTGGTTCTGAAGTTTCCATAGCCATGGAATTAAAAGAAGAATGGGAAAAAGAAGGAAAATCCATTCGTGTTGTATCTATGCCATCTATGGAATTGTTTGAAGCCCAGTCAAAAGCATATAGAGAAATGGTATTGCCATGTGATGTAAGAAAAAGAATTTCTATGGAAGCGGGATCTACTTTATCATGGAATCGTTACATTGGTTTAGATGGAATCGCTATTGGAATCGATGAGTTTGGAGCTTGTGGCCCTGGTAGTGAAGTGTTTGATCACTTTGGATTAACAGTAGAAAAAATTAAAAAGCACGTAAAAGATTACATTTAATTTATAATAGAGTTTTCGGAAAGCTTTATAAAATAAAATTTTCGGGTATAGATAAGAAGAACGAAAATAGAATGAAGAACGGAGACTTTAGGAGGAAATAATGAAAAAATTGTATTCTTTGGCCTCAACGGCTTTATTAGCAGCCACTTTGGTTGGTTGTGCAGGCGGTGGAGCATCTTATACAGACGGTACTTATACAGGAGAAGCAGCGGGATATGATCCAGCAAATCCTATTAAAGTAGAAGTGACTGTTACGGATGGAAAAATGTCTGATATCCAAGTGTTAAGCCATGGAGAATCTGTAGATAAAATTCCAGCAACACAAGAAGCTTTGGATACTTTGCCAGGCGCAATTGTAGAAAAAGGATCTACGGACATTGATGGTTTAAGTGGAGCAACTATGACTTCAAACGGAATCAAAGGAGCGGTAGATAACGCTTTAGAACAAGCAACAGCAGAATAATAAAAAGCCTCTCTTAAGAGAGGCTTTTTTAAGGGAAATAAAATAAGCTTAGAACTTGTGGAAAATCCAGAGTTCTAAGCTTATTTTTTATTCTGTACGAATGGCATCAAGAGCCGATAAATTCATAGCTCGTCGAGCAGGGAAGTAGCCAGCTAAAATTCCAACAAAAGTGGAAAACAAAAGGGCTACAATAATTAGCCAAAGAGGAATAATAGAAACGGCAGAAGCCATTTCATCCCCTGTCATGCTACTCATAAATCGAGCTCCAATGAAATTAAATAAGGTGCTCAATAGGAGACTAAAAAGAATACCAATGGCTCCTCCCATTAAACCAATTAAACCAGCCTCCACTAAAAAGAGTCGCTGAATATCTTGAATGGAAGCACCAATAACTTTCATAACACCAATTTCCCTTGTTCGTTCATAAATGGACATAATCATAGTATTGGTAATTCCAATGGCTGCAACAATAAAAGAAATAGCTCCAATGCCGGCAAATATGGCAGAAATAGCATTCATAACTTGATTCATGCTATCCAAAATAGAAAACAAACCTTGGGCACTAAATCCCATGTTTTTGATTTCTTGTTCCACATCTCGAACATTTTCAATATCATCCACTTTTACTTTTATGGTCTCGTATTCTGTGGATTTGGGTATTTCTAAATCCAACTGTTTCAGCAAATTTTTATAGGATTCAATACTCATATAGGCGCCGTAATCTACGGTATAATCCTTCTTTTCTTTTAGAACCCCAACAATCTTTATTTCCGCTTTTTTTGCCTCCGCAGTGCTTTCAAGATTGGACCCCATTCCAGGGAACATAGCTGCTCCGCCAGATTGAGAGATTTCCATTTTTACTCCATTGGCTTCAAATGGAGGCGGCGGGTCTATAATATTTCCCTCTTCATCAAAGTAGCCTTCTGTTGTGCTGTTTGGGTCGTAAAAGCCTGATACAGCTTGGCTTCCCAGAACCATTTCAATTTGAGAAGAGTTAGAAATTCCGTGGCCTTTTTCCATCTCCCATTGAAAACTATCAAAGGCTTCTGGCTCGATGGCCGTAACAGAAACATAATCATTCTGAAAATTCCGAAATTTCATTTCAAAAGTAGAAGTATAGACGGGAGAGGCAGCGGCAACATGGGGAATATTTTTTATATCCAACAAAGCGCGAGCATTTAATTTTTTGTCCGAAGGCTCTGGATTTTGGCTAAACATATCGTCTTTTCGAACATCCAAACTGGTCATATCGCCCATAGATTGAATCATTTGTTCATTTTGAGATTTTATCCCTAAGCCAAAACTAATCATTACAATAATAGCCGTTGTTCCAATCATTACGCCTAAAAGCGTAAGAGACGTTCTAAGTTTTCGCACCGCCAGATTTCGTATTGCCATGGAAAATAAATCGGTTAAACTCATGATATTTTCAAGTCCTCTTCGTCATTTTTTTTGTTTTTTCGTTTTTTCCATAGGAAGAAGGCAAGGGCTGCGATTACTAAGAAGAAACCAGAAAGGCCAATAATCATAGGAAGATTGGAACCGTTATCTTCGGACATTTCTTCTTCAGTCACGGGCGCCTCTTCCTCTACATTTACACTAAAAGGCTGAATAACTTCTTGTGTTTTTCCCGTAGGATCGTCATAGGTAATTATGATTTCTCCCGTTTGTTCCCCTGATTTTTCGGGGGTTAGATTTACGTTATAGGTTTCAGAGGCTCCTGCTTGAATCGTACCTGCATAATAAGTAGAAGTATCTGGAGTAAAATTCCCTCGAACTTTAACCATGACGTTTCCTAAATTACTGCGCCCAGTATTAATAAATTCTAAACTTACAGGAATGGGCACGCCAACAGCTGCACCAGCGGTATCAATAGTGAAGTTTCCCAATTGAATCTCAGATTTTTGCACGACAGGAATCCCAATGATTTCAGAAGAAGTATAGGGGTTTCCTTCTTTGTCTTCGTATTCAAAATTGGCCGTAATGGAATAGGTTTTGGCAACCGAATCAGGCGCTGTAGTCAACGTGAGTTCCTTGCTTGCATATTTTCTAGGAGCAATGGATTCAACATGGAAGGTATTGGAACTACCTACCGGAGTAAAAGCAGAAGCTCCGCCTCCGCCTCCCCCTGAAAGGGCAGATTGCATAGGATTTTCACTATTGCCCGTAGAAACAGGAACACTTTCTGCCGCGTCCGCCGTTAAGGAAACACGAATGTTGCGTACCGATTTATCTCGATTTGTGTTGAATAAATTTAATTTTAGAGTAAATGGGACTCCCGATTGAACCGTTTCTGGATCGGTTTCATAGCTTTCAATCATAATCTTAGGAGTATTGGCCCCTAAAGAGGTAGAACTTCCTCCACCACCAGAAGGAGTAATCGGAAGACTCCCTCCGCCACCAGAAGGGATAGAGCCTGATAAATCTCCCATAGAAGGAGCTGGGGAAGAAGGGATATTTATAGAGGAATCACTTGCCTCAGGGTTTCCATCGTTTCCTCCAGGGAGAGGAATCATATCTCCAATATTTCCCGTAATCTGCTGTCCTCCATTTTCAACTTTCACAGTGACCGTTTGCATGGATTCTTGCATTTTTCCTGTAGATTCATCTATGTAGGCTAAATATAGTACAATAGGATAATTTTTATTTTGTGCGTTATTAGTAATTTTGAAATCAAATAAATAGGATTCCTTTTGTTCTGGTGCAAAATACTTGCTATTCACTTGGCTAACAGACTTTGGAACCAAACCTTGCAAATCTTGGCTAATGGCTTTAATGACAACATTTTTAGCTCCCACACTGCTGCTATTATAAATACTAAAACCAATGCGTAAATTGGAGTCAAGACCCATACTATCTGGAAACGTAATATCTGTAAAATCCAAATTGGAAGTAGGGGCTTGAGAGGTAGATAACTTAGGTAGAGGACTGTCTTTTATATCTTCCAAAGAAGGCAAATTCTCCATGCTTTCTGCATGGGAAATCTGGGGTATAAATAATAGTAGGGAAGCCATCCCTAAAGCGAGTGTTTTTTTCATAAAATATCCTTTCTATTGCCTACATTTTCATCTCGAATGATTTTGCCATCTCGCATTTCAATAATCCGATCGGCATAATCTGCTGTTTCTAAATCATGGGTAACGATAATAAGGGTTTGTTTGTGAGTATTTGCCATTTCCTTCATTAGTTCCATTACTTCAATGGAAGTTTTTGTATCTAAATTTCCCGTAGGTTCATCGGCAAAAAGAATAGGCGGAGCATCTACAAATGCACGAGCGATGGAGACCCTTTGTTGTTGTCCACCACTCATTTCCTTTGGACGATGATTCATTCGATCTCCTAAACCAACTTTATTCAAAATATCCTTGGCGGCTTCCTCACGTTCTTTTTTGGGAATTCCCTTGAAAGTTAAGCCCAGACAGACATTTTCCAAAGCGGAGAGGGTAGGAATTAAATTGTAAGATTGAAACACAAATCCAACATTGTATTGGCGAAATTTTGTGAGTTCTTGTTCACTTAATTTTTCCAAGTGCAAACGACCGTCAATAACAATTTGGCCAGAAGAGGGACGATCCAATCCTGCCATAACATTTAATAAAGTACTCTTTCCAGAACCAGAGGTTCCAAGGAGACACAATGTTTCATAACGATAAACATCAAGACTAATATCTCGGAGGGCATAGACTTTTTCCTCTCCCATGTGATAGACTCGAATGAGATTTTCTATATGTATAAACGGGGTCAAACAATCACATCCTTTTGTTGAAATTATATCATAATAAAAATAAGAATAGATACCAATTGAAACGATAAAATAAAAGTTAGATGGAATTTAGAAATTGAAACTTTTTCTATAATATTAGGAGAAAACATGGAAAATAGAGAAATACTACATTTAGTACAAGAAGGTAAACTTAGTGTGGAAGAAGCTTTAGAAGAATTGAACGAAAATTCTTACGAAAATTTAGGCTATGCGAAGCTGGATTTTCATAGAAAGAAAAGAAAGGGATTTGGAGAGGTTATTTTTTGCAAAGGAAAAAGCAAAGAAGAACTTCTAGGAATTTATAAAGCTTTTCAAGAGAAAAAATGCAACGTTTTAGGAACGCAAGCATCCAAGGAACAATATGATTTTCTAAAAGAAGAGATTCAAAACTTAGAATACAATGAAAGAAGCAAAGTCCTTAAAAGTGTAACGACATCTGTAGAAAAAAAGGGATGTGTCGTTATTGCAACAGGGGGGACCTCTGATATTCCCGTTGCCGAGGAATGCGCTGAGACGGCAGAATTTCTCGGAAGTCATGTGATTCGTTTATACGATGTAGGCGTAGCGGGAATTCATCGTCTATTGGACAATTTAGAGATATTGAAAAAAGCCAATGTCATAGTGGCAGTGGCTGGAATGGAAGGGGCGTTGGCATCTGTAATTGGAGGTTTGGTCTCTGTTCCTGTAATCGCCTTGCCGACTTCAGTAGGATATGGCTCTCATTTTGGAGGATTAACCCCTCTCTTGGGAATGTTGAATTCCTGTTCAGAGGGGGTTACAGTTGTCAATATAGACAATGGATTTGGCGCCGGGTATTCTGCCGCTCAAATCAATCAATTAATCCTCAGAGGAGGAAAAGAGTAAATATTCTTCTTCGCTTAAAAATCCGTGAAGAGGAACATCGTAAGAATTTTTCGGAACGTCTTTGGTTAATTGTATATGAAATCCAATCCCCAAGGTTTTAGCTTGGGGATATTTTTTTAGGAAACGATCATAAAATCCTCCTCCATATCCAACTCGATATCCATCCATAGAAAAGGCAAGACCCGGAACCAGAATCAAGTCAAAATCTTCCACAGTTCTTGAAGCTATTTTCCCCTTTGGGATTTGACGAAGTCCCCAAAATCCATCTTCCAATTCTTGGGAATTGAAAATTTCTGTGGCAACCATATGAGGATTTCCTTTTTCTACAAAGGGAACAGAAACTCTTTTTCCGTCAGATAACAGGGATGGGATCCATGTTTCTGTGTCCACTTCCTCCTCTATACCTACAAAAACAAAAATATGACGACTATTTTTATAAATAGAGAGTTTTTTTAATTTTTTCAAAATCTCTTGAGAGGCAAAGATACGGGCGTTTTCTCCCAACTTTTTTCTTTTTTCTTTGTAAATATTACGGAATTGTTTCTTTTCCATGAAATCCTCCTCTGTCTCTTTAATTATTTTGTAACTTATATTATAATATACTATGATTTTAGTGGAAAGCGAAACGTCAAGAGGTGATAAATTGATAGAATTTCGTAATGTTTATAAAGAGTATCGAAATGGCGTTCAAGCTTTGGTTGATATAAATTTAGAAATCCCACAAGGGGAGTTCGTTTTTTTTGTCGGCGCGTCTGGTGCGGGAAAGAGCACAATGGTTAAACTGTTGATGCGAGAAGAGAATGTAACCAAGGGAAAAATTCTTTTGAATGAAAAAGACATTTGTCAAATTCCCAATTGGAGAATTCCCAAACTTCGCCGAAATATAGGAGTGGTTTTCCAAGACTATCGGTTGTTACAAAAAAAGACCGTATATGAAAATGTAGCCTATGCAATGGAAATCATCGGGGAAAGTAGAAGTGAAATTCGCAAACGTGTACCCCATGTATTGGAATTGGTTGGATTGGAAAACAAATCTTCTCGATATCCTTCAGAGTTATCTGGTGGAGAAGGACAAAGATTATCCATAGCAAGAGCCATCGTAAACAACCCTCCTGTATTGGTGTGTGATGAGCCAACGGGAAATTTAGATTTTGATACAGCGATGACAGTAATGGAAACGTTGAAACGAATCAATGAAGATGGGGCCACTGTAATTATGGCGACCCATGCAACGAACATTGTAGAAATTATGAATAAGCGTGTAGTGCGTTTGGAAGAAGGACGCATTGTAGAAGATACAAAAGGAGGAGAAGATGAGATTTTTACGTCAACTCCTTAGTAATATGAAAGAGGCCTTCCAAGGGATTGTAAGAAACAAGGGAATGGGTTTACTTTCTGTTATATCCATTAGTGCGGTTCTTGTATTATTTGGAGTAGTACTATTACTTATTGTGAATATGAGTGGCGTTATTAATGAAGCAGCTGGTAAAGCAGATAGCGTCGTGGTGTACTTATTAGAAGGTGCAACGGATGAGCAAATGCAAGGAATTATTGACAAAGCAGAAAGTACAGGATATGTAGAGGATGTTACCTTTACCTCAAAGGACCAAGCTTTGGAGGAGTTCCAAGAGCAATTAAATATGAGTGGAAATGAATATTTAATTGAAGGATTGGACAAAAATCCTTTGCCATCTAGTATAACCTTAAAACTATCTTCCTTAGATAAGGCGGAAACCGTAGCCAATCAAGTACAAGGTATGCCAGGAGTGGAAAAAGCATCTTATTTGGATGATTTGGTAGAAAAAATCATTCAGATGACAGAGTGGGTTCAAATTCTTGGAATTATTGTAGTGGCGATTTTGTTGGTGATTGCTATTGTATTGATTCACAATACAATCAAAGCCACTTTATCCAATCGGGAAGAGCAGATTCATATTATGAAATATATCGGAGCATCCAATGGCTATATTCGTCGCCCTCTATTGATGGAGGGAATGATTTTTGGGGTAATTGCAAGTATTATTGCCTTGGTCATTGTATATTTCGGCTATGATTACATTTTTAGTGCAGTAGAAGAGAGATTAAGAGTATCCTTTGGCATGCAATTGATTCCAGCTAAGAATATCTTATTTGATTTGGGAGTTATTTTCGCAAGCATTGGAGTAGGAGTGGGGCTATTGGGAAGTTCGCTTTCCATTAAACGTTTCTTAAACGTCTAGTTCCGAAGGAGGCAAAAGTTTGAACTTTAGATCTGGTGGTAAAATTTCTTTGGCAATGGCAATTTTGATGTTGTCTTCCCAACCTGTATTGGCTGGTAGTTTGGCGGATCAAAAGAAATCTGCTGAAGCAGAGAAAAATAAGATTGAATCCAATATGTCTACAACACAAAGTAAGGTGAATCAGACAAAAAATAATGTAAGCTCTGTTCAAGCAGAAATCCAAGCATTGGATTCTCAAATTAACGCAGCTAGTTATGAATTGGAACAATTGAATAATGAAATCGGAATTTTACAAGGTGAAATTGCAAAAACAAGAGAAGAATTAGAAATTGCCAAAGCAGAATTAGAAAAAAATAAGGAATTATTTGCTAAGCGTCTTCGAGTTATGTATATGGCCAATGATACGGGGTACCTTGGTGTGATTCTAAATTCGAACGGTGTGGAAGAATTGATTGGGAATGCAAAAATGATTACAAGCATTGCCGACCAAGACCGTGAATTGGTAGATACAATTAAGAAACAAGTAAAAGAGATTGAAGAAAAACAAGCTCTTTTGGAAAAACAAGAAGCAGAATTAAGAAGCAAACAAGCTACAGTAGAATCGAAAAAAGCCAATTTGGAAGCAGCCAATGCAAAAAAAATGAGCTATATGGATAGCTTAATTGGCGATTTGACTGCTTATGAAGCGGAATACAACGAAATGTTGAATCAATCGGCTCAATTGGAATCAAAAATTGTAAGCTTACAAAACCAAATGGATGAGCAAGCTCGAAAAGAAGCGGAAGCCGCTAGACGTGCGGCAGAAGAAGCTCGTCGTCAAGCCGAAGCAACAAAACAAAAATCGCAAAGTACGGCAGCTCGTTCTTCAGCAGCTTCTTCCTCATCAGCAGTAGTCAATGCAGCGGCAGAACCAATTCGAAGAGAAGTTTCTGGGTCTATGTATTGGCCTGTACCAGGAAATAGCAGAATTAGTTCTCCTTATGGATACAGAATCCATCCTGTATTGAAATACAAAAAAATGCATACGGGAATTGATATTCCAGCCAGCTCAGGAACACCAATTGTGGCAGCAAAAGGTGGCGTTGTAATTGCCTCTTCTTTCATGAGTGGATATGGAAATTGTGTAATGGTTGACCATGGAGGAATGGTAACAGTATATGCTCACTGCTCTTCAAGAGCGGTATCTGTAGGCCAAAGAGTAAGTGGTGGCCAAACCATTGCCTATGTAGGATCTACTGGTATGAGCACTGGTCCTCATTTGCATTTTGAAGTTCGTTTGAACGGAAAAACAACCAATCCAATGAACTATCTATAAAACATAATGTTAGGGATCTCTTCGGAGATCCTTATTTTAGATTATTTGAGAGGTATTTATGAAAAGAATAAAAACGATTGTTATAGTCCTCCTTCTTCTTTTGGTAACCAATTTTATTACAGCAAGTGCCATTTTGAAATTAACAGGTGGGAATATCCAGGAACAAGGGAAAATAAAATTATTAGAAAAATACATTCAAAAAAATTATTTACGAGAAGTGACAGAAGAAGATTTTTTTGAAGGTCAATTAAAGGGAACGGTAGAAGCCTTAGACGATCCCTATAGCCAATATTTTACTCCAGAAGAGATGCAACAATTTGTAGAAGTAACTTCAGGGAAATTTTATGGAATTGGCGTTCAAGTTGCCCCAGGAGAAGACAATTTAATCACGGTGATTGCTCCCATCAAAGGTTCTCCAGCAGATGAAGTGGGAATTAAAAGTGGCGATAAAATCATTTCTGTTAATGGAAAAGATTATATGGCAACAGATATGGAAGAAGCCATTAAACATATAAAAGGAGATAAAGGGACGAAGGTTACCTTGGGAATCCTTTCCAAAGAAAGTGCAACGGCAGAGGTGAAAGAAGTTGAAGTAGTTCGAGATGAAATAAAAATGGAATCCATTTTATCGGAAACATTAGAAGGAAATATTGGTTATATTGGCATTACCCAATTTGAAGAAGCCACTTCTGAAGATTTTATAAAAGCAGCTGAAAATTTGAGATCCAAAGGCGTGAAGGGAATTATTATTGATATGAGAGGAAACCCAGGTGGAATTTTAGATGAAGCCGTTGCGATTTCAGATTATTTGTTACCTGAGGTAGATATTGTGTCCGCTAAAAATCGAGCAGGGGAAGAAATTTTCCATGAAAAATCGGACAAAGAATATATGGATATTCCCCTTGTGGTGTTGGTAAATAAAGCCAGTGCTTCGGCCAGCGAAATTGTTAGTGCGGCATTACAAGACAACAAACGTGCCGTTTTAGTGGGAGAAACCACTTATGGGAAAGGAGTTGTACAAACCTTAATTCCATTAACAGGGGGAGCGGGTTTGAAGTTAACGACTAGTGAATATTTTACTCCCAATGGGGTAAACATTGACGGAAAAGGAATTGAGCCGGATTATGCAGTCGAATTGCCAAAAGACATTCAAGGAATCGGCATTACTCACTTGGATCAAGACGTGCAATTGCAAAAGGCATTGGAATTAATCAAAGAGAACTAAGAAAAAAGCGGTCTGTTACAGATCGCTTTTTGATACGAGGTGAAAAATGGATTTTAAGATACATTCAAATTTTAAGCCAACAGGGGACCAACCGGCCGCCATTGCCAAATTAAAAGAAGGAATATTGCGAGGGGATCGCCATCAGACTCTCTTAGGGGTTACAGGAAGTGGTAAAACTTTTACCATGGCCAATCTAATACAAGAAGTTCAGAAGCCAACTTTGGTCATTGCTCATAATAAAACGTTGGCCTATCAATTGGCCAGCGAGTTTCGTGAATTTTTTCCAGAAAATGCCGTAGAATATTTTGTAAGTTATTACGATTACTATCAGCCAGAAGCTTACGTCCCAGCAACAGATACATTTATCGATAAGGACAGTAGCATTAATGATGAAATTGATAAATTGCGACATTCAGCAACCATGGCTTTACACGAAAGAAGAGATGTAATTATTGTGGCCTCTGTGAGTTGTATTTATGGTTTGGGGGACCCGATTGATTACAAAAAATTGGTAGTAAGTTTGCGCCCGGGAATGTTAAAAGACCGGGATGAAGTTATGAGCCATTTGGTGGATATTCAATATGTAAGAAATGATATTGAATTTACTCGAGGAACTTTTCGAGTAAAGGGAGATACGCTTGAAATTTATCCAGCGGGAAGTTCTGAGAAAAGCATTCGTGTCGAATTTTTCGGAGATGAAATTGATCGAATTGCGGAAGTAGATGCTTTAACGGGGAAAGTGGAAAAGTATCGAAATCATGTGTCGATTTTTCCAGCTTCTCACTTTGCCACAACCCAAGACAAAGTGAATCGGGCCTTGGTTACCATAGAAGAGGAATTAAACGAACGTCTTTACACTTTGAAGGATCAAGAAAAGCTTTTGGAAGCACAACGTCTGGAACAAAGAACCAATTACGATTTAGAAATGCTATCCGAAATGGGATTTTGTAACGGAATCGAAAATTATTCTCGCCATTTAAGTGGTCGTCCCGCTGGATCTAGACCCTATACTTTAATTGACTATTTCCCAGATGATTTCCTTACGATTATAGATGAATCTCATGCGACCATTCCTCAAATCCGAGGGATGTTCAACGGAGATAGAGCAAGGAAACAAACCCTTGTAGATTATGGATTCCGCTTGCCTTCTGCTTTAGACAATCGTCCTCTACATTTCCAAGAATTTGAAGAGTTGATGAATCAAACGGTTTACGTTTCTGCGACGCCAGGACCTTATGAAGCAGAGCACGAAGATCAAAGAGTAGAACAGTTGATTCGTCCGACGGGGTTGATTGATCCTAAAATTGAGGTTGTGGAAACGAAGAATCAAATCGATCATTTATTGGCTCAAATAACGAAGACAACGGAAAAAGGCCAACGGACATTGGTAACCACTCTTACTAAGAAAATGGCGGAAGACTTGAGCAAATATTTCAAAGAGTTGGATTTGAAAGTAAGTTATTTGCATAGTGACGTAAAAACCATTGAGCGAATGGAAATCATTCGAGATCTTCGTCTTGGGAAATATGATGTTTTAATTGGAATCAACCTTTTAAGGGAAGGATTGGACATTCCAGAAGTTGGATTGGTTGCGATTTTAGATGCAGACAAAGAAGGATTTTTGCGTTCAGAAACGTCTTTGATTCAGACCGCAGGCCGTGCCGCAAGAAATAGCGACGGTAGAGTTATAATGTATGCCGATACGATTACAGGTTCTATGGACCGAACCATTAAAGAAACCAATCGTCGGCGAGAAATTCAAATGAAGTACAATGAAGATCACAATATTACACCGAAATCGATTGTAAAAAGCGTTCGAGATATTATCGAAAATTCAATTGCAGCAGAAGAAGAAGAAGAAACAGAATTCAAAGGAGAACACTTCTCTGCAGCGGATTTAGAAATTATGATGAAAAATTTGGAAACCGAAATGTTCAAATCGGCAGAAAATTTGGATTTCGAACGGGCGGCAGAAATACGGGATCAATTGTCTGCATTGAAAGTTCAATATGAAGAACTGAGAAAGGAAGAGAATGAATAAGAAGTATGATGAGAGCATCCGCATTGGAGGTGCTCGTCAACACAATTTGAAAAATATAGATGTGGAGATTCCTAGAGATGCCATGACGGTAATTACAGGACTGTCAGGATCAGGTAAGTCTTCTCTTGCCTTTGATACGATTTATGCGGAAGGACAAAGAAGATATGTGGAAAGTTTATCCAGTTATGCTCGCCAGTTTTTAGGGCAAATGGATAAACCGGATGTGGATTGTATTGAAGGAATGAGCCCGGCCATAGCCATTGATCAGAAAACAACTAGCAAAAATCCGCGTTCTACAGTGGGAACCGTAACGGAAATTTACGATTATATTCGTTTGCTATATGCTCGTATTGGACGTCCTCACTGTCCAATTTGTGGGGAAGAAATCGCGGCATTATCCCCAGATCAAATTGTAGATTCGATTTTACAACTGGAAGAAGGAACGCGTATGCAAGTGCTTTCGCCTATTGTAAAAGAAAAAAAGGGACAACACAAAAAGATTTTAGAAAATATAAAAAAAGAAGGATTTATCCGTGTTCAAGTAGACGGGGAATTAATGGATTTAGATGAAGAAATTGAATTGGATAAAAACAAACGACACGATATTTCTGTTGTGGTGGATCGTTTGATTTTACGTGAGGGAATTGAATCCAGATTAACCGATAGTTTGGAAACGGCTTTGAAAATGAGCAATGGAGTTGTGATTTTAGACACAATGGACGGGAATCAAAAAATGTATTCCACTAGCTATATGTGTCCAAAGCATCAATATTCCATTGAAGAAGTCTCTCCTCGTAGTTTTTCCTTTAATACGCCTATGGGAGCCTGCCCAACTTGTAATGGACTAGGGGCGAGTAAACAAGCGGATCCAGATTTAATTATCCCTAACTGGAATTTATCCATAGACGAAGGGGCGGTATCTTGCTATTCTGATTCAGATGGGACATTTTACAAAGAAATATTAAATACCTTAGCCAAAGAATTTGATTTTTCTACGGACAAACCTTTGAAGGAAGCGCCAAAGGAATTTATTGACGCCATGTTAAATGGGTATGAAAAACCGCTTCGTTTTGAATTCAAATCGTATTTTAGTGGAGATAAAATATACAATCGTGCCTTTGAAGGTGTTTTAGAAAATATCAACCGCCGGTATCGCGAAAGTTCTTCAGACCGAGCTATTGAGCGTTTGGAAGAATATATGTCCGAAATTCCATGTCCTACTTGTAAAGGGGCAAGACTAAAGGAATCGTCCCTTGCATTTAAGATTCAAGGATTAAATATTTATGAAACCACTTTATTGTCTGTTCTTGAAGCAAAGAAATTTTTCAAAGGGTTGGTTTTAACAGAAAAGGAAAAGACCATTGCCGAGCAAGTCTTAAAAGAAATAGTCGAGCGATTGAGTTTTTTAGAAGAAGTAGGGCTGGGATACTTGACTTTGGCTCGTATGGCTGGAAGTTTATCAGGAGGAGAATCCCAAAGGATTCGTTTGGCTACACAAATCGGGTCGGCTTTAGTAGGGGTAACCTACGTTTTGGATGAGCCTTCCATTGGTCTTCATCAAAAAGACAATGCCATGTTATTAAAAGCTTTGCGAAGCTTAACCGATATTGGAAACACCTTGATTGTTGTAGAACATGATGAAGACACTATGCGACAGGCAGATAATATTATTGATATTGGCCCTGGGGCCGGGCTTCAAGGAGGCCAAGTCATTGCTGAGGGAAGCATTAAAGAAATTATGGCCAATAAAAATTCTGTTACAGGGCAATATCTAAGTGGATCCAAAAAAATTGAAGTTCCTAAGGAACGAAGAAAATACACAGGGAAATCCATAGAAGTTATAGGAGCGCAAGAAAATAACTTAAAAAATATTGACGTAGAATTTCCTCTAGGACAATTCGTTTGCGTAACTGGCGTGTCAGGCTCAGGAAAATCTTCCTTAGTAAATCAGATTTTATTGAAATCCTTGGCTCAACAAGTGAATAAATCAAAAATTCGCCCAGGAAAACACAAATCCATAAAAGGATTGGAAGAAATTGATAAGATTGTTGCCATTGATCAAAGCCCCATTGGAAGAACTCCTCGTTCTAACCCGGCCACCTATACAGGAACCTTTGATATCATTCGAGATTTATTTGCCGCCACCAATGAAGCAAAAATGCGAGGATACAAAAAAGGACGGTTTTCTTTCAATGTAAAAGGAGGCCGTTGCGAAGCTTGTAAAGGCGACGGAATTATAAAAGTAGAAATGCATTTCTTGCCAGATGTGTATGTACCTTGTGAAGTTTGTAAAGGGGATCGTTACAATCGAGAAACTTTGCAAGTTCGCTACAAAGGGAAAAATATTTCTGACATTTTGAATATGACGGTAGATGAGTCTGTGGATTTTTTCAAAAATCATAGTCGAATCATCAATAAAATCAGAACGCTACAAGAAGTAGGTCTAGGCTATATCACTTTGGGACAACCTTCTACTCAACTATCAGGAGGGGAAGCCCAAAGAATTAAATTGGCTACAGAATTATCCAAGCGAAGTACGGGAAAAACCATGTATATTTTAGATGAGCCTACCACAGGTCTTCATGCGGCCGACATTCATAAATTGGTCATGGTATTGGAGCAATTGGTAGAGAAAGGAAATACCGTTGTCGTTATAGAACACAATTTAGACGTTATAAAAATGGCGGATCATATTATTGATTTAGGACCAGACGGAGGAGATGGGGGAGGCCAAGTGGTCTGCACCGGACGCCCTGAAGAAATTGTGAAAATTAAAAATAGCTATACAGGCCAGTTTTTGAAACCGGTATTAGAAAAATAAAAAGAGAGGCAAGACCTCTCTTTTTTAATGGAAAAGAAAGAAACTGGAAAGAAAAAGGAAAAATAACTGCACCTAGATGAAAAGAAACGTTTCTTTGGTGAAACGTTGTTTTTGCAAAATTCATTGAAATAGAGCGAAAAACGAATAGAAAAAATAAAACGATGTTTCTATTATGAAAATTTCAAATAAATCTTGCACATTATCTTTCATCGCGTTATAATAGCACAAATGAAAGTCGAAACGGGAAAGGAGGCCTTAATCTTGTTATGAAAATCAATACACACAAGAGCCATTGGAACAATGGCTATTTAACGAAAACAGCCAATCATTGTTCCAAATCCATGAGATTGTCCTTTTAATGAAAGAACGTAGAGAATTTTATTAAAAGGAGAAAAAAATGAAAAAGACAATAATTTTAAGCTTGATTTTATCTTTAGGTATGTTTTTATTAGTAGGTTGTGGTTCAGATACAGAGCAACCAAAGAATGAGAATGGGGCAACAACAGAAGCTCAAGGAGCGGAAAATACGGGAGCAACAGAAGCTGAAGGGGAAAATATCGCCAAAATCAAAGAAAAGGGCGAATTGGTATTGGCAACTTGTGCCGATTATCCTCCTTTTGAATGGCATATGAATGTAGATGGAAAAGATACCATTGTCGGTTTTGATATTGCCATTGCTCAAGAGATTGCAGATGAGTTAGGGGTTGAGTTGGTAATTAAAGATTTGGATTTTGAAAGTGTGATTCCAAGCTTGACAACCAACCAAGCAGACATTGCCATTGCAGGATTGGTTCCATCTCCAGAGCGTGAAAAAATCGTAAATTTTTCTCAACCTTATTTCAAAAATGGACAAGTTGTTGTAGTAAATAAAGCGGATGCAGATAAATACAAAACAACGGAAGATTTTGCAGGGAAAAAAATAGGGGCACAAACAGGTTCAACCCAAGAGGAAATTGTGCGTGAGAACTTCCCTAAAGATATTGAAATTTTAAGTCTTTCTAAGATTAACAATCTTATTATGGAAGTAAAAAATAAAACGGCAGACGGTGTGGTAATGATTGATAATTCAGCAGAACAATACGTTGCTCAAAACGATGATATTGTAATGCTAGACGTAGGAATTCCTGATGAACAAGGAACTTGTATTGCTACGGCAAAGGATAAACAAGATTTAACGGACTTCGTAAATAAAAAATTGCAACAGTTAATGGATGAAGGCAAAGTAGAAGAATATGTTTCTCATTACAACGCCTTAATTTCAGAAAGCAATGCAGGAAATTAAACTGTCTCTAGGAGACAGTTTTCCTTTTTAAGGAGTGTATATGAATAATATAATATCGTGGATAGACTTTTTACAAGAATGGGGACCAGCCTATTTAGATGGGACCCTTGTTACGTTAAAAATTTCACTTACTGGGGTACTTGTCGGATTGATTTTAGGAATCCTTGTGGCAATTCCTCGTATGTCAAAAAACAAAATCGCCTATGGCTTATCGACAGCCTATGTAGAAATTATTCGTGGAACGCCTTTATTGGTACAAGTTATGATTTTCTACTATGGTTTTGCTTCTGTGATTCCAGAAAATTTGGATTGGATGAAAAATGCTTTTGTTTTATCAACGGCAGCAGTTTGTATCAATTCTTCGGCGTATATTTCTGAAATCATTCGGGGAGGAATTCAATCGGTAGATAGAGGCCAAATGGAGGCGGCTCGTTCTTTAGGGATGACAGAATCTCAAGCAATGAAAAAAATTATTTTGCCTCAAGCCATAAAAATTGTATTGCCAGCTTTGGGGAATGAATTTGTTACTTTAATTAAAGAATCGGCGATTGTTTCTTTCGTTGGAATTCAGGACATTACTTTCCAAGCAAAAGTTTCCTCAGGGGCAACCTATAGATTCTTTACGCCATTTATAACCGCTGCTGTTATCTATTTTGTATTGGTATTTACTTTATCGAAAATACTCAATGTTTACGAAAGGAGGTTGAAAGCCAGTGATCGAGGTTAAGAATTTGGTGAAAAAATTTGGGGACTTGGAAGTCCTAAAGGGGATTTCTACTACAGTAAAAGAGGGAGAAGTTGTTGTAGTGATTGGTCCTTCTGGTTCGGGGAAATCTACGTTTTTACGTTGTCTAAATTTGTTGGAAGAGCCAACAGATGGAGAAATCTTTGTAGATGGCGTGGAAATAACAAATGAGAAAACCAATATCAATGAAGTTCGAGAAAATTTAGGAATGGTATTTCAAAATTTCAACCTCTTCCCTCATATGACGATTTTGGAAAATATTACTTTGGCCCCTATGATGCTAAAGGAGATGTCTCAAAAAGAGGCGGAAGAAATTGCTCTTTCTCTACTTCAAAAAGTAGATTTATTAAACAAAAAAGATAGTTTTCCAAAACAATTATCTGGTGGGCAACAACAGCGTATTGCCATTGTTCGTGCTTTGGCTATGAAACCAAATGTTATGTTGTTTGATGAGCCAACCTCTGCATTGGATCCAGAAATGGTAGGAGAGGTTTTGGATGTTATGAAGTCTTTGGCCGAAGAAGGAATGACTATGGTTGTAGTAACCCATGAAATGGGATTTGCCAAAGAGGTAGGAGATCGCGTTCTCTTTATGGATCAAGGAAAAATTATAGAAGAAGGAACGCCGAGTGTTTTATTTGATGCACCAAGAGAAGAGAGAACAAAAGCATTCCTATCAAAAATTTTATAAAAACAAAAAAAGAGAGGTTAGACCTCTTTTTTTTTGTTTTATTACTTGGAATATACAGTATTAAACAAAGAATATAAAATTTTTTACTCGTGTATTCCTTTCTTTATGATATACTAAGAACTGTCAAGGTGTTATTCTAATATTTTTTAAGGAAGGTGAAAGTATGACTTTATTTTTAGTAGGTTTAGCTATTCTAATTCTTGGCGGCTTTGTCTATGGGAAATATTGTGAAAAAGTTTTTGGGCCTGATAATAGAGAAACCCCAGCCATTCGTTTGGCCGATGGTGTAGATTTTATCGGAATGAAAAGCTGGAAAAACCAATTGATTGAATTGTTAAACATTGCAGGGACAGGTCCAATTCTTGGTCCAATCCAAGGGATTTTATTTGGTCCAATTGCTTTTATAACCATTCCATTGGGATGTGTATTGGCAGGATCTCTACATGACTATTTTGTTGGAATGATTTCTATGAGAAATGACGGTTCTCAAGTTCCTAAACTGGTAACACGCTACATGGGAAACAAAACCAATAAAATTTACAATATCATTATTTGGATTTTAATGTTACTTACTGGGGTCGTGTTTATTTACACACCCGGAGATTTGATTGTGAATGATATTTTGGGAATGGACGTAAATTCTAGTGTTATCTGGATTGTTTACGCTTGTATTTTAGGCTATTATGTTCTAGCTACCATTTTCCCAATTGATGCGATTATTGGACGGGTATATCCGATTTTTGGTGCCTTTTTGATTTTGTCTTCTGTAGGAGTTTTTATAGGAACTTTATTAGATGGTGGCGCAAACTTACACGCGATTACAGAAGGAGCTCTTATTAGTGTTCATCCTACGGGTCAATCTTTCCTTCCTGTATTCTTTATCACCGTTGCCTGTGGAATTATGTCAGGATTCCATGGCTCCCAAGCAACTTTGATTTCTCGTACGGTAAAATCTGAGTACGAAGGAAGAAAAACATTCTATAACATGATGTTAGTGGAAGGTTTTATTGCAATGGCTTGGGCTGCTGGAGCGATGGTATTGTTTAACCGCGGAACGGCTATTGATACCAATGCAACATTAATGGTAGGAAATATTTCAAAAGAATTTATGGGAAGTATTGGCGGCTTGATTGCAATTATCGGCGTTATTGTATTGCCAATTACCTCTGGGGATACAGCCTTCCGTGCGTTGCGTCTTATGATTTCTGAACAATTTGGAATCGATCAAAAAACTCCAAGTAAACGTATTATGCTTTCTTTGGTACTATTTATTCCAGCCGTTGCAATCTTGTTCTTTGCGAAGTCCAATGCAGCAGGATTCAATATTCTATGGAGATATTTCGGATTTACAAACCAATTGGTAGCGGTATTTGCCTTGGCTATGATTAGTATTTATCTAAAGGGACATGGAAAAAATTATTTAATTTCCTTGATTCCAGGATGTTTCTATTCTTTCATTGTAACAAGCTATATTATGCATGCAGATCTAGGATTTATGCTAGATGCCAGACTTGGTATAGAAGGATATACAGCAAGTTACATTGTAGGGGTCATTGTTGCAATTTTCTTTGCTTGGTATATTTCTAAGACGACAAAAAAACGAAGCGATATTATCATTCAAGAAAATTATTGGCAATAAAAGAAGGGAGCTTTGGCTCCCTTTTTCTATTGCAAAAATAGGAAAAGTTTGATATTTTATAATAGACAATTAAATAAGCGTTTGAGTTAGGGAATCCGGTGAAAATCCGGAGCAGTCTTACCTCTACTGTAAATGATGACAAGTAAGCGTAAACCATTGGGAAACTGAGAAGGTGCTTACGAGGACGATTCATAAGCCAGGATATCTGATTCAAAAGAGCTTTTTTGTGAATTCTTAGGTGGAGGATTTATCTTTTTTCGTGTCATAAACTGTCCACCTTTGGGCAGTTTTTTTGTTTGTGAGGGAATAAGAATGAAAGATTTTTTTCGAGAATATCATCCAATGGTCAATGGATTGTATTATCTTTCGGTGATTGGAATTGCCATGTTTACCAATCATCCTGTATTGCAGTGGATAGGATTTTTAGGAAGTTTTTCCTATTTGATCATTGCAAGATCAAAAAAAGATACCTATCGTACCATTGCCTTTAGCTTTGCAACGTTTCTTCTTATTGCCATCTTAAATCCAATTTTTAATCATGGGGGCGTAACAATTTTAGGCTATTTGTGGAATGGAAATCCATTTACTTTAGAGTCTGTTGCCTATGGAATTTCTGCAGGGTTTATGTTTATGACCGTTTTACTATGGTTTGGAAGCCACAATGAAATTATGACTTCGGATAAATTGATGTATTTATTTGGGAAACTTTCTCCCGCCTTTGCTTTGTTATTTTCCATGAGTTTGCGTTTTGTGCCCATGTACAAAAGAAGGATTCAAGAAATTTCCATGGCGAGAAAAGGATTGGGACGAGAGATAAAAAAGGGGAATTGGATTCAAAAATTAAAAGAAGCGTTTGCTATTTTTTCTATTTTTGTAACATGGGCCCTAGAATCTTCTATTGAAACCGCAGATTCTATGAAATCTAGAGGCTTTGGGTTGAGAAAACGAACCAACTTCTCCTTGTTTCGATTTACAAAACGGGACGGAATTTGTCTCCTTTATATTTTGTTTTTGGACGTGTTTTTGGTTTGGATGACTTATCATCGTTTGTTGAAAATGGTCTATTATCCCATGATTAAAATTGCCAATTTTCAGTGGATTACCGCTTTTGGCATGATTTTGTATTTGTGTTTGTGTATGTTACCGGTACTAATTTGTACGTTTGAGGAGATACGATGGAAATATTACATGTAGAGGACTTCTCTTTTCGTTATCCAGAAGGGAAAAAAGATACCCTAGATTCCATTCAATTTCAATTGAAGAAAGGAGAATTTGTTTTACTCTGTGGTTTGTCTGGTTCGGGAAAAACAACGCTATTGCGTCAATTAAAACCGACTCTTGCCTCCCATGGAATGCGAAAGGGAAGTATTTATTATAAAGGAAAATCCTACAAAGAATTAACCCGAGAAGAAGAGGTAACAAAAATTGGTTTCGTTCAACAAAATCCAGAAAACCAAGTCGTAACCGATAAGGTATGGCATGAATTGGCCTTTGGATTGGAATCTTTGGGTTTGGATTCTCAGACCATTCGATTGCGAGTGGGAGAAATTGCTAGTTTTTTTGGCATGGAAGACTGGTTTTATAAAAATGTAGGAGAACTTTCTGGGGGTCAGTTACAAATGGTAAATTTGGCTTCGATTCTGGTAATGCAACCAGAAATTCTCCTGTTGGATGAACCTACAAGCCAATTGGATCCTATAGCTGCAGGGGAATTTTTTCAGGCTTTGAAAAAAATCAACCAAGAGTTAGGAATTACCATTCTTCTTTCAGAGCATCGCTTGGGAGATGTTTTTGGGTTGGTAGACCGTGTGTTTTACATGGATGAAGGGAAAATTCAATTTCAAGGCAAACCTAGAGAGTTTGGTGAATATTTGGTTCAAGATCCAGAAGGAATCGCTCAGTCTTTACCAATTCCTACACAAATTTATTTGGGCAGCGATAGACGGGGAGAATGCCCCATTACTGTTGGGGAAGGAATTCGTTGGTTGGGAGAATTCTCAAATTTAGAAGGAAAAGATTTTTTCAAAGAAAATCGCGAGAGAGCTCCTTTCATTTTAGAGACGAAAGAAGTTTTCTTCCGTTATGAAAAAGAAGGAAAAGATGTGATTCGAAATGTAGATTTTTCTGCAGAGAAAGGAAAAATTACATCGATTCTTGGAGGAAATGGGGCGGGGAAATCCACAACTCTAAAGTTGATTCGCGGCCTAAACGTTCCTTCCAAAGGAAAAATTTTGGATTCAGGAAAAAAGAGAAAGAATCAAGAGATGCCTTCCAATATTGCCTTGGTACCTCAAAATCCAAGAAGTCTATTTGTGAAAAAAACAGTGAAAGAAGAACTTTTGGAATTTTGTGGGGACAAAGAGGTAGGCAAAGAAAAGATGGAAGAAATGATTTCTTTGTTTCGTTTGGAATCCATTTTGGAACATCATCCCTACGATATTAGTGGAGGAGAACAACAAAGACTGGCCATTGCCAAAACTCTATTTCAAAAACCAGAAATTTTATTGCTAGACGAGCCGACCAAAGGAATGGATGGCCAATTTAAGAGAATTTTTGCATCGGTATTGGAAGATTTGAAAAACTTGGGATATACCATTATTATCGTAAGTCATGATATCGAATTTTGTGCAGAAGTTAGCGATTATTGTTATTTGTATTTCAACGGAGAAGTAATTAGTGAAGGAGAGCCTCATGAATTTTTCCGTGGGAATCATTTTTATACAACAGGAGCCAATAAAATGTGTCGCCAAAGAAACGAAAACATTATAACGGTTCAAGAAGCGATGGAATGGATTCAAAGAGAGGGGGAAAGATATGAAGATGGAAGTAAGTGAAAAGGAAAAGAATCTGATTGAAAATCTTAGATGCTTGCCTTTTGGGGAAATAAAAATTATTGTTCAAAATAACGAACCCATTCGGATAGAAGAAATAAAAAAATCCATAAAACTGTGACTGACCAGAAAACTGGAGGTACGTTGAAATAAGGAATTCGCCTTATTTTTTAACGTGCTTTTTTTATTGTAAAGGAGAGGAATATGAAACGATTTGTAAGTGTGTTTTTGGCGTTGGTATTATTGCTAGGTGTAATAACACCAGTTCAAGCCGCTTCTTATAATTTTGGAGCGGAAGCGAAGAAAACGGAGAGCTATTTGTTGCAAAAAGTTCCCAATCCAGGATTTGGAACATTAGTAGGGGAATGGACGGTTTTGTCCTTAGCAAGAAATGAGGCAAATTTTCCAGCAAATTATTTGGAAAATTATTACCAAAAAGTAGAGAGCGTAGTAAAAGAAAAGCAAGGAGTTTTACACCGAGCAAAATATACGGAATATTCCCGTGTTATTGTAGCTCTTAACGCCATTGGAAAAGATCCAAGAAATGTAGGAGGCCACGATTTAGTGGCGCCACTTAGCAGTTTTTCTGGGGTAATCAAACAAGGAATTAACGGTCCTATTTGGGCTTTGATTGCCTTAGATACAAAAAATTATGAAATGCCTAAAAATTCCAACAGTCAAGATCAAAACTCTAGAGAGCGGATGGTAGATGAAATTTTAAGAAGAGAAGTATCAGGCGGAGGTTGGAATCTTGTGGGAGATAAAGCAGATCCTGATATTACTGCCATGGCTTTATATGCCTTGGCTCCTTATCAAAACTCCAATGAAAAAGTAAAGACGGCGGTGGATCGAGGAGTCCAAGCTCTAAGCGATTTGCAATTGAGTACAGGCGGATACCACACGATGGGAGACGAAAATTTAGAAAGCTCAGCACAAGTTATTATTGCCTTAACAACACTGGGAATTAACCCTCAAACCGATACGCGTTTCGTAAAATACGATGGAAATGGAAAGGCTCATTCGGTGGTGGATGCTTTTATGACTTACCGAAATAGCGATGGAAGCTTTCGTCATATTATGAACGGAACAACAGATGGAATGAGTACGGACCAAGGAATGGAAGCTTTGGTTGCTTTGAAAAGATTTCAAGAAGGAAAGGCTCCTTTGTTCCAATACAAAGATGTAATTGCGAAACCAAACCCACAACCAGTAAATCCTAATTTGGCCTTTACAGATATTCAAGGAAATTGGGCAGAAACGATCATTCAAAACACCAAGGGATTTGGAATTGCAAATCAATCCAAAGAATTTAAGCCATTCCAAGCGATTACTCGAGGAGAATTTGCCGTAGGGTTGGTAAATGGATTGAAGCTACAAAAAGGCTCTAAACATCTTTCTTTCCCAGATGTCAATGGAGGAGATTGGTATGCAGGACAAGTACAAATTGCAGCAAGCCTTGGGATTATTAACGGTCGAGATGATGGAAAATTCGATCCAAATGCAAACATTCAAAGGGAAGAGGCAATGGCAATGATTCATAGAACCTTAAAATTACAAGGAAAAGGACAAACCATTCAACTTTCAGAAGTAAGCAATTTGTTGAATCAATTTAAGGATGGCGGAAGTGTTTCGCCATGGGCAAGAGAAAATGTTGCTTTTTCAATTAAAAACAAATTGATTCAAGGGCGTCCAGAAGGAATCGTTCCAAAGGATACCATTCGAAGAGCTGAGGCGGTTCAAATTATTTTAACAACCCAAGAAGCAAAATAAGGAAGCTTTATGAAGTATTTAACAAAAAAACAAAAAATCATTACAGGAATCGTTCTTCTAGTGATTTTAGCGGCTTCTTTTTTGTACAATGCAGACTTTCTCAGAAATAGAGAAGTAGTAAATGCCCAAGAAGTAGCCGAATTGCGAAAAGAAGAAAATGAAGATCTAACCTCTCTTACTTCTTTGCATAAAAATGAAGGAGAAGTAACGGGGATTGTTGTTACTTCTGAAGGAGAAGTGGTTGAATTAGGAAAGACTTTGAATTTTTCGGCAGAAGTGCAAGGAGAGGGAGATTTTACTCGAGAAGTTTTGTGGGAAGTTGTTGGGGAACATCATCCAGACACAGGTATTGGCTCTACAGGAACGTTAATTGTTTCAAAGGAAGAAAAAAGTTTAAGTCTGCGAGTGCAGGCAAAATCGGTTTACGATGAAACAAAAACGGGAGAAAAAACAGTACATGTAAAATTGTCTTCGGAAGAATCCGTGGCGAGTTTGAATCAGCCAAAAACGACAACAACATCTGTAGCCAACACTACGCCGAAAACAACGGCAGATTTGAAGAAAAAAGCGGAAGCTTTACAAAAAAACATTACTCCAGAAGAAAAAGCCAAACAAAGAGAAGAAGATTTAAGAATAAAAGAGCAAGCGATACAGAATTCCAGCAAAGGAGAAAAAGATCAATATCTAACCGATCCAACTCCAGCAGGAAAACCTAAACCAGTGGAACCAGGAGGAGGAATCAACCGAGATGTAACCTATCATGCAACTTTATCCATTCGTTGCGATACGATTTTGAACAATATGGATAAATTTGACAGGAATAAAATCGATGTGCTTCCTGTAGATGGAACCATTCTTTCCACTACAACGGTATCCTTTTCTCCCGGGGAATCTGTGTATGATGTTTTACAGAGAGTAACTCGAGAAAAAGGAATTCATATGGAATCTGTATTTACACCAATCTATAATTCGGCTTATGTACAAGGAATCCACAATTTGTATGAATTTGACACGGGAGAATTATCTGGCTGGATGTATAAAGTCAATGGATGGTTCCCTAATTATGGGGCCAGTCGTTACGCTCTTCAAGACGGGGATACAATAGAATGGGTATATACTTGCGATTTAGGAAGAGATGTAGGAGATACGACGATGACGCAACAATAAAGGGAGGATGTGTAATAAACCTATGGAAATGGTATATATGGAATATTGAATCAGGAGGAAGCCATGAAGAAAATATTGCATTTTATATCAGAAACTTCGCTTTTAAGTGAATATAAAAATCGAGAAGATTTAGAAACGTCCTATGCTCCTTATGTGGATGGTTTAGAAATCATTCGCTGTGGCTGCGAGGACAAAGAATATATAGACAAGGAAAAAGTAATCGGTGTTCATCTGCCCTTTTATTCCGATTGGATTTCCTATTGGATTGGGAAGGAAGATTTACTCAAAAGAGAATATGGTTCTCAGAAAATTTGGGAAGAATTTTATGGTGGAAAAGATCCAAACCATTTGATTCCATACATCCAAAAAGATATGGATTACGCCCAAGAAGTGGGAGCAGAATACGTCGTATTTCATGTAAGCAATGTATCTGTGTACGAAACATTTTACAGAAAGTACGATTATACCGATGAAGAAGTTATCGATTATTCCATAGAGTTTATGAATAAACTTTTTGAAGGGAAAAATTATACTTTTGAATTTTTAATGGAAAATTTACCTTGGCCAGGGCTTCGTTTTGACAATGGAAACTTGGCGAAGAAATTACTAGATGGAGTGAAATACCCCAAAAAAGGGTTTATGTTGGATACGGGCCATATGATGCAAAATAATTTGGATTTGGAAACCCAAGAAGAAGGGGTAGAATACGTTATGAATTTCTTTCAGAAGAATCCACAACTCATTCCTTTTGTAAAGGGAATTCATCTCCATCAATCCATTACTGGGTCTATTGTAAAAGAAGGGTTAAAAAATATTCCAGTTTTGAAAGAAGATTTTTATGAGAAATTTGCTCAAGCCTATGATTTTATCCATAAAGTAGACACCCATTCTGTAATTACAGCCAAAAATACAAGAGAAATGATTGAATTCCTTCAACCAGAATTTTTAGTTTACGAGTACCGATCTAGCAGTCGAAAAGAGCGGGAAGAAAAACTAAAACTACAATCTTCCATTTGGAAGGGGTAGGGAAAGGAATACATTGAATACAATTGAAAAACAAAATCGACTTTCAAAACGAACCAAAGTAGCAGCTATTGCGATTCTTTTTATTATTCCCTGTATTTTATTTTTCGGTGTAACCGTATTAAAAGATCGCTCCTATATGTTTATTTCAACATTGATGCTAATGATTATTTCGATTCCTTTCTTAATCATTTTTGAAGATAGAAAACCAAAAGCGAGGGAATTGATTTTATTGGCAACTTTGGTAGCCATTGGTGTAGCTGGAAGGATGGCATTTTTTTGGCTACCTCAATTTAAGCCCGTTGTAGCCATTGTGATTGTAACGGGTATCGCCTTAGGAGGAGAATCGGGATTTTTAGTCGGAGCAATGACGGGGTTTGTTTCCAACTTTTATTTTTCCCAAGGGCCATTTACTCCGTGGCAAATGTTTGGATTTGGAATTATAGGATTTTTAGCAGGCATCCTCCATCAAAAAGGATTATTAAAATCCAATAAAAAAGCCATGGCCGTTTTTGGATTTTTTTCCTGCTATTTTATCTATGGTTTGATTATGAATCCAGTAAGTGTATTGAGTTTTTATTCCGATTTCAATTGGAATATGATAAAAATCGCCTATTTAAGAGGATTTCCTATGGATACAATTCATGCTGTGGCAACGGTAGTTTTTTTGTGGATTATAGGGGAGCCTTTATTGGAGAAAATAGAACGAGTAAAGAAAAAGTATGGGTTCTATGAAGAAGAAGTCGATTATGAGTGGATATGAAAGAAAGAGGGGAAACCTTCTTTCTTTTTTTTGTGGGCAATATGTTAAAATAGGGAAGTTGATTTTTTTCTATAAAGAGGTGATTTTAGGAAAGAATTCATCAATTTGAGCAAAAAATATGGTAATATTATAAGTGGTATGTCTTTAGAAAAGCTAAAGATAAGATAGAATCCAACGAGCGAGGTGGAAAGTTTGAAAGTATCAATTATCTTAGCGGCAGGAGAAGGGACGCGCATGAAGTCAAAATTGCCAAAAGTACTTCATCCTGTTGCGGGTAAAAGCGTACTGTCGTATGTTGTAGACAATTGCATAGCCAATGAAATGGGAAAAAATGTTGTAATTGTTGGACATAAAGCAGAAAAGGTTCGTGAGGCCTTTGAAGATTGGGATGTTATATTCCGGGAACAACCAGTAGGTCCGGGAATACCTTATGGGACAGGATTTGCTGTAAAATCAGCCATGGATGAATTCTGTGATGAGGATTTGGTTTTGATTTTAACAGGGGATACTCCTTTGTTTCAAAAAGAAACCATTGGAAATTTTTTGAATTATGTAGAAGAAAAAGATTTTGATGGTTGTGTATTGACGGCAATCGTAAACAACCCTTTTGGTTACGGAAGAATTATTCGAAAGGAAAATTCTCAGATTGTAGGGATTGTAGAAGAAAAAGATGCTTCAGATAAAGAAAAGGCAATAACAGAAGTAAATACAGGAGTTTTTGCCTTTAAGGGAAGTGCTTTGCGAAATACCTTAGATCGTTTGGAAACCAATAATTCTCAAAAAGAATTGTACTTAACCGATGTGGTAAAACTGTTGGTATCTGATGGTAAATCCGTAGGAGGATATATCATTGGGAATGAAGAGGAAATGTTAGGGATTAATTCCAGAATTCAGTTGTGTCGTTGCGAAGAGGTTATGCGTAGACGAATCAACGAAAAGCATATGGAAAATGGCGTTACATTTTTAGACCCCGCTTCAACAGTAGTGGATGCAGGGGTAGAAATCGGAAGAGATAGCGTTTTATATCCAGGAGTTATTTTGCAAGGAAATACAATCATTGGGGAAGATGTAACCTTAATTGGAAGTACAAGAATTTTCAATAGTAAAATTGGAAATGGCTGTGTAATTGATAATTCTTGTATTGAACAGAGCGTAGTAGAGAACGAGGTTACCATAGGGCCTTATGCTCATTTAAGACCAAATTCTCAGTTAATGGATGGCGTGCATATAGGAAATTTCGTAGAGGTAAAAAATTCTATTGTAGGAGAAAAAACCAAAGCAGGACATTTGGCTTATATTGGAGATGGAGATGTTGGTTCCGGCGTAAATATTGGGTGTGGCGTAATTTTTGCTAACTATAATGGTCATAAAAAATTCCGCACGGTAGTGGAAGAAGGGGCCTTTATAGGTAGCAATTCCAATTTGGTAGCACCAGTTAAAGTCGGTAAAGATGCGTATATTGCAGCAGGAAGCACAATAACAAAAGATGTTTCTGAAGGAGAATTATCCGTAGAGAGATCCCAACAGAAAAATATTCCTGGTTGGACAAGTCGTAAGAATGGATAGAGGGGAGATTACCATGAAAAACGGAGAAGTTATTGTATTTACAGGAAATTCTAATGAAGTGTTGGTAGATCGAATTTGCGAAGATTTGAAAATAAAAAAAGGTTCCTGTGTAGTAAAACAATTTAGTGATGGAGAAATTTCAATCGATATTCAAGAGACGGTACGGGGAAAAGACGTATATGTAATCCAATCAACAAGTGCTCCTGTAAATGATAATTTAATGGAATTATTGATTCTTATTGATGCATTAAAAAGAGCCTCTGCTGGTCGAATCAACGCAGTGATTCCCTATTATGGATACGCTCGTCAAGATCGTAAAGTGCGTGCAAGAGAGCCTATTACGGCAAAATTAGTAGCCAACTTGATTACGATATCTGGCGCGGATCGCGTAATGGCAATGGATTTACATGCAGGACAAATTCAAGGCTATTTTGATATTCCTGTAGACCATTTAACAGCGATTCCTTTGTTGGCAGATTATTTCCATGAATTTGTGGATCCAGACCATTTGGTAGCGGTAAGCCCAGATTTAGGTGGGGTAACACGTACTCGTAATTTTGCAGAACGTCTTCACAATGTGCCAATCGCCATTATTGAAAAACGTCGCCCACGTCCAAATGTAAGCGAAGTTATGAATGTAATTGGCTCTATTGAAGGAAAAGATTGTATTTTAGTGGATGATATCGTAGATACAGCAGGAACGATTTGTAAAGCAGCAGAAGTATTGAAAGAATATGGCGCTAGAAAAGTTTATGGCTGTGCGACTCACGGTGTTCTTTCTGGTCCTGCCATTGAGCGCTTGGAAAATTCTGTATTAGAAAAATTTATTATTAGCGATACCATTGAATTAAAAACAGACCAAAAAATTGATAAAATTGAAGTAGTTAGCGTATCCAAAGTACTTGCAGACGCGATTACTCGTGTCAATTCAAACAAAAGCGTAAGCAAGATGTTTGATTGATTAGAAGGAGAAGTGTATGTTAATTGTAGGCCTAGGAAATCCTGGTCTGAAATACCGTTATACCCGGCATAATGTCGGGTTTTTAACGGTTGATGCCATTGCAGAGGAATTGAATATTCCTGTAAAAACCATTAAATTCAAAGGACTTTATGGAGAAGGGCGAATTGGGTCAAAAAAAGTTCGCCTGTTGAAGCCAGAAACCTATATGAATTTAAGTGGAGAATCGGTTCGAGAAGCCATGAATTATTTTAAGATTCCCCCTGAAGAGGTTTTGGTTTTGGTAGATGATATTGATATTGAGTTTGGAAGCATACGAATTCGAAAAAAGGGAAGCGCTGGGACCCATAATGGGTTAAAGTCCATCATTTATCAAATTCAGTCGGATACTTTTCCAAGGATTAAATTGGGAGTGGGGCAGAAATTACCACAACAGGATTTAGCAAGCTTTGTTTTATCGGGTTTTTCCACTGACGAGGGAAAGGTCATAGAAAAAACCATTGAAACGGCAAAGGATGCAGCCATTGAAATTGTTAAAAATGGCGTGGATATAGGTATGAATAAATACAACAGCAAGAAATGAAACAGCTCAAGGATGCCTTGGGCTGTTTTTAGGAGGTAGAAATGCATACTCAACAATATTTAGAGATTCTTCGTGAATCCAAAAATTTTGAAGAATTGAATATGGCTTTAGAGAGTGAGCAAACCCCCATCTCTATTTATGGAATGGCAGCCCAAGGAATTGGTTTCCTAGGAAGTTCTTTGATTCAAGAAAGAAAACAGCCATTATTGGTGATTACCTATGATCCAGTGAAAGCACGAAAATTATACGAGGATTTCACCTATTATTTTGAGGAAGGGGTTTATCATTTACCCGCCCGTGAGTTGTTTTTCTTCAATCGAGATGCGAGAAGCAATGAGTTATTAAAGCGCCGCTTGGAAACAATTCATGGAATTTTAGATGGAAAGGCAAAAGTAGTTGTAACAACACTAGAAGCCATGGCTGGGATTTATTTGAGTCCAGAGAATATTCGAAATCAAATGATGGATCTTTCCATAGGAGACGAAATCAATCTAGAGCAGATGATTGAGAATCTAATTGCCTTAGGTTATGAAAGAGTAGAAATTGTAGAAGGTATGGGGCAATTTTCTCTACGAGGAGGCATATTAGACGTATTCGGTCCAACAAAAAATCCATTGCGAATCGAGTTGTTCGACATTGAAGTAGACAGCATTCGTACATTTGATGTTGCAACACAACGTTCTCTAGAAACGTTGAATTCCTGTAGAATTTATCCCGTACAAGATATTCTTCTTTCCAAAGAAATGAAAGAAGAAATGGGAAAGATTCTAAAAAAAGAAGTAAAGGCAACAGAGAAACATGGAGAAATTGCCTTCAAACGAGCGCAAGAAAAATATCTTTCCATTATTGAAACTTTGGAAAACGACGGTTACGTTTCCAATACGGACTTGCTCTTGCCTTATATCCCAGAGGAGAAGAGAGCTCTTTTGTCCAGCTATTTTTCGAAAGAACCAATTCTCGTTTTTGATGAACCAAAGCGGATGGATGAAAATTCCGAAAGACAAGCCCTGGATTTATCGGATACATTAAGTGATTTGGTCGAAGCAGGAGAGCTATTAAAAAGTCATTTGACAATACAGCTCAATTATCTAGATGTTAAAGATCAGCTGAAAAAGTATCCCATTCTTATTTTTAACAGCATATTAAAAAGTTATAAAGATTTTCCTCCTAAAAAAATTATCAATTACACGATGCGATCTGTGACAAGTTTTAACGGGCGGATCCGAGAATTTCAGGAGGAAATTCGACGATATATTTCCAAAGAATATAAAGTTGTTTTATTAGGCGGAAGTGCAGAAAAAACGGAAAAGTTAATAGATGCCTTAAAAAGTATGGAGTTCTCTGTGGAGCGTTTGGAAAGTGCTCCAGAAATCCAACCGGGGATTCTTTACGTCGGCCCGGGCAGTACCCATGGAGGGTTTGAGCTAGAAGAAATCTCCTTTGTATTGCTAAATTATTCAGAAATTTATGGAGAAACAAAGAAGAAAAGAAAAAAGAAGACCAAACAGAATGTGATTGATTTGGACCATCTGAACTATGGAGATTACGTTGTTCATGAAAGTCACGGGATTGGTCAATTTTTAGGAACTACTCAATTGGAAGTTCAAGGAACAAGAAGAGATTATTTAAGCATTAGTTATCGTGGCGGAGATAAGCTATTTTTGCCTATGGATCAATTGTCCATTATCCATAAATACACAGGCTCAAAAGAGGTTGCACCAAAAATCAATCGCTTAAATTCTTCTACATGGAAAAAAACAAAGGCCAAAGCGAAGAAAAGCGTAGAAGAAATGGCGGATGATTTGATCAAACTCTATGCAAAGAGGGAGTCGGAACAAGGACATGCGTTTTTGGAGGATACTCCTTGGCAAAAAGAATTTGAAGCCTCTTTTCCCTTTGATGAAACCGACGGGCAATTGGATTCCATTGAAGAAATCAAAAAAGATATGGAGCGAAGTCGCCCGATGGATCGTCTCCTTTGCGCCGATGTAGGATATGGAAAAACGGAAGTAGCCTTACGAGCAGCCTTTAAGGCGATTATGGATGGAAAACAAGTGGCTATTCTTGTTCCAACGACAATTTTAGCCCAGCAACATTACAACACCATAATGGAACGTTTTTCTGATTTCCCCGTTCGTGTAGGGCTTTTAAGTCGCTTTCGTACCCCCGCTCAACAGAAGGCGGATATTGAGGGGTTGAGAAGAGGGTCCATTGATTTGGTAATTGGAACCCATAGAATTTTGTCCAAAGACATAAAATTTAAGGATTTAGGACTTTTGATTATTGACGAAGAACAAAGATTTGGCGTGCGTCATAAGGAAGCATTAAAATTATTGCGTTCAGAAATTGACACTTTGACATTAACGGCGACACCGATTCCTAGAACTTTGCAAATGTCCATGGTAGGAATTCGAGATATGTCTGTTATTGATGAGCCGCCAGAAGAGAGATTCCCTGTACAAACCTATGTAGTAGAGTACAATAGCGTAATGGTTCGAGAAGCGATTTTGAAAGAAATTGAAAGGGGAGGACAGGTTTACTTTGTCTACAATCGTGTACAAAGTATGGAAATGATGTTGGCTGAACTGAGAAAACTTGTCCCTGAAGCAAGCTTTGCCATGGCCAATGGACAAATGAGTGAGCGAGAGTTAGAAGATACAATGATTCAATTTGTAGAAAAAGAAATTGATGTCCTTCTCTGTTCAACCATTATTGAAACCGGAATGGATGTGTCCAATGCCAATACTATGATTATTTGGGAATCCAACCGTTTGGGACTTTCTCAATTGTATCAATTGAGAGGACGAATTGGGCGGAGCAATCGTATTGCTTATGCTTATTTCACCTATAAAAAAGATGCAAATATTTCTGAAATTGCAGAAAAAAGACTCAGAGCCATTCGCGAATTTACAGAATTTGGTAGTGGATATAAAATTGCTTTGCGAGATTTGGAAATTCGTGGTTCGGGGAATATCTTAGGAGAAAGTCAACATGGCCATATGGACGCAATAGGCTATGATTTGTACGTGAAGTTTTTACGTCAAGCGGTAAGTAAACTAAAAGGCGATGAAGTAGAGGAAAAAGTAGAAACAACTATCGATTTGATTTTGGATGCTTTCTTACCAAAGGCCTACATTCGAGACGACAGTCAACGAATGGATATGTATCGAAAAATTGCCATTATTGAAAATGATTTTGATGAAGAAGATGTAATTGATGAGTTGGTCGATCGTTTTGGAGATCCACCAAGAGCTGTTATCAATCTAATTCAAATGTCAAAAGTGAGAAATCGAGCAGCCAAAGTTGCCATTGAATCCATTTCTCAGAAAAAAGATAAGATTACGGTAACTTTTATCCCAGAAAAGGAAATGGAGCTTTCGTTAATCAATGAAATGACCATTGCCTTTGGGAAAAAAGTAGTTTTCACACCAGGAGAAAAAATGGAATTTACTTTGAAAATAGACAAAGATCCTATGAAAGAATTGGAGACATTTGTGGACGTAGTAGAAAAAAATCGTCCCAAGATGTAGAAAAATTTCGAAATTAAGAAAAAATCACAAATTCTACACACATAAACCTTAGACAATTGTTATAATTATTAATGTATATAAGTATAAGACAGAAAGGACGTTTCAATGAATTTTAAGAAAAACATGAGCAAATTGGCTATTGGAGCCTTGGCTTTATCATTAATTTTGACAGGGTGTGGAAAAAAAGAGGGAGTAGCTGCTACTGTAAATGGTGTAGATATTCCTATGGAAGAGTATGTTGAAGAGTATAAAATTACGGCACAACAAGCAATGGCACAGTACGGAGAAGATTATTTAACACAACCAGCAATGGGAGAAGAAAATAAAACTGTTGCGGTTCAATTAAGAGAAAACATTTTGAAGAATTTGATTCAAATGGAAATCTTACGTCAAGATGCAGAAAAGTCCGATGTTGTTGTAACCGATGAAGAAGTAGAAGATTATATTAACCAAAACAAAGAGTTGTATGGTGGAGAAGAAGGATTTAAGAAAGCTTTAGAGGAACAAGGATTAACAGAAGATTATTATAAAACCTATACAAAACGTGGTTTGTTGATTCAAAAATATCCTCAAGCGAAAATGGAAGAAATGAAGCCAACAGAAGAAGAATTGAAGGCGGAATTTGATAAAGATCCAGAAACCTATGCAACTGTAACCGCTTCCCATATTTTAGTGGCAACAGAAGAAGAAGCAAAGGCAATTAAAGCAGAATTAGACGGTGGAGCTGATTTTGCTACTTTAGCCAAAGAAAAAAGTACAGACAAAGGTTCTGGAGCCAACGGAGGAGAATTGGGATCTTTCGGTAAGGGAGCCATGGTAAAAGAATTTGAAGACGCAGTATTTGGTATGGAAGTAGGAGAAATTTCTGATCCAGTACAAAGCCAATTCGGATTCCATATTATTAAATTAACCGATAAGAAAAGTGATTTTGAAGCGGTAAAAGAATCTATGTCACAAAAAATTGCACAAACCAAATTGACAGAATATGTTCAAAAATTGGAAAAAGATGCGAAAGTTAAGGAATATGTAGATCCAACGGAAGAGATTGAATTGCCAAAGGCAGAAGCAAAGACAGAAGCTCCTGCTGCAAACAATGAAGCAACCAACCAAGGAGCAGAAAATGCTCCAGCAAATGGAGGAAACAATGCAGAGGCAGCAAATGCCCCAGCAGAAAATGCAGCTCCTGAGACAGACGCTGAATAATTTACAAAGATACCGATTTTCTTCGGTATCTTTTTATTTTTTACAAATAATGGCTAAAAATAGGGGAAAATGTGGAAAATCGGTAGACAAAACCTTGTTTGTTTAGTAAAATACAATAGGTAAAAGGAGGAAGCTTATGGGAAAAATTCGAATTGTGGGCCTTGGTCCAATGGACGAAAAAGGATTGACCAAAGAGGCGATGGATGTCATTGAAAATGGATGTCCAAATTTTCTAAGAACAGAAAATCACAGCAGTGTTCGATATTTTCAAGAAAAGCAAATTCCTTATACAAGTTTTGATTCATTTTATGAAACAAAGGAAAGTTTTGATGAGATTTATTTTTCGATTGCCCAGTCCTTAATGGAAGAGACAAAGAAAAGTGATATCAATTATTTCGTGCCCGGGCATCCGTTAATTGCAGAAAAGACGGTTATTCATTTGATTGAGTCAGGTTGTGAGTATCAACTGATAAATGGAATGAGTTTTTTGGAGCCGATGTTGTCTGCCGTTGGGAAAGATCCTATTGATGGCTTAAAGTTAATCAACGGGGATGATTTTTCTGATTTGGATTTGGATATTCATACAGATACGATTGTTACACAGGTTTACAATCAACGGATTGCTACAGAGCTTAAAATCGCTATAGGGGATATGTATGGCGATGCTCATGAGTTGTATCTAATTTCCCATGCGGGGATTCAGGAAAAAGAAAAAGTACATAAAATTATGGCTTTTGAATTGGATCGAATGGGCGAATTGACTCATGAAACAAGTATCTATTTACCAAAGGTTGCGAAGAATCAAAAATATTCTTTGAAAGATCTTTTTGAGATAACTCGCCAATTACGTGGCGAAAATGGTTGTCCATGGGATCGGGTGCAAACCCATGAAAGTATTAAAGCCAACCTAATTGAAGAATCCTACGAAGCGTTATATGCCTTGGAAAAAGGGGATATGATGGAGTTTGAGGAAGAAATGGGAGATGTTTTGTTCCAAGTGGTCTTTCACAGTGAAATCGCTGGGGAAGAGGGAGACTTTACTTTCTCTGATGTAGTTTCTTCCATTTGCGAAAAGTTGATTCGCAGACATCCTCACGTATTTGGAGAGGGAAAAGCGGATTGGGAAGCCATTAAAATGGAAGAGAACAATCGCAGAACCATTGAAAGTCGTTTGGATCATCTAAAGGGATTGCCGGCGTTGATGCATGGACAAAAGGCTTTGAGAATTTTGAAAAGTGAAGGAAAATCTAGTAGCTATGCCCATTTTTCACAAGAAGAGTCTATTTTCTCAGACGAATTAACGGAAGAGAATTTAGGAAAAATTTTACTCTATTGGGTGGAAAAAGGGGAAGAGAAGGGTATAGATGCAGAGAGTGCCTTAAAGGAACTCCTTTTAAGGTTAGAAGAGGAAAACAAAGAATCTTGTTAGAAGACATTTATTTTTAGGAGGAATTATAATGAATAAATCTGAATTAATCGCAAGCATTGCAGAAAAGAGTAACTTAACAAAAAAAGATGCTGAAATGGCATTGAACGGTTTCTTAAGCTCTGTAGAAGAAGCTTTAGCAGCTGGTGAAAAAGTTCAATTGGTAGGTTTCGGTACTTTTGAAGTACGCGAAAGAAAAGCTAGAGAAGGTAGAAATCCTAGAAATCCTGAAGAAGTAATTAAGATTCCTGCTTCTAAAGCACCTGTTTTCCGTGCTGGTAAAGCATTAAAAGAAACAGTTAATAAATAAGGACTTAAGGGGCTCTTTTGAGAGCCCTATTTTTTATTTTAAGAAGGAGTTTTTGTGAGAATAGATAAATACTTAAAAAATGCAAGAATTATAAAACGCCGCACAGTGGCAAAGGAAGCTTGTGATGGCGGGCGTGTGTCAATCAATGGAAAAGTGGCCAAAGCAGGGGACGAAGTAAAAATTGATGATATTGTAGAGGTTACTTTTGGAAATCATCAAATAAAAATTCGAGTGTTGGATATTAAAGATAATGTTCAAAAAAAAGGGGCAGAAGATCTTTATGAAGAGATTTAGTTTGTTGTATTGCATTTCCTCTTCAATCGTGTAATACTTAAATGAAGAGGTGATTTTTTTGGTATGGAGAAGAAAAAATCTTTTAGGTGTTCGTATGTTACAAGGCTTGCTCCTAGTGGTTTTAATGGGGGGAATTGTAACAGTAGGAAATAGTTATATTGTTTCCCAACAAAAAATGGAAAAACTAGAAAACAACCGCAAAGAAATCGACACTTTATCAGCGGACATTAAGAACTTAAGGAAAGATATCGACAATAGCGAGTCCTATGAATTTACAGAACAAGTAGCTAGGGATGAATTTGGTATGGTGAAACCTTTAGAAGTTCTTTTTATTGATAAAAATAAAGAAGAATCGCGGGAATGATTTAATTTACTAGGAGGAGATACAGGCCCTATGGAATTAGAGGTTGGAAAAATTGTTGATGGTGTAGTCACTGGCTTGGCAAAGTTTGGTGCGTTTGTTCAAATCGATGAAAACACCAGTGGGTTGGTTCATATTTCAGAAGTTTCAAATGATTATATAAAAGAAGTTTCTGATGTTCTAAAAAAAGGGGATAAAGTGAAGGTAAAAGTCCTTTCCATTGATCCTTCAGGAAAAATTGGTTTGTCTATTAAACAAACGGAAGAAAAGAAAAAATCAGAGTATAAAAAATCAGTACCGCAAGCCGTTACCTTGTCAAAAGTGGTTCATAAAACAGAGAATACAAGTTTTGACGAGATGCTTTCGAAGTTTATGAAAGATAGCAACGAAAAAATAGAAAGTGCGAAGCAAAGGAAAAATGTTCGTCAAGGAAAAACAAAACGCTAGGGAATAAGACCAACGCCGCCAGTCGGCGTTTCTTTTTTGAGGATGACTTATGTTACCACTAGATATCTTAAAACTACATATAAAAGAAGGGCAAAAGGTTGTATTGGGATTGTCTGGAGGACCGGATTCCGTATATTTGTTTCATCTTTTAAGAGAGTTTCAAAAAGAACGGCCTTTTGTATTTCAGTGTGCCCATATTCACCATGGATTAAGGGAAGAGGCAGAGGAAGATATGAAATTTGTAATGGACCTCTGTCAAGAATATCAAGTGGATTTACGGGTGGAAAAATGGGACGTAAAGGCCTATGGAAAAGAGAAAAAACTTTCCACAGAAGAGGCTGGGCGAGAAATCCGCTACAGATTGTTTTACTCTCTAGCTGGTGAAGAAGGCTTAATTGTCCTAGGTCACCATAAGGATGATCAAGTGGAAACGGTTCTTATGCGAATCTTACGAGGTACAGGTCTCGAGGGACTGGGCGGAATGAAGATTTATGAGGAACAAAAATTGCGCCCTCTTTTAGGTATATATAAAAAAGAAATTTTGGAGACATTGGATAAGAAGAAAATTCCTTATTGTTTGGATCATACCAACGAGGAAAGTATTTACCAAAGAAATAAAATTCGTTTGGAATGGATTCCTAGGTTATTAGAAGAAAACCCCAATGGGAAAGAGGCTCTGGCTGAATTGGCCCGGCAGTCCTTAGAAGCGGAAAATTATTTGGATAAAGTAAGCGAAGAAAAATTTTCTATTTTTGGTAAAAAAATAGGAGAAGAATGGGCGTTTCCTATAGAGGAGCTTCTCTTAGAAGATCCAGCGATTCGTTCTCGTTTGATACGAAAGGCCATTTATAAAACCGCAGGGAATCTTCAAAATATATCCAGTCAACACATAAAAGATGTTGAAGATTTACTTCTTGGAAGTACAGGAAAAGAAATTCATCTTCCTCAAAATATTTTTGTTCGAAAAAGTTATAATAAAATCTTTTTTTCTTTAGGTCAGGGGAAAAAAGATTTTGAAGAAATACGAATAGAAGAAAATAAAGAATACCATGGGGGCCGGTTCCACTTTCAAAGGAAGAATTTTAATAAAGAGGAAACCTATCTTGGTCCGCATATTTTGTTAGGATCTGGAGAAGTGAAAATTCGGCCCCGCCGACCAGGAGACAAAATAAGAATTTTTTCTGGTCATAAAAAAGTAAAAGATTTATTTATTGATAAAAAGGTGGATCGGAATTTACGTGAGCTTTGGCCTTTGGTAGAATATGAAGGTGAGATTGTATGGATTCCTTATTTATATACACATCCTTTTATCGATGAATTTTATGATGATACGCCAGCGTTTGTATTGGAGTTACGGGAGGAATTATGAGAGACGATATTAATGAAATTTTAGTATCAGAAGAGCAAATTAAAGAGGCAGTGGTTCGTATTGGAAAACAAATTTCTACGGATTTTGCTGGGGAAGAATTAATTGTTATTGGGATTTTGAAAGGCGCCGTTGCTTTTATGGCGGACTTAATTCAAAAGATAGAGATTCCTATAGAGATTGACTTTATGGCGGTTTCTAGTTATGGGATGGGAACCACTTCTACAGGAGAGGTCCGCATTCTAAAAGATTTGGATATAAGTGTAGAAAATCGTAATGTACTAATTGTAGAAGATATTATTGATACGGGAATTACTTTAAGTTATTTGACAAAAGTGATGGAATCTCGTGGGGCAAAAACGGTTTCAATTGCAACTCTTTTGACGAAACCAGAACGTAGAGAACGACACGTTCCCATTGATTATTACGGATACGAAGTAGAAGACAAATTTGTAGTTGGATATGGAATTGATTACGCAGAAAAATATAGAAACTTGCCCTTTGTAGGTGTTTTGAAACCAGAAGTTTATGAGAAATAAAAGGTCTTCTAGGGAAACCTAGAAGATTTTTTACTAAAAATAAAATTGGTTCATAGTTTCAAAATTCCTAGTCAATCCAATTTCCCCTTATGGTATAATAAAGAGGATAACCTTAAAGGAGGTAGATATATTGAATAGAAGATGGGGAGGGGTTGCCTTTTATTTGGCTTTGTTGCTTATGCTCCTAGCTGGAATGGCATTTTTTCGCCCCTCATCGCAAGCTGTGGAAGAAATTTCCTACACAGCTTTTATAGAACAAATTGAAAATAAAAATGTTTCTAAGATCGACTTAAAAGGATCTCAAGCAACCGTTACCTTAAAAGATGAAACCGTTGAAAAAGTAAATATCCCTGCAATGGCACAGGATGGTTTGTATGAGAATCATTTAAGAGAAAGCGTTGAAAACGGAGAAATTTCTTTAACAGGACATCCAGAGTCCAATACAAGTTCATCTATGGCGAGCTTTATCCCTTCTTTGATTATGTTCGGTCTTTTGGGCTTTATGCTATTAACCTTTATCCGAAACACCCAAGGATCGGGCGGAAAAATGATGAGTTTTGGAAAGAGCAAAGCTCGTCTAATAAAGGAAGAAGACGGAGAAGTTGTCAGTTTCAAAGACGTGGCTGGATTGGAAGAAGAGAAGGAAGAGCTTTCAGAGATTGTTGAATTTTTGAAAAATCCTAGAAAATTCATTCAAATGGGTGCGAGAATTCCCAAAGGGGTTTTATTGGTAGGACCTCCAGGAACTGGGAAGACCTATTTATCAAAATCGGTAGCTGGAGAGGCCAAAGTTCCCTTTTATATTATGAGTGGTTCTGATTTTGTGGAAATGTATGTAGGTGTAGGAGCAAGTCGTGTAAGAGATTTATTTGAAACGGCAAAGAAAAATGCACCTTGTATTATTTTTATTGACGAAATTGATGCTGTTGGTCGTCGTAGAGGCGCCGGTGTCGGTGGAGGCCATGATGAAAGAGAACAAACCCTAAACCAATTGTTGGTAGAGATGGATGGATTTGGAACCAATGAAGGTGTCATTGTAATGGCAGCAACCAACCGTGCGGATATTTTGGACCCAGCTATTTTGCGTCCAGGTCGTTTTGACCGTACTGTATATGTTGGGTTGCCAGATGTTCGAGCGAGAGAGGAAATTTTGAAAGTTCATTCTCGTAAGAAGCCTTTGGCCAAAGGGGTAGATTTGAAAGTTACGGCAAAAAGAACGCCAGGATTTACTCCAGCGGATTTGGAGAATTTAATGAACGAGGCAGCTTTGTTGGCAGCTCGTAGAAATATGAAAAAAATTGAGACAGAAGATTTGGAAGAGGCAAGTATTAAAGTACAAGCAGGTCCTGCGAAAAAATCTTCCGTAGTAAGCGAGAAGGAACGCAAACTTACCGCTGTTCATGAAGCGGGGCATGCCATTGTTGGTCGACTTTTACCAAATCATGATCCCGTTCATATGATTACGATTATCCCTCGCGGTCGTGCCGGTGGATTTACGGCTTATCTTCCAGAAGATGATGTGTTCCACTACACAACCAAAGGAGAAATGAAAAATCAATTGGTAAGCCTTTTGGGTGGACGTGTGGCAGAAAGTTTGGTTTTGGATGATATTTCTACAGGGGCGTCTAACGATATTGAAAGAGTAACAAAAATTGCTCGAGATATGGTTACCAAATATGGTATGAGCGAAAAAATTGGGACTTTGACCTATGGTAGCGATGAAGAAGCTGTATTTATGGGAAAAGATTTTGGAAGTTCCCGTGAATATTCAGAAGAAATCGCTTCAGAAATTGATGCAGAAATGCGCCAAATTGTAAACGAAGCCTATACCAAAGCAGAAACTTTGATTCGCGACAATATGGATACTCTTTTGCGAGTAGCTGATGCTTTATTGGAAAAGGAAACTTTAACAGGAAAAGAATTTGAAATATTGTTTACTGGAGAAGAACTTCCAAAAGATGAAGATAGCAAAGACGAACATATTGAGGAAGAAGATTTATCCGAAGAAGCAAAAGAAATTGTAAAGAATGAAACAGAAGATAAGAAAATAGAAGAATAAAAAAACACTGGCTTAGCCAGTGTTTTTTCTTATCGTTTTAGAGGAATCAAATGTTCAAAGAATTCCGAGTGTTCTTTTATTTTTTCTTCATTACCAATGACACAAAGATAATTTTTTTCCATCGCTTTGCGAAGAGTAGGAGCGTAACTTTTAAGATTCTCTAAGGTCACATTCATAGCTTCTTCTTTCCATTTCAAAATATCTTTGTTTTCCACTTGATTCAAATATCTTTTGAAATCTAAAAATCCCAAAGAATGTGGTGGCATATGAGGATCAAAGGAATTCATAGTACCAATGATTAAGTTGGTTAAATCTTTTTCTGTAAGTTCTAGATTTTCTAGATATTCCGCAATTCCATCATAAACCAATAAAGTGTTTTCTAAATTTGGGTCTCTATAGGAATAAGTGGTCATCAATCCCCCTCTGCCAAAACGAACGCCGGCACCATAAGCACCGCCTTTGGCTCGTATGTTATTGTGAAGATATTTATTGCTTAAGAGATTTCCTAAAACGACAAATTCTCCACTATAGGATTGGTCCAATAGAGCCAAATTGTATCCCTTGGAAACGTAATTCACCTGAGAAGAGGACAAGAAACCTTCGTTTCTTGGTGCAACTTCAAAAGGAATAGCGGCCTCTTCTAAGTCAAAAGTTGGAAGGGCATGGATGAATTTTTCAAATTCTTCTAAGGAGTATTCGATTAAATCTTCTTCTCCTACAATATTAAAAACTAAGTTGTTTTGTAAGAAGATTTTCTCTTTAATGGAATTTACTTTTTCTTGGAATACTTCCATGGAGAAATTTTCAATGAGATCAGAAACAACAAAATAAAGTTCCAATCCATTGATCATTTCATCTACATAAGAACCTTTGTGGAAATAAGATTTTAAGCGAGCACTAGAAATCGTATGGCCAGACTGTAAAATAGAGGATTCTAAGTCGGCTTTTGTAGCAAACAAAATCTCGCGAACTCGTTTTTCATCCTCAAATTCTGTACTCTCAAAAATTTCCTTTACAATAGAAAAAGCTTGAGGAATGGTTTCTTTTAAGGTGGTGAATCGAACCATCATATAAGGGGTGAAAACATTCGGATTTTTATGGGTCTCTACAGGAGTTTCAAAAGAAATTCCCCCAGTATTTAGATAAATTTCTTGGTTTAATTCCGTAAGAGATTTCTCCTTTGTAGCAATTCGACCGTAAAAATCACTAAGGATGGAAATCCATTGCAATTCTTCTAGATCGAAATGTTTCAAAGAAAAAGCGAGATTGTAATAGAGAATTCCATTGGTTGGTTGAGGGTTAAGGGTTCCCTTTGCCTGATTCAATGCAACAAGTTTTCGAGGAATTTCAGTAATTTCTTTGGAAATATCTTCTCTTTCTAAAGAGGGGATGGTTGCCTTTGCCTCCGGAGAGTCTTCTGTATTTTGGAAAATAAGAAGAGCTTCTTGTTGCTGTTGAATGGCTTCTAATTCTTCCTCTGAAAGAGAGTTTTTCCGTTTTTGAAGAGCGGTTTTTATCTCCTCTTCAACTTTCGTTTGTTTATTGATTTCAGGGGCAATAAAAGCCAATGTTTTATTCTTCGTATCGATAAAAAATTCTTTCAACTTCCTTTCAAAGAAATCCGTTTCAATTCCTTCTCTCATCTCTTTTAGATATTTGGAGGTTTGAAGGGCCTCAATAGGATTTCCTCCATATAGCCAAAGATTTAGGGAGCCAATGTAGGCGATTAAATCCCTATGGCTTCCACCGCCTTGGCGAACGGAATATTCAAACTTATTTAGTGTGGCCAAAAGGTCTTTTTTATCGAATCCGTCTTCTAAAATATCTTGGAAGGTTTTCTCAATAATTTTTTGGAAGTTTTCGTATAGATTTTTTGGGGCATGGTAAGAAATAATGGAAAAATCTAAAGTGTTTCCAGCAGAAGTTTCCACATAAACATCTTCTCCAATACCAGCATGTAACAAATTTTTCTTTAAAATCCCATCATCAGAACCAACCAGTAATTCAGAGAAGAAGGAACGGAGGAGTAAATCCATGGGAGAAGGATTTTCTTTAATGTTCCAAGATAGGGCAAAATAATTTTTATTTTCTCCAAATTCTTCTTGGCTGATAGAATAGGTGTCTTTGTATTCGTGGATTTCTGTATATGGTTCGTGAGAAATGATGTCAGAAATCGGTTTTAAATAAGAAAAATGAGAAAGATATTCTTCGTGGAGATAATTCAATCGTTCTTCCAAATCCAAATCACCAGCCAATAAGATATAAGAATTGGAAGGATGATAATATTTTTTATGGAAATCTAAGAAATTCTCATAGGTTAAATTCGGAATGTATTGAGGATTTCCTCCGGAATCATGGTGATAGGTTCCAGCTGGGTGTAAGTTTTCGCGGATGATGTCAGAAACTTGGTTACTTGGGTCGGAATAAACCCCCTTCATTTCGTTGTAAACAACACCATTATAGATAAGCTCTCCCTGTTGAATTTCCTCGTGCCATCCTTCTTGTAGGAAAATCTCTTTGATTTCTTTCATACGAGGATAAAAAACCGAATCCAAATACAAATCCATAAGTTGCTTAAAATCTTTATCATTTCTAGAACTAATGGGATAGATGGTCTTGTCTGGATAGGTCATGGCGTTTAGAAAAGTTTGCATACTTGTAGCGACCATATCCATAAAAGGTTCTTTTGTATGATATTTTCTTGAGCCAGACAAAGTGGAGTGTTCAACAATATGAGCAATCCCCGTTGAATCAGTAGGGGGCGTCTTAAACCCGATGGAAAAAGTTTTATTATGGTTTTTATTATCAATCCAAAGAATTTGCGCCTTGGTTTCCTCATGGAGATAAAGGGAAACTTCTGCTTGCAAATCTTGGACGTATTCTTTTTGCAGTAATTTATAGTCTTTCATATCTGCCTCCTTATCTTTTACTATTATACCACAGTAAATCCTAGCTCTAACATAGGATTCGTTGTTCAAAAATACAGATTGTGCTATAATTCAAAAGGTGGAGGTTAATATGAATAGATTACATAGAGATATAAAAAAAAGAGGAAATATTTCCATAGGAATTATTGGATCTGGTCTAATGGGACGAGGTCTTTTGGCTCAATTAAAAAAAATAGAAGGAATGGACGTTGTCTTTATGTCCTCCCGTACTCTGAAAACACTAGAAGATTCTTTTTGCGAAGTGTATGAAAAGGATAGAGCTTGTGTTACAAGAGATTTAGAAGAAGCAAAAAAAGGAATAGCTCAAAAGAAAACCGTATTAACCGATTGCAATCATTTTGTGTGGCAAATTCCTGAAATTGACGTAGTTGTAGACTGTACAGGAAATACAGCAGCAGGAGCTGAAATCAATTATTACAGCTTAAAAAATAAAAAACATGTTGTAACCTTAAATGTAGAATGCGATGTTCTTCTAGGACCTCTATTTCAAAAGTTGGCAGAAGAAAATCATGTTTGTTATACAGGAACCGCAGGAGATGAACCAGGATCCATTATGGAACTTGTAGATTTTGCCGAATTTTTAGGATTTGAGGTTCTAGTCGCGGGAAAAGGAAAAAATAATCCTTTGGATCGCACAGCAACTCCAGAATCCTTAAAGGAAAAGGCCGCAGAAAAAGGAGTAAGTCCACGCATGTTGACCTCTTTTGTAGATGCGACCAATACTATGATTGAGTTAAATGCCGTAGCCAATGCCACAGGCCTTGTACCAGACGTAGTAGGATGCCATGGAATAAAATCTTCTCGAGAAACTATACTGGAAGAGTTGAAATTGAAAGAAAATGGTGGTAAACTTACGAAGTATAAGGTTTTGGAATACGTTCAAGGTATTGCTCCTGGGGTATTTGTTATGGTACACTCAGATGTTCCTATTATCCAAGAAGAAATGAAATATCTAAGTATGGGGGATGGACCCAATTACATATTCTATCGCCCTTATCACTTAACCAACTTAGAAACTCCCATTTCCATTGCAAAAGCTGTTTTATATAAAGAGGCAACCATTGTTCCTGAAAAAGGATTTGTTGCACACACCGTTGCTACGGCAAAGAGAGATATAAAAAAGGGAGAATCTATTTCGGGGATTGGATCCAAAGATACCTTTGGACAGTTAGAAGTTGCTCAAGATTCTCAAAAAAAGGGGCATCTTCCCATTGGACTAATTGAAGGAGAATGTTTTGCATTAAATGATATACCAAAGGGTAGTATTATTAAAATGCAGGATGTAACTTTAGATGAGAACTTGCTATTGACCAAATTGTTTACAGAAAATTTTGGGGAGCTTTTTCATTCTTAAAAGTTTCTTAATTTTTGTTGACAATAAATAAAGGAGAGGATAGAATGAGACTTACGCAAGAGATTGATTACTCATTTCGCATTGTGTCTTTTTTGGCACAGAACGAAGATAAAGTTCTAGGGGCCCCTCTCATTTCAGAGAAATTAAAAGTTCCTGAAAGATTTACTTTAAGAATTTTAAGGAAACTTAATTTGGCTGGAATTACCGGAGCGAAACGGGGAGCTTATGGGGGCTACTATTTGAAAGAAGCAAAAGAAAATATAAATCTTTACGATATTATATTGGCTGTAAATGGTCCAATAGAAATCAATCGTTGCTTGCATTCAGAAGATCCGTTTTGTAGTCGAAATCAACCAGAGCAGTATGGGAGTTGTCGATTCCATACTAAATTAGAGGGTCTTCAAGATACAATTATCAATGCATTTAAGGATTCGAAAATTACGGATTTTATTTAATAGAAAACAATAAAGAGAACAAGATAAAAAGTCCATTTCTTTAGCGAGGCACAGTGGGTGGAAGGTGTCGTTATACTTTTTTTCGCATCAGCTCTTTGACTGTGTCGCAAGACCGTTGCCCGCGTTAAGGGATTCGAGATAGCTGAAATTTTTAGCTATGAAGTAGGGTGGTACCACGGTAAACTCGTCCCTTCGTCTTTTGACGAAGGGGCGTTTTTTTATAGGAAGGAGAATGTATATGAGTAAATTTCAAGTATTGTCACCGCAACCGGTGAACGAAAGAGAAGAATCTCTGGTACAGTTTTGGGATCAAATGGATCTTTTGAAACGTTCCGTAGAAGTTCGAAACGAGGCAGAAAATTTTGTGTTCTACGAAGGACCTCCAACTGCCAACGGAAAACCAGGTATTCATCATGTAATGTCACGTACATTGAAAGACTTAACTTGCCGCTATAAAACCATGCAAGGTTATAAAGTGCAAAGAAAAGCTGGATGGGATACTCATGGATTGCCTGTAGAAATCGAAATTGAAAAGAAATTGGGTCTTCAAAATAAACAAGATATCGAAAAATACGGCATTGAAGAATTTAATAAAAAGTGTAGAGAATCTGTATTTGAATACGAAAGCCTATGGCGAAAAATGACAGCTCGCATGGGATACTTAATCGATATGGATGATCCATACATTACTTTAGATAATGACTATATTGAATCCATTTGGTGGATTTTGAATAAAATGTTTGAAGATGGTTTGTTGTATGAAGGACAAAAAATTCTTCCTTACTGTCCACGTTGTGGAACGGGTCTTGCTTCTCACGAAGTAGCTCAAGGTTATGAAGAAGTAAAAACTCCAACCATCGTTATGAAATTCAAAGCCAAAGATGAAGATGCGTATTTCTTAGCTTGGACAACGACTCCATGGACAGTTCCTTCTAATGTAGCATTAGCCGTTCATCCTTCCGTAGATTATGTAAAGGTAAAACATTCTGATGGAAATGTATATTATCTGGCAGAAAAATTAGCAGGAAAAATCCTGAAGGAAGGGTACGAAGTATTGGAAACCATGAAGGGATCCAATCTTGAACATAGAGAATACGAACAAATTCTTCCTTTTGTTGAAGTAGATAAAAAAGCCTTCTATATTGTATTGGCAGATTATGTAACAACTGAAGATGGTACAGGAATCGTCCATACGGCTCCAGCATTTGGGGAAGATGATTATCAAACAGGACGTAGATATGACTTGCCATTGGTAAAACCAGTAGATGAAGATGGTAAATTTACCGACACCATTTGGAAAGGTGAATTCGTTCATGATGTGAATGAAACCATCATTGACTACATGAAAGAAAAGGATTTGGTATTCTCAAAAGAAACCATTCTTCACAACTATCCACATTGCTGGCGTTGTAGAACTCCTTTGGTATATTATGCTCATCCATCTTGGTATATTGAAGTTACAAAATTCAAAGACAAATTAGTAGAAAATAACAATAAAGTAAATTGGTATCCAAGTTTCGTAGGAGAAAAACGCTTTGGAAACTGGTTAGAAAATCTAAACGACTGGGCGATTTCTCGTTCTCGTTATTGGGGAACTCCCTTAAATATCTGGCGTTGTAAAGATTGTGGAAAAGTGAAGAGTATTGGAAGCCGTGCAGAATTGGCGGAACTTGCTATAGAAGATATTACAGATGATATCGAATTGCACAGACCATATGTAGATGATGTTCACATTCCATGTGAATGTGGATCGACTATGAGAAGAGAGCCAGATGTAATTGACGTTTGGTTTGACTCTGGTGCTATGCCATTTGCTCAATGGCACTATCCATTTGAACACAAAGAAGATTTCGACCAACGATTCCCAGCGGACTTTATCAATGAAGGAATCGACCAAACTCGTGGATGGTTCTACTCTCTATTGGCCATCGCCACTTATGTAATGGGAGAAAGTCCATATAAAAACGTATTGGTAAATGACTTAATCCTTGATAAAGACGGTAAAAAAATGAGTAAGAGCCGTGGAAATACAGTCAATCCAGAAGAATTATTCAAAATCTATGGTGCCGATGCGGTACGTTGGTATTTAATGTATGTATCTCCACCATGGAATCCAACAAAATTTGATGAAGATGGATTAAGAGAAGTACAAAGTAAATTCTTCCGCTCTTTACGAAACATCCACAACTTCTTCACCATGTATGCCAATATCAATGGAGTGGATCCAAGAGAATATTCTTATGATGATGTAGAAATGGAAGAAATCGATAATTGGTTATTAAGCCGTTTCAACAACTTGCTAAAATCTGTTCACGATGATATGGAAGTATACGAATTGACTCGTGCTGTAAGAACCATTCAAGATTTTGTTGTAGAAGATTTCTCCAATTGGTACATTCGTAGAAACCGCCGTCGTTTCTGGGAAGAAGAACCTTCTAAGAACCAAATGGCCGTTTACAAAACAACCTACGATGTACTACTAGGAATCGCTCATATTATCGCTCCAATCGCTCCATTTATTGCAGAAGAATTCTACCAAACTTTGGTAGGGGGAGAAAGTATCCATCTTTGCGATTATCCAAAAGCGGATAAATCTTTGATTCAACCAGAATTGGAAGAAAAAATGGAATTGGTACGTAACTTGGTAACATTGGGCCGTTCTAGTCGTGAAAATGCAAAAATCAAAGTACGTCAACCATTGTCTGAAGTTGTATTGGACGGAAAATACAAAGAAACCATAGGAGATTTGGAGGAATTAATCAAAGAAGAATTAAACGTAAAAACCGTTGAATTTAGAGATGATTTGTCTGAGTTTATGAACTATAGATTAAAACCAAATTTCCGAGTAGTAGGATCTCTTCTTGGTCCAAAAATCAAAGATTTCACTAAAGAGTTAAATGAAAGACCAGGAGAAATCTATAAAGCATTACAAGAAAAAGGCGAAATGACTCTTTCTTTAGGTGGAGAAGAAGTAACCATTAAAGAAGATTATGTTTTGGTAAATACAGAAGCAAAAGAAGGTTTTGATGTTTCTATGGAAAACAATCTTTTCGTTATTCTAGACACCAATTTAACAGAAGATTTATTGGACGAAGGATTTGCAAGAGAATTTGTTTCCAAAGTGCAACAACTTCGTAAATCCAATGACTTCGAAATCTTGGATCATATTTCCATCGCATACGATACAGATGACCGTGTAAATAAGGCTTTGGAAGTTTACAAAGATATGATTATGGAAGACACATTGGCTGATTCCTTCGAAAGAAAATCTCTTGAGGGAGAAACCACTCCATTAAATGATCATGAGATTATTATAGAGGTTAAAAAATTATAAGTTTTGTAGTAAAATAGAATAGAACAATTAGAAGATATGTTTCTCTCTAAATAGGGAGAAACATATTTCTGTGAAAAGAGATTTTATTTGAATCACGAATGAGAGGGAGTTTCATGCTAAAGAAATTAAAAATGGCCAATACGCCAACGCCAATTGAAAAAATTCAATTGGTTGATGCCGATTTGCCAGCCAACTTATATGTTAAACGAGATGATTTGACAGGAATTGGATTAACGGGAAATAAAGTACGTAAATTGGAGTATTTAATGAAAAAAGCTTTGGATGAAGGAGTTACAGATGTTGTAACTTGTGGATCCATTCAAAGTAACCATTGTCGCGCTACTTCTTTGGCTTGTGCCAAATTGGGATTAAAAGCCAATTTATTATTGGCAGGAGACGAGAATGAACCAAAAGAATCCAACAACTTTTTAGATTACGTATCAGGGGCGACCCAACGTTACATTAGCCGCTATGATTTCGACCACAATCGCACAGAATTAATGGAAGAATGGGCAAAAGAAATTGAATCCAAAGAAGGACATAAAACAACCATTTGGCCAGAAGGAGCTTCTTGTGCCGTAGGTAGTTTCGGTTATGTAGATTGCTACGAAGAAATTTTAGAACAAGAAGAAAAAATGGGCGTGGAATTTGATACCATTGTTGTAACAACAGGGAGTGCAGGTAGTTTTGCTGGTCTGATTTATGCCAATAAAAAATTTGGAAAAGATAAGGACATTGTTGGAATTACCATTTCTTATCCTGCTCAAAGAACCATCAATGAATTGGTTCCTCCTATTTTGGAAGAAATGAAAGAATACGATGAAACGGATTTGGAATTTACAACAGATGACATCCATGTAATTGATGGATACCAAGGGTTAGGCTATGCAAAAAACACCATGGAAGAATTGGAATTTATGAGAGATTTCATTTCCCAAACGGGTATTATTATTGATCCTGTTTATACAGGAAAGACGATGTATGCGATTTTCAATGAATTGATGAATGGAAATTGGGCAGATAAAAAGAATGTACTGTTCTTGCATACAGGTGGTGCTTTTGGTTGGACGCGAGAAAAAATCGATCAATTGCAAGGAAAATAATATATGGACAAAAGGAAAATGCACAGGCAAAAGCTTGTGCATTTTTTTTGTGAAAGGAACCGCAGAAAAAGAAAAGACAGTTTCACTGGATTATGATATAATGAATCTATAAAAACGTTTCCGTAACTCGACGGAGACGATCAACCGATAGGAGGAAGAAAATACATGAAAATTTACACAACGAGTCAAGTTCGAAATCTAGCTCTTGTAGGACATAGTGGTTCTGGGAAAACGAATTTAACAGAAGCTATGTTGTTCCAATCTGGTGCAACGAAGAAAATTGGTCACGTTGCAGAAAAAAATACTATATCAGATTTTTCCAAAGAAGAAATGGAAAGAGGAACTTCTATCGGAACTAGTATTATTCCTATAGAGTGGCGAAACTTGAAATTGAATATTATAGATACTCCAGGTTATATGGATTTCGTTGGAGAAGCCGTTGGTGCTTTACGTGCGGCTGAAGCAGCTCTAATGATTATTGATGCCACAGCGGGAATCCAGGTAGGAACCGAGCGTATGTGGAAATATACGGAAAAAATTGATTTGCCACGTATTATTTTCGTAAATAAAATTGATGGTGAAAATGTAAACTTTAGAAATCTAATGGAAGAAATCGAAGAAAAATTCGGTAAGAAAGTTATTCCATTCTCTGTACCAATTGGAGAAGGCGAAAACTTTATTGGAGTTACAGATGTTATCTTCCAAAAAGGATTCAAATATGAAAACGGCGCTCCAAATGAAGTGGATTTAACCCACGACCAACTAAAAGCGACTGAGCGTATGTATGAAGAAATTGCCGAAGTTGTTGCTGAAAGTGACGAAGTTCTAATGGACAAATATTTCAGTGGAGAAAAATTCACTCGTGAAGATTTATTACGTGGTGTAACAACCGCTCTATTGGAAGGGGACGCAGTTCCATTGTTAGTAGGTAGTGCGGAAAAGGGAATCGGTATTGATATTTTATTAAATACGATTGTAAACTACATGCCAGCACCAGACGATGAACGTGCCCATACTGGATTCCGCTATGAATCTGGAGAAGAACGTTCTGTTAATCCAAAAGAACCATATTCTGCCGTAGTATTCAAAACCATTACAGACCCATATGTAGGGAAAATCTCCATTTTCAAAGTAATTAGTGGTGTGATTAAAAAAGATACACATCTTTATAATTCTCGCCAAGAAGCTGACGAAAAAATGGGCGGTTTATTTGTTGTTCGCGGAAAAACACAAATGGAAGTGGACGAAATTCAAGCGGGAGATATTGGTGCAACAGCAAAGCTTTCTGCAACACAAACGGGAGATACTTTATGCGATAAGGCCCATCCAGTGGTTTACAAAAAAGTTCGCATGCCAAAACCTGTATACTATTATGCAATTGAAGCCGCTTCTAAAAACGATGAAGAAAAATTATCTTTGTCATTGCGTAAATTGCAAGAAGAAGATCCAAATTTGGTAATTGAAAGAAATCCAGAAACAAAGCAATTGACTATTGGTGGACAAGGGAATGCACATTTGGATGTAATTTTAGAAAAATTAAAAAATACATTTAATGTAGAAGTAAATATTGTTCCATTTATCATCCCTTATCGTGAAACCATTCGTGGTACAGCCAGCGTTCAAGGAAAGCATAAGAAACAATCTGGTGGAGCCGGACAGTTTGGTGATGTTTGGATTCGCTTCGAGCCATGTGAAGAAGACTTTATTTTTGACGAAGAAGTTTTCGGTGGATCTGTTCCTAAAAACTATTTCCCTGCTGTTGAAAAAGGATTACAAGAATCTATGGAACACGGCGTATTAGCGGGATTCCCAGTTCGTGGTGTAAAAGCTGTATTGTATGATGGATCTTACCATGATGTAGACTCTAATGAAGTAAGTTTCAAATTGGCAGCCAATCTTGCTTTCAAAAAAGGAATTCAAGAAGCAAAACCTGTATTGCTTGAGCCAATTATGAAAGTGGAAGTTTCTATTCCTGATGATTACATGGGCGACGTTATGGGAGATATGAACAAACGCCGTGGTCGTATTTTAGGTATGGACCAACAAAAAGACGGTGGTCAGTTGATTATTGCGGAAGCACCTCATGCAGAAATGTTTGAATATGCTATCGACTTACGTGCCATGACACAAGGACGTGGAACCTTTACTATGGAATTTGTTCGCTACGAAGAAGTTCCTGCCCAAATGGCAGAAAAAATCATTGCGGAAGCCAAAGCAAAAGACGAATAAAATAAACGGGAAAGAAAAAAATCTTTTCTGAATGAAAACCTGTAGGTAAAATTTTATCTACAGGTTTTTGTGTTGGAATTATTGTATCTTTTCAAGGATAGATCCAATGGAAAAATCTTAGATTCTTGTTTTCCCTTTCTCATTCCATTAAAATAGAAAGGGACGATAATTTGAATCTTTATTTCTTAAAGAGGAAAGGTAGAGGACAGTGAATACAGAAAAAGGGAAGAAAAGAAACGACTTAAAACGTCTCCATTCTATAAAAGCAGTTGTTTTTGATTTGGATGGGACGTTAATGAATACAGTGGATGATATCGCCTCTATTATGAATGGGGTTTTAGAAAACCATGGATATGAAAAAATTGATGATGGGAAGTATAAATATTTTTTAGGAAATGGAGCTTCTGCTTTACTTGGCTCTGTAAAAGAAGAGAGAAAAATTTCAGAGAAAGATTTTTCTTTTATAAAAAAGGAATTTATGGAGGAGTATGGAAAGTCGGAAATTGGAAAAGAAGCCATTTATCCGGGAATTATGGAACTTTTAGCGGCATTGGAAGACTTAGGAATCGATTCCTTCGTCTATACTAACAAACCTCATTCCATTGCAGAACCTCTTATGGAGCGAGTTTTTCCTCATATTTTTTCGAAGGTGGTTGGACAAGAGGATTCTCGACCTAGAAAGCCGCACCCTGTTGGTTTGGAAATGATACAAGAAGAATTTTCTTTGAAGAAGGAAGAAATTTTGTATTTAGGAGACACCAATACAGATATGGAAACAGGGAAAAATTTTGGATGTTTTACCATTGGGGTAGAATGGGGATTTCGGGAAAAAGAAGAATTAATAGAATATGGAGCGGATGCAACCATTGAAAAACCCATGGATTTAATCGAGAAAATAATAAGAAAGTAACTTACTCAGACAATCTAAAATTTTATAGATTCTATTGTAAGGAATCGAAAATGATTTAGAGAGAATTGCAACAAAAGAAGTTAGAAAATAAAAAACCACAGCCTAGGGGCTGTGGTTTTTTCCGTGAGTAAGGAAATTTTTATTCTGAAATTTCTTCTTTTTCTTCGTCTTTTCTGTTATTTTCTTCCTTCAGTTTCTGTCTTCGCTTTCTGTATTCAATAATTGGCTTGTCGGCTTGAACTAAATTCTCTCCGATTTTCATTTCCGTTTTCTTAGGCAATTGAGTTTCTACAACTCTTTTATCTTGATTTTGGATGACGCCGTTGGCATATTTTCCAATAACAGAAATAAAGGAGTCAATAGGAGCAATCCCCGTAAATTTATTGTAAAACCGCAAGCACAATAGGGCATTTTCTTCGTCAATAGGGACAAAGTATGCGAAAACTTTTAGCTTGTCGCTAATGGTATTTAGCCACATATTTGGATATTTGAAGGTTAGATTGGTAGACTTAATTACGCTTTCTTCCCCAGATTTTGGTGTTTGTCCATGATCCACTTCATTGTTTGCGCTGGTTTGTAATGTATTTTCATCCAACCAAATGGTTTTCGGCCCGTTGGAAATGGTTTTGTTTCCTCGGCCAATGGTATTGTGATGAACAAAAGGAAGATGAGAAACATCCAATTGATTTTCGATAACACGGGAATAATCGACCTTCCAGTGGTCGACCCTTTCGCTAAACTGTAAATTTTTGTCGTCTAATACTTCAAATGTATCCGGTTCTTTGGTAGGCTCTCCATCCCCATACCAAAAAAAGACCATATCTTGTTTTTCACGAATGAAATAGTGTTTTAGGTTAAAACGCGAAAAATCTTTTTCGGAGTTTATTCCTTCAGATGGTACGATTGTACATTTTCCTTCGCTGTCGTATTCGATTCCATGGAATGGACATTTGAGGCAGTCATTTTTCACCGTTCCGCGTCCTAGACTGGCTCCTCTATGAGCACATTTGTCCGTAACGCAATGCAGTCCTCCCTTTGAGTCACGGAAAAGAGACAGGTTTAAGCCAAGTCGTTTTATGGCAACAACCTCATTCTTTTTTACTTTTTTTCCATTATAAATTGCGTACCAAAAATTTTTTATCATATTATTCCTCCATTTTTACATTATAGCCATTTTTGAGGAGAAATAAGCAAAAAACCAGTACTTTCGTACTGGATTCTTTTATTTTTTCAATTCTTCAATTTCTAAAAGCAAAAGGCGTAAAAACAATCCAACATCGGTTACGATTCCTACACTTTGACTACTTCCGCGATCGGAAAGTTTTGTTACTACATTGGCAGAGATATCAACACAATACATAGGAATTTGATAAGGAAGCATATTTCCGCTGGCAATTCCATGTAACATGGTAGAAAGAACCACCACGATATCTGCGGCTCGTAGATGAGTATTATAAGCCTTTTGTGCCTCTAACATATTCATTTGTGTTTCAGGAAGAGGCCCATCATCTCGTAAAGAACCGGCCAAAACAAAAGGAACATTATACTTGATACAAGAATACATAATTCCCGATGTTAAAATTCCATCGTTTACGGCATTTTCAATGGATCCTGCCAATTTAATGCGATTGATGGCTCGCATATGATTGCGATAGCCGTGATGAGTTAGAAGGGCTGTATCTTTGTCGACTCCTAAAGAAGTGTTAAAGAAACATTGCTCCATATCATGAACGGCTACGGCATTTCCAGTTAACAAGGATTTTACATAGCCAAGCTCCATTAATTTTGCCAGATATTTGTTCGCTCCTGTATGGACAACAGCAGGACCACATACAACGGTAATTTTTTTATTTTCTAAAACCAATTTTTTGGCTAGGTCTTTTAATAATAATTCATTTCTTTTTTCGGAAGAGACGGCGCTATCCATAAATTGGAATCTTTGCACTTCTCCTTTGTCTTCCAATTGGGCATCGATACAAATTCCCTCATCTCCACAAAGAATACGATCTCCTTTTTTTACATCCCGAAGTTTTGTAGCATAAAATCCATCTTCTTTTTCAACGATAACAGCATCCATGCGCTGTTCCTTTACTTCCACCCAGTCGTCTCCTACATGAACAAAAGTAGGGAAGTTGGTTGTGGAATAAAATCCTTCTGGAACGCATCCATCTTTTGGACTTAATTCTATATTTGGTATCCCTTGTCGGTTGCTCCAATAAAACATAATTCACCTCACAAAAAAAGTCTCCATCCCATTGGGACGAAGACACGCGGTACCACCCAAGTTGATTAAAAAATCCACTCTTACCCCTTAACGCGGGAAACGCATCGTTTTGCGATGAACTCAAAGGTAGGTTCAAAAGATACTTTACTACAAAATCTCACAGCCAAGGATTTTGCTCTCTGAAGTCGTTGTCTTTCTATTAGTCCTCATCAACGTCTTATATCATTTTACTGAAAAAAACAAAATGTTGCAAGGGAAATTATTCTTCCAGTAAATGGGAAGATTTTTTGAAGAAGAAAAATCCTAAAATAAATAGAATAACCATGGAACCAATTCCTAAGCTTTGGTTTCCTGTAACATGAGTCAAAAAAGATACAATAAATGTTCCCAATATGGAAGCGCCTTTTCCAAAAATGTCGTAAATTCCAAAATATTGTCCGCTCTTTTCCTTTGGAATAATTTTGGCAAAATAAGAGCGACTTAAAGCTTGAATCCCTCCTTGGAATAAACCAACACATATAGCAAGAAGCCAGAACTCCCAGAGTTTATCCAATTGTACAGCAAACAAGGCAATGGCCGTATAAGCTAAAATACAAATAGAAATCAATTTATGGGTAGGGAATTTTTTTGACAAATAGGAAATAAACAGGGAAGAAGGGAAGGCGACAATTTGGGTTGTAAGCAACGCCAATAGCAATCCAGTGGAATCCAATCCTAAGGATTCTCCATAGGCAGTAGCCATATTTATAATGGTATAGACGCCGTCAATATAAAAGAAAAAGGCAAGAAGAAAATAGAAAACTTTGGGATTTTTTCTCATTTGCTTTAAGGTTTTAATTACTTCGATAGGTTTGGTTTCCTCGGCAGATTCTACATATTTTTGTCTATAACTTTGGATCAAAGGAATGGAAAATCCAATCCACCAAAGGGCATTGATACAAAAAGCAATGGTCATAGCCCAGAGAAAATCCATTCCAATGGTAGGAAGATATAAAATGGAAACAATACTTAAAATAAATGGCAAACAGCTGCCCAAATATCCCCAAGCATACCCATAGGTACTCACTCGGTCCATTCTTTCATCTGTGGTTACATCAATAAGCATGGAATCATAAAAAATCAAAGATGCATTGTAACCGATTTTTGAAATAACAAAGACAACGAGGAAAGAGAGCCACGTTTGCCATAAAGGAAAACTAAAAGAAGCTCCCGCTCCAAGAATCAAAGAAAGAATAAAAAAGAATTTTTTCTTTCGATTCTTATCGGCAATGGATCCTAAATAAGGACCAATTATAGCCACTAGTAAGGTAGAAATGGTAACGCCATATCCCCAGTAAGCCAAATATTCTTGACTGGTAAGTTGACTTTGTTCTGCAAGATATTTGAAATAAATCGGCAGAATAATGGTTACCAAAAGGGTAAAAGCAGAATTCCCTACGTCATAATAAATCCAATTTTTTTCGAGTTTCGTAAAGGTATTTTTTTTCATAAAACATGTCCTACAAAATCAAATTGAAAAATATCTTGGCTAGGTAAATCTTGATGCTTCTGAATCATAAGGGAGAGCGCGTAATAAGCAACTCCTGAAGCATAGTCAAACCCTTCTTTAAGAATAGGTATAACAATAGAGGCGTCCTTATGGGGCTTTTCAAAGAGAATTTTTCCCATAAATTCCTTGTTCTTACCCGACCAACGCAAAAGTTTTGTCTTTATTTTTTCTTCCCTTTTGGAAGTTACATGGAAAAAAGTTTCAATCAGACGCATATAATACAGAGATTGTTTTACAATGTGATGGTTTACGCCTTCGTAACTTTGATAAAATTTTGTAATTACATCCGTTACCTTATTTGGATCGGGAATGATTTCGCGACTAAAGAAAGTTTTTGGATCGATATTTTCTTCCTGTAAGATTTGTCGGTCCAATTCTCTTTCCATTTCCAAATGACGAATGCCTAAGTGTAGTTCCAATTCATCTATAGTAGGGTGTAAGGAAATATCTAGAATAAAATGACAAATGGTTCCCAAAAAGTAGGCCCATTCTGGAGAATCAATAGGGGTATTTACAAGCATTTTTCGATTTCGATCGATAAAATCTTGGAAGGTATGATCGTGAATGAAATCTCCTGTTGCCATTTTTCCCTTATTTTTATTAAAAGGCATATGGAAGAAGAAAATATCCGGTCCTTGTTGACCGATATCAAAATAATCTTGATGTTTTTCGATGATATTCGACAATTCTTGAGGAAAATGATCCTGTAATCGTCGTCCAAAGAAGAAGTGAGTCACATTACTAGCCATAGTTTTTCCTTTCTCTATATCTCTATAAAAAAATTTATGTTATAGTCTATATTATGGAGGTATTTTATGAAAAAGGCAAAAGAAATTAAAGAATTTATCGAAAATTTAACCGGAAATTACGTTATAGATTTAAATTCCCTTACAGAGCAGATTATTAAATATCAAGAAGAAGGGGAAATGGAAGCAGCCAACGAGTTGTTGACCTATGCAGAAAAGCTGATTGAAGAACATGGAGAAATGAGCGAAGAAGATTTTCGCACCATTGAAATGGATGATTATCAAGGACCAGATTCAGAAGAATTATCCATTTATTACCAAAAGTTAGAAGAAGCAATGACATCCATTATGGAAGAAGATGAAAAACACGCAGAAAAAGTATTGTTTGAAATCCGTGACGAAATTTCTTTTATTCGCGATGGAATTGAAAAGATAAAAGAAGGATCAGGGATTCGTTCTTTCCAAAGTTTAACAGACGAAGTGATTTTCCGCATTCGCAAACCCAAAGACGACACAGCTATTGTTGGACCAGAATTGCAAATGTTCTTGTCTTTCTTAGGTTCTTTCTTAATGGAATACAAAGAATATGACAAGGCGAAAGAAGTTCTCACTTTGGCTTTAGAAGCCAATCCAATAGACGCCAATGTCTTACTTGCCTTAGCGAAATTAAATCGCTTACAAGGCGATATGGAAAGCGCAAAGAGGTTTAATCGACAAGTCTTCATCGATGGCTATCGTTTAAGAGATTTTGCGGAGGCTTTCGCCAATGAAGGATATTTTGCCTACAAAGACGACAATGAAAAAATGGCCTTGTCTTTGAACCTTATGGCTTTGGAATATGTGGGAGAAAATGATGCAGCAAAAGGAAATTTGATGATTTTAAAAAATAAATATCCAAAGGCAACATTGGCTTCAGAAGAAGAATATAAAGCTTATTTGAAAGAAAATGAAATTATCGGTCAACCAAGCCAAGAAATTTTGGGGATTTTGAAAATGTTGGCATCGAAAGCGGAAGACGAGCATAATTATGAATTGGCTTTGGAAATTTTAAGTAATTTGGATGGATTTGTTCACGATGAAAAAATTCATAATAAGATTCATGAATTGATTCCAAAATACGAAGAAGAGCAAAGAAGATTCATATCTCATTTTGGCCATTCTCATGGAGACCATACTTGTGGCTGTGGTGGACACAGTCATCATCACGACCATGGTGACGATTGTTGCGGCGGACATGGACATGGGCATCATCACGACCATGGAGATGATTGCTGCGGCGGACATGGACATGGGCATCATCACGATCATGGTGACGATTGTTGCGGCGGCCATGGTCATCATCACGACCATGGTGACGATTGTTGCGGCGGCCATGGTCATCATCACGACCATGGTGACGATTGTTGCGGCGGACATGGACATGGGCATCATCACGATCATGGAGATGATTGCTGCGGCGGACATGGACATGGGCATCATCACGATCATGGAGACGATTGTTGCGGTGGACATGGACATGGGCATCATCATAAATAAAGACAAAAAAAAGAGACCTTCTCGGTCTCTTTTTTGTATATAGTTTATTATTTATTTTGTAGATATTTATGCATACCTTCAGCAGCTGCTTTACCAGCTCCCATAGCAAGGATTACAGTGGCTGCACCAGTAACGGCATCGCCCCCAGCAAATACATCTTCTGCAGAGGTTTGTCCGTCTTCATTGATAACAATTCCTAACCATTTATTGGTTTCAATATCAGGGTTTGTAGAAGTGATCAATGGATTAGGATTAGTGCCCAATGCCATAATAACGGTATCAACCTCTAAGTTGTAATCTTGGCCTTCAATAGGGATAGGTCTGCGACGTCCACTTTCATCTGGTTCTCCCAATTCCATAGGGCGAACAACCATGCCGCTTACCCAGCCTTCTTCGTCTCCAATAATAGAAACAGGGTTAGAAAGGAAGTGGAATTTGATTCCTTCTTCCATAGCGTGATGAACTTCTTCTTCACGAGCTGGAAGTTCTTCTTGTGTACGACGATATACAACGGTAACATCACTACCTAGACGTTTTGCTACACGGGCTGCATCCATTGCTACGTTACCGCCACCGATAATGGCTGTTTTGTGTCCACCAATAATTGGAGTATCGTAATCTGGATTGAATGCTTTCATTAAGTTACAACGTGTTAAGAACTCATTGGCAGAGAATACTCCGTTTAAGTTTTCTCCAGGAATACCTAAGAATCTTGGTAAACCAGCACCAGATCCGATAAAGATGGCTTCAAAACCTTCTTCACGAATATCTTCTAAAGTTAAGGTACGACCTACAATGGTATTGGTTTCGAAAGTAACTCCAATTTCTTTTAAGTTGGCAACTTCAGAAGCAACAACGGCATCTGGCAAACGGAACTCAGGAATACCATAAACCAAAACGCCCCCAGCTTCTTGTAAAGATTCAAATACAGTTACGTTGTAGCCAAGTTTTGCCATTTCACCAGCAACTGTAATACCCGCAGGACCAGCACCTATAACAGCTACTTTGCGTCCATTGGAAGGAGCGGCTTTCAATGTTTTAATATTGTTTTCGCGAGCGTAGTCGGCAGCAAAGCGTTCCAATTTTCCGATACTAACGGAATCGCCTTTGTTTCCCAATACGCAATATTTTTCACATTGGCTTTCTTGTGGACAAACACGACCGCAGACAGCTGGTAGGGCAGTGTATTCACTTAAAGCAGAAGCGGCGTCTTCAAAATCGCCATCAGCAATATGAGAAATAAAACGAGGAATATCAATATTTACAGGACAACCAGTACGGCATTGAGGTTTTTTACAATTTAGGCAACGAGCCGCTTCGGCTTTTGCTTCTTCTTCATTGTAACCATAACAAACTTCTTCAAAATTTTTGTTTCTAACGTCAGGGTCTTGTTCTCTAACAGGGACTCTTGTAAAACGATCCATTATTTTACTCCTTTCACAAGTAATTCTTCCATGCTTCTTGCAGATTTTCCTTTGGTTTTTTCTTCTCTAAAATATTGCTTTTGTCTTTTCATTGCTTCATCAAAATCAACTTTGTGTGCATCAAATTCAGGACCATGAACGCAAGCAAATTTTGTTTCTCCATCAATGGTAATACGGCAAGCACCGCACATGCCGGTTCCATCCACCATAATTGGGTTTAAGGAAACGATTGTATGAAGATTGTGTTTTTTCGTAGTTAAGCTAACGAATTTCATCATAATCATAGGACCAATGGCAACACAAACATCGTATTCTTTTCCTTCAGCAATTAAAGCATCAATTTTTTCTGTTACTAATCCTTTGTCACCATAAGAACCGTCATCGGTGGTTATGTATAAATGATTGGTTATTTCTTTGAATTCGTCTTCTAAAATGACAAAATCTTTATTTTTGAAACCAAGAATAACATCACATTCAATACCACGTTCGTGGAAATATCGAACTTGTGGATAAACAGGAGCCGCTCCGATACCGCCACCAACAAATAGATAACGTTTTTGTTTTAGTTCTTCATCGGTTTCATGAATAAACTCAGAAGGTACACCCAAAGGACCCACAAAGTCTTTCACGAACCCACCTTTATTAACTGATCCTAATTTTTTCGTAGATGGACCAGTAGCTTGGACTACTAAATCAACCCAACCTTCTTCGCGATTATAGTTCGCAATTGTTAAAGGAACGCGTTCCGCTGTATCATCTGCGATAACGATTACAAATTGACCAGGCAAAGCTGACTTTGCGACACGAGGCGCCTCAATTCTTAGTAAATAGACTGATGGCGCAAGCTCTTTTTTTTCAACAACCTTATACATCTGAGTACCTCCTTGTAGGATTACGAAAATTTTTTAACAATTTAATTATCACACATATTTGTTAATTTTTCCACACTTTATGGGAAATATACAATGTATTATTTACAAAAAGAGTTGGGATTTTTGCCATATTATATTACAATAAAGTAATAAACTGAACGGAGGGGATTTTATGAATTATATTTCTACTAGAGGAAAATCTTTTTCAAAATCTAGTTACGATACAATTTTTAAGGGTTTAGCAGAAGATGGTGGTCTTTTTGTTCTAGAAAATATGCCTATTTTAGATTGGGAAGAATTTTTATCTGAAGATTTTGGTTATGATGAAGTATCTGCCATGGTAATCCAGCAATTTTTTCAAGATATTCCTTATGAAGAAATTTTAGATATGACAAAAAAAGCTTATAATGAAAAGTTTTTTGTGAAAAACGCTTTGAAAATTCAGAAGGTGGGAGATATTTCTGTCATGGAATTGTTCCACGGGCCGACTTCTGCCTTTAAGGATTTTGCCCTTTCGATGTTGCCTCAATTTATGGAGAAGGCAAGAGGGGACAAGAAAGTGATTATTTTAACGGCTACAAGTGGAGATACTGGAAAAGCTGCTTTGGAAGGCTTCAAAGATATTGAAGGAATCGATGTGGTTGTTTTTTATCCTACAGACGGAGTTAGCTCCATGCAAAAACTTCAAATGATGACCCAAGAAGGAAAAAACGTTCATGTTTTTGCGGTCAATGGAAATTTTGATGATGCCCAAAGAGGAGTCAAAGAAATTTTTCAAAACAAAGAAATGGAAAAATGGATGGATGACAGGGGATATGTGCTTTCTTCTGCCAATTCTATTAATATAGGTCGATTGATTCCACAAGTTGCTTATTATGTATATTCTTATATTGAGTTGGTTCGAAAAGGAACGATTGCTTCTGGAGATTTTATTGACATTGTTGTCCCTACGGGAAATTTTGGAAATATTTTGGCGGCTTATTATGCCAAAGAGATGGGAATTCCAATTGGGAATTTCATCTGTGCTTCTAACGAGAATAATGTTTTGTCTGATTTCTTCCAAAAGGGAACCTACGATGCGAATCGATCTCTTGTGAAAACGACCTCTCCTTCTATGGATATTTTGGTTTCAAGTAATTTAGAGCGGTTTTTGTACGAAATCACAAAGGATTCTGAAAGAGTAGCCAAGTGGATGGAGGACTTAAAAGAAAATGGAATGTATTCTGTGGGAGAGGAATTCCGCAAAGAAATGAAAGATTTCTATGGCTATTATGCAACCGTGGAAGAGTCTCAAGAGGGAATTCGAGAGTTCTATGAAAAATATCAATACGTAATGGATCCTCATACTGCCGTGGCCTATAAATGTTGGGAGAAGTTCAAGGAAGAAAATAAGGGAAATTATCCGCTGATTGTTTCTACGGCGAGCCCTTATAAATTTCCAGAGGCGGTAACAGAAGCGCTAGAAATTCACGGAGAAGAAAGCCATCTTTTGGAAGAGACGGAGAAAAAAACAGGGGTAGAAATTCCTGTTCCTTTGGAAGGATTAAAAGATAGAAAAATTCTGCATAATCGCATTATAGAGAAAGAGGATATGGGAAAAGTGATTCAGGAGGAGTTTTATGGTTCGAATTAAGGTGCCTGGAACAACAGCAAATCTAGGTCCAGCTTTTGATACGGCAGGGATGGCTTTTGAAATTTATAATTATTTTGATTTTTATGAATCCGATGAACCAAAAAATTTTGAAGAGGACAATTTAATTTATATTTCTGCCAAAAAAGTTTACGATTATTTAGGAAAAGATATTTCTTCTATGAACTTCAAAGTGGAGGGAGAGGTTCCTCAATCTCGTGGATTGGGATCCAGTGCCACCTGTATTGTAGGGGGTATTGTTGGAGCCAATTTGCTTTTGGGAAATCTTCTTTCTCAACAAGAAATTTTGAATTTGGCTACGGAATTGGAAGGGCATCCCGATAATGTAGCTCCAGCTCTATTGGGAGGATGCGTTTTTTCTACTATGGATGGAGAAAATGTGTTGTATCAAAGAATAGAAGGTATGGAGAATTTAACTTGTTTTTTGGCGATTCCAGACTTTCCTTTGGAAACAAGATTGGCAAGAGAGGCTTTGCCAGATTCTTTGACCTATAAAGAGACCGTTTCAAATATCAGTCAAATTGCTTTTTTGATTAATGGTTTAAGGGAATCAAATTTGGACGATTTTTTAGTAGGAACAAAGGATAACATCCATGAACCCTATAGAAAAGAATTAATCCATGGGTTTGATCAAATGAAAAAAATAGAAGAGGAGTACAAGGGCCGCATGTTAATTAGTGGAGCGGGTCCAACTCTTTTGTTTGTGACAGATGGGCAAGTAGATCAAGAGGAATTGATAAAAAAATGGGAAGAAATAGCAGAAAAAACAGGAGAAAAATGGAAAATTTTATCGGCTCCTATTGATCATGAAGGAACAAAAGAAATCTAAAAGAAACCAGGGGATTCCCTGGTTTCTTTTTATGGGTTATTTGTTTTTTAGGTTCATTTTTGTTTGAATAGCAAGTAGGAATTCCTCCATTACGCCATGCATAAAAATTCTGGAACAATTTCCTTGAATTTTGAACATATTTCCGGATCCTTGAATGGAGAATTTATGGGAAATGGAATCCATAATTTCCTTCAAATCTACGGGAACATCTTGGCTTCTAGCTACTATAACTTGGCATTCGGTGCCATTAGGGATACCGTAAATCTGAACAAATCCCTTTTTCTGCTGAATGGTTGATATGACATTTTTTATATTTTTGAAATTCACGTCGTTTAATACTCGGTAGATGTAGGAAATACCTTCGACCTCTCTCCGTGTATCGATGAATTCTTGAATTTCTTCCAATCCTAGAGAACTTTCTAGCTGTTTATTCTCTGACTTTAGAGTTTCGACCGTTCCGCTTAATTTTTTTACCTCAGACCAAATTTTTCCTGGGTCGCTCGTTTGGAAAAAGATTCCCAAATTTCGTACCAAAGAGCGATGTCTTCGATAATCAGAAATAGCTTGTTGGCCGGTGAAATAATAAAGGCGTAGTCCTTGTTCTATTTTTTCAATATTTCCTAGGGAGAGTACAGCGCATTCCCCTGTATTTTGGAGTTTTGGACCATAGGATTTTTCAGAAGGGTAGGAACCAATTTTTACTTTTTCCCACTCTTCATCTTCGTATTCAATAGGAAAATTGGATTGAATCATTCGATTGGTTAAATCTTCTAATTTTTCCAAAGTTTGAAACCCTAAATCCGATAGAGGCAAATCAAAATAAGGATTTGTTTCCGTATTTTCGTAAAGAGGAGTAATATCCAAAAGTTGTTTGAATGCGATGCGCAACAAAATTCGTCCAATGTTGTTTTGCATCATTTGTAAGCGATGGGACCAGTCAATGGTAAGAATTGCATTTTCACTTTCGTCCAAATCTGCCACGGTAAATTTTTCTGTGCCGTTAGAATCTTTTTCTATAATAACGTCTTTGCCGTTAATTTGTGCAATATCCCCCGTAGAATAGTGAGGGATAGCTGCAGCTACAATGGAATTTTCCAAGAAGAAATGAGTATTTCCTTTTCTTTGGATTGTGTTTTCGATGGTAACGTTCATTTGTTTTTTATAAGGATTTTTTTTATATAAAGACATATTTAGCCTCCTGTTTTCTTTGATTTTATTGTATCATGAATAAAAAGAGTTGCAAACAGGTTTAAGATTGGGTGGAGTATGAAAAATCTTTGGTTACATCTATCGATTTTAATTGGTATAGGGGGCATATCTGCTGTTTATGGAGAGGGAATGGTTCTTATTTTGGTCCCTTTATTTCTTTTTGCCATTTTCAGTATGCACGATCCAAAGAAACGCCTTCTGTTTTATATTTTGTTTTTTCTTTTTATGTCTATCCACACAGAAAATAGCTGGATTGCATTTCAATCCTATGAGCTAAAGGAAGGAAGATTTCAGGGAATTGGAACGGTTGTTGAAAAAGGAGAGGGATATTATAAAATAAAAGAAAGAAAGGGATTCTTTCCTAAAAAAATAAGGCTTTATACAGAAACCAATCTCGATGTAGGCAAGGATGTGGAGTTTCGCGGAACATTTATAAACCGGGAACCTTCTATGAATCCTGGTAGCTTTAATTCGGAATTGCATGATTTATCCACAGGCATTTCTTTTCGTATCAAGGGGAATTCTGTAAAATATACAGGAAAAGTTCATCCTCTTCTTCTTTGGAGAGAAAATATAAAAAAAGAGATACAAGAGATATATAAAGAAAATCTTTTGCCGGAACAAGAGCAAATTGTTTCAGCCATGGTGTTAGGAATGGATCCAGAAGAAGGAATTTCTCAATCTTTTCAAAACGTAGGGCTGATTCACTTACTTAGTATCTCTGGTCTACATATAGGGGTCTTTCTAGGCATTTTGGATTGGATTGGGAAGAAAGCAAAATTTTCTCTTTGGTTCCGTAAATTTTTTGTACATACTTTTTTGGTATTGTATTTGTTTGTGACGGGATGGCCCATTGGAGCGGTGCGGATTTATTTGGCTCTCTTTTTCTTTGACTTAGGAAAAATGCGAAACCGCCCTGTGGATTTGTATTATGCTCTGTTTTTTTCTTCAACAATCGTTTTGCTGAAAAATCCTTTTTCCATCTTTCATTACGGATTCTTATTTAGTTATGGATCCGTCTTGGGAATATATTTCCTATATGAAAAAATACAAAGTTGGATTCCAATAAAAATCGATTGGATTCGAAAAGGTTTGGCCATTTCGCTGGCAGTCAATGGAATGATTTTTCCCCTTCTATTGTCTATCCAAGGGAAAATTTCCATTCTATCCATTCTTCTAAATGTATGGATTGTTCCTGTATTTTCTTTTGTTTTAATGCTTTCCATCGCTTTGATTCCCTTACATTTCGTTCCATTTATGGGAGGGATTTTAGGAATTTTTTTAGATGGAACATTAGGAATGAGTTTGGATCTCTTCAGATATTCCTCTCAATTTCCTATAAATATAACGATTCCCTTTATGGGCTGGGGCTTTTCTTTTTTCTACATCTTTTCTCTCTATTTTTTAGGAAAAGGATGGGTGAAAAATTTTTCGCCCAAAATGGGACGATGTATTGTAATTCAAATTTTATGTATTCTTTTTATTTCCGCAGGCATATATCAAATCAATCGGCCGGAAGGGGTTCTTACCCAATTATATGTAGGGCAAGGAGATAGCGTCTTATTGGAAACTCGAAAAGGGAATATTATGATTGATACAGGGGGATCTCCCTATAAAGCAGACCCTGGTTCAAAGTATACTCTTTCTTATTTGAAGCGAAGGGGAATAAGTACCTTAGACTATGTATTTGTATCCCATTTTGACGCCGATCATATCCAAGGAATTCTATCTCTTTCTCCTGAAATAAAAATAAAACACATTGTTTCCAATCATATTCCCTACGACAAAGAGTTATATGAAGCCATTGAGGAAAAAATACAAGAAATTGAAATTTGGAAAGAGATAAGCCTCTCTTTGGGTGATTTTCATTTACGCAGTATTCCGATTTTAGAGAAAGTTTCCGAAGATGAAAATGCCAATTCTATGGTTTTGGATTTAGAATATAGAGGGAAGCATTTCTTATACACGGGAGATTTGCCTTTGGAATACGAAGATAGAATATTAGAAAAACTCTCCCATGTGGATGTTTTGAAAGTGGGACATCATGGTTCAAAAACCTCCACAAGTGAGGACTTTTTAGAAGGAATTTCTCCCCAATGGGCGATAATTTCTGCTGGAAGGGGAAATTCTTACGGCCATCCTCATGAAGAAGTTATAAATCGTTTGAAGGAAAGCGGGGTCTCTATTCTTTCTACCATGAATCAAGGAAGCCTTCATTTTATTTTCAAAGAAGGAAGGGTAGAAATACAAACCCATTTGCCCCAACCAAAAATTACGTACCAAGAAATCTTAGTGGGAGCTTTATATTTTGCGATTTTAGCAGGGATTTTTTATTGGGGAATAGATCAATGTAAGAAAGTGAGCCAAGAAAATGGAATTAATCGAATTGTATAAATCAAAAAATCTCCATGGAACGTATTTGTTTCATGGAGAGGAAAAATATTTAATGGAAGATGTTTTATCCATTATAGAAAAAAATTATACGGATGAGATGACGAAATCTCTCAATTGGGAAATAATAGAAATCGAGGAGGCCTCTTTAGAAGAAATTCTCAGTAGAGTAGAGACGATGCCATTTATGGGAAACCATAGAGTGGTAGTGGTAAAGAATATTGGGGCCTTTATTGAAAAAGAAAAACCAGAGGATGAATTTTATGATGGGCTTTTGCATTTGCCAGAAACTAGCCTCTTGCTTTTGGTAGAGCAATCTTCCACTATAAAGAAAAATCAGAAATTATATAAGCGACTCAATAAAGTAGGAAGAAGCGTTGAATTTGCTCCCTTAAAACACAATCAGTTGGTGTCTTTTGTGGAAAAATACTTTCAAAAACACCATCGAAAAATTCAAAGAACAGAGATTGAGCGTTTTATTGCCCGTAGTGGCTATGAAGAGAGAAATTCTGCTGTAAATTTATATGATTTACAAGGAGAAATGGAAAAATTGGTAGGATTATCCACAGATGAAATTTTTGAAGAGATGATTTTAGAATCTATGGAATCCTTAAATTTCGATACGATATTTCAGCTTTTGGATTCGATTGCCAAAGGCAATTTATCAGAAGCAATGGAAACAAAAAAAGAACTCTTACGTAAGGAAGAGCCCATTCAAAGGATATTGTTTATGGTAATTCGCCAAGTTCGTCTTTTACTGGGACATAAGCTTTTGGAAGGGAGTCATTATTCTGCAGACCAAATTCAAAATCGTTTGGGAATAAAGTCCTATGAGGGCAAAAAAATAGCTCTTCAATCCAGAGGGTTTTCCGTAGAAACACTAAAAGAATTCTATACTATTCTATTAGAAACGGATTTGGCCTTAAAACGTTCTGAAATGGAAAACGAAATGGCATTGGATTTGTTGTTTGTAAAAATGTGCAACAAAAAAAGCTGAAAACTATTAAGTAAGTTTTCAGCCCATTTTGTTAATCTTAGAAGAAAGGCGGCTCATTTTACGAGAAGCTGCATTCTTATGAATAACGTTCTTTTTCGCAGCATTTTTTAATTTTTTATCGATCAATTTCAAGTAATCTCTTGCTTCATCAATATTGTTTTCAGCAATAGCTTCTTCAAATTTACGAATAGTAGATTTCAAATTGCTTTTTACTGATTTATTACGTAATGTTTGTTTTTTAGTCAAATCGATACGTTTTAACGCTGATTTAATATTTGCCATGATTCACCTCCGAAATTAGATTCATCCAAGGGATGCCTTAACTCTAGTTAGTCTACCATGATTTCAAAGGAAAATCAAGAAAAACTTATGACAACCTCCTTTGAAATTCTCATGAAATCCGAAGGAATTGATCTATTATCTTGCAATTTATGGTAAAATAAGTTGTTAAAGAATACGAAATAAGAAAAGGGTGATTTCTATGGAAGAAAAAAGAAAAGAGAAATCAAGTATTGTGGAATTAGTAAAAACGGTAGTATTAGCAATTATTTTGGCCATTCTAATTAAAAATTTTGTATTTAATTCTACTTTGGTGATTGGAGAGAGCATGGAACCAACTTTTCACCAAAATGAACGATTGATTTGCTTGATTTTTCCTCTATATTATTCCGATCCAAAAGAAGGAGAAGTTGTTATTATAGATGCTCCAGATGGATCAGGACAAGAGTATATTAAACGAGTGATCGGTGTTCCTGGAGATGAAATTAAAATTCAAAATGGAAAAGTTTTTGTCAATGGTGTAGAAAAAGAAGAACCATACATTCATCCAGGAATGGAAACTTTGACCAATGGAGATGTATATTGGCAATTGAATGAAGGAGAATATTTTGTAATGGGGGATAATCGCCATGAAGGGAAATCGGTAGATAGTCGATTCTTTGGCCCTGTTACAAGAGAACATATTAATTCGATTGCGTTTTTACGCTTTTACCCGTTCGATAAAATAGGAATGATTCATTAAAGCAATAGATTACAAAGGAGACGATATGACAAGACGTCAAGATAACATAAGAAATTTTTCAATTATCGCCCATATCGATCATGGGAAAAGTACATTGGCCGATCGGTTGATTGAACAAACTGGGATGCTTACTGCAAGAGAAATGCAATCTCAAGTTTTGGATAGTATGGACCTGGAAAAAGAGCGCGGCATTACGATTAAACTAAAAGCCGTTCGCTTGGTTCACAAGGCCAAGGATGGACAAGAATATTTATTAAATTTAATCGATACGCCAGGTCATGTAGATTTTAATTACGAGGTATCCAGAAGTTTGGCTGCTTGTGAAGGGGCTCTGTTGGTTGTAGATAGTACCCAAGGAGTGGAAGCACAAACTTTGGCGAATGTTTATTTGGCCTTGGATCAAGATTTGGAACTGGTTCCTATTATTAATAAAATTGATTTACCTAGTGCACGAACCGATGAAGTAAAACAAGAAATCGAGGATATTATCGGTTTGGATGCAGAAAATGCTCCTTTAATTAGTGCAAAAAAAGGAATTGGAATCGACGCCGTATTGGATGCCATTATTGAAGATGTACCTGCACCAGATGGGGATCCAGAAGGTCCTGTGAAAGCTTTGATTTTTGATTCTTATTACGATTCCTACAAAGGAGTAATTTGTTACGTTCGTGTGTATGATGGAAGAATCAAAGCAGGGGACAAAATCAAAATGTTCTCTACAGGAAAGATCTTTGAAGTAGTGGAAGTTGGCGTGAATGCCAATGGACACATTCCTTTGCCATCGATTGAAGCGGGGGATGTAGGATATATTACTGCAAGTATTAAAAACGTAAAAGAAGCTAGGGTAGGGGATACTATTACAAGCCCTACCAATCCAACAGACGAGCCTTTGCCAGGATACAAAAAAGTCGTTCCTATGGTCTATTCTGGAATTTATCCCGCTGAAGGAGAAGAATACAATAACGTAAGGGATGCCTTAGAAAAATTGCAAGTAAATGATGCGGCATTGGTTTTTGAAGCAGAAACTTCTGTAGCCTTGGGATTTGGATTCCGTTGTGGCTTCCTTGGATTATTGCATATGGAAATTATCCAAGAACGTTTGGAACGTGAATTTGACTTGGATATTATTACAACCGCTCCTTCTGTAATTTATAAGGTTCATACAGCTGATGGAGAGGTTCTAGAAATTCAGAACCCTTCCAATTTACCCGATCCTTCTGAAATTGAAATGATGGAAGAACCTTTTGTAAAAGCACAAGTTATGACCCCAACAGATTATGTAGGAACTGTTATGGAACTTTGCCAAGAACGACGGGGTCGTTTTATCAATATGGAGTATTTAGAAGAAACTCGCGTTACCGTTCATTATGAATTGCCATTGAATGAAGTAATCTACGATTTCTTTGATGCCTTAAAGAGTAGAACAAGAGGATATGCATCCTATGACTACGAATTAATGGGATATGAGCCAGGAGAATTGGTAAAACTAGACATTTTAATCAATGGGGAAATTGTAGATGCCTTCTCCCTAATTGTTCACAGAGATCGAGCCTACGATCGAGGAAGAAAAATTTGCGAGCGTTTAACGACTGTTATTCCAAGACATCAATTTGCCGTTCCAATTCAAGCGGCCATTGGATCAAAGATTATTGCAAGAGAAACCATTCGTGCTTTGAGAAAAGATGTATTGGCGAAATGTTACGGTGGGGATATTACTCGAAAAAGAAAATTGTTGGAAAAACAAAAAGAAGGGAAGAAACGTATGCGTAACATTGGTAGCGTAGAAGTTCCTCAAGAGGCTTTCCTAACCGTTCTAAAATATGACGAAGACAAATAAGTAGCTTATAAGCTACTTATTTTTTTGAAAAGAGGTGGCTATGATTCAACGAAGTATTTACATTCACATTCCTTTTTGCAAACACAAGTGTGGTTATTGTGATTTTTTATCCTTTCCTGTTCACGATGAACAAAAGATGGACGACTATGTAGAACTGATAAAAAAAGAAATTTTCTTATACAAAAAAGAATTGGAAGAATCAGAGATAGATTCCGTCTTCTTTGGTGGGGGGACGCCCAGCATGCTGGGAGAGAAAAGATTAAATGCTCTACTTGATGAAATAAAACCATACATTCATTCAGAATGCGAAATCACTTTAGAAGCCAATCCAGAAAGTTTTTTATTATTAGATGGAAAAGCTTTAGTAGAAAATGGATTCAATCGATTGAGTTTAGGGGTTCAAAGTGGTAGCGAAAAAATACTAAACATTATAGAGAGGGTTCACAACGTAGAGGAAGCAAAAAAAGCTTTTTACTACGGAAGAAAAAGTGGGTTTTCATCTATTAACTTGGATTTCATTTCCTCTGTTCCAGGAGAGACCATGAAAGAAGTAAAAGATACTCTAGAGTTAATTGAGGAGCTAAACCCCGACCATGTGAGTCTATATAGTATGATTCTTGAAGAGGGAAGCCGATTTTATCAACTGTGGAAACAAGGGAAGATGGAACTTGTTGAAGAGGAAGAAGACCGAAAACATCTACATGATTACCGCAAAAAAATTGTAAGTTTAGGGTACCATCAATACGAAATATCCAATTATGCGAAGCCAGGACACGAATGCAAACACAATAGAGGATATTGGAAATTAAAAGATTATTTTGGATTTGGCCTAGGATCTCATTCAAATATAGGAATGAAGAGATATTGGAATGAAAGAAAATGGATAAAATTTGAAGAAAAAATTCGAGCGAACAAAAAACCCATTTTGGAAGAAGAAATTTTAACCCCTCTGGATCGTAGCAACGAAAAAATTATGTTGGGAATTCGTATGAATGAAGGTTTGGATATCTGGGAAAAATTACCCGATGGAAATACAATATCAGAGATATTTCAACGGGAAATCAAAGCTTTGTCAAAGGATGGCCTGATTGAAGAAAAAGAGGGTAGAATTGTTTTGACAGAAAGGGGCCAAGACCTGTCAAATCAAGTGGAAGAGCGATTTTTTAGAATAAAATAAAAAAACTTGACATTCTTTGACCTGTACTGTATCATTAACTCATAAGCAATTAGCACTCGATAAATGTGAGTGCTAACAAAGGAGGTAAATGGAAGTGGATAAGAGAAAAGTAGAGATACTTAAAGCCATTGTTGATTCTTATATACTTTCTCCTGTGCCTGTGGGTAGCCGAAAAATTTCAAAAGATTTTGATTTGGGCATTAGCTCTGCCACAATTCGAAATGAAATGAGTGATTTGGAGGATTTGGGTTATTTGAACAAACCCCATTCTTCCGCAGGGCGTATTCCTTCTGACTCAGCTTATCGATTCTATGTAGATGAATTATTGCAAGATTTTCTTTTAAGAGACTCCCATCGATCATTTGATTCTCATGGATTCGATGGATTGGGTTTGGGCTCGGAAGAATTTTATCGACGAGTTACGGAAGTCTTGGCCAAGGAAACAAATAGTTTAGCTTATTTAATGGTTCCAAGGAAAAGGGATACAGGAATTCGTTTTTTGGATTTGGTAAAACTGGAAAACAATTTGGTTTTGGCTGTAATTGTTGGAAACTTAGGAATTATTGAAAGAAGTATGTTTCGTGTAGAAGGAGAAATCGACGAAGGAGAATTAAAGATGATTTCGGATATTCTGTCGGAGCATATAGTTGGGAAAGATTTTCAGTCAATTTATGGCCTAAAAATTCGATTGTCGGGAGAAATGATTAAGTATCAAGATTTAATTTTGAAGGTAGTCGAGTTGGGGTCAAATGTTGACAATAAAATTTCCGAGGCAGATATTTACGCGAGTGGAATCACAAATATTCTTCGCTATGAAGAATATCAAAACTTAGAACAAGCACAAGAGATTATGGAATATATGGTGGAAAAAGAAAATCTTTTGCGTATGGTTCAAGCATTGCCACCAAATGAAAAATTGTCGATTCGAATTGGATCAGAAAACGAGGAACAAATTATGCAACAAAGTTCATTGATTTCTGGTATTTATCACATAGGAGAATCGAACTTAGGTCGTTTAGGCATTGTGGGGCCCGTACGAATGGATTATTTGCGATTGGCAAAGAAGATTCAGGCTTTCACCGAAGAACTAAGCAATCAATTGGGTGTAAGGAATAAGAGAGGGGAAGAATGAAAAAAGAAGAAACGAAAGAAACAGAAGAGATATTGGAAGAAAATTCTGAATCAGAAGAGGAAAATCTAGAAGAAATGGAACCTACTGAAGAGGAACAAAATTCTGAAGAAACTGAGGAATGGGAAGAAAAATTTAACCAATTAAATGAACAATTTCTACGTTTGCAAGCAGACTTCTCCAACTTCCGACGCCGCAGCAATGAAGAGAAAAATAGCTATTTGAATCTTGGAGTGGAAAAAATTGCGGGACCGCTACTCAATGTAATTGATAATTTTGAGAGAGGACTTGCCATTGAAGAGGATAAGGGCTCTGGGTTTTATCAAGGAATGGATATGGTTGCAAAGCAGCTGATTGAATTGTTAGAAAAAAACGATATAAAAGAAATAGAAGCAAAGGATCAAAAATTTGATCCCAATTTACACCATGCAGTATTTGTGGAATCTTTAGAAGGCGTAGAAGCTGGAATCGTGACCGAAGTATTGCAAAAGGGATATATGCATAAAGATAAAGTATTAAGACCATCTATGGTCAAAGTATCTGAATAAAAAATTATAAAATCTTGGAGGTAAAAAATTATGGCAAAAATTATTGGTATTGACTTAGGTACAACAAACTCAGCAGTAGCTGTTATGGAAGGTGGAGAAGCAACTATTATTCCTAATATTGAGGGAAATAGAACAACTCCTTCTATCGTAGCATTTACAAAAGATGGAGAGAGATTGGTAGGGGAGACAGCAAAACGTCAAGCGATTACAAATCCAGATCGTACCATTTCTTCTATTAAAAGACATATGGGTACAGATCACAAAGTTTCTATTGATGGAAAAGACTATTCTCCACAAGAAATCTCTGCTATGATTTTGCAAAAATTAAAAGCAGACGCAGAATCTTATTTAGGAGAAAGTGTAACAGAAGCGGTTATTACAGTTCCAGCTTATTTCACTGACTCTCAAAGACAAGCTACAAAAGACGCAGGACGTATTGCAGGGTTGGATGTAAAACGTATTGTAAACGAACCAACAGCGGCTGCATTGGCTTACGGAGAAGATAAAAACGACGAAGCAAGTACAGTTATGATCTATGACTTAGGGGGAGGAACATTCGACGTTTCAATTCTTGAGTTATCAGATGGAGTATTTGAAGTACACGCAACTCGCGGAAACAACAAATTAGGTGGCGATGATTTCGACGAAAGAGTGATTGATTTTATCGCAGATGAATTCAAAAAAACCAATGGGGTAGACTTAAAAGCAGACAAAATGAGCTTGCAACGTTTGAAAGAAGCAGCAGAAAAAGCGAAAAAAGAACTTTCAAGCACAATGTCTACCAACATTAATCTACCATTTATTACAGCAACAGCAGAAGGTCCATTGCATTTGAATCTTGATCTTACTCGTGCAAAATTCAACGAAATCACAAAAGATTTAGTAAAAGCAACAGAAGGTCCAGTTCGCGAAGCACTAAAAGATGCTGGTTTACAAGCTTCTGACATTGATAAAGTATTATTGGTAGGTGGATCTACTCGTATTCCTGCTGTACAAGAAGCAGTAAAACAAATTGTAGGAAAAGACCCACAAAAAGATATTAACCCAGACGAATGTGTAGCTTTAGGTGCTGCGATTCAAGCAGGGGTATTAAGTGGAGATGTAAAAGACTTATTGTTACTTGATGTAACTCCATTGTCATTAGGTATTGAAACAATGGGTAATATTACCACTCGCTTAATTGAAAGAAATACAACAATCCCAACAAAGAAAAGCCAAACATTTACCACAGCGGCTGATAACCAAACCAGCGTAGACATCCATGTATTACAAGGGGAACGCCAAATGGCTGCAGACAACGTAACTTTGGGAAGATTCCAATTGGATGGAATTGCTCCAGCAAGACGTGGTGTTCCACAAATCGAAGTAACTTTCGATATTGATGCCAATGGTATTGTAAATGTAAGCGCAAAAGATATGGGAACTGGTAAAGAACAAAAAATTACCATTACTTCTTCTACAAATCTTTCTGAAGAAGAAATCGAACAAAAAGTAAAAGAAGCAGAAATGCACGCAGACGAAGATAAAAAACGCAAAGAATTAATCGAAGCGAAAAACAATGCGGACTCTGTAATCTATGCTTCTGAATCTGCAGTAAAAGAATTAGAAGGTAAGATTTCTGAAGAAGATAAGAAAAAAATTGAAGATGCAATTGCTGCCTTAAACGATGTAAAAGATACAGATGATTTAGAGGCAATTAAAGCAAAAACAGAAGAATTACAAAATGCTTTCCACTCTATTTCTGAAGAGTTATACAAACAACAAGGAGCAGAAGCTGGTACAGGCGCAGAAAATGCAAATGACGATGTAGTTGATGCTGATTATGAAGTAGTAGACGAAGACGAAGAATAATTCAAACACAAAGGGGGCACTTCGGTGCTCCTTTTTTGTTTTAATCTAGCTTTCAATACTTTTCAATTGTTGAAAAATAAGGTAAAATTATATATTTGAAGGAATAGATTATGGAAGGTGCTTATGAGAGATTTTTACGAATTATTAGAGATAGAAAAAACAGCAACGAAAGCAGAAATAAAAAAAGCCTATCGAAAAAAAGCAAAACAATGTCATCCTGATTTGCATCCAGGGGATGAGGAGGCAGAAAGAACGTTTAAGGAAGTAAATTTTGCCTACGAAGTTTTATCCGATGAGCAAAAACGAAAAACTTACGATATGTATGGAGAAGAAGGCTTACGATCCGATTTTGGTGCACAAGGAGGCGCTGGATTTGGTGGATTCGGAGATTTCTTTGGAGATATTTTCGATATGTTTGGCGGCGGATTCTCTGCGAATTTTAACAGTGGAAATCAAGCCAAAGCTCCTCGTCAAGGGGGAGATATCCAATACAATTTACGCTTAACTTTTAAGGAAGCCGTATTTGGGGCAAAAAAAGAAATCACGATTCGAAGAATTGAAGAATGTAGTCACTGTCATGGAACAGGAGCAGAAGAAGGATCGGAAGTTCACAAATGTGAAAATTGTGGAGGAAGTGGACAAGTTCGTGAAGGAAGAAATTCAGCCTTTGGACGTTTTGTTCAAGTTGTGCCCTGTCCTGTTTGTGGAGGAACAGGAGAGATTATTGAAGAACCATGTAAAAAATGCAATGGAGTGGGAAAAGAATATTTCAATCGGAAAATAGAAGTAAATATTCCTGCAGGCGTGGACAGTCGAAGTGTGATTACTTTGCGAGGAGAAGGACACGTTGGAGAAAACGGCGGACAACCAGGATCCATTTACGTATATTTGGAAATTGAAGAAGACGAAATTTTCAAGAGAAACGGTTCGGATTTGTTTGTGGAAATCCCTATTCGTTATTCCGATGCCGTATTAGGGGGAACCATTAAAGTTCCTACTCTAGAAAAAATCATGGACTATGAAATACCAGCGGGAACAAGTGGAGGAGAAACTTTCCGAGTGAAAGGACAGGGTGTACCTTTCTTACGGAGGGAAGGAAAGGGCGATTTGTATTTCAAAGTAGAAATCATCGTTCCTCAAAAAGTTTCTCAAGAAGAACGAGAACTTTTGGAATCTTTGCGAGATTTATCGGGTAATCAAATAAAAGAACAAGAAAAAGGATTTTTTGCGAAATTAAAAGATTTATTTGACTAGGAGTTCTTATGAATTATATAAAAATACAAATCACTACAGAAATTGAGAGACAAAACGAATTGATCCTACTTTTAGATGGATTCGGCGTGGAACAGTATGAAGAAATGAGTCATGAAGTAGTGGCAGAACTAGGAAGAGATGAATTTTCTTGGGATTATGTAGATCCGGAGATTCTAAACATTTCGGAAGAAATGTATCAAGTCACTTTCTATTTAACAGAACACGAGAAAGAGTTAGCCAAAAAAATTCAAGAGGAAATTGAAGGTAAGGATTTTGGAACCATTTCTATGGAAGAAATTGAAGAAGAAGATTGGGCGAATAACTGGAAAGAATACTTCCATCCGATTCCAATTGACGAAACTCTTACCATCGTTCCAACATGGGAAGAATATCATCCAAGAGAAGGAGAAAAAGTCATTACAATCGATCCAGGGATGGCTTTTGGAAGCGGAACCCATGAGACAACATTTATGTGTATGGAAGCTTTAGCAAAATATGTGCATTCGGGAAATACTGTATTTGATATTGGTTGTGGAAGTGGAATTTTATCTCTTGTAGCAGCGAAAAAAGGAGCCAAAAAAGTTTTGGGAATCGATTTGGATCCTGTCTGCGTATCGGCTTCCAATCAAAATGTCGCTTTGAACCAAATGGAAGATCAAATTACCATTTTAGAAGGAGATTTGTTCCAAGTGGTAAAAGGCCAAGCAGACATTATTGTATCCAATTTATTTGCTGAGGTAATTGTAGGAATGCTAGAGGATTTGCAAAAGCACATTGTGTCAGAAGGGATTTTTATCTCCTCAGGAATTTTGGCTGAAAAAGCAGATTTAGTAAAAAACGCATTAGTAGATTTAGGATATGAAATCTTAGAAGATCATGTAAAGGGAGAATGGGCCTGTGTTGTTGCGAAAGCAGGAAAAAAATGAGACATTTCTTTGTAAACAATCCCATAAATGAAGATGGATATGTGTTTTTATCCCAAGAAGATAGCAATCATCTCCTTCGCGTATTGCGCTGGCCATTAGGAAAAGAATTGAGTGTTTCCATCAATGGAAAACAATATTTAGGGATTTTTGAAAAAGAAGAAAATTCTTTAGCCAAAATTTTCATTGTAAAAGAAATTGTAGGGGAAAGAAAGACGGCAGAATTGGTTTTATGCCAAGGGGTTGCCAAGGGACAAAAAATGGAATCCATACTTATTCATGGAACAGAAGTAGGAGTGGACCATTTTATTCCGATGCAAATGGATCACTGTGTTTCGGATTTACGGAAAAAATATTCTTCTAAGAAACAAAGATATGAAAAAATTGTTTTAGAAGCAGCAAAACAATCCAATCGCCTTGAAGTTCCTACAGTGAATGAGCTTTATACAGTGGATCAATTATTGGAAGAATTACAGGAAAAAGACGGAATCGTTCTTTGTTATGAAAATGAAGAAGACCTTGGGTTAGAATCTCTAGAATTAGAAAATTTTGAACGAGTTTTTCTTATTATTGGTCCTGAAGGAGGAATCTCCAATAGAGAATTGGAGCTTTTGGAAGAGAAGAAAGCAAAGATCGTATCTCTAGGGAACCGAATTTTACGAACAGAAACCGCAGCGATTGTGGCAAGTTATACCTTAAAACGAATGATAGAAAGGCAAACCATTGAATCGATTTAATACAAAAACACTGGGTTGTAAAGTAAATCACTATGAAACCGAAGCCATAGAAGAAATTTTAGAAAAAAGTGGATTTGAGAAAGTTTCCTCTGAAGAACCAGCCGATGTTACCATTATCAATACTTGTACCGTAACGAATATGAGCGATCGAAAGAGTCGCCAAATCATTCGAAAAGCGAAGCGTCTAAGCCCTAACAGTGTGGTTGTAGTTTTGGGTTGTTACGCGCAAGTTTCTCCAGAAGAAATCGAAAAAATTCCAGAAGTGGACATTATTATGGGGACATCTGGTCGTGAGAAGTTGCCAGAATATATTCGAGAAGTACAGATGGATCAAAAGCAGATTATAGCGGTCAAAGACTATGTTCAAAGTAGCGAATTTGAAAGTTTGTCCATTGAAAATACTTCGGATCGAACTCGTGCTTATATGAAGGTCCAAGACGGATGCAATCAATATTGTTCTTATTGCATTATTCCCTATGCAAGAGGGTTTATCCGTTCCCGAGATTTGGAGGATTCTGTCGCGGAAGCAAAAAGATTACAGGAACAGGGATTTAAGGAAATTGTTTTAACAGGAATTCATGTGGGAAGTTATGGGAAAGATTTAGAAGGAGATTTGCAATTGATCGATTTAATCGAAGCCATTGCAAAAGTTGAAGGGATTCATAGAATCCGTTTATCTTCTGTTGAACCAATGACCATAACCGGTGCATTTATGAAACGGTATGTAGATACAAAAAAAGGGATGGACCATTTTCATCTAAGTCTACAAAGCGGCTGTAATAAAGTTCTAAAAGAAATGAACCGGAAATACACGGTGGAAGAGTATAAAGAAAAAGTAGATTTGATTCGAAAATATATGCCAAGAGCAGGTATTACGACCGATATTATTGTAGGATTTCCTGGAGAAACAGAAGAAGAATTTTTAGAAACCCAAGAATATGTAAAAGAAATAGGGTTTTCACGAATTCATGTCTTCCCTTATTCTCCAAGAAAAGGAACGCCTGCTGCAAAACGGAAAGATCAAATTCATGGGGATGAAAAACAGTCTAGAAGCCATCGCTTGATTGAAACGGGTGAAGAAATGGCTTTGGAATTTATTAAAAAGAATGTAGAAACTCCTTTGGAAACTTTATTTGAAATGGAAGAAGAAGGATGGATTTATGGCTATACATCCAATTACATTCGTGTAAAAGCAAAAGCGGAAAAAAATAGGAATAATACCCTAGGACGTGTTAAAATAAAAGAAGTAGGAACGGAACCTGTATTGGCAGAAGTGCTAGAGGAGGATGAATAATGGATTGTTTATTTTGTAAAATAATCGCTGGAGAAATTCCATCCAATGCATTATATGAAGACGAGAAAATGTATGCTTTTTATGACATTGATCCTCAATCGCCTGTGCATTTTTTGGTGATTCCTAAAAAACACATTGCATCAGTGGATGATTTGGAAGAGGAAGATGCACAACTTGTGGGAGAAATTTTTCTAAAGATTAAAGAACTAGCAAAAAAAGAAAATTTAGACAATGGATATCGTGTAATTACCAATATTGGTGAAGATGGAGGACAGACAGTTCCCCATTTGCACTTCCATGTTTTAGGCGGTCGCTCTTTACAATGGCCACCAGGTTAAAAATAATTTCAGATATATCCCTTAAATCTTATGAAAGTCTTGAAAAATCAATTCAGAGAGTGTATAATGGATAAGAATTTAATCAATGAAAATTGATAAAATCACTCTTTTCAAAAGAGGGGAGGGAAATCCGTGTCAGAAATTCGCGTAGGTGAAAATGAGTCTTTAGAATCTGCTCTTAAGAGATTTAAAAGACAATGTGCTTCTAGTGGTGTTCTAAAAGAAGTTCGTAAGCGTGAGCATTACGAAAAACCAAGTGTTAAAAGAAAGAAAAAATCGGAAGAAGCACGTAGAAAGAAAAAGAAATATTAATTGAGAAGGTGTTATTATGTCTTTGAAAGATAAACTCATGGAAGATCTTAAGTCAGCTATGAAAAACAAGGACAAAAAACGTAAGGATACGATTACAATGGTTCGTGCTGCGATTAAGCAAAAAGAAGTAGACGAACGCATTGAACTTGGTGACGATGATATTCTTGATATCATTGCAAAACAAGTAAAAGAACGTAATGCTAGTATTGAAGAATTCAAAAAAGGCGACCGTCAAGACTTGATTGATGAAACCAAGGAAGAAATTGAAATCCTATTGAACTATTTACCAGAACAGTTAACCGAAGAGGAATTGGAAGCGATGATTCGTGAAATTCTTGAAGAAAAACAAATAACTGAAAAGAAACAAATGGGTCTTTTGATGAAGGAAATTATGCCTAAAATCAAAGGAAAAGCCGATGGTAAATTGGTCAATAAAATTGCGGCACGCATACTAGAATAAATTAACCCGGGGGGCAACTCTCCGGGTTAATTTTCGATTAAGGCATATTTCCAACGGGTATATTTTCAATATATTGTGGAGTATTGTAACTGAAAGGAGAATCTATGAAGAAGTCCGTTTTTACTTTGCTTTTTCTCCTGTTTTTCATTATGCCAGATTCGTTTGTAATGGCGCAGGGGATACAGAACCCGGTTTTTTATCATTTTCTTGGAAATCCTTATATTGCAGGGCTCCTTATAACGATAGGGCTGATTTCTTTTGTAGTAGAAGTTTTCACTCCAGGATTTGGTTTAGGAGGATTTATTAGTGCCATTTGTTTCCTACTTTTCTTTATTGGGAGTATAGGACTAGGAATCGGATCGATTTTTGCGGTTGTTTTATTTATTGTGGCAATTTTATTGATTGGATTAGAACTAATTGTGCCAGGATTTGGACTGCCAGGAATTGGCGGTATCGTTTCTTTTGTTGCATCGATCGTTTTGTCTATGAGAAGTATTGAAGCAGCGGCAGCAACCTTAGGTATTTCTTTTTTCTTATCCTTTTTAACTTCTTATTTTTTAATCAAAGCAGGAATGCGTTCCGAGTGGTTAAACCGGGTGGTTCTACCCAACTCCTTTATTTCTTTGCAAGCAGAAGAAAAGGAAAGATTGGAAGTAGGACAACTTGGGAGTAGCAAATCCACACTGCGTCCCTCCGGAATAGGGACTTTTAATGGAGAAGAATATTCCGTTATTACAGAGGGAAGTTTTATCGGTTCAGGAGAAGAAATCGTAGTAGTTAAGATTGTTGGCAACACATATTATGTGAGAGAGAAGGGAGAATAACTCATGGGAGGATTTGGAACTATTTTTGGGATTTTTGGAATCATTGCCATAATAATACTTTTGATTGTCTTTTTTACCTTTGTGCCTATTGGTTTATGGATTACGGCGTTTTTCTCAGGGGTAAAAATTCGTATTTCCACATTGATTGGTATGCGTTTAAGACGGGTGCGTCCAGGAAGAATTGTAAATCCTATGATCAAGGCTACAAAAGCAGGATTGGACTTGCAAATTGAAAATTTAGAAGGCCACTATTTGGCTGGTGGAAATGTAAATACTCTTGTGGATGCATTGATTGCAGCTCAGCGAGCAGAGATTCCGTTGGAATTTGAACGAGCAGCAGCCATTGATTTGGCAGGTAGAAATGTATTGGAAGCCGTTCAAGTAAGTGTAAATCCAAAAGTAATTGAAACCCCAAATATTTCAGCGGTTGCACAAGATGGGATTGAAGTGGTAGTAAAAGCAAAAGTAACCGTAAGAGCCAACATTGACCGCTTAGTTGGGGGAGCTGGAGAAGAAACCATTATTGCTCGTGTTGGAGAAGGAATTGTAACAACGGTAGGTTCTTCTATGAGTTATAAAGGAGTTTTGGAGAATCCAGATTCCATTTCTAAGGTAGTGTTAAATAAAGGGTTGGACTCCGGAACGGCTTATGAAATTTTATCAATTGATATTGCAGATGTAGATGTAGCTAGAAATATCGGGGCTCGTTTGCAAACAGATCAAGCCGAGGCTGATAAGCGAATTGCGGAAGCGAAAGCATCTGAAAGACGTGCTATGGCTATGGCCAGAGAACAAGAAATGCGCGCAGAAGTAGAAGCCATGAGAGCAAGAGTAGTTGAAGCCGAATCAGAAGTTCCATTGGCTTTAGCAAATGCTTTGAAATCAGGGAATTTAGGCGTTTTAGATTATTACAAAATGCAAAATATTCAAAGCGATACAAAAATGAGAGAATCCTTGTCCAAAGGAAAATCATTGAATTCAGGTAAAGACAATGGAAACCAGTCTTGATACTCTTTTTGATTTGGTGGTTCCCTTCGCCTTTATTGTGATTTCTATAATAAGCGCTGCGAAAAAGAAAAAACGGCAAGAAGATAGGGAGGAAATTCCTAAGAAAAAGCAAAGAGAAAGATTTTCGAAAAAAGAAGCCATAAAAACCATTCAAGAGTATCAGAAACAATCGGATCCTTTCCGAAACGTAGAGAGAAAACCTTCTTTGGCGAGTTCCAATATGGAGTCGATGGAGCTGAAAAGTCAGAATCAGGAAAAGGAATGGTTAAAAAGCAAAGAATCTTCGTTGCCTAAAAAATATGCACAAAAAACAAATATGTCTTTTGAAAAAGAAGAGGAAGAATGGGATCCAAACCTTTCAGAAAATCCTTCCTTTGATTTTCATAAGAGAGAGGAAGAGAAGTCTGATTTTTCTTTGGATCATTACGATTTGCGAGAGGCCATGATACTAAGTGAAATTTTAGGAAAACCAAAATCTATGAAAGAAGAAGATTTATATTAAAGGAGTCGTGTGTATTGACAGAGCAAATACAAAAAACGATTGAAATTGAAAATACAAGACAGAGCAAAGAACTTTTTGGAGAGCTAGATGCCAATGTGAAGAAGTTGGAAGAGGCTTTTTCCGTTCAAATCTCCAATCGAGATCAGAGTATTGAAATCGTAGGGGAAGAAGAAGCGGTTCGAAAAGCAGAAATTGTCTTAGAAAATTTGAAGATGGCTTTGGAACGCCAAAAGCACATAGAATTAAGAGACGTGGAGTATAGTATCGATCTTGTAAATGAGGGGATTGAAGATTCCATTACGGAATTATTAGATGATGTAATTGTCTATACGGAAATGGGTCGCCCTTTGCGTCCGAAAACTTTAGGGCAAAAGCGTTATTTGGATGCGATTCGAAGAAACGACATCGTTTTTGGGATTGGTCCTGCGGGAACCGGGAAAACCTATATTGCTATGGCCAATGCCGTAAAAGCTTTCAAAAATAAGGAAGTGAATCGAATCATTTTGACTCGGCCTGCTGTTGAGGCAGGAGAAAGCTTAGGATTTCTTCCAGGAGATTTACAGATGAAAGTAGATCCTTATCTTCGTCCCTTATATGATGCTTTGTTTGAAATTATGGGTCATGAAACCTTCAATAAGTACATGGAAAAAGGAATGATTGAAGTGGCGCCTTTGGCTTATATGCGTGGGCGTACTTTGGATAATTCTTACGTAATTTTAGATGAAGCACAAAATACAACCAATGAACAGATGAAGATGTTTTTAACTCGTTTGGGATATGGATCAAAAGCCATTATTACGGGAGATATTACTCAAATTGACTTGCCCAGAGGGAAGCAATCTGGGCTAAAATCTGTATTAAAGATATTAAAAGGCGTTAAAGGCATTGAGATTGTTCGTTTAGGGCGTACAGATATTGTCCGTCATCCTTTGGTACAACGAATTATCGATGCCTATGAAAAAGCCGATCGAGAAAAAGAAGAAAAAGAAAAGAAAAAGAAACCGGCTGTTATAGAGGAAAAGAAAGAAAATGATTGATTTTTATATAGATGATCGACAAGTAGACTTTCCTGTAACAGAAAAAGAAATAGAATTTACGAAAAATCTTTTAACTTTTGGAATTGAATACTTAGACAAAACGGAACAGATAGAAGTATCTGTTAGTTTTGTTGACGATGAAGAAATTCAACAGTTAAATCGAGAATATCGTGGTATAGACAAGGTTACAGACGTCTTAAGCTTTCCTCTTTGCGAAGAGTATGACGGTAGAAAGCAACTAGGGGATATCGTCGTAAACACGAAGCAATTGGAAAGACAAGCGAAGGAATTTGGTCATTCTTATCGAAGAGAGTTGATGTATCTTGTAATTCATAGTCTTTTGCATTTATATGGTTACGATCATATGGAAGAGGAAGACAAAAAAGTTATGCGACAATTGGAAGAAGAAATTATTGAACAGTTTGAGGAAGGAAGAGTATTGTGAAACGAGGGAATTTTATTAAGTCCTTTAATTATGCAGTACAAGGAATCATCAGCTCTATTACTACAGAAAGAAATATGAAATTTCACTATCTGGCGGCAATTGGTGTAATTCTTTTTAGTTTGCTCTTCAATCTAAGTCGCATAGAATTTATGTTATTGCTTTTTGCTGTAACTCTTGTTGTTGTTATGGAGTTGATGAATACTGCTATTGAGCGAACCATTGACATGATTACTCAGGAATATCATCCAGTAGCAAAGCTAGTAAAAGATATAAGTGCTGGCGCTGTATTGATTGTATCCTTAAATGCAGCGGTCATTGCTTATATATTATTTTTTGACCGCATTATAGGACTAAGTGACGTTTTGCTAATTCGTTTGAAAAATTCAGGTCATCATCTCACTTTTGTTGCAATCTTATTGGTCGTTATTTTTACCGTAGGATTTAAGACTTTGTACAAAAGAAAAAGTGGGGGAACTCCTTTTCAAGGAGGAGCCGTTAGTGGTCATTCCGCGTTGGCCTTTTGTATGGCAGCTTCAATAGCATTTCTCTCTATGAACGGATTGGTTGCTGGATTGGCCTTTGGGCTTGCTTTTCTAGTAGCAGAAAGTCGCGTAGAAGGAGAGATACATAAACCTTCAGAAGCTGTATTTGGAGCCATTTTAGGATTGGCTGTGGCGATATTATTATTTATTTGGATGGGATAAAATGGAAAACAAAGAATTGATTCAATTGGCGATAGAGGCACAGAAGAAAGCGTATGTTCCCTATTCAAAATTCTCAGTGGGGGCGGCTGTGTTCACAGACGATGAGCGAGTATTTACAGGGTGCAACATTGAAAATGCTTCATATACGCCTACCATTTGCGCTGAGCGTGTAGCGATTTTCAAGGCAATTAGTGAAGGAAGTAAATCAATTAAGAAAATTGCTATTGTAGCAGGAGATGAAATGGGATATCCTTGTGGCGTTTGTCGACAAGTTATGATGGAATTTGCACAAGAGGCAGAAATTATTGTGGCAAAAAATACAGAAGAGTTTAAGGTGTATTCCTTAAAAGATCTTTTGCCCCATGGATTTGGACCGAAAGATTTGGAGGGATACAATGTATAAATCTGGTTTTGTAGCCGTAGTTGGAAGACCGAACGTTGGGAAAAGTACTTTGTTAAATCAAGTATTAAAACAAAAAATTTCGATTATATCAGATAAGCCACAAACGACAAGAAATAAAATCACGATGATTTATTCCTCTGAAGAGGGGCAAATTGTTTTTTTGGACACACCAGGGATTCAGGCCCCAAGAAATAAATTAGGGGAATATATGTTAAATACGAGTTTCTCTTCTTTAGAGGGTGTAGATGCAATCACTATGTTGGTGGATACTTCTACTTACATTGGACCAAAAGATGAAATGGCCATAGAAGAACTTAGAAAATACAAGGGGAAAATCCCGATTATTCTTCTAATTAATAAAATTGATTTGGTAAAAAAAGAGGATATTCTACCTGTTATTGAAAAGTATAATTCCTATGACTTATTTGATGAAATTGTTCCGATTTCAGCGATGGAAGGAACCAATGTTGAAGAATATATAAAAATCGTTTTTGAAAATTTAGAAGAAGGTCCTCAATATTTTCCAGAAGATATGATAACGGATCAACCAGAAAAGTTTGTCGTGGCTGAAATCATTCGAGAAAAGGGCCTGGAGTTTCTTAAAGAGGAAGTACCTCATGGCTTAGCCATTCGAATCGAATCGATGAAAGAACGAGAAGACCGTCCGTTTTTTGATATAGAGGCCATGATTTATGTAGAGCGAGATAGCCATAAAGCGATTGTTATTGGCAAAGGGGCTTCTATGTTGAAAAAAATTGGAACAGCCGCTCGCAAAGATATTGAATCATTATTAGGAGCTCGCGTAAATTTACAAATTCGTGTGAAAGTTAGTAAAAATTGGCGAGAAAAAGATGAGAAAGTAGCACATTTTGGCTATCAATAAAAAAATGATTACAAAAGCAGTCATTCTTTCAGAAATGAATTATAGTGAATCCAGTAAAATACTTCATGGATATACAGAAGAAAAAGGGAAGATTCCTATAATGGCAAAAGGAGCTCTTCGACCGAAGAGCCCCCTTGTTACCTTAGCTCAAACTTTTGTCCATGGAGAACTTAGCCTATCTTGTGGGAGAAATTTTTATTACTTAAACTCTGGAAGGCTGATTGATTCAAACTTAAATTTAAGAAAAAGCTTTTCAAAGATGATTTACAGTTCTCTACTGGTGGAGCTCGTAAATAAGTCTACATTAGAAGGCCATGGAACAAAAAAGTTGTATGAACTGATTGCAAAGACCTTGAAACTCATTTCCAATTGTGAGGAAAGCAGGGAGTTAGATATTTTATTGGCCTTTTTAATGAAATACGTTACTTTTGTTGGTTATCGTCCGAAACTACCAAGAGAACCGATGGAATCTATGGTGTTTAAGAATCAGGAGGGTGGAATTGTAGAAGGAAGCCCTACTGAAAGTGGAGGAACGGTAATTTCTATAGAGGAGTCTAAATATTTGTCCAATCTTTTACTAAAACCTTTGGATCAAGTTTATTTGGAATTAAATGACAAAGAAAAAAGAAAGCTATTGAATCTTCTGTTGGATTATGCCCAATGGAATTTAGATGTGAAGCAGCTTAATACTTTACAATTTATTTTGTAATAGGAGGAAAACATTCATGCATTTACAAGATATGATGCAACAACTGCAAAACTATTGGAAAGAACAAGGTTGTATTATTTTAGAACCTTATGATATTGAAAAGGGAGCGGGAACCATGAATCCTCATACTTTTTTCAGAGCTTTGGGGCCAGAGCCATGGAAAACAGTATATGTAGAGCCATCTCGCCGTCCAGCAGATGGACGTTATGGTGAGAATCCCAACCGTCTATATCAACATCATCAATTGCAAGTTATTTTGAAACCATCACCAGACAATGTGCAAGAGCTTTACCTAAAGAGCTTGGAAGTGCTAGGAATTGATCCAAAACTTCATGATATTCGATTTGTAGAAGATAACTGGGAATCCCCAACTTTAGGTGCATGGGGCCTTGGCTGGGAAGTTTGGCTAGACGGAATGGAAATCACACAATTCACCTATTTCCAACAAGTGGGCAGTGTAAATTGTGACTTAGAAAGTGCTGAGTTAACCTACGGTTTAGAGCGTATTGCTATGTACTTACAAGATGTAGACAATGTCTATGATATTCAATGGAATGACCAAGTAAAATATGGAGATATCTTCCTAAAAGCAGAATATGAACATTCTAAATATAGTTTTGAAATTGCTGATATTGAAACCCTTCAAAATTTATTTAATGTGTATGAAAAAGAAGCCATTCGCATCTTAGAAGAAGGAATTGTATTACCAGCTTACGATTATGTTTTGAAATGTTCTCATACTTTTAATGTATTGGATGCAAGAGGAGCGATTTCTGTATCTCAAAGGGCTTCTTATATTGGACGTGTGAGAAACTTAGCCCGTTTGGCAGCGGAAAAATATTTGGAACAGAGAGAAGAACTGGGATATCCATTGTTAAAGAAGGAGGCAAATAACGATGAACAATAATATAAATAAATATCTTATTGAAGTAGGCGTGGAAGAATTGCCATCTTCTTATGTGAGCAACGCTTTGAAAGATTTTCAAAACAATGTGGAAAATTTCTTAAAGGAAGAGAATATATCTTTCGAATCGATAGAAGCTTATGCAACGCCTCGTCGTTTGGCTTTGCTTATATCAGGACTACCAGAAGCTCAAGAAAGTGTTGAGTTAGAGGTAAAGGGTCCAACAAAGAAAATTGCTTATAAAGAAGATGGAACCATCAACAAACCACTGGAAGGCTTTATGAAGAGCCAAGGGATTTCTGAAAAAGAATTGGAAATTCGTACATTAAAAGACGTGGAATATGTATATGCTCGCATCCGAAAAGAAGGGAAAAACACAAAAGAAGTTTTATCCGAAATCATTCCGAAATCCATTCGCAAAATTTCATTCCCTAAGACGATGAAATGGGGCGGAAAAAATCTACGATTTGCTCGTCCAATTCGATGGATTTTATCTATTTATAACGATGGAATTTTACATTTTGACTTTGAAGGGATTCCAGTAGGAAATCGCACAAGAGGACATCGATTCTTAGGAAGCGACGACATTCTTGTATCAAATGTAGAAGAATACGAAACAAAATTAGAAGAAAACTATGTGGTATTGGATCAAAAGAAAAGAGAAGAAACCATCTTTTATCAAATCCAACAAATGGCAAAATCTTTAGGTGGAGAAGTAAAACCAGACCCAGATTTATTGGAAGAGTTAACTTATATTGTAGAGTATCCAACTGCGATTTTAGGAAATGTGAAGGAAGAATATCTTCGTTTGCCACCGGTTGTAATTACGACTCCAATGAGAGAACATCTGCGTTTTTCTCCCATTTATAAATCAGAAACAGAATTGATGCCATATTTCATTACTGTACGAAATGGTACAAGTGAACATGCTGATATTGTGGCAAAAGGAAATGAAAAAGTATTGGATGCTCGTTTAGAAGATGCGAAATTCTTCTTTGAAAACGATAGAAAAAAACCTTTGAAAGACTATGTAGATTCATTAAAAGGGATTGTATTCCAAGACAAATTGGGAACAATGTATGACAAGACCAAACGTATTGCCATGATTACAAAAAGAATTGGCGAAAAATTAGGGGTAGGAGAGACAACTCTTCAAGCTTTAGAAAGAGCTTCTTATTTATGTAAAGCAGATTTACAAACCAATATGGTTCAAGAATTTACCGAATTAGAAGGTACTATGGGAAGCATTTATGCCAAAGAAGACAAGGAAAAAGAAATTGTCGCTCAGGCCATTGGGGAACAATATATGCCTCGTTCTTCTGGAGCGGAGCTTCCAGCATCTACAACGGGAACCATCTTATCTATTGCGGATAAATTAGATACTCTATGTGGTTTGTTTGCGATTAATATGATTCCAACGGGAAGTCAGGATCCATTTGCTTTGCGTCGTAGTGTAATCGGTATTTTGCGTATGTTAAATGGAAAAAGTTGGGAATTATCTTTAGAAGAGATGATTGATACCACTTTATTTACCTATATCGATACATGCAATCTTGCTTTTGACAACAATGAAGTGAAACAAAAAATTGTAGATTTTATTTTCGGTCGTATTTCCAATATGTTGAATGAGGAAAACATTCGTTACGATATTGTTCAATCCTTGTCTTTAAGCGAAAAAGATTATGCTATTGATGTATTCCAAAAGGCGAGAGCTTTGAACGAATTCTTAGAAGATGGAGAACACAAGATGTTCTTAGAGGCCGGAAGTCGAATTGGAAATATTGCAGAAAAAGGAAATGAGATTGGAATGGAAATCGATGAAGAGCTTTTATCAGAAGAAGAAAAACCATTGGTAAATGCTCTAAATGGGATAAAAGAAGTTTTCAATACTCATATAAAAAAGAGAGAATATGTTTCTGCCCTTGTTGTATTGGAAACATTGACTCCATATATTCATAAATATTTCGAAGATGTAATGATCATGGTTGAAGAGGAGAAAATCCGTAATAATCGTATTGCATTGATTCGCAACATTGATGAGATGTTTAAGACAATTTTTGATCCTAGAAAAATTGTAACCAACACGTAGGAGGTTCGTTTTGAAACTGACGGATAGGCAACAAGAAATACTTGCTTTGGTAAAAGAGCAGGAACCAATGACAGGGGATGATATTGCCAATAAACTTTCTCTATCTAGGGCAACTATACGGCCAGATTTGACAATATTGACAATGCTTGGATTTCTTGGAGCAAGACCAAAGGTTGGGTACTATTATGAAGGAGATACCAGCGATTTCAAATATATGAGCCAAGTTCAGAATGTTCGAGTGAGAGATTATATGTCTATGCCTGTCGTATTAGAGGAAGATTCCTCTATTTACGACGGCGTAGTTACTATATTTTTAGAAAACATTGGAACAATCTTTGTAACAAGCAATGGAGATTTGGTAGGCTGTGTATCCCGTAAAGATTTATTACGAGCAACGATTGGGAAATTGGCGTTGGAGGTAACTCCTCTGTCCCTAATTATGACTCGAATGCCGAATATTATTTGTATATCACCAGATGATACCATTTATGAAGCAGCAAAAAAAATCAATGCACATCACGTAGATGCGTTGCCTGTAATTGAGAAACAAGGCGATAAGAACAAAGTGATAGGGCGTATAACCAAAACGAATATTACTCGAGTCTTTGTCGAATTAGGAGGACTTTATGAATAACGAAAGAGATTTGTTTTACGATGAACCACCTTTGGTGATTTATGTAATTTCCGATAGCATTGGTGAGACGGGAGAATTAATTGCAAAAGCTTCCGTTCGTCAATTTGAGACAGAAAACTATGAAATTCGTCGTTTCCCTTACCACAATAGCATTGAGCATATTGGCCCATTGTTAGAAGAAGCAGCCAAATTGCCCAAGGCGTTAATTGTGTATACCAATGTAGATATGGAAACGCGTGAATTTATTGAAAGAAAAAAATTGGAATTGAATCTTCATGTAGTGGATGTAATGGGGCATCCCATGAAGGAAATTGAAAGTATTTTACAATATCCTCCAAAACGTGAACCAGGACTAATTCGTAGATTGGACGAAAATTATTTCAAAAAAGTGGAAGCCATTGAGTTTGCCGTGAAATATGACGATGGAAAAGATCCAAGGGGAGTCATTAAGGCCGATATTTGTTTGGTAGGAGTAAGCCGTACTTCAAAGACGCCTTTATCTATGTATTTGGCCCATAAAAATTATAAAGTAGCCAATATTCCATTGGTTCCAGAAGTACCAGTTCCACCAGAAGTATATAAAAAGAATAGAAATCAGGTGTTTGGTCTAGTGGCGAATTCTTCTAAATTGTATACGATTCGAGAAGAAAGACTAAAAGCCATGGGATTAAATTCTACCGCAAAATATGCCAATGTAGACCGAATCAAAGATGAAGTAAATTATTCAAAAGAAATAATGAAAGATATTGGATGTGTAATGATTGATGTTTCCAATAAAGCCATTGAGGAAACTGCAGAAATTATCATAGCCCATTATAAAAAATTTGTTCAAAAATAAAGGGGAATAGAGGTGTAGCATGTACGGGCGTGAACGATGGGAACGTATTGAAAATGAGATATTAGCAAAAGAAGCAACCCATTCTATCCAATCCAAAGGAAGAAAGTATGAAGAAAAAGAATGCGATATGCGAACTTGTTTCCAGAGAGATAGAGACCGCATTATTCATTCCAAATCTTTTCGCCGTCTAAAGCATAAAACCCATGTGTTTATTGCACCAGAAGGAGATCACTATCGTACAAGGCTCACTCATACTTTAGAGGTGGCACAAATTGGACGTACTATTGCAAGGGGATTGGCTCTAAATGAAGATTTAGTGGAGGCGATTGCTTTGGGACACGATTTAGGTCATACGCCTTTTGGACACACGGGCGAAGCCGTATTGAACGATTTGAATCCGAAGGGATTTCGCCACAATTTGCACAGTTTACGAGTGGTAGATTATTTGGAACACAAGGGAAATCGCCCTGGGCTGAATTTGACGTGGGAAGTAAGGGATGGAATTAGAAATCATTCAGGAGAATTTAAGGCACATACTCTTGAAGGAGAGATTATAAAAATCGCCGATCGAATTGCTTATATTAACCACGATATAGATGATGCAATACGAGCTCACGTATTGAAATTAGAAGATATTCCTAGAGAATATTTAGAAATTCTAGGGGAGAGTCATTCGGACCGGATTGATACAATGATTGGCTCCATTATAGAATCGAGCCAATCTATGGAAAAAATTCAGATGGATGAAAGGGTAGGAGAGGCAACTTTAGATCTTAGAACGTATATGTTTGATCATGTTTATTACAACACAACAGTAAAAAGTGAAGATCAAAAAGTTCGAATTATTTTGGAGCAAATTTATAATTACTACAAAGCAAATATGGATAAATTGCCTAATGAATTCTTAATTCATGGAGAAAATGAATTGTCAGATGATGACCGCATTACCGACTATATAGCCGGTATGACAGACCGTTTTGCAATTCATTGTTGGAAAGATTTATTTATGCCTAGATATTGGTCCACAATGTAAGGAGGCCATATGGCGAATATTATCAGCGATCAAATCATTGAAGAAGTAAAATCTAGAGTAGATATTGTTGATATAATTAGCAAATATACGGAATTGAAAAAGAAGGGCAATAGTTATATGGGACTTTGCCCTTTCCACAATGAAAAAACCCCTTCTTTCTCTGTTCAGCAAGAGAAAGGATTTTATCATTGCTTCGGCTGTGGAGAAAGTGGAGATGTAATTTCCTTTTTAATGAAAAAGGAAAATATGACATTTATTGAAACCGTAGAAAATTTAGCAGAATCGCTTCACATAGAGTTGACCAAATCCAATCCAATGGACGAAGAAAAAAGAAAAAAAATGGAGCGAATGTACGAGATGTATAGAGAAGCAGCCATTTACTATATGAAAATATTAAGCCGAAACACTTATGGACTGGAATATTTGAAAAGTCGTGGAATTGGACGAGATATTATCATAAAATTTGGATTGGGATTTGCTCCTGCGGGAGGCAGTGAACTGCTAAAGCATCTAAAAAGTAAAGGCTATTCTGAAGAAGAACAATATCAAGGAAATTTACTTTCCTATAGCGAGAAAAACAATCGTTATTTTGATCGGTTTCGAAATCGGATCATGTATCCAATTATCAGCCCCAAAGGAAAAGTAATTGCTTTTGGAGGGCGGGTGATGGATGATTCCATGCCAAAATATTTGAATTCTTCAGAAACCATGATTTTTCATAAAGGGTCCAATTTATATGGTGTAAATATTCTTCAAAAAGAATCCAATCGAGAAAAAGTCTTGTTGGTAGAAGGATATATGGACGTAATTAGTTTGTATAAATCGGGAATTCATTACGCTACAGCTAGTTTAGGTACAGCTTTTACTAGAGAACAGGCAAGAATGATAAAACGTTACGGGAAAGAGATTTATATTTGTTACGATGGGGACCAGGCCGGGATTCAAGCTACGGAGCGAGCCATTCAAGTGTTTTTTAGCGAGAACCTTAAGCCTTGGATCGTTCAATTGCCAAAGGGAATGGATCCAGACGACTATATTCAAAGTCGCGGTTTGTTGGAGTTTGAAATTTTAATCGATAAGGCGATTCCAGCGGTTTTGTTCAAAATAGAACAGCTAGAAAAAGAATTTCAACTTACCAATCCAGAATCCATGTCAAAATTCTTACAAGAAGTTTCAAAAATTATTGGGAATTTGGCCAGTCCGATTGAGCAAGAGTTGTATATAGATAAAGTTTCAGAAATGTATGGAGTTCGAAGAGAAGCGATTCGACAAGAAGTTTTAGGCGGGGCGACAAAAGGAATGAAAATGGAGCCCCCTAAAAAAAGTCAGAATCAAAAAAAGGAAAGTCCCTTCCGAAAGAAAATCGGTCTTTTGTATCTCTATGCTTTAGAATCAGAAGACTTAAAAGAATTGATTAAAGAAAATTCTAAGTGGGTTTGGATATCTAACAATATTGATGTAAGTGCTTTTCATTCCATTGAAAAATTGTATAAAGATAAAATTCGTTCTGGAGAAAAAAGGGGTATACATTTTATAGAAATGCATCCTGAATGGGACGAAACGATTTTGGAAGCTAAGAAATATTTGGATTTAACAAAATCGGATACTATAGTGAATGAATTGTTAGAAGTAATCTATAGGGATAAGTTAAAGGAAAGATCCAACTATTTAGTGGAAAAGATTCATACATTGGAAAATTTGGAAAAAAGTTCAGTAGAAGAAGACATTCAACTTAGGCACGCAATGGATGAACTTTTTGAGATATCGCAACGCCTACATAATGTAGGAGAAGGAGGGACCAATGGAGAAAAATAAATATATGGACGAAAAAAATAAAAAATTGGAGAACAATCCATCGGTAGAAAAATTATTCAAAGATGGGAAGAAAAAGGGTTCTTTAAGTATGGAAGAGATTATTGATGCATTGGACGAGGTGGAGTTAACGGCTGATGAAATGGATGCTGTCTACGCTCACTTAGAGGACCAAGGCGTTGAAATCTTAAAAGAAGACGAAGATACAGACAATAAGGAATTTGACCATATTGATGATAATTCTTCAGATGATGACGATGAAGAAGGAAAAAATAGTGTAGATGATTTAACACCGCCTAAAAATATTGGTGTGGACGATCCCGTTCGTATGTATTTGAAAGAAATTGGTAAAATTCCTCTTTTAACAGCGGAAGAGGAGCGCAATATTGCCATTCGTATGGAAGAAGGGGATGAACTGGCAAAACGTGAATTAGCAGAAGCCAATCTGCGCTTGGTGGTTAGTATTGCCAAAAGATACGTAGGTCGTGGGATGAGTTTCTTGGATTTAATTCAAGAGGGGAATTTAGGTTTGATGAAAGCGGTAGAAAAATTTGATTATACCAAAGGCTTCAAATTTTCAACCTACGCTACATGGTGGATTCGTCAAGCGATAACTCGAGCTATTGCCGATCAAGCTCGTACGATTCGCATTCCTGTTCACATGGTAGAGACTATTAATAAATTGGTTCGTGTACAAAGACAATTGGTACAAGAGTTAGGGAGAGATCCTCAGCCGGAAGAAATTGCTCAGGAAATGGGTTTAACGGTGGATAAGGTACGAGAAATTCAAAAAATCGCCCAAGAACCTGTAAGTTTAGAAACACCTATTGGAGAAGAGGAAGATAGTCATTTGGGAGACTTTATCCCTGATGAAGAAGTTTTATCTCCTCAAGAAGCAGCGACCTTTACCTTACTAAAAGAACAGTTAGAGACTGTATTGACCACTTTAACAGAAAGAGAAAAAAGTGTTTTGATTCTTCGTTTTGGATTGGAAGATGGTAGAGCTAGAACGTTAGAAGAAGTAGGTAAGGAATTTGATGTAACGAGAGAAAGAATTCGTCAGATTGAGGCGAAAGCTTTGCGAAAATTAAGACATCCAAGTCGAAGTAAAAAATTAAAGGATTTTCTAGAATGAAGAATATAAGTGTAAGATTATACGAATTGGCAAAGATGGTGGATTTTACTCCTATTGTTGCCGATATTGGAACAGACCATGGATACATTCCTTATCTTTTGTTAAAAGAAAACAAATGTATGATTGCCATTGCAACGGATATCTCTGAACCAAGCTTGAAAAAGGGCAAAAGTCTACTTGAATCAGAATTTACTCCTTTTCAATACGATTGTCGGGTAGGAGATGGGCTAGAAGTTTTAGAACCTATGGAGGCAAATGCTGTAATTATTGCCGGCATGGGAGGGATTTTGATTTCGGAAGTGTTGGAGAAATCAAAGGAAAAAGCCATGTCCATGGATTATCTTATTTTGCAACCCATGCAAGCAGAAGAAGAGCTTATGGACTATTTAACAAAAGAAGATTATCAATTAATGGAAGTTCGATTGGTGAAGGAAAATAAGAAAATTTATCCTATATTCAAAATGAAGCCTGGAATTTCTGAAGAGATTATTTCATGGGAATCCTTTAAGGAAGATCCATTATTTACGGAATTGTGCCAACATAAAATTCATGTATTTGAAGAAATTGAGGAACAAATCCAAAAGAATTCTGCCGATAAAAAAGGCATAGAAGAAATCCAACAGGAAAAGAGAAAATGGGAGGGGTATCTTGTATAAGATAAAAGAGATCCTTTCTTTCATGGAATCTTGGGCTCCATTGGATTCGCAAGAAGAATGGGATAAATCGGGGAATCAAATTCTTTTTCACAACAAAGAAATAAAAAAAGTTTTGGTGGCGTTGGATGTTACCGATTGCGTAGTAAAAAAAGCCATAGAAGAAGGTTTTGATTTGATTTTGACTCACCATCCTTTCTTATTTGGTGGAATTTCTTATTTTGATGATGAAGATCCCAAAGGAAAATTGATTCTTCCTCTTTTAGAAAACAAGATTTCTGTTTATTCTGCCCATACAAACTTAGATAAAGCAGAGGATGGGGTAAACGACCAATGGATTCAATTGTTGAATTTAGAGAACGTTGAGATGTTATCTGACGAGGAAGAAATTGGTATTGTTGGGGAAGGAAATTATACAACAAAAGCACTCTATGAAAAAATAAAATCCTTAGAAATTCCTCGCATTGTTTGTCATGGAAAACCCAAAGAAGAAATTCATCGAATTGCTGTTTTAGGCGGCTCAGGTGCAGATTATGTTTTGGACGCAGTAAAAAAAGGAGCAGATGTTTTGCTAACGGGGGATGTAACCCATCACAAAGCGCAAGATGCCTATGAAGCAGGGATTATGGTCTTTGATATAGGTCATTACGATAGCGAAAAATTTGTTTTAAGTAAAGCAAAAGAAAAATTGGAAAAAGAATTTTCCACGTTAATTGTGGAAGTCTATGGGAAAAATGATTTTATCTTTTCTATAGAAGAATAATGTGTTAGAATAGTATGGTTCGAGTACATCAGTTAACTGCGCATCGCGAGGAAAGTCCGTGCTCCATAGAGTAAAGATGCCGGATAACGTCCGGTGGGGGCGACCCTAAGGCTAGTGCAACAGAAATATACCGCCATTTCACGATGGTAAGGGTGGAAAGGTGAGGTAAGAGCTCACCAGCACATAGGCGACTATGTGGCTCTGTAAACCCCATCTGGAGCAAGACCAAAAAGGAACAAAAGAGTGGTTACTCGTCACTCCCAAGAGGTAGGTCGCTAGAGCTTCTTGGTGACAAGAAGCCCAGATAGATAGTTAACCAATACAGAACACGGCTTATAGATGTAGTCGAATAAAAAAGACCTGACAGATGTCGGGTCTTTTTTTTTGTATTTTCATTGAAATAGTTCTTAACGCAATAAAATAAATGGTAAAAATAGAAGAAAAAACAAAGTGAAAAAGAATCAATTGTTAGAAATATAAGAACAACTCAGTATAATTTTGGAAAAAAAGAAAACCACCAGGGTACTGGTGGCTTCTATTGTTTATTTGTCTTCAAAGGCATGATAAATAGAATTGATTGCCTTTTCATAATCAGAATTTTTGATGCCGACGATGATATTCATTTCGCTAGCTCCTTGAATAATCATCTGAATGTTGATATTGGACTGTGCCAATGCAGAGAATAATTTGGCAGAAATTCCTACATGATTTTTCATATTTCGCCCAACGACAGTAACAAGGGCGATGTCCTTGTCGACAGTGATAGAATCTGGATTGCAAAAAGTTTTGAATTCATTAATGAGCGCGTCGGTTTTGTTTTGCAAGTATTTGTCGGCTATAATTAGAGATAAGGAATCAATAGAGGATGGCATATGTTCTAAGTAGATGTCATTGGCCTCTAAAACGGTCATTATTTTTCGATGAAAACTCAATTCAGAATTCATTCTCACTTTGGAGATATTAATAACGGTAAAATTTTTTCTTCCTGTAACACCAGTTAGAGTGTGGAAGGTATTGTCTTTGGATTGTTCTTCAACAATAAAGGTACCTTGATCTTCTGGTCTATTTGTATTTCGAATATTAATGGGGATTCCTTTGCTAACTACAGGGAAGATTGCTTCATCATGTAAAATATTCGCTCCGCTATAGGAGAGCTCTCTCAATTCATTGTATGTAATATATTCGATTTGGCGAGGATTTTCCACAATGCGTGGATCAGAAGCCAAGAATCCAGAAACGTCGGTCCAGTTTTCATACAATTTGGCAGAAACGCCACGAGCAATAATGCTTCCTGTTAAATCGCTTCCTCCACGGCTAAAGGTGATGATTTCTCCCGATGGTTTGGCTCCGTAAAATCCTGGAATAACAGCGTGTTCATGTTCCTTTGCCATCTTTTGAATGGCTGCGTAGGATTTTTCTTCATCAAAAGTACCATCTTCACGAAAGAAAATAACATCTTTTGCATCAATAAAATCGTATCCTAAATAATGAGAGAGAACTTTTCCATTTAAGTATTCTCCTCTACTGGAAAGATAATCTTTTGTGGCGCCTTTTTGAATGGAAGCTTCAATGGCTTGAAATTCTTCATCTAAATTTAGATCCAAATGAAGAGACTCGATAATTTGATCGTATCGAACCCGAATCATATCTAATATTTCTTTATAATTTAGATTATGGCTTGCCATATTATACAATAGATACAATAAATCTGTAACCTTCTGATCTTCTTTGCTGACTTTACCAGGCGCAGAAGGAATAATATATTTCCGATCGTCACAAGAAGTAACAATATTTTTTACTTTTTCAAATTGTTGGCCGTTGGCCAAAGAGCTACCACCAAATTTTGCTACAATACACATTCTTTACCCTCCTAAAAATACTATTCTTTTATTGTATGACTTAGGGGAAAAAATAGCAAGGGAATTTAACACTTTAATGAAATAAAGGAAATGATTTCGATTCTTTACAAGGGGTAGGGGAACTTTTATAATAATTTATAAGTGAGACATAAGGAGGAAAAAATGAATGCTTTGGTGTTAACCTTGGTGTGTTTTTTTATATTGATAACTGCATATTTCACGTACGGGTCATGGTTAGAAAAATTTTTTGGCATTGATAGTACGGTTTTGACTCCTGCCTATACAAAAGAAGATGGGAGAGATTATGTTCCATCCAATCGTTGGGTCATTTTAGGTCATCATTTTGCATCTATTGCAGGAGCTAGTACTTTAATTGGACCAATACAAGCCAGTGTATTTGGCTGGTTGCCCGTAGTTATATGGATTGTTTTAGGCGGCATCTTTTTAGGCGGGGTATTAGACTATGGAGCGCTAGTTGCCTCAGTAAAGCACCAAGGAAAGACTTTAGGAGGATTTATTGAAGTCTATGGAGGAAAGCGAGGGAAGATATTATTTAATCTCTTTGCTTGGTTTACTATGCTTTTGGTAACTGCTTCTTTTATTGATATTGTGTCACAAACTTTTCAAGATACGCCATCTGCTGGGACTACTTCCATTTTGTTTATTATTATTTCTGTTTTATTTGGAGCCTTTACTTATAAAAAGAAAATCAATCTATTCCTTGCGAGTATTGTGGGAATCTTTGGGATTGGGATCAGTGTATATTTAGGGGGAAAATTCCCCCTTTTCTTAACGGAAACTCAATGGGTTTTGTTTTTAGGAATTTATGCATTTATTGCGGCCGTTTTACCGGTATGGCTTCTTTTGCAACCAAGAGATTATTTGAATTCTTATTTGCTCTATAGTTTAGTGATTCTTTCGATTCTTGGACTTATATTTTTGGCGCCAAATATTCAATTGAAAGCTTACGAAGGATTTTCGGTTCCTATAAATGAACAAAAATGGACTTTATTTCCCATGGTCTTTGCTACTGTAACCAGTGGGGCCATATCGGGGTACCATATTTTAGTAGCCTCAGGGATATCGTCGAAACAAGTTCGAAGTGAAGAAGATGCAAAAATAATTGGATATGGGGGCATGTTATTGGAATCTCTTTTGGCCATTATTGCTGTGGTGTCTGTATTATCTTTGACAGGAGATCATTTGCTTAATTCTTTAAGTGCAGAAGGTCCGATTGCTGTTTTCTCTCAAGGAATTGGTCCAATTATTGCAACCTTAGGAATTGATCCCAAAACATCTGTAGGAGTTATTTCCTTAATTGTATCCGCCTTTGCCTTAACTTCCCTGGATACAGGATCTCGATTGGGCAGATATTTACTACAAGAACTTGTGGATACAGAGAAGAAAGAGAAAAAAATCCTTGTCACATATTGTACTACCTTGGTGACAATTTCTTTGGGATGTATATTTTCCTTTCTAGGTTATGAAAGATTGTGGATTTTAATGGGGATTACCAACCAGTTCTTAGCCATTTTAGGATTTTTGTGTCTGGCAGTATGGATGAAAAAGACTAGAAGAAATTATATTTTATTTCTCATTCCCATGATTGTCTTGTATATAATTACCATTGCAACTTTAGGGATTCAATGGTATCACATGTGGGTTGTTATGGATTTATTGTCCCTGGTATTGCTCACAATTTTGTTCTTTTTAAGCCTATTTATGGCATATATTGGCAATAATGTGATTCGAAGAGGGAAAGATTATTATTAAAAAAAGTCCAGAGAAGACTCTGGACTTTTTCTTTTTATAAAATTGTGTTGGTTATAAAGATGATAATAACCCAAAGTAATTTTACAATTAAATCAATCACAATAAAGGAAATAGAGAACCATCCAATGTATTCGATGGATTCAAAATGAGATAATCTTTTTCGAACAGAAACAAAAGACATGATTATTGCAACGAGATAAAGAATAACACTTGCGATAATATGTGGCGTTACCGCTCCCAATAAATTTCTGCCCATTACAAAGTGGGAAGGGAATGGGAAAAATAATATCAATAATAAAACTTGTGCAATAACCCATTGAAGCAAGCTATTTGAAACAATAGTTTGTTTTAAGTTTCTAGAATCGGTAGTATTTCTTACAATGCTATTACTAAATAGGAAAGTAAATATACCAAGTACGATTTTCAAAATAGAATAAAAAATATTTAGGGCAGTAACTCTTTGTTCAATAAAGAAAATGGGGATTACAGCAAAAATAGCTCCTATAATGAATAAGGCAATTAGACCCATTTTTTCTTTTTCAATAACCCAATGCAAGCATTTGAAATATAAACTTTCAATTTTTTCCATAAAAGAACTATGATTTAATTTATGGAAGAAACCAGAAATTTCCTTACCCTTAGAGGAAGTTTCTTTTGTAGACGCTTTTGTAGAAGAGGTAGGAATCTCCGTAGAAATAGATTGTTTTTCTACTTTTTCGTCCTCTTTCTTTGCCGCCACAGAATCTTTTTTGAATTTGCTTTTCTCTTTCTTTGTAACGACAGCATCTTTCTTCTCCTTCGCTTTCTCTTTTGACTTTTGGAAGAAAGAAGAGAAGAAAGGCGCTTTTTCCCCTTGGGTTTCCTTCGAATCTTTTGGAATCTTAGTGTTGGATTGTTGAGGAATCGAATGAGAGTCTATAGTTTCTATTTTGGAAGAATCTTTTTTCTCCAAATTTTCCTTTGGAGTTTCAGATATTTTCTTGGCTGGAACTTCCTCTGGTTTAGAAGGTACCACTTCTTCTTCTGATTTTGTTTTAGACAGAGATTCAGAGGAGGAAGAATTTGTTTTTTCTTTTTCCTCTTTCTCTAAAATTTCATTCACCTTTTTAACCATGCCAGTATAATCGCCCGTTTCCGTTTCTAGGTTTCCAGAAATCATTTCATCATGGGCAGAAACGGTATTGGATAGTTGGATGGTTTCTTCTTTGCTAGGTGTGGATGCTGTTTTGTTTTCCTTGGTATCAACCAATTCCCCAAAAACAGAATATTCATTGTCTTCTTCATCAATAAAATCTTTCCAGATTTGTTTGAAGCCACGTTTTTCTTTTTTGGATTTCGGTTCAATCTTAGAAGGGGTTTCTTCCAGATTGCTCTTTTCTTTTTTCTTTATGGAAAAGAAGGAGCCATTTTTCTGGGATTCGGTTTCTTCATAGGATTCAACTGTCTTTTTTACTTTCGAATCGACTTCTGATAAATAAGTGTTCAAATCTTCCTCTTCACTATTTCCTCCTAAATGGAAAGTTTGAGTATCTTCTTTTTTAGGGGGAGTGAAAGAGGGCGTTTCAGAATCGATTTTACGGGTTTTGTTTTTATAAAGTTTTTCTACTTCGGATTGATCGGCTCCACACATATGACAAAAGTGAGCTGAATCAACGAGTTTTTCACCACATCGGTAACAGTACAATATTTTGCCTCCTTCAAATCTATACTATTCTTATTATAACATAGGGTTTTCAAAGAGTGGGAAGGAATCTAGCATCTAATTATAAAAAAGAGCAAAAAAAAACTCCGGAAAAACCGGAGCATTTTTTGTTAAGATTACTCAGCTGTAGCTTCAGCAGCTTCAGCGTTAGCAGCAGCAGCGTTAGCTTCAGCTTCCATAGCGTTGTTAGCAGCAGCTTCAGCTTCAGTAGCGTTACCTTCAGCGTTAGCTTCTACAGCAGCGTTTTGAGCGTTGTTAGCAGCAGCTTCTGCGTTAGCAGCAGCGTTGTTAGCTTCTTCAGCGTTGCTTTGGCATGCTACCATACCTAACATTAATGTACCAATTGCTAATGCACTTGCAAATTTTTTCATTTTTGTACCTCCTAAGGTTTCAATTCAATTTAGTATGTTGTTAGTATATCGGGCAAATGTGAAAGAAATGTGATTGAATTGTCAAAAAAAAACGATTATTCTATTTCCATAGAAAATATTTGCTATAATAAGGAAGATGGAGGGATATTATGCAAGCTTTGTATAGAAAATATAGACCAAAAATTTTCGATGAAATTCGCGGTCAGAGAGTGATTGTTCAGACATTAAAAAATCAAGTGAAAGAGAAAACGTACGGTCATGCCTATTTGTTTTCAGGAACTAGAGGGACGGGAAAAACCTCAGCGGCAAAAATCTTAGCCCGTGCCATCAACTGTGAGAATCCTGTAGAAGGAAATCCTTGCAATCAATGTCCTACTTGCTTAGGAATTCTAGAGGAAAGAATTCTTGATGTAGTAGAGATGGATGCGGCGAGTAACAACAGTGTAGATGATATTCGTGAATTAAAAGACAATGCTATTTATCCTCCTTCTTTCGCAGAAAAAAAAGTATATATTATAGACGAGGTCCATATGTTGAGCAAAGGTGCTTTTAATGCTTTGTTAAAGATTTTAGAAGAGCCTCCCGCTCATGTGGTATTTATTTTGGCAACGACAGAGCCAGAAAAAATTCCTCCGACAATAACCTCTCGTACACAGAAGTTTCGTTTTCAAAGATTAAAAATGGAAGATATTGTAGCGGATTTGGAAGAAGTGTTAGAGAAGGAAGGGTTGCCTTTCGAAGAATCCGCTTTGCGTTTGATTGCCTCCCATAGTGATGGAGCCATGCGAGATGCCTTGTCGATTTTGGATCAAACAATGGGAGTGAAGCTGGACGCTTTAACGGAGGAAGAGGTAAAAATAACCTTAGGGCTTACGGATATAGAAATTCTTCAGAGAATTTTTGACGCTTTGATCAATCGAGACGGACATTTTTTGTTGGAACTAATAGAAGGAGAATATTTACGAGGTAAAAATTTATCCTTGTTTTTAGAGACGACAATGGGATATTGTCGGGATCTTTTGGTGACAAAGACAACAGGAAAACCTCCCGTTGTATATGGAGAAAAAGAGGGGAAAGTTTTATTGGAGCAAGGGAATGAATTTTCTTCTCACCAGTTGTTTTCTTTTATTCAAATCCTATCTAAATCTTTGGGGAACTTCCGTTATTCGGAGGACAAAAAATTATTGTGTGAAGTTACCTTTCTTACTATGCTTTCTTTGGAAGAAAAGATAGGAGAATCCTATAATGATTCTGAAAAATTTTCTTTTGAAAGCCCAATAAAGGCGAACTCAGGGGAAAAAATGGGATTGATAAAGGAAGAAGAAAAACCTTCAAAGGGGGTTGCTTCTTCTAAAGAAATGGTTTCGGAAACAAGGAAGAAGGATTCTAAGGAGATTTTGAATAAAAATTCCAATGATGATATAATAGAAAAACCTATGAAAAAAGAATCGAATATTGCTAATTACCAAGAGTTTTGGGAACAAATGAAAAATTCGATTCGGGGTATTCGTCCGAATATATTTGCATTGTTACGGGATGCTAGTTTGGATCGAATAGAGAACGGGGTTCTTTATATTGCCTTTGAAGAGGGATATACTTTTCATAAAGAAGCGATTATGAATCCTTCCAATAAGAAAGTTATTTTAGAGGTAGCTCAGGGAATGGACTCTACGATTGAAGAGGTAAAATCTGAGATCTCTCAAAAAAATTCACAGTTGGATCGAGTGTTAGAAGCATTTGGAGCAGAGAATATAGAAATTATTGATTAACATTTAGGAGGATGAAAATGGCAAGAGGCGGATTCCCAGGTATGGGTGGAAAAAACATGAACGGAATGATGAAGCAAATTCAAAAGCTTCAAAAAGATATGGAAACAATGCAAGCGAATTTAGATAGCCAAGAATTTGAAGCATCTAGTGGCGGTGGAGTGGTAAAGGCCACTGTAAATGGGAAAAAAGAAATTGTTTCGATTCAAATTGATCCAGAAGTTGTGGATCCAGAAGATGTGGAAACATTGGAAGATTTATTGATTGCGGCTTTAAGAGAAGCAATGAACATTGCCGAAGAAAAAACACAGAATGAAATGGCGAAGCTTACTGGTGGAATGAATTTACCAGGAATGTTTTAATCTATGAATTTGGATCAAAAACCTTTAGAGGCTCTTATCCATGAATTGTCTCGTTTGCCAGGAGTAGGAGAAAAATCGGCTCAGCGGCTTACCTATTATTTATTGGAGAGAGAAGAAGAAGAAGTGGAAAAGCTGGCTTCTGCTATTTTAACGGCGAAGCGAGAAATCAAAGAATGCCCTGTTTGCTGTTCTTACACGGATCAAACTCCTTGTAGTATTTGTAGCAATTCCCATCGAGATCATTCTACGATTTGTGTGGTTGAATCTCCTAGGGATGTATTGGCTATGGAAAGAACAGGGAAGTATAACGGATTGTATCATGTGCTTCATGGAACCATTATTCCCGATAGAGGGGTTTTACCCAACCAGTTACGTATCAAAGAATTGTTAGAAAGATTAAAGTCCGACGAAATCAAAGAGGTAATATTGGCTACCAATCCTACCAAAAATGGGGATACAACGGCTTTGTATTTAGCGAAAACCTTAGAACCAATCGATGTTCGCGTTACTCGCATTGCCCAAGGAATTCCCTTTGGTGGAGATATTGAATATTACGATGAAATTACTGTGGCAACAGCCTTAGATCATCGTACAGAATTTCGTTCGTATTAAAAAAAGAGCAAGCCGAAAAGGCTTGCTCTTTTTTTATGTTTTATTGAATAAAGTTGTCGAATGGTTGGGAAATATCCATATGTCCCATAAAAGTTTCAGCAGTATTTCCATCAATTAAGATTTCTACTTTTTTGATTCCATCTACAGACAATAGGGAATTTACAATCGAACTAAGGACCACTTCTTCATCCAATGAAGATCCAGATAAATTTTCAGAAGAGAAGTCAACAGTTGCTACACCATCCTTAAAAGAGGTAGAATTTACGGTTAATTTTTCCAATCCACTAGACTCCACAGATTCTCCTTCTGGTGTTGTTGCAAGTTGATTTATAACTTTTTCAACAATTTCATTTTCATCGGCTGAAATGCTTGTCTCAATTTTCTTAAATTTTTGATCTTCTTTTCCATCTACTATGTAATCCGTAGTAGGATACGTTAAAGAAACGCTATAATCTTTTGCTTCCTCTGTTTCAGAAGTTGCGTTATTGGTTTCTTTTGCTTCGTTATTTGTTGTATTGTTTTCTTTTTCTAAGGTATTGCCGTTTTCTACTTCTACAATTTTTGCAGATTCATTTAAGGTGTTCTCTGTAGCCATATTTCCGTTTTCTTCAGGAGTGGCATTACAAGCAACCAATGTAAGAGATAAACCTGCAATCATAAAAATACTTTTTCTTTTCATATAATTTCACCTTCCTTTCTTCTATAGTAACAGAAGATCGGGGTTATACAATGAAAACTATGTGAAATTGATTGAATGTTCTCGAACTAGTGTATAATTATCTTAGATAGAATAGGAGGAAAAAATTGAAGAAAAAATGGAACAAACCGATGCTGTTGTATTACGGAATTGCAATTGTGTTGGTATTTTTAATATCCTTTGTAGTAATGCCACAATTTACGGACAAAAAATCTGAGATTACGACGGTTGAATACAATCAATTTTTGACCATGGTAGAAAATAAAGAAGTTTCAAAAGCCCATTTAAGGGAAAAAGCGATTTATTTCGATGTAAAAGAAGGAGAAACGGTCAAAAAATACGAAACGGCTCGTTTTCCTGACGAAGGGTTGGTAGATCGCCTTTACACCAATGGAGTGGATTTCGACCGAGTCTATCCCAATGAATTAAATCCTTTATTGCAAAGTTTGACAAGCTTTGCCTTTATGGTTATCCTTATGGTAGTTGTAGGACAAATTTTCTTACGCTCTATGACAAAGAGCATGGGAAAAGGCGGAGTTGGACCTATGAGCTTTGGAAAGAGCAATGCAAAAATCTATGACCAAAGCGTGGAAGGAATTACTTTTAAGAATGTTGCAGGACAAGATGAGGCGAAGGAAGCTTTAACAGAAATTGTAGACTTTTTACATGATCCAGAGAAATATGCAAGTATTGGAGCGAAATTGCCCAAAGGGGCCCTTTTAGTAGGACCTCCGGGAACAGGAAAAACTCTTTTGGCAAAAGCCGTTGCTGGAGAGGCGAAAGTACCTTTTTTCTCGATTTCTGGTTCCGAATTTGTAGAAATGTTTGTTGGACTAGGTGCTGCAAAAGTTCGTGATTTGTTTGAACAAGCAAAGCAGAAAGCTCCTTGTATTGTTTTCATTGACGAGATTGATACCATTGGGAAGAAAAGAGATGGGGCTGGATTGTCAGGAAATGACGAAAGGGAACAAACATTAAATCAACTTTTGGCAGAAATGGATGGATTTGAAGGACAAAGTGGCGTCGTTATCTTAGCGGCTACCAATCGTCCAGAATCTTTAGACCCTGCTTTATTGCGTCCGGGACGTTTTGACCGAAGAATTCCTGTAGAGCTTCCAGATCTAAATGGACGAGAAGCGATTTTACGTGTTCATGCAAAAGAAGTGAAGACAGAAGAGGACATCAATTACAATGCAGTAGCTCGTGCTACAGCAGGGGGAAGTGGAGCGGATTTAGCCAATATGGTAAATGAAGCAGCCCTTCGAGCCGTGCGCCAAGGAAGAGAGCGAATGAGCGAAGAAGATTTAATGGAGAGCGTGGAAGTTGTTATTGCTGGATATGAGCGTAAAAATATGGTTATCAGTCAAAGAGAAAAAGAAATGATTGCTTACCATGAAGTAGGACATGCTTTGGTTGCAGCGAAACAAATGGATTCGGCTCCGGTTCATAAAATTACAATCATTCCTCGTACAAGTGGAGCATTGGGTTATACAATGCAAATCGACGAAGAAGAAAAATTCCTTATGAGCAAGGAAGAAGCTTTCAATAAAATTGTTACTTTTACCGGCGGTCGTGCTGCAGAAGAATTGATTTTCAACACAAGAACAACTGGGGCTTCTAATGATATTGAACAGGCTACAAAAATTGCCCGTGCCATGATTACGAGATACGGGATGAGCGATGAATTTGGTTTTGTTGCCATGGAAAATGTAACCAATAAATATTTAGGAGGAGACACCTCTTTGATGGTTTCAGACCAGAGAGCTTTCGAGATTGATCAAGCCATTGCAAAAATGTTAGAAAAAGCCCAAGGAGAAAGTCATCGAATTCTACGAGAAAATATTGATGCTCTTCATGCCATTTCAAACTATTTATTGAAGAAAGAGACTATAACCGGAGAAGAATTTATGGAAATTCTTCGAAAACAAGAAGAACCTCAAATAGAAGAAAAAACAGAAGAACCATTGGATGAAATGGAATAAAAAAGTGCCCATAGGAATATGGGTATTTTTTTTGGAAATATTTCTCAAGGTCTTGTCAGAAATCCTAGATTTCGATATCCTTTCTATAGGAGATAAAAAGAGAAAGAAGGATTTTTATGAAATTTGGAGAAAAAATCAAGGCGTTACGTATAGAAAAGGGATGGATTCAGCAAGAATTGGCAGATTCTGTGGGTTTGAGTGTTAGGACCATTAAAAATTATGAATTGGGAGATAGTTATCCTAAAAAAAGGGAAGTATATCGGAAATTTGCAGAGATTTTTTCTGTAGATTTGAATTATCTATTAACAGAAGATGAGGGATTGGTTCCTAGATCAAAATTTGACGAAGGGTATGAAGAATATCTTCAAATGAAACAAATTTTAGATAATGCAAAAGAAATTTTTTCTTCGAAACTGGTAAATGAAGAACAAAAAGATAGCCTTATGAAAGGGATATTGGACGCCTATTGGGAAAGCAAATCCTACAAACGGAGTAAAAAATAATGGATAGAATAAAAAATGGAGTCTTTGATTATAGTCATGCGATTATCTCAGCTCTTGTCTTTGGATTCATGCCATTTTTCTCAATTTCTTTGTATAAATACAATATCAATCCGATTTCCCTCGTTTTTTATCGATTTATTTTGAGTTTGCCGACTCTATGGATTCTATCTCGCCGGGAAAGTTCTAACGCCTGGGAAAAAGGAGATAAGCCAAAAATTATTTTATTGTCATTGTTTTTTGGGGCTACTTCTTTGCTGTTATTCAGTTCCTATTCCCATATTTCTTCAGGAGCCGCTACAGCATTGCATTTTAGCTATCCTGCTGTAATTGCTATTTTAGGGTTTCTTCTCTACAAAAATCGATTAACGAAAGTAGAAGGAATTAGCGTTCTGCTTTGTACCGTGGGGGTTTTTCTTATTAACGATTTGGATTCCAATTTAAGTGGGTTCGGGGTGTTTTTGGCATTTCTCTCCGGTGTAACCTACGCTTTTTATTCTATATTTCTTGGGAAATTTACCTTCTATGGACTGAATCACTATTTTATTTTAAGTGTTGTAAATTTTGTAGCGGCCATTCTGATTCTTTTCTCTTCCTTTTTCTTAGAGCCCATTCTATGGGAATTTCCCCTTCCTGTTTGGATAGGATTGTTCTTATTCTCCAATGTATTGACTGTAATTGCTACTGGATTTTATCAACTTTCTGTAAAGAAAATAGGAGCAGAAAAAACTTCTATTTTAAGTACATTTGAGCCTTTAGTGGGAGTTTTAGTAGGGCTTTTGGTGTTAAATGAAATTTTATCTGTAAAAAGTATTTTAGGGATTGTGCTCATTTTAGTCAGCAGTTTTATCATTGTATTTTTCTCTCAAAATCGATAGAATGTGAATAGACAAAAGATAAGAAAAGGTGTATAATTGTTCTTGTTGAAAAATTTATGCACCTCTAGCTCAGTTGGTAGAGCAACTGACTCTTAATCAGTGGGCCCAGAGTTCGAGTCTCTGGAGGTGCACCAAAAAGAACTTCAAGAAGCTTTTGCTTTTTGAAGTTCTTTTTTTATTCTTTTATGTAAATAAGAAAACGAAATAAGGTAAAATTTATTTTTGATTTTTCCTTTATGCTATAATGTAAAATATATCTTAAGAAAATGAGGAAGTGAAATGAAAGAAAGACAAAAAGAATTAAAAGATAGACTACTCGTTTTGCAAGGAGCGTTAATTTTACCCATTCTTTTGTATCAAAGTTTTTCCAATATTCTTACTGGCGGCATATTGCTATTTACTTTCTGGATAACCCTTATAGGATATGAAATGGTGGGAGAATATTTTCAATCCAAAACATATCCAGGGCCATTTCTAGTAGAGCAATGGAAACGATGGGTTCGTCCTGTCTTGCCCGTATTATGCATTTCTGCACTATTCCAAGGAATCTTTTTTTGGGATACTTTTCCTCTGTTTCGAGGAGAAGGACTCTCTGGATTTTTTATGGTTCAAAACGGGTTCCAAGTTTTTGGTGGCCTTAGCTATTTGAAACAAAATGTAACCACTTTGGTTTCGCATTTATGGTTTCCTTCTTTGGTATTTCAATTGCTTATTTTATGGTCTTTGTTTTTATTCGGGAAAAAAACAAAACAAAAACAAATCAACGTCCTTTTTTTCCAACTGGTAATCATGGTATTATCGGTGATTATATTGATGATTTCTTACTTTTTTGTAGGAGAAAAAATGTCACTATTTATGCGCGTTGACACACAAATATTTGCCTTTTCTTGGGGCGTTATTTTAGGCGCTTATGGATATTTACAAAGAAATAAAGAATTCGGAAATGTATTGGATATGATTGCCGGTACTTTGATTGCGTTATTTTTGTTTACTTTGTTCATATTAAATGGAAATCATTCGGTTCATTTTTTCTTGTCTATATTGGTAATTTTCTTAAATGGAATTTTATTGTTTAGCATTGTAAAAGAAAAAAATCTGATTGCGAATGTTATTACCATGGAATGGGTAATGTCTTTGGGGAAAAGAGCTTATCTTTTGTTTTTATGGAGTTATCCTGTCAAAATACTTGTGGAAAAAATTCCTTTTCTTGCATCTGTATCAAATATAGTTGGGGTAATTTTATCTCTCCTTCTTACTTTTTTTGTGGTAGAGGTTATATATCGGTTGAGCATTCGTTCAAAGGGCAGAATCTATTTGGTTTTGGCTATCCTTTTTATAGGAATGCAAGGATATAGTTTTGCTACACAAAAACCTATGGCAAGGGGAAAAGAAACAGCACCTATAAAACAATCCAACACTTCTGAGAAGAAAGAAGAAGAACAAGAAGATTTAATCGAAGAAATCGAACCTTATCAGATTCCAAAGGAAATCGAAGCCTCTGTTGAACAAATCAATGCGAGACAACCCAATTACCGATTAAATCTGTTGGACATGGAAAATTTGAGTAAACAAGTGGGCGTATTTATTGGAGACGATTCTTTGGTTCAAAATGAAGCGGAATACAAATACTACATGCCAAAGATGATTTATAACGGGAAAAATGGCCGACAATTTTATGAAATTGTGGACTTAGTAAAAAATACTGCAGATAACATGGCGGAGGACAATACGCCTATAGTATTGCATTTAGGAGAAAATTCAGATTTTGATATTTCTACTTTACAAGAAATAGTAAAAGTGGCCGACGGGCAGAGAATTCTTTTGGTAAATATTGTTTCTGACAATCCTTGGGTAGATTCTTTCAATCAAAAATTAGAAACCGTAGCCAATCAAAATCAAAATGTATTTTTGGTAGACTGGTATTCTTTGGCAAACTCCCAAGGGGATTTATTTGATTCAGAAACAGGAGAAACCAAGGAGTCAGGGAAGCGGATGAAAGCACAGATGATCGGAAAAATGATTCTGGCATCCAGTATAGAACCAAAAGAAGAAACGGGGAAAAAGATAAAGGAGTGAGAAAATGAAGCTATCTATGGAAAAAAAATCCGTATGGGAGATTATTGACGAAAAAGAAAGGGAACATTTATTTTCCTACAATGAAGAATACAAAGAATTTCTCGACAAAGGAAAGACGGAAAGAGAAGTTGTAGAATATATTATTGCCAAAGGGAAAGAAGAGGGATATATTTCCTTAGAAGAGGCCATAGAAAAGAAAATTCAAAAGGGAGATAAGATTTATCTAAACAATCGAAACAAATCCTGCGCTTTATTTGTTATTGGAGAAGATTTAGAGCAAGGAATGCGAATTGTAGCCTCTCATATTGATTCGCCTCGTTTGGATTTGAAGGTTCGTCCTCTTTATGAAGATTCTGAAATGGCCTTGTTAAAAACCCATTATTATGGAGGCATTCGCAAATACCAATGGCCAACCATTCCTTTGGCTTTACATGGTATTGCCTACGATAAAGAAGGGAACCAAGTAAAAATTGTTATAGGAGAAGAAGAAGGAGACCCCATTTTCTTCATTAATGATTTGCTTCCTCATTTAGGAGCGGATCAAAGCAAAAAAACTTTGGCAGAAGGAATTACGGGAGAAATGTTAAATGTGGTAATTGGCCACTCTCCCAAAAAAGGAGAAGAAAAGCATTCCATTAAGGAAAAAGTATTGGAATTATTAAACGAAAAGTACAATTTAGTAGAAGAAGACTTTCAAGTGGCAGAGCTTTCCATTGTACCGGCCTTTAAGGCGAAGGATGTAGGGTTAGATCGTTCCATGGTGGCTGCTTATGGACAAGATGACCGAGTGTGCTCTTTTGCAAACTTAAAAGCAATTTTAGAGGTAGATGCACCAAAAGAAACAGCAGTGGCTATTTTTGCGGATAAAGAAGAGATTGGCTCTGTAGGAAATACTTCCATGTCAGCAAAATTCTTTGAAAATGCTGTGGCAGAAATTGTAAATGCTATGGGGGATTATTCTGAATTGAAAGTACGTCGTGCTTTGGCAAATTCTAAGGTGATTTCAGCGGATGTAACATCGGCTATGGATCCAAGCTTCAAAGAAGTAATGGATGAAAAGAATTCTGCTTTTGTAGGCCATGGAATTACCTTAATTAAATATACAGGATCCAGAGGAAAATCTATGACCAATGATGCCAATGCAGAATTTTTAGTAGAGGTTCGAGAAAGACTCAACAAAGAAAAAGTTGTTTGGCAAACAGGAACCATGGGAAAAGTTGACCAAGGCGGCGGCGGAACCGTAGCCTATATTTTGGCAGAGTATGGGGCTGAGGTAGTGGATATGGGAACAGCTATGTTGTCCATGCATGCTCCTTATGAATTGGTATCTAAAGCCGATTCCTATATGACATACAAAGGATATTTGGCTTTTATAAAATAAGAAAAACACAGCTTAGGCTGTGTTTTTTTTTAGAAATGTATTTTAGAGATTTTTGGAAAAACTTTAAGTAAGAGAGAAAAGAATAAAAAATTCAGATCTACATCTATAAGTTTCTCTTAGATAGATAAAGCCTTTTCATTTTTATAAATTGGTTTGTGAAAATAGTAATAAAAAACCTGAAGTCTGTATTTTACAAACTTCAGGTTTCTTCATGGTGCCGAAGGCGGGACTTGAACCCGCACGGTGTTGCCACCGCTGGATTTTGAGTCCAGTACGTCTGCCAATTCCATCACTTCGGCGAATCACTACTAAGATACATATTGAAAGTTAATTACCTTGAACTTGTACCCTTAATTGATGATAATTTTACCATCATTCAATATCTTAATCAATACTTTTATGTAAAAACATATAGACGTCAACAGAAAATGTATAAGGGTAGTTTACTAATACATGATTCAATTTTCTCCTTCTTATTTAACGGTTTACCCTTCACAAAAAATATAGACTAATATTTATATTCTGTATTCCCTAAATGGGGTCACGAAACGTGACCCCATATTTCTTTATAGAATTAAACTATATAAATTAATTAAGAGGATTCGAACCCTTGACTTTTGGTCCGTAGCCAAACAATTTATTTATTCTAATTATTCTAAATAAAAAGGGGAATAGAACAAAACTATTCCCCGTATTTTATAATATTTATTTTAATCTTATTTATCTTTTATTTATTTTGTGTTTTTTTTCTGTCACGATTTCTCTATATATATAAAGAATTTCAACAAAAAATAAACACAAAGTATTGTTTTAATTTAATTACTTAATTTTAACTAAGGTATATATCTTATTAAATTTCTTTGGATTTTCAAGGTTTCTTAGTTGTTTATCATTAAAGTTATATCCTAATTTATTAAATATTTCATTTACTTTTTTTATTTGTTTATAAGGGAAATTTATATCTTCTAATAAATTATTAAATTGTTCTTTAGATAATTCTAGGTTTATAAAGTCATCAATAGATTCTTCTATAAATTCTATAGCGTTATCAATAGCCTGTGTTTGTTTTTCTTTTTTCTTTTTTGCTCTTTTATTATTTTGTTGAATCCTATTCTTTTCTCTTGATATTCTGCTACTGATATCTCTTTTGTATTTGTTATATCTTTCTAATTCCATTGTATTTATATTTTCCATTGGTAAACCTAAATAGTAGGAAAGCATACTAACATATTCTGTAGGGATATTATATTTTCCTTGACCTCTTAAATCATTTAATGACTTTATTTTATGTTCTAATTGTGCTTTTAGAAATGGATTGGTTGGAGGTAAAATTGAGTTATTATTTTTGTTTTCTCTATTTTTTGCCTCTTGTACTTTTCTTGTGATTTCGTTTGGTGTTGGTTGCATGATAGTAATATTTAATTTATTGTTATATCCTTTCATTTTGGTTCTAACTCTACCTATCATTTGAACCACTGTGTCATATTCTGCATAATCTATAACTATTCTTTTTACTTTGCTGTCGTTAATATTAAATCCATTATCTAAAACTTTTGTAGCAACTAAAACATTTGAATCAAAATAATTGTTCTCTAATAGGTTGTTTCTTTGTTTCATATCAACATAATCTTTCCAACTAATAGGTTGTTGTATTTGTTTTCCGTTATCGTCATAACCTTTATTATCATATAGGGAACATATAAAAGAACCACCATTGATTGTATTGTCTGTTGTCTGTCCTTTTGCTAAATAAGTCATAAGGACGGCAAACATTTTATCACTAGCAAAATATAAGAACTTATTTTCTTGATTGCTATCTTTGATTTCTTTCGTTAAATACTTTTCTTGTTCGTATTCTAATAACTTTTGATTGTATAAATTTGTGTCTTTGATATATCTTCTAATATCATGTTTCTTTTTATCTTGAATACTTTTATTTATTTTAGGAATGAATTGAATCTGATAATGTTCTTTGTTATGTTCTTTGACGTCAACAATATTATTTTCCATAGGTCGTAATATTTTTAATTTTGTATTTATATTATATTTTTCTAATTCCGTTTTGTGCATTTCGTTAAAGTATTCCAAACCTTTTAAGAATGTGTCTGGTGTTGCTGTTAAATATATCTTTGTCGCTTTAGGTGTATTCTTTAATAAGTAGTCATATTCAATTATCGTCCTGTCGTTAAATTCACTATCAGAAGTGAAGTAATGACATTCATCTAATATAAGATATCTTGTGTTGCTGATTTTTGTTTTTAGGAATTGTTTACATGAATGAATAATCTCTTTCATTTCCTCAACATTGATATTATTTAATTCTTCATTTTCATCTATATTGGATTCCTTTAATTCACTTTTTATTTTTTCTCCTTCTAATATTGTATTGATTGCATTTCCTATAGCCTGATAACAATAGGTATAGTTTTTATATAAACCTCTTACAATATCCTCGGGTGTTGTTTCTATTGCTGTTTGTTCTTTTAGTAACGCACGATTAGAAAGGAATACCGTTTGTTCTCCTATTGCATGAGGTAATAAATGATTTGTCATTAAATTTGTTTTCCCCGAACCTGTAGGGGCAACAATAAGAATATGTTTATATCCTTCTTTTTCTGCTTGAATAATATCTTGTAATACCTTTTCGCCGTTCATGTAAACGGGGTTATAATTTTCATTATTCGAACTCATGTTCATATCCTAATTCCTTTCTAATACCTATATGATTCTATAGTGACATCAACAAAAACCTCTTAGAATCGATTCTGACGTCTTATATATACATTGTATTACATTCTTTCTTTGTATTCATTCATAATTTTATAGAATGTTCCTCTTTTTAATTCTACTAATTTCATAAAGTCGGTTGCTGTTATTTCTTTGTTTTGCCATCTTGGATAATATTCATGAATGAGGTTTTGTTGTTTCTCGGTTAAGGATTCAAAATTCATTTTAGGACGTCCTAAATGTTTTCCGTTTGCTTTTGCTATCTCAATTCCTTCTCGTTGTCTTTGTCTTATCTTTAATCGTTCCTCTTCTGAAATCGCCCCTAATACTTCTATTAGAATGTTGTTTATCATTTCCAATATCCATTGAGGGGATTGTTCTCCTGTAAATTCTATTAAGGTAGTAGGAATGTTTAATATCTTCACTCTAATTTCTTGTTCTTTGAAATATTCTAATTCTTTTTTGATTTCTGTTTTGTTTCTTCCTAATCTATCCAACTCTTTAATAATTAAAGTATCTCCCTTTCTTAATAAAGAATTACGAAGAACAGAATAATTTTCCCTGTTAAAGTCTTTTCCGCTTGCTTTATCAATAATTATATTTCTTTCCTCTAATTCAATTTGATTCTGTTTACAATATTCCTTGATTGCTTCTACTTGTCTATCTGTGTTTTGTTCCTTGCTTGATACTCTTACATAAGCGTATGTATAATTGTTATTCATTCTGATTCCCCCTTGTTAAGATAGCAATAGTATAACATAAATGTTCGTAAAGGTATATAAATATTTACAGATATTTGTAAAAACTTTTATTAAACTTTATGAATACTTTTTGTCAACTTTTTAATTGTAATTTTATTTTATTTTTTATTAAAAAAATAAGCGGATTTTACCGCTTATCATCTAGTTCTCTGTATTTTTAATTTTTAATTGCATTGTTTTTAACTTATTGTGTCTATCTCCATTTTCATTTATCTCTGTGAGTATTTTTACCCCATATATTTTACCTTTTGCAAAATGAGAATCACGATACATTCCATAATCATAATGAGGCAAATGATGAGTTCCATAAATGATAAATTCTTCATTTTGTGTCATAGATATCTCATTGAAATTAGATTCTTGAGGAAATTCAAAATCTATTATTCCTGTAATATCTTTATTAAGAAGAAGTTCAGTTGTTTTTCTAGGCACTATATCGTCTGTTCTAACAGAGTATTCCTGTTTTTTATTGTTCTTTAATGTAAATATATAAGACAAAACATCATAATCACTTTCATTCTCAAGCTCCATAGTACCTAAAGTACCTTCAACTAAAGAAGGGGGTTTTAATCCATTCTTATAGGCATCTTGCAAAGCAATTAATGCCCAACCATTAAAATTATCTTCTTTGCCATCTTTATTGTAATCTCCCTCTATGACCATTTTTTTCATACCAACTGATTTAATTACATCTTCATCAAGCCATTCACTTTCACTTATAATTTCCACATCATCTCTTTTTATAAAATCTGATTCAAATCCTGTTTCTTCATTATTACATGACGTCATCAACAACAAACTAAATAAGGATAATACGATTCCTATCTTTTTCATTTTCTTTTTTCCTTTCTTAATTTATTTAATGTTTAATATTTTCACTTATTGTAACATAAAACGTTTTCTTTATCTAGCTTAGTATGGTTTGTATAATACTTTCTGTTTTTTTAGTTGTGATTTTCTATATATATATAAAGAATTTCAAAAATTTCCGACACTATATTTTTATTAGTGTGTATATATTTATAGGATAATGGATAGAAAAGAATAAATAAATAGGGTATAGGTAGGAATTATCAAGGAATGATTGTGTTCTGTTATAATATTATAGAAAAGAAAGGATTTTTAATAAATAAATAGGATAAATATATGGAATAGCATTATGACGTCATATAATCAATTCTAAGGAATTTTTGTATATAAGTAATGGAATTAATCGAATAAATAATAAAAACGTCTTAGAATGGATTCTGAGGCTTGGTTTTATGATAAAAGAGTTAAGAAAACATAATTATTTGTTTAAGTCTGTTTTATTTCATCATTTCTGTTTCTTACTTTGGGAATCCATTCAATTGACATCATAATATAAGAGGGGGTAACAAAACGTTACTCCCTTTAGTTGTTTTAATTGTATAGAGAAATAAAAAAAGAGGGAATTGTTTCCCTCTTTTAATTTATTCTTAATTCATTATTCATTCTCTAATGTTCTTGCTATATTTCTATAAATCCATGTTTTCATAATATACTACCTTTTTATCTTCCTGTCTAATATCTGCGTCAACTTCTTCTAGAATTTCATGAATGATATTTTTTACTTTTAGATATTTCAATTCTGAATAGGGGGAACAACTAAACAAAATAAACTCATCTATTTTGTTTTCTAATTCTACTAATCTTTCGGCGGTTAACAACATATCATCATAAATCATTTGTTTTTCATCTTCAAACTCATACCCATAATTATTTATATATTTTAATTCTTCCATTTTTGAAATCTCCTTATTCACTTAAATAGTTTTCTTACTCTAGTATTACGTTGTACTATGTTTCCTAAAGGGGAACATTTACAATGTTCTATTCCTATTGCTGTCTGATTGATTCCTACATATTTCTTAGTCATTTCTATATCTTCATGACCCATTAAATACTGTAAATATAAAAGGTTGCCGTTGTTCTCTAAGTATCTTGTAGCAAAAAAGTGACGTAACATATAAGGTGTTACTTTCTTTCCTGTGATTTCATCAGAATACTTTTTTAATCTTCTTTGAAAGGTTGTTGTTGTGGATTGTGTTCCTGTTTCTGTTAAGAATACAAACTTAGATTCATAACAACATTCTTTATAGATTTTTTTTAGTTTCTTTAGGTTCTCTAAGACAATAGGGGATAAGGGTAACACTCTTCCTTTTTTGCATTTCCCTATCTCGGGTGTAATGGTTAATGTTCCCTTGACATCATCAATTAAATTCCAATAAATTCTACTGCTTTCTGCTGGTCTTATGCCTGTATCAACGGTTAATAGGATATAACAATAATCTCTAAAGCCTGTAAAAGATTTTAGGTCTATTATTTCTAATATCTCTTTTATAGATTCTTCTTCTGCTGGTCTTGGTTGTGCTAAATCTTTTTTCTTTGGTATCTTCAAGGAATGAATCGGATTGACTTTAATATATCCTTTTTCTTCTAACCAATTAAAGTAACAATTAAAGTTTGAACGATAGGAATTATAACCGCCATTTAATTCTTGAATCTGAATAAAGTAGGTTGCTATCTGATTTTCAAAATCCTTTTGATTGCTATAGTTTAATGGTTCTCCCAATCGTTCTAAGATATTATTAAACATCTTTAGATAGTTAGGTATGGTTGTGTTTGCAACTCCTTGAATTTGTTTGTGTTTGAGAAACTCTCTCTGTTTATCGTCAAACCTATCAACATCAATTCTTTTTTTCATGTACTCTCCTTTCTGTTCTCATATGTTTGCTTTTCCGTACGTTTTGAACTATTAGATTTCTGTAGTTAGTTTCTTACGTCTGCCATAACATATCACTAGAATTTAACATAGTTAAATACGGATAACACAAACATTGCTTGCATTTTTTTCATTAAGAGTACAACAAAAAAAGCCTTGAAAGCAAGTATATAACTAACTTTCAAGACTTTTCTTAGAAATGATTTTCTTCATGGTGCCGAAGGCGGGACTTGAACCCGCACGGTGTTGCCACCGCTGGATTTTGAGTCCAGTACGTCTGCCAATTCCATCACTTCGGCGAATCACTACCTTATTACTATAACACTATATAAAATATTTGTAAAGTATTTTTTTAAGAAATTCCTTCAACAGAATTCTTCTGGAACTGTTACAATAGTAAGTAAGAACATTATAACAGGTAATGATGAAATAGGAAAGTTGAGGAATTGGATGGAAAAGAAAAAATTTCTTGTAATAGATGGTAGTAGTTTGTTTTTTCGTGCTTTTTACGCCTTGCCTTTATTAAAGACGAAACGAGGCGTATACACCAACGCAGTTTATGGTTTTATCTCTATGATGGAAAATGCCATTGATAAAATTGACCCAGACTATCTGACTATATGTTTTGATCAGAAAGGGAGAACTTTTCGTCATGAAATTTACAAGGAGTATAAGGGAACTCGTCAAAAGATGCCCACAGAATTGGATCAACAATGGCCGATTTTAATGGAGATTTTGAAAAAAATGAATATTGTTGTAATGGATTCTCCAGAATATGAAGCAGATGACTTAGCAGGAAGTCTTTCTCGCTTGGCTCAAAAAGAGGGAATTGAGACCTATTTACTTACGGGGGATCGAGATTATTATCAGTTGGTTGAGGATGGAATTTTTGTCTTAATGACCAAAAAGGGCATTACTCAATTGGAAATATACAATGTGGAAAGAATCCAAAAGGAGTACGGCTTGTCTCCCTTGCAATTGATCGACTTAAAGGGCTTAATGGGGGATTCTTCAGATAATATTCCAGGGGTTCCTGGTATCGGCGAAAAGACAGGAATTGCCTTATTGAAAGACTATTCTACTTTGGAAGGCGTGTATGAAAATATCGACTCCATTTCTGGAGCAAAACGCAAGGAAAAATTATTGGAGAATAAGGTACAAGCCTTTATGAGTCGGAAATTGGGGGAAATTATTACCTCCATTCCTTTGGAATATGAAATGCCGGACTTGCTGCGAAAAGAATATGATTTAGACGCTCTTCGAGAGATGTTCAAGGAGTATGAATTCTTTACGCTACTTTCTCGTTTGCCAGAAGAAGAAATTGTAATAGAAGAAGAAAAAGAGGACGAGATTCGTTTTGCCAACATAAAAGAGGCGGTAGAAAAGCTATCTGATGATAAAGTAATTTACATCCATAGTTTATCAGATGGTAAAATTTATGAAGGCTCTTTGCCAAATTATATCTTGTTGTCCAATGGAACCAACCAGGCTTACGTTATAAAAATAAAGGGAAAAGAAGACATTCTCGCCTTAAAACCAATGGTGGAAGAGGAAACCGTTGAAAAGCGTGGGATTGATTTGAAGAACGACCTATTGTATTTATTGCATTTTGAAATGGAGCCAAAAAACTTTTCCCATGATGCTTCCATTGCAGAATATTTATTGGATCCAACAAAATCCAGTTATGATTTGGGCTATTTAGTCAACACCTATAGAAATAAAAATACGGCGAATTTGGAAGATTATTTGGGGTCAGGAAAATCCAAGAAAAAGATTGCTGAGTTGGAAGAATCTGAGATTATCACTTATCTAAATGGAGTGCATAAAAATTTGCCTACGATTGTTTCTTCTCAAAAGGAAAAAATCAAAGAATTAAATATGGAAGCTTTGTTTTACGATATGGAAATGCCTTTGGTTGAGGTGCTTGCTTCTATGGAATTGGAAGGAATGTGCTTAGATGTAGAGACTTTAGATGAAATCGGAAGTTCTCTACAAGAGGAAATTGATCGTTTGACAAAGGAAATTTATGAAATTTCAGGAGAGGAATTCAATCTGAACAGCCCCAAGCAGTTGGGTGTAGTACTTTTTGAAAACATGGGTCTTACACCGATTAAAAAGACGAAAACAGGCTATAGCACTAGCGTAGAAGTTTTGGAAAAATTGCGAGAAGAAAGCCCCATCATCGATATGATCTTGTTATATCGACAATTATCTAAAATCAATTCCACTTACATTGAAGGTTTGAAAAAGGCTGTAAATCCTCTAGATGGGAAGGTGCATTCTATTTTCCAACAAACTGTTGCTGCGACGGGTCGGATTTCAAGTACCGAACCCAATTTGCAAAATATTCCGATAAAAACGGAAGTAGGCCGAAGCATTCGAAAGGCTTTTTCAGCAGGAGAAGGAAAGAAATATGTAGATGCAGATTATTCTCAAATTGAGTTGCGTATTTTGGCCCATATTTCAGATGATGAAGTTATGAAAAAGGCATTTAATGAGGAAGAGGACATTCATAGAACAACGGCATCTCAAGTATTCCATGTAGAGAAAGAGGAGGTATCTTCTCTTATGCGTTCTCGTGCCAAAGCCGTAAATTTTGGGATTGTTTATGGAATCAGTGATTATGGTTTATCCCAAGATTTGAACATTTCTAGAAAAGAAGCCAAAGAATATATCGATAATTATTTAGAAAAATTTGATGGCGTTCATACTTTTATGAAGGAAATTGTGGAAGTAGGAAAAGAACAAGGCTACGTAGAAACTTTGTTCCATCGTAGACGATATATTCCAGAATTGGCAGCCAAGAACTTTAGTATCCGCTCTTTTGGAGAGCGAATCGCCTTGAATATGCCCATTCAAGGCACGGCAGCCGATATGATTAAATTGGCCATGGTGCAAGTTTATAAAAAGTTAAAAGAAGGAAACTATCGTTCCAAATTAATTTTGCAAGTTCACGATGAATTAATTATTGAAACAGAAGAAAATGAACTTGAGGAAGTAAAGAAACTTTTGCAATCTACCATGGAAAATGCCATGACACTAAATGTTCCTGTTTTGGTCGAGCTTTCAACGGGGGATACTTGGTATGAAACAAAATAAAAGATGGGTTGGAATTACGGGAGGAATCGCCTCTGGTAAAAGCCAAGCCACAGAATACATTCGGAAAAAGGGATATACCGTTATTGATGCAGATGTGATTGCACGAGAGGTTGTGGAACCAAATTCTGAAGGGTTACAAAAGATTCGTGAATTCTTTGGAGAAGAGATAATAAAAGAAGGGCGATTGGACCGAGAAAAAATGGGCGCCTTAATTTTCAGAGAAGAAGAAAAAAGGGAAGCATTAAACAAATTGTTGCATCCTCTTATTTTTCAAAAAATGGAAGAAGAAGGGGATTCTGCCCAAGGAAAAATTGTTTTTTTTGACATTCCTCTATTGTTTGAAACGATGAAAAAAACGGGAGAATTTCCTATAAAATTTCATGAAATTTGGTTGATCGATACGGAAGATTCCATTCGAATCAAACGATTAATGGAAAGAGATAAGATCTCTTGTGAATATGCCAAAGAAAAGATGAACTCTCAGATGCCTATGGAGGAAAAGAGAGAACGAAGCGATATTGTAATCAACAATAGCGGAACAATTGAGCTTTTGAAAAAGCAAATAGATGATGCTTTGATGGTTTTGGAGGAAACGGTTTGTGAAGAAATATAGTTTTATAATGGTTTTTCTTTTGGGTTTACTATTAACAGGATGCCAATGGGGTGGAGGAGTAAACGTAGAATCGGTAAACTCCGAAGACGTAAAGGACAACTCTCCTCGGTTGGGAGGCGGAATTACCATTGGCTTACGGAATTTTGATACTTTAAATCCCTTATTAACAAAGAACAACGATTATTTTCAATTTTCAAAATTAATGTACGATCAGCTTTTTACCATGGAAGAAAATGGAGAAACCGTTCCATCCATTGCTGAACACTACCAGGTGAGCAATGATGGATACACTGTGAGTGTAACCATTCGAGACAATGTCTTTTGGGAAGACGGTACAAAATTAACGGCAAAAGATGTAGCCAATACCTTTAACGCTTTGAAATTTTTGCCAGAAGATTCTGCTTACTATAATTTGTTAAGACACGCCGTCACCACAGCCAATGGATTTTCCATAGAAAATTTTGGCAGAGCTATTGTATTTGATGATAGAAATGTAGATTTTCAATTTGATAAGCCTTATGGAAATATATTGCAAATTTTAACCTTTCCCATTCTTCCTAGCCATCTTATGACAATGGATGATATGGTTAGTACAGAAAATTTCAAAGTTCTGGTATCGGGTCCCTTTACTTTAGAAAAATACGAACCAAACAAGGAGATTGTCTTGAAAGGAAATGTAAATTATCATCAAAACGTTCCTTATTTGAATCAAGTCACAGGGAAAATTATGGAGAATCAAGAAAAAATTCGACAAGCCTTTGATGCAGGGCAATTGGATTTAATGATGATGGACGATTATACCTGGGATTCTTATCGTTCCAATTCCAATATTGGTTTGGAAAGTTATGGAAGCAACGATTTAGAGATAATTAGTTTTAATATGCAAGCAGAAATTTTTTCGGGACAACAAGGAAAAGCTCTGAGACAAGCCATTGCAAAAGGAATCAATCGAAGAAGGATAATCGATAGCCTCTATTTATCTCAAGCCCAGGCCGTAGATACAATCATCAATGAAAAAAATAGCTATGGACTTTTGTCTTCAGAAGAGGTATACTATGATTCCGAGAGATCAAGTGAAATACTTCGAGAAGCAGGGTTCAAAGATAGTAACAATGACGGGTGGTTAGAGTTTCCTTCAGGAGAACGCCTCGCCATTCAAATGGTTACGAATACGGAAAATTATCTTCGCCGAACCGAAGCGGAATTTATCATAAGTGATTTGAGAAATATTGGAATTCGCTGTGAATTATCGCCTTCGGTAGAAGAAGAAATAGGAGCATCTGTTATCAATGGAAATTATCAGATGGCTCTTTATGGAGTTCAATTTTCCTCTATCCCTGATTTTGCAGCTCTTTTGCATTCCAATGGAATAGGAGTTATGAATTTAAGCCGTTATGGAAATAGCGAAATGGATGCTTTATTAAATCAATACGCTTTGAAAAATAATTCGGAAAAACAAAAAGAATTACGAAATCAAATGAACGAAATCTTTTTTGATGATGCGCCGTTGGTTCCGTTATTTTATAAGCAACGGGTTCTTATAAAAAGCGAAAAAATTGATGAAGAGCTAAATCCAACGGTTTACAACGTATTCCGAGGTGTTCCAAATATTTCACTGTCCTCGTAATACAAGCGGAGGTGCTGGAATCGGCAGACAGGCATGTTTGAGGGGCATGTGTATGAATGTACGTGTGGGTTCAAGTCCCATCCTCCGCACCAATCGTATATTAACGTCTATCGTTGTTTACTGTAATTTACAGGGTTTCAGCGATAGGCGTTTTTCGTTTATTAACGTCTATTCACGTTTATTTATACTAAGTCCCCGTTTTTTTCCTGTTTGAGTTTTCCTAAGAGGGAAATTAAATTACGCTATTTTAAGCCGTTTACAGCCGTTTTAGGATGGAAATAAAATACAGTCTTCAGATTTATAAGTATATTTAGGGAAATGAGGAGAAAAAAGTATAAAAGTCTAAAGTCAAAATAGGAGAATATTATGAAAAAAATTTTTGTGTTTATTTTGGTTATCTTTATAGGGGTTCTTGGCTTCTATTTGTGGAATACATATGGGCCGAAAGCTTATTACAATGAAAGGATGATGACGTTTAAAAATGAAATCATGGAAAAATATCCTGAGATTAAAGACGTAAAATATAGCATGTATGGTACAATTTTTGATATTGCTTTTTCTATAGGGAAGGAGGAGATGACAAAAGAGGAATTAATCGTCTTAAAAGAAGATGTAGCAAGCTTTTTTCCTTATTCTGAAATAAAGAAGATGGGAAACAGTTATTGGAATGAAGAAAGATATGCAGATAGCTTCCAAGTCAATATTTTCTTAAATGAATCGATTTCTAAGGACGACGCTCCCACATTTCGATTGGAAACGGAAGAAAGATATAATTTTAACAGCTATAGAGTTCGGGCAGAAAGGCCATTGGATGAATACGACAATTATTATAAAAAATGGTCTATAACAGATCTTAGAACACTTGAGACTATTTATAATGATTATGACAAAGAATGAGGGGCAATAAGCGACAAGCTTATTTCGCTTACATAAATATCTTGTATAAAAGAAAAAGGAGGATAAAAAATTTTCCTTTGTATAAGATTTATTAAATAGAATATTGTCTTCATGCTTCAAAAGGATTTGATCGAATTCATGGAGCAAAGCAAACTTCGAATTCATCGTTAGAAAAACAATGAATATAGAGGATAAACAGCCTCTTTCATGTCGCTCTTTTTCTAAAAATGTGCTATTCTTATTCTAGTGAAACAATATTTGTCGGACGGTTTCAAAAAGTGAATTTAGGTAGGATGCACAATTATATAGGTAAATTAAAAAAGTCGGTCGTAGCCTATCCAAACCGAGGATTTTATGAAAACGCGGTAAAGGCTTATAATGTTTAAGAAGGTTATCAAGCAGTTCGTTTTTAGGGAGATAAAAATATAACCGGAAAGGTTCAAGGAGATCAAGATGTTTAGTAATAAAAAAAAGTATTCAATCCTATTTGGTATTTTTCTGAGTCTTTTCTTTTTCTTGATAGCATGTTCAAAAACTCCTGAAAAAGTTATCGATAAACCAAAAGAAGTTGATTTTCAAAAAATTGGCACTACGATTAAGGATTTTCAAGGAGAGGAAGTCCCTCTTGAAAAATTGAAAGAAATGGCTGTGAGAAATAAGGATGGAAGTGTTGTTTTAAAATTTGAAAGTGGAGACGAATATTTATTTGATGAAAATAGTAATGTTATTGATGCTACGATAAATAACGAATGGAAGGATATAAATGAAGAAGAGGTTCCTTTTCCTAAGAGAGATTATGTTGATTTCATTCGAGATAAATACGTTCCCTCTGAGTTTGATCAAGAGAAGCAGGGATATTTAACTAGATCGTATCTAAAATACGATTTTTCTAAGGAAAATCCAGCAAAAATTTTCAATCCGTATATGTGTGTTTCTATAGATTTTGATAATATTAGGAATGCTGTTATAGGCTATAATATTCGAAAAGAATTTGATATAACAGAACCACCAAAGATTAGCGAGGAAGAAGCTATAAAAATTGCTGAAGAGGTTGTATCTGAAGATATTCTAGAACGTGCGAAAGAGGAGACAACAGCAATCCTTGATGTAGAAAAATCAAATAATTTCTTGGCTCATATGCCAGAATATTCTAAGGTGGATACAACAGAAGTGGGAAAAATAGAACCAGATGTAGTTCATTTAGTTTATGAAGTACAAATACACGATGTGTTCGTATATGTTGATGCGTATGATGGGGAAGTAGTCGGTGGAGATGCTTATGCTTCTTAAAAATTATAAAGGTTAGCTCTATAAAAATGTTTCCATTAATTCGATGAAATGGGAGCATTTTTTATTTTAGTATAAGGTTGTATAAATTCATAAAATATGACTCCAATAAAACAAAGTTGCACGAAGAAAAGAAATTGTAGAAAAGAATCGTTATTAAATAAAGGAAAAGGAATGAAAAAATACTAAGAACGTTATATCAAAAAATATTCTAAATTGTATTTCAAAAAAATGTATATAAAATATTAAATTCGGTAAAATTTGCTGAAAATCCAAATAAATGAAAGCGATTATCATAAATAAGGGAAAGAATATACATTGTGTTTAATATACATTGGGAAAATGAGGAAAATTTTCACATATCGATTCCACATGTAGATTTTTTCTCTCTATTTTGCTATAGTAGGTAAGGAAGGAACCTGTTATATTCTTCAATGGATTTCGGAGCTTATAGAAGTAAGCTCCTAATTGCGCGTTATCAATAAAACGCTTGCCTATTGAAGACAGGATAACTGTGTTTTAAATGCATGCAAGGGGTGAAAGAATGGCAAAAACTAATCTCACATTCTCTGTGGGCGGCGTTCATTTTGATGAACACAAGGAAGCCACGGAAGGGATTGCAATTGAAAAGATGCCTACTCCAAAGTTGGTTCGTATTCCAATGAGTCAACATATCGGAGCTCCATGTCAACCAACTGTAAGTGTTGGGGATCATGTTTATGTAGGCCAAATTGTAGGTAATACGGAGGCTTTTGTATCTGCTGCCGTACATAGTAGTGTTTCAGGAACTGTAGTTGGAATCGAAAAAGGATTTGCAGCGGATTCTCGTTTTGCAGATATGGTAGTGATTGAATCTGATGGAAAAGACGAGTTAGATCCAAGCATTAAACCAATCGACAATTACAAAGATCTATCGATTGATGAGATCATGACACTTGTTAAAAATGCAGGTATTGTTGGTATGGGTGGGGCAGGATTCCCATTACACGCAAAATTAAAAGGTGTAGATCCTGTACTTGATGTAGTTATTTTGAATGGGGCAGAGTGTGAACCATTTTTAACTTGCGACCATCGTTTGATGTTAGAACAAAGCGATGAATTGTTGGGCTCTTTACGTTTATTTGCGGACTTATACAATACCGAAGAGGCCTATGTTGCAATTGAGGAAAACAAGCCAGATGCTATTGAAAAGTTAAATCAAATGGTAGCAAATGAATACAAAGGCTTGAAAGTAGCTACAATGAAGACAAAATATCCTCAAGGGGATAGTAAGCGTCAATCAGAGGCAGTTGTTGGTAGAATTGTTCCTCAAAATGGGGTTACAAATGATGTAGGGGTATTCTTAACAAATGTAGCGACTGCGAAAGCATACTACGATTTGATTACTAAGGGAATTCCTTCTTATGAACGTATTATCACTGTTTCTGGTTCAGGAATTGTTGAGCCTAAGAATATTGCAGTACGTATTGGTACTCCAGTTCGTGATATCCTAGAATTCTGTGGTGGAGTAAAAGATAACACCATTGAAATCATTTGTGGTGGTCCTATGACTGGTAAGTCTGTATTTAACTTAGATGCTCCTATTACGAAAACCACATCTGGTATTCTTGTATTCACTGATGTTGAAATTCAAGAAAAAGTGGAATCTCCATGTATTCAATGTAGTCGTTGTGTAGATCATTGCCCAGCGAACATTAATCCAACAAAAATCAATGCGGCGATTAAGAGAAATCGTGTTGATTTGTGTCAAGAATATCATGCAGATCAATGTATGGAATGTGGTATCTGTAGTTTCGTTTGTCCTGCTAAACGTTATTTAAGTGAATCTTTGAAACTTGCAAAACGTGAAGTACGTGCATTCGCTACGAAAAAATAGGAGGGACTATTGTGGAAAAGAATCAAGTGAATCAATCCATGGCCTTACAAGGTGATGGCCATTTTGTCCAATTGGCTCCTCATATTCGCTCTAACGATACAGTAACAAAGATTATGCGCGATGTGATTATTGCGTTAATCCCTGCTATTGCTGGTAGTGTGTATTTCTTTGGTATGAGCGCTGTTTGGATTTATCTAATTAGTATTGTATGTTGTGTAGCTAGTGAATATATCTTCCAAAAGTTGACAAAAAAACCAATTCAAGTGGGAGATTTATCTGCTGTTGTTACTGGTATTTTATTGGCAATGAATATGCCTGCTGGCGTACCTTGGTACGTTGTAGCTATCGGTGCAGTTTTTGCGATTGTTTTAGTAAAAGAATGTTTTGGTGGTATTGGTGGTAACTTTGTGAATCCTGCTTTGGCAGCTCGTGCTATGTGTATGGCTTCTTGGCCAGGATTGATGACTGCTTATACAAATCCTGATGGAATTGCAGCAGCGACTCCATTGAGCATTATCAAACAAGGGGGAGATTTATCTGCATTGCCTTCTTTAAGCCGTATGTTTATTGGTGACATCGGTGGGGTAATTGGTGAAACTTCTGCTCTACTATTATTAATTGGTGCATTGTACTTAATTATTCGTAAAGTAATTGATTGGAAAACTCCAGTAATCTACGTTATAGTAACAGCTATTTTCTGTTTGATTTTGGGAATTCCAACAGATCTTCTTCCTTATGAAGTTCTTGGTGGTGGTTTATTCTTAGGTGCTTTCTTTATGGCAACTGACTATAGTTCAACACCAGCAAATAAAAAAGGTAAAATTATTTTTGCCATTGGTTGTGGTCTTTTAACTGCAGTTATTCGTACAAAAGGTTCGATGGCTGAAGGTGTATCTTATTCTATTTTGCTAATGAATGTTGCTTCACCTTTGATTGACCGTTTGACAAAAACAGAAGCATACGGGGAGGCGAAATAAATGAAAGAATATCTTCGTCTAGGTTTAGTTTTATTAATATTTTCTGCGGCTGCAGGAGCTATCTTAGCTGCTGTTAATGGGTTTACATCTCCTGTTATTGCAGAAGCAGAATTCCAAAAATCAGTAGAAGCATATGTAGATATCTATGGAGATTTAGCAGATGATTTTGAGCCAATGGAAGATGCAAAAAAAGCATCTTTAATGGAACAATATCCACAAATTGCTGATATTTTCGTAGCGAAAAAAGGTGGAGAAGTTGTAGGATACGGTGTGAACTTCTACGCATATGGATATGGTGGACAAATGCAAAATGCAGTGGGTCTATTAAACGATAAAACCATTGCTGGTTTTAGAAATATCCAAAATGCAGAAACACCAGGTATCGGTACAAAAATTACTGAACCGACTTATTATGAAAAATTTGCAGGCAAAAACTTCTCTGGTGGAGAATTAGTAGGATCTCAAGAGGCAGCAAATGAAAATGAAGCTCCATTAATTAGCGGTGCAACAGTTTCTACTTCTGCGGTATTGGATGCGTTAAACTCTGTGTTGGTTGAATACGACACAATCAGTGCACAATAAAAAGGAGGGTTCTAAATGAGTTTATCTAAAGTTTTTAGCAGTAGTATTCTAAAGAACAATCCAATTTTTATGCAATTGATTGGTTTGTGTTCTGTGTTGGCCGTAACAAATACTTTGACAAATAGTATTGCAATGGGTGCTGCGGTAACTTTTGTAGCTATGATGTCAAATGCAGTAGTTTCTTTATTAAGAAAGGTAATTCCTGATAAAATTCGTATCCCAGCGTTTATCGTTGTAATTGCAACATTCGTAACATTAGTAGAAATGATTCTACATGCTTACGTTCCAGCAATCTACTCTGCATTAGGTATTTTCCTTCCATTGATCGTAGTAAACTGCTTGATTCTTGGTGGAGCAGAGGGATTTGCTTATGAAAATAAAGTAATTCCATCGCTTGTACAAGGAATTGGGTCAGGCGTTGGATACAGTTTAGCAGTTATCGCAATGGGCTTTATCCGTGAATTATTTGGCTCTGGATCTTTATTGGGAATGCAAATTTTCCCTGAAAGCTATCCTGGAATTGGATTTTTAGTATCTCCTGCTGGAGCATTTATGCTTCTAGGACTTCTTATCGCTGGATTCCGTGGCTTTATGAAAAAAAGAGCAAACTAGGAGGCTAAGTGATGGAAAATATTTTAACGATACTTATTTCAACTATTTTGGTTAACAACTATATTTTCGCTCAGTTCTTGGGGATTTGTCCTTTCTTAGGAGTTTCTTCCAAAACGGAAACAGCGGTTGGTATGGGTGTGGCCGTAACATTTGTAGTAGTAATTGCTTCTGCAGTTACTTGGTTACTTCAAACTTTCGTATTGAATCCATTAGGACTTCAATATTTACAAACAATTGTATTCATTCTCGTAATTGCATCTTTGGTGCAATTTGTAGAAATGTTCATCAAAAAATCATCTCCTGCATTATACAATGCAATGGGTGTTTACTTACCATTGATTACTACAAACTGTATGGTATTAGGTGTAACTGTACTTAACATTCAAAATGAATACAATTTCATTGAAACATTATTTAGTGGATTGGGTGCTTCTCTAGGTTTCACTTTGGCATTGATTTTACTTAGTGCTTTACGTGAAAGACTTGAAATTGTACCTGTTCCAAAACCATTGCAAGGCGTTCCTATTGCATTGATGAGCGCTGGATTAATGGCAATTGCATTTTATGGCTTCCAAGGCCTAGTATAGGAGGCGAGATATATGGATAATATTCTATTTGCAACACTTATACTTGGAGTTATGGGCCTTGTATTCGGAGTTGTTTTAGCAGTAGCAGCAAAAGTGTTCTTCGTAGAGATGGACCCTAGAGTAGCTCAAGTTTTAGATGCCCTACCAGGTGCGAACTGTGGTGCTTGTGGATTCCCAGGATGTGAAGGATTGGCAAATGCCATTGCTGCAGGTAGCGCACCTGCAAATGGTTGTGCTATTGGTGGACAAGAGGTTGCACAAGAAGTTGCTTCTATTATGGGAGTAAACGCTGGTGAAATGGAAAAAGAAGTAGCGGTTGTTCGTTGTCAAGGTACTTGCGATGCGGCAAAAGACAAATTCCAATACAATGGTTTGGTTGACTGTCGTCTAATGGGAGACTTTGCACAAGGAGCAAAAAGTTGTTCTTCTGGTTGTCTAGGTGGCGGTACTTGTGTTGCTGCATGTGAGTTTGACGCAATTCATGTAGTAAACGGGGTGGCTGTTGTAGACAAAGAAAAATGTGTAGCTTGTCGTAAATGTATTGATATTTGCCCTAAAAATATTATTGGTTTAATGCCATACAAACAACAAACAGAGGTAAAATGTTCTACACATGATGCTGGTAAAGTTGTTCGTGCAAACTGTAGTGTAGGATGTATTGCTTGTGGTATTTGTGAAAAAAGCTGTCCAAAAGATGCAATTCACGTTACAGATAATTTGGCTAAAATCGATTATGAAAAATGTATCAACTGTGGTATTTGTGCTTCTAAGTGTCCAACTGGAGCCATTGATGTTGATTACAAAGAGCGTTTAGAAAAAATGAAAGAAAAAGATCGTTTAGCGAAAGAAGCAAAAGCGAAAGCGGCAAAAGAAGCAGCGGCTCAAAAAACAAACGCTTAAATAACAAAAACCTTAGGTCTTTGGATCTAAGGTTTTTTTGTACCCATTTTCTTTGAATTTATGAATCCTATTTTGGAATATGGTATAATGAAGAATGAATCTGAGAAATAGGGGGAACTATGAAGAAAAAAGATTTAATTGTAATAGCGATTGTTTTACTAGTTGCATTAGGAGTGGGAATTCCTTTTATGATGCCCACAAAATCTAAAGCAGCAGATAAATATATAAGTATTCAAGTAAATGGAAAAGAAACACAGCATATAAATTGGGATAAAAATTCCTTTGGGAAGAAAATTAAGATCGAAGGTGTTGGGGGAACCAATTATGTAAAAATTACGGAAGAAGGTGTTTCTATGATTGAAGCAGATTGCCCAGATCAAATCTGTATTAATATGGCTCCAATAAAAGATACAGGGGAAATGATCGTTTGTTTACCTCATCGTGTAATTGTTGAGATTAAATCAGAAACAGCAGATGATGATTTGGATGTTATGTTGAGGTAATTATGAGAAATACGAAGTTACGAAAACAAATTTTCCTTAGTTTACTTGTTGCCATAGGTGTTGCCATCGGATTTATTGAAAATAGCATTCCCTTACCAATTGCTATGCCAGGAGCACGTTTGGGATTATCCAACATTGTGATATTGACTTCCATTGTTGTTTTTGGATGGAAGGAAGGGATTACGGTTGCTCTATTGAAATCCGTTTTGTTAATGCTTGTTACAGGCAATGTGATGAGTTTTTTCTATAGTTTTGCAGGCGCTTTCTTGTCTTCTATTTTTATGTCCCTTTTTGCCTATAAAGTACGAGGATTTTCTTTAATCGGCGTCAGTCTAGTAGGGTCTTTATTTCATAATATAGGGCAAGTAACGGTAGCCTACTTCATTGTACAGAATATAGGAATTTTTTCTTATTTGCCTCTTTTATTGGTTTTAGGGATTTTTACTGGTATATTTGTAGGGATTGCCTCAAAAATATTGATTCAGCAAATGGAAAAAATTGGTTTTAGAGGGAGGATGGAATTTTGAAGGAAATTATTTTAGCGTCCACTTCTCCAAGAAGAAAAGAGCTTTTGAAAAGATGTGTAGAAGAATTTCAGATTCAGGCTCCAAAATTCAATGAAGAAGAAATCCAATGTTTGGATCCAAGAATTTGTGCGATGGCATCGGCTTATGGAAAGGCGTATTCGATTTTTTCAGAAGAACAAGAAAAAATTGTAATAGGAAGCGACACAATTGTAGTTTATGAAGATAAAATTTTGGGGAAACCTAAAAATCGCGAAGAAGCGAAAGAAATGCTCCGCTTATTAAGTGGTCGTACCCATAGAGTGATTTCGGGAATTGCAATTTTTTCTAAGGAAGATAAAGTGGTAGATTGCGTAGAAACCCTGGTCACATTTTATTCTTTGACAGAAGAAGAAGTGGAAGCCTATTTGGATACAGGGGAATATATAGATAAAGCCGGTGCTTACGGCATTCAAGGGTATGGAGAAAAATTGGTTAAAGGATATACGGGCGAGTTAGAAAATGTAATTGGATTGCCTATTGCATATATAAAGAGCTATTTTCAAAATATAGGAGTATAACCATGGAACGCTTCAATGGCTTAGAAAAACGAAAAACAATGAAGGATTTCTCTCAAGAGTTGCGCCCTAGGGAAAAATTGATGTTAAAAGGCCCAGAAAGTTTATCTGATGAGGAACTTTTAGCTATTTTATTAAGGACCGGTACAAAAGAGGAAACCGTATTGGAAATGTCTCGCAGGCTTTTGTCTGAAATTAGTGAATTAAATTATAATTATTCAGGGCTACCTGCCTTAATTCATGCGACGCTAGATGAGTTTCATCAGATTAAGGGGATTGGCCCCGCAAAGGCTTGTGAACTTATAGCGATGGTGGAGATTTCTAAGAGAATTGGAAAGGGATCTGCTACAGAATTTACAAGTATAACAAGTCCTGCAGATGCAGTTCGTATATTTATGTCGGAGATGCGTTTTTTGCCCATTGAAATGTTTTATGTTGTAGGATTAGACGTAAAAAAAAGAATTCAATTTGTGGATCGAATTTCCAAAGGTACGGTAGACTCTGCCATCGTTCATCCAAGAGAAGTATTTTCGAAAGCCATTGCAAGACAGAGCCATTCTCTTATATTGTTGCACAATCATCCAACGGGGATTGTCACTCCATCAAAGGAAGATTTGCGTTTAACGGATCGATTGAGAGAAGCGGGGAAAATATTAGGGATTTCTGTTGTTGACCATATTATCATTGGAGATAATGTGTATTTTAGTTTTTTAGAAAAAGATTTATTATAGAAAGGCCAATGAATGGATAAATTAAAGAAATTAAAAAAGCAATGGATTTTTAGTATTGCTTTTATTTTAGTGTTTTTGTTTCTAGGGTTTACAAATATAGGTCATAGAAGTTTAGAATTTGTGGAAACATCCCTTGCCGAAATTTTTAGTCCAATCCAAAGAAGTTTAGGGTCAGGAACTACATATATTGCAGATGGGCTTATTTCCATTGGAAACGTAGGAAATCTATCAAAAGACAATCGAGAAATGAAGCAAAAACTAATGGAACTGGAAGAGGAAAATCGAAATCTTAAAGATATTATTGCTCGCTCTCCTCAGCTAATGAATGAATTTACTATGATTAATAATTCCGATAAGAAATTTTTGCAGGCAAGAGTAATCGGAAAATCGGAGGGAACCTATTTCCGCTACTTTTCTATTGATAAGGGCGAAAAAGAAGGAGTAAAAATAGGGGATACAGTTGTAATTGCTTCAGAAAGTGGACAAGATGTTGCCATTGAGGGGCTTGTGGGAAAAGTTGTAAAAACATCCAATCATTGGGCGAAAGTAAGTACAATCATTGAAGAAGGTTCAGCCGTTGGATTCCGAACCGTTCGAAATTCAGAAGGTGGGATTGTAAAAGCAGAAAACAATTCTTTATCCGGATATGCTTTCGATATGAATGGAGATATTGTACAAGGAGATGAAGTATATACCTCAGGAATTGGCGATGTCTATGCAAAAGATATTTATATTGGAAGAGTAGATAGAGTAAACACGGATGAGGACAAAATGATTAAAAACATACGTATAGTACCCGTTGTAAATTTTCACAAACTCTATACTGTATTCGTAATAACGGAGTGATTTTATGGTGAAAAAACTATTGTATTTTTTGATTCTACTCATCTTACCTTTTTACTTTATTCATCCCATTCGTTGGACCATTCCTCTTATTGGCTGGGTGGATGTATTTTTTATGGTATTTTTTTATTTTGTAATAAAAAAGATTCCCTATGGAATTATTTATGCCATTTTTGTAGGTATATTTATGGACATTTTTGTTGCTCCCTATTTAGGGTTTTATGTAGCGGTAGAGGTATTTTTATATTTTTTGATTTACTTTAGCAATAAATTGAAGCTTTTTTCCTCTCCTTTGGCGACTTTTTTAATGAGTATTGGGATACTGTTGGCTCAGTCTCTTTTTTCGGGAATATATCTGCTATTGTTTAGAGGTCATTTTGTTTTCGATGTTTCTCATTCCATTGCGACAGGAATTGTAACGGGATTCATTTTATTTTTGATATATGACCGAATCTTCGATACAAGAAGTTTGTATTTAGAAAGGTAATTTATGAAAGATTTGCTAAATAAAATTCGAGGCTGGAATCGAATGCATGTGTTTCAATACATAGTGCTTGCTCTTTTTGTGTTACTTATTTTCCAATTGTTTCGAATTACTGTCCTTCAAGGAAAATCTTATAGAGAACTGGCAGATTCTAGACGATTAAAAGAAGTTCAAGTAACGGCTCAAAGAGGGAATATAAAGGACCGAAACGGAGTTATACTGGCTGGGAATCGTCCTGTATTTACGGTTCAATTGCGTAAAGATGAGCTGGAAACGGTCGATCCGGAGATAAAAAATAATAATTTCCTACGTCTTTCCCGTTATATTGAAGAAGATGGCGTAGAGTATAAGGATAGTTTTCCTATTCAACTGAATTCTTTCGTATTTCGTAATTTAAGTGGATATACCAAAGAAGAATCAGTCGAAGATTTGATTTTTCAGGTATTTTCTCAAGAAGAAAATTGGAAGGATCTATTAGGAAGAACTTACCAAAAACCATATAAAAATCATTTTTCCTATTCTATTTTACGGCAAGTTCTAAATGCTACAGGGTGGGACAGCGAAAATGGATATATGGACTATAATGAAAGAACCAACACGGTTTCTTATCGAAGCGAACCCCTAAGAAATCAATTCAAAGAGGCTCATAATCTGTCCAAAGAAGCAGGAATTGAGCAGGATTTGCCTATTGTCCTAGCAAATAATGAAACAATCATTCGACAAATTTATCAAAACTCTATTGGACGAGAATTAATTTACAAAACCATTCAGAAAAATCATTTGCTGCCTCAAATCTCTCTGCGAAAATTTGGGCTTAAATATTTTGATGATTATATAGAGGCCAAAGCTGTTTTGATGAAAAACTCTTCAAAAATTACTTGGGATTCCACGGCAAAAGAAGATTTTTACTCTTTGTTGAGAGAAAAATCCTTCTACAATCTATTATTGCAGGATGGAACCGAGGAGAACAAAGAACCATTGCATTATCTAAAAGAATATTTAGAAAATAATACAGATTGGAAAGAGATAAAATACACCAAAGACGGAAATTACCTTCAAATAAAAAACAAAGAGGTTGATATTACCGAAGATGTTCTGAAAGAAATGGGAAAAGCAAAGTCCATGGAAGGATTTTTATCTTTAGAAAATATGCGTTCGTTGGCTCAAAGACAAATTATCACAGACGGAATCAATCCAGGGATTTCCATAGGAGATGGAAACTATCAATATACTTCTCTTAAAAATGCAATGGACTTTTTTGGTCGTTATCGCATGGAAACAAAGGATGGAGCCGAAAAATTATTCGATGAAATTTGCAAACGAAGAAAAGTGGAAGATTCTCTATCTCCTTATGAAAAACGAGATATCTTAAATATTTATAATGAAGTAGACAATCAAGGAAATTATGCCTATGTGCCAATTAACTATGCCTATGAGGTATCTGATGAAACTGTGGCGAAAATAGAAGAAAATTTGCCCATTAACCAAGGAGTTGAAATTTCCATAGAACCAATACGAAATTATCCTTTGGGAAATTCAGCGGCCCATGTTTTAGGCTATATAGGAAATATTGCCATGGATACAGAGATTGAGAAGTTTGTTAATAAAAATGGATACGATAGAAATGCATTGATTGGTAAAACCGGAATAGAAAATGTCTATGAAGATCGTCTTCATGGAACAAATGGAAGTCAACATTTGACAGTGGATTCTGTAGGGAATACGACAGAAATTATTCGAGAAACGGCCCCAAAACCAGGAAAAGATGTACAATTGACCATTGATGTGGATATTCAACAAAAGGCAGAGGAAATCTTAAAGAAAGAATTGGAAAATATTCGAAAGGGAGGGCAATACCAAAGCCCTTGGGGAACTTTCCAATATCTTTCTAGTGATGAAAAGGGACGCCCCTATTCTCAAGCAACTAGCGGATCGATTGTCGTAGTAGATGTAAAAGATGGTGGAGTTCTAGCCATGGCGAATTATCCAGATTACGATCCCAATCTTTTTGCCAAAGGAATCAACGCCATGAATTGGGAAAGTCTAATGCCAGAGGAAGAAGACAATCCTCTTGCTCCAAGACCTTTGTACAATACGGCCATGCAATCCGCTGTGCAGCCGGGAAGTATTTTTAAGATGGTAACAGGGATGGCAGGTTTGGAAAAAGGATTGGATCCTAAATTGGCCATTCCAGACGGCGGATTTGTAGATGTAGGAAATCATCGATTTGGTTGTTGGCTTTGGAATCAAAAAGGAGAAGTTCATGGGGATGAAACGTTAGCAGATGCCATTCGAGATAGTTGTAATTACTACTTCTACACCATCGCTTTGGGAGAAAATCAAAAGACAGGACAAAGTGTAGGAGTAAAAGTAGAAGCCGATGATATTTCAAAAATGGCAAAACAATTTGGGTTGGGAGAAACCAGTGGATTGGAAATAAAAATCCCTCAAGAAACAAAAGGAGTTCGTCCAAACCCTGAGTCAAAAGGAAATCTTCTAAAAACTTTGCTCAATAATTTCTTAAACAATCATATTGAAAGCCTATATATAGGAAAAGAAGAATTACAAGATGAGAAAAAACAAGAATTGATCAATAAGATAATTGCTTCTTTAGATGAAGAAAAAACCATGACTCGTCCCCAAGTATATGAATTTTTGAAAGCTTTAGAAATAGATCCAGACAAAAGAGTTGAGGGACAAAGAGTTCCTTTTGTCGATCTATTAAAATATACCTATATCGATCAAGCAAAATGGACCATAGCTGATACATTAAATGTTACCATTGGCCAAGGAAACAATTCTTACACGCCTGTACAAATTGCTCGATATGTAATGGCCTTAGCCAATCATGGAGACTTGCACAAATTGCACATTGTAGATAGGGTGGTAGACCCTACTTCAAAAAAAGTTTTGGAAAAAACCAAAATTGAAACGGAAAAGATAGGAATAACCAACGAGGCCTTTTATGATGAAATTCGAAATGGGATGGAAATGGTGGCAGATAGTGGAGTAAATGAAGCAATTTTCAAAGATTTTCCTGTTGATGTTGCCATTAAAACTGGAACGGCTCAAAGAAGTGGGGTAAATCCTTATACAGGAGACACGTATGACAGCTTTGCCTGGGAGGTTGGCTTTGCTCCATCGAAAGATCCAGAAATTGCTGTTTGTATTCTTTTATTCCAAGGAGGAAGTGGATCCAATGCAAGTCCACTTATGCAAGGGGTTATGGCTGAATATTTTGGATTAAATAAGAAAATTTACACAGACGAACTTCCCATTGAAACAAAGATAGATTTTTAGAAAAAGAGGTGAAAATCTCTTTTTCTTTATTAGGAGGAATAATGATTCACTGTATAATTGGAACAAAAGGAGGAGTCGGAACTTCATCCGTTGCTCAGGCATTAGCCTATGAAAGTGCAAAAGAAAAAAAGACTCTATTATTGGATGGATCCATTGGTCTAAGATCTCAGGATTTATTAAACGAAGTGGAAGGAATAAGCCCTTATCATTTCCAAGATTATCTACAAGATTTTTGTGATTGGGAAGATACCCTTATCTTTCTAAAAGAGAATTTGGCTTTGGTTCTATCTTCTCCCAAAAAGGAATATATAGATTGGGATCAAGAGGTTTTTTTAGAAAAAATGAGACCAATTGTAGATCAATATGATAATATATTTGTTGATTTTTCTTCTTACGAGGAACGAGATTTAGAATTTTGGGCAAGTATAGACGCTGAATTTACTTTTGTAATAACCAAAGAAAAAATATCACGAAGAGCCTTAGATGAAATACAATTTGTATTTATGAGGAAAAAATTGAATCCTAAAGTTCATATTCTTATGAATAAAGTAAAAACAGACCAAGAAAGAGAAGAATTCCTCTCGAATCCACCCAATTTTGTTTATGAAACCTTTCGATATATTTTAGAGGAAGAGGAGAATGAGGAAATCCCATACTTAAAATATGAGTGGATTAAAGAAGGAAAAGAAAAAGTATCAGAAAAAATAGAGAAGAAAGAAAAAAGATGGTTTTCTTTTTTACAAGGGGGATCCTAATTGATTAATGTATCAAAGTTAGAAAAATGCTTAAAAAAAGTAAATAAACCCGCCCGTTATATTGGTGGGGAATTAGGAACGATTCACAAAGAATTTAAGAGCAATACAGTAAATTTTGCCTTTTGTTTTCCTGATGTATATGAAGTTGGAATGAGTCATTTGGGCTTGCAAATTTTATATTATATGATCAATGAAGTTGAAGGATATTCTTGCGAAAGAGCATTTGCTCCATGGCCTGATATGGAAGAAGTGATGCGATCGGAAGAGATTCCATTGTTTTCTTTGGAATCCAAAGAGCCACTAAGCGCTTTTGATATGGTGGGCTTTACGCTTCAATATGAAATGAGTTATACCAATATTATCAATATGTTGGATTTGGGGAACATTCCTATTTTCGTCAAAGATCGGTCCGAAGAAGATCCTATTGTTGTGGCCGGTGGGCCCTGTGCAACAACGCCAGAACCTTTGGCTGATTTCATCGATATGTTTTTCATTGGTGAAGGGGAAGAAATCAATGTAAAGGTAATGGATGTAGTAAAAAAGGGAAAAGAAGAAAATTGGAATCGTGAAACCATTTTGAAAGAATGTGCTAAATTAGATGGCGTCTACATTCCACAATTTTACGATGTAGAATACAAGGAAGATGGAACCATTGCTTCAATGAAACCAAATACGGAAGAAGCAAAGCCAACGATTAAAAGAGTCCGTGTAGAAAATATGGATGAAACTTTTGTTCATGATCGTCAGATTGTGCCCTTTATGGAAACGGTTCATGACCGAGCCGTATTGGAATTGTTTCGCGGTTGTACCCATGGATGTCGTTTTTGCCAAGCGGGAATGTTGTATCGTCCCATTCGAGAAAGAAGCGAAGATAAGTTAATGGAAATTGCTCAAAATCTGCTGAAAAATACAGGATATGATGAAATATCTTTAACTTCCTTATCTTCTTGTGACTATACACAACTTATGGATTTGATTCATAAGTTAGTAGAAAAATACGAAAAGGAAAATGTAGGAATTAGCTTGCCATCTTTGCGCTTGGACAGCTTTATTATCGATACATTAAAAGAGATTGAAAAAGTCCGAAAAAGTGGGTTGACTTTCGCTCCGGAGGCAGGAAGCCAAAGAATGCGAGATGTAATCAACAAAGGCGTTACGGAAGAAGATCTAATGCGAGTAGCAAAATCTGCCTTTGATGAAGGTTGGAGTAAAATTAAGTTATACTTTATGATTGGTTTACCGACCGAAACCTTAGAAGATGTGGCGGGGATTGCGGATTTAGCCAATAAAGTGCGTACGGTTTTCTTTAATCGTCCAAAAGAAGATATTAAAGGAAATTTCCAAGTAACAGCTTCTGCCAGCTGTTTTGTTCCAAAAGGATTTACGCCATTCCAATGGATTGGGCAAGATAGCGTAGAAACTTTTTATGAAAAAATTGATCATGTGAAAAAAGATATTCGAGATCCAAAAGTTCGCTTCCAATACCATGATCCAGAAGTAAGTCGCATTGAAGCTATTATTGCTCGAGGGGACCGAAAAGTAGGATCTGCCATTTATAAAGCTTGGGAAATGGGACAAAAATTTGACGGTTGGAGTGAGTTTTTCGATTTCGAGCAATGGAATAAAGCCATGGAAGCAGTAGAAATTGATGGAGATTTCTATGCAACAAGAACTCGTGAAAAAGAGGAATTCCTTCCTTGGGACTTTATAGATATTGGAGTGTCTAAATCTTATTTATGGAAAGAATATGAAAGAGCCATAAAAGAAGAGGTAACTCCAGACTGCAGAAACCAATGCAACGGCTGCGGGATCAATGATTGTTCAATGTGGGAGGATTTTCATGCTAGTAAGAATTGAGTTTTATAAAATAGGAATGGTAAAATTCATTTCTCATTTGGATACCATTCGTTTGTTTTCTCGTGCGATGAAACGAGCACAAATTCCGATTCTATGGAGCGAAGGATACAATCCTCACATGAAGATGTCCATTGCTGTGCCGTTATCCTTAGGAGTGGAAAGTGAAAGCGAGACCATGGATTTTGAAATAGAAGAAGATTTTCCATGGGAAACCATTCCAGAGCGATTAAATGCAGCTTTACCAGAAGGATTGAAAGTAACTCAAGTGGCTGTTGATTTCGATAAAGAATCTGTCTTTAGTCGTGTAAGAAGTTCGGATTACGAAATGTTTTTTCCCTATGAACTGAGCCCTCCTTATGAGGAACTTGAAAAATATGTAGAAGAGTTCAAAGAGAAAAAGGAAGTATTGGTAGAAAGAAAAAGAAAAAAAGGGAAGAAAAAAATTGTTGTGACAGAGGACATTCGTGGAAAGGTAATTTCTTTAGATATGGAAAGACGAGAAACAGGAATTGTCCTTATGGCTCGATTATCTGCTGGAGCAGATAACAATTTAAGACCAGATCGCTTGCTGCAAGGAATTTTTAGCCATTCAGACTTGGATTTGGATCTTGATTTGGTACAAATTCGTCGAAAAAGGAGTTTTGATAAGGATGGACAAGAAATTCGATTATAAAAATTCCAACTTTTTCTTTATTGATTGCGAATATCCTGAATTAATTGGGCAGATAGAAGAGGGGAAACTCGTAAAGATAGACTTAAAGGACAATAACTCCATAGTCGGAAATATTTATCGCGCCCAAGTAACCCAATTGGTAGAGCGTTTGGATTGTGCTTTTGTAAATATAGGAGAAAAACACAATGGATATTTGCCAAGACGCTTTTTTCGAAAACATTGGCTTGGGAGAGAAATAAAACAAGGAGATACCGTTTTTGTTGAGGTGAAAAAACCTGGTATGGACGAAAAAGGTCCCCTAGTGACAATGGAATACAGCATTCGTTCTGAGAATTTAGTGTATATTCCAAGTGGCAAAGGGATAAAGGTTTCCAATAAAATTGCCAATAGAAAAGAAAAAGATCGCTTGATATCTTGGTTAAAGGGAAAAGAGTTTTCTGGTGGTATGATTTTACGTACAGACAGTAAGAATGCTACCTACCAAGAACTAGAAGAAGATTACTCTTATGTAATGAAACAAGAAGAGAAATACATTCGAGAGAGAAATTTTCTTCCCGTTCCGAAACTTCTTTTTAGTAAATCTGGGTATGAAATGTTTTTGCAGAATTTAGACGGAAAATCTTTGGTCGTAAATGAAAAAAAATTGTATCGAAAATTAAAAAGCTTAAATATAGAAAATATCCTACTAGACGAGGAATTTAGCATTCGAGGAATTCCTTATTTTAGAGAACAATTTGATCGTTTGTTTTCACGAACCATCCATTTGGAGAATGGATCTAATATTGTGATAGAAGATACGGAAGCGTTGACCGTGGTAGATGTGAATACAAGCCATGCAAAAGAAGAATTTAATTTCGAAGAATACATTTACCGAACCAACCAAGAGGCTGCCTCTGAAATCGCTAGACAAATTCTATTGCGAGGAATCGGCGGAATGATTGCAATAGATTTTATTCGAATGAAAAGTGAAGAACATAAAAAAGAAATTTATAGCAGAATGGATTCCATCTTATCTTTGGATGAAACACAGAAAAATCTCTTTGGGTTTTCTAATATGGGTTTATTTGAAATCTCAGTGCAACGAAACAAAGAGAGATTTGTCTTGCGCTATAATGAAGCAAAAAAGAATCGAAATATTTATGAGAAAAGCTTGTAATATAGAGAATTCTATGGTAATATAATTAACTGTAACCGCTCGGAATAGGTTGAAAACTCTTAGTTACCTATAAAGGCGAGTCTTGTAAAGAGGAGGTGCTACAATGTACGCAGTAATTGAAACAGGTGGAAAACAATACACTGTTCATGAAGGTGATGTATTAAAAGTGGAAAAATTAAATGTAGCAGAAGGAGAAGCTGTAACATTTGATAAAGTACTTTTAATCAACAATGAAGGAAACTTGACTGTAGGAAGTCCTTACGTTGAAAATGCAAAAGTGGAAGCAAAAGTATTACGTCAAGCGAAAGACAAAAAAGTGATCGTTTACAAATACAAATCCAAAAAGAACGAACGTAAGAAAAAAGGTCATCGTCAACCATACACTTTAGTAGAAATTGGTAAATTAGCGTAATGACCAAGGTAACCATTTATAAGCGCAAAGATTTATACTTGGGATTTTTGGCAAGAGAACACGCCGATACAGTGGATGATTTTGGGTCGGTTGTGTGCGGGAGTATTTCCGCTCTTACGTTGACATCTATATTGAGTCTAAATCAAATTGCACATATAGATGAAAAAGAGTGTATAATAGAACAAGAGGATGGTCATTTGCTTTTAAGGCTAGAAGAAAATGTCGCTGATTCCAAAGAAGCACAAGTGATTCTAGAATCTTTAGAAGTGGGTTTAATGGCAATCCAAGAAAATTATTCGAAATATATTGAGATTAAAATACAGGAGGTTTGAGATGATTCGTTTTGACTTACAACTATTCTCCTCTAAGAAAGGGATGGGTAGTTCCAAAAATGGTCGTGATTCTGAGTCCAAACGTCTAGGCGTTAAAAAAGGGGATGGACAACATGTAATCGCTGGTAATATTATTGTTCGTCAAAGAGGAACAAAAATTCATCCAGGTCTAAATGTTGGTCGTGGAAACGACGATACTCTATTCGCTAAAGCGGACGGAAGAGTTGCATTTGAAACAAAAGGCAAAAATAAAAAAGTTGTAAATGTTTTACCTTTTGAAGAATTAGCATAAAACGAGAGCTGTAGATTTCTACAGCTCTTTTCTTTTTATAAATTCCGTGCAATTTTTGTGAAGAAATAGCATGAAATCAAATCAGAAATGAAAATATGATATAATAAAGAATACGGAAAATGGAGGTGAGCAGATGTTTGTAGATGTTACCCAAATTACAGTAAAAGCTGGAAAAGGCGGCGATGGAGCCGTTGCTTGGCGTAGAGAAAAATATGTTCCGGCAGGTGGACCTGCTGGTGGTGACGGAGGAAACGGTGGCTCTGTTATTATAAAAACGGATGAAGGAATTCATACTTTAATGGATTTTCGATATAAAAGAGTATATAAGGCCGATAATGGAGAAAAGGGCAGAAATAAAAAACAATTTGGTGCCCATGGAGAAGACATTATCCTAAAAGTTCCCGTAGGAACCTTAGTAAAGGATACAAAATCTGGTCGAGTAATTGTCGATTTGAAAAATCCGAATCAAGAATTTATCATTGCACAAGGAGGAAAAGGCGGAAAAGGAAACGCTAGATATGCAACCGCAACAAGACAAGCTCCTTCTTTTGCTCAACTAGGATTTAAGGGACAGGAGAGAGAGATTACTTTAGAATTAAAACTATTGGCAGATGTTGGGCTCTTAGGATTTCCCAATGTAGGAAAGAGTACTTTGCTTTCTGTAATTTCAGCCGCTAGACCTAAGATTGCCAACTATCATTTCACGACTCTTGAGCCCAATTTAGGGGTGGTATCTTTAGGAGAAGAAATGAGTTTTGTTGTGGCAGATATTCCAGGGTTAATTGAAGGGGCTGGAGAAGGCGTTGGCCTCGGTCACGATTTCTTGCGACATGTAGAGAGAACTCGTGTCTTAATCCATGTATTGGATGTTTCAGGATCAGAAGGACGAGATCCAATTGAAGATTTCTATAAAATCAATAAAGAGTTGGAAAGTTATAACGCTTCCTTAATGGAAAAGCCACAAATTATTTTTGCCAATAAAATGGATATTCCAGGAGCAGAAGAAGGCTTAAAAAGAGTGGAAGAAGAATTTATTCCAAAAGGATACAAAGTATTTTCCGGATCTGCAGCAACGACAAAAAATCTAAGTCCTTTATTGTATGAAGCTTACGAAATTGTGCAAAATTCTCCTATTGAATATGAAACATACGATGAAGAATATGTGGAAGAACATGTGGAAGAAGAAAAAATCATTGTTCGCAAAGAGGACGATCAATACATTGTAGAAGGTTCTTATATTGAAAGATTGTTAGGGTCTACCTATTTTGATGATCGAGATTCTCTTCGTTATTTCCAAGAAAATTTACGAAAAAATGGCGTAATTGATAAGCTAAGAGAGTTAGGTATTGACGAAGGAGAGTCTGTCTATATATCGGGCTACGAATTTGAGTTTTTTGAGTAAGGAGAAGATATGATAACAGGAAAACAGAGAGCGAAATTAAAATCCATTTCTCATGGAATTCGACCTTTGATTCAGGTAGGAAAAAATGGAGTGAATCAAGGATTTTTAGACCAATTAGATCGTCTTTTAGAAGATCATGAGATTGTAAAAATTGTTTTATTAAAAAACTCTCCAGAAGAGTTGGATGATATAACGCCTTTTATTTTGAAAAAGATGGGGGCAGAATTTGTACAATCCATAGGAAATAAATTAACCATTTATCGGGAATCGAAAGAAAATCCAACGATTCAAATTTAGGTGATGTTTTATGAAAATAGGAATCATGGGTGGATCTTTTAATCCAATTCACTTGGGACATTTGATGATGAGTGAGTACATTCGAGAAGATTTAGATTTGGATCGTGTTTTGTTTATCCCAACGGGAGATGCACCTCATAAAGAATATGAAAATGTAAGAGATTATGATCGTTATGCTATGGTGAAACTGGCCATAGAAGACAATCCTAAGTTTTTTGTTTCTGATATAGAGATGAAACGTGAAGGAAAATCTTATTCTGTAGATACATTAAATGAATTAAAAAAGGAGAACCCTGAGGGAGAATTTTATTTCTTCCTTGGTTCTGATATTTTAATGGACCTTAAAAAATGGAAAAAATTTGGAGATTTAGCGAAGTTATGCACCTTTGTCTGCGCCATTCGACCCGGGTTTGAAGCCATATCAGAAGAAGTGGCGAAGAATGAAATTTCTTACTTAAAGGAAATGTATAACGCAGATGTAATTTTATTGCATACACCTAGATATGAGATTTCTTCAACGGATTTGCGAAATCGTATGGAATTGGATATTTCGGTTCGTTATTTAATTACAAAACCTGTGATTCAATACATAAAAGAGCACGATTTGTATGGAGGATATCATGGAATTTGACAAACTTCAGGAAGAGACCATAGATCGAATTGGAGAAAAACGATTTGCCCATACATTGCGCGTTATGGAGAAAGCGGAAGAATTGGCTCTAATTCACAATATAGATCCGGAAAAAGCAAAAGTAGCTGCCTTTTTTCATGATAGTATGAAGATAAAGGGTGGAGGAGCCTTGGAAAAGGAAGCGGAAAAATATAAACTTCCTTTTCGAGAGGAATGGAAAGAAATCCCCTCTATTGCACATGGATATTTGGCAGCTGAAATGATAAAGACAGAGTATGGAATAACGGACGAAGAAATTCTTAACGCCATTCGATACCATACGACAGGTAGAGCTGGAATGAGTTCTTTGGAAATTTTAATTTATTTAGCGGACTATATTGAGGAAGGAAGGGAGTTTCCAGGGGTAGAGAAGATTCGTTCTGTAGCAAAGAACAATTTGGAAGAAGCCTTCGATATGGCTTTGGGAAATACCATTCGTTTTTTAATTGAAAAAAAACAAAAAATTTCTATAGATTCCATTTTATGTTGGAATGAAAGGGTGAATAAAAAGCATGAAGAGCTTTATTAAAGGTTTTTTTATTACCTTGTTGGTCATCGCGGCCATTGTCGGTGGTGGATATTTTCTGTTGCAACAAGAAGAAAGTACGGCTGCAAAGGAAACGGTGGATCAATTTACATCTGATACAAATAAGTTCCAAATGTTAATTATTGGAGTGGATAGCTTAAATGCAAAAAAAGCTGAAAACACTCGTTCAGATGTTATGATGATTTTAGATGTAGATAGAAAAAATGATTCGATTCGACTTTTGTCTGTTCCTAGAGATTCGAGGGTTAGTGTTGAAGGTCACGAAGGGAAAACAAAAATCAATCATGCTTACGCCTATGGTGGTAGCGAATTAAGTTTGAAAACAGTCAACCAAAATTTAGGGTTAGAAATTCCTTATTATATGGTGATTGACTATGCCTTTGTAAAAGATGTGGTAGATATTATGGGAGGAATTGACGTAGATGTTCCTATGGATATGAAATATGAAGATCCAACGGCAGATCCTCCATTATATATTGATTTGAAACAAGGTCCTCAAACCCTTAATGGAGATGAAGCACTTCAATTTTTACGTTTTCGAAAAGGGTATGCCAATGCGGACTTGGATCGTGTGAAAGCGCAACAACAATTTATAAGTGCTTTGGTAAATAAATTAAAAAGCAAGTCTGGAGTATTGCATTCTCCTCAATTGTTGGTTAGTTATATGGATCACACCAACAGCAATATGCCATTGGGCTCCGTAGTAAGAATGGGTTTTGAAACCTTAAAAATCGGCCAAGATCGAATGACGACGGCAACTTTGCCTGGGACACCACAAATGGTAGATGGAATCTCTTATTACATTTTGGATATGGAACAGACAGATTCTATGTTAAAAGATTTGAAGATTAAATGATTCGTGTTAAAATAGAGGTGGAAGGTGATATATGAAAGCCAAAGATAGCAACAAAAAATTAGATATTATTATTGATAGTGCGGACAATAAAAAAGGAATCAATACGAGAGTTTTGGATATTCGAGATATGAGTGCCATTTCAGATTATTTTGTTATAGTAAGTGGTAACTCAGTTCCTCAAATTCGAGCGATAGCGGATGAAATTATTGATAAGATGGCTGAGAATGGTTACGATATTTTCCATAAAGAAGGAAATGGTGAATCTCGCTGGATTATCCTAGATTTTGAAGACGTAATCGTCCATGTCTTCCATAGAGAAGAAAGAGAATATTACTCTTTGGAAAGATTATGGGGCGAAGAGAGAAAAGAAATGAATAAGGAAGAGGAAGAAGGAGAAGAATAATGAATACGATTCACACAAATAACGCTCCAGCAGCGATTGGACCTTATTCTCAAGGTATGGTTGTGGGGGACTTGGTTTTTACTTCTGGTCAAATTCCAGCAGATCCTGCTACAGGAGAATTAAAAACAGAAATTAAAGAAGCAACAAAACAGAGTTTGGAAAATGTAAAAGCAATTTTACAAGAATCGGGTTCTTCTTTAGATAAAGTAATTAAAGTTTCCATTTTTATTACAAATATGGATGACTTTTCCTCTGTAAATGAAGTCTATTCTGAATATTTCTCTGAACACAAACCGGCAAGATCTTGTGTAGCAGTAAAAACCTTACCTAAAAATAGTATTATTGAAATTGAGGCCATTGCTAGTAAATAGTAGTGGAGGTATACTATGGATGACTTTACATCTCGAGAAAAGAAAATTTTTCTAGGCATGCTTTGTCTTGTAGGGGCAATATTTGTTTTCTTTATGGGAAATAGATATCGCTCAGAAGAAAAAGCAATTTTTGCCCTTTCTAATAGTCAAGAGATAACATCTTTGGAGGAAAACCAAGAAGATTCTTTGACGGAAGGACGCAAAGAGTCCATTTACATTCATATTAGTGGTGCAGTAAATCAACCAGGAATTTTAGAATTAAAGCCAGAAACGCGATTGGTGGATGCGATTCAATTGGCTGGTGGAGCAACCTCTGAGGCAGATTTAGATAAAATAAATTTATCAAGAAAATTGCATGATGAAGAAAAGATCCATATTCCCAAATATGGAGAGTTAGAAGAAACCAACCAAGCCGTAGGGTTTGTAAATGGAAGTGGAAGTCAATCAGTAGTAAATATCAATACAGGAACAAAAGAGCAACTAACTACTTTGCCAGGAGTGGGCGAAAAAACAGCAGAGAAAATCATTCGCTATAGAGAAGAACATCCTTTTCAGCAGGTGGAAGATTTGAAAGAAGTTCCTGGGATTGGTGAGAAAAAATTTGAAGAATTAAAAAATAATATTCAAGTTTAATAGAGCCCCTTACGGGGCTTTTATTGTGCTTTTTTATTGTATGAATTACAATAGGAAAAGGAGGGAAATTATGAATACCAATGAAAAATTAAGCAAGCTTCGAGAACTAATGAAAAAGAAGAAAATAAACGCCATTATTATCCCAACAGCAGATCCACATTTGTCTGAGTATCTGCCAGAGCGTTATAAACATAGAGAATTTATTACAGGATTTACAGGATCTAGTGGGACGGCCGTTATAACTCAAGATAAAGCAAAAGTTTGGACGGATGGGCGTTACTTTATTCAGTGTGCCAACCAAATTCGAGATTGTGAATTTGAAATGTGCAAATGGAATACAGAAGGAGAGGAAACCATTCTTTCCTTTTTGGAAAAAGAATTAAAGGAAGGGGACAAAGTAGAGGTAACCTATCAAATTTACCCTAGAAAAGAATTTGTATCTTTAGAAAAAAGTCTGTCAAAGTCTAAGATTCAATTGGTTGATGGGAAGACGGTAAATGAAATTTGGGATACACAGCCTCAAATTCCGAAAGAATCTGTTTTTCTTTTAGAGGATTCCTATGCAGGAGAATCTAGAAGAGAAAAATTGAATCGAATTGAGAAAGAGCTACAAGAAAAAAATGCCAACGCAACCTTTATCTCTTCCTTGGAAGATATAGCATGGATTCTAAATCTTCGTGGGAGAGACATTCCAACCAATCCAGTTACCGTTGCCTATTTGCTTTTGATTGAAGATGGAGGAATTTTATTTATTCATAGCTCAAAAATTTCAGATGAGATCAAAGATATTTTGGAAGAAGATGGAATTGTTATTTCTGACTATGATCGAGTATTCCAAGGGTTAGAAGGAATCTCTGGACTGGATATTTACATGGACCCAGATGCAACAAGCCAAAAAATCTATTCTATTTTAGAAGAAAACAATCGAATTATAGAAGGCAAAAATATCTCTTCTAAGATGAAAGCCATAAAAAATGCTACGGAAATAGAAAACCAAAAAAGAGCCTATTTAGAGGATGGGATTGCTTTAACAAAATTAATGTATAGAATTAAGAAAAATCCATTGGATTTTGCCGGTGAGTTTGATGTAGCCAACCAATTATTCCAACTTAGAAAAGAGAGAGAAACTTTTATTGAAGAAAGTTTTACTACCATTTCGGCCGTAGGAAAAAACGCAGCTATGATGCATTATTCTGCCACAGAAGAGACCCAAGCTCCCATGAAAAATACAGGAATGATTTTAATTGATAGTGGCGGACAGTATTTATTAGGTACTACCGATACCACTCGTACAATTATTTTGGGAGAAATTAGTCAAGAAGAAAAACATGACTTTACCTTAGTTCTAAAATCATCCATCGCATTATTACGAGCAAAATTCCTAAAAGGGACAAGAGATGCAGACTTGGATTCCATTGCTCGCTATCCTCTTTGGTTAGAAGGAAAAGATTACAAGTGTGGAACAGGACATGGGGTTGGTTATCTTTCTAGTGTACACGAATCTCCTCCAAGATTTTCTTTCCGCAACCCAAACCCAACAACTTTGGAAGAAGGACATATTGTAACGATTGAGCCAGGAATCTATAGAGAAGGGAAGTATGGAATTCGTACAGAGAATACTGTACATGTGGTATCTTTTAGAGAAACGGAAGATGGTACATTCTACGGTTTTGAAAATTTTACAAAAGTTCCTATCGATTTAGATGGAATTGAAGTAGAAATTTTAACCCAAGAAGAAAAAGAATTTTTGAATTCTTATCATAGAGATGTCTATGAAACCCTAGAATCTCATTTAACAGAAGAAGAAAGAAATTGGTTAAAAGAAGCAACAAAGGAAATTTGATTCTCTTATGAATACAATGATTTCAGAAAAATTAAAGCAGCTACCACAGGAACCGGGGGTCTATTTAATGCGAGACGGGGCCAACCAAATTATTTATGTGGGGAAAGCAAAGAATCTTAGAAATCGGGTTCGTCAATATTTTGGTTCCTATGGGAAAAGCTCAATAAAAGTACAAACCATGGTATCTCAAATCAAAGATTTTGAATATATCATTGTTCAAAACGAGTTAGAAAGTCTAATATTAGAATCCAATTTAATCAAAGAATATCACCCAAAATACAACATTTTATTGAGGGATGATAAACAATATCCATACATTAAAATTACTACCAATGAACCCTTTCCTCGTGTAATAAAAACTAGGAATATTCAGAAGGACAAGGCAAAATATTACGGGCCTTATCCCAATGTATTGGCAGTAAATGATGCAATCGATGTTTTTCATACGTTGTATTCATTAAGAAATTGTAAATTGGATTTATCCAAACGATATACTAGGCCTTGCTTGAATTATTTTATTGGGCGCTGTAAAGGACCTTGTATTGGAGAAATTGATGAAGAAGAATATGGAGAATCCATTGAAAAAGTATTGGAATTCTTAGATGGAAAAGAAGAAATTCTAATGAACACCCTACGAGAAAAGATGCAAGAGGCTTCGAAGACCTTAGATTTTGAAAAGGCAGCAGAATATAGGGATCATATTGAATCCTTAAACACCCTTCTTGAAAAACAAATTATTACAGATGCAGCAAGTAGCGAAGAATTTGATATTATGCATTTGGCAAGGGGAGAAGGAAATGTTTGCGTACAAGTGTTCTTCTATCGACAAGGAAAAATTATGGGGAGAGAGCATTTTATATTGGACGATCCCTATAAAGAAGAAGATCAAAAAATATTTCATGCTTTTATTATGCAATTTTATCAAGGATCCGCTTATCTTCCTCCCAGGATTTATCTTCCCGTGGTTTTAGAAGAGGGAGAAATTATCGAGGAGTATCTAACATCCAAAGGAAATCATAAAGTACAACTTGTGGTTCCAAAGGTAGGAGAGAAGAAAAAGATTCTTTCTATGGTAAAGAAAAATGCAATTGATATGTTAATAAAACATTCCAATAGTTATAAAGAGATTGAAAAAAAGCGGAAAGACACTTTGAAGGATTTACAAGAACTTTTAGGAGATATTCCTTATCCTCATCGAATAGAAGCCTATGATATATCCAATATTTCTGGCGTTGAATCCGTTGGATCTATGGTTGTATTTGAAGAGGGAAGAGCCAAAAAAACAGATTATCGCAGATTTCGCATTAAGACAATTCAAGGGGCCGATGACTACGGAAGCTTAAAAGAGGTTTTATTCCGTAGATTTTCTCGGGGATTGGAAGAAAAGAAAAGCGATAAAAAACGAACCAGCTTTGGAACGTTTCCGGATTTAATCTTAATGGACGGAGGAAAGGGGCAAGTCTCTTCTGCGATGGAAGTATTGAACCTTTTGGAATTGGATATTGAAGTGGCGGGATTGGTAAAAGACGATTTCCATAAAACAAAAGGAATCATTTATCAAGGAAAAGAAATTCCCATTTCAAAAAATTCGAATATTTATAAAATCATCTATCAAATCCAAGAAGAAGCCCATCGGTTTGCGATTACCTATCATCGAAGTTTAAGGAGCAAATCTACTTTTCGTTCAGAATTGGATGAGATTTCAAATGTCGGATCCAAAAGAAAGAAAAACCTTATGAAATATTTTCAATCCATCGAAAAAATCAAAAAAGCGACCTTAGAAGAACTATTACAAGTGGATGGAATGAATCAGCTAGCAGCAAAATCAATTATTGAGCATTTTCATGGAGGAAAAGATGAAGACTAGTTTCACTGTAAAACAACTTATAAAGGAATTGGATTTTGAGGTTGTGTACTATGCAGAAAAAACCGAAAATCGAGAAATTGATACTTCTGAATTTAACCGTCCAGGTTTACAATTAAGTGGATTTTATACAAAGTTTGTTCCAGACCGAATTCAAATCATAGGGGGAGCAGAATGGCATTATTTAAGTACGCTTACAGAATCTGTACGCAGAGGGAGAATTGAGCAACTATTTGAAAAACAAATCCCATTGATGATTATTACACGTAGCCAAGAAATTTATCCTGAAATTTTAGAAATGGCCATGAAGTATGATTGCTCGTTGTTAAGGACAAGTGAAAGTACTTCACGGGCGGTGAACATCCTTATTAATTATATGGATATGGCTTTAGCACCAACCATTCGAAGACATGGAATCTTGTTAGATATCTATGGGGTGGGCGTATTGATTACTGGGGACTCAGGAATTGGGAAATCAGAAACCGCTGTCGATTTGATTGTTAGTGGACACAAACTAATTAGCGATGATTCTGTTATTATTAAGCGAATGGAGGATCGATTGATTGGAACCTCTCCGCCAATAACACGACATTTTATGGAAATTCGTGGAATTGGGATTATTGATGTAGAAAGGCTCTTTGGAATTGGATCAGTAATGGAAGAGAAGGAAGTCGATTTGATTGTTCACTTACATCAATGGGATGAATCGAAAGAATATGATCGCTTAGGTCTAGAAGATGAGTATGAAAAAATTCTAGATATTGAAGTTCCTAGAATTGATATTCCTATGAGGACTGGAAGAAATACAGGAGTTATTATAGAAATTGCGACGAGAAACTTTAAGCAAAAAGAATTAGGATACAACCCTGCTTTGGCATTGAACCAAAAAATTCTAGAGTCTCATAGAAGAGGAAAGGGAAATTGATTTCATAGAATTTGAATAAAATATACAGTATCAAATTCCTTGTATATTGAATAATTTCGCTAGTTTCTTGATTATCACGAATCTATTGATATAATAGATGTATAGAAGAATGTTTTAATTTTTAGGAGGTTAATATGGCGAAATTTATGAAAACGATGGATGGGAATGAAGCAGCTGCTCACGTAGCTTATGCATTCTCTGACGTAGCATGTATTTTCCCTATCACCCCTTCTAGCCCAATGGCAGAACACGTTGATGCGTGGGCTAGTAACAATCGAAAAAATATTTTCGGTCAAGAGGTATTGGTTAAAGAAATGCAATCTGAAGCAGGGGCAGCAGGTGCTGTTCACGGGGCGCTACAAGCAGGTGCTTTGACAACTACTTATACTGCTTCTCAAGGTTTATTACTTATGCTTCCAAACATGTACAAAATTGCAGGTGAATTGTTACCAGGGGTATTCCATGTTGCAGCTCGTGCACTAGCTTCACATGCTTTAAGTATCTTTGGTGACCATCAGGATGTTATGGCTTGCCGTGCTTCTGGATTTGCTATGCTAGCTTCTGGATCTGTACAAGAAGTTATGGATATTGGTGGAGTAGCTCACTTGGCAGCAATTAAAGGTAGAGTACCTTTTGTTCATTTCTTTGATGGATTCCGTACATCTCATGAAATTCAAAAAATTGAATTAATGGATTACGATGCATTAGCAGAATTGGTAGACTATGATGCATTGGCAGCGTTCAGAAAACGTGCTTTGGGTCCAATTAATCCAGAAGTTCGTGGTACTGCACAAAACCCAGATATCTATTTCCAAGCTGTAGAAAGTTCAAACCACTACTATACAGATATCGTAGAAACAACAAAAGAATATATGGCTGAAATTTCTAAAGTAACTGGTAGAGAATATGATCTATTCAATTACTATGGAGATGAAAATGCAGAAAAAGTAATCGTTGCTATGGGTTCTGTAACAGAAGCCGCTCAAGAGGTAGTGGATTACTTAATGAATAAAGGCGAAAAAGTAGGTCTATTAAAAGTTCATTTGTATCGTCCATTCTCTAAAAAATATTTCTTAGAAAAAATGCCAAAGAGCGTGAAAAAAATTGCTGTTTTGGATAGAACAAAAGAAAAAGGTGCAGCAGCTGAACCATTGTTGTTAGATGTTCGCGATTTATACTACGCGGAAGAAAATCGTCCAATGATCGTTGGTGGACGTTATGGTTTAGGTAGCAAGGATACAACTCCTTCTCAAATTTTGGCTGTATACAGAAACTTAGACAAAGACCAACCAAAAGATGGATTCACCATCGGTATCGTAGATGATGTTACAAACTTATCATTAGATATTGAAGAAGTGATTCAAACAGAACCTGAAGGAACAATCGCTTGTAAATTCTGGGGATTCGGATCTGACGGTACAGTTGGTGCAAATAAGAGTGCGATTAAAATCATTGGTGACGGAACAGATATGTACGCACAAGGTTACTTCGACTATGACTCCAAAAAATCTGGTGGGGTAACAATGAGTCACTTGCGTTTTGGTGAAAAGAAAATTACTTCTACTTACTTAATCACAGAAGCAAATTTCATTTCTTGTTCAAAACAATCTTATGTTCATCAATATGACTTATTAAGAGGTATTATTGATGGTGGTACGTTCTTATTAAATACAACTTGGTCTGAAGAAGAATTAAATGAAAATTTACCAGCTTCTTTGAAGAAAACTATTGCAGAAAAAAATGTTAAATTCTACACAATCAATGCAACCAAAATTGCATCAGAAGTAGGATTGGGCGGAAGAACAAACATGGTAATGCAAGCGGCGTTCTTCAAACTTTCTAATGTTCTTCCATTAGAAACGGCTGTAGCAAAATTAAAAGAAAGCATTAAAAAAGATTACGGCGCAAAAGGCGACGAAATTGTTAAGATGAATGAAGAAGCTGTAGATCGCGGTATGGATGCATTGGTTGAAATCAATGTACCAGCAGATTGGGCACAATGTTCTGCAGATGAAGATTATTCTATCCCAGGTGCTCCAGAATTCATTAACAAAATTCTTGTTCCTGTAAATCGTCAAGAAGGTAATGACTTACCAGTAAGTACATTTGAAGGAATTGAAGACGGTACATTTATGAGTGGAACATCTCGTTACGAAAAACGTGGTATTGCCGTAAATGTTCCTGAATGGAAACCTGAAAATTGTATCCAATGTAATCAATGTTCTTTCGTATGTCCACATGCTGTTGTTCGTCCATTCTTATTAGACGAAGAGGAAGCAGCGAAGAAACCAGAAAGCTTCAAAACAATTGATGCAAAAGGTAAAGGCACAGAAGAATACGAATATCGTATCCAAATTTCTCCTTTAGACTGTACTGGATGTGGAAACTGTGCTCAAGTTTGTCCTGCAAAAGAAAAAGCATTGGTAATGGTTCCATTTGAAGATGAATTTGAAGAACAATCTGAAAACTGGAACTTTGCTATGGATGAAATCAAATCAAAACAAGATAAATTCGAAGCAGATTCTGTTAAGAATTCTCAATTCTTCATGCCTCATCTAGAATTCTCTGGCGCATGCGCAGGTTGTGGAGAAACACCATATATTAAATTAATCACTCAATTATTTGGAGATCGTATGATGGTTGCAAATGCAACAGGTTGTACTTCTATTTGGGGTGGTTCTGCACCATCTATGCCATATTGTGCAAATGACTGTGGAGAAGGTCCATCTTGGGCAAATTCATTGTTTGAAGACAATGCTGAATATGGTTATGGTATGAAAGTATCTGTAGATCAAATTCGTGCTCAATTGAAGATGTTAATGGATCAATTCATCGAAACAGGCGCTGATGATGAAATCGCAGCTGCATTCAAAAAATGGTTAGAAAATCCAAATGATTACAAAACTTCTAAAGCAGCCGCTGCTGAAATTTTACCATTGTTAGAAAAAACAACTGGAAATGAAGAGGCAGATAAATTGCTTAAGAGAATTGATATGAATAAGAGATTACTTGTTAAACCAAGCAACTGGATCTTTGGTGGTGACGGTTGGGCTTACGATATCGGATTCGGTGGCGTAGACCATGTATTGGCAAGTGGTGAAAATATCAATATATTCGTAGTAGATACAGAAGTTTACTCAAATACAGGTGGTCAATCTTCTAAAGCAACTCCAACAGCCGCTGTAGCACAATTTGCTGCAAACGGTAAAGAAGTTCGTAAGAAAGATCTTGGCTTAATGATGACAAGCTATGGTTATGTTTATGTAGCACAAATTGCCATTGGTGCAGATAAGAACCATGCATTAAAAGCAATTCGTGAAGCAGAAGCATATGATGGACCATCATTAATCATTGCATACGCTCCATGTATTAACCATGGTATTCGCCAAGGTATGGGCGTATCTATCGCACAAGAAAAGAAAGCTGTTGAATCAGGATACTGGCACTTATATCGCTTCAACCCTGAGTTGGAAGCAGAAGGAAAGAATCCATTCAGCTTAGATTCTAAAGAACCATCTAAACCATATCGTGAATTCTTAGAAGGCGAAGTTCGTTACACTTCTTTGAAGAAGTTGTATCCAGAACGTGCAGAAGCTTTGTATGAAAAAGCAGAAGCCGATGCAAAACATCGCTATGAAAGCTACAAACGTATGGCGAACAGAGGAGATGCAAATTAAAATTTGTAAATCTTTTAAGAATAGGACATGGAATTCCATGTCCTATTCTTTTTTTTATTGTGAAATGGATTTCCTTGTTATATAATGAAGTCTAAGGGGGAATGATTATGAACTTTTATTCAATGAAAGCCAAAGACATTCGAGGGGAAGATTTTTCTTTTGATGCATTAAAAGACAAGGTGGTTTTAATTGTAAATACAGCCAGTCAATGTGGTTTTACACACCAGTATGAGGGACTCCAAAGATTGTACGAGTATTATGGCGAGGATGGGTTTGTAGTATTAGGATTTCCCTGTAATCAATTTGGAAACCAAGAACCAGGTGAAAACAAAGAAATTTTATCTTTTGTAGAGACACATTTTGGCATTAATTTTCCTATGTTTTCAAAGATTTTTGTTAACGGAGAAGAAACCCATGCACTGTATAAATACCTAAAATCTTTTGACAATCAAGAGGTTCTATGGAACTTTGAAAAATATCTTTTGGACCGAGAAGGGAATGTAGTAGAACACTATTTGTCAGATGTGGAACCAAGAGATTTAATGGAAGATATAAATGATTTGATTTGATTTTTTATTTTACCTAGAATTTACATTTAATATACGATTAATTAATTCTTCTTCAGTATACTTGATTCATCAAGAAAAATAATGAGGAGGAATTTTTTTATGAATTTCAGAAAATTACGAATGATGGCAGCAATTGGTGCTTTGGCTCTTACCACTGTAGCGTGTACTTCGGCAAATGAAGGAAATGCACCAGCGAATGGAAATGGCGGGGAAGAAGCAACAAATAACACAGTAGCAACTACAGAAGCAGCTGGTTCATTAGAAGAGTTAAAAGATATTGTTGTAGTGAGTCGTGAGGATGGATCTGGAACGAGAGATGCCTTTACAGAAATCGTTGGATTAGTAGAAAAAGATGCTAGCGGAAACGAAATGGATACAACAACAGAAGAAGCAACCGTTCAAAACTCTACAAATGGTGTTATGACAACAGTAGCTGGAAATGAATCTTCTATCGGATACATTTCTCTAGGATCTCTAAATGATACAGTAAAAGCTCTAAAAGTAGATGGTGTAGAAGCAAATCCTGAAGACATCATCAACGGATCTTACAAAGTATCTCGTCCATTCTTATTGGTAAGCAAAGAGTTACCAGCTGGTAGCATTGAAGAAGATTTCTTAAAATTTGCTGCTTCTCCACAAGGACAAGCGATTGTTGAAGAAGAAGGATATGTAAAAGCGGCAGAAGGAGAAGAATATACAGCGTCTGGATTATCTGGAAACATTACGGTAGCTGGTTCTACTTCTGTAACTCCAGTTATGGAAAAATTAGCAGAAGCTTACAAAGGATTAAATCCTGATGCAACCATTGAAATTCAATCCAATGGTAGTTCTGCTGGTATCACAGCTGCTATGGAAGGAACTGCACAAATCGGTATGTCTTCTCGTGAATTGAAAGAAGAAGAAAAAGGTAGTTTACAAGAATTCATATTGGCGAAAGATGGTATCGCTGTTATCGTAAACAATGCAAATCCATTGGAAGATATTGGAATGGAACAAATCAAGAGCGTTTTCAACGGAGAAATGCTTGAGTGGGCAGAATTGGCAAACTAATAGAAAAAAATGGAACCCGAAAGGGTTCCATTTTTTTCTTTACATAGATTTTACAAAAGGACTAAATAACTTTTATATTCCCTTGTTATATTTTACATATCAAGGAGGCGTGTATGAAAAATAAAGGAATTGAAAAATTAGGAGAAATTATATTTTTTCTTTGTTCACTACTATCTATCGTATCGATTGTCGTAATTTGTTATTTCATTTTTAAGAATGGGATTCCTTTTATAATGAAATATGGAATCAGTGATTTCGTATTGGGAACAAAATGGAAACCAACGGCTAGTCCTGGGACATTTGGAATATTACCAATGATCTTAGGCTCTATTTATGTAACGTTTGGCTCTATGGTGATAGGAATTCCTATTGGAATTTTTACAGCGGTGTTTATGGTGTATTACTGTCCCAGAAAGCTTTATAAATTCTTAAAACCAGCTCTTAACTTAATGGCAGGGATTCCTTCCATAGTATTTGGATTTTTTGCCCTTATGGTTATGGTTCCTATAGTAAGGGAGATATGGGGCGGAACAGGAATGAACATCATTACAGGATCTATTTTATTGGGGATCATGGTACTTCCTACAATAATTGGGCTTTCAGAAAGTTCCATTCGTTCTGTACCAAAATCTTACTACCAAGGGTCTATTGCTTTGGGTGCAACTCATGAGCGCTCTATATTCAAAGTGGTTCTTCCAGCAGCAAAATCTGGAATTATTGCGTCTATTATTCTAGCCATTGGGCGTTCTATTGGGGAAACAATGGCGGTAATTTTGGTTATTGGAAATCAAGCGAGAATGCCCCACGGTATAACTAGAGGAGTAAGAACCTTAACAGGAAATATCGTAATGGAAATGGCCTATGCTGCCAATGAACACAGAGAAGCTTTGATTGCAACAGGAGTGGTTCTTTTTGTGTTTATTCTAACGATAAATATATTGTTTAATGTTGCAAAACGGAGGATGAAATAATGAAATCAAAGATATTAAATGCATTTGTTTATCTTTCGGCTGGAATCACTTTTGGGATGCTTCTTTTGTTAATTGTTTATATTACAATGAAAGGTGTTCCGAATCTTACAAAAGATCTGTTTTCCATGACTTATACAACAGAAAACGTGTCTATGGTTCCGTCGATTATAACTACATTAATTGTAGTGATTTGTTCTCTTTTGATTGCAACTCCTTTAGGGGTATTTACAGGATTTTATTTGATTGAATACGCAAAAAAAGATAGTAAGATTGTGGAAATTATCCGCCTAGCTTCAGAGACTTTGTCTGGGATTCCATCGATTCTGTATGGATTGTTTGGGATGTTATTTTTTGTTACTACATTAAAACTTGGATTTTCGATTTACTCAGGAGTATTTACCCTATCGATTATGATTCTGCCTTTGATTATACGCTCAACAGAAGAGGCTTTATTGGCGGTTAATGACAGTTTAAGAATGGGAAGTTACGCCTTAGGAGCAGGAAAATTGCGTACTATTTTTAAGGTGGTTTTACCAGTAGCGTTACCAGGTATTTTGTCTGGAATTATTTTAGCGATCGGAAGATGCGTAGGAGAAACAGCGGCTCTTGTTTATACTCTAGGTACAGCAACGCAAATGCCTGAAAGTTTGGCTTCTTCAAGTCGAACTCTTTCCCTTCATATGTATGTTTTGTCTTCAGAAGGGCTACATGTAAATCAGTCTTTTGCAACGGCTTTTGTGCTTATTTTAATTACACTATTTATAAATGGATTGTCTAATTTTATTGGGAATCGATTGGTTGGAGGAAAAAATAATGAATAAAATGGAAATAAAAAAGGTGGATTTATTTTATGGGGATTTTCATGCTCTAAAAAATATTTCTATGGATATACAAGAAAAGGAGATTACGGCTTTTATTGGGCCTAGTGGATGCGGGAAATCAACGATGCTTAAAAGCTTAAATCGTATGAACGATTTGATACCGAACTGCAAAATTACAGGAGATATTTTATTGGATGGAAAAGATATTTATGATCCAAAATACGATATAAATACATTAAGAAAAAGAGTAGGAATGGTATTTCAAAATCCAAATCCTTTTCCAATTAGCATTTACGATAATGTAGCCTATGGTCCTAGAACGCATGGAATAAAAAATAAAGCACAGTTGGACGAGATTGTAGAAAAAAGTTTGCGCGGAGCTGCGATTTGGGACGAGGTAAAAGATAAATTAAAACAAAATGCAACAGAAGTTTCTGGGGGCCAACAACAAAGAATCTGTATCGCTCGTGCATTGGCTGTGGAGCCAGAAGTTTTATTAATGGACGAACCGACTTCTGCTTTGGATCCAATTTCTACTTTGAAAATAGAAGAACTTGTTCAGGATTTGAAAAATGAGTATACTATAATTATAGTAACGCACAATATGCAACAAGCGACACGAGTTTCAGATAAAACAGGATTTTTCTTAAATGGAGAAGTCATTGAGTTTGGAGAAACAGATAAAATTTTCTCTGTGCCTCAAGATAAAAGAACAGAAGATTATATTACTGGTAGATTTGGGTAAGGAAAGTTGAGGATGAAAATATGCGTAAAGTATATGAAGGAGAGTTGCAAGAATTAAATAGTCGTTTAATTGAAATGGCAAGTATGGTTGAAAAATCAGTAGCGGATTCTTTGAAAGCTTTGTCTACAAGAAATATGGAGTTGGCAGAAGAAATTATCATAAAGGATCAAAAGATTAATGAGATGGAACGTAAAATCGAAAGTATGTGCTTGAATTTGCTTTTACGCCAACAACCGGTAGCAGGCGATTTACGATTTATTTCAGCGGCCTTAAAAATCATTACAGATTTAGAGCGTATCGGAGATCATGCTCAAGATATTTCTGAAATATCCTTGTCTATGCCAAAAGATCCATTGACTTCTGAGTTGCATTTGGTTATGCAGATGTTCGAAGAATCTTCTCAAATGATTAAAATGGCTATTGATTCCTATATTACAAAAGATGAAGACTTGGCCAACATTTGTATTGCCAGGGATGAAAAAGTAGATGAATTGCTATTACAAGTCCGTAGAAAGGTGATTCGATTGTTGCAAGATCATTCAGAACATGCAGAAGAACTCATTGATTTGTTGCAAATTGCAAAATATTTAGAACGAGTGGGAGACCATGCGGAAAATATTGCAGAGTGGGTAATTTATTCGTTGACAGGAAACCATAAATACTACGAAGAAAAAAATATATTTGGAGAATAATATGATTTATTGTGTCGAAGACGAGCAAAATATTCGTGAGTTAATTTTATATGCCTTGGAAAATCAAGATTTTCAAGTAAAAGGTTTTGAATCTTCTGAAAATTTATATTCTGCCATGGAGAAAGAAAAACCAGAATTATTGCTTTTGGACATAATGCTTCCAGAAGAAGATGGATTAACAATCTTAAAAAAAATACGTCATGATCCAAGATATAGAGACTTGCCTGTTATTATGCTGACGGCAAAATCTTCAGAATTGGATCGAATCGTAGGATTGGACTTAGGAGCAGATGATTATATTGTAAAACCTTTTAGTGTTTTGGAATTGATAGCAAGAGTGAAGTCTTTGTTGCGCCGAGCCAATCGAAATGGTGTACAAGAAAGCACTCTCTGTTTAGATGATGTCTGCATTGATGTAAATCAAAGAATGGTAACAGTAGAAGAGGAACCAATTAATTTAACCTATAAAGAATTTGAATTGTTGCTGTATCTTTTTAGAAATATTAACATTGTACTTCCTAGAGAAAAGATTATGTCAACAATTTGGGGATACGATTTTGAAGGAGAAAGTCGAACAGTAGATGTTCACATTGCTTCTATTCGTCAAAAATTAGGTTCGCATTCTCATTTGATTGAAACGGTTCGTAATGTCGGATATAAAGTAGGAAATAAAAAATGATGAACGAAAGAAAGTACCTTATTCTATTTTCGATTCTTGTATCGTGTATATTAAGTTTTTCCTTTCTCGTACCTGTATCTCTTTGGAGCTATAACGAAGAGATACAGGAACAGGAAGTACAGTTACAAAAATTTTTAGATGACTTATCCGGGGCCTCTACAATGGATGAGCTTTTTTCATATGTAGAAAAGGGAAAAGGAATGGTAAATTATGATTTTCTTATGGTACTGGATAAAGAAAATCAGTTAAAATACTTTACACAAATTCCCAAAGAGGCAAAAGAAGTGGCGAAATTTTTAGAAAATCAAGAATTTGGAGAAACAACAGCCAAATTCCGACTCCCTAGTACTTTTGAAGCCGATTATATTATGGGAAAAAATTCGGGAGAAAATCGCATATTTTTAGGGTATATCGTACCTTCTATTTTTTTATTGTTGATTCATCGTCTCCCTATGTTTTTTTTCACAAGTGGATTGGGAACTCTTATTTTGTATTATGCCTTAAACTATGGAATGAACAAGAAAGAGGAAGGTATTCTACAAATTATTCAAAGTTTTCCTAAATATATTAGAGATGAAGAAGCCAAAATCAAAACAATTCCAGGAATAGAAAACTTTGAAGAATCCATTAAAGAAGAATCGTTTTGGATTCGTGAACGTCTAGACGTATTGGAATCCCGCTTAAATGGATTGAGCCGGATGATTGAACAAATGAACGAAGGCGTTCTTTTTGTAAATGAGAATTATGGAATTGAGCTCCATAATACATCTGCAATAAAGTTACTAGGCGGATCTGTATATAGCAACTATAAGGGAAAGCCGATTCAACTTTTATCTAGAGAGAGTTCCTTATTACAAGCGTTAAATCAACAATTTTTGGATAAAGAGGAAAAGATGATTCGAATTGCCTTAGGAGAAAAATATATCAGGATTCATATGAATCCTGTGTATTCTCTCGAAAAGAAATTATTGGGAATTGTTATATTGATTATGGATGAAACAGCCAATGCATTGGCGGAACAAGAACGTCGTGAATTCACATCGAATATAACCCACGAATTAAAAACTCCTTTGACATCCATTCGTGGTTATACAGAGCTACTTTTAGCTGGTGGAATGAACGAAGAAAATCAGAAAAAATTCTTAGAAATCATTTTTAAGGAATCGGAAAAACTTTTTGATTTAATTGATTCCATTATTGGAATTTCTAGAATTAATGAGAAAAATAAAAGGGAAGAATATAGAACCATTTCCATTAATGAAGTGATTGATTCTATTTTAGAATCCCAAAGTGGAAATATCGAAAGACGACAAATTAGAGTAGAAAAAAATGCTTCTCTAGATACCAATATTTACACCCACCCAGGTTTAATTCGGGAATTGCTTGAAAATTTAATTGATAATGGGATTATCTATAATAAAGATAAGGGAGTCTTAAAAATAAATATTCAAAAGATGCCTGAAGAATTAAAAATCGAAATAGAAGATTCAGGAATAGGAATTGAGTATGACAAACAAAATCGTGTATTTGAGAGATTTTATATGGTAGACTCTTCTCGTTCACAAAATAAAAACTCGACAGGTTTAGGATTGTCGATTGTAAAACATAATGTACAAATACTAAACGGGAAAATTGAAATGGTAAGTGAAAAGGGTGTGGGGACAAAATTCATTTTAACTTTTCCACACAAAAATGCATACATTACACAATGATTTCACAATCAATTGATACTATAAGTAAAATATGAGGTGATGTGCATGAAAATATTAGTTGTAGATGATGAAGCGAGAATTCGCGAGGTAATACGTACCTATGCTGAATTTGAAGGAAATGAAGTGGTAGAAGCTCCAGACGGAATTCGTGCCGTTGAAATCTGTAAAGAAGAAGATTTTGATGTAATAGTTATGGATATAATGATGCCTCGTTTGGATGGATTCAGCGCGTACAAAGAGATTCGAAAAGATAAAAACATTCCTGTTTTAATGCTAAGTGCTCGTTCAGAAGAATACGATAAATTATTTGGGTTTGAAATAGGAATTGATGATTATGTAGTAAAGCCATTTTCTCCTAAGGAATTAATGGCTCGTTTGAATGTAATTGTAAAGAGAAGAAGCCATGTTAATGAAAATCGTCAATTAAAATACGACGGGTTATCGATTGATTTAGATGGTAGAGAAGTTTATGTGAATGATAAGCCAGTGGATATGACACCAAAAGAATTTGATCTCTTGGTATTTTTGGCTGAAAATGAGAGTATTGCTCTAAGCCGTGATAAATTGTTAAACAAAGTGTGGGGATATGATTTCTATGGGGATGACCGAACTGTGGATACCCATATTAAGATGTTGCGTAATAGTTTAGGTGAATATAGAAATTATATTGTTACCGTGCGAGGCGTAGGGTACAAATTTGTAGCAGAAAGCGATAATTAAGAATGATTAGAAAAAGAGTTGTGTTGGATGAAAAAAGCATACGTGTCAAATTTTGGCTATACTTTTCCGGTATGGCTCTTTTCATTCTGCTTCTTTTATGGTTGCTTCAAATCGTATTTATTAATTCTTTCTATCAATCTATGAAGATTCGGGAAACCAAAAATATAGGGGAAACCATTACCAAAGAATTTGGGAATGAAAATTTTGAAGACTCCATATTGACTTATAGCTTTGAGAAAAGCGTAGGGATTCAAATCTATAACGATTCAGGATCTCTTATTTTTCCCCTCAATCCATTGGATTATTTTTACCAACCAATCATCCAAATCAAAGATTTTAATAAATACTTTCAACCATTAATCGAACAAAATCTTCAAGATATAACATATGTTGAGCCTTTTAAGGAATCTGAAAGTTCATCTATTTTATATGTTTCTTATTTAGGGGAACAAGCAGGAGAAAAGTATTTCCTTGCGGTATCAGCCAATGTTGATCCGGTGGAATCTACCGTGGAAATATTAAAAAATCAACTGATAATTGTATCTGCCATTTCCATTATTTTGGCCTTTATTCTGTCTTATTTCTTATCTTCTCGATTGGCGGCTCCCTTAACCAATATGGCAAAAACAGCGCGTCAGCTCGGCCGTGGGAATTATGATGTAAAGTTTCAAACGGGAGATTACACGGAAATTACGGACTTGGCCAATACATTAAATTATGCAACAGGCGAATTAACCAAAACCATAGAAGTACGGAAGGATTTGATTGCCAATGTTAGCCATGATTTGAAAACGCCACTAACGGTAATTAAATCTTACGGGGAAATGATTCGAGATATTTCTGGAGATAATAAAGAACTACGAAATCAGCATATTCAGACCATTTTGGAAGAATCTGATTATCTAACCTCTTTTGTAAACGATTTGTTGGATTTGTCAAAAATTGAGTCAGAACTAGAAGATTTGCATTTGGAAGAATTTAGCTTGGAAGAACTAACCAAAGAAGTCATGCATCGTTTTGATTATTTGAGAAAAGAACAAGGATATGAATTTCCAATCTTTGTCCAAGGGAAGAATGATATTGTTGCGGATAAAAACAAAATTCGTCAAGTCATTTATAATTTTATTAGCAATGGGGTAAATTATTCCAAAGACAAGAAAAGAATCGAAGTTCACATTGAAGAGAAAGAAAACTGGATAGAATATTCGGTAAAAGATTTTGGAATTGGAATTGCAGAAGATAAAGTAAAACAAATTTGGGATCGATACTATCGAGTTCGTGACAATTATGAACGTCAAGTGGTAGGAACGGGATTGGGTTTGTATATTTGTCAAAATATTTTAACTCTACACAAATTTGATTTCGGTGTAGAATCTAAAATTAATGAAGGAAGCCGTTTCTATTTTAGGATTCCAAAATAAAAAAAGGTGTGTTAAATAACACACCTTTTTTATTTTGACTATTCTTTTAGCAATACAACCAACTGTCCACTTTCAACACTATCTCCCTCTTTTACATAAATTCGATCAACCGTTCCGTTGGCAGAGGAGAGGATGTTTGTTTCCATTTTCATAGCTTCTACAACCAATAGAGGTTGAGATTTTTTTATTTTATCCCCTTCAGAAACGAGTGTTTTAATAATAGTACCAGGAATAGAGCTTCCTACTTCTAGAGGATTTTCAGGATCTGCCATTTCAACAGATTGAATTTTATTGGCAGTACCCAAAGGTTTGGTTTTATCTTCAATGGCAATGGTTCTTCGGGATCCATTGATTTCGAAAATAAGATTACGCTCTCCATTGTCTTGAAGTTTTCCTACTTCAACGAGAGTGACAATCATAGTCTTTCCTTCATCAATTTCAATTTCCGTTGTTTCCCCTTCCATTAAGCCGTGGAAGAAAACATCTGAACCCATACGCCACAAATTCTTATATTTCTTAATGTTTTTGGCGTATTCTTCGAATACTTTAGGATAAAGAGCATAACTTACAAGCTCTTGATCATTTGGTTCACGATCCAATATTTTTTCTAAAAGATCTTTGTGTCCTTCGAAATCTTCGTCTTCTAACAAGATACCTGGGCGAACCGTAATAGGCTCATCTCCCTTTAACACAAGATTTTGTAACTCTTTAGGGAATCCACCATAAGGTTGTCCCATCATTCCTTTGAAATAAGTTACAACAGAATCAGGATAATCTAAAGTTTTTCCTTTTTCATAAATATTTTCAGGAGTTAGTCCATTTTGCACCATAAAGATAGACATATCTCCGACCATTTTTGAAGAAGGGGTTACTTTAATAATATCTCCCACCATCTCATTAACGGATTTATACATTTCTTTTACTTCTTTGAATTTATGACCCAATCCAAAACTTTCAACTTGAGGTTTTAAGTTGGAATATTGTCCACCAGGAATTTCATATTTGTAAATTTCGGTAGTTCCACTCTTAAGGTCAGATTCGAAATTGGCATAAACAGGGCGAACCGCAGACCAATAATTAGAAATTTCATCTGCTTTGTCGATATTAATGCCCGTAGAGCGTTCGGTGTTTTCAAGAGCCGCCACAATCGAATTTAGAGCGGGCTGAGAAGTTAAACCACTCATAGAATTCACGGCAGTATCTACAATGTCAACACCAGCTTCTGCTGCCATCAAAAGGGTAGCGACTCCGTTTCCTGTTGTATCGTGGGTATGCAAATGAATGGGGAGAGAGACCTCATTTTTTAGAGCACGAACGAGTTTGTCAGCAGCATAAGGTTTCAATAGCCCTGTCATATCTTTGATTCCCAAGATATGAGCTCCTGTTTTTTCTAATTCTTTGGCAAGATTTACATAATATTCTAGTGAGTATTTATCGCGGTTTGTATCCAAAATATCTCCTGTATAGCACATAGTTGCTTCGGCAATTTTTCCATTTTGGATAACCTCATCAATGGCAAGACGCATTCCCTCAATCCAGTTTAAGGAATCGAAGATTCGGAAAATATCAACGCCAGATTTAGAAGATTCTTTAATAAATTTCTTTACAACATTATCAGGATAATTTTTGTATCCAACAGTGTTGTTGCCACGAATCAACATTTGCATCAAAAGATTTGGCATTTGTTCTCGCAACATTTCTAGACGTTGCCAAGGGTCTTCGTGTAAGAATCGATAGGCAACATCAAATGTTGCACCGCCCCACATTTCCACACTGAAAAGTTCGCTCATATTATAGTTTGTAGCACTAGCAATTTTATACAAATCGCGAGTACGAACTTTTGTTGCCATTAGAGATTGATGGGCATCACGCATAGTGGTATCCGTAAGCAATAGACGTTTTTGATCCAAAATCCATTGGGAAAGTTTTTCTGGGCCAAAAGCATCGAAAATTTGCTTCGTTCCCTTAAAATCTCGTACATCTGCGGCCGGAACAATTGGAACGTCAAATGTCTTTTCTAAGGTGTTTTGATCGTTGACTACAATATTTCCAATGTAGTCCATTACACGTAACTCTTCGTCGGTTTTCGCTTTAATATTGAAAAGTTCAGGATGACTTTCAATAAATCCAGTATCACAAGAACCGTTTCGGAATTCCTCAGAGTTCAATACGTTTAATAGGAAACCAATATTTGTTTTAACGCCACCAATACGCAATTCGCGAAGGGAACGAATGGATTTGTTTACAGTATCTTTCCAAGTACGACCATGGGTAATTACTTTTACCAAGAGAGAATCGTAATAAGGGGAGATAGAAGCGCCTTGGAATCCATTTCCACCATCCAAACGAACTCCGAATCCAGAACTAGACCGGTACAAAGTAATGTGACCAGTATCAGGAGCGAAATTATTTAGAGGATCTTCTGTTGTAACACGGCACTGAATAGAAAAACCTTGAGATTGAACATCTTCTTGTGAAGAGATGCCAATATCTTCATGGCTTAATGGATACCCTTGAGCAATAAGAATTTGAGCTTGAATAATATCAATCCCTGTAACCATTTCAGAAACCGTATGCTCAACTTGAATTCTAGGATTTACCTCTATAAAGTAGTGGTTTAGATCACTATCAACCAAAAATTCTACAGTACCAGCGGATTTATAATTTAGGCTCTTTGTAATTTTTAATGCATCTGCACAAATCTTTTCTCTCACTTCTACAGGAAGAGAGAAGGCAGGGGTATATTCGATTACTTTTTGATGTCTACGTTGAATAGAACAGTCCCTTTCGTAAAGATGTACCAAGTTTCCATGTAAATCTCCCAAAACTTGTACTTCAATGTGTTTAGGGCTTCTTAAGTACTTTTCAATGAACATAGAATCATTTCCAAAAGCTTTCTTTGCCTCATTTTTTGCACTATGGAAATTATTCAATAATTCATCTTCATTGTTTACTACACGCATACCACGGCCACCACCGCCAGCAGCGGCTTTAATCATAACAGGATATCCTGCTTCTTTTGCAAAGGCAATGGCTTCACTGTCTGTTTCAATGGGCTCTTCTACTCCTGGAATTGTTGCAACACCAGCTGCTTTCGCTACGATTTTAGAAGAAATTTTGTCTCCCAATTTGCGCATAGTATCTGGAGAGGGGCCAATAAATGTAATGCCAGCCTCTTCACATTTTTGAGCGAAATCAGGATTTTCAGACAAAAATCCGTAACCAGGATGAATGGCATCAACCCCCTTGTTTAAGGCAAGTTGAATAATTTCATCTATGTCTAAGTAAGCATCAACAGGTGATTTGTCTTTTCCAATTAGATAGGATTCATCGGCTTTGGTACGAAATAGAGACAAGGAATCTTCCTGAGAATAAATAGCAACAGACCGAATTCCTAACTCACGACAAGCACGAAATACGCGAATGGCAATTTCGCCTCGGTTGGCTACCAAAACACGTTTGAATTTACGTAATTTCATAACATCCTCCTTATTTTTTATATCCTTTTATTATATACCAAATAGAATTAAATATATAGATATTTTCTCTTAATCTATTTGTAAAGAAAATAATAGAATTTCTATCATTCAAGAAAAGTTATGATAAAATAGAACCGAAATAAGATTGTTCGGAGGATAATATAATGAATTTAGAAAAATATATTCAATCTATTGAAGGTTTAGATAAACAATCCATGGAAGAAGCTTTAGATCATTGGGATCACTTAACTCATCCAATTGGCTCTCTGGGAGAATTAGAAACACTAACCATTCGTTTGGCTGGGATTCAAAAGAAAAAAATTCCAAATATTGAAAAAAAAGCGGTTATTGTAATGTGTGCTGACAATGGAATTTTCCACGAAGATATTAGTTCAAGTCCACAAGAATTTACGCAAATGTTAGCCAATGCTATGGTGCAAGGAGATACTGGGGTGTGTTCATTGGCTGGCTACACCAACGCAGAAGTGGTAGTTGTAGATATTGGTATGTTGCATACGGGGCCTTTTGATAAAAGAGTTTTGGATTACAATGTACGACAATCTACAGAAAATTTCTACGTTCAAGATGCTATGAGTCGAGAAGATGCCATTCAAGGAATCTTAAATGGTATTGCAGTGGCAGAGAAGAAAATAGCAGAAGGTGTGAAAATATTCGGAACGGGAGAGTTAGGGATTGCAAATACTACTACATCTGCAGCTGTTCTTCATGCCATAACCAAATTTCCTGCGGAAGAGTGTGTAGGATATGGGGCGGGAATCAACGACGTTCAATATCAAAAAAAGGTAAAAGTAGTAAAGGAAGGGGTCGCCAATCGCATAAAAGAAGAGGATGATGTAATTTCTATTTTGGCGAAAGTAGGCGGTCTTGATATAGCAGGATTAGTAGGTGTTTTCTTGGCAGGAGCTAAAAATCGCGTGCCTGTAGTAATGGATGGAATTATTTCTTCAGTTGCAGCAATGGTTGCAGTGGAATTAAATCCGTTGGTAAAAGATTTTATTTACGCTTCTCATTTGAGTAAAGAATTGGCGGCTCCCAAAGTATTTGAATATATGAAAATCCGACCTTTGGTTTCTTTGGATATGCGTCTAGGAGAAGGAAGTGGCTGTCCATTTACTTTCATGATTTTAGAAAGCGGAATTCACTGTATGGAGAATATGGGACAAATTGCGAAGACAAACATTGATCCATATGTACAAGTAAATTTAAGAAAGTAAGGTGTTTGAGTGATAACATTAGTAACGGGGGGAGCGAGAAGTGGAAAAAGCTCCTTTGCAGAATCTTTATTAAAGGATGAAAGTTCCGTATTGTATATGGCTACAGCAAGGGTAGAAGACAAGGAAATGGAAGACCGTGTAGCAAAACATCAAGAACGACGCCCTTCTACTTGGGGTCTTTTTGAAGGAGATAGAAATCTTTCTGAAGAAATCCAAGAAAATTATTCTGGCTATTTGTTGGATTGTTTAACGGTATTATCTTCCAATCATATGTTTGATATAACGGAAGATAGAGAAACTTTTCCTCCTGAAATTATGAAAGAGGTAGAAGATTCTATTTTTGGGGAAGTGGAAGCCCTAATAAAAAAAGCGAATGAAAAAGAAAAAAATTTGGTAATTGTAACCAATGAAATTGGAGATGCACCTGTACCTATGTACGCCGTTACAAGAGCTTTTCGAGACATTCAAGGCAGAGTAAACCAAAGAGTGGCACGTCTTGCGGATTTGGTTTATTTGGTTGTTTGTGGGATACCGGTGAAGATAAAATGAAGGAACTAATTTTAGCTTTGCAATTTCTTACGCGTTTTCCCATTCCAATTGCGGTTCCCTTCAACAATCAAACTTTGGCAAAAAGTTTGTTTTTCTTTCCAATTGTTAGCGGAATGATTGGATTCATCGTAGGAATCGTTTACCAAATTTTATTTCCATACAATCCAATGGTTTCTTCTGCCATATCCTTGTTGGTGTGGTATTTATTAAATGGAGGATTGCATTTGGATGGATTAGCAGATATGTTTGATGGGTTTTTATCCAATCGAGATAAAGAAAGAACGCTAGAAATTATGAAAGACTCTCGTGTTGGAACGTTTGGCGTTATGAGCTTAATCTTTATTTTTTTAATAAAATATACCTTTTTAAGTGCAACATCCATTGGATGTATAGAGATGGCACTGACACTTATCTATGCTCGAATAGGAGTCCTCTTTTTAATTGGATTTTTTTCTCCAGCGAAAAAAGATGGCTTAGGAATTATGTTTCAAGAAAATGGGAAACCTCCCTTTCTCTTTTCCATTTTTCTGTGGGGGATTTTAGGAGTTTTTTATGAACCAAAAATGCTTTTTTTATTGATTCTGTCTTTGGCCTGCTCCTTTTTATTGGGAGTCTGGTCCAATAAAAAAATAGGGGGAGTGACAGGAGATATATTTGGTGCCGTTATGGAAATCAACGAAGCTGTGGTGCTGTTTGCTTTTTGGGGGATTCAATTATGGATTTAATTTTTATTCGTCATGGAGAAACCGACGCCAATAAAAAGAAAATTTATAGTACGCCTTTGGAACCATTAAATGAAGAAGGAAAATCTACCTTGTCTGAAACAGCAAAGCGTATAAAAAAATATGAATTTTCCCACATTGAGACAAGTCCTTATATTCGTGCTATGGAAACGGCCAATATAATCAACGAATCCAAGGGAAAAAAAATTATTTCCAATGATTTATTAAAAGAATTGTCCTTAGGAGATTTAGAAGGACATAGTTTCGAAGAATATTATTCTAAACATCCAGAAAAATTAGAAAAATGGATGGAAGACCCCCTTCACTTTGCTCCTCCGAAAGGAGAAAGCATCTTAGAGGGAATGGAAAGAGCAAGAAAAGTCCTCCATTCTTTTTCTGATGAAAATGTCTTATTTGTTAGTCACGAAGGCTTTATTAAACTTTGTCTTTGTGTTGTTTTAGAGGACCCAAATGCATTTTTTAGATTTCGAATTAAAAATGGCTCTATTACCATTATTCATAAAGAAGAAGGGTATTTCAGCATTGATGGGATCAATAATTAATGACAATTTGGTTACAAAATGAAGAATATCTGTTCATTTATCTATCATTCTGATATATTAACAGTCGGAGGAGATGCAATGAACAAAATTTTTAGAAATCTATTCTTTGTAGCAGCCTTTTTTGTTGCGATATTGAATTTAGGAAATGTAAGTTATGCACAAAATATATCCAGCCCGATTTATCCATCTGTACAATTAAATCGTGGAGATTCGGGAAGTTATGACAGTGCAAATCTATCATGGAGCAATCCAGATGTAGTAAAAGAAAAAGTGTTAAATGGCGAAGCTGTGCAATTTGAAATTGATTTTCGAGTAAATAGCGATCCTTGGCATAGTGCTGAAAATAAAACGACAGTATCAGGAACTATATCTCCTGAAACCGTAGATCAAGAGTCTGTGGAAATTCAAGATGGAATGATTCCTGAGATTGGAAAATTTGATATTTTTTCTAATAGCTATAGTTTTCGCATTCGTTATATTTTAGCTGACGGTAGTAAGAGTAATTTTTCTTTTCCAATATCCATTGGAAACCGTCCCGTTTATAACAATGCAAGCCAATGGAGTGAAGAAGAACTTCAAAACGCAAGCCGTAATGGGTTTATCTCCAATGGGATTCGAAATGATATGAAGGCGAATATGACTCGAAAAGAATTTACCGAAGTCGCCGTTCGCGTGTACGAAAAAACCATGAATATTCATTTGGCACCAGGAATCAGCCCATACAGAGACACAGAAGATGCATCTGTATTAAAGGCAACCAAACTTGGTATTGTACAAGGGGTTGGAGGAAGATTCTTTGATCCTGATGCAAATGTAACTCGTCAAGAAATTGCTACGATTTTAACTCGATTGTTGAAAGTAATGGGAAAATCTATGAATGAACCAGATTTGGCTAATCTTTTTAACGATCACAATAAAATTAGTGAATGGGCCATTTCTCCTATTTATCAATTGCAAGGTTTTGGATTGGTTGAAGGAGATGAAAAACATAATTTTGACCCATTAAATAACACAACTCGAGAACAAGGAGTTGTGTTAGGACAAAGAGTTTATGAATTATTTCAAAAATAAAAAAAACAGCCCGAAGGGCTGTTTTTTTTATTCCACTGTAACAGATTTTGCTAAGTTTCTTGGTTTATCTACATCATTTCCTAAAATGACGCTTGTTTCGTAAGCCAAAATTTGTTGAGGAAGAACTGCTAACAATGGCATATACATATCGTGAGTCTTTGGTATCAAAATAACTTCATCAGCCACAGATCGCAAAGCAGAGTTCTCTTCTGATGCGATGGCAATTGTATAAGCGCCACGAGCTTTAATTTCCTTAATATTAGAAATGGATTTTTCAAAGAGTTCCATCTGAGACAATAAAGTTACCACAGGAACGCCCTCTTCAATAAGAGCAATACTACCATGTTTTAGCTCTCCACTTGGCATAGCCACAGCATTAATATAAGAAATTTCCTTCAATTTTAGAGCGCCTTCTTTTGCGCTTAAATAGTCCAATCCACGTCCAAGGAAGAACATAGATTTTTTATTTGCAATAGTTTTGGCGATTTCGCGAATAGAATCGCGAGAATCAAACATTTTTTCTACTTTTTCTGGTAAACTTTCAAATTCTTTTACAATATCAGTTACAAATTCTTTATCGTAAGTTCCCAATTTATATCCAAAGTCCAAAGCCAAAAGATATAGGCTTAAAAGTTGCGTTGAATAAGCCTTAGTAGAGGCCACAGAAATTTCAGGACCTGCGTCACAATAAATGACTTTATCGGATTCGCGGTCAATACTAGAACCAACTACATTGGTGATAGCCAAAACTTTTGCTCCACGGTCTTTCGCTTCTCGTAGAACGGTTAATGTATCTAAAGTTTCACCTGATTGACTGACAATAATTAACAAAGAATTTTCGGTTAAGAAAGGCATATTATACTTAAATTCAGAAGCAATCTCCGCGGTAACTTCTTTACCAATAGCATCTTCAATCGCTCGTTTTCCAATTTCGGAAGCGTGGAAAGCTGTACCACAAGCAGACATGTAAATTTTATCAAAACCTAAGATTTCTTCTTTTGTAAAGCTTGTTTCTCCCAAGTCAACGAAATCATTTTTAACTTTTCGCAACAAGCAATCTTTCAAGACTTTTGGTTGCTCATAGATTTCTTTAATCATAAAATGGTCAAATCCATCTTTAGAAGCACTTTCCATAGACCATTCGATATGATGTATTTCTTTTTCGACTTCTTCTCCAAATTTACGAATAGAATAAGAACCATCGTTTTGAATGGTTGCTACTTCATCATTTTCAATATAGATAACATCTCTAGTGTAGTTTAGCAAAGCTGGAACATCTGAAGCAGCAAAAACTCCGTCTTCAGCAATCCCTAAAATCAAAGGATTTTCTCGACGAGCGGCCACAAGAGTGCCAGGATCTCTGGATGAAATAATAGCAAGAGCGAAAGTTCCTCTTAAAAGAGAAATTACTTTTTCAACGGTACTAGACAAATTTCCGTCGTAGTGTTTATCCAATAAATTGGCAATAACTTCTGTATCTGTTTCTGTCTTAAATGTATATCCATCAGCGATTAATTCTTCTTTTAGCGTTGAGAAATTTTCGATAATACCATTATGAACCAACGCAATATCCTCTTTTGTGTTCAAATGAGGATGAGAGTTTATTTCATTGGGTACCCCATGAGTGGCCCAACGAGTATGTCCAATTCCACAATTTCCATCTACAGGATTTTGTTCCAATTTATCCTTTAAGTTTTGCAGTCTTCCTGCTGATTTAACATATTTTAATGCACCATTATCAACAACTGCAATTCCTGCGCTATCGTATCCACGGTATTCTAATTTTTCCAAACCATGAATAATACGCTCCTGAGCATTGCTCTTTCCATTATAAGCTACAATTCCACACATATTTTCAATAACCTCCTAAAAATAGTGTGAGAGTCACTGCAATTCTTTTGTGCTCCAATTACTTGAAGTTTTGTAAATTGCTAAGGCTGTGATACCTATGAAGCATCCGCCGAAAAATCGATCGCTTCATTCCTCGTCAACCACAGGGGTTCAGGCGCTTACTTTTTTTTTCTCTCACAAGATAATATTTTAATTATACCATAATATCTTAAATTAAAACAAGAAGGGTAGATATAGAGGGAGGAGGAGAGTTTGTCATGGAAAAAATGAAAAAAGAAATTTTAATAAACGAAGATGATTTTCCTTTGTATAGTTTAATGGAGGAACTTTTAAAAGTCTCAAAAGAACATTTTGATCAACTAGAGAAAATCGAACTTCCGGAAGAATCCATATGGATGATTTATAGGTGGAAGACAAATATAAACGAGTCCATAAAAAAAGGGAAAAAGTACCTGGTAGAAACAGAAATTTTAGCAATAAGTAAATTGTATTGTATCCGAAAATTTAAGATTTATTTTGAGAATAAATGGATTGGAGACATTCTAAGCTATTGGGTACTAGCCAATAAATCCACTCGACGCTTAATGCGTTTTCCAAAGGAATATTGGACAGAAGAGACGGGAAAATTGCCAGAAGAATTAAAAGAACAAAAATCTCCTCCAATAAAGAGAAAAGAGAAAAAAGATTTTTGTACAGAAGAAAAGGATTTAGATGAAAATAAACATGTAAATAATTTATCTTATATAAGATTTTTATTTCGCCATATTGAACAGGAAAAAGATGCAGATTTTCAAAATTTAGAAATTAAATACAAGAAAGAAATCCTTCATCCAACGGATTTATCCCTTTATTGTTCCCGAAGAGAAAATGAAATTTCTTTTGAAATTACTAGCAATTTAGGAGATCTTATCCACGCAGAGGGAAGTTTATATTATGAAGATGCCTTGACGTAAGTTAATATTCTTGATATTATGAATTCAGCTTTATGAAGGAAAAAATTTAGGAGCAGCTTGTAGCACAGGTTATCTCTAAGGTTTTTTATTTTCTAAAGAAATACATTTTGGAGGTAACAAAAATGAACGGTAAGGTTAAATGGTTTAATGCAGAAAAAGGATTTGGATTCATCACAACAGAAGAAGGAAATGATGTATTTGCACATTTCTCTCAAATTCAAGTAGATGGATACAAGACTTTAGAAGAAGGTCAAGAAGTATCTTTTGAAGTTGTTGATGGTGAAAAAGGACAACAAGCTGCGAACATCACAATTCTTTAATGAAACAAAAAAATCTCTTGCTAGCAAGAGATTTTTTTATAGGAGGAAATTATGACAAAAGAAAATACTATGGAAAATGAAGTAAAAATTGTAGCTCAAGTAGGGGATACAAAAATTGCAGAGACAGATGTTTTGAACTATATCCGTAATATGGATCCTCAATTTGCTCAACAATTTCATTCTGAAGAAGGTATCAAACAAATTATTGATGAATTGATTCGTCAAGAGTTATTGTACAAAGATGCCATTGAAAATAAAATGGATGAAGAAGAAGAATTTTTGAAAGTTCTAGAAGATACACGTAGTTCTCTAATTAAGTCTTATGCTTTTTCAAAAGCAATTGAAGGCGTAAATATTGACGAAAAAGAAGTAATGGAATACTTTGAGTCAGTAAAGGAACAATACAAACAACCAGCAGGAGTTCATGCTGCTCATATTTTGGTTGACGAGGAAGAAAAAGCAAAAGAAATCATTGAAAAAATCAATAAGGGAGAAGAGTTTGAAACTTTAGCAAAAGAATTTTCTTCTTGTCCATCTAAGGACAACGGAGGAGATTTAGGGGTTTTCTATCCAGGACAAATGGTGCCAGAATTTGATCAAAAAGCATTTGCTATGGAAGAAGGAGAAATTTCTGAACCAGTAAAAACACAATTTGGATATCACATTATTAAAGTGATAGAAAAAACGGAAGAAAAAGAAGCCAATTTTGATGAAGTACGCGAAAATATTCGAATGGAATTGATGCGTCAAAAACAACAAGCAGCGTATCTAGAAAAAGTAAATCGCTTGAAGGAAAAATATCCAGTTCAAGTATTCTAAGACAAAATGCCATCTTTTTTAAGATGGTATTTTTCTAGTGAATCCCACTCCTTATATGGTATAATGAAGGCAACCATAAAAGGAGGTTTTTTATGGATTTAGAGCTTTTTCAGTTTATAGACGATTCCTTAGTTTTGCTTGAAAATCAAAGAGAAGAAATCATGAATTCAGCAGGACTACTGGAACAATTTTTTATTAAACACTTTGGGAAACAAGATAGTTTTTTAAGTATAAATAGTCGAGTAAAGTCCCCTCAATCCTTTCGAGAAAAGATTATAAGAAACAACCTGTATATGAGAAATAGCAGTGCAGAAAGCGTTTTTATGAATGTACAGGATTTAATTGGTCTACGAATCGAATGTCGTTTTGTGGAAGATGAACAAAATTTATTTGAAATCCTTCGAGATCAATTTTCGGAGATGGCAGATGATGGATTTTTTCATATGCCTGAGAACAATCAAGTTTTTTTGAAATTAGGAGATTCTCAACCTCAACTTCAAAAAAATGGATTTGAAATTTATAAAATTGATGGTTATCTAAAAACGAAAACGAGAAATTTTAATTTTGAATTACAAATAAAGAGTTTGGTTAATGTATTCTGGGGAGAAATTGATCATAGGGTTTTGTATAAAAACTACAATTATATGATTTCTGAAGATTTTTTCCGAGATATTATGCATTCCATTAAAGACAGTTTATCCATGATCGACCGTCAATTGATGATATTATACGATCACGTAAATAAAATGGATTCTAGCGCGGAAATAAGCAATAGAGAGCAAGTAAAATCCTTGTTGTCTAAAATCATTCATGACATTTATGTGGGGAAAATTTATAAAGAACTAGGCTTTGTTATTGACTTCGGATTTCCTTCGGAAATGATAGTGGAATACCTCTATTATAAATGTCGAGAAATTATGGATTTTTCCTATGGAGAAAATTTTATTCGTTTATTGAATCGAATTAATGCCATTGGCGATATGCCTATGGATATAAATGGGTATATAGAATTTGATAAAGAACCTGTATTCCATACAAGTTTCACAAAGAAAGTTGGCGAAGCTATCTTCCAATCAACCAATATTGACTTTGGTTGGAACTTATTTTTCAAAATTATATTTCAGGTTGAACAAAGCAATCCGAGTTTAGATTTTGAAGAATTTTTGCATTTTATGGAAGAATCTTTGCGTGGTCAAATCGATGAGAGCATTACGAGAGATTATTTATCTGACTCAGAAAAAGAAGAAATCACTTTGTATCTATTGGATGTTATTGCCAATGACTTAACTCATAAGATTCAAATGGATCATGTGTTGGATTCTGTATTTGGGAAAAAAAATTATAAATTTAGCCAGATATTTAGAAATATTAACACTTATGACGATTTCCTCAATAATAGAGACAGAATCGGCCGTAATATTTTTAAGAACTATCAACTAGAAGGATAGGTGATGATTTGAAAACAATTTATCTTGCAGGAGGTTGTTTTTGGGGCGTGGAAGAATATTTCCAACGAACAAAGGGCATTTTAGATACATCCGTAGGATATGTGAATAGCAAAAAAGAAAATCCGACCTACGAAGAAGTTTGTTCTGGGCGTACAAAAGCTGCCGAAGGTGTTTCCCTATCTTATGATGAAAATATAATTTCTTTGAAAGAAATTTTGAACCATTTTTATCGAATCATTGATCCATTCAGTTTGAATCGACAAAAAATGGATATTGGAACACAATATAGAACGGGCTTATATTATACAAATGAAGAAGAAAAGTTAGAATTTGAGCAATTTTTGAAAGAAAAGCAAAAGTTGGAAAAGAGAAAAATTGTTATTGAAGTAGAACCATTGGAAAACTTTTATTTAGGTGAAGAGTATCACCAAAGATACTTACAAAAAAATCCCAATGGATATTGTCATATTCGTCTGCCAGAAAAAGAATAATTTTGAAAATTGGAAGGCGAGAGAAGGATGATTCAAAAGGAAGGTGAAAAAATTGATTCATGGATTAACGAATCAACACAGTAGGATATTTCATAATTTTAATGCGTTAACAGAGATTCCTCGATGCAGTGGGGAAGAACAAGGGATTAGCGACTTTTTGAAACAATGGGCGGAAGAAAGAAATTTGGAAGTTCATCAAGATAAAACCTTGAATATTATCATAAAAAAACCTGCCAGCCCTGGCTATGAAAACCGTGAAACTGTCGTTTTACAAGGCCATATGGATATGGTTTGCGAAGTACAAAAAGGGCATGAAATGAACTTTTCTTGTGATGCGATTCAAGCGGAAATAGAAGATGATTTCATCATTGCAAAAAATACAACTTTAGGGGCGGATAATGGAATCGCCATTGCCATGATTATGACCTTATTTGAAGACGAAAAGACCGTTCATGGTCCTTTAGAAGCTCTAATTACTGTAGATGAAGAAAGAGGAATGACAGGCGCTATTCATTTGGAACCACAATATATTTCTGGTCGTCGCTTAATTAATATTGACAGCGAAGATGAAGGAATTTGTTGTGTTGGATGCGCTGGCGGACAGAGAAACTTGGTCACTTTGAAAAAAGATTTTGTTGACGCAACCAAAGATCAATTGGTAGAAATCCACATTGAAGGATTAACCGGAGGTCATTCAGGACAAGATATTCACTTACAACGTGCCAATGGAAATATTACCTTGGCAAGAGTTTTAGAAAATCTAAAAACAGAAATAGAATATGAGTTAATAGATTTTTATGGTGGATCTAAATCCAACGCCATTCCTCGAGATGCTGTAGCTACAATCGCTATTGATGCGAAAAATGCAAACACATTGGAATCTATTTTGGAAGAATGGGTGGCTACATTAAGAAAAGAATATGAAATTTCTGACAAAGAAGTTTCTTTGCGCCTAGAGGTATTAAAGGAAAAACCTGAAAAAGCGATTGTTCCTGAAACCAGAGATAACTTACTGTATTATTTGAATACAGCTCCTAATGGAGTTGTTTCTATGAATTTAAGTATACCTGGCCAAGTGGAATCTTCAAATAACATTGGTGTAGTAGAATCTGAATCAGATAAATGGTCAATTACTTCACAGGTTAGAAGTTCTCTAGAAAGTAAGTTAATAGAAATTGCTAATAGAAATCGTCTAATTGCTGAAAGATCAGGAGCTACGTTCATAGCGGATGATGCATATCCTGCATGGGAATACGTTAGCGAATCAAAGTTAAGAGACGTAGCGCAAAAAGTTTGGTATAATATGACCAATGAGGAATTAAAATTAGAAACCATTCATGCTGGATTGGAATGTGGCTTATTACAAGATGTAATTGGTGAAATGGATATGATTTCTATTGGCCCAGATATGAGTGGAGTACATGCTCCTGGCGAAAAAGTTTCTATTTCCTCTACGGATAAAGTATTTAACTATTTGAAAGAACTATTGAAAGAACTATAAAAGGAGATTGATATGACTGATACAAAACATAACGAAAACTGTGGTTGCGGCGAGCATGAACATGAAGAAGTACAAACTATTGTTTTGACTTTGGAAGATGATTCTGAATTGGAATGCTTAGTCATTGGAGTATTTGATTTTGAAGGAAAAGAATACATTGCTATGACTCCAGATTTTGAAGGAGAGGAAGAAGCAGAAATCCTTATTTATGAATTCAAAGAATTAGACGAAGAAGAAATTGAATTAAACTTCATTGAAAGTGAAGAAGTGTTCAATAGAGTAGCAGAAGAATTTGATCGTATTTATAGCGACGAAAATTTGGATTAATTGAAAAAGACAAGCTTACGGGATTTTTATGAAGGAAAGATTTCTCCTTATCGAAGCTATTCTAGTTATGTGAAAGAAAAGTTTGGAGAGAAGGTATATAAAATCCCAATTCATCTAAAAGGAAGTTGTCCCAATCGTGATGGAACAAAAGGACATGGTGGATGTATCTTTTGTGGAGAAGAAGGAGGCTCTTTTGAGTGGGAATCAATTGGATCTGTTCGAAGCCAAATTCTTACTACCAAAGAAAGGATGAAAAAGCGCTACAATGCGAACCAGTTTGTAGCCTATTTTCAGAATTTTACCAACACATATCTTCCTCTTTCTGAATTTGAAAAAAATCTAGAACAATGTAGAGAAGAGGGTATCGTTGGGATTAGTGTATCCACAAGGCCGGATTGTATAGAAGATTCCTATTTGAAGGTCTTAGAATCCTATAGTTCCAATTATGAAATTACCATTGAATTGGGTCTACAATCAGTAAATGATTTCACCCTTGAAAAAATCAATCGAGGGCACAACTTACAATCATTTCTTGATGCCGTTGAAAAAATTTCCCAATATCCCATAAGGATTTGTGTTCACATGATTCTAGATTTACCTTGGGATCGGGAAGAAGACATAATTCAAGCAGCAAGAATATTTAATAAATACAAAATTGATGAAGTTAAAATTCACAATTTGTATATTATAAAGAACACAAAATTGGGTAATATGTTTGAAAGTGGAAGTTTTCTTCCTCTTGATATGGAAACTTTCATAGAGCGTACCATTTTATTTTTAGAACATCTTAATGAAGATGTAGTTATTGGTAGGCTAACAGGAAGAGCGCCTCAAAGTGAAGTAGAAAATTCCAATTGGGATCACTCCTGGTTCTATGTAAGAGACCGTATCGTAGAAACTATGTTATCTAGTGGAAGAGTTCAAGGTAGCAAAGCAAATTTATAAGGGAATACCCGGAAAGGAAAGAAAAATGATCAAATATATCTTAGGTGCAAAAGGTTCAGGTAAAACAAAATGGCTTATTGACCACGCGAATAAAGATTTAAGTGAAGGCAACGGAAATATCGCCTTTGTAGAGGTAGATGATGATCATATTTTTAGTCTAGATTACAATGTGCGTCTAATCAATGCGACAGAATTCAAATTGGAAAACAAAGAAGCTTTCTACGGTTTCCTTTGTGGATTAATGGCTATGGATTATGACTTAGAGAAAATTTATGTAGATGGTATCTACAAAGTTTTAGACTTAACAATTGAAGATTTGAAAGATTTGCACGATAGAATTTCTGCTTTAGATTTAGAGAATCGTCAAATCTATATTAATGTTGATTTGGTATTGGAAGATTGCCCAGAAGAAATGAAAGAATACGTTGAAGAAGCTACTTTAGAAGCTTAGATTTAGGAGATGGAATGAAAGACAATAGAACTATGGTACGAGTAATTGCGGCTGTACTTGCGGCACTCTTAATATTACCGGTATTCTTCTATGCTTTCTGATGAATTCAAAGTAAAGCCATTGGAACCGATTCGCGAGGATTGGTTCCAAAATTTTATAGAGAGAAGATCGGAGCTCATCCAACGATACGAAACAGGAGAGTTTAGCAAAAGAGAGTTTATATTGGAAAATATAAATCAATTGCATCAGAGCAATTTGCAACCTTTTATTCGTATTGATCGTATTGAAAAAGGTATATTCAATTATCAATATTACAACGGGATGGCAAAATATTATTCCATTTTAGCCAAAGAAATCAAATACGAAAAGAAGAAGAAAAGAGAATATTGTCGCTATTTGGGTTTGACGAATAAGTATTATCATCTAAAAGATGTTACCATTCATACCATTCTAAAATTCTGTGATTACAAAGATATAGATGCTTATTACATACATTGTAAATCCAGCAGTTTGCAAGGAGAATTGTATGAAATTCATTTGAAGAGCCAGAAGGAGACGATATTTCATTCGAAATCTTGTCAAATTAAAGAAGTTCTTGAAAAGCACAATTTATTTTGTGAAGAACGAAAGGCTTCTTTAATAGAGAATTATATTAATGAAAGATATTGATGGAGCTAAAGGAGGTTGTAGATGAAATACGAAGACCAAGAAATTTTTCAACTTATCGATGAAGAAAAGAAAAGACAACAAAATCATATTGAATTGATTGCCTCAGAAAATTTTGTTTCTGAAGATGTTCTTGCTGCGATGGGGACTTGTTTAACCAATAAGTACGCTGAAGGGTATCCAGACAAAAGATATTATGGCGGATGTGAAGTGGTGGATAAAGTTGAGGTTCTTGCCATTGAACGCTTGAAGGAATTATTTGGTGCAGAACATGCCAATGTACAACCTCACGCTGGCGCCAATGCAAATATGGCTGTTTATTTAGCCCTTGTGAATCCGGGAGATACTATTTTAGGGATGGATTTAAGCCATGGAGGCCATCTAACTCATGGTAGTCCTGTAAATATTTCTGGTAAATATTTTCATTTTGAGTCTTATGGAGTGAACAAAGAAACCGAAACCATTGATTACGAAGAATTAGAAAGAATCGCAAAAGAATGTAAGCCAAAATTAATCGTTGCAGGAGCTTCTGCCTATTCAAGAAAAATTGATTTCAAGAGAATCTCTGAAGTGGCAAAAGAAGTAGGAGCTTATTTTATGGTTGATATGGCTCATATTGCGGGTCTTGTAGCTGCAGGATTCCATGAAAGTCCTGTGCCATATGCTGATGTTGTTACAACTACAACTCACAAAACATTACGTGGCCCTAGAGGAGGAGCCATTCTTTGTAAAGCAGAATTGGCACAGAAAATTGACAAGGCCATTTTCCCAGGATTACAAGGCGGTCCATTGATGCATGTTATCGCAGCAAAGGCCGTTGCTTTTAAGGAAGCTCTTCAACCAGAATTCAAGAACTATCAAGAGCAAATATTGAAAAATGCAAAAGCAATGGAAGAAGTTTTCCGAAAAGAAGGAATTCGTATGGTCTCTGGAGGAACAGACAACCATTTATTGTTATTGGATTTATCCTCTATTCAAATGAAAGGGAACGAAGCCGAAACGCTTTTGAACGAAATTGGAATTGCAGTCAATAAAAATACCATTCCATTTGATAAAGAAAAGCCAATGGTTACAAGTGGAATTCGGATTGGTAGCCCTGCAATGACAACAAGAGGTTTGCTTGAAGAAGACTTTACTTCTATTGCAAACATCATTGTAGATGTCTTATTGAAACGAAGAACCGAAGAGGAAATCAAAGAATCCATTCGTGAACTATGTGAGAAATATCCATTGTACAAATAACGAAAAGGGCTCGTAAAATCACGAGCTCTTTTCCATTGGAGGCAAAGAATGAAACCTTACGAACTAGATATTATTCATAATCAGATGAATACCATTGCAGATATTGATAATGGATCCATAGCAGAAGAAATTGGACTGGAAGCAGGAGATCAAGTTTTAGCTATTAATGGGAAACAAATCTTAGATGTGATTGATTATCGCTATTCCATATCAAATGAGGAGATCCTTTTATCGATTCAAAAAAAGGATGGGGAGCTATGGGATATTGAAATTGAAAAAGATGTAGAAGAAGATCTAGGAATTAACTTTTTGTCTCCTTTGTTGGACAACCAAAAACAATGTACCAATAATTGTATTTTTTGTTTTATTGACCAAATGCCTCCTGGAATGAGGGACAGTTTGTATATTAAAGATGACGATTCTAGACTAAGCTTTTTACAAGGAAATTATATTACTTTGACCAACGTAAAAGAAGAAGACTTAAAACGAATTGTTGAATATAAATTGTCTCCCATTAATGTTTCCGTTCACACAACAAATCCTGAGTTAAGAGTCAAATTGTTAAAAAATCGATTTGCTGGTGAAATATTGGAAAGAATCTCTTATTTAACGAAGAATAGGATTACAGTAAATGCACAAATCGTTGCCATACCTGGCATCAATGATGGAGCTGAGTTAGAAAGAACTTTGGAGGATCTTTCGAATTTATATCCTAACTTATCCTCTGTGGCAGTTGTTCCTGTAGGAATCACCAAATACAGAGAAAATCTTCCTACTCTTAACATCTTTACGAAAGAAGAGGCAAAGAACGTAATTGATGTAGTATGCCAATTTTCACAAAAAATGAAAAAAATGCATGGGTTTGGATGGGTGTATCCTTCGGATGAATTTTTTCTTATCGCTGAGGAAGAAATTCCAGAGTCCGAATTTTATGAGGGATATCCTCAGTATGAAAATGGCGTCGGATTGCTGCGGTCTTTTTATGATGAAGCTATAGAAGAGTTAGAAAATGTACCGGGAGGAGAAGAAAAGGGAAGTGTGACGCTAATCACTTCTGAATATCCTTCTTCTTGCCTTAAAAATTTACTAAATCTTTTGCAAAAAAAATATCCAAACTTGAATTATGACTTAAAAGTTATTACAAACTCCTTTTTTGGAAACACGGTCAAAGTAGCCGGTCTACTAACGGCGAAGGACGTCTTAGAGCAATTGAAAGGGGGAACTTACGATGGTATAATTGTACCTAGGGTAATGTTTCGCCAAGATAAATTCATCACTCTAGACGATATGACCCTTAAAGATTTAGAAGAAAAACTATCTTGTCCTATATACACAGTAGAAAATAATGGGGCGAGTTTCATTCGAAAGATATTGGAGGTGGGCCTAAATGGATAGACCCGTAATATGTATATTAGGTAGACCCAATGTTGGGAAGTCTACTCTTTTTAATACGATCACTGGAAGCAAAATTTCAATAACAGAAGATACTCCAGGAGTAACTCGAGATCGTATTTATGCAAAAGGAAATTGGTTAGGAAGAGAATTTACGGTTATTGATACTGGAGGATTAGACCCCAATAGTGAAGAACCTTTTATGCCTCATATTGTTTCTCAAGCAGAGGTAGCCATTGAAAATGCAACGGTTATTTTATTTGTTGTCGATGGAAAAGATGGCATTTCTAGTATTGATGAAGAAATTGCAGAAATTCTCCGTCGTTCGAAAAAACCAACGATTCTAACTGTAAATAAAATGGATAGCAAACAAACGTCGGAAAATCTTTATGATTTCTATTCCTTGGGATTGGGAGAGCCAATTGTAATCAGTGCAGAACAAGGAAGAGGAATTGGAGATTTGTTAGACGCCTGTATTGAAGGGTTTGGTCCAGAGGAAGAAGAAACTTATTCTGATGAAATTAAGGTGGCTTTTATTGGAAAACCGAATGCTGGAAAATCTTCTTTAGTGAATCATATTTTAGGAGAAAAACGATCTATTGTAACAAATATTCCAGGTACTACCAGAGATTCCATCCATTCTTTTTTTGAATATGAAGATACAGAATATGTTTTAATTGATACAGCAGGACTTCGCAAACGAAAAAAAATAAACGAAAACATTGAACGCTATTCTGTAGTTCGAACTTTACGAAGCATAGAAATTGCAGATGTTTGTGTGCTTCTTGTTGATGCAGAAGAAGGAATTAGTGAGCAAGATTCTAAAATAGCAGGATATGCGCACGATAACAATAAGGCGATGATTATTGCAGTAAACAAATGGGATTTAATTGAAAAAGACAATCATACAATGAAAAATTTTGAAAATAGCATTCGTAGAGAATTGCCATTTTTGTCTTACGCCCCTATGATTTTTATTTCTGCTTTAACAGGACAAAGAGTGGATAAACTTTTGAAGATGATTCACGTAGTAAACAACAATTACTCCATGAGAATTCAAACTGGTGTATTAAATGACATCTTGAATCGAGCGGTTTTAATGAATCAACCCCCATCTGACAAAGGAAAGCGCGGGAAACTTTATTATGGTTCTCAAGTTTCTACAAGGCCACCTAAAATTGCCCTTTCTGTAAATGACAAAGAATTGTTTCACTTCACTTATGTACGTTATTTAGAAAATCAAATTCGTGCAGCGTATCGATTTGATGGTGTGCCCATTATCATGGAATTAAGAAACCGATGATTCGTATATTGATTTATTCTCTTCTTTCCTATTTGATTGGTAGTATTTCAGGATCCTTCTTATTGGGTAAATTACTAATGGGCGTTGATGTTCGCACAATGGGAAGTGGAAACGCTGGAACAACAAATGCCATGCGAACAATGGGAAAAAAAATAGGAATACTTACCTTTATTATTGACTTAATAAAGGGAGTTGTTGTTTTGTATTTGTTTCAAAATAGAGTTCCTGAAAATTATATTCTAATGCTACTATTGTTTTGTGTTATTGGGCATAATTTTCCCTTTTATATGAACTTCAAAGGAGGAAAAGGAATTGCCACAACTTTTGGAGGACTTTTCTTTTTACATCCCCTATTAACAGCAATTGGTGGTCTTATTGGCCTAATTGTTGCTCTCCTTTCAAAGTATGTAAGTTTAGGCTCTTTATTCTTTTTAGTTTCAACCTGTGCAATGTTTATACTAGTTGGAAACGCAAAAGGCATAGAAATAGTCTTCTTACTTCTTCTTACTTTCTTGGGAATTTGGAGGCATCGAAGCAATATAGAACGATTAATGCAAGGAAATGAAAATAAGCTAGGAGATCTAAAATGGAAAAAATAACAATTATCGGCGGAGGTAGTTGGGGAAGCGCGATTGCAAATTCTTTAGCAGAAAAAGGAGAAGACGCTTGCCTATACATTATGGAGAAACAGCAATACGATTTGGTAGTAAAAACCAAAACAAATCCTCAATACTTGAAGGACTTTACCTTTTCCAATCATTTGAAGTTTTCTAATGATTTTAACAAAAGCGTAGGAGAAGCCACCGTATTAATTATTGCGGTTCCTACAAATGCGGTTCGCTCTGTTTTGGAACAAATTAAAGAGTTAAATGTATCTCCACGTACTTTGGTAAATTTAGCAAAAGGTTTAGAACAAAACACCCATTTACGCATATCAGAAATAGCCAATGAAATATTGCCAGAGTTTCCTTTTGTTGCGCTAAATGGTCCTTCTCACGCAGAAGAGGTAGCAAAGAATTTACCTACCACTTTAGTGGCTTGTTCAGAAAATCATTCTGAAGCTGTCAAAATTGAAAAACTATTTTCAACAGAAACTCTCCGAATCTATTATCAAGACGATCTAGTTGGAGTAGAAATGGGAGCGGCTCTTAAAAATATTATTGCTTTAGCAGCAGGATTAACAGATGGGTTGCAGTTTGGAGATAATACAAAAGCTGCTTTAATGACAAGAGGAATCCATGAAATTACAAAATTAGGAATTCAAATGGGCGCAAAACCCCAAACTTTTTTGGGATTGACAGGAATTGGAGATTTAATTGTTACTTGTACGAGTTTGCATAGTAGAAATCGAAATTTTGGATATTTGATTGGACAAGGCAAAAGTGTAGAGGAAGCTATGAAAATTGTCGATATGGTAGTTGAAGGGTATAAAACAACAAAATCTGCTTATGAGTTATCTCAAGAAGTAGGAGTTGAAATGCCTATTACGGAAAAACTGTATGATGTTCTGTATAAAGGAGAAGACCCTAAAATAGCGGTAATGGAGCTTATGACCAGAAGGTCAAAACATGAGAATGAAGGAATTAATGATATTAGTTAGAAGGTACTAATGGAACAGGTTAGAAATTCAAGGAGAAAATATAAAAAAAAGAAAAAAAATAGAAAATATTTTTTCTTTCTATTTCTTTTTCTCATAGGAATTGTTATTGGAGCCTTGCGTCTTTCCAAGCAGTATAAGACCTACGATACAATCCATCCAGAACTAACGATATACCGTGACGTTGTGAAGGCGAATGGTTATCTATTGTTTAATGAAGATTTGGTTTTTGCGAATGGATCGGGAGTGGCTGTTTACAATGCACAAGAGGGTGAAAAAGTTCCAAAAAACTACTCCATTGCCAATGTAAATCTTCAAAATGATAATTCAAAGATAAAAGATGAATTGATATTGATTCAAGCTGCCATTGACTACAAGACCAATCGAAGTCAAAAAGATGAAGAAACTTTGGACAAACAAAAAGAAGTAGATAATATTGTGCGAAACATTCAAAGATTTATTCGTAACGAGTCTTATGATAAGCTAATTTCTTCCATCAATAGTTTGGATTTAAGCACAAATCAACCCGTTAATATATCAGAGTTGAATGAATTGCTTCGTTTATCTTTAGAAAACTTAGAAAGAGCAAAAGATAAATTAAGCAAAGAACTCTCTATAACAAACAGCGATTATCAATCATCTATGTCTGGAATTGTATCGTATCAAATTGATGACCCTAAACAGATATTTTCAATTAAAGAGGGGGTCCTTGCATTCCATCCAAAACAATTAACAAAAGACGATATTCAAATGGAGGAAAAAGGGAAGAATCAAGTGGTTGATAAGGAACCTTTTTTTAGAATAATAGACAATTTAGACTGGTATCTATTTATGCAAAGTACAAAACCTTCTTTGTTCGAATTGGAAGAAGGAAGCCAGGTAAAGGTAAAATTTGATGATGATAGCATTGTTAATGGGCAGATTATAAAAAGCGATCTACAGGAAGGAAACGTAATTGTTCATTTCCACGACAATCTTTCAGACAAATACCTAAAAAGAAATACAAACGTTACAATTATCCGGGAACAAAAGGATGCGTATACAATTCCTTCCTCTGCATTGATAGAGAATGAGGACGGTTTACGAGGAGTCTATATAGAAGAGATACACGGCTTGGTACAATTTCTTCCTGTGTCTGTAATAGGAGAGACCTTAGAAGAGGTTTATATTGAGCGAGGAAACTTCTATGGTGAAATTTCTATAAAAGATAAAAATTATCGCACACTTTCTCTCCATGATTCCGTTATAATAGAACCAAACAAAGTAGAAGAAAAGCAGTTAGTAGATTGAGAGGCGTATTTTGTTATATATTAGTGAAAACATACAAAAAGTAAAGGAAGAAATTGAAGAGGTTCGGAAGAGAAGTTTAACTGGAGAGCCAGTTGAACTAATTACAGTTACAAAAACTTTTGATGTACCAATTATTGAACAGGCCATAGATGCAGGGATTAAAATAATTGGCGAAAATAAAGTGCAAGAATTGACTTCAAAAATTGAACAATTGAATGATAAAGTAATTTATCATATGATTGGAAACTTACAGTCAAATAAGGTAAAATATATCTATCAAGACGTTGCGCTAATCCATTCTTTGGACCGATTGTCTTTAGCAAAAGAAATCGAAAAGCGAGGAAAATCTACAGACGATATAGTTCACTGTTTGGTTCAGGTTAATATTGGGAAAGAAAAAACCAAAGGGGGATTGTATAGAGAAGAGGTATTGCCCTTTGTAGAAAAAATGATGGAATTCCCACATATCCAAATTGATGGTATAATGACAGTAGCGCCAAACACAGAGGACATAAAATATTTGAGATCTTGTTTTAGAAATATGGTTTCCTTAAAAGAGGAGATTGAAAGGGAAAAATTTGATCGTATAAACATGCAGTATTTGTCCATGGGTATGAGTCATGATTTTGAAATAGCCATTGAAGAAGGGGCTAACATGGTTAGAATTGGAAGTAAGATTTTTGGAAATCGAGATTATTCGAAATAAGGAGGCAGATGAATGGCAGATTTTAAGGATAAGTTTAAGAAAGCATTTGGTTTTGGAGAAGATTACGATTATGATGATGAATATGAATTCGATCAAGAAGAATCATTTCATACAACAGAAGTAGAGCCAGTGAATCCACAACCAAAAACAGTTCGCACTCGTAGAAATGACAATGGAAGCGTACTTAGTATTCAAACAAAAGCATCCATGGTAATTACAGTTCATGAACCATTAACATATGATGAAAGCCCAAAAATTGTGGACGATCTAAAAGAAAACAAAGCCGTTGTTCTAAATTTTGAACAATTGGATTTAGAAGTAAAAAGAGAAATTTTTGATTTTGTAAACGGTGCTTTGTATGCCATTGAAGGAAAAATTCAAAAAGTAAACAAAGACATTTTCATCTTAGCTCCTGCTAATATTGGGATTGATGGATTGAAAGAAGAATTACAAAATTCTGGTATTTTCCCTTGGTAATATGACGATTTCGAGAGAAAAATACCTTTTACATTTGAAGAGTGAAGAAAAAATCACTTTATTGCGGAAATTAATGGACACGATAGAAATTTCTATTTACTCAGGAATTCCACAATTTAGTGATTTTTTAGACCCTTATGAAATTCGCCTTGCTGAATCGGTGGCCAATGGGGAAATGGTTTATTCAGAAACTTCTCAACTATTGAATGAAAACTTTGAAAGAAATATCATCGGGTTTTCTACAGAAACCAAAAATTTAGATCTTGGCAACCATCTGAAATGTTTCAAGATAGAATCTAAATTCTCCGATTTACAGCACAATAAAATCCTAGGATCTATTTTAGGCTTAGGCCTTGAACGAAGAAAAATAGGAGATATTTCCATTCACGGAAAGATTGCCTATATTCTTGTTAAATCAGAAATTGCCGATTTCATCTATTTTCATCTTAAAAAAATTGGTAGAGAGGGCGTTCGCTTGGAAGAAGTACCCATTCAAAATTTCGAATCCGAAAAGCCCCAGTGGGAGATTCAATCTTCTACTGTTAAAACCATGCGTTTGGATTCCATTGTTTCAACCATAACAAAATTGCCAAGAAGCAAAGCCAAAAAAATGATTGAACAAAATTTAATAAAAGTAAATTTTGAGCCCATAATGACCCCTCATATGGAAATAGGGGGTTGTTTGCTGTCCATTCGAGGTTATGGAAGATTTAAGATTTTTGAGGAATTTCATGAAACAAAAAAAGGTAGAATTCATTTTACCTACGGGAAAAAGAAATAAGGAGAAACGATATGATCATTGCTATTGTATTGGCATTAATTGCTATTGATCAATTTACCAAATACTTAGCCGTACAACATTTGATGGATGGAACCGTTATTGAAATCATCCCTAATTTTTTTCGCCTTCTTTATGTAGAAAATAGAGGAGCAGCCTTTGGGGTCCTTCAAGATTCCCGCCTATTTTTTATTTTAATCACCTTCCTTGTATTGGGTGTCATCTTCTATTTTCTATTTATGAAAAAAGATTCTGTAAAAGGAATTTATAGACTTGGATTGGTTTTAATTTTAAGTGGAACGATTGGAAACTTTATTGATCGGATTCGATTAAGTTACGTCATTGATTTTCTTTCCTTTCGATTTTTTGGCTATAATTTTGCCGTATTTAATATAGCAGATAGTTTAATTGTCGTTGGTACTTTCTTGCTTATTATTAAAATTTTAATGTCGGATACTAGCCATGAAAAATAATTATATTGTTAAAAACCAAGATGTAGGTATGAGAGTGGATGCCTATTTATCTGAAGTTTCTGACCAAACAAGATCTCAAATAAAGAAAGACATTATAGAGGAACGTATTCAAGTTAATGGGAAAAACATAAAGCCTAGCTATAAATTAGAAGCAGAAGACTCTATTTCTTGGGAACAAAGAACACCTTATGAAATTGTGCCTAATGGATTACCGCTGGAAATCGTGTATTCAGATAAAGACCTTTTTGTTATTAATAAACCCGCAGGATTGGTTGTTCATCCTGGCGCGGGAGAAGAAAAAGATAGCGCTGTGCACCGTCTTTTGTCTTTGGATAAAAATTTGCCCATAAATGATGACCCCCTAAGACCTGGAATTGTACATCGACTGGACAAAGACACTTCTGGGTTAATGGTAGTTGCTAGAAACGAGGACTCCTACGTAGCCCTTGTGGAACAATTCAAAAAACATGAAGTGTATAAGGAATATTGTGCCATTGTTCACAACACCGTAAAAAATAAAGGGGTTCTTACAAAGGCCATTGGGCGTAATCCAAACAATCGAATTCAGATGGCGGTAGATGTATTCCCTAGTAAAGAAGCCATCACTCACTATGAACCTCTATTGGATTTGAATGGTTTTACATTAATAAAAGTAATTATAGAAACAGGCCGGACCCATCAAATTCGTGTACATATGAATTCCATTGGCTATCCCGTTGTAGGCGATACACTTTATGGACCTAAGAATGCCAAGGCCAAGAGACAATTGCTACACAGCAAAAAAATAGAGATTTCCCATCCTATAACAAACAAAAAGCTTCTTTTTGAAACCAATTTACCAGAGGATTTTTTTGCATTTATAAAATCAAGAGGAGTAACCTATGCATCAAATATTTGACGAAAAAGAAATTAAGCGAGCCATTTCTAGGATTTCTCATGAAATTATTGAGAAAAATAAGGGCGTGAATCAAATTGTCTTAGTAGGGATCAAAACAAGAGGAATAGAAATTTCTAAACGAATTCAAAAAAACTTAGAAGAATTAGAAGAAGTATCTGTTCCTTTATTTGAGTTGGATCCAAGCTTTTTTCGGGATGATAACAAAAGAACAGATACGTTAGATCCTATGAATTTTATGGGAAAAATAACGGAGAAAGACGTTATTTTAGTGGATGATGTAATTTATACGGGGCGAACGGTAAGAGCGGCATTGGACGCTCTTATGCTTAAAGATCGTCCGAAAACAGTACAATTGGTAGCTTTAGTAGATCGAGGGCACAGAGAGCTTCCTATACGTGGAGATTATATAGGGAAGAATATACCAACTTCTAGAGAAGAAAAAGTGGTTGTGTATTTACGACCCCATGAAGAAGAAGATGCCATTTATATCGATAACTAAAAACAGCCTATTTATAGGTTGTTTTTTTGTAAAAGAAATAGCTATAATTTCTGCCATTTTCATAAGAATATGATACTATAATAAAGAGGATAACGAGGTGAATCATGGATTTACAAAAAACTATAAATTTTATAACCAAGCTAGATGAAATGAAAAATATTTATCGCAGAACTTCCTTAATTGGTTCAAAACGCAAGGAAAATGATGCAGAGCATACATTCCACATTGCAAGTATGGCCTATTTATTAAAGGAGTATGCTCCAGAAGGATGCGATATTCATCGAGTGATAATTATGCTTCTATTTCATGACGTAGTTGAGATTGAAGCAGGCGACACCTTTGCTTACGATTTAGAAGGAGATAAAGATAAATTTCAACGTGAAATGGAAGCGGCCAATCATTTGTTCGGTATTCTTCCCAATGAAATGGAAGAAGAAGTAAAATCTTTGTGGTTAGAATTTGAAAAACAAGAAACCATTGATTCGCAATTTGCTTTAACTATGGATCGTTTGCAGCCTATTTTATTAAACGCATGCAACGGTGGAGGCACATGGAAAGAAGAAAAAGTGCCGAAAGAAAAGGTGTATGCAAGAGTAGAATTCATGAAAGACGTAACTGAAGAGTTGTATGAATTTGTAAGAAATTTAATCGAAGAACATCATAAATGGTAAGGAGGAATCATGGATACAAAAATATTGTTAGTGGAAGATGAAGTCTCCATTCGTAAGTTTATAAAAATTACTCTTGAAAGAGAAAATTATGAAGTATATGAAGCCGGCTCCGGAGAAGAAGGCCTTGCGATTGCAAAAGACGTTACTCCCAATATTGTTTTGCTAGATGTAATGTTACCTGGGATGGATGGGTTTGAAGTATGTAAGAATTTACGAGAAATGTTCCCTGATTTGGGAATCATTATGTTAACGGCCAAAGCAGAAGATTACGATAAAATTATGGGACTTCAAAATGGATCCGATGATTATATGACAAAGCCTTTTAATCCAACCGAGTTGACTTTACGCCTAAAATCTTTAGAAAGAAGATTGCAAAGAGACAATCCGAGCAAACGATCCAACCGATATATTGAAGATGCTCCTTTCAAGATAGATACTTATGGACGGAAATTCTTTTGCGATGAGAAAGAACTAGAGCTAACACCAACAGAATATGAAATTATTAAACTTTTTTTAGACAATAAAGGACGAGCATTAAAACGCGAAGAAATACTCCAATCGGTTTGGGGAGAAGAATTCTTAGGGGATAGCAAGATTGTTGATGTAAATATTCGAAGATTGCGTTCAAAAATTGAGATCGATGCAGCGCATCCTAAATTTATAGAAACAGTATGGGGAGTAGGATACCGGTGGCAAAGCCAAAAAGATTAAAGTTTGAGGAGTCCATTCAAGCAAGATTAATTCGAAATTTTGTACTTATTGTAATTTTTACTGTAGTCGTTTTAGATATTTCTTTGCTATTGGGATTTAAGGAATATTCCTACAATGGAATACAAAATCAGTTGAACTCTGAAATTGAAAGTACAAGCCAATCTTACAAGAGATTTTTTGAAAATCAAGATTTAGATACTGTTTTATCCAAAGATGTAGAAATGATTTGGACGCATTTTTCTGGCCAAGTACAGATTATAAATACAAAAGGAGAGCTGGTCTATGATTCCATTGGAGCGATTAACGATATTGTGTCTGATTATTCAGACGTACACGAAGCGTTAAAAGGAAATATTTCCTTTCGAAATGGCGAAGTAAACTATTCAGACAGTCAAGTTATGTCAGCCTCTTCTCCCTTGAACAATTCCCATGGAGATATTATAGGAGTCATACGATTTACCACTTCATTAGACTCTATGAACGCTTTTTTAATTCGTCTATCTATTTATTTGCTTTTAATCTCCATTGGGGTAATTATTCTATCTGCTTTATTTAGTTATTTATTTTCTCGTTCCATCGTAGGGCCTTTAGAGGAAATCAATCATGGAGCAGAATTAATGATTGATGGGCAATACAAACGAAAAATAGAGATTGAAAACAGAGATGAATTAGGAGAGCTGGCGAATGCTTTGAATATCCTATCTCAAGAAATTGTTCGCAAAGAGCAAGTCAAAAATGATTTTATTTCATCCATTTCTCATGAATTAAGAACTCCTTTGACTTCGATTCGTGGATGGGCCTCTGTCCTAAAATCAGATACAGAAAATGATCCCGACTTAAAACGAGAAGGATTGGAAATCATAGAAACAGAAACCGAGCGACTTGCAAATATGGTAGAGGAACTATTGGACTTTTCTCGCTATATTTCTGGCCGAATCACCTTAAGAAAAGAAAAGTTTGATTTGGCAGAAACTTGTTCCTATGTTGCAAAACAAATGAAACCCAGAGCAAAAAATGAAGGAATTGAATTTATAGATGAAACTTCATCCAAGCCTCTCCTATATATGGGGGATGAAAATAAGATCAAGCAACTTTTAATCAATTTAATTGATAATGCGATAAAATTCACAGATGAAAAAGGTTGGGTCATGTTTGAAAGTAAGGAGTCCGATTCCTTTTTTGATATAATTATTTCAGATAATGGAGTAGGAATCTCTGAGGATGAGTTAGAGCTTGTAAAAGAAAAATTTTATAAAGGAAAACACTCGAAAAGTCATTCCGGGATTGGCTTATCCATTGCAGATGAAATTGCCAAACTCCATGGAGGGAAAATAGAGATTATATCAAAACTTGGCGTAGGAACGACCATTCGTGTTCGCTTGCCGATAAAAAAGAGGAGGTAGTGTAAATGAGTCAAAAGAAAAAAATCCTCTTTATTCTTGCCTTTCTTTTTCTGCTTACTGGATGCGTTCAAGGGGCTGATGCTGAGTATCAGACTATGAAAACGCCCAATATAAAGCGTTCGCCCTTGGAAGGACGATGGATTGTTACAAAAGTGGCTTTTAAGAATCCTGAATCTGGGGTTGAAGTTCGAAATTATATTGGAAAAGAAGCAGTATTTCTTAAAGACATTGTAATTTTTAGTGACGAAATCACAGAAATGCCAAAGTATAACATGAGAAAAATTAATACAGATAAAATGTTGGAATTGCGTTATAATAGTACTAGAGCAGGAGTTGGATTGGCTTCGGATTCTCTTTTTCAAGTGGAAGTATTTGAAAATTCTAAACCTTTATTTGTGGTTTATCGAGATAGAGAAGACGTTGCCTATATTGATTTGTATGGAAATCTCTTACAAGTAATAAAGACAAAGGACAATCTAGACGATAGCCAAATTGATTTAATTAAAAAAACGGCAGCAGAAGGGGATCGCTACCATTCTGATCCGTTTTAATTGGGAGGATTTATGTTAGGACAATTGATGGAAAGTTTAAGTGGCAATAGTCAATATATTATTTTAATTCTTATTGCAACTGTCACAGCTATGGCAGTAACTTTTATTATAAACATGACGAGTAAACGTCTAAAGTTCGTAAAATATCTACCTGGACTTATTTTGCTTTTTGCAGGGATTTTTACTTTGATTTTGGTATTAAACGTATTGTTTGAACGTTCAAGTTTAACAAATATTCTTATTGCACTGATTGCCATTACATCAGGCGTATGTTCTTTATTGTTTGCTTTATGTTTAGGTATTTATAACAAAGATCGTTATCCAAAAAGAGAGATAGAAAGAAAATAAAAAACATAGGCCACTGCCTATGTTTTTTATTTTGCCCAATTTCCATTTATAAAAATAGGAATTTCTTCTTTATCTTGGGTGAATCCCATAATGGACAAATCCTCTGTACCAATCATAAAATCTTCGTGAATCAAACTTTGATTCACACCCAAAACTTTTTTCTCTTCTTTGGTTAAATTCCCACCATTTTTAATATTTGTGGGATAAGCTTCCCCTAGCGCCAAATGGCAAGAAGCATTTTCATCAAACAACGTATTGTAAAATAATAAATTTCGATTAGAAATAGGACTATCAAAAGGAACGATAGCAACTTCTCCTAAAGAACGACTTCCTTCATCTGTATTTAACATCTCTTGTAAAGTATCATCTCCAACTTTTGCCTTTGCTTCCACAACTTTTCCGGATTCAAAACGAAGGTAAAAATCATCAATAATATTTCCTGAATAAATGAGTGGCTTTGAACTGTAAACAATTCCATTTACTCCATCGCACTTTGGCATGGAATAGACTTCTTCAGTTGGGATATTGGCCAGAAAAGAGATTCCTTGGGGGGTTAAAGAACGAGCACCAGCCCAAATATGCCCTTCAGGAAGTTCAATCAACAAATCCGTTCCATTGGAAGCGGTATAGTGTAAGGAGTGAAGATTCAATGAATTCAATTCTTCTGCCTTGGATTCCAAATGAGTTAAGTGGTGATTCCAATTTTCCACTGTGTTGGAATCGATACGACAACAATCAAAAATAGCTTCCCACAATTTTTCTACTGCTTTTTCTGTAGATTCCTTAGGAAAAATTTTCTTCGCCCATTTTTCGTGAGGGAAAGCCGCTACAGTCCAAGGAATCTCATCGTTCATTAACTTTTCGTTAAAAAACTTTAGAACTTTTGAACGAGATTGAATCGTTTCCCCAATGATTTCACTATCAATTCCTATTAACAATTCTGGATCTTCCCCTGTTAAACTAATAAATCCAGCACCTTTTTCAAGATAATATTTTAATTCTTCTATTTCAAAAGGTTTAACCGTTTTTAAGTTTTCTAAAGGAGAACATTCATATTTCGAACGAGTCAATGTATCCGATCTCCATTGAACGTGAACATCAGAAGCTCCTGATTTATAGGCAATTCTTAGACATTCATTCACTAGAGAAATGGCTTCAATGGGTGCGCGAAGAACTACAGGTTGTCCTTTTTGTACATTGATTCCCACTTTTACAATTAATTCAGCATATTGTTTCAATTTATCGTTAAAATTCATAATAACCTCCATAGGAAAATTATAGCATATTTAGTAGTTTTCCTGAACATTGTCTTGCATTTCAAGAGATAAGGATGGTATAATATATCAGTAATAATACGCACACTTTTGGAGAATAAATTGGTTGCCGTAAGGTTTTTTTATTTGATGAAGAAAGTGGAGGAATAAACTTGGAGGTGTAAAATGTCTGTTATTACGATGAAAAGCTTGTTAGAAGCTGGTGTACACTTTGGTCACCAAACTAAAAGATGGAACCCTAAAATGAAGAAATATATCTTCACAGAAAGAAATGGTATTTATATCATTGATTTGCAAAAAACGGTTCGCAAAGTAGAAGAAGCTTATGATTTTGCAAAAGAAGTTGCTGCTGATGGTGGTAGTATTTTGTTTGTTGGTACAAAAAAACAAGCACAAGACGCAATTGCAAAAGAAGCACAAAAATGTGATATGTACTACATCAACCAAAGATGGTTGGGTGGTTTATTAACAAACTTCGAAACAATCAAAAAGAGAATTGAACGCTTAAAAGAATTAGAAGCCATGGAAAACGATGGTAGATTTGATGTACTTCCTAAAAAAGAAGTTATTCAATTGCGCCATGACCGTGATCGCTTAGAAAAATTCTTAGGTGGAATTAAAGATATGGATCGTCTACCAGATGCAATTTATGTAGTAGATCCACGTAAAGAAAGAATTGCAGTAAAAGAAGCACATGTTTTGGGAATTCCTGTTATTGGTACTGTGGATACAAACTGTGACCCAGATGAAATTGATTACCCAATCCCAGGAAATGACGATGCCATTCGTGCGGTTAAATTAATTACTGAAACAATTGCAAATGCTGTTATTGAAGGCAAACAAGGTGCTCAAGAAGAAGTAGTGGAAGAAAAATCTGAAGCGAAAGAAGAAGTGTCTGAATCTCAAGAATAACGAAGGTATAAGAGTTCTAATTGCCTTTAGAACTCTTATTTTTATGAAAAGTTTGGATTGAATTGAAAGGAGAAATTATGGAAATTTCAGCAAAAATGGTAAAAGAGTTAAGAGAAAAAACTGGCGCAGGAATGATGGACTGTAAAAAAGCATTACAAGAATCAGAAGGCAATATTGACCGTGCTGTTGATATTTTACGTGAACAAGGTTTAAGTAAAGTAGCGAAAAAAGCAGATCGTATTGCAGCAGAAGGTATTGTAGAATCTTACATCCATGGTGGACGTATTGGAGTTCTTGTTGAAGTTAACTCTGAAACAGACTTCGTAGCAAAAAATGACGATTTCAGAACTTTTGTTCGTGATATTGCTATGCAAATTGCCGCAGCTAATCCAAAATATGTTACTAGAGAAGAAGTTCCTGCTGAAGAAGTTGAGCATGAGAAAAAAGTTTTAACAGAACAAGCTCTTAACGAAGGAAAACCTGAAAAAATTGTTGAAAAAATGGTTATTGGTCGTTTAGAAAAATTCTATCAAGAAATTGTATTGTTAGACCAAGCTTTTATTAAAGATGGCGACAAGAAAATTTCTGACTTAGTAAACGAATTGACTGCTCGTATCGGTGAAAAAATTAGCATCCGTAGATTTGTACGCTTCGAAGTTGGCGAAGGTTTAGAAAAAAGAGAAGAAGATTTTGCAGCTGAAGTAGCAAAACAAATGCAATAATTCGAGTTTGGAGCGTAACCATGGAGCCTAGATACAAAAGGATTGTTTTGAAACTTAGTGGAGAAGCTTTAGCCGGCGAAAAGGGAATTGGAATCGACTCTAATGTTGTGCGTATGTATGCAAAACAAGTAAAGAAGATTCGCGATGAAGGTGTTGAAACAAGCATCGTAGTTGGTGGCGGAAACTTCTGGCGTGGAAGAGATAGCAAGGACATGGATCGCGCTACATCAGATTACATGGGGATGCTAGGAACCGTAATGAATGCTTTAGCATTGCAAGATGCATTAGAGCAAATGGGAGTTGTTACCCGCGTTATGACTGCTATTGAAATGCAAAAAGTGGCGGAACCATATATTCGTAGAAGAGCGATTCGCCATTTGGAAAAGGGTCGAGTAATTATATTCTCTGGGGGAACTGGTAACCCATATTTCTCTACAGATACAACGGCTGCTCTACGCGCTGCAGAAATTGATGCAGAAGTAATCCTACTTGCCAAAAAGGGAGTGGATGGCATCTATGACGCCGATCCAAAACTAACCCCTGACGCTAAGAAATACGAAGACTTATCTTATTTTGAAATTTTAAGCAAAGAATTAAAAATTATGGATTCAACCGCCACTTCATTATGTATGGACAACAAGATTCCATTGATTGTCTTTGGCATTGATAATGAAAGCAATATTTATGATGTTGTAATGGGTAAAAAATTGGGAACATACGTAAAATAGGAGGACCACATGGAATTCAGAGAATTAAAACAAGATTTGGGAGAAAAACTAGCGAAAACGATTAGTGTTTACGAAGAAGAACTTGCGAGCATAAGAGCTGGTAGAGCAAATCCATCTCTATTGGATCGTATTTCTGTAGAAGCTTATGGACAAATGACTCCATTGAATCAAGTGGCTGGAATTTCTGCCCCTGAAGCTAGACTTCTTACGATTCAACCATGGGATGCTTCATTAATCCCAGCGATTGAAAAAGAAATTCAAAAATCTGATTTAGGATTAAACCCTTCTAACGATGGAAAATTGATTCGTTTAGTAATTCCTCAGTTAACAGAGGAACGCCGTAAAGAATTAATTAAAGTTGTAAAAAAAGATGAAGAAAATGCAAAAATTGCAATCCGAAATATCAGAAGAGACGCAATGGATTCTCTAAAGAAAATGGAAAAGGATAAGGAAATCACAGAAGATGATCGCAAATCCTATGAAGATGATGTTCAAAAAATTATTGATGAAAATACAAAAAAAGTTGAATCCATAACAAAAGTAAAAGAAGAAGAGTTACTTGAAATCTAAAAAATAAGGACCCCGAACGGGGTTCTTTGTTTTATGAGGTATATATGAGAGAAGAATCAAAAAATATTCTAAATCCAGAATATCTGCCAAAACATATAGGTATTATAATGGACGGAAATGGACGTTGGGCTACAAATCGAAATCTCCCTCGTTTCATGGGGCATAAAGAAGGTTCATTGCGAGTTTTAGATATTGTAAAAAAATGCTATGAATTAAAAATTCCTTACTTAACTCTATTTGCTTTTTCAACGGAAAATTGGACTCGTCCTGAATCGGAAGTGAAGAATTTATTTTTATTGTTAAGAGGTTTTATCGAGAAGTATATCGATGAAATGAATGAAAATGAAATACGATTAAATGTAATTGGAGATATTTCTCCCTTAAAAGAAGATTTAAGGAAATCCATCGAAAACTCCTTAGAGTTAACAAAAAATAATAAAAAAATGGTTGTGAATATTGCCTTAAATTATGGCGGGCAAGATGAAATCATTATGGCTACAAAAAAAATCGCCGAAGAAGTAAAAAAAGGAAATCTGTTGCCAGAGGAAATCAGTAAGGAAACGTTTGAAAGCTATTTATATACTGCCCATCAACCTCCTATGGATCTTATGGTTCGTCCAAGTGGAGAATTAAGAGTAAGCAATTTTACTTTGTATCAAATGGCTTATAGTGAATTTTGGTTTTCTGATGTTCTATGGCCTGATTTTACACCAGAAGTGTTAGAGAAAGCATTGGGGGATTATATGAGTAGGAATCGTAGATTTGGAGGGATTTAATGTCAGAATTTAAGAAAAGGGTAATTACAGGTGTAATTGCTTTTATAGTATTGGCATTTTTTATTGTAATCGGTGGTTGGCCCTTTAAGTTGGCTATATTATTCGTTTCTCTAGCTCTATGTCACGAACTATCACATGCTTTGAAAAATAAAGACTATCATATCCCAGAACCTTTGATTCTACTAGGGTGTATCTTTCATTATATTGCATTTCAATTTGAACTACCTATGTTCATCGCTTTGGCGTTCTCTTGCTTTTTTTTACTAATCCAATTTCTTATTAACGATAATTTTCATTTGGAAGATGCAGCTGTAAGTGTTCTTATATTGGTATATATTCCATTCTTTTTATTTCCTATCATTCATTTAAGTGGAACCGTTTATATTTATTCTATTTTTGTTATTGCTTTTGCAACGGATATATTTGCCTACTTAACAGGTATGAGTATTGGAAAACATAAATTGATACCGAAAGTGAGCCCCAATAAAACCATTGAAGGGGCTATTGGAGGAATTGTTGGAGCAATTGTTTGCGGAGGCATTTATTTTTATTTTTCAGATATCAAGCTAACTTGGATTTATATTGTGTTCCTTGCAGCATCCTCTATTAGTGGGCAATTGGGGGATTTATTTGCATCAAAAATCAAACGAGAAACAGGAATCAAAGACTATGGAAAGGCTCTACCAGGACATGGTGGATTTATGGATCGATTTGACAGTATACTACTAATTATTCCTATGGTTTATTTACTGTATTGGATCCATTAAGGAGGTAGAATGGCAACTTTATTTGGTTCATTATTTGTATTCATGCTTATTATTGGCTTACATGAATTTGGTCATTTTTATATGGCTAAAAAAGCAGGAATACGTGTAAACGAATTTTCTATCGGAATGGGACCACAAGTTTTTAATAAAAAAAGAGGGGGGACAACCTATTCTCTACGGGCATTGCCCATAGGGGGATTTGTTGCAATGGAGGGAGAAGACGAACTTTCTTCCGACCCTAGAAGCTTTAACAACGCAAGCATTGGAAAGCGACTTGCTGTTGTTGCAAGTGGCGCTGGAATGAATTTTGTTTTAGCTATTGTAGCTTTCTTTTTATATACGGCAATTCTTGGTTATCCCACAGGAACTCCTGTTATCGGATCTCTTCAAGAAAATATGCCTGCAACGGAAGCTGGAATGGTTGCAGGAGATAAAATTATATCCATCAATGATAGAGAAGTTAGCAAATGGGAAGATATCTCAAAAATTGTATCGGAAGAAGATTCTACTCTAAAAATTCTTGTGGATCGGGGCGGGGAGACCCTCACCTTTTCCATGGAAAGCAAAGAGGAAAATGGAAGTAAATTTATAGGGGTTAGCCCTGTTTATGAAAGAGATATACTTCGCTCTGTAAAAGACGGTTTTGTGATGACAGGGGCGGTCATTGTCTCCATCATAGAAGTATTAAAAAATCTTTTTACGGGTGCTTTTTCTTTGGATGCCTTATCCGGTCCCGTAGGCGTTGTTCAAGTCATTGGACAAACAGCATCCAACGGTTTTGCTCCTCTTTTAATGATTACGGGGTTTATTTCTGCAAATCTAGGATTTATGAATCTTTTACCAATTCCAGCCCTCGATGGTGGGAAAATTGTATTTTTATTGATTGAAGCTCTTAGAGGGAAGCCTCTTAGCGAAAAAATCGAAATGAATTTATCATTAATAGGAATTGCCTTATTGTTCGGACTAATGATTTATGTAACCATTTTTGGAGATTTGGCTAGAATCATAGGATAGTTAGGAGAGAGATATGAGAAAAAATACAAAAGAGATTCGTGTAGGAGCGGTGCGTATTGGTGGCACAGCTCCTATTTCCATACAATCCATGTGCAATACAGACACAAAGGATGTGGAATCGACAGCAAAACAAATTCTTGCTATGGAATCAGAAGGAGTTGATATCGTTCGAATTGCCATTAACAATTTAGAAGATGCTCAAGCGATTCCTAAGATTAAAGAAAAAATTCATGTTCCCTTAATTGCCGACATTCAATTTGATTATCAACTGGCTTTATACGCTGTAGAATATGGCATTGACGGGCTTCGATTAAATCCAGGAAATATCGGAGAAAATTGGAAAATTGAGAAAGTGGTAAATGCTTGCAAAGAAAAAGGCATTTCCATTCGTGTAGGGGTAAATTCAGGATCTGTAAAACAAGAATTTTTGGACCAATACAATGGGGTCAATGCAGAAAGTATTTGTTATTCTGCATTGGAACAAATTAAGACCTTAGAATCTTTTGATTTTCATGACATAAAAGTTTCTCTAAAATCCAGCGATGTACGCTTGTCTGTCGAAGCCTATCGAAGATTTTCTGAAATGAGTGATTATCCTTTACATCTCGGTATTACAGAAGCGGGCCCTTCCTTTAAGGGAACGATAAAATCTGCTATTGGAATGGGATCTTTGCTTTTGGATGGAATTGGAGATACCATTCGTGTATCTTTAACGGCAGACCCTGTTGAAGAAGTAAAGGTAGCAAAAGAAATTTTGAAATCTTTAGATTTGCGACAAGAAGGAATCAATCTAATTTCTTGCCCTACTTGTGCGCGAACAAAAATTGATTTAATTCCTTTGGTAGAAGAAGCAGAAAAGCGTTTCTCTTCCTATACAGATAATTTGAAAATTGCCATAATGGGATGTATTGTAAATGGTCCAGGCGAAGCAAAAGAGGCCGATTATGGAATTACAGGAGGCAATGGAAAGGGTGTCGTCTTCAAAAAGGGCGAAATTGTTGCCACGGTAAAGGAAGAAGAGCTTTTGGACACGTTGTTTGAAATAATAGAAAGTGATCGAAATGAGCAACATTCATGAGCAATTGGATGCGTTCCATTGTAAAATAATAAAAATTCAATATTCCAAACAAAAACAAAAAATTCTTTTTCAAATGAAAGGAGATTCTTTTCATAGGCAAGAAATTTCTTCTATGCTTGAAAAAAGATATCCCATTTTAGGGGATATCCCCTATGAAATAGAATGGGAAAAAGAACGGGAAAAAGAACCAATTACCATAGAAAGTTTCAAAAAATATATTATTCATTTGTTACCTTCGGCCTGTAAGTGGGTTGAAAATTGCAATATACAGATCAATGAAGAAGAAATTTTTATTGAAGCCCCTAATCAAATGGTATTGGAGCGCTTAAATCAAGTAGTAAATATTTCAGCTTTAGGAAAGACTTTTCTTATAGAAAATCAAAGCTTAAATATTTCCTGTCAGACGGAATCTTGTTGTTCTGATGATTTCTGCACAAACTTAGTCGAAAAGGAAAACTCCATCTCTACGAATTTTCAGAAAGAATATCAAACGAGGGTTCCGAAAACCCCAACTCCCGCAAAATCTATCGAAGATTCTGAAGAAACTTATATTTTTGGGAAAAATAAATTTGATGAAGTATCCCTTCTATCGGAATGCTTATGTCCTTCAAAGGTAACCATTGAAGTGGATGTGTTTTCTATGGATGTTCGTGTCTTAAAGGATGGATTAACATTGGCGATGCTTTCTTGTACAGATGGAAGCGACAGTCGAATGGTAAAAGTTTTTGTAAAAAAAGAACAAAACGAAGATTTTTATAAAAATGTTAAAACAGGATCCCATTTATTGATTCAAGGGAAATATGATTTGGATAAATTTGATCAATCTCAAGTCATTATGGCCAGTAATATAATGCCTGTAGAGAAATTTAGAAGAGAAGATTCCTCCCCAGAAAAAAGAATCGAATTTCATCTTCATTCTAAAATGTCCAATACGGATGGAAAAAATTCCATTGATGAATATATAAAAAGAGCTGCATCCTGGGGACATAAGGCCATTGGATTAACCGATTATAACGTTGTACAAGCTTATCCTGAAGCAATGCACGCATCCCATAAACACAAAATCCAAGTTCTTTATGGTCTTGATGGAGATGTGGTAGATGATGAGAAGAAAATATATAAATATCACAACGACGAAGTGAATCCAGATCGGTTTGTCGTATTTGATATTGAAACCACTGGATTTTCTCCTAAAAATGATGAAGTAACAGAAATTGGTGCTGTGAAAATTGAAAATGGGCGGATCATTGAACGTTTTTCTGAATTTGTTAATCCTCAACGTAAAATTCCAGAAAAGATTGTTGAGCTTACAGGAATTACAGACGAGATGGTAAAAAATGCCGATCCCATTGAAAGGGTTTTGTCGCGTTTTGAAGATTTTATAGAGGACTGTATATTGGTCGCTCATAATGCCGATTTCGATTCGCGATTTATTGAATACCGAAGAAAAGGAAAAAACCCTATTCCAATTATAGATACTTTATTAATGGCTCAGTGTATAACTCAAGGAACCAAAAATTATAAATTAGGGACTTTGGCAAAATTCTATGGAATTTCATTAACCAATGCCCATAGAGCCGTACACGATGCAGAAGCTACAGCGGAATTGTTTTTAATTCTTAGAAAAAAAGCCATTGAACTAGGAAAAGTATCTCCAGAACAATGGAATACCCTAAGACATCCAAACCCCGAAAAACTTTTCCCTAATCATATGACCATCTACGCAAAAAATAGAGAAAGTTTATTTCATCTTTATAAGCTGATTTCAAAATCCCATATGGAAAATTTTTATCGCACGGCTCGTATTTTGCGTTCCGACTTAATCGAAAAACGTCCTCATTTTATATTGGGGACAGGAGGATCAGATGGAGAGCTTATGGACTCTTATTTGCGAGGCGCAAAAGAAGAAGAGTTGAAAAAAATTGCCCATTTTTACGATTTTATTGAAGTACAGCCTCCGATCCAATACGAAAAATTCTATAAAGATCGCCTATTATTGGATAAAGAGCAGATCGAAGAGATGATTCGCTATTTTATTGACTTAGGGAAACAGTTGAATATTCCTGTTATCGCCACAGGAAATGTTCACTATATGGAGCCGGAAGATGAAATCTTTCATGAAATTTTAACGTTAGCACAAAATAAATTTGGAGCAAAAGGAGAGGTCGGTGCTTTCTTCTATACAACCGAGGAAATGTTGAAAGCTTTTGAATTTTTAGGGGAAGAAGAGGCCAAAAAAATTGTTATTGATGCTCCTAATCATTTATTGAATGAATTTGAAGTCTTTGATCCTATTCCTTCAGGGAAATATCCACCTAAAATTGAAAATGCAGAGGAGGATTTGAAAAATCAAACTCTTGCTACCTCTCGGAAAATCTATGGAGATCCTTTGCCTGAAATTGTAGATGCACGTTTGAAAAAAGAGCTCGATTCTATTATTGGAAATGGATATGCTGTAATGTATAAAATTGCCCAAGAATTGGTGCAAAAATCAAACGATGATGGCTATTACGTTGGGAGCCGAGGGTCTGTAGGTTCTTCTCTGGTTGCAACAATGTCTGGTATTACGGAGGTAAATCCTCTAGATCCTCACTATGTTTGTCCCAATTGCCAATATAGTGAATTTATAACCGATGGAAGCTATAGTTCTGGAGTAGATTTGCCAGATAAGGCCTGTCCTCAATGTGGAACAGCGTTAAAAAAAGACGGCCATCAAATTCCTTTTGAAGTATTTTTAGGATTCTACGGGGACAAAGAACCAGATATTGATTTGAACTTTGCGGGAGAATATCAATCCAAAGCCCATAAATTTATTGAGGATACCTTTGGATCCGGCTATGTTTTCCGTGCAGGAACCATAGGCACACTAGCGGAAAAAACCGCTTATGGCTATGTTCAAAAATTTTGTGAACAAAATCAACTTGTAAAAAATCCAGTAGAAATTGATCGATTGAGTAAAGGAATTGTTGGAGTAAAACGAACCAGCGGACAACATCCTGGCGGAATCATGATTGTACCCAAAACCAACGATATCCATGAATTTACTCCTATTCAATATCCAGCGGATGATAAAAGAAAAAATGTAATTACCACACACTTTGATTATCATTCCATTAGTGAGAACATTTTGAAGCTAGATATTCTTGGCCACGATGCTCCGACTATTTTAAGAATGTTGGAAGACTTTACAGGAGTTTCCATGGATTCCATTAACATCCGCGACCCTAAAGTTATGGATTTGTTCTTAAGCTCAGATTCTTTGGAGATGAATGAAGATATTTTCAAAACAGAGACGGGAACTTTAGGAATCCCCGAATTTGGGACCAATTTTGTTATTAAAATGCTCAAGGAAACGCAACCAAAAACCTTTTCCGAATTGGTTAATATTTCTGGTTTATCTCACGGAACGGATGTATGGACGGACAACGCACAAACTCTCGTTAAAAATGGAGTGGCAAGCATCGGAGAAGTTATTTGTACTCGTGAAGATATTATGAATTATCTAATCCAAGCAGGGGCAGAAAATAAAATGGCTTTTGATGTTATGGAAGCCGTTCGAAAAGGGAAAGGACTTCCTGAAAAATATATATCGGATTTGAATGAATTGGTTCTTCCACCATGGTATTTGGAGAGTTGTCAAAAAATTAAGTACATGTTCCCAAAAGCCCATGCAGTTGCCTATGTAATGACCAGCGTTCGAATTGCATGGTATAAAGTCTATTATCCATTGGCTTTCTATGCCGCTTATTTTACAACAAAACTTTCTGATTTTAACGGGGCGATTATGATAAAAGGACTAGAAGGAATTCAAGACAGAATGAAAGAAATTGAAAGTTTGGAAAAAGAGCCTACGAAAAAGGAAAAAGATGAATACAACGTTTTACAAATCGCACTGGAGATGTATTCTAGAGGCTATGAATTTGCCCCTATTGATTTGTATGAATCTCACTACAACCGGTTCAAAATTTATGACGATAAGGTTCTTTTGCCATTCCAATCCCTACAAGGCGTTGGAGAAGTTGTTGCAAAAAATTTAATGGAAGAGGCACAAAAAGGAGAATTCTTATCTGTAGAAGATATGGTTCGTAGAACCTCTGCTTCTAAGTCGGTAATTGAAGCTTTAGAAGAAAATGGAGTTTTGGAAAAACTGCCAAAAAACAATCAGCTTAGCTTAATGGATATTATTGGATAATTTATAGAAAGTATGATATACTATATCTATAAGAAGACGTTGGCGGACTAGAGTGGGAATTCCCACTCTAGTTTTTTTAGCGGGAGGTGAACTTTGAAACAAAAAGAATTGATGACTCATTTGAATGAAATCGGCCAAAAAGCGGCTGAATCTATTGGTTACGAATTGGTAGAGGTAAAAATACAAAGAAAGCAGAACCCAAATATAGTTCTATTTGTTGTCTTTCATCCAGATGGAGTGAAAATCGATGACTGTTCCGTTATTTCAAAGAAAATTGATGAAGAAATGGATGCAGAATTGTTTGATCAACCGTATATGTTAGAAGTTTCTTCTCCAGGTTTAGATCGGCCTATAAAAACGCAAGATGACTTAAGAAGAAACAAGGGAAAACTTGTGGAAGCGCATCTTTATGTTCAACACGAAGGCCAAAAAGAATTTCATGGATATATAGAATCTTTTGATAAGGACACTGTTACATTAAAAATGGAAGACGAAGAAAGCTCTGTTACTTTACCACTTTCTTCTATCTCTCTAATGAGACAGCTCATCCTTTTTTAGGAGGAAAAAATGAACGAAGAATTTGTACAAGCTTTAAATGAAATCGAATCAGAGAAGGGAATTCCAAAAGAAGTTATTTTTGAAGCCTTAGAATCTGCGTTGATTTCTAGCTATAAAAAGAATTTTGGAACTTCTCAAAATGTATTGGTAGATATCAATCGTGAAACAGGAGATATTTCTATGTCAGCAGAAAGAGCGGTTGTAGAAGAAGTTTACGATGATATGGCTGAAATTTCTTTAGAAGAAGCAAAATCTATCAATAGCAAATATGAAATCGGGGATGTTTTGTATGAAAAAATAGCCCCTGAAAAATTTGGTAGAATCGCTGCTCAAACAGCAAAACAAGTCGTAATTCAAAGAATCAAAGACGCCGAAAGAGATATTATCTTTGATGATTTTACCGATCGAGAAAATGAAATTATTACGGGAGAAGTTCAAAGGGTCAATAAAGGAAATGTCTATGTGGACTTAGGAAAAACAGAAGCCATTTTGCCTTTATCTGAACAAATTAGAGGAGAACAATACAACCATAACGACCGATATAAAATGCTAATCCTTGAGGTAAGTAGAACCACAAAAGGACCACAAATTGTACTGAGCCGTTCTCATCCAAATCTTGTAAAAAGACTTTTTGAACTGGAAGTACCAGAAATTAATGATGGTATTGTAGAAATCTACTCTATTGCTAGAGAGGCTGGTTCTAGAACAAAAATTGCGGTCTTCTCTAAAGAAGAAGAAGTAGATCCATTGGGAGCCTGTGTAGGGTACAAGGGAAACCGTGTAAAAGCCATCGTTGATGAACTACATGATGAAAAAATTGATATTGTTATTTGGGAAAAGGATCCAGCGACCTTCATTGGGAATGCTTTAAGCCCTTCTAAAGTAGTAGATGTTTTTGTAGATACCAAGAGCAAATCTGCTTTAGTAATCGTCCCAGATTATCAATTGTCTTTGGCCATTGGAAAAGAGGGGCAAAATGCTCGTTTGGCCGCAAAATTAACCAATTGGAAAATCGATATAAAATCAGAAACACAATTCCAAGAATATCTAGATAATAATGAGCTAACAAAAGAAGATGTTGTTAAACTCTATGAAGAGGGAATTGGAGAAGAAGAGGGAGAAGAAGTTCTTACAGAAGATATAAAAGAGGAGACTTCTAATGACCTTCTTGAAAGTGAAATGGATACGGCTACAGAAAATGAAATGCATTTTTCTGACGAGGAGTAATTCATGCAAAAAGTAAGAAAAATACCTATGCGAAAGTGTATTGGGTGCGGAGAGTCGAAACCGAAGAACGAATTAATACGCGTTGTAAAAAACAAAGAAAATGAGGTTTTTTTAGATTTCACTGGTAAAGCCCATGGTAGGGGCGCTTACTTGTGTAAGGATGAAAATTGTTTGAATAAGGCCATTAAATCCAAAGGATTAAATCGGTCTTTTGGATGCGAGATTTCAAAGGAAGCATATGAAGAACTGAAGTCATCCTTAAAATAACGGAACCTCAAAAAAGGAGGTACTCCATTGTCAACTATGAGAGTGTACACATTAGCAAAAGAGTTAGGATTAAGTAGCAAAGATTTATTGCTTTTATTGCAAGATTTGAATATTGATGCAAAAAGTCATATGAGCACGATTGATGAAAAAGACAAACAAAAGGTTTTGGACAAAATTCAATCAGAAAGCAATCCAACAACTCCTAAAGAGAAAAAAGAAAGCGAAAAGAAGAATACAAAAGAATCGAAAGATTCTGAAGAAAAGAATTCCAAAAAAATAGAGAAAGAAAATAAGAAGTCCTCTGATAAGGAAAAAAACAAAGGCAAAAAAGAGAAAAAATCCTCTGAAGAAGACCCACGAGAAAATCTTTCAAACCACAATCGCAAAAATAAAAAGAACGTAGAACGTTTTAGCAAAAACAATCTAGGGGATGAGGAAGAAGAACCTACTAGACCTAGAAAAAAATCTCGAAGCCAAAAACGCCGAGAAAATAATGCAAAAAGAAAATCTCAAGAAGAAAATAAAGGGGATGAAACTATTATAAAGATCCAGGCGCCAATCACTGTTAAAGAATTCTCTGAAGCAATCGATGTTAATGTTGCTCAGATTATTAAAAAATTAATCGGCTATGGTATTATGGCTACGCAAAATGAAAGTATTGATGAAGATACGATTTTAATTTTAGCGGATGAATTTGGAAAAGAAGTAGAGTTCGGATTCGGTGATGATGAAAAATCAGTGGAAGAAATTTTTAATCTTGATGCAGAAGATCCTGAAGAATCTTTGAAACCAAGATCACCTGTTGTAACAGTTATGGGCCATGTTGACCATGGTAAAACATCACTATTGGATGTTATAAAAAAATCTCATGTTACAGCAAGTGAAGCAGGAGGAATTACACAACATATTGGAGCTTATACTGTAAATGTAAAAGGAAATAAGATTACTTTCCTAGATACTCCAGGCCATGAGGCATTTACGTCTATGCGTTCAAGAGGAGCAAGCATTACAGATATTGCCATCCTTGTTGTTGCAGCAGACGATGGTGTAATGCCACAAACCATTGAGGCAATTAACCATGCCAAAGCAGCAAATGTTCCAATTATTGTTGCGATTAATAAAATTGATCGCGAGGGCGCCAATGTAGATCGTGTAAAACAAGAGTTAACAGAGCACGGTTTAATCCCTGAAGATTGGGGCGGAGATACCATTACAGTAAATGTATCTGCCGTTACTAAAGAAGGGATTCCTGACCTATTAGAAATGATTCAATTGGTTGCAGAAGTACAAGAATTAAAAGCGAATCCAAACCGATTGGCTGTAGGTTCTGTTATTGAAGCAAAATTGGATAAAGGAAAAGGACCTATGGCAACGATTCTTGTGCAAAAAGGAACCTTAAACCATGGTGATTTCCTTGTTTCTGGTACAAGCTATGGGCATATCCGCGCCATGACAGATGATAAAAAGAAAAAAGTTAAAAAAGCAGGCCCATCTTCACCAGTTGTAGTTTTAGGATTAAATGAAGTTCCTAATGCTGGAGAAATGATTTATGCTGTTAAAGATGAAAAAACAGCAAAAGCTGCTGCAGCCAGAAATTTTGAAATCAACCGCGAAGAAAAATTGGCTTCAAAAAGCAAAATATCATTGGATAACCTATTTGATAAAATCAAAGAGGGCGAATTAAAAGACTTAAATATTATTGTTAAAGCAGATGTAAAAGGTACTGTTGAGGCAATCAATCAATCTCTAATGAAATTGTCAAATGAGGAAGTAAAAATCAACATTATCCATTCTGGTGCTGGCGGAATCAACGAAGGGGATGTTAACCTTGCTTCTGCTTCCAATGCTTTAGTTGTTGGATTCAACGTTCGTCCAAATATCAATGCCTTAGATTTAGCAAAACAAGAAGAGGTAGATATTCGCACTTACCGTGTGATTTACGACATTATCAACGACGTAAAAGCAGCGGTAAGCGGTCTATTGGAACCAACCATTGTAGAGGAAGTATTAGGACGTTGTGAAGTTCGCGATACTTTCAAATTACCAAATAACAATATTGTAGCTGGTATTTATGTACTAAAAGGCAAAATTGTTAGAAATGGATTGGTAAAAGTTCTACGAGATGACATTGTTATTTTCGAAGGACCTATCGCTTCCTTAAAGCGTTTCAAAGATGATGCAAAAGAAATTGCACAGGGATACGAAGGAGGTCTAATGGTAGACAATTTTAACGACATCAAAGTGAATGACCTTCTAGAATGTTACGTTGAAAAGGAAGTTAAGAAGGAGTTGGATTAATATGAATAACCGCCGAGTGAGCAGAATTTCTGAAGAAATAAAAAAAGAGCTTTCAGAAATTATTCAATATAAATTAAAAGATCCAAGAATTCCTCCGATTACAACGGTATCCTATGTGGATGTTACACGGGATTTATCTTTTGCAAATATTGGAATTTCCGTATTGGGAAATGAAGAAGAAAAAGAAAATGCCATCGAAGGCTTAAAAAGTTCCGAAGGTTTCATTAAAAAAGAGTTGGGGAACCGTCTAAAATTGCGAGCTATGCCAAAATTAATCTTTGGATTGGATGAAAGTATTAAAAAAGGCATGGAAATGCAAAAATTGATTAACGAAGTGAATCATCCTGGAGAATAATTTATGGATGAAAAATTAAAAGTTTACAACACTATCCAAGAATCTTCCACTATCGGGATTGCTTCTCATGTGAATCCCGATGGGGATAACTTAGGTTCCTGTGTGGCCATGCTACATGCGCTGAAAAATTTAGGAAAAAAAGTATATTTTTTAGATAATGATGAAGTTCCGGAGGATTTCCATTTTTTAGACTCTGTAAAGGATCGGTTTTCTGTTGATTCCTTTCCTGCTGCTTTGGACCTTTTAATTGTATTGGATTCATCTGACTTTGAGAGAATCGGAGAATCTCATTCCAAGCTTCTAGAAATTTCTAAGACCATTGTAAATATAGATCATCACAGAAGCAACCAAGGCTATGGAGACTATAATTTAGTTATGGAAAAAGCAACCTCTACAGGGGAAGTGGTCTATGACTTTTTAACGACTGTAAATCTTCCTATAACGGAACCAATGGCAACCGCTTTATATACGGCTATTTCAACAGACACTGGAAGTTTTCAATACGATTCTGTAAATAGTAAGACCCATCGCATTATCGCGGATTTATACGATAAGAAGGCAGATTCACAATTGGTGGTTCAAAATCTGTACCAATCCAAGTCTGTAGAAAAGGTTCGATTAATGGCTAGAGTTTTAGATAAAATAGAATTCTTTTTTGATGGTCTTGTGGCATTTTCTTCTTGTACACAAGAAGACTTAAATGAAACAGGTGCCAAGTCATCGGATACAGAAGGAATTATCGAACAAATTCGAAATATAAAAGGGATAGAACTGGCCGTTTTTGTGAAAGAAAAAGAGAATTTGAATCGAATTAGTCTTCGCTCAAAATCTTTTATCGATTGCACAAAGGTAGCTTCTGTGTACTCTGGAGGAGGACATGTAAGAGCTAGTGGCGCTACTTCTTATGATTCCTTATCCAAAACCAAAGAAACTCTACTAAAAAGAATAGAGCAGGTACTATAATGGAGGGAATTCTTCTAATTTACAAAGAAAAAGATTGGACATCCCACGATGTTGTAGCCAAAGTTCGAAGAATTTATAATACAAAAAAAGTAGGACATACGGGCACTTTGGATCCTATGGCAACTGGATTGTTACCAATTTGCATTGGCAGAGCAACGAAGTTGGCCGACTATATTTCCCAAGACCGAAAGGCCTATATTGCTTCTGCTGACTTTGGATACCAAACGAACACTTATGATATAACAGGAGAGGTTACAGAAAAATCTGATTCCATTCATTTGGAAGAGTTAGATTCTGTTTTTGAAAATTACCTAGGAGAAATACATCAAATTCCTCCCATGTTTTCTGCGATTAAAGTAAATGGAAAAAAATTATACGAATATGCACGAAAGGGAATGGAAATAGAGAGAAAATCTCGTAAAGTTACCATTTATTCTCTTAAAATTTTGGAAAGAAATAGCTCTTCTCTAAAATTTTATGTAGAGTGCTCTAGTGGAACTTATATTCGCAGTTTAATTGATTCTATGGGAAAAGATTTAGGTTGTTATGCCACAATGACTGATTTGGAAAGAGTTTCTGTCGGAGAATTTGACGTAAAAGAAGCGATTCCTATCTCTGAACTGGAAAAAGTATCTGAAGAAGAAAGAATTGAATTATTAAAACCTTTGGATCAAGCGATACAATTTTTACCTAGAGTAAATATCTCGAACCAATATCGTAAATATGCGTTAAATGGGAGAGCCATTCCTGTAAAAAATCTCCCCAAAGAAAAGATTGACTCCTATAGGGTTTATTTAGATAATGAATTTATTGGCCTTGGATTTTATACAAAAGAAAATGGACAAGCCTATTTTAGAATGAAAAAAGTTATTATTTAGAGGTGAAAATGAAAATAATAGAAATTGACTTAACCACAAAGGCAGAAGAACCTAGTTTCATAGCTCTTGGCAATTTTGATGGCGTCCATCTAGGTCATCAAAAATTAATTGAAACCGTAGTATCTTCTTCTCGAAAAGCCTCTATAAAAAGTTCCATTTTAATTTTTAAGGAACACACAAAAAACACATTAAAAGGGAAAGCTCCAGATTTAATTAGTTCCCAAGATATAAAATATAAACTCTTAGAATCTATGGGCGTTGATATCATTTATGAAATTGACTTTAACGAAGCAATCATGCAGCTTACTCCTGAAGATTTTGTCAATAATCTTTTATTTGATCATTTATTGGTTCGTGGTATTGTTGTTGGTTACGATTATAGATATGGCCATAAGGCGAAAGGAAATACCGACACGCTACAAGAGCATTGCGAAAAATTGGGAATCGACTTGCATATTATTGATGCCGTTTACAAAAATGGATCTGTTATTTCGAGCACCGTCATTCGCAAACACATTGCAGAAGGAAATATCGATTTAGCCAATGAGCTTTTAGGGCATAGATTTACTATCTCGGGGATTGTCCAAAAAGGGAAAGGCCTTGGAAAAACGATTAATATACCTACTGCAAATGTACCATTGCCTGAAAAAATTATCACACCAAAATTTGGAGTTTATTCTGGTTTTGTAAATTATAAAGAAAAAAAATATTTGGCTGCCATTAATGTGGGAAAAAATCCTACTTTTGAAGAAATTGTACCTCGCGTTGAGGTATATATTTATGATTTTAATGAGAATATCTACGGAGAAAAAATTGAGGTTGAGTTCGAGTACTATTTGCGTCCAGAAATTCGATTTGAAACTTTAGAGGAATTAATGGAACAGATGGACGCGGACCTTGAGGAAATACGCCAAAATTCCTCATTTTAGTTTACTTTTTACCACTTATATGGTATTATCTTATAGGTACCGTTTCTCGGCAAAACGATCCTCAACGTTTGCGGGGTAATGGTGAATGAAAATTTAGGAGGAAATTATGTTAACAAAAGAAGTAAAACAATCCATTATTAAAGAATACCAATTGAAAGAAGGAGATACAGGTTCTCCAGAAGTTCAAATTGCTGTATTAACTAGTCAAATTAATTCTTTAAATGAACATTTGAAAGAGCATAAAAAAGACCATCATTCAAGAAGAGGTCTTTTGAAAATGGTTGGTAAGAGAAGAAACCTTTTACGTTATCTAAAAAATAAAGATATCGAAAGATATAGATCTCTTATTGAACGTTTGAATATTAGAGGTTAGTTGTAAGAGCGGGGAATCCGCTCTTTCTTTTTAGAAAGAATTAAGGAGAAATCATGGCAAAGAAATATACAATGCAACTAAATGGTCAACCCTTAGAAGTAGAAATTGGTAAGGTTGCGAAACAAGCTAACGGAGCTTGTTTGGTTTGCCACGGCGAAAGTGTCGTGTTGGTTACAGCTACTGCATCTACTAAGGCAAAAGAAGGGGTAGATTTTTTACCATTAAGTTGCGATTACGAAGAAAAAATGTACTCTTCCGGAAAAATTCCTGGAGGATTTAATAAGCGTGAAGGTCGTCCTAGCAATGATGCTATTTTAGTAAGTCGACTAATTGACCGCCCAATTCGTCCACTATTCCCAGAAGATTACCACCATAGTCTTTCTGTTATGGCGACTGTACTATCTTATGATCCAAATTACCCAACAGATATTTTGGCAATGATTGGTTCTTCGATTGCTTTATCCATTTCAGATATTCCTTTCCAAGGACCTACTGGATCAATCCGCGTAGGTTATAAGGATGGGGAATATATTTTGAACCCATCTGTTGATGCACAAAAAGAATCAAAATTAAACTTAGTTGTATCTGGAACAGACAAAGCCATTATGATGGTGGAAGCTGCTGTGGATTTATTGGATGAAGAGCAAGTGTTAAAAGCCATTCTTTTGGCACATGAAGAAATTAAGAAAATTGTCGCTTTTGTAAACGAAATTACTTCAGAAATAGGGAAAGAAAAGCAAATTGTAGAAGCTTTTGACGTTCCTGAAAATGTAGAAAAGTTTATGAGAGACTCTGTTTATGATCTTGTTACAAATGCTTTGAATATTGCTGACAAAATGGAACAAGGCCATGAATTATCTAGAATCAAAGATGAATTTATAGCAAAATGTGAAGAAGATGAAGTCGAAATTGACGAATTTACAATTGGCTATATATTTGAAAAATTTACACAAGAAGCTTTTAGAAAACAAATCCTTGTAGATAAAAGAAGAAGCGATGGTCGTTCTTTCACACAAATTCGTCCATTAAGTTCTGAAGTGGGACTATTGCCAAGAACGCATGGTAGTGGTTTATTTACAAGAGGACAAACCCAAGCACTAAGTGTTGTAACGTTGGCTGGCTTAGGAGATGGACAAATTATTGATGGATTGGATCCAGAATATACAAAAAGATACGTTCATCACTACAACTTCCCTCCATTCTCTGTTGGGGAATCACGCCCTCCTAGAAGCCCAGGTAGACGTGAAATTGGGCATGGAAACTTGGCGGAGAGAGCCTTAATTCCCGTTCTTCCAACTGCAGATGAATTCCCTTATTTTATTCGTGTTGTATCAGAAGTTTTGGAATCTAACGGTTCTTCTTCTCAAGCAAGTATCTGTGGATCTACCTTATCTCTAATGGATGCGGGTGTTCCGATTCAAAATCCTGTTGCAGGAATCGCCATGGGATTGATTAAAGATGAAGGAGACCCTGTTATTTTAACGGATATTCAAGGGTTGGAAGACCATTACGGAGATATGGACTTTAAAGTAGCTGGTACGGCAGATGCAATTACAGCCTTGCAAATGGATATTAAAATTGATGGTGTTGATGAAAATATATTAAGAACTGCCTTGAAACAAGCGAAAGAGGCTAGACTCGAAATTTTAGATCATTTACATGGTACAATTGAAGCACCAAGAAGTGAGCTTTCTAAATATGCTCCAATGATTACAACATTATTAATTGATCCTGATAAAATAGGAGAAGTTATCGGTAGCGGTGGAAAAACCATTCATAAAATTGTCGATGAAACAGGAGCAAACATTGAAATTGAAGATGATGGTAGAGTCTCTATTATCGCTTCTGATATGGAATCGGGAAATCGAGCAAAACAAATTGTTTCTGAAATTGTAAATGAAATCAAAGAAGGAGACATTTATAAAGGAAAAGTTACAAAGATTGTGAACTTTGGCGCCTTTGTTGAAGTACAATGGGGCAAAGAAGGTTTGCTTCATATTTCTCAATTGGAACATAGAAGAGTAGAAAATGTAGAAGATGTTCTAAAAGAAGGAGATATTGTTGAAGTAAAAGTTATTGGCTTAGATAAAGGGAAAATTAGCTTATCTAGAAAAGCTTTATTGCCAAAACCTGAACGCCAAGAGAAAAAATCGGAAGAGCAATAAAAAAACCGCTTCGGCGGTTTTTTTTGAAGAAATATGGAGGTCTTATGAAAGTTTATCTTTACAATAAATCATCAAATCCCATTCCTGAATATGCAACAATAGGGTCTGCGGGGGTAGATTTGCACGCAGATCTTTCCTCTGAAATGGTTATTGAACCTGGTAAGAGAGCTCTTGTTCCTACAGGAATCCACTTAGAACTTCCCAATGGAATCGAAGCACAAATTCGCGGAAGATCTGGTTTATCCATAAAAAAAGGCGTTGGATTGGCAAATGGAATTGGAACTATTGACAGTGATTATAGAGGAGAAATCAAAGTTATACTTATCAATTGGGGGGATGAGCCTTTTGTCATTCATCATGGGGACCGTATCGCTCAAATGGTATTTGCAAAATATGAACAACCAGAATTTGTTGAGGTAAAATCTTTGGAAGCTCTTAGTGAAACCGAGCGAGGAGAGGGAGGATTTGGACATTCTGGCGTATAAATTATAACTCTTTTCACGATTTGAATCCTTCTATGATATAATAATAGAAACGAACATATATTTGATTTGGAGGATTTATGACAAGAAAAACAGGAAGTAAAAATAAAAAAAATAAAAGTTCAAATAAATTTTCTGAATTTGAAATGCGTCAAAGGCAACAAATATTGGGAGGATTTTTCTTAATATTGGCCATATTGTTTTTTGTGAGCCTTTTAAGTACGGAAATGGGAATTTTTGGAGAGTTTATTCGCAAATCCTTCCATATCTTAATGGGAAAAAGCAGCTATGTATTTTCTATTTTATTGGCTGTTATTGGAAGTTTTTACATTTTCCAAACCCCTTCCTATACAAAAAAAAGAATTTTTTTAGCCACCGGTGTTTTGTTTTTAACTTCTTTGGTTTATTTTCAAGCCAATTCACAGTTAAGCTCTTTAACTTGGTCCAATCGAGTGGAGAGAGCTTCCTTTCCTCCTGTTGATGGAGGAATCTTAGGAGAATACATTGGAGAGGCCTTTATTCAATTTTTAGGAACTGTAGGAACGAGCATTCTATTGATTGCTTTACTGATTTTTTCTATTTCTTTACTAATTACCAAAGAAACGAGACAAAAAATAGTTCAATGGACTCAAAGAAAGTATTCTGAACTTAAAGAAGCAAAAGAAACAAAAAAATCCAAAGAAATGGATCAATCCATCCAAAAAACTTCTTCTAAGAGAAAACCCTCTAAAGAACGAGAAAAAATACAAGAGGGTAACGAATCTCTTCGATCTTCTTCCGAGATTTTTTACGAAGAAAATCATTTGAATAAAGAGCCTGTTATTGTGGACTACAGACCCACTACTCCTGCAAAACCTGTTAAAGAAACCAAATTGAAACAGGAAGAAAAAACGGCTTTTGAACAAGAAATCCGATTGGAGGAAGAGGCTGAATCTTATGAGTATCCTTCTTTGGAGTTGCTAAACGAATACGAAAACACAAGGGTGGATGACAATGAATTGATCAAAAGGAATGCTCGATTGATTGAAGAAACAATGGAAAACTTCAATATCGATTGTAAGGTTAGTTCTATTAATCGAGGTCCCTCTATTACTTGTTATGAATTGCTTCCCGCTCCTGGAGTACGGTTGAATCGAATTGTAGCTCTTTCAGACAATTTGTCTTTAAGTTTGGCGAGTCCCGATATTCGTATAGAGGCACCAATTCCTGGTAAATCTGCCGTTGGAATCGAGGTCCCAAACTCTGAAAAAGATAGCGTTTCTTTGAAGGAAATTTTATCCAGCGATGAATTTAAGAAGATTGATACAAAGGTTCCTCTCTCTTTAGGAAAAGACGTAAGTGGGAAAACCATTATTTCTTCCATAGATAAAATGCCTCATTTATTAATTGCTGGGGCAACTGGTTCAGGAAAATCTGTATGTATCAATACAATTTTAATGAGCATTTTATACAAGTCTTCACCGAATGATGTGAAATTAATTCTTATTGATCCTAAAGTTGTGGAATTAGGAATTTATAATAATATTCCCCATCTTTTGATTCCTGTCGTTACCGATGCAAAAAAGGCAGCCTTTGCTTTATCTTGGGCTGTGGATGAAATGGAGAAAAGATACAAATCTTTTGCTGCTGAAGGAGTAAGAGATATTAATGGATACAATCACAAAGTAGATACAGAAGAAATCAAAGATAGAAAAATGCCTAGAATTGTTATTGTTGTTGATGAATTGTCAGATTTAATGATGGTTGCAGCTAAAGAGGTAGAAGATTATATTACACGTCTTGCTCAAATGGCTCGTGCCGCAGGAATTCACTTGATTATTGCAACTCAAAGACCTTCTGTAGATGTTATTACAGGTACAATTAAGGCCAACATCCCTTCCCGCATTGCTTTTGCTGTATCTTCCCAAATTGATTCTCGAACCATTTTGGATATGGGGGGAGCAGAAAAATTATTGGGGAAAGGGGATATGCTTTTTTATCCGAATTCCGCTCCAAAGCCAATTCGATTGCAGGGAGCCTTTGTAAGCGATGAAGAGGTGGAGAAGGTCATCGATTTTATAAAAAATAATTCTCAAGAAAGTGAATACAATAACGAGGCCATTGAAGCCGTAGAAAGTAAAATCTCTGCCGATTTAACAGATAGAGATGAACTTTTAGATGAAGCAATCCGCTTAGTCCTTACCCAGGAACAAGCCTCTATTTCTTTTATTCAAAGAAAGTTAAAGGTTGGCTATGCAAGAGCCGCACGGATTGTTGATCAAATGGAAGAAACCGGGATTATTGGTCCTCATGAAGGATCTAAACCTAGAAAAATTGTTTTATCAGATGAAGAAATTAATGAATATTTGAATAGTGAGGAAGAATAGTATGAAAGTATCTATTGTTACATTGGGGTGTTCAAAAAACGATGTAGATACAGAACAAATGAAAGCCCTTCTTGATGAAGAAAAATATACCTTTACCTCTAATCTAAAAGAGGCAGAGGCTATTGTTGTAAATACTTGTGGTTTTATTGACCAAGCGAAGGAAGAGTCTGTTGATACCATTTTAGAAATGGCTGAATTCAAAAAAACAGGCCAACTTAAAAACCTTCTTCTGGCTGGTTGCTTAGCTCAACGATATCCTGATGAACTTTTAGAATTGATTCCTGAAGCGGATGGAATCATTGGCCCTGGATATCTATCTTCTATTAATGAAGCTCTTGATGGTATGCGAGCAGGAGAGGTTGTTAAATATACAGAAGTGATAGAAGCTCCTTATCTTGAAAATGTCTTTCGAAAAGAAGTCCACGTAACAGAATACGTGAAAATTTCTGAAGGTTGCAATAACAATTGCACGTATTGCATTATTCCAAAATTAAAAGGGAAAAACCGTAGTAGAAAGATGGAAGATATCCTAGAGGAAGTCCGTTATTTAGCAGAAAATGGTTGCAAAGAAGTGATTCTAATTGGACAAAATACAACGGACTACGGAATTGATTTATATAATGAGTACAAACTATCGGAATTATTACATGAATTAGAATCCATTGAAGACTTAAAATGGATCCGCATTTTATACGCTTATCCAGATCATTTTACAGATGAACTTATCTATGAGTTAAAAAATAACTCAAAAGTTGTTCCTTATATAGATATTCCTTTGCAACATATTTCTGATTCTATATTAAAGAAAATGGCACGTCGTACTTCCAAAAAAGAAATTCTTTCTCTTATCTCAAAATTGCGACAGGAAATTCCCAATATGGTTCTTCGTAGTACTTTTATTGTAGGATTCCCAGGAGAAACAGAAGAAGACTTTGAAGAGTTAATGGAATTTATAGAACAATACCCATTGAATCGTGTTGGCTGTTTCATCTATTCCAAAGAAGAAGGAACTCCGGCTGCATTATTGCCTAATGAAGTTGAGGAGAGTATAAAAGAAGAAAGACAACGTATTTTAATGGAAAAACAGTATGAAATTTCCAACCAGATAATGGAAAATTATCTAGAAGAGACAATTGAATGTTTGGTTCAAGAAAAAGTGGAAGACGGGTTATTTATTGGCCGTACTTTGTATGATGCACCAGATATTGATGGAGTGATTTACATTCGTACCAAAGAAGATTTAGACATAGATTCTTTCATCATGGTCCATGTAGATGAGTCTATGGAATACGATTTAGGAGGTGATTTTGTTGAATATAGCAAATAAACTTACTGTTTTTCGCATTCTTTTGGTGCCTTTCTTCGTATTTTTTCTTATGCAAGAAAGTTCTTCTATGCAACTTCTTGGAGCCATAATTTTTACGGTGGCTGCTACTACGGATTTTCTGGACGGATATTTGGCTAGAAGTCGAAATTTGGTAACAACCTTTGGAAAATTTGCTGATCCTTTAGCAGATAAAATCCTTACTATGAGCGCCTTTGTTCTATTGGTTGAGCAGGAAATCTTACCTGCGTGGGGAGTTATTATCATTATTTCAAGAGAATTTATTGTTACTGGATTCCGTATTTTGGCCGCTTCAAACGATATTACAATCGCTGCCAGTCCTTATGGTAAGGCAAAAACGATTGCTCAATTGATTGCTTTGATTTGGATTTTATTCCAAAATATTTTGCCTTTATCCATAGGTATTGTTATTTTTTATATTTCTTTGGCCCTTACCGTAATTAGTGGCATTGACTATTTATACAAAAATCGCGAGATTATGGACCTAAACAATTTATAGGAGAAGACTATGAAAGCTGAGATTATTACTGTTGGCACAGAACTATTAATAGGAAATGTTATAGACTCTAATTCCGTTTATTTATCTAGACGCCTAACGGAGCTTGGAATTGATGTTCGATTCCATACATCAGTTCGAGACAATAGAGAGGATTTGTACCATGCCATTCAAATCGCATTGGAACGCTGTGATTATTTGTTTTTAGCTGGTGGATTAGGACCAACGGATGACGATTTAACAAAAGAAGTTCTAGCAGAAGTCCTAGGTAAAGAACTTCTTTTAAGCGATGAAACTTGGGAGTTAATAAAGAAAAGACTGGAGTTTTTCTCAAAAAAAATAACACCAAACAACAAAAAACAAGCATTGTATATTGATGGTTCTTATATCATTCCAAATCCAAACGGTTCTGCTCCTGGAGAATATATTGAGATGGATCATTGCAAAGTTTTTTTATTGCCCGGTCCTCCAAAAGAATTTGAACCGATGGCAGATGGGATTTTGGATACTTATTTCAAAGATATTTATGAAGAATTTTTTATTGAATCCTTAAATTTATGTTTTATTGGAGAATCTCAGTGCGAAGAACAAATTCGTCTTCTTAAATTAGAAAAAGATTATTTAGAAATAAATACCTTTGCGAAAACTCACGAAGTAGAAATTAAAATCATTGCCAATGCTTCTGCGGAAAATAAAGAGATGGTAAAACATGATTTTGAAGAAGCGATTTCTGTGCTAAAGGAACATTTTCAGGATTACATCTATGCTATTGGACAGACAACCATTCCAAAAACTCTTGTTTCTATCCTAAGAGAAAAAGGAAAAACTATTTGTTTTGCTGAATCGGTAACCTGTGGATTATTACCAAATTTAATTGGATCCGTTCCTGGAGCTAGTGATTGTCTAAAGGAAAGTTTTGTTGTCTATTCCAATGAATCCAAAGTGAACTTGTTAAAAGTCAATCCAGAAGAAATCGGTGAATATTCTGTTGTTAGCCAAAAAGTGGCTTCCTCTATGAGCAAAGGAGCTTACGAGCTGTCTAAAGCAGATTTTGTCATTAGTACGACTGGAGAAGCAGGCCCTACCACCTCCTCCAATGAAAGTCCTGGCACCGTATGTTATTCCATACGATGCGGGGGAGAAGAAGTCGCCAATGAAAAAGTTCATTTTTTAGGAAATCGAGAAGAAGTTCGATTAAGAGCCGCTAAATATATTCTTGGAAAAACTATTTTCTTATTAAAGGAGGAATAAAATGGAAAACGAAAGCAAAAAAAGAGCACTAGATGAAGCCATTGCAAAAATTGAGCGAGAGTACGGAAAAGGTTCTATTATGCGATTGGGCGATGGTTTGGATTTGAATCTAGATGTTATTCCAACCGGAAGTTTATCTCTTGACATTGCCTTGGGAATAGGTGGGATACCAAAAGGGCGTATTATAGAAATCTATGGTCCAGAATCCTCAGGTAAAACCACTTTAGCCCTTCATATTATTGCAGAAGCGCAAAAACAAGGGGGAATCGCCGCCTTTGTAGATGCTGAACATGCCCTAGATCCTTCTTATTCAAAAGCTCTAGGAGTGGATACAGAAAATCTAATTATTTCCCAACCAGATACTGGTGAACAAGCATTAGAAATTACAGAAAGCCTTGTGCGTAGTAATGCGGTAGATGTTGTTGTAGTGGATTCCGTTGCTGCTTTGGTTCCTAAGGCCGAAATTGATGGCGAAATGGGAGACAGCCATATGGGCTTGCAAGCAAGACTTATGAGCCAAGGACTAAGAAAATTAACTGGTGCCATTAGTAAATCGAAATGCTCCGTTATCTTCATTAACCAATTGAGAGAAAAAATTGGTGTTATGTTTGGAAATCCTGAAACAACCACAGGGGGTAGAGCATTAAAATTCTTTACATCTGTTCGTATGGATATTCGCCGTATTGAAAGTTTGAAAAAAGGCGATGAAATCATCGGGAACCGAGCTCGTGTTAAAGTGGTAAAAAACAAAGTAGCTCCTCCTTTTAAGCAGGCAGAATTTGATATTATGTATGGAAAAGGAATTTCAAAAGAAGGTAATATACTCGATGCAGCTGTTGTCGCTGGAATTGTCGATAAGTCAGGATCCTGGTTTAGTTATGGAGATATTAAATTGGGCCAAGGAAGAGAAAATGCGAAAAACTTTTTTATAGAAAATCCCGATATTGTCCAAGAAGTTGAATCCAAAGTTCGTGAAAATTTTGGTTTGGCAAAAAGTGAAGAAAAAACAGAAGGGGAGGAGTAATCTTTGAGATTCCTCTATTTTACAGATAGTCATATTCGTGGAACGAGTCCAAAATCACGAATTGATGATTTTTTTCTAGCCGTACAAAAAAAACTTATAGAAATTGTAGAATTATCAAAAACCTATGAAGTGGATTATATTTTACATGGCGGCGATCTTTTTGATCGCCCAGATGTTTCCATTTCGGTAATCAATGAAATTGCTCCTATTTTACAGCAATTTGAAGTTCCTCTTTATTCGATTAGTGGAAACCATGATATCTATGGTCATAACCCTAAGACCTTGCATAGAACTACGTTAGGATTATTAAATGCTTTAGGGATTGTAATTGACTTAAATTACAAAAGCATCTTACTTGAGAAAGAAGATACTTGCGTACAATTATCTGGATCTCCTTATATTTATGGCATTGATAGAGAAGAGCATCGCCATTTGTATATCGTTGATAAAGTAGACCCAAAGGCAACTTTCTCTATTCATTTGGTACACGGATTTTTAATGGATAAAAAATTTTTGGCCCAAGTACCTCACACGCTTATTTCAGAAATAAAAGAAACCAAAGCTGATTTAACCATTTGTGGCCATTACCATTTTGGATTCAAAGAACAAGAAATTGACGGTAAGAAGTTCATCAATCCAGGTTCCATTGTTCGTATATCTAATTCTACGGTTGAAATCAATAGAAAACCGAAAGTTCTTCTTATTGATGTAAATGGAAATCAATGCGAAATGAAAGAAATTTTCTTAAAATCTGCTAAAAATGGGAATGAGATTTTGGATCGAACAGAAATAGAAACCCATCGTTTCAAAAGACAAGAAATGTTGTCTTTCAAAGAAACCATTGAACGAACTACCAATTTGAATAAAGTAAATTTTATCGATTTAATTACGGAAATTGCTACAAATTATGAAATCGATAAGGAAGTGCGAGAAGAAGCTTTGGATCGAATTGCTCGTATTCAAGAAGAAGGAAAGAACTAGTTGTTATGTATATAAAAAAACTTATCCTAGAAAATTTTCAATCTCATAAATATTCAGAATTAGATTTTTCTAAGGGTATGAACGTAATTGTAGGCCACTCCGATAGTGGGAAGACCTCTATTTTACGGGCTATCCGCTGGTGCTTATACAATGAGCCGGGAGGAATCGATTTCTTGAGAGAAGGGGAACGCCAAATTTCTGTTACGATTCATTTTCAAAATGGGGTAATTCTAACTCGACTTCGTTCTCCAAGTAAAAACCAGTACATCCTTCAAAAACCAAACGAAGAAGATTTAATTTTAGAAGGATTTGGAACCCTAGTCCCATTCGAAGTGGAGGAAAGCACTCGCATTTCAAAAACAAAATTAGACGATAAAAGAGCCTTACCTTTGAATTATGCTGCCCAATTGGATGGACCTTTTCTTTTGAACGAAAACGATTCCTTTAAGGCCGCTTCTATTGGTAGGCTTGTTGGAGTGCATATTATTGATGAATCCATGAGGGATACTTTACGGGATAAAAAACAAATTACTTATGACTTGAAAAAGAAAAAAGAACAGCAAAAAGATCTTGAAAAACAGTTGGAATCTTTTGACGGATTGGATGATATGATCTTTAAGCGAGATAAAGTATCTCATTATATGCACCAAATTGATGAAATACAGAAAAAAATTTCTCAACTTTCTATCTTTCAAGGAAAATTTTCCCTCTTAAAAGAAGAAATGGAGAAGGCAAGACGTACAATTGCAGATCTTAATATTTTAGAAGAGCTTGAAATCCTGCTTCTTACAATGGAAAATAAATCCAACTTAGAAAAAAAGGTTTCTACCATTTGGAAGAAATTTTTAGAGAATCAGGAAAAAATAGCAAAAGAGAAAGAAATATTATCTTATTATAAAGATTTATCTTCCTTACAATCTTATCAAAGTTTATTACAAGAAAAACTAAATATTTACAATCAAGGTTCACATTTTTATAACCGTTGCCAAAAAATCTTGGAAGAGAAAAAAGAAATTTCTCTCTCTTTAGAAAATTTTTCATCCATTGAATCGATTGATGTAGAAACCTTGCATACCTTAAATCAAAAATATTCTTTGTTATTTCATTTGAATCAGCGATTAAAAGATGTAAAAGGAAGAATTCAACTTGGAATTGAATACACAGAACAATTCCAAAATATTTCTTCTTTAGAAGAATTATTGTCGAAAATGGAATCTTCTCGAAATCTATGGAGAACCCAACAAGAACTTTATAAAAAATACCAAGAAATAAAATCCCATAGAAAAAATTTAGAATCAGCCTATAGTGATGCATTGGAGTCTTACAATCACTTATATCATTCTTTGAATGATTCTCTATTGAAAATGGGAAGATGCCCTCTTTGTAATCAAAGGATAGAGGGGGATGCTATGGAGCACATTATCCATAATTTAGGAGGAGAAGAAAAATGAACTACGATGAACAATTAAATGTACTTTCTAAAAAGTTAAATGTCGCAAAAGATACCAAAAATCGTGCCGAATGGAGATTGGAAGAATTAAAAAAAGAAGAAAAAAAACTTAACGAAGAAATCCAAGCTCTAGGCCTTAAACCAGAAGATTTAGAGTCTCATATAAAAAGCCTAGAAAAAGAAATGGAAGAACTTTTCCAAAAAGCAGAATCTTTACTCCCTAAGGATCTAAAATAATGAACTATGATGAATTAAATCAATCTTTCCAAAGATTAAATTTATTTGTTGAAAGGGAAGAGGGTAAACGACAAATTTTAGAAGAACAGTTATACCAGCTCAATCAAAGTATGGCCAATGAACAAGAAAGGGAAATACTTCTAGAGAGTGTTGTACTCCTTTTCCAACGAGTGGCTGATTACGCAAGAACACAGGCAAAATCTCAAATTGAAGATTTGGTTACCAAATGTTTGCAGTTTATATTAGAAAACGACATAGAGTTTATTGTCGAATTTTCTGAGAGCCGTGGACTGCCTTCTGCTAGCTTTTATACGAAATCGAACTATGAATCTTATAGTGTAAAAACTAGACCTGAACTTTCTAAAGGAGGAGGAATCGTAGATATTATTTCCATTGCTTTACGAATTGCTTTTTTAGAAATTCATAAGCCAAGGTTGGAAGGTCCTCTCTTTTTAGACGAGCCCGGTAAACACGTAAGTAATGATTACATTTATAATTTGGGAGAATTTTTACGAGAATGTTCTGTTTTATTTGACCGCCAGATTATAATGGTTACTCATAATGACTATTTGGCTCAGATTTGTGATTCTTCTTTTAAGGTGATTATTAAAAATGGAATCAGCCAAGTTGAAAAAATTCCAATAGATAGCTCTCACTAGATTTTCAATTATATTTCACTTTTTCCCACAGAATATAGTGAAATATGATATAATTAAAACATAGGTAAAACCTAAATTTGTTATTTGAAAATTAAATATTAGGAGGTGTTCCATTGGAAATTGTACCAATCATTATACTCACAATGGTCTTTGGGATCCTCGGACTTGCAATTGGTTATTTTATTCGTAAAAATTTAGCTGAAGGAAAGTTAAATCGCGCGGAAGAGTTAGCCACTAAAATCATTATCGATGCAGAGCGAGATGCCGAGAATAATAAACGGAATCTCTTACTTGAAGCTAAAGAAGAGATTCACAAAATGAGAGATGTGGCTACACGAGAAGTAAACGTTCGAAGAGAAGAATTACAAAAGATGGAAACTAGACTTTTATCCAAAGAAGATCTTTTGGATAAAAAGGGTTTGTCTTTGGAAAGAAAAGAAGAACAAATCCAAAATCTCAAGGACAGTATCTTGGAAAAAGAAAAATCCGCTGAGGATTTATTACTTGCAAGAACTACCGAGCTAGAGAGAGTTTCTTCTTTAACACAAGACGAAGCCAAACAATTGCTTTTAGCCGAGTTAGAAGGTTCGCTGATTCAAGAGTCTGCTCTTATGATTCGTGAAAATGAACAAAAAGTAAAAGACGAAAGTCGCAAAATTGCTCAAAATGTTATCGTTCATGCGATTCAAAGAATTGCCGCAGATCAAGTTGCCGAAAGTACCGTCTCCGTTGTAAATCTACCAAATGATGAAATGAAAGGTAGAATCATAGGACGAGAAGGCCGAAACATTCGTGCCATTGAATCCCTTACAGGAGTGGATTTGATTATCGACGATACACCAGAGGCTGTTGTATTATCTTCATTTGATCCAATTCGCAGAGAAATTGCCCGTTTGACCTTAGAAAGACTTGTTCAAGATGGAAGAATTCATCCAACTAGAATTGAGGATACGATTGAAAAATCAAGACAAGAAGTAGAACAGGTGATTAAAGAAAGCGGAGAGCAAGCTGCTTACGATGCAGGAGTTCACGGATTGCATCCAGAGTTGATTAAATATTTAGGCCGCTTAAAATATCGTACAAGTTATGGTCAAAATGTACTCAAACATTCTGTGGAAGTTTCTCAAATTGCAGGACTCTTAGCCGATGAAATTGGAATTGATTCTAAATTAGCAAGAAGAGCTGGATTGCTTCATGATATAGGCAAATCTATAGACCATGAAGTGGAAGGGCCACATGTTGATATCGGCGTAGATTTAGCGAGAAAATACAAAGAGCCTGAAGCTGTTATCAATGGAATCGAAGCACATCATGGAGATGTTGAATTCACTTCTCTAGAATCTGTTCTTGTTCAAGCCGCTGATGCTATTTCTGCTGCTCGCCCAGGTGCCAGACGAGAAACTATCGAATCTTATATTAAGCGCTTGGAGCAATTGGAAGAAATTGCCAATTCTTTTGATGGAGTAGAAAAATCTTACGCTGTACAAGCCGGACGTGAAGTTCGAATTATTGTAAAACCAGAAGTGATTAGCGAAGCTGAAGTTGTTACAACTGCTCGAAAAGTAGTAAAAGAGATTGAAGCTCAATTGGATTTCCCAGGACAAATAAAGGTAAATGTAGTTCGAGAAACAAGAGCTATAGACTATGCAAAATAATAAACCTGCTTAAGCAGGTTTATTTTTATTCTCTTTTATATTACAATACATTTGAAAGGAGGCGAATCAATATGTATATAATAGATGACTATTTAGATTACATGAGAGCATCTAAAGGCTCTTCTGAAAATACTATAAAAGAATATTATTATGATGTTCGTTCTTTCCTACGCTTTATAAAGAATCGGAAAGAAAATCTAAACCTTACACCAGAAGAAATGGAAGAATTGCCCATTGATACCATGACTCTTGAAGATCTTCAATCCATTCAAAAGCAAGATATCTACAGCTATGTTTCTTATCTAGATAGAGTTCGAAAAAATAACAATCGAACAAAGTATAGAAAATTATCCTCTGTTCGCTCTTTTTTTAATTATCTATGCAATAAAATGGATTTACTTCAATTAAATCCTACAGAAAATATAGATTTGCCAAAAATTGAAAAAAATCTTCCTACCTATTTAACTTTGGAAGAATCGATTCACTTCCTTAATTCTGTTAAAAATAAAGAGGGAAATTCTCTTTATAAAGCACGAGATTATGCAATTATCACTCTTTTCCTAAATACTGGAATGCGGCTTAGTGAACTTAGCTCCATTGATGTTAAAGACCTAAACTCCGATGGAAGTCTACGAATTATTGGAAAAGGTAACAAAGAACGAATGATTTATCTCAATACCTCTTGTAAAGAATCCATTGTAGAATATTTGAAAATTCGAAGTGAATCCAACTTGCCTAAAGATGGTCCATTATTTTTGAGCATGAGAAAAAATCGAATGAATAACCGAAGCATTCAACATATGGTAAAAAAACATTTACAAGAAGCTGGATTTGATACAGAAAAATATACCGTCCATAAATTGCGTCACACAGCGGCCACATTAATGTATCAATATGGAGATTCTGATTTAAGATCTCTACAAGAAATTCTTGGCCACGAATCCGTAACCACTACGCAAATTTATACACATGTTGGACAAAGCGAAATCAAACACGCTATGTATTCCAATCCTTTATCCAATCCAGAAAATCTGAAAGAGGACTAAAAAAAGAGGCCTCAGAATCCATTCTAAGACCTTTTTATTTTTTATTCATATCCATCTATGTGCTTCTTTTGGGTTTATCAGGATATAAATAGTCACAAAATTATTATTTTGTGACTATTTATATTTTTCTTTCTTTTCCTTTCTCTATTGAATGATACCTTCTCTTTCTTTCTTTTTTAGAAATATCTATGGAGCCTTTATGTTTTTTCTAAATAAAAAATAGAACGATAAAATAAACTTTACCGTTCTATTTTTTTATTTAGAACAATTTTTGATCCTGTTTGAAGCAAGGCAGATTCCAATTGATTGTCTTCTTTAATACGATCTATAACTACGCGAATATCTTCATCTTCATTTCTTATTTTTTCTGCCAAATTCCAAATATTATCTCCTGAATGAATGGTATAGATTTCTCTTTCATAATAAACGATTTTAGGAGAATCATTTTTTACTGTAATTCCCATGGACAGAAACATAGAAAGAATCAATAAAAAAATAACTTTTGACTTAGAATGAATTACGATTTTCTTTTTCATATATAACACCTCTCGAAACATTTGTTCGTACATCTGTTCTTATAATATCGAATATTTGTTCTTTTGTCAATAGGAAAAAGAATATATGTTTGAAATATACGTTCTGTTTTGTTATAATGAAAATATAGAAAAAGGAGATTCCATTATGTATGATGATTTAAGCAAAAAAGAATTAGATATATTATTTTTTATTAAGAGATTTTATGAGAAAAAAGGATTCCCCCCTGCAATTCGAGAAATTTGTGAAGGGACCAATATAAAAAGTACTTCTACGGTCCACTCCAATATGGAAAAATTAGAGTTGAAAAATTATATTCGTAGAGACCCTAGTAAACCTAGAGCCATTGAAATTGTTGCCCAGGACGATGATTTTTTACTTTCAAAAAAGAAAACTTCAGATATACCTATTTTGGGAAGCGTTACAGCTGGTTCCCCTATTTTGGCTGTGGAAAACATTACCGATACCATCCCCCTCTCCCTAGATTTTATTCGAGATCGTGAACTATTTTTCTTAAAAGTCAGTGGAGAAAGTATGATTAATGCTGGTATTTTTGACGGGGATCACGTTTTGATTGAAAGAACGACTACTGCAAAGAACGGAGAAATCGTACTAGCTTTAATCAATGATGAATCAACAATAAAAACTTATTATAAAGAAGAAAATCGCTATCGACTTCAACCAGAAAATGATTTTATGAGTCCAATTTACACAGATCATTTGGATATTTTAGGTAGAGTCATCGGCTTATATCGAATGTTGTAAATAAAAAAAGCAAGTGAATTTAGATCACTTGCTTTTTTTTATGAAAATATTTAACACATTTTCTAATGCAATCCGAATGTGTGAATAGGTTAAACCCCCTTGGAAATAAACGGTATAAGGCTCTTTCATTGGACCATCTGCTGAAAGTTCTATGCTAGAGCCCTCTATAAAGCCTCCTGCGGCCATAATAACTTGATCTACATACCCTGGCATATCCCAAGGATAAGGAGTCACATGGGAATCTACAGGGGAACTGGATTGAATCGAACGACAAAATTCTACTAAGTTTTCCCCGGTTTTTAATTCAATAGATTGTACAATATCACTTCTTGGATCTGTAGACCTTGGGATGCATTTGTATCCCATTTCTTCAAAAATTTTTGCAAATAAAATGGATCCTTTTATACACTGAATGACTCTTTCTGGCGCCAAAAATAGGCCCATTAATATATTTCTTGTTTGACCAAATGTCAGTCCACATTCTTTTCCAATTCCAGGGGCTGTTAATTGAGAGGCCACTTTATCAATCATAGATTCTCTTCCTACAATATAGCCACCAGTATAAGCCAAGCCTCCCCCAGGATTTTTAATTAAAGAACCCGCCATAATATCTACACCAATTTCTGTCGGTTCTTTGATTTCTGTAAATTCTCCATAGCAATTGTCCAAAAAAATGGTTGCTTGGGAAAATTTTCTTACTTCCTCTACTGCTTCTTGAATTTCTTGTACGGTAAAGGCTCTGCGATTTCCATATCCTGTAGAGCGTTGCATTATTATAAGCTGAGGATTTCTTTTTTCGAAAAATTTATTGAAAGACTCCAAATCCATTTTCCCATCTTTCAAAGGAATTTCTCTATACTCTCTCCCTTTTTGAATCAAGCTAGAAGGATCCTCACCAGTAATACCAATTACCTTTTGCAAAGTATCATAAGGACTTCCTGACAAAGAAAGAATCTCATCGCCGCTTTCTGTTAAAGCGTGTAATACCAAGGAAATGGCATGAGTTCCTGATACGATATTTGGACGTACCAAAGCGTCTTCAGTAAGAAAAATTCTAGAGTAAATGCTCTCTACTTTTTCTCTTCCAACGTCTCCATAGCCATATCCCGTTGTCCAATGAAAATCAGTAGAGGCCAAACGATTGGATTGCATTGCATCCAAAACTTTTTTTTGATTAAAATGTAGAATGGAATCCAAATCTGAAAAGCATCCTCTTAACTCTTCTTCTGCTTTTTCTATTCTTCTTCTACTCTCCATGTCCATTCTCCCCTTCTACTACCTTTAATATATACTCCACAGCCTCCTCATTTTTAGGATAAACATCCCGGTCAATAAAAATTGCATCCTCTTCCTTGCGAAACCAAGTTAATTGGCGTTTTGCCAAATTTCTGGAATGTTGTTGGATTTTTTCTATTGTCATCTCTAAAGAATATTCTCCTTCAAAATAAGAAACCATTTCTTTATAGCCAATGGTCCTCATAGGAGAAACAAAACCATATTTCTCATACAAAGTTTTGGCTTCCTCTACAAGACCAAGGCCTATCATTTTCTTTGTTCTTTCGTTGATAATCTCATAGAGTTTTTCTCTATCACGACGCACCACAAAATAATAGGATTCCCATTGTTCATTTTTCTTTCGAAGGTTTTTTGTATGGTTTTTCTTTCCAGATTTCGCCAATTCAATTCCACGAATCAACCTTCTATGATTTCTTAGATCAATGGTTTTTACACGCTCTGGATCTAGCTCTTCCAAAAGCTTTACCAACGCCTCTACCCCTTCCCTTTGGTAGATGTTTTCTAATTCTTCCCGTAATTTTTCGTCTACTTTTTCTTCAGAAAAATCTAGATCATACAAGAGAGAATGAATATATAGCCCCGTACCACCACAGACAATAGGAATTTTCCCTTTTGCCAAAATTTCTTTTATCTTCTCTGTAGCATCTCGCTGAAAATCTGCCACAGAATATTGTTCTTCTGGATTCATAATATCAATGAGATGATGTGGCACCATTTCTTGCTCTTCTTTGGTTACCTTAGCCGATCCAATATCAAAGCCTTTATACACTTGAACCGAATCTGCAGAGATAATTTCTGTATTTAGTTTTTGTGCCAAGTCTATGGCTAAATCAGATTTCCCTGAACCAGTTGGTCCAGTAATAATTATTACTTTCTTCATTCAAACCTCTCGTAAAAACATTTTTTCAAAAGACTGGTTGGTCATTTCAATCATGGTCGGGCGACCATGGGGACAGGAATAGGGAGTATCCATTTCTAATAATTCTTTTAACAAATTCATGGCCGTTAAAGAATTCATCTCATCTCCTGCTTTTATTGCCTTTCGACAAGCCATCCTCATAATTTTATAGATATTTTTTTCTGCCACATTGGTTCCCTCTTCAATTTCTGCAATGGCATCTCGCAAAAAAGAATTGTAATCTAGAACCAAAACACTATAAGGAACTTCTCGCAATAATACGTCTTCTTCCCCAAACCATTCTAAAGTAAATCCTAAAGAATCAAAGTAAGATAAATTTCCCATAAGTTTCATTTTTTCTGTTCTCGACAAAGAAAGACGAATGGGTTCCAACAAAACTTGTTTTTCTATACGTTTTTCAGACAACTCTTTGTAGAATTTTTCAAAAAGAATTCGTTCATGGGCAGCATGTTGATCCATAAAAAGAGCTTTTTTATTCTTTTTATCTTCAAAAATAATATAGGTCTTAAAGAGAACCCCTACAAAGTCCATAGAATCAATGGATAAATCCATCGATTCTACAAAAATACCTGGATCGTAATTTTTGATTTTTTGAAATGCAATGCTTTCTTCATGAACTTCTACTGGTTCTTTTTCACTTATTCTATCTTCTGACTCTTGTTCTATTTCTTCTTTAATTTCTTTTTCTTCTTCGTAAGCTTGTATTTTCTTCTCTGACTCCTCTTTTTTTGCTTTCGCTAAGTCAAAGATGGTTTCTCTCACCACGGTTTCTTCTTTAGGAGCTTCTTTTCTCTCATTATAAAATTTTGTTTCTGGGACTATGCGATGAGGAAATAAAACTCCGCGAACCAATTTCTCCAAAATATCTGTAATATAGTTCTCATTGGATAAACGGACATATTGTTTCTGTGGGTGTACATTTACATCTACCAAAACAGGATCTATAGTAAGATACAATACAAAAACCGGATATCGATTCAAAGGAATCAAGGTATGATATACAGAACGAATCGCTTTCGAAATTTCTATACTTTTTACCTTTCTCCCATTTACAAAAATATACTCTTTGTCTGGTCTCGAACGATGAATGCTATTATTCGATATAAATCCATCCACCTTATAAGACTCAGATTGAAAAGAAATCGGGAGCATATTTTCTGCATAATCTTTTCCCAACAAAGAAAATAAATGATTTTTTTTATTTTTTGAAGGATGCGAATGCAGCAATGTTTTTGATTTATATATTAAATGGAAAGAAATTTCGTCATGTCCCAATGCAATGGATTCAACCAAATCTAAAATACTTTCTAATTCTTTGCGAGTAGAACGCAAATACTTTTTCCGTACAGGTGTATTGTAAAAAAGATTTTTTACTAAAATAGAAGTTCCTTGAGGAGATCCAATTGGCAAAATTTGGTCCACTTCTCCATTGATTACATCTACTTTCGTTCCAATGGTTTCCTCTTCTGTTTTTGTAATAAGTTCCACTTGGCTCACCGAAGCGATACTTGCTAAGGCTTCTCCCCTAAATCCTAGCGTAAATAAATCTTCAAAATCCTCTATTTTCTCTAATTTTGACGTAGCGTGACGACGAAAAGCCATAGGAATATCTTCTTTGGATATCCCTATCCCGTTATCGGTGATTCGAATAGAATCTGTTATCTCATCCCCGATTTGAATCAATATTTTTGTTGCCTTTGCATCAATGGCATTTTCTACCAGTTCTTTACAAACAGAAGCAGGGCTATCAATGATTTCGCCAGCTGCAATTTGAGAAATGGTTTGATTGCTTAAGGGCTTGATTTTCCTCATCCATCTATCCTTTCTGCTTTTAGCTGAAGTTCATTCAAAATTTGTATTGCCTCAATGGGAGTCATTCGATTCACATTGAGTTTTGAAATATCCTCTAAAAATTTTTCTATTTCAGGGTTTTTCGAAGAATTTTGTACAGAAATGGAATCAAAATCCAATTGAACATCGCCTATTTTCCCAAAAGAGTCTTCCTTTTCTATTTTCTTCAAAACTTGATTTGCTCTTTCAATTACCCAATGATTCACTCCTGCTAACTTTGCTACTTCAATCCCAAAGGAGTGATTGCTTTCTCCCGGAATCATTTTTCGTAAAAATTGAATCTCTCCATCTACTTCTTCTGTCGCTATGGTCAGATTTTCCACCATTTCATATTTCTCTGACAATTCCGTTAACTGATGATAGTGCGTAGCAAATAGAACCTTGGACTTTGTTTTTTGACATAGAAATTCTACTGTAGCCCAAGCAATGCTTAATCCATCATTGGTTGAAGTACCTCTTCCTACCTCATCCAATAAAATCAAACTGTCCGAAGTTGTATCTTTCAAAATTTCTGACACTTCCATCATCTCCACCATAAAGGTAGATTGTCCTTTGGCTAAATTATCTGACGCCCCAATTCTTGTGAATACCCGATCTATAATTGGCAAATCACAATAAGACGCTGGGACAAAACTTCCCATTTGCGCCATAATAACAATCAGAGCCAATTGTCTCATATAGGTAGATTTTCCCGCCATATTGGGGCCTGTAATAATTTGAATTCTAGTGCCATCGCTTAACTCTGCGTCATTTGGGACATAGGCGCTGCGATGATTTTTTTCTACCATTGGATGTCGCCCGTCTTTAATAGAGATCTTTCGATCCATATTAAAAATCGGTTTAACATATCCATATTCATCGGCTACAAGAGATAACCCTAAAAGGGCATCCACTTCGCTAATTTTTTCCGCTAAATTTTGAATTTCATACAAATGAGAAAAAATCTTTTCTCGAATGGATTCCAAAATTTCTTTTTGTCGATGAAGAGCCTGCTCTTTTGAATGTAGAATCTGAGATTCCTGCTCTTTTAAGGCAACCGAATAAAATCGTTCGGACCCAACTAAGGTCTGCTTACGGATATAATCTTCTGGAGTCATGTCCAAATTGGACTTTGTAATTTCAAAGAAATATCCTAAAATCTTATTGTACTTAATTTTTAGATTCTTAATTCCTGTTCTTTCTTGCTCGGATTTTTCTAAATCCAATAACCACTGAACGCCCCCTTCGCTTTTTTCAAAGAGAGAATCCAATTCTTCATCAAAGCCTTCTAAAATATACCTTTGATCCACATAATTTATAGGAGGGTCTTCCATAATTCTTTTAGAAATATAGCCATATAAATCCTCTGTAGATTGAATTTTCTGACCATATTCTATCAATACAGGATTTTCTGATAACTCCAACTCTCTTTTTAACTGCTCAATAGAATAGAAACTTCTTTTTAATTGTTCTAAATCCTTTGGAGTCAAAGACAGCTGGGAGATTTTAATGGCCAAGCGATCAAAGTCATAAATACTTTTCAACTCCGTTTTCAAGGTATCTTGAATCATTCGCTCTTCTTGTAACGCAGAAATAAAATCTTGGCGATTTTGAATTCTTTCCATAGATAACAAAGGTTTTTCAATCCATTTTTTTAATCGGCGAGAACCCATGGAGGTTTGCGTTTCATCCAATAATTCGAACAATGTATCTGCCTTGGTAAACTCTGCAATATTTTTCGTTAGTTCTAGATTTAAGCGAGTATTTTCAGAAAGAATCATAGATTCATTCATGGTATCCAAAGTGATATGCCCTAAATGTTCCAAGGACCTCATTTGTGTTTGGGACAAATAATGCAAAATCATTTTACAAGGAAGAATAGATTGCACTTGATTTTCTTTTCCCCACTCTTCAATGGAGGAACTCAAATTGGAAATTTTAGAACTTGTGTTCGAATAAATGTTTTCTTCCTCTATTGGATTGAGCATGAAAAATTTCTGCTGTTTACAAATATTTTCTACAATAGAATAGAGAGGGTCTTTTTCCATTACTAGTAACTCAACCGGACGAATTCTTTGAATCGTCTCCTGAATGATTCTATTTCTATCTTCCTCTGAAAAAAATAAATTCTCTAAAAATCGAAATTCTCCCGAAAGATAATCGCAATAAGCAATAGATAGAGTTTGATTTTCTGAAGCGATAGCCATAATGTATCTCATTTCTGTGGAAGAAATAAAATCTGTATCGGAAAATGTTCCTGGAGTTACAATTTGTGTAATTTCTCTTTTCACGAGCCCTTTTGCCTCTTTTGGATCTTCCACTTGATCGCAAATGGCAACTTTATATCCCTTATTCACCAAGCGGCCCACATATTGCTGAGCTACTCGGAAAGGAACGCCGCACATAGGAATTTTTTCCTCTAATCCACCAGATTTTTTTGTAAGAGTTAAATCCAATAAACGGCTTACCTCAATGGCATCATCAAAAAAAAGCTCGTAAAAATCGCCCATTCGATAAAACAAAAAGGCATCTGGATTTTTGTTTTTTGTTTCTACATAGTGTCGCATGGCAGGCGTTAGCCTAGAAAAATCACTTTTCGATATCAATCAAATCACCCTCTAAAGAGAAAGTATTGGCACTTTGAATCCTTACTTTTACCATCGTTCCTATTTTACTTTCATCATAAGGCATATGAACCAATTTGAAAGTATCCGTACGTCCTGTCATTTTTTCTGGATTGTTTTTACTTTGTCCTTCAATTAGAACCATTTGTTCCGTTCCAACGAGTTTTTGATTCTTCTTATTTTGAATCCCATAAACCGTTTCCAATAAACGGTTAAATCTCTCACTTTTTACCTCTTTGGGAATCTGATTTTCCATATCATAAGCTCTTGTTCCTTCTCTTTTTGAATAAAGGAAGGTAAAGGCATTATCGTATTCAACTCTCTTTACCAAATCCAAAGTGTCCAAAAAATCCTCTTCGGTTTCATCTGGAAAACCCACCATAATGTCTGTGGACAAGGCTATATCTGGGCGAATCTTTCTAACCTTATCAATGATCTCAAAATAATCTTCACGAGTATAATGACGATTCATTAATTTTAATACGCGATTGGATCCAGATTGCACTGGTAAGTGTAAATAATTCGCTAGCTTTGGCAAATCTTTATAACAATTAATCAAATCATCAGAGATATCTTTCGGATGAGAAGTCATATAATTGATCCGCTCTAAGCCTTCAATTTCATGCAAAGCTCTCAATAATTCTGCAAAAGAAATTGGATTATCCAAAGATTTTCCGTAGGAATTTACATTTTGTCCCAACAAAATAATTTCTTTGACTCCGTCCTCTACCAAGGCTTTTGCTTCATCTAAAATATCTTCTAACTCACGGCTTACCTCTCTTCCTCTTGTATAAGGAACGATACAATACGTACAGAAGTTGTTGCATCCATACATAATATTGATATAAGCCGATTGGTTATTTGTAATATTTGTTCTTAGCTTATTGTCCAAATTGGAATAGGATTCTTCAATTTCAACATGGACGTCATTGTCTTCATCACTCGCTAAAATCAATTGTGGCAAACGATAAATATTGTTTGTACCAAAAATCAAATCTACAAAAGGAAATTTTTCTAAGACAAAATCTCTAGAAACTTTCCTCTGCATCATACAACCACAAACCCCTACTCGCAAATCTTTTTTTGTTTTTTTCAGATGCTTCAATCTGCCTAATCTACCAATAACCTTATCTTCTGCACTATGGCGCACAGAGCAAGTATTAATAATAATATAATCTGCTTCCTTCTCATCTTCTGTAGACACAAAGCCCATAGATTCCATTAGCCATTTAATTTTATCCGAATCATGTTCATTCATTTGACATCCATGGGTCTCAATCATAAATTTTTCTCCCCCATGGTTATCTTTTACTTTATCAATAAAAACATTTAATTCTTTGTTTAATGTATTTGTCATAATCTCCTCCACTAAAATTATATTATACCATATTTATAGGATAAGATTGGCAACAAAAAAAGACATACCAAAGTATGTCTTTTTTCATACGATTCAATATGAATTAGTAAGCAACAAATGCTTTTGATTTTGTATTGCAGATTGGGCAAATTTCTTCATCTGCATCAAATGTAATATAACCACAAACTGGGCATAACAAGATGTTTTCAGCATCTAAGTCATTTCCAGCTTCAACAGCTTTTTTTGCTTCTTCATAACGTTCAGCATGAACTTTTTCAGCACCTACTGCATATTCCATAGCTTTTACAGCGCTTTCTTCCCCTTGCATTTTTGCAACTTCGATATATGCTGGGTACATTTGTCCTACTTCGAACATTTCTCCATCGATACCTTTTTGCAAGTTTTCTGCTGTATTTCCAATACCAAAACCAGCCATGCTTACAACTGGAAAATCTCCATGTACATCTTTAAGAGCTTTGAAGTGTAAGTTAGCGTGAACAGATTCTGCATCTGCTGTACAGTTAAATAGTCTCTCAACATTTGGGAAACCTTCTTTGCGAGCTACATCAGCCCAAATTGTATATCTCATGTGAGCTTGACTTTCGCCACCAAAAGCTGAGCGTAAATTATCTTGTGTCATGTGATTCATTTCATATACCTCCTAAAAACCAATTTCATGCTTACAAATTTATTATAATCGATTGTTCAAAAAAATACAATCATAATATACATTCATTTTATAGGTTTTAATTGTTTTGGAGATTTTCAATCGCCGAAGCTTGATCTGCCGCTGTTAAAGCATCGATTAAATCATCCAATCCACCATTATTGATTTCCTCAATTCTGTGACTTGTATAATTGATTCTATGGTCTGTTACCCTTCCCTGAGGATAATTGTAGGTACGAATTCGCTCTGAACGATCTCCTGAGCCAATTTGGCTTTTCTTTTCTTGGCTCACTTCATCGTTTTGTTTCGACAATTCCAAATCATACAATTTTGTTTTCAAAATTTTCATTGCCTTGTCCTTGTTTTTCAACTGGCTTTTTTCATCTTGACAACTTACTACAATTCCCGTTGGAATATGGGTAATACGAACGGCACTGTCAGTTGTATTTACAGACTGACCACCATTTCCAGAAGAACGGAATACATCCACACGAATGTCATTTGGGTTCACATTTACTTCAATTTCATCAATTTCAGGCATTACTATGACTGTTGCGGTAGAAGTATGGATACGACCAGAGCTTTCTGTTTCAGGCACACGTTGCACACGGTGAACACCCGATTCATATTTCAAACGAGAAAAGGCCCCTTTTCCTCTTATCATGATGATGGCTTCCTTATAGCCTCCAATTCCAATTTCATTACTGGAAAGCATCTCTGATTTCCAGCCCTTGGAGTCTGCATAGTGAATGTATTGACGCAATAAAGTTCCCGCAAATAGTGCCGCTTCATCGCCACCAGCGCCACCGCGAACTTCTAAAATTACATTTTTATCATCGTTTTTATCCTTTGGAATTAACAAAATCTTTAGCTCATTTTCTAATTCTTCCAATGCAGATTCCGCTTCTTTGATTTCTTCTTTTACCAAATCCCTCATTTCAGAATCCAGTTTTTCATCAAATAAACTCTTATTTTCTTCCAACTCTTCTTTTGTAGTTTTATATTTTCTGTAAGCCTTAACAATTGGTTCAATTTCAGCATGTTCGATAGCAGCACTTTGTAATTTTTCGCTATCATTTATTACATTTACATCCATCATTTGTTTTTCCAATTCTACATAGCGATCTTCAAACACCGACAAACGATCATACATAACATTCACCTCTCCACTCTCCCCAAACAACTCTTGGGATCCCTTGATAATCTAGGGAATAACTTACATTTTCAAATCCTTCTTTTTCTAAAATCGCCTTTATTTCTTCCAATTGATGAATACCAATTTCAAAAACCAAAACGCCATTGTCATCTAAGTATTTTTTTCCCTTAGAAGCAATCTCTTTATAAAAAACCAATCCATCCAAGCCGCCGTCTAAAGCCATTTGAGGCTCATATTCTAGCACAGATGGCTCCAGATCTTCCATATCACTTGTTGGAATATAGGGAGGATTGGAATATATAACATTAAATGTACCATGTACATTTTCGAATAAATCGCTTTGAAACAAATCCAAATTTAACGCCTTATAATCCGTCTTATTTTTATTGGCAACTTCCAATGCCTCTTCACTAATATCTACACCTAAAAACGTTGATTGAGGAAATTTATGAGCCAAATAAACCGATACGCACCCACTTCCTACACCAATTTCCAGCATAGAATGATAGGATTCCTTTTCTAAATAGTCTACTAATATTTCAACCGATCTTTCTGTATCAAATCTTGGGATTAAAACATTTTGATTTACATAAAATGGCATTCCCATAAAATATGCTTTTTGTAGAATATACTCCAAAGGTTCGTGTTTTTTTCTACGAGATAGAATCCTAAGGTATTCTTCTTTCTCTTGATTAGAGATTTCAAGGGAGCGATTCATAAGAATATCTAACTTAGAAACTTGAAATTTTTCTATTAAAATTTTATAAACTTCATCCAATGGATTTTTTAATACTGGATCTAGTTCTTCTAGACCAATTTGCACAAGTTTATTTATTTCCACAAATCATTTTCTCCTTCTGCTGGTAAAACGGCTACAAGAGAAGCTATTCCTACTTCAATTTGTTGTTCATCTGGTTCCTTTACGGTTGCTATTTTTTGAATCATTAGACCTGGCCATCTCAATAACGCCGTGATTGGATTGTCATAACGACCAACAACGCGATTTAATTCATAGGAAATCCCTGCAATAACAGGAAAGGATAGAATTCGAATTAAAATTCGAGCCACAAAATTGGGCCACCCAAAGAAAGATAGAAATAAAATGGAAAGCAATAGTACCATAAAAATAAAACTCGTCCCACATCTAGGATGCATTCTAGAATATTTTTTGACATTTTCTACTGTCAAATCACACCCATCTTCATAACACGCAATGCTTTTATGTTCTGCTCCATGGTATTGGAATACTCTATAAATATCTTTGTTTTTTGATATAACGAACAGATAAATAAAAAATACAACCAGTCTAAGAATACCTTCAATCAGATTTAGACCAACCGTGTTTTGAATGAATTCTTTTCCCAAAGAAGTTACAACGCTTGGCAATACCATAAATAAAAAAATAGCCAATACAAAAGAAAATAAAATCGTAATTCCATCTTCTATCTTTGTTCTTCGTTCACTTTTAATTTCTTCAGGTTCTTCTTCCCAAAAAGAAGCTGAATAGGTTAGAGCTTCTGTTCCAACGACCATTGCTTCAACAAGCTTGAAAGCTCCTCGAAGGATGGGAAGCCTTAGTATTCTATATTTTTCATCTAAGGAATGATTTTCCTTAATCTTAAGTTCTATCTCTCCATCCGGTTTACGAACGGCATAAGAAGTCTTACTTGGCCCTTTCATCATCACGCCTTCAATTAGCGCTTGGCCTTCAATGGTTGTTTTGAAACCTTTCTTTTTCATCTAGAACTCCTTATTAAAAAAGGTTCGTTTTTCAACGAACCTAAATCATTATCTTCTGTACTTTTTATTGAACTTATCAATACGTCCACCAGTATCAGCTACTTTTTGGCGACCAGTATAGAATGGATGACATTCAGAACAAATCTCAACTTTAAGTTCATCTTTGACAGAGCCTGTTTCGAATGTGTTGCCACAAGCACAGGTCACTGTCGCTTTTTTGTATTCAGGATGAATACCACTTTTCATTGTGCACACTCCTTTTTTTTAATTTCTGTTAAATGAATATAAACAACTAACTTGTATAGTATAGCATGAGTTCCTATATACGTCAAGTATTACTTCGCATATTCTGGTTTTTGTTTTAGATTGTGAACACTATCGATGAAACGAACGGTTCCAGAAGGTAACCGCAACACCAAAGTTTGCGTTTTTGCCATATCCTCTCCAATAAAACGAACCCCTTCTAATAAATCTCCAGAAGAAATTCCTGTGGCTGCAAACAACACTTCGTTCCCTTTTACTAAATCTTCAATTGTATAAATCTTTTCTAAATCAGAATGCAACTCTTCACAACGTTTCTTTTGTGCATCATCGTAATACATTAATTTCCCTTGGAAATCTCCGCCCATACATTTTAATGCGGCTGCTGCAATAACCCCTTCTGGTGCTCCGCCGATTCCCATAATCATATCCACTCCACTGTGTTCAAAGCAAGTAGATAAAGCGGTAACAATATCTCCATCAGAAATCATTTTAATTCTTGCACCCGTTGCACGGATTTCTTCAATCAGTTTCTTATGACGATCCCGATTCAATAAGGAAACCGTAATATCTTCTACATTTTTATTCAATGCCTCTGCTACATTTTTTATATTTTCTGCCACAGGTGCTTCCAATTTAATTCTACCTTTTGCCTTTGGACCACAGGCAATTTTGTTCATGTAAACATCTGGGGCATGTAACAAACATCCCTTTGGAGCCAAAGCAACTACTGCAATAGAATTATTCATACCATTTGCAATGGCAGTGGTTCCATCAATTGGATCTACGGCAATATCTACTGGATCATCTGTTTCCATTTGTAATCCAATTTTTTCGCCAATATATAGCATGGGAGCTTCGTCAATTTCTCCTTCTCCAATCACTACCGTCCCGTTAATATGAACGGTATCAAACATTCTGCGCATGGCATCTACAGCGGCTCCATCTGCTGCATTTTTATCCCCTTTACCTAAAAACTTTGCTCCAGATAAAGCGGCCGCTTCTGTTACTCTTGCTAAATTCAGACTTAAATCTCTATCCATGGATTATCCTTTCATTCCTTCATAGTCACGAATAAACTGCTCAATTCCATTTTCTGTTAAAGGATGATTCAACATTTGTTTGAAAACTTTGTATGGCACTGTGGCAATATCAGATCCTGCTTCTGCCGCTTGAATCACATGTTGTGGTCCGCGGATACTGGCAGAAATAATTTCTGTAGAGATATTCCCCTTTACAAAAATCTTCTTTATGCTTTCTATTAAATCCATTCCAACATGACCAATATCATCGAGTCTTCCTAAAAATGGACTTACAAAAGTAGCTCCTGCCTTAGCTGCTAACAAAGCTTGGGCTGGCGAAAAGATTAGAGTGCAATTGGTTTTTATATTTTCTTCATGAAATTTTTTAATTGCTTTTAATCCTTCCTCGCAAAAAGGAACCTTTATTACAATATTGGGATGAATTTCAGACAAGGCTCTTCCTTCTACAAGCATTTCGTCCGCCTTAAGTCCCATAACTTCTGCGCTAATAGGACCCTCAACAATTTCCACAATCTCTTTCATCACATCTTCTAATTTTAGTCCTTCTTTTGCAATTAAAGAAGGATTTGTTGTTACGCCTTCTAAAATTCCCCATTCGCCTATTTCACGAATTTCTTCTACATTGGCTGTATCAATAAATAACTTCATGCCATCACTTCCATGCTTGGTTGACACTACCAAACACTTCAATTTTTTTCTTCACAATTTCTTTCATTGCGTCTCTGGCAGGAGTTAGAATTTTTCTTGGATCAATTTCTTCTGGATTGGCACGAATAAAGTCGCCCACTGCTGTAGCAAATGTTGCACGAATATCTGTATCGATATTAATTTTACAAATACCTCTTTCTACCGCTTTTCTTAAAGAGTCGTTTGGAACTCCGCTAGATCCATGTAATACCAAAGGAATATCAATAATCTTATTAATTTCTTCGATACGATCAAAATCAAGTTTTGGTTCTCCTTTGTACACGCCATGAGCTGTACCTACAGCAATAGCTAAAGAATCAATTCCTGTTTCTTCCACGAAAATTTTTGCTTCTTTTGGATCTGTAAAAGTTGCTTCCGCTTCTGATACTACGATTTGATCTTCTGTACCACCAATTTTCCCCAACTCAGCTTCTACAGACACGCCTACGCTGTGAGCAATCTTTACAATTTCTTTGGTACGTTCAATGTTTTCTTCCAAAGGATATTTAGAAGCATCAATCATTACAGAAGAGAATCCATAGCGAATGCATTTCATAATTTCTTCAAAATCAGTACCATGATCCAAATGCAAAGCAACAGGAATATCGTATTTATCTGCTACCAATTTTCCTAATGCTGTAATGTATTCGATACCAGCATATTTAATAGCTCCTTGAGAAGCTTGTAAAATAACAGGAGATCTTAATTCATCGGCTGCACCAACAATGGCTTGGATAATCTCCATATTATTAATATTAAAAGCTCCTACAGCGTATTTATTTTGGTCTGCATGCAATAGAATCTCTTTACCTGAAACTAACATATTATCTTTCCTTTCTCTTTAACAAAACAACAGCATGGGCTGTCATACCTTCTTCTCTACCTTCATACCCCATATTTTCAGAAGTAGTAGCCTTCATGGAAACATTTTCGATATCTGTTTTGCAATGCTTTCTTAAAGACTCTCGAATCCTCTCTATATAAGGAGCAATCTTCGGTCGTTGAGCAACCAAAGTAATATCTATATTGCCAATTTCGTACTCTTTTTCTTCCATAATCCCTATAACTGTATCCAGCATAAGAACGCTACTCATACCTTTATATTGAGGATCCGTATCTGGAAACAATTTTCCAATATCTCCTAAGGCTAAGGCGCCCAATATAGCATCCTCCAAAGCATGGGTCACAACGTCTGCATCAGAATGTCCCAATAGTCCCTTTTCAAAAGGAATCTCAACTCCACCTAAAATCAATTTCCGATTTTCCACAAGTTGATGGACATCTAAACCAAATCCTATTCTCATAAATACTCCTTAAATCGATTTAGAATCTATAACTTCTGCCAATATCAAGTCTTCTGGCGTCGTTATTTTTATATTATGATAAGAACCTTGGACTAATTTAATTCGATATCCTGCTTTTTCGACCAAAGAACAATCATCTGTTCCATAATATTTCTCATCAAAAGCTTGTTGATAAGCTTTTAATAAAATGTCTTTTTTGAACCCTTGAGGAGTTTGAACCGCAAATAATTTGGAACGATCCGGAGTTACTTTTGACCACACTCCATCTTCGCTAATTTTTACCGTATCCTTCATGGGAGTCATTAAAGTAGCCGCTCCATATTTTATTGCGCTACAAATGATTTCTTCTATTTCTTCTTTTTGCACAAAAGGACGAGCCCCATCATGAGTCAAAACTATCTCTGTATTTTGAGGAACTCTTTTGATCCCTTCGTAAATACTATCTTGTCGTTCATTTCCTCCTACAACCAATCCAATTTCATGGGATAGCTCCATTTGGTTCAAGATACTCTGAATCATCTCCTCTTCCCCTTCGCGGATGATTAAAAAGATTTCATCAATGTAAGGCAATTCGTCAAATTTCTCCAAGGTCAATTGAATCATAGGACGCCCATTAATGGGAATAAACTGCTTATTTATATCTGAGTTCATTCTTCGACCCATTCCAGCGGCCGCAATATAAACTACTATTTTTACATTATTTAACTCATTCTTGTTCATCGGATTCCTCGTTGGAAATTTCAATATTTCTAGCAGCGTATAATAACAAATCTCTCGCCACTGGCGCTGCTGCTGTACCTCCCGATTTATCAGCTTGCTCTAAAATAACGGCTACAGCAAATTCTGGATCCTCCGCTGGAGCAAATCCAATAAACCAAGCATGATTTTTACCAGAAGAGTTTTCTGCTGTACCTGTTTTACCGGCTACTTGCATCCTTGATAAGGCAGCATTGGAACCAATTCCGTTATTAACTACAGAAACCATATATTCCGTTAATTGTTCGGCAATTTCAGGAGAAATGACTTCACTTAAAACTTTAGGGTCTTTCCGAATAATAGTAGATCCATTGGAATCTTCTACTTCCTTTACAAGAATCGGAGCCTCCATTGTACCTTTGTTTCCTATTGCCGATGCCACCATCGCCATGTTTAACGGAGTTGCCAAAACGTCTCCTTGCCCAATGGCAGAAGCAGCCAAATTCGTAGTTTCCAATTTTTTTCTATGGTCAAAAATGGAAGGAGTGATTTTTAAGTCAAAGGGAATTTCTTGATTGAACATAAACTTATCAGCCATAGCTCCTAATTTGTCTTGTCCCAGTTCTACACCTTTACTTACAAAGTATGTGTTTAAGGAGTTAGCTAAGGCTTCTCTCAATCCTACTTCTCCATTTTCACCAGCTGTAGCATTTCTAAATTCACGCCCATCGATAACTTGCGTTCCTAGATCTTCGTAACTTAAATCTATATTTCCATCTTGTAGTAGAGCCGCTGCCGTTACCATCTTAAAAGTTGAGCCTGGTGGATATCTACCATTAATGGAACGATTTAGCAAAATACCATCTTTGTTTTCTTGAATCGAATCCCAATCTTGTTGAATTTTCTGGGCATTAAAATCAGGCAAAGAAACCATTGCATAAATCTCTCCTGTTTTAGGATTCATCAGTACAATGCTACCTTTTTCTGTATTTGACTCCAGTAACTCTCTTGCCTTAGATTGAACTTTTGTATCAATTGTCAAAATAAGAGAATTCCCGTCTTGGTGTCTTTCTCGTATCATATCTGAAATTTGTTTCAAAGTACGATTCCCGTTTCGATTTAATAAATAATCATTATAGGACGATTCCAAACCAGATTTTCCCAAAGATGGATGGCTATAGCCTATGATGTGAGAATATAAAATTGGATAATTATAAATTCTCTGATAATTTCCTTCCTGTCCTTCAGAAGATGCCAATAATTCTCCATTTCGATCATAAATGCTTCCGCGTTTGATTTTAGACTCTACGATGAATGATCTTCGATTGGCTGCATGATTTTTCATTGGCTCTGCCTCAGCAATAACAAAATAAGTTAAATAAATTACCAAGGATAGAGACAAGGCGATCAACCCGAGCAACAAATAAAGAATCCTTTTTCTATCTTTATTATACATTATTCACCTCTCTCATACTTCCAACTTAAATCTTCAGAGGTTACTTGTAAAATTCCCAATGCAATAAAACTAGATAACATGGAACTTCCGCCATAAGAAATAAAAGGCAAAGTAATTCCTGTCATTGGAATTAATTTAATAACGCCTCCAATATTCAAAAAAGATTGAAGAGCAAATAACACACTTACAGATAAAGCCAAAATCCGATAGAAAGTATATTCTTGTTCTAAAGCAATTTTTACTCCACGATAGGTTAACAAAATATAGAGCATAATAATTCCTATCCCTGTTAAAATTCCCATTTCTTCACATATAACAGGAAAAATAAAATCGGAATAGCTCACAGGAATTAACTCTGGATAACCAAATCCAATTCCTGAACCAAAGAATCCACCTTCAGCAATGGCAAATAATGATTGAGCAATCTGTCTACCTGCATTGTAAACATCAGACCAAGGATCTAACCAAATCGCCACGCGGTTTCGCACATGGCCAAATAAGAAATAGGCCAATACGGCTCCCACGGCCAACAAAGCAATGTTAACTAAAATCGATTTTTTGTCTCGGTCATATACAAACTGAATGCTCATATACATTCCTAAAAACATAACGGCTGTACCTAAATCTTTTTGCAAAAATAAGAGCATCACAAAGAAATATACAATGGCCATCATAATGTAGCTCGTGTGCTTAAATTTCGTGTATTTTTCATAGCTAGAATAAAAACTAGCCAAAATAAACATCAACAATATTTTAATGAATTCTGTTGGCTGAAATGTACCAATTCCTATATTTAACCAGTTTTTTGCTCCCCCGGAAACAACACCAAAAATTAGAGTCATAAAAAATAAAGCTACACTTACGATTAAGTACAGAGATCCTAAGTTGTGTAGGTTTTTGAAGTAACGAATAAAGAAATAGGTCAAATAAAATAACAAAATACCAATAAAAGACCATTGCAGCTGTTTAATACCCGTTTCAGGATTGATACGGAATATTGTTATGATACCAATGGTCAATAATAAAGATACAATAAGAAATATATAGTTGTCCCCCGTTGTAATTTTTCCCAGAATAAAATTGGAAATGTAGATAATGAAAATCAATCCACCTGCCAAAAACATCATTTGACGATCAAATTGTCCATCAAATGTGAAAAAAATTAAAACAATCGCTAGTATTTCAAACAATAAAAGCAAATCTCTTGGTCGACGAATATTTTTAATTTTTGAAGTCATAATCCCTCCTATTTGTCTACAAATAAGAATTGAATGAAACCAACCCCAATTCGATCTCCATTATGAAGTTCTTCCTCTTGATATAGGGGTTCACCGTTCAAATAAGTGCCATTTGCACTATCTAAATCATTAATGTAATAAATACCGTCTTCTTCACGAATATTCAAATGATTTTTTGAAACAAAACTATCTTTAATGACAATATCATTTTTTGTAGAACGTCCAATTAAAGTTTTCTTTTTTAATACATAATATTCTTGCATCTTAAAATTTAAGGAATCCAAACGATTTACCACTTTTAGATATGCCACTTCTTTTCCTCCATCAAAGGATTTCATAGAACGTATATCCAAATAAATCATGCGAATTATCGTAAAAATAAATAGATAAATAATTACAATAAAAATGTATTTTAAGACTTGAGAAAGTAAAGCTACCATATTTCACCTCATTTGCAATTTAATATAATATTATCATAAGGCCGTTTTTTTTACAATAACAGCAATAGATCAAATCACGTCAAATGCTATGATTCGCCTAATTTTATGTTAAAATATATCTGAGGTGAATATGGAAATTTTACGCATCGTATTTAATAAAAATAAATATCGAATTGAACTTTCTAATGAACAAATCATCGAAGTGGTTGAATCTGTTTTTGTTCGATTTAACTTATACAAAGGTAAAGAATTGGATCTATTTGATATTCAAAATATCCAAAAAGATTCAAAAAAACAAGAAGCCATCGATTTTTCTCTTCGAAAATTACGAAACCGAAAAACAGAACATGAAATCTTCTGTTTTTTAGAGAAAGAAGACTTTGAAGAAGAAGCCATTTCTGAGGCGATTGATTACCTAAAAAAATATAACTTTATTAACGATGAAGAATATGCTAATTTATACGTCAGGGACAAAATGAATATTAATTTATACGGTCCCCTTAAAATCCAATCTTCACTAAAAATGAAGGGAATTTCTAATGAACAAATTCAAGACTCCTTAAATCAATATACCGAAGAACATCTGCTAGAAAATATAGAAAAACTCATGTATAAGAAATATCGTAGAAATCATTATCTCGACTTTAAGGACAAACAAAAAATGATGCAATATTTCTACCAAAGAGGCTTTTCTCCTTCGATGCTAGAAAATTATTGGAGGAAATTATGAAACCCCACTATGTCTATATTTTAATTTGCAACGATAATACTTTGTATACAGGCTATACTATAAACTTGGAGAAGCGATTAAAAAAGCACAATGATGGAATTGCTTCAAAATATACTCGCTGTCGCCTTCCTGTTTCTTTTGCCTACGTAGAGAAATTGGATACCAAAAGCGATGCATTAAAACGAGAAATCGCTATAAAAAAACTTTCTCGCTCCCAAAAAATAAAATTAATACAAGAGAATAGGAGTGGATTCAATGAATTCTTTAACGATTAACACCTCTTCCGAGGCTAAAGATCTTATTTATCTAGCTATTTATACTGGGCAACTTTTGATCCGTAATGGGGCAGAAATCTATCGTGCAGAAGATACCGTTGTGCGTATGTGTGAATCTTATGAAAATATTTACGATGTAGATGCTTTTGCCATTAATACGGGGATCTTTTTATCTCTAGAGTTTGAAGGAGAAACCATTACAATCTTCAAAAACGTAGATTCTACAACCGTTAACTTATCTAAAATCGATGAGTTAAATCATTTCTCACGTCAATTTGTTGCTGGCCATTTTACCATGGCAGAAGCCAAAGAGGAATTAAAACGAATCAATGAATTAAAATCTTATTCTCTACTAACAAAAGTTTTCTTTACTGGCCTTTGTACCTCCTCTTTTAGCGTTTTATTTGGAGGCTCTTACATGGACTTTTTTGTTTCCTTTTTGCTTGGAAATATCTTGGCTTATTTCCAAGACATTATGGGGCGTAGGGGCGTTTCTTTTTTCTTATCCACTTTTTTAGGAGCTTTGCTGGTTTCTTTATTGGCCTTTTTTTCCAAATTATGGATATCAGAAATTATTATGGACAAAGTAATTATCGGTTCTATTATGCCTCTAGTTCCTGGTATGATGGTAACCAATGGAATCCGAGATATTATTAGTGGTGACTATTTATCTGGAATTATTGGCGTCGTTAAGGCTCTCTTTACTGCTTTTGCTATTGCATTGGGAGTTGGAGTTACATTGAATCTTCAATTGTTTATAGGAGGCTAAGAAATTATGGATATAAAAATGATATTATTTACTTTTGCTATGGCCGTTCTTTCTACAATCGGCTATTCACTTCCTGTAAATGCTCCTAAAAAATCCATTTTCCCCAGTGCTCTTTGTGGAGCCATTGGCTATTTGGTTTATATTATGGGCTTGGATCTTGGCTGGAGTTATTTGCTTTCTAGCTTTCTTTCTGCCTTTGTCATTGGTGCTTTAGGAGAATTATTCAGTCGAATCTACCTTATGCCTGCGACAATATTTATTCTCCCTGGATTGATTACCTTAGTCCCAGGAGGGGGAATGTATTATTCCATGCTTTATTTAATACAAGACAACACCCCATTGTTCTTAAATGAAGCTATAAACACATTCTTTATTGCTATGTCTCTATCTATTGGTATTGTTGCTTCTACCATTTTCTCACGTTCTCTAAAACTTTTTAGGAAAAGAAGCAAAAAGAGAAATATGAACCCTATGCAATAAACAAAAAGCCATGACTTCTAAATTTGGAAGTCATGGCTTTTTTACTTATAAAATTCTTGTCATCTTGATTTGATCATTAAAAGATTTTGATTTATCAATGGATCTAAGAATAAAGAAACTTACTACAAAAGATAAGAAACCAATAATAATACTAATGTATTGGGCATGGGATGTTACATTTTCCAATAAGGCAAAAGACAACACAACAAAGCCTAAAAACAAAATCAATGGAACTCCGTATACGAGAGCTAAAGATTTTAATACAAAAGAGGTGTCGGAAACAATTTCTACATAATCTCCTACTTTTGCGTTTAAGTCATTTACCAAACGCACATACTCTGGTTTTTGTTCACAGCTCGAATGACAAGATTCACAACTTGTCCCACAAGCACTCATTCTTTTTACCTCTACCTCTGCCAAACCATCATTTACGGAAATAATAATCCCCACTTGCTCCATATTATTCCTCCTCTAATGTTTTAATATGAACTTCTTCTAATTGTTTAGGAGAAAGATGAACCGGTGCTCCTGTTAATAAATCAGTAGCAGATTGTGTTTTAGGGAAGGCAATAACCTGTCTCATGTTTTCTTCTCCTGTTAAAAGCATACACAAACGATCCAAACCAAAAGCCAAGCCTCCATGTGGAGGTGCTCCATAACGGAATGCTTCCAATAAGAAACCAAATTTTTCTTGGGCTTCTTCTTGAGAGAAACCTAAGGCTTGGAACATTTTTTCTTGGTCCTCTCTCTTATGAATTCGGATAGATCCTCCACCCATTTCATCTCCATTGATTACAATATCATAAGCTCGAGCTCTGCAATTTTCTGGATCGGATTCCAATAGGTCGACATCTTCTTTCATTGGCGCTGTAAAAGGATGATGTTTTGCTACATAACGATTTTCTTCTTCGTCAAATTCAAACAATGGGAATTCGATAATCCAAAGGGCATTGATTTTCTCTTTATCAATCAATCCCATTTCAGAAGCAATATGATTTCTAAGGTTTCCTAAGGCCGCAAAAACCGTTGCGTTTTTATCTGCTACAAATAGAATCAGATCCCCTACTTCTGCCTCTGTCGATTGAATGATAGAATCAAAAATAGAATCTTCAATAAACTTCTTAATTGGACTTTGAATTTCTCCCTCGTTTACTTTAGCCCATGCCAATCCTTTTGCCCCATAATCCTTAACAAAGGCTTCTAATTTATCAATTTTTTTGCGGCTAAAGAATTCTGCTCCTCCCTTAACCACAATGCAACGAACGCTTCCACCGTTAGCGATGGCATCTTGGAATACTTTGAAATCGGCTTCTTTTACAATTTCACTTACATCTTGTAATTCCATTTCAAAACGAGTATCCGGTTTATCTACCCCATAGCGATCCATGGCTTCTTTGTAGGTCATTCTTTGGAAAGGAGTTTCCAATTCTATCCCTTTTATTTCTTTGAATAATTTTTTCAAATAGTTTTCATTGATGCTCATTACATCTTCTTCATCCACAAAACTCAATTCCATATCGATTTGAGTAAATTCTGGTTGACGATTAAAACGCAAATCTTCATCTCTAAAACATTTTGTAATTTGGATATAACGATCAAAGCCAGATACCATTAAAAGTTGCTTCATCAATTGAGGAGATTGTGGCAAGGCATAAAACGCTCCTGGTTGTACACGACTTGGCACCAAATAATCTCTGGCTCCTTCTGGTGTTGGTTTGGAAAGAATCGGTGTTTCAATTTCAACGAATCCATTCTCATAAAAATAATCTCTTGTTATTTTATACATTTGAGAACGCATTCTAAAAATTTCTTGCATATGGGGTTTTCTTAAATCCAAGGTACGGTTTTTCAATCGAACCATTTCGGTTACATCATCATCGTCTCGAATATAGATTGGTGGCACATCCGATTCATTTAAGATTTCTAACTCGTTTACCAAAATCTCAATTTTTCCTGTAGGAATCCCATCATTTATTGAACTTCTCATGCGAACCGTTCCTTCAATGGCTACTACATATTCTGAGCGAATCGATGTAGCTCTTTCAAAAACCTCTGCTTCAATGGTTTCATCAAAAACAACTTGAACGATTCCTGAATAATCGCGAATATCAGCAAAAATCAAAGAACCTAAATTTCTAGATTTTGCAACCCAACCATTAATTCGAACACTTTCTCCAATGTTCTCTTCTCTCAAATTTCCGCAAAAATGTGTTCTCTTAAGGGAATGACTCATTGTAATATTTTCCTCCTAACAAATTCTAGTTTCTTGTTTATTTTTAATGAAACGTATATTTTTGGCTATATTCTCTTCCAATAGATATTTCCAAGCGAATCCCGCTCCTTTATCCATTCCTTGGCAGCCGGCCAATAATAACACGTCTCCTTTCCCCATCTTTCCTATGATAGTATAAACCGAATCTTCTAATTTTTCAAAGATTTCGATTTCATAACCAGAAGATTCTACCGAATTTTTGAAACTCTTTATTTCTTCCTCTGTAACCCAATCTTTTTTTCCTGTTGTATCTCTACTTATAGTTGCCAAAACATTTTTAGGATTTAGTTTTTTCATCCATTTTACCAATTCATCCGCATTTTCACGATTTAACTCTTTTCCTCTATTGCCACGAATCGCATAAAGTATATATAAATTTTCGTATTGCATTTCTTCCAAAGTCTTCATCGTTACTTCAATATTTTTAGGATTGGCATAATGGTCGTCTATAATCTTAAATTCTTCATCATAAATCAATTCAAAGCGACGTTCCACCCCTGTAAAAGCGTGAATTCCTTCTTGAACCGCCTCATCCTCTAGACCTAAAATTCTAGCCATAGTAATCGCTACCATAGCGTTCAACACAGAATGGTATCCAGAGACACTTAACTCTATTGGAATTTTTTTCTGCTTATCTTTTTCTAAATAAGTAAATTTGCCCTTTCCTGTAGCCAAATCCAACCCTTCAATGGTTATATCTCCCTCTCCCTCCATGGAAATCAAGTGAGTCTTCCCAGATGTTTGACGACTTAAAGATTCAATCCATGGAAAATCGATGTTCAAAATTACATCCGTTGAAGGTTTGGCATCCCGAATTAGGCGACTTTTGTATTCTAAGTACTTTTCTAAAGACCCATGTTGCTCAACATGTTCTTTTGAAACGTTATGAAATGAAACGATATCGTATTCTATTCCAAAATTTCGGTATAATTCTTGGGCAGAAGAGCTTACTTCCATTACAACAACATCCACGCCCACATCTGCCATTTCTCGCAAATATTTTTGTAAATCAATGCTTTCAGGAGTCGTTAACTCAGAAGGAATTACAACATCTCCATATTTAATCTCAACGGTTCCTATGATTCCTACTTCCATACCATAAAATTTCAGCATATCTGCAATCATATAGGCCGTTGAAGTTTTACCGTTTGTTGCTGTAATTCCAATGACCTTCATTTCCTTTGAAGGATATCCATAGAAACAGTTTGCCAATTTTGCCATAGAAATTCTTGTATTCTCTACTTTTACTTGAGGGATTTCACAGTCTACAAATTCTTCTACAAGGGCAACCTTGGCTCCTTTTTCATAGGCATTTTTAACATACTTATGTCCATCCGTCAAAGCCCCTTTTAATGCAACAAAAATTTCATTTTCCTTGCTAGTTAAAGAGTTATTATTAATACTCAACAGATCTAATGTGTCTGAAATATTGCCTCTTGTATCGACAATATCAATTGATTTTTTCAATTCATTCCATAACATATTCATTCACCTTCTCTAGAAAGAATTTTTTCTCCTCTATAATTTCATCTAAACGTTCTTCATAATCTCTTAGATTACGGAAATTGGAATTTTTTAGGATTTTTCCTTCTTTCCCATCAAAGATTTTGCTTGTAGAACCCATACCAACACCAATGGTAGATTGCAGTTCTTCCATCATAATCATATTGTAAATGGATTCATATCCTTCTTTTGCGTATCCTATGTTTTCGGAATTTCCTAAAATTCGTTTTTGTCTATACATATAATAAGGTAAGAACCCATGATTTATATTCCGTTCCATGGCTTTATCCTGTATGGAAGAAATATCTTCAAAAGAAAATTGATTTTTCTCATAAAGCTTTGATCCATTTTTTAGGGAAAGCATATGAATGGTTATACTTTCTGGGGATAATTCATAAATTTTTTCTAATGTATCTTCAAAGTCTTTTTCATTTTCTCCAGGAAGACCAGCTATTAAATCCATATTTACATGAATCTTTGGAAATTTTTTCACCCTTTTATAGGCTTCCACAATATCTTCCACTGTATGGTTCCTACCTAAATCGACTAAGGTTTGATCTTTCATTGTTTGAGGATTTACACTTATTCGGTTTACCCCATACTTTGATAGCAAATTTAACATGGAATCCGTAATGGTTTCTGGTCTACCTGCTTCAACAGTAAATTCAATATCTTTGCCATAAGGTTTCAATATAGATAGAATTCTTTCCAATTGCTCTTCTGGTATGGAAGTAGGCGTTCCTCCTCCAATATAAATAGAACTGGGCCATTTCTTTCCGTTTTCCAACACAACTTGTAGTTCTTTTACAAGAGAATTTATATATTTCTTAATGCGAGATTTGTCATTATTTAGAATGGTTGGATAGGAGCAATAGTGACATCGACTTGGGCAAAAAGGAATATTTATATACAAAGAATACCCCGCAGAATCTAAGTCTTTGGTTAATTTCTCTTCCTTTTTTGCCATTTCAATAAGCAAATGGCTCAATTTTTCCTCAACCAAATAATGATTTATCAATAAGCGATAGACTTCATCCTCTTCTTTTTCCAATAAATGATTGCGCACAAATTTTATCGGCCGAATTCCTGTTAAAATCCCCCATTTATTGGGAACTTTTTTCTCTTTTGACAAGGAGGTAATCAGCCACCGAGCCACTCGGTGTCGCAAATGGATAGGGTTTTCTTCATAGGGGAATTTTTCTGTAAAAGATTCCTTGGGGAATTGAACCTCTACTTCTACAAATTCTTCCTTCTTAGAATAAGTTAGAAACAGCTCTTCATTGTCTTCATAATAAGGATAATAAATTCGGAGAAGCTCAAAAAAACTATGAGCATCTCCGGAATTGGCACCTATTATTTTAATCATAGAATTTGCAATAGAAATGGATTTTGTACTTTTTCTCTTCCAATTGTTGTAGATTCCCCATGTCCAGGCAACAATTGAATGGATTCATCCATTTCTTTTATTTTTTTCAAAGATTTCTCCATTCGTGACCAATCTCCCATTGGTAAATCTGTTCTACCAATAGATCCTTCAAAAATCGTATCTCCCGTAACCATTACTCCATCCATTAAATAACAAACAGAACCAGGTGTATGCCCTGGAGTATGAATCACTTGGATTGTACCTAAATCAAAATCCAATGTATCCCCATCTTGAAGGAGTACATCCACAGGCTTATTCGGTTGTGGCATTCCCATCATATGAGCCATATTGTATTCTTTGTTATTATACATAATCTGTTCTTCTTCATGCATGTACACCTTTACGTTAAAAGCGTCTCTGCATTCATTTAATGCACCAATATGATCTCCATGAGCATGGGTCAATAGAATGGCTTCCACTTCTACGCCATTTGCCTTTACCTCATTAATTATTTTATTCGCGTCTCCTCCTGGATCAAATAAAAGTCCTTTTTTATTTTCACCATATAACACATAGGCATTGGTCGCTCCACAAACTAAAATTCTTAATCCCTTCATTAAAAATTCCTTTCACTATCTAATAAAATGGTAACTGGCCCGTCATTTATAGAATGCACTTTCATATCGGCACCGAACCTTCCTGTTTCAACTTCTATTTCCAAATTTCTACAAGTTTCCACAAATTTTTCGTACATAGGTTCAGAAATTTCTCCTTTTGCTGCGCGAATATAACTAGGACGATTTCCTTTCCTTGCATCTCCATATAAAGTGAACTGACTAACAACCAATAAAGATCCGCCTACATCTAATAGACTACGATTCATTACGTCGTTCTCATCTTCAAAAATTCTTAAATTCGTAACTTTTTTTACCATAAAATCCAAGTCTGCTTGTTCATCCGAATCTGTAATTCCTAAATAAACCAACAAACCAGGACCAATGGTTCCTGTCGTTTCTGTATCTACTTTAACAAAAGCTTCTTTTACTCTTTGTACAACAGCTCTCATATAACCTCCTAGGATTTTACACGATAGGCATCATAGACATTCTCTATTTTTCGAATTTTATTTAATAAATATTCCAAATCACTAATATCATGGATCTGAATCACAGATCGAATGACTAAAGTGTGATCTTTGTTTGCTCTTGCAGATAAATTAATCAATCCCAAGCGAGAATCATTGATACGGTTGGCAATATCTCCCAATACATTTCCCTTATCTGCTGCTCTGACTTCAATTTCTGCGTGGTAAGAATCTTTTTCACTTATATCCCATGATACTTCTATTAAACGAGAATCTTCTTTCTCATTAATTATATTTACACAATCGGATCGGTGCACACTGATACCACGCCCCATGGTTATATAGCCAATAATTGAATCTCCGGGAACGGGATTACAACATTTTGCCGTTCTTACTTTTACATTGTCTATTCCTTTTACAACAATCCCATTGCTAGAAGTGCTTTTCACCTTCTTTTTACCAATGGCAATGTCTTTTTCTAAGGAAATTTCTTTTTCTTTCTCTTTGTTTTCTTGCTGAATATAATCTACAAGTTTTGCTGTAACTTGGTTTACAGTCATACTACCATAACCAATAGCAGCATACAAATCATCCATGGAAGGAACTTTCAACCGCTCACGGATTTCTTCCATCCACTGATCTCGAACCAAAATATGAGGCGGATATCCCAAGCGTTTTGCTTCTTGATCGATTGCCTCTTTCCCTCTTAAAACATTTTTATCTCTGTCCTTAACCTTAAAATACTGGCGTATTTTTGTTTTTGCTTGAGGACTTTGAACAATATTTAACCAATCCAAGGAAGGACCAGAATTTTTGTTCGTAATAACTTCAATAATGTTTCCATTTTGCAATTTGAAGTTTAAGGGAACGATTCTACCATTGACTTTTGCACCAACGCAAGTGTTTCCAACAGCAGAATGGACACGATAAGCAAAGTCAATCGGAGTAGATCCATCTGGTAAATTGATAACATCCCCACGAGGTGTAAAGACGAATACTTCGTCAGCAAAAAAGTCAACTTTCAAAGTTTCCATAAACTCATTTGGATCTTTTAGGTCTTTTTGCCACTCTAATAGTTGTCTTAGCCAAGTCAAATTCTCATCAAAAGAAGTGGATTTATTGACTCCTTCTTTATACTTCCAATGGGCTGCGATACCATATTCTGCTGTTTTATGCATATCCCAAGTACGGATTTGTACCTCAAAAGTTTCTCCACTCCCATCAATTACTGTAGTGTGAAGGGATTGATATTTATTGGGTTTTGGCATAGAAATATAGTCTTTGAAACGCCCTGGAATTGGCTTATACATAGTATGAACAACCCCCAAAGCACCATAACAATCTTTTATATCATCTACAATGATTCGAACCGCAGACAAATCATAAATTTCATCAAAAGATTTTCCCTTGTACATCATTTTTTTATAGATACTATAAAAATTCTTTGGTCGCCCATGAATATCTGCCGATACACCCATTTTTTTCAATTGCTTCGAAATGGAGTCAATAATATTGTTAATCAAAGCTTCTCGTTCGTTTCTTCGCTTATTTACCATATCAATTAACATATAATAATTTTCTGGATCCAAGTAGCGAAGAGATAGATCTTCTAGCTCCCATTTTACCTTACTAATCCCCAATCGGTCCGCCAAAGGAGCGTAAATTTCTATGGTTTCTAAAGCTTTTTCCTTTTTCTTTTCATCTCGCATATATTCTAAGGTTCTCATATTGTGAAGACGGTCGGCAAACTTAACGATAACCACTCGAATATCTTTTGCCATTGCAAGTACCATTTTACGAATATTTTCTGCTTGTTTTTCTTGTTTCGTCTGATAGTTTAACTTTTTAAGTTTTGTTACCCCATCAACCAAATCAGCAATTTCTTCGCCAAAATCTTCTTTTACATCATCATAGGTTACATCTGTATCTTCAATAACATCGTGTAAAAGTCCTGCAATTATCGTCGCCGTATCCATATTCATTTCTGCTAAAATCAAAGAAACATTCAAGGGATGAATAATATATTCTTCACCAGAGTTTCGTAGCTGCCCTTTGTGATGATCGCGGGCTAAATGGTATGCCTTCAAAATCAAATCTACATCGGCATTTGGATTGTATTCTAATATATTGTCAATTAATCTTTGAATCATAATCTCACCACTTTATCGAAATCGAAAATCCTTTACCTCAAATTGTACCGTCATTTGATTTCTAAAATTATTTATCTTAGGGGAGTATACCAAATCCAATCGGTAATCTCTCGTTTTATTTTCTTCATATTTTTCCAAGAATTCTTCTGCCCCTTGGAATAAAATTCCTTGGTATATTCTCCCATTTTCTGTCAATTGAATGCTTAGTACGTTATTATTTTTACCCAATAATTTTAGATTTGAAATTTTCAAATCTGTTACACCAAACAAAGGAGATTCGTTCCCATTTCCAAAAGGTGCAAAAATATTTAGACGTTCTATAAATGGAATTTTCACATCCGCTAAAGACAGTAAGCCGTCCACTCGCACAATGGGCTCCAGTTCTGCTTCGCTATATTCCACATTCTTTAGAACACTTTCCTTAAACCCTTCAAAGTCTTCTTCCTTCAAACTTACTCCACAGGCCATTTTATGTCCACCAAATCCAAGCAAAAATTCTTCACTCTTCTTTATTTCCTGAACAATATCGACTCCCTCAACCGATCTTCCAGAACCCTTAAGTCCGTCTTTGCCTTTTGTAAGAACAATAGTGGGCCGATTTAACCTGCCTTTGACTTTTCCAGCTATGATCCCAGCAATACTCTCATGAATGGTTTCGTCTTTTAATATGCAAAACATCTCACCTTTTTCTATCGATTGATTTATTTGCGTCTCAAAAGACTCCATTGCATCTTGAGTCATCTGTTGTCGAATCCCATTTAGCTTTCTTAACTCTGTTGCAATTTCTTTCGCTTCCATTGCATCTTTTGTTAAAAATAACTTCAAAGCTTTTTCTGCAGAATCCAATCTACCGGCCGAATTAATAGTCGGTCCTAAGACAAAGCCCAAATGATACCCTGATATATCTGATTTGATTCCACAAGCTTCTTTTAACGCCTTTAGACCCACATGCTCTGATTGATTTAGCCGATTTAGTCCTAATTTTACTATTGTTCGATTTTCTCCTTTCAGCTCCATTACATCACAAACGGTGGCTATAGCAGCAAAACCAATAAAATCAGAATCCATCTCCTGAATTTTCCCTTGAACGGTGTATAGATAATGGATGAATTTGTAAGCTACAGCAGCTCCACATAAATTTTTATAAGGATATCTACAAGCCGACTGTTTTGGATTTATAATCGCATCGGCCTCAGGTAAGTTTTCGCGACGTATATTCTCTTCCTCTAAATAAGGAATTTCATGATGATCTGTGACTACCATCTTCACCCCTATTTTTTTCCCATAATGTATCGCCTCATGGGCACTAATTCCATTATCACAAGTAAGAATCATGCCAATTCCATCTTCTTTGGCCTCTTCCACCATAGAAAGATTTAATCCATAACCGTCTTTTATTCTATGAGGGATTTTATAATCTACCTCATAACCCAACCCTTTTAATCCTAGAAACAAGATAGTAGTTGCCATAACTCCATCTACATCATAATCGCCGACAATCCTTATCTTCGATTTCTTCATCCTAGCTTCCATAAAAAGATTGCCAGCTTTAATCATATCCTTCATTGTAACGGATGAATGAAAATTGCGAGGGTTTGGTTTCAAAAACTCCAAAATTTCTTCTTTGGTTTCAATGCCCCGATTCAATAGGATTTGATATTCAATTTCATTGATTCCCAAAGACAAAAAATCCACTTTGGAATTTCCGGGAACTTTTTTAATAAACCACTTCGCCATTTTCTCCTCCGTCTATTCTACTTCATTGGCATAGATGCTTAAGGCACATTCTAAACGTTTCTTTTCCATTTCGCATCCAAGCTCAAAAGGTTTCATTATATCGTTGTTGTTGTAATAGGCATTGGCATGACAACCACCTGAGCAATAATATTTTGCCCAACATACATTGCAAGATTCTTTATGATATACGTCTGCATTTTGGAATTTCTCTTGCAGCTCACGGTTTAATTGTTTATCATAAATGGTTCCTAATTTGTATTCTTCTTCCCCTACAAATTGATGGCAAGGATAAACATCTCCTTCTGGAGTTACGGCAATATATTCAGAGCCTGCTCCACATCCAATGGCTTTCTTATAAGCGCAAGGGCCTCCCGATAAATCAATGTTAAAATGGAAAAAATTAAACTCTGGATTTTCTTTACGAATTTCAAGATATTTTTCAGAAAGAATTTCATACTCTTTTAGAATTTCTTCCAAATGTTCTTCGCGAATGGCATATTCTTCCTTTGAATCTGTCACAACTGGCTCCATAGAAGTTTTATTAAATCCCAATTCATGATAAAGCTCTACATCTTTTGAAAAATCTAGATTATGGTTTGTGAAAGTTCCTCGAATAAAGTAATCCTTCTCTCCCCGACCATCCACTAATTTTTTGAATTTTGGAACAATCAACTCATAGCTTCCTTTTTCGTTGACTGTTGGTCGCATTTCGTCATTAACTGATTCTCTCCCATCCAAGGACAAAACAACATTATCCATTTCTCTATTTAAGAATTCGATAATTTCATCGTCTAGTAAAACTCCATTGGTTGTCATCGTGAAACGGAAATGTTTATTAAAATCTTTTTCTCTCTCTCTTCCGTAGACCACTAAATCTTTTACCAAATCAAAGTTCATCAAAGGTTCGCCGCCAAAAAAATCTACCTCTAGATTGTGTCGATTTCCACTATTTTCCAAAATGAAATCTAAGGCTTTTTTCCCTGTTTCTAGATCCATTAACATTCTTTGGCCCTTAAAGTCTCCCTGACTTGCAAAGCAATATTTGCAACGCAAATTACAATCATGGGAAACATGCAAACACATAGCTTTTATATTAAATTCCGGATTGAATTTCGAAAGTTCCAATTCACTATCTTCTGTATATAAAAGACCCTCTTCCATTAGATATTGCAATTCCTCAAAAGCTTCTTTCAAATCTTCTTTGGAATATTGGGATTGATATTTTTCTACAATTTGATTGTAATCTTTCTCCCATACGTCCTCTACAATATCGTAAATAATAGGATCTACAATGTGAACCGCACCAGATGCTACGTCCAACACAATATATTGATTATTTAAATGAAATCGATGTATATGTTTCAAAAAAAACTCCCTCTAAAATAAAAAGGTGTGGCATCGCCACAACCTTTTATCTTTCGTTATTCTCACATTTTTGATTGCCGACAGTACAAGATGTTTTGCAAGCAGATTGGCAAGAAGTTTGGCACTCGCCACATCCAGCTTTTTCTAAACCTTTTCTTAATGATCTTTTTGTAAGAGTTTTTATGTATTTCATAATCTTCTCCTTATTCTGCAATTTCTTCTTCTTTTTCTTCTTCTAATTCAGGATTTGTATTTTTGCTTCCTTTAGATTTTGATAAAGTTTGAATTCCCCACTTTTCGAATTCTAAGCGAGTTTTCATTCCTGTTGTCTCAATAATTACACGATCTTTTTTTACTTGAACAATTTTACCAACGACACCACCGATTGTTACGATTTCATCGCCTACAAGCAAATTATCTCGCATATTTTTGACTTCTTTTTCCTTTTTCTTTTGTGGACGAATCAATCCAAAATAGAAGATTGCCAACATTAGTATCAAAGGTATAAAAGTCCCTAACATTCCTGAATTTTGTGCATTTGCTAATGTACCCATTGATTCCCTCCTTTAGTCTTACACTTTATTATAACCGTATTTTTTATAAAAGTCATCCTTAAACTCAAGGAAACTATCTTCTTCAATAGATTTTCTTATCTTTTCCATAAGTTTTAGCAAAAAGTATATATTGTGAATACTTGCTAAACGAAGCCCTAATATTTCATTTGTGTGGAACAAGTGGCGAACATAAGATCTTGTGAAATTCTTACAAGCGTAACAATCGCATTCTTCGTCCATTGGTCTTTGATCCAAGGCATATTTTGCATTTTTAATTACCAAGCGGCCTTGGCTTGTCATAACGGTTCCGTTTCTTGCAATCCTTGTTGGCAAAACACAATCTGCCATATCAATTCCTCGTTCAACGGCTTCAAATAAATAGTCTGGAGTCCCTACTCCCATTAGATATCTTGGCTTGTCCTTTGGAAGAAAATCCGTTGTATAATCCAATACATCCTTCATAACCTCTAAAGGTTCACCTACGCTAAGTCCTCCAACAGCATATCCTGGAAAATCCATCGGAACCAAAGCGTTGGCACTTTCTTTTCGCAAATCTTTATACATACCACCTTGTACAATTCCGAATAAATTCTGTCCTGGCTTATTGTTGTGGTAAACTTTACAGCGTTCAGCCCATCGAGTCGTTCTTTCCATAGATTTTACAATATAATCATAGGTAGAAGGATACGGAGCACATTCATCAAAAGCCATCATAATGTCAGAGCCCAAAGTGTGCTGAATTTCCATGGCAATTTCTGGGGATAGAAATTTTTTGGATCCATCAATGTGAGAACGGAACATAACCCCTTCTTCTGTTATTTTTCTTCTGTGGCTTAAACTAAAAACTTGGAATCCACCACTGTCTGTTAAAATTGGTTTGTCCCAATTCATGAATTTATGCAATCCTCCAGCTTGCTGGATCACTTCCATCCCAGGACGCAAAAACAAGTGATACGTATTGCTCAATATAATTTGTGCACCCAACTCCGCCACTTCATGAGGAGTCATGGTTTTTACTGTGGCTTGTGTCCCAACTGGCATAAAGATAGGAGTTTCGATTACTCCATGTTCTGTATGAATTCTTCCTCTTCGTGCCTTTGTATTGGAAGATTCTTTCAATAATTCAAATTTCATATTACTCCTTATTCAATAAACATCGCATCTCCAAAACTGAAGAAACGGTATCTCTCTTTTATCGCATGCTCGTAAGCTTTTAGGATGAATTCACGATTGGCAAAAGCACTAATTAACATAAGTAAGGTAGATTCAGGCAAATGGAAGTTTGTTACCATAGCATCTACCATCTCAAAATCATATCCTGGATAAATAAAAATATCTGTCCAACCTTTTCCTGGCTTTAATAATCCCTTTTCATCGGTCTGTGATTCCAAAGTTCTTACGGAAGTAGTTCCTACGGCAATGATTCTTTTCCCTGCTTTTTTCCCCTCATTAATTTCTTTTGCAACTTCTTCTGATATCTCAAAATATTCACTATGCATAACATGATCCAAAATATCATCTTCCTTCACAGGACGGAATGTTCCCAAACCCACATGGAGAGTGATTGGTAATATTTTTACTCCTTTTTCTCTTAATTGAGATAGGATTTCCTCAGTGAAATGCAATCCTGATGTAGGTGCAGCTGCTGAACCTCTATGTTTTGCATAAATGGTTTGGTACCGATCTTTATCCTCTAATTTTTCGTGAATATAAGGTGGCAAGGGCATCTCGCCCAATTCATCTAAAATTTCTTCAAAAATTCCATCGTAGTGAAATGCAATAATTCGAGAACCTTCTTCTGTAATATCTACAACGGTCGCACTTAGACGAGGAGAAAAAATAATTTTTGTGCCTATTTTCATTTTGCGACCGGGTTTTACTAAACATTCCCACTGTTTTTGTCCTGTCTCTTTTAATAGCAAAACTTCAATTTTTTCTTCTTTATTTTCTCGACTTCCAAATAAACGAGCTGGTATTACTTTTGTATTGTTTACTACCAAAACATCTCCTGGGTGGAAAAATTTTACAATATCATAAAAATGACAATCTTCAAAAGTCTCATTTTCTCGATTCAAATGCAGTAATTTTGATTCAGACCGTTTTTCCATAGGATGTTGAGCAATCAACTCCTCTGGCAAATCATAATAAAAATCTTCTTTTTTCAATCTTTCCCTCTTATCTAATTTCTGTGCCTGGATAATAGAAACCTAAAATATAGCGATAATCTTTTCCATCATTTCCCATATTTATGGCACCATATTGGCTCATCCCAACTCCATGTCCATATCCACGGCCTTGTAAATAAAATTCTTCTCCCTGTATTTCTTCTGCCTTAGCCATTTGTATCTTTCGTTGCCCATTGGCTGTAAGAATTGTTTGTGAACTTCTTTCTGTAATTCCTGTTGCAGAAATGATTCTTTCCAGTCCATTAAATGTTTTTCTTCCTGTACTGGTTATTACTTGTTCTGATAAAGTAGAGCCTTGTCCGTTTACAGTAAAATCCGTACTTTTTATTTTTACTGCTCCTAAATCCAAACGAAATTGATTCCCTGAAATTTTATAGGATCCATTGGTTCCAGTAATTTCAATCCAACGAATGCGGTTGCTGCTTGTTCGTTCCAATATCTTAAACCCTGTTACCTCGCCTACTTTTCCACTATATTTATTGTTCAATTCCGATTTGCTTATTGTTGCTTCCCATGTACTATTTCTCGTATTTACAGAATAAGGATCCTCTTGAACCTTCAAATAAGGGATAGAATTCCCGCCCCAAACATCTTCTATGGCCTCTGTTTTTCCGCCAGATGTAGCATGGAAAATGGTATTGGCAATGGAGTCACCATAATACAAAACTTGGCCTCTTGTTGCTTCTACCGCTTGATTGGTTGCTTCACTTTCTACATCCATTCCGCCATATACTTGGGAAGATGTTGTATCATCCAAATTATAACCGTTTTTCAAAAATTTATTGTAGTTAGCGTACGCAAAAGATCTAGACACTACAGACTGTGCCTTTAGAGCCTCTCTATTGGTAGATGTACCAATCTCTTTTGGCAGTACTCCCTTTAGATACTCTTCTACAGGCAACTGATTTACAACAGAAAGAAGATTTCCACTGTTAATAAAGTAAAAACTTCCTCTATATCTTTTTCCATCTACGCTTGCATTGTTATTTTGCGGTTGAATTCGATCTACATTCTCTTCTATCTTATATTCCCCTTGGGCCGATTTTACCTGAATTTGGTCTTGCCCATAGGGAGAGAGTTGTAATGTTGCTGTAGATATACGTATTTTTTTTCCGTTGGATTGAATCAATTCAAATCCATTTGTACTTTCTAAACGAACAGAGCTTCTTGTTGCCCCAATTTTAACAGAAATATCTGCAGGTTGACTGGCATATATAGGAGTGGATAATCCTAAGATAAAAATTCCAACCAATAATAAAGCTAACTTTTTCATTTTACACCTCTTCCTTTGTAAAAGGTATCCCTAAATGTTCATAGGCTTTTCTTGTAGGTATTCTTCCTCTTGGTGTTCGCTGAATATAGTTATTTTGTAACAAAAAGGGTTCGTACACATCTTCAATGGTAATTCTTTCTTCTCCTAAGGAGGCTGCTATCGTTTCAATTCCCACAGGGCGCCCTCCATAATTGATTACCATCGTCCGAAGAATGGTTCGGTCTAGTTCATCCAATCCATCCATATCTATTTCTAGCATTTTCAATCCATCTTTTGCCACTTTTTCTGTAATAATCCCATCACAGACTACTTCCGCATAGTCGCGAATTCGTTTTAATAAGCGGTTGGCTATACGAGGTGTGCCTCTAGAACGAGAAGCGATTTCATAAGCTCCTTGATCTTCAATGGGAATTTGCAAAATAGAAGCAGAACGCAAGATAATGTCTTTTAAGCTTTCATTATCGTACAATTCCAAATTTAGCAATACGCCAAATCGATCTCGAAATGGGGAAGCCAATTGCCCTGATCGAGTCGTCGCTCCAATCAAAGTAAAGTGATTTAAGTCCAAACGAACAGAGCGAGCAGAAGGACCTTTCCCAATGATTAAATCCAAAGCAAAGTCTTCCATTGCTGGATATAAAATCTCTTCTACAGAACGAGATATTCTATGAATTTCATCAATAAACAAGACATCATTGTCTTCCAAATTGGTTAGAATACTAGCTAAATCACCAGGACGCTCAATGGCAGGTCCTGATGTAATCTTCACATTTACACCCATTTCATTGGCAATAACACCTGCCAATGTAGTTTTACCGAGGCCTGGTGGACCATTTAATAGACAGTGGTCTAACGCCTCTCCCCGATTCTTCGCTGCTTCAATAAAAATACGCAATTTATCTTTCGCTTTTCCTTGTCCAATATATTCTTCCAAATATTTTGGACGCAAGGAAATTTCTATTTTTTCTTCATCCGGCAACTGGGCCTTTGAAACAATACGATTGGTTTCCAAATTATCCCTCTACCTTTCTTACTGATTCTTTGCCAATTGTTTTAACGCATCCTTTAACATCGACTCTAAAGGCTGATTTACATCTATGCGACGCAAAGCATCGTTTATTTCTATTTCCCTATATCCTAATAAAATCAGAGCCTCTTTTACTTCCTGTACTTCATTCCCGCCTTGAATCTCTGTATCCAGCGGCCCCATTTCCTCATCAAAAGCCAAATCCAAAGCGCCTATTTTGTCCTTCAATTCTAAAATGACTCTCTCTGCTGTCTTTTTTCCTACACCAGGAGTTTTTTGAATGGTTTTAGCATCTTCCAAGGCAATGGCTTTTGCAATGGCTCCAATGCTAAATTGGCTTAACATAGAAAGAGCTACTTTGGGCCCAATTCCTGAGACCGAAGTTAAAAGCTCAAAAACTTTTCTTTCCTCTAATGTATAAAACCCAAACAAAAGAATCTCTGTTTCTTTTACTTGCATATGTATATACAAACGAGTTTCTTTCAAATGCATAATCTCGCGTCTTGTAAAATCGCTAATGGAAATAGAATATCCAACTCCATTTACCAATAAAACGCACCGTTGTAAATCAATATCTTCTATATTTCCTTGAATAAAATCAAACATTCCATCACCTACTTTACTCGAAACATTTCTTTGTGCTTTCTTGAATGGGCATGTGTTATAGCAATCGCCAAACCATCTGCTGCATCGTCCGGTTTCGGAATGGACTTCAAGTTCAAAAGCATCTTCACCATTTCTTGTATCTGTTTTTTTTCTGCTCGACCATATCCAACAACCGCCTGTTTTATTTGCAAAGGAGTGTATTCATAGACCTCTAACCCTCTATTCATACAGGCCAAAAGCTCTACTCCCCTTGCTTGGGCCACTTGGATCGCTGTCTTTATATTTTTATTAAAAAACAACTCCTCTATGGCGGCCTCCTGAGGATTGTATCGATCTATCAATATATTCATGGAATCGTATATGCTTTTTAAGCGTTCCAGCTCATCCATAGTAGAAGGCGTTTCAATAATTCCATAATCTACCACAGAAAATCCATTTCCAACTATATCTATAATACCATATCCAACAATCGCAATTCCTGGATCTATTCCAATTATTCTCATATTTCTCCTTAAAAAAGAGCTCTACAACTAGAGCTCTTGATTTTATGAATGGTACCGACGTAAAACCAAGTCATTTAACCCATTCCAATATGCAGTTTCATAAATACGAATTCCATCTTTGTACATAAATCGAAGAAGTTTCTTATTTAGCCCTAGCAATTCACGATAAGACAATACATTATCTATTACTTGTATTTCTTGTTCACCGTTTCGAATATCAAAATACAATTGCCTGTCTACGTGATCATTTAACTTAAATATTTTCTTCTTTAAGACTTTTGCGTTATACCAATATAGCTGTTCCATAATCTGCCCCACCAATCCCTTTGAATGGTGAAGTTCACGCATAATTTCTTCTCGAAATAATTGTACATCTTGGTTTTCATTTTCATAATGATATAACAAATTTCTGGAATAAAGCGTTTCAAAAGTAATATCTCGTAAAGTAATCACTTCTAAGTCATTGGCATGATCATAAGCACGAAAACCTCTTTTGTACCCATTCAAGTACACGATTAGCTCAAAACGGTTGATATCATCATGTATCAATTCTGTTAAATTGGAAGCGATTAATTCTTTTCCCTCCTTGTTTCTAAGGAACTGAAGAATATCTTTTCTTAAAGACTTTACCGAAATATAATTGGGAAAAACATTATCGATTTGTTCTTCTAGTTTGTATATATTTAACAAAATTTGCATCGATTCACTATCTGCACTATAAAGGAAATTGCGCAGTAAAGCTTTTTTTATTTCTGAAAAACTTGGCTCTTTTTGAAGCTTTTTTAATGTCCGCATAATTCCCTCCATTTATCTGTAGTGACTCATAGAAATATTATACTATATCTTTCAAAATAATTCGACGCATTCCAAAAAGTTTATAAAATATTCAATCCCTTAAGTTTTGCTTCTAGCAAAAAGTCTTCTGGCCAAACCGATGCTTGTACTTCTCCAAGGCTCTTCTTTTCCAAGAAGAACATACAAATTCTAGACTGCCCAATTCCACCACCTACGGTAAATGGCAATTCCCCATTTACTAAAGATTTATGGTAGTCTAATTCCATTCGATCTTTTTCATCTGCAATCTCCAATTGACGCACTAAACTTTCTTCATCTACGCGAATACCCATACTAGATAATTCAATAGCGGAATCATTTACTGGGTTATAGAATAAAATATCTCCGTTCAAATCCCAATCATCATAGTCTGGGCTTCTGTCATCATGTGGATGTCCACTATTCAAAGCGCTCCCTATCCCCATAATAAATACTGCTTTCTTTTCGCGACAAATAGAATTTTCTCTTTCCTTTGGCGAAAGGTTAGGATACATATCTTCTAACTCTTGAGAAGTTATAAAGAAGATTTGCTCTGGTAATTTTTTTGAAAGAGCAAAGGGATATACGCTATTAATATAAGATTCTGTCCGCTTAAAAACAGAAAAGATTTCCGAAACAATAAACTTTAAGTAATCAATTGTACGATCTTCACGACGAATAATCTTTTCCCAATCCCATTGATCCACGTAAATAGAATGAATGTCATCAATTTCTTCATCTGGACGAATGGCATTCATATCTGTATATAACCCTTCGTAATAATCAAACCCATAAGTTTTCAACGCATATCTTTTCCATTTCGCTAAGGATTGCACAATTTCTACCTCGATTCCATATTTCCGTAAAGAAAAAGAAACCGCCTTTTCTGTTCCGCTTAGATTATCATTCAAACCTGTTTCTGGTCTTACAAATAATGGGGCTGAAACACGAGTTAAATTTAACGTATTTGCCAAATCTCTCTCAAAAAAATCTTTTAAGCTCTTAATCGCAATTTGTGTTTCCTTAATGTCTAATTTCGTTGCTTGTGAATTGTTTCTCATAATATACTCCTTCAAAAAAAAAAACGAAATTTCATCAAAGGACGAAATCTCGCTGTGCCACCTCTTCAAGTACAATATACTCTATTACATTATAACGGGTAAATCCGTCTACCTCTACTAATTAAAACGTTCGAAGTAGAACCTCACGGGCGTTTATCCATAAACGGAACTCAGTGGCTTTCACCATCCCACATTCGCTTTAGAGCCAATATTTACTTCACTCCCGATCAAAGGCTAAATCATTTGTAGTTGTGTATCTTTTTCCAACGCATAAACGGCTTCAAAAATTAGGTCTACTATAAATAAATTTAAGTTGACGGCATAATTTATATCCGTTTCTACGGTAATTGGCAATGCCATATATTCTTCCACAACATTGTGGATTTTATCCATAATATAGTTTCTTAAATCGATCCAATCTCCTTCAAAAGCAGAAAAGTCCCAATTTTGCTTGATGCTAAAATCAACGGAATGATTTTTAATGGATTCATTTAATTTCGCCTCATAGGCAAAATGGTCCTTTAACCCTTTCCTTGTTGTACAAGTAATTCTTCTTGCATGGGGATGAGTGGTATAGTCCGTTAAATAATGACTGATTACTCCTATGCGCTTGCTTAGTTTCGCCATTTTTATTGGATTTGCTATTCCTTCTTCATCCAACAAAGATAATGTTAGTATTACTTTTGTAATTTGACTGGCTACATAAAGAATGCTTTCGCTTTTGTAGTGTCGAATCAATTTATATTTTGGCATAATATCAGGAGCAATAGAGCCCCATAATAATTTATTTTTATCCAATTGCAAAGAATATTCTTCTTCAAAATGCTTATATATTTCTTTCGCAATCCATTTGTGGGATTCAGGTACCATATCTTCTCCTTAATCTACGTCTAAATTGCTCACTCCTAAATCATACTAAAGAAGGAGTGTTTCTGTCAAGAAGAAGCATCACTTAAACATAAAATTGTAATGAGATAATTCATTTTGAATCATTGGCCAGATATCATTGGTTTCAAATCCATAGCGCCAAGAAGAAACTCCTGCCAAATTGTATTTTCTAACAAGGCTGGTTTTCCACTGTAAACTTTGGGCATCTTCAATCCAAATTTTCTCTACCTTTCCATCTTTTTCCATTTCTATATAATACTGCTTTGCATTGTCATCCCATGTTGATTGCATACCGTGACTTTGAATGTATTGGCGGGTCGTTTCCATGCCGACTGGCGTAGATTCTACATTGTTACTTCCCTCTTTCCAAAGGCGTGTATAGAATGGAATACTCAAAATAAATTTTTCTTGTGGTATATCTTTTAATAATATGTTTACGTTGCTTTCTACCCATTTGTATTCTGCCACAGATCCTGCTGTATCAGAGCTACCCCAATGTTGATCATAGGCCATAAGGATTACATAATCCGCCACCTTGGCTAAGGCTGCACGATTGTAAGGCTCATCTTCTACATTGGAGGAAATTTGCGGCGTAACACATACACTTAAAATCAAATTATTTTCTTTACAAGCAAGGGACAATTCTTCTACAAATACCGTGAAAGGATCCCTTTCTTCAATATTCATATTTTCAAAATCAACATTGATTCCCTTCATGCCATATTTTTTCGCTGCTGCCACTAAATTTTTAATCGCATTGGCACGGCCAGTTTCATTGGATAAAAATTCTTTCGACAAGTCTTTATCAAATTTATTATCCACATATCCCCATAAATCAATTCCCTGAGCGGCATAGGCTTTAGCATATCTCGCATCTCCTCGATCAATTAAATCTCCGTCGGCATTGTCTATAGAGAACCAAGTAGGAATCATAGCATCCAATCCTGGAATCGGTTTAATGGCAGAAATTACAGAGTCTTTAACTTTTCCATAGGTGTAATCCCATGTAATGTTAATCGGTTTTCCAATGGCTGATTTTCTTGGAGATTCTTTTTCCTTAGAAATTTGTCCATCAATTTCTGATATTTCTAAGTTGTCTCCACGTACCCAACCGCCGAACCCTTCGTGGTTTCGTACATTGTACCATCCATTTTCTTCCCGGTATACGGTCAAAACATCTTCTGAATTTAGTGTTTTTACAATTGGTTTATCCAACGCCCCCTCTAGACGCATATTAACGCCGTCCCCTTTGGGTTTTGCCGTTGCATATTCCTTTGTCTTGTTTTCTAATACAAGAATATTATGGTCCATATTAAAGCTAGCCCAGTATGGATAATCATACAAAAATGCTTCAATTGGAATGAATAGTTTGCCTTCTTTTTCAAACAAAGGGTCTCGCAATCCTATGGTTTGGTCATTTAATAGTGCTTTCTTTTCTCCCACAACCATAGATTTCTTCCCTGCTTCGTTATTGAATTGAACCGTTTTGCTTGATTCGTCGTAAGAAACATTTGGATCAATGTATTCTTTAATAAAATCTAGAGTGAAATAATATTGTCCCTCTACACGGTCATAATAAGATTTATCGATGGCCTCTCCGTCCATTACGACTTGAAATGAGTTGTAAATGTCTGTAAATGTATTGGATCCACTCGTTCGAAACAAGAATAAAAAGGCTGCAATTCCCAAGGATAATAATATAAATATTAATAAAATAAGTTTTTTCATAGTTCCTTCCTTTACGTAATATCGAATTATGTATATGTCAAATAAAGTATATCTATTTGCACCCCATTTACTTAGTATACTTCATCCATAATTATTTCGTAAAGAGCAATAATCAAAAAGACATTGTTTTGCAACAATGTCCTTCTGTCTTAATTAATAGCTTTTTTTCTCTTTAATCTTAGCGGCTTTACCTTGACGGTCACGTAAGTAATAAAGTTTTGCTCTGCGTACTTTACCACGACGTACCACTTTCATAGATTCAATACGTGGAGAGTGTAATAAGAAAGTTCTTTCTACGCCTACACCATATGAAATTCTACGTACAGTAAATGTTTCGTTTGCTCCGCCACCTTGTTTTTTAATTACAGCGCCTTCAAACATTTGAACTCTTTCACGAGATCCTTCTACGATTCTATAGTTAACTTGAACTGTATCACCTACGCGGAATGCAGGTAAATCAGATCTTAATTGTGCTTGTTCTATGGATTTAATAATGTCCATTCTAATCCTCCTTCAAATTCTCTTTTAATCTATTTAGATATTCCAAATCGGCCTTTGATAACTCTGCCTTTTCCAACAAATCAGGCCGTCTTCTATAAGTAACCTCTAGAGATTTTTCTCTACGATATTTCTCTATTTTTTCATGATTACCACTGATCAGTACCTCTGGTACCAAATGGCCTTCAAAATCAAAAGGTCGAGTGTAATGAGGGTATTCAAGTAAACCACTTGAATGAGATTCCTCTTGTATGCTTTCTGCGTTGGACAAAACACCTTGTAATAATCGAGAAATTCCATCAATTAATACCAAGGAGGCAATTTCTCCCCCAGATAAAATATAATCCCCAATGGAAATTTCTTCGTCCACATAATTTTCAATGACTCTTTCATCAATCCCTTCATAATGACCATTTAATAAAATCAAATGTTCTTCTTTTGAAAGGTCCATTAGCTTTTCCTGGGTTAGTACTTTCCCCCGAGGCGATAAATATATCACTTTGCTAGACGGCGCCTTTACCGATTGAATCGCATCTACTATTGGCTGGGCTTTCATAACCATTCCTGGTCCGCCTCCATAGCTGTAGTCATCTACTTTTTTGTGTTTATTGGTACTGAACTCTCGAATATCAATCGTTTCATAGGTGAAAGAAGAATTTTCTACACCCTTTCCAATTACAGAGTAAGTTTCCAAAAATTGAAACACTTCTGGAAATAATGTTAAAATTGAATATTTCATTCAATCAATCCTTCAATTACATGAATAAATATTTTTTCTTCTTCTAAATCAATCTCTTCTATAAAAGCTTTGACAAAAGGAACCAAAAACGTTCCAGAAGAAGATGCAATTTCTAAAACATCATTTGCACTTTGTTCCATCACATTTTTTACTACGCCTAGAGTCTCTTTGGTTTCAAAATGAATGACCTCTAATCCAATCAAATCTTCTATAAAAAATTGTCCTTCGTCCAATTCTTTTCGATCCTCTTCTAGAATAAACAATTGTACTTTTTTCAATTTTTCCGCTTCGTTTCGATTGGTTATGCCTTCAATTTCTAATAAAACCAAATTTTTTTGTACTCCAACACGTTTCACTTTTACCCTATCTTCAGATTCGCCCAAAAAAACGGATTTTATCTCCTTGAATCGATCCAAATCGTCGGTAAAAGGGAAAACTCGAACATGGCCTTTAATTCCATGAGCACTGGTGACTTCGCCTACTAATACTTTCTTCATGCTTTTTCTTCAATATCTAAAATGATATTTTTTCCTTCTTTTAAGGCAACGGCTTTCAAAATGGCGCGAATTGATTTTGCAATTCGTCCTTGTCTACCTATCACTCTTCCCATATCTTCTTTCTTTAATAAAAGCTTTATTTGAATTCCATCCTCACTATTTTGTGCAATTACTTCTACTTCTTCTGGATTTGAAACCAATTCTTGGGCGATATATTTGACAAGTTTTTCCACTTAAAACCCTCCTAGACTTACGCCTCTTCTTCTGTTTGTTCTTCTTCTTTTTCTTCTGCTTCCACTTCTTTTTCTTCTACTTTTTCAGAAGTGTTGTATACGTCGTTTTCACGGAACAAACGATCTACAGTATCTGTAGGTTTCGCGCCTTTTTTAACCCAATCTTGAACCTTTTCAGCATCTACTTTTACTGTCTTTGGTTCTGTTAATGGATTGTAATATCCTAATTCTTCAATGAATCGACCGTCACGAGGAGCTCTAGAATCTGCTACTACAATTCTGTAAAATGGACTTTTCTTTGCTCCCATTCTTTTTAATCTAATCTTTACTGCCATAAAAAAACCTCCTAAATTATATACTAGAAAGGAAAAGGCATACGCATTTTTCGTTTTCCTTTACCCTTACCTACACCACTAAATTGCTTCATGATTTTTCTTAAGTCCTTAAACTGTTTCAATAAAGCATTTACATCCTTTACATCCGTCCCACTACCAGCTGCAATTCTACGTTTTCGAGAACTATCGATAATTTCCGGGTTGGATCGTTCTTTCTTTGTCATTGATTTGATAATTGCTTCAACTTTTGCAAAATCCTTCTCATTTACATTGATATTTTTTAGCATTTTATTGTTTACGCCAGGAAGCATTCCCAATAAATCTTCAATTGGCCCCAAATTTTTCATTTGCTCCAACTGATCCAAAAAATCATCAAAGGTAAATGTTTGTGAACGAATTTTTTCTTCTAAAGCTTTTGCAGAATTTTCATCTACCATATTTTGAGCTTTTTCAATTAAACTCAAAACATCTCCCATTCCTAATATACGATTGGCCATTCGATCTGGATGGAATACTTCCAATTGATCCAACTTTTCTCCCATGGCTACGTACTTAATGGGAACATTTGTAACGGCGCGAATGGAAAGAGCAGCCCCGCCTCTCGCGTCACCATCAAGCTTAGTTAAAATAACACCTGTAATCTCTAAGGCTTCATCAAAGGCACTTGCTACATTTACAGCGTCTTGCCCTGTCATAGAGTCCAATACCAATAAAATTTCAGAGGGATTTAAGGCAGATTTTATTCCTTTAATCTCATCCATCAAATCTTCATCAATATGTAGACGCCCTGCCGTATCCACAATCACTACATCATTCCCATTTCGTTTTGCGTATTCCAAACCCGCTTTTGAAATGTCAATTGGATTTACATCTGTGCCCATTGTAAAAACAGGAACTTCTACTTGTTCACCCACAACTTGTAGCTGTTTTATGGCTGCCGGTCTATATACATCACAAGCTACCAATAAAGGACGTTTGTTTTGCTTCTTAAAAATTCGCGCAAGTTTTGCTGTTGTTGTCGTTTTACCTGCACCTTGTAAACCGGTCATTAAAATAACGGTTGGATTGCTAGAAAAATCAATTTTGACTTCCTGTGTTCCCATTAGGTTGCATAATTCTTCATTTACAACTTTAATGACCTGTTGACCGGGAGTCAAACTTTCTAAAACGTCGCTACCTAAAGATCTCTCTTTTACTTTTTTAATAAAGTTTTTTACTACTTTGAAGTTTACATCGGCCTCCAATAGAGCCAACTTAACTTCTCGCATAGCAGCATCGACATCTTTTTCGGTAACTTTACCTTTGCCTCTTAATTTACCAAGTGTATCTTGAAGCTTATCTGAAAGGGATTCAAATATCATCTCTACCCTCCTTTAAGCTTAAAATGGACTCCAATTCTTCTAAAGTTTCTGTAAATTTTGGTTCTTGAGAATAAGAATATAGACTCTGAATCAAATGAGAAACTTCTTTCAAATTTTCATCCTCCTTACTTTGCAACTCACTTAACTTTAATTTTTGTTCAAACTCTTCTAAATTGGATTCCGCTCTTTTTAAGTTATCGTGTACCGCTTGTTTACTAATAGATAATATTTCAGCAATTTCATTCAAAGAATAATCTTCCTTATAATATAAATCCATAACATCTGCTTGTTTTCCACTTAATAAAGCTTCATAAAAATCCAATAATTGGTTGATACGAAATGTTTTTTTCATTACAACTCCTATTAGAATAAGGTCAAGGGATTTCCTTGACCTTATTCAGTGTATCACTTTATGAAGTTGCTGTCAACATATTTCTTCGGTTTCTTCCACCAAATCTACCACTTTTGTCACTTTTCCATTTTCAATATAAACTCGAGGGAATCTCTTGTTAAAATGTGTAACGAAAGAAGTTGGAATTTCTCCTGCTTTTTCTGCAATTTCCTCAATTGTGATTTCTTCATCCCCTTGTTTCCCGATGATAACCACTTCGTCTCCAACTTTTGCATCAACGCCTGTAATATCTACCATACATTGATCCATGCAAATTCTACCAATTTGTTTGCATCGTTGTCCATTTACTAATACATCAATTTTATTAGACAATAGTCTTGGAATTCCATCTGCATATCCTAAAGGCAAAGTAGCAATGGTCGTTTCCTTATCTGTTACATAAGTTAAACCATAACTAACTCCTTCTCCAGCTGGGACGGTCTTAATGTGTCCAATTTGTGCTTTAATGCTTCCAACAAATTTTACATCAAAATCTTTTCCATATGGATCGCCTTCTACACTACCATATTGGATTACTCCTGGACGAACGAAATCCAAATCGAATTCTCTATATCTCATAATCGCGTGAGAGTTAGAAACGTGTAGTAAAGGTGTAATTCCGTTTTCTTTTAAGCCTTTTACCATAAATTGGTAATTGTCAAATTGTTTTCTTGTATAGGCATCGTCTTCATCTGCTACAGCAAAATGAGTAAACATACCAACGATTTCAACATTTTCCAATTGATTCAACTCAACAATATCAGCAATGCTTTGTTCCGTTGGCTTAAATCCAATACGATTCATACCAGAATCGATTACAATGTGAACTCTACCTTTTTTTCCGCATTTTTTTGCGTGTTCATTGATAATTTTGGCCATTTCTAAAGAAGATACACCCATTTGAATTTTATTTTCAATCATTTTTTCCATTAAATGTTCTGGCGTATATCCTAAAATCAAAATTTCTATATCATCAAATTCTTTTCTTAATCCTATGGCTTCGTTTGGAGTTGCAACAGCAAAATTCTTCACATCGATAGAACGCAACGTTCTTGTAATTTCATTGGCACCAAATTCGTAACCATCCGCTTTTACAATGGATATGATTTTTGTATGATCCGCTACTTCTCTGCGAATTACTTCAACATTATGCTTAATGTTATCTAAGTTAACTTCTAGCCAAGCAGGTCTTGAGTATTTCATAATTTCCCTCCAAAATAAAAACTCTGTAGCATCAGCTACAGAGTTAAATTCCAATACTTTTTTTAAGCAAAGCAAGAGCTTGCTCTGGATGCTGACGACTCATAACACCTAAAGATGCCATAATATAATCATTGTCAACTAGAATTTCTGCCTCTTTTGTAGGCAACAATTCATGTCCGGAATTTGAACGAGCAATTTTCTTCATCATTTCGATGCGATTTGGCAATCGAGACAATGCACCGCCCGTACCAATTATATATTTTACTGTTGTTAAATCTTTACCTTGTGCTAAAGTTTTCTTTCCTTCAGCCCCATACATATCTCTATAGGTTCCAGCATGTCTTTTTACAGCAGTAATTGTTGCATATTCTGCTAAAATTTCTGAAAATTGAATGTCGATCTCTGTAGAAGGAATTGGCTGATGTTTTTCGATAATTTCTTCCAATTCTTCCATAGAAACGTTCATCTTTTCTGCAATATTTTCTTTGCCTATAAACTCTACCACATTTGGCATACTAACATAGCATCCCAAATCTCCCTCTACGGAACGCTTCGCCTTTGGTTCTGGAGAAATTAAGATTCTTTGAATCTCTTCGCTGACTTCAGCTACAGAGTGAACATCTGTTGTCGCTCCGCCAACATCAATAGTCATCAAGTCCCCTAATTCTTCATATAGCAATCTGCTTGCTTCCATTACAGCGCCAGGCGTAGGCATAATAGAGCCATTTACCAACTCAGTAATTTTTTCCATACCAGGAGCATGGATAATATGACGTTCAAAAACATCTTGAATTACAGCACGAGTTGGTTCAATATTCAATTGATCTATTCTTGGATATACATTGTCAACAATATAGATTTCCATTCCTGCTTCTTCGAAAATCAATTTGATTTCTTCATCGTTTTCAATGTTTCCTGCATAAATAATAGGAGCTTTAATATCTAATTGCGCTATTTTCTCTGCATTTTCTATGGCAGTATCTCTTTCCCCATAGTCAATACCTCCAGCAATTAGAATAATATTTGGCTGAATTTCTTCGATTTTTTTCAAATCGGTTCTTCTTAATTTCCCAGAAGTGATGAACTTAATATTCGCACCAGCTCCTAAAGCAGCTTCTTTTGCCGCTTTAACCGTCATATCATAGACTAGACCATGAACTGTCATTTTAAGTCCGCCAGCAGCTGAACTAGTCGCAATCAACTGATCCCATTCAAGAGAGTCGAAACCGGCGTTTTTTTTGAAATCCTCGATTGCATTATTGACTCCAATGTTAACATCACCGTCTTCTACGGATGTGAAAGCCTGACCCTGACCTATAAAAATAGGTTCAGAGCCAGAGAAATCAAATCCATTTATAACAGTTGTCGTTGAGCCAATTTCTGCTACGAGCAAACTGATTTTAGACATTAGTTACCCTTTCTGCGATTTCTTTCTTTTACTAAGAAAGTAGCTACATCATTACCATGAGTACCACGACCGAAACCTGCATCTACACCAGCTTCTACGGCTAAGTCATTAGATACTTGAGTACCACCACCAACGATGATAATATCGTCGCGGATACCTTTTTCTACTGCGATTTCATGAATTTTTGCCATGTTTTTATAGTGAATGTCGTCATGAGAAATAATAGTAGAAGCCATGATGCCATCTGCTTTTACTTCGATAGCGGCATCAACCAATTTTTCTGGTGGTACAGAAGTTCCTAAATAATGAACTTTGATACCATATTTTTCAACACCACCGTGTTTGATGTCGATGATTTCACGTAAACCTACAGAGTGCTCATCTTGTCCTACAGTACCAGCAACTACTGTCATTGGTTCTTCTTTGATAGCATCACGTAAGACATCGTCACTATAGATTTCTGGTTTAGGTGGAATTACCAATTGATCCAAATCGATATCAAATGGTACTTTCCCTTTAATTTCTACACGGCAACCTTCTGCTTTTTGAAGAACTTCAACGTTGATACATTCAACGTCTTTAAGGCCAAGATTTTGCCCCATTTTAATGGCTGCATATTCGGCTGTACGTGGATCGGTAGTCAATACAGTTGTAATTTGAACAACTCCGTCCCCTCTCCATTCCATTTCTGGGATGATGATGTTAGAGTTTACATATTTCTTTTGATTTTCCAAACGAACATTTACGTTGTCTGTTTCATCCAATTCATCAATGTAGATGATTTTTTCTGGATCTTCTAGTGTACAGTTTCCAATTAGTTTAGATGGATTATCAACAGCAGATTCATCGTACTGAGCTACATTGTTGTAACCGTAGTGAGCGGTTACAGGAGCCAAATAATCTTCTGCTCTTTCATATACTGTGTTTACACCAACTCCACCTTCAATATCACGAGCGATACCGTCGCCATTACGCGCTGGGTATTCTGCTGAATCTACGAAGAAACCTTCTTGAACTGCGTTGAAGTAACCACCAGCTGCGATAATTTCTTCTAGATATAAGATAGATTTTTCTTTGATTTCACGAATTTTAGATTTCAAAGGTTCTTCATCAGAACGAACCTTAATAAATTGCATAATACCGTCTAAGCCGTTATATGCTTGTTTTGCGTTGTCACATGCTTCGATATTGAAAATATGCCAAGGTACATTACGTCCTTCATCTGGAGTAATTGTAGATTGGATATCTGCACTTGTTAATTCTGAAGTTAAAATATCTAAAATATGAGTTACTGTTGCTTCACGAGTTGAAGCCGTCATATATTTTGTATTTTGTTGTGCTCTCATTTTGTAGTCAGTGAAGAAATCTCTCAACGCTACAGCGTATGGAAGATTCATTCTCAAACTTGGAGCGGGTTGTGCTACTGGAGGTACTGTTGAAAGACAGATATTGTCTTTTTTCATACCAACTTTTACAGAGTATAAAGAGTTGATACCGTGTTGTACCATCAATTCAGGAATTACTGTCCATGCTTGGATTGCTGTTGCATTGGCATTGTGAGCACCGTCAATTTGAGCGATACCAGCATAAGCCATAACTGTTTTTGCTTCCCCAGCATCAACGAATGAACGAATCATGTTAATGTTTCTGTACAATACGTTGTATTGAGGGTCTTGGTGAGCACCGTTAACGCCTTCTTCTGCAAACAATACAGCAACTTCTGGTCCAGCTACCCCAGATACATAAGAATGGTAGTTAATTGGTCTTCCTACTTCGTCCTCGATTAAGTCAATTGCTTTTCTTTGAGCACGTAAGTGTTTTCTAGTAATGGCATTACCACCAGTACCTTGTGGAGTACCTTCCATCAAACCATCCATGTGAGATTGACCCGCAGTACGGATTACCATTAAGTGGTCGGCACCATGCCATGCGCCCATTCTCATACGGCGAATATCATCTTCTGGACGTCCAGAAGCGATTTCTGTTGTAATTACTGGCATTGGTTGTGGGTCAATACCTTTCAAAGAAGAGATAGAACCTGGTAGTGGTTGAGAATTTTTCAATGGCTCAGAAGTTTCATAGTATGTGAAATCTCCGATTTTTCTTTCTTCTCCTCTACCATTTCTCCAGTGCCATCCACGGCTTCTTGGATAATAGTTTTCCAAACCTTCAAAAATTTCTGGAATATTAATTTTTTCGTCTGGATTTAATGGCTTCATGCCATTCATACGTTTTGCATCTTCTTCTGGAGTTAGCTCAAGTCTATAATAGTCATCTTTAATGTGTTTCCATTTTCTCTCAGCCATTATTTATCTCCTCCCTTAAATACTGCGATTGCTTGATCCCAAAGTTCGCCATCGATTAGTTTCAAACCAGCATCACGGATTTCAAGGTTGTTGTCTTTTGCCATTCTATAAACAATATGACCAACCCCATGAGAAATCAAGCCGCGGTCTAAAGCTCCTTCAACCAATGACATTGTTTCAACACTTGAGAATCCCATTCTTAAAAGAACAGAACGTTCAATAGAAGGAGTTGTATTCTTTTTAGCCAATTCAGTAATTGGATCTACTACTTGTTCAACAAGCTCCCAAAATCTTTCTTTTAATTGCTCATCCGTTAGATCCGCAAGATGTTTTCTTCTTTCCTGAAAGTCATCTTTTCTTTCCATGTTTCGCCTCCTATAAATTATTTAACGTAAGGAATTTCCAACTCATCTAAGAAACCTTTTACAGCGTCAACGTCTGATTTAATCTCAGCTGCTAAGAATTCAAGGTCTTCTTTAGATACTTCTTCAACCTTATGATTTTTTACTGCATTTTTAACATAAGATCTTCTAGTTTTATTTATATCCATTTCTGATACTTTTACTAGACTTGGGTGAGAAGGAATAATGATATTTTCTCCTGGAACTTCTTCAGCAGGATCACCTACTCTTACATCAATTCCATTTTCTTTCGCAAAAGTCAACTGAGGATTGATGTGTTTTCCTGCACCAGTGTATTCTGTTTCTTGTACTACTAAGATTGCATCTTCTGGTAAAGTTTGGGCAACCTTAAAAGCTACTGCCAAGGAAGTATTCCCTGCTGGTCCTCTTTCCATACCTTCTAGCTGAGCCAATAGCTCTGTAATATAGAATACAGAACCTTGAGTAACTGTTACATAGCGGTCCATATATCTCATTGGGCGAGCCGCACTTCTTGGAACGTCACTACGATCTGGATACGTCGCAAATGGTACACCAAATCCAGTATGCCCTGTAGTAAAGCTTTTACGGTTAAATTGATTATCACTAGCCATGTGCAAACCAGACAAGTCAACAGACGCTGCAATCACTTCTGTATCTTTTGCTCCTGCTCTTAATAAACCTCTAGCAGTACCTGTTAAGTTACCGCCACCAGCATTTGTAGCAATTACTACTTCTGGATATTTTCCATATTTTTCTTTACATTCTTCTGCAATCTCAACACCTAGAGTTTCGATACCACGAACTCCAAATGGAGAATACAAAGAAGCATTGAAGAAACCTGTTTCTTCTAATAAAACTAAGTTGTAATAGAATAATTCAGGACCTACAGTTAATTGTGCAACTTCAGCGCCAATTGCTTCACAAGCTCTCGCTTTTTCGATGATTTCTGGTTGACCAACGCCACGTGAATCAAAACATTCTTGAACGACAATGGTTTTCAATCCTACCATAGCCGCTTGTGTTGCTACACCAGTACCATAGTTACCACTTGTTGCTGCAATAACGCCTTCAAAACCTTGTGCTTTTGCGTATTGAACGCTAGTAGAAGCACGTCTTGCTTTATATGATCCAGAAACATTGCTTGCTTCGTCTTTTACAAGAATACGAGCACCCATTCCTTCAGGCGCACAAGTACGAGCCAATTTAGTTAGGTTTCTAAGTTCTAATAAAGCTGTATTACCTACCCCATGATTTAATTGATAATCACGGATTTCTTCAAAAGTATAAGGTACAGATTCCATCATGCCTTCATAATCAAAAGCGATTCCACCTGTTTCGAATTGTGCATAATCGAAACCAAGGGCTTTTTTCATAATCTCGCCATTACGAGACATAACTGCATCATAACTTAAATCTCTTGTCATTTTGCATCACCTTCCTCTGCTAAAATTTCACGAGCTTGACGTCCGATGAATAGCAATTCAGGAACGTTTTTACCATAACTATGGCTCCAGAAAGGATTTACCTCTGTTAAAGTTCCCTTCACTGTACGACCGATATAAGTTTCTACCTCAACTTCATCTCCGATTGAAGCTTCATCAGCCAATAAAAATCCTTTATGCCATAATTCCAAAGGTACATTTGCTGTATCTTCAGGCACGCTACCAGCACGTTCGCCAGCAGGAAGTACAATGGCATGAACTCTTACCCAATCTCCTCTTTTAGCGTCCATATTTCGACTCCTTTCAAAACAAACATTTTAATAAATTAAAATTATTTACAATCTTGCATAAGCAAAATTCTTTAATAGATGACAAGCTCTTGTTCGATAAAAAATCGACAAAAACAACACTTTAGACAGATTTATGTCTATATTCTAATTATGCAACATTCTAGAATTCCTTTCAAGTCGAATTTGTGATTTTCAATATCTTAACCAATTACACAATATATCAAGTTTCGTCGTCTAATCCCATTAGAGCGTTGGCGAAATCCTCTCCATTAAATTTTTGTAAATCATCAATCCCCTCACCAACACCTATCATTTTGATAGGTATGTGAAGCTCATGCACCAATGGTAATATTACCCCTCCTTTGGCAGATCCATCCAATTTTGTCAAAACTATTCCCGATAAATTTGTTGACTCATTAAATGTTTTTGCCTGGGATAAAGCATTTTGCCCTGTTGTAGCATCTAACACCAACAATGTTTCTCTTGTTGCATCAGGGGCTTCTCTATCAATGATTCGATTGATTTTTTCCAACTCGTTCATAAGATTTTTCTTATTATGAAGACGGCCTGCCGTATCACAAATCAATACGTCAACGTTTTTAGACTTTGCGGATTGTACACCATCAAAAATTACCGCTGCAGGATCGGCCCCTTCTTGGTGAGCAATTACTTCCACATTTGCTCTTTGTCCCCATGTTTTTAACTGATCTATAGCCGCCGCTCTAAAAGTATCTCCCGCTGCAATCAATACAGATTTGTTTTGATTCTTCAACTGTTGAGCCAACTTCCCAATGGTTGTCGTTTTTCCTACACCATTTACCCCAACCATTAAAATAATCGTTGGAGAATCTTGTACATGAAGTTCTGAATCAATGTCTTCGCGAGTTAAAATTTTTCTCATTTCGTCAGCCAATAATGGACGAACCTCTTGAGGATCTTTTATTTTTTCTTCCCGAATTCTTTCGTTCAATTGATCAATTAAATACATAGTTGTATTCATTCCAATATCAGCAGAAATCAAAGTATCTTCTAAGTCTTCCATCATTTCATCGTCAATTTTTACATAGCTTCCAAGAATATCCCCTATTTTATTTCCCATATTCTTGCGAGTTTTCGTTAACCCTATTTTTAATTTTCCGAAAAAAGATGGAGCTTCTTTTTCTATTTCGCCCTTTTCTTCTAAAACCTCTTCTGTAGATTCTTCTAATGTGCTTTCCTCTACCATTTCCGGCGAATGGTTGTAGTCATCGGCCGCTTCAACCAATTCATCCTTTTCTTCTGGAATCTCTTCTGTAGATTCTTCTAATGTGCTTTCCTCTACTATTTCCGGTGAATGGTTGTAGTCATCGGCCGCTTCAACCAATTCGTCCTTTTCTTCTAAAACCTCTTCTGTAGATTCTTCTAAGGTACTTTCCTCTACTATTTCCGGTGAATGGCTATAGTCATCGGCCGCTTCAACCAATTCGTCCTTTTCTTCTAAAACCTCTTCTGTAGATTCTTCTAAGGTGCTTTCTTCTACCATTTCTGGTGAATGGCTATAGTCATCGGCCGCTTCGATTGGTTTTTCTTCAGATCCTTCTTTTTTTTGCGATTCTTCTGATAAGTTTTTACCTTCTACTTCTTCCTTTGTTTCAGATTTGAACTTCTTTTTTATCCAATCCAACATGTTGATTCGCCTCCTCTAATTCCATAGATAATACACTCGATACACCTTTCTCTTGCATAGTTACCCCATATAAGTAATCTGCGATCTCCATCGTAGATTTTCTATGGGTAATCATAATGAATTGTATATCGTCCATTTTTTGTAAGTAACTCGTATATCTCTTAATATTTGCCTCATCTAGGGCTGCATCAATCTCATCCAAAATACAAAATGGCGATTTCCTTCGTTTTAGCAAAGCAAACAATAAAGCCACCGCTGTCATAGAGCGTTCTCCCCCTGATAAAAGAGATAAGGACTGCAATTTCTTCCCTGGCGGCTGCACACGAATTTCAATTCCTGATTCCAATAAATCTTCCTGCTCTTCTAGATGAACTTCCGCTTTTCCACCATTAAATAAAATTTTGAAGATTTCATTAAAGTAGATTTGAATTTCTCCAATGGCTTCTTGGAACAAAATACGCATTTCTTTTTCCAGCCTTTTAATGACTCCCTCCAGCTTATTTTTCGAAACGCTTAAATCTTCTTTTTGGTGGGTTAAAAATAACAAACGTTCCGATACTTCCTTATATTCTTCAATGGAATTTTCATTAATCGGCCCAAAACTAGAAAGCTCTCGCTCTACTTTTTTCAAATTTTTGTTCAACTCTTCCAAAGAAGTTTCCGTATCAAATGTATTATTCTCACGATCAAAAGGAGAAATCGTCTCTTCCATTTCTTGAAGAATTTCTTCTCTTTCGCTACTATAATTTTCCAAACGCACTTTGTATTGCTCTTCTTGTCGATTCAAACGAGTTAACGCTAAGAAAAGTTTTTCCAATTCTTCTTCCTTTGCTTTTAACTGCTCTTGAAAATCTTTCTTTTCTGAAAATAATTTTTCCATTTGCTCTTCAATTGCATTTTTTTCTTGCAATTCTTCCTGAAGAGTTTTTTCCCATTCTTGAGAATGAAACGTTTCTTCTTCCCACTCTTTCTCCTTCTCAATTTTTCTTTGGGCTAAGTTTTGATTTTCTTTGGAATAGTTATTTATTTCCTTTACAACTTGATCTTCACGAAGAGTTAATTCTCTTAACAATCCGCTATATTCACTTACTTTTAAGCGAGATTGATGAAGGTTGCCAAAAACCTCTTTTACCTTTGCTTCCCATTCTGATAAATGATTCGAAGGAGTAGGAATCGTTTTTTCCTCTTCTTGATTTAAGAAAAGAATTTCTTCCTCTATTTCCCTCAATTCCAAAACATTATTTTCCATTTGTAAATTTTCGTCTTGGACTTGCTTGTCTAACTCTTCAATCCTACTGTGAATGGATTCTTTAGAAGATATGCTTCTTTCAAAAATCTTTTCCAAGTAAAGGATGGATTTTGTTAATTTTTCGATTTCCTCTTCTACGAATTGATTTTGAGACTGGATTTCTTCTCCCTGAAATTTAATCTTCTCTAAAATTTCCTTTTCTTTTTCCAAAGATTTTTCAATTTCTTTTATCGATTGCCTTTTTGCTTCTATCTCATTTTTTCGGTTGTATAAATCCGTCTGATTGTTACGAATCGATCCACCAGTAATGGAACCACCTATTTGAAACAACTCCCCAGAGGTCGTCACAATTTTATACTTTTGGTTTAATTCTCTAGATAATTTTTTTCCTTCCTCTATGGAATTTACCACGAGAATTCTCCCCAGTAGATTTCCTATCGCAGCGTGAATCTTTTCATCATAACGAACACAGTCTAAAGCAATTTGAAAATCTACTGTCGTACGATTTCTCAAACCACTTTCAATAGATCTTGGTTCGATTGTGTTCAAAGGATAAAAAGTTATACGTCCCATTTTATGGTTCTTTAAGAAGTCAATCATTTGAGAAACCTTTTGATTGCTTTCAATGATAATATTTTGGGCTCCTCCGCCTAATGCAACAGATATGGCCGTTTCATAGCCTGTTTTTACAACAATATTTTCTGCAACAGGCCCCAATATTTCTTCATACCACTCTTGGTTCTTTCCATTTTTTAGAAAATTTCGCACAGAATGAGAGTAACCTTCAAAGTTTTCCAATACTTTTTTTGAAAATTCCCATTCTCTTTTCATTGACTCATGCGTTCCTGTAAGTTTCCTTAGGCGTTCCAACCCTTCATTATAAGAAATCGCCAAAGAATTTCTTTCTTGTTCTCTCTGCTCTTTTTCTTTGGATAAATTTTCCTTTTTCTCCAAATAGGAATCCATCTCTTTTTGACGTTTCTCTATTTCCTCAATGACTTCTTTTTCTTGTCCTTGAAAAGATTGTAGATGGCGCAAAAGATTTTCTTTTCTTTCAGATCTTTCTTTTAAGAAATATTCCAAAGAATCCCTTTTTGCCAATAATTTGCTACGATTTTCAAAATTCGCCTTTCCCTGTCTCTCTAATTCAAAGGCTTTTTCCTTTTCCGACTCAAAAATTCCATTCTTTTTCTCGTAATCTTTCTCTAGAAAATCTAAGCTTTCTTTTTCTTTATCCAAATCAAAGGTAAGAGCGGTTTTTTGAGAAGATATTTCCCTTAATTCTTCCTGCAAACCATGAATTTTTTCTTCGTTTTCTAAAATCTTTTCTCCCCACTCTTTTCCTTGGGTAACCATAGATTCTTTCTTATAAGTAAAATTCGAGAGTTTCCCCTTTATCTCTTCCATATGGCGAACTTTTTCAATTCGCTTTTGCTGTAAATCTTCCACCGCTTCCTCTAACTCAAGAATACGCTGAGTTCCCGCTTCTTGATCTTTGGCCAGTTGTTCTTTCACTTCCAACTTACTTTGAAGAATTTGATTGTTTCCTTCAATTTTTTCTTGAATTTCTTGGACTTTCCCTTGAATTTCTTTCTCTTTCTTTGTCAAAAACTGACTGAGGATTTTCTCTTTTTCTTTCCGCTTTTCCATTACGGTCAAAGCCTTTTCGCTTTCCACTTTTAGATGCTTTTCTTGGGAAGCTACTTCCCTTAATATATCATCGATACGCAAAAGATTATCTAACGTTTTATTTAAGGAGCGTTCCGACTCTTCTTTTCGTGTTTTGAATTTTGTAATTCCTGCCGCTTCTTCAAAAACCGCCCGACGATCCTGTGGGCGATTGCTTAGAATTTGATCAATTTGACCTTGGCCGATAAAAGAATAACCATCCTTCCCAATCCCCGTATCCATAAACAATTCACGAACATCTTTTAGACGAACTTTTTGCTTATTAATATAGAATTCACTTTCCCCGGAACGAAACATTTTTCTTTTAATGCTAATTTCTTCATAGGCCATAGGCAAGTATTGATCTTTGTTATTAAAATACAAAATAACTTCTGCATAACCTAAAGGACTAATCGTATCCGTCCCTCCAAAAATAACATCTTCCATTTTGCTTCCGCGCAGTTGTTTGGCACTCGTTTCTCCTAACGCCCACATGATGGCATCGATAATATTGCTCTTCCCGCTACCATTGGGCCCTACTACACCGGTTATTCCATCGGTAAAATGAATTTTCGTCCGCTTTGCAAAGGACTTAAAACCAAATAATTCCATTTGATTCAAATGCATGCTCTCACCTAAAATCTTTCATCGAAACTTCTAACGTTTCTTTTCCTGTATCTATTAAAAATTTTTCTGGGTTTTTTGTATTTACAAATTGCACTCTTACATTAAAGGCATCTTCTATTTTCTTTTTCCCTATTTTATTGGGACCAACCAACCCATTTATATTTTTTTGTGTCCCTTTAATGATTAGATGATTCCCTATTTCATTTCCCTCTAAAACGCTTCGTGTACGATAATACACGCGCAAGGAATTGGCCCATTCCCTCATTTGAGGGTGAACGGGTCCTGCTACAAAAGAGCTTTCTTCTTCAAAAGGAGGAAGCCCTACGCGAATAACAGAAATCTTGTGTTTAGAATAAAACTCCAATAACTCTGCCACCCATTCTACAGATTCTTCCAGAAACAAGGGATGATACTGCCCTTTTTTATACATTACTTCCAGTTCTGTATCACGAATAACCAAAGTTGGGTAAATCCTCACAAAATCTGCTTTCATTTTTTTAATCCAACGAGCCGTATCCATTGTTTTTTCAAAGGTATCTTCGGGTAGTCCAATCATTTGTTGAAGCCCTAAATCCAACTCCAACTGGCGAATTGTTTCGATAGACTCTTCATAGATTTTTATATTCCCTCCTCTACCAGAGGCCTCTCGCACTGTGGAATCTATACTTTGAATGCCCAGTTCTACCGTTTTTAATCCCATTTTCTTTAGTTCCACTAATTCATTCTTTCGAATTGCATCGGGGCGAGTGGAAAAACGAATGGAATCGATGATTCCTTTTTCCATATAATTTTGAACCCCTTCAAAATATTCCAACTGCTTTGAAAATGGCAACATGGTAAAAGTTCCACCATAAAAAGCCACCTCGATTGGATGGTCTTTTTTGAAATAAGAAATCTGTTCCTCAATTCTTTGGCGAATTCCATCCAAAGATAGGGTCTCCTCATTTCCCGTAATCCGATTTTGATTGCAGTACACACATAAATGAGGACACCCTTGGAAAGGAATAAAAATTGGTATGATGTTCTTTTTACTCATAATCAATGCCTTCCAAAGCCATTTTGGCCGCTACCGTTTCCGCCTTTTTTATAGAACTACTTATCCCTGTTGCTATTTTTTTCCCATCAATCCATAACTCCACTGCAAAACTCTTATCATTATCTGGCCCAAAGGATTGTACTAATTTGTATTCAATGAGATTCCGCTTCCATTTTTTCTGCACCCACTCTTGTAACTCCGATTTGTAATTTCTTCTTTCCACAGAAAAATCATATTCTGATAATAATGTTCTTTCTACAAACTCCCCTACAACATCTAGGCCCTTATCCAAAAAAATAGCTCCCACGATTGCTTCATAGACGTCATCCAAAGGGAGCTTATATTTTTTATTATTTTGTAGATTCACAGATATTTTTACAAATTTTTGAAGATTTAATTTTAATGCAGCTTTATACAAAGAACTGCCCTGTACAATATTTGAACGTATTTTCGATAAATCTCCCTCTGAATATTCCGGAAATTTTCGAAAAATATATTGTCCAACGTAAAAACTCAAAATAGAATCTCCCAAAAATTCCAATCTCTCATAGCTTTCCAAAGAAAGTCTAAACTCCCTCTCCCGACAATAGGATTTGTGGGTTAAAGCTTGGAAATAAAGCTCATTTCTCTGAGATTCAATACCTAACAAATCTAGGAGTTCTTGAAAGATTTTCTCCTCAAGCTTCAATGTTTTCAATCAACTCCAATACATCCCCAATGGTTTTGATTTCCGCTAACTCTTCATCTTCCAATTGGATATCAAATTCTTCCTCTAAACTCATTACCATTTCTACCAATTCAATAGAATCCGCATTCAAATCATCCACAAAGTTTGTATCTCCATTTAAGTTCTCAATGGAAACATTGAACTGTTCTGCAATCATTTCAAGTATTTTTTCTTTCATTTTCCTACTCCTATATACTCATTTTTTCTATCATATTGCTCTCTATCATCTTAGCCAAAACAGCAGCGCCATTGTAAATCGCTTCTCCATTGGAAGAACCATGAGCTTTAACTACCGGTTTCTTCAATCCCAACAACGGAACACCGCCTTGTTTGTTATAATCCAAATCATGGAAAATAGATCCCAACAGTGTTTTGATTTGCAACATAACTTCCGGTGCCAAATCTGCTTTTGCCATGTTTTTTTGCATCGCACCAAGTAAATATTCTACCACACCTTCAGCCGTTTTTAGTGCAATATTCCCAGAAAATCCGTCTGCAATCACTACATCCACATTCCCAGAAAAAATATCTCGTCCCTCAACGTTTCCAATAAAATTCCAGTCTGATTCTTTCAATAGTTGGAACGTTTCCTGTGCACGTTTGTCGCCTTTTCCTTCTTCTGTACCCACGTTCAAAAGACCGATACGAGGATTATCTATTCCAAGGACATTTTCCAAATACGCTTTTCCCATTTCAGCAAAGCTAACCAACAACTCCGGATCCGTATCCATATTCGCACCAGAATCTAAAACCAAAGTTTTTCCATTTTTATTTGGAAGAAGTACCGGTAACGCTGCACGTTTTACTCCATCCAATCTTTTTACAATAAACAAGCCGCCAGCAAGTAGCGCACCAGTACTACCAGCACTAAGAAAACCGTCCACTTCCCCACTGGCAAGGGCTTTTAAGCCAACTACAGTGGAACTGTTCGGTTTTCTGCGAATACTAACCGCTGGATCATCTGTATTTTCAATTACTTCTGTCGCCTCAAATATATGATTTTCTTCTTCCTTTTGAATCAAAGGACGAAGAATTTCTGAATTTCCAACAAAATAGGGTGTAATACCAAGCTTTTCTTTTGCAAGATAAGCTCCTTCAATTATAGCCTCTGGAGCATGATCTCCTCCAGCGCAATCAAATAATAATTTCATAATATCCCCTTTCTTAGTTCTATAAAATAAGTGTACAACATGGAGGCTTAAGAATGCAACAAATAGAACCTATTTTCTCTTCTTTCCTATGGAAAAGGAAAATAAAAAAAAGCACAATTCCTCAGAACTGTGCTTTTGGTGCGGGAAAGAGGACTTGAACCTCCACGTCGTTGACACTAGATCCTAAGTCTAGCGCGTCTGCCAATTCCGCCATTCCCGCATATAAATTTGTTACTTGATAATGATAACAGCATCGCTGTTTATTGTCAAGTTTGTTGGAAAAAATTATGGGGTGGATAGTGGGGATCGAACCCACGACCTCCAGAGCCACAATCTGGCGCCCTAACCGACTAGGCCATACCCACCATATTTTTTACAACAGAAATATAATATCATGTAGAAAGAATTCAGTCAATAGATTTTTTACATTTTTTTTAATAATTATTTTAAGAATTTTTTCAATTCCCTTAAAGCGTTGCCTCTATGAGAAATTCCATTCTTATCATCTTCTGACATTTCAGCAAAACTATTTGCATATCCTTCTGGGATAAACAATGAATCGTAACCAAATCCATTTTCCCCTTTTTCTACTTTAGCTATTGTACCATAGCAACGTCCTTTTAGAAAGTGAATTTCCTGATCTTTTTTTACAGCCAATACTGTTTCAAAATAAGCCTTTCTGTTTTCGGTTCCTTCTAATTCTTGAAGCAATTTCTTGCGATTTTTATTATCATCACACTCTTCTCCTGCGTAACGAGCCGAAAATACCCCTGGTCGACCCTCTAAAGCTTCTACAAATAGCCCTGTATCATCGCCTATAAAATAAGTTCCAGGATCTTGAAATGCTTCTATTTTTTTCTTTGCATTTTCTTCTAAAGTTTCCCCGTCTTCTACTACCAAGATTTCTCCATAACCTGCCTCTGTTTTTGTCAAAATTTCGAAATCTAAATCTTTCAAAATTTCTTTTATCTCATGAATTTTATGTTGGTTATCGCTTGATAATACAATTTTTTTTCGTTCCATAATTTCCTCCAAAATAAAAAGAGGCTTAGCCTCTTTTCATTTATCATTATAAATATTTTGCTTTGTAGCTATTAATACCATTATAAATTCCTGTTGCCAATTTATCAAGATATCCGGATGAATGAATGGTATTCATATCTTGTTCATTTGATAAAAATCCTAATTCTACCAAGGCAGCAGACATTTCGGTTGTTCGAAGAACGGCTAAATCTGGACGATTCTTAAGGCCTCTACTATGTTCTCCTGTAGCTTTAATTAAAGCATTTAGAACTTCTTGCGCTAAAGCTTTTTGGTTTCCTTTTTTAATACTTACATCATCTTCTGAAGCGTAAAGTACTTCAATTCCGTGGGCTTGTGTACTTCCGGCAGAGTTAAAATGAATGCTTAAGAAAATATCCGCACTGGCATCATTTGCAATATTTGCTCGGTTATACAAGCCAATAAATTCATCTCTAGAACGAGTCATAATTACGTTGTATCCGTTACTACGCAATTTTGCTTCTAATTTTTTCGCAACTTCTAAGTTTAAGTCTTTTTCTCTAGTTCCATCAAAACTAACTGCACCACTATCTTTTCCACCATGGCCAGCATCTACCACTACTGTTGTACCTGCCGTATTTTTGGGTGCAGGCGTTGGTTGTGGAGTTGGCTCTGGAGTTGGTTCCGCCACTTCATTTGAAGCGACTGGCTCAGTATAGCTTGTTTCTGGAGCGACTACTTCATCTTCAATCCATGTTGGGCCTTGTACAGATCCATTGGAAATTCTTGCGATTGTATCTTTTTGATTCCATTCTACATTAAAACCAAAGGATTCAGATAAGAATCGCAAAGGTACCATAGTCTTATCTTCTCCGCCCTTTTGCATATAGTAGGCTAATCTAGGAATAGAATCACTATTCAACGTCTTTTTTACTCCATTTACATAAACGATATTGCTGTTAATTTTTAATGTCACACTTTGTTCTCTTAATTGAATGGTTACAGATTTCGCTCTTTGATTCCATTGCACATTTGCTCCCATTAATTCTGTCAATTCTCGAATCGGTACAAACGTACGATTCTCATCTATGTAAGGAGAGAAATTGCTACGCAAATAAAATCCATTGACCTCAACATCCGCTCGGTATACTTGTCTTTGTCTTCCGTTTACTTGAACTCGCATCGCTTCCGCCTTAGCGTGAGATGCATCTGTAAAGCCTATCACAACAAAAAGACAAAGCAATAAGCCGAATATCACTTTTTTCAAATAAATACCCTCCTTTTTTAACACTCTGTAATCTTTATTATTGCGGTTTCTACAGACAATGTCAATAAAGGAGAGATTTTGTAACTCTATTGTAATGAGTCAACAGAATATAACGCATCGGCTTTTGGTGGTTCAATTGTTTTTTTGATTCCATCAAAATTTGTAATGATTTTTTCATTGGTCGAAGTGACCACCCCTATTTTCGCAAAGGGGATCTCTTTTTTCTCTAATTCCGTTTTTAATTCTTTGTAATCTTCCGGATGAATAACAATAAGCATGGATCCACTAGAAATTAATTTGTATAAATCAATTTGGAAATGTTCTGCAATGGCTTTTGTAGAAGGTAGAACCGGAATGGATTCTCGCTCAATTTCTACTCCATAGCCAATTGCTTCGGAAGCTTCCCAGATGGCTCCTTCTATTCCCCCTTCGGTTACATCATGCATATATCCTATGCGATAGGAAATGGCCATTTTCCCTTCTTCACTTACACTTAATAAATTTACTAAGTTTTTTCCCTCTTCAATTAATTCTTTGTCTAGTGCCTTTTGAAGAGATTCTTCTTGATCTTGAGCCAAGATTGCAGTGCCTTCTAACCCAGCGTATTTTGTCATGCAAACAAAAAATCCTGGTTCAATTATATCTTTTTTAGGAATTTTATTTTTAGGAACTCTACCAATAACAGTGGTAACGATTAAAGGTTTTGTAACAGCGTCTGTAACCTCTGTATGACCACCAATTAAATCCATATTTAATCGTTCACATTCTTCGTTTACTTCGTCCATAATTGTTGTAATCACATTTTTATTGCTATGAGGCGGCAATAATAGAGTAATTAATATCCCTACTGCATCGGCTCCTTTTGTAGAAATATCATTTACGCTTACATGAACGCCTAATTTTCCAATATTTGAAACAGCTCCTGTAATTGGATCTGAACTTAGGATGATATAATCTCCTTCAACATCCAATACAGCAGTATCTTCTCCAACAGATGCACCTATTTTAACTTCTGATCTTCTAGTTTGTATTTCATTTAGAATTAGACGATTCAATTCTTCATTGGACAACTTTCCAATCTCTAATTCATTGTTCATTATTGACTCCTTCGTTTGCATTGCCATTGATTACATCGTTACTTGCTTCAGTGGAACCATCTACAATCGTAAAGCGAAAATATTCTACTCCGTCGATGGTGGAAGATGGTTGTTCTTGGATTTCTCCCATCCCCATAGATTTTAAGTCCCCAATCCATTTATCCAATGGAGCACGATCTTGCGCCTGTCCGTTGATTTCTATGGATCCATTGGCATATTGAATGCTAGAAACATTAATTTCTTCTGGCTTAGAAGCGTTAATCGAATTAATTTTCATAGATAAATCCACATCCCCTTGGATTTCTTGTGAAGCTCCTACTTCCTCATAAGTTGTACTGCTTGAATTAGAGGAGTCAGACAGCTGGGCCTGTAATTCTGCATTCTTTGCCTCTAAATTTTTCCCATACAAAAAAGCACCTAGGATGGTTAATAAACCCAATATTAAAATTATTGTAAGACCATTTAAGGGCAGCTTTTTTCCGTTTTTCTGTGGTTCCTCTTTTGTTACCATATCTTTCTTTTTATTTTCCATAAAATTCTGTATTACCTCTTGAATGGGTAAAAATTCTTTCCCTTCAAATCCTTCCACTGTGTTTGTTATTGTATCTGCACCTATTTCCTCTGCCAAATCTCCAAAAATTATTTTTTTGGATTCTCCCGTAAATCCAGAGGATAAAGAGCGGATACCTTCTTGATCATTGTATAGCGATTGAGCAAATTCTTTTTGAAAATCTTCTTTTGAAAAATTCAAAATTCTTTCGTCAGATTTTCCTATCATTAAATGATGATAGTCTTGATTGGATAATTTATACTTCTCTGACAATCTTCCCATACTTTCTGCCTGAAAATTTTTAGAATAAAATTCCTTATTTCCAAATCGATGAAATCCCCAAAGTCTATGGCCTATTTCCCAAACCTCAGTCCCCTCTTTGTCACCTAAGTAACCGGAAATTACCAAGGATAGAGGAATTATTGTCAATTTTTTAATGGAAAAATCTCGAAGCATTTCTTCCCATGCTTTTTTCAAATCTTTAGGAATAATGGAAATGAACAGGTTTTTTTCTAAGGAATCATTCGGTTTTTCCACCTGAATCGATTCCCATTCGTATTGATCTATATCTTGTATAAAAATTTCATTAATTTCATTTGTCACAAAAGACCGAACTTCTTCTTCCTTTAAGTCGGGGATTAAAACACTACGAGTAACAATCTCTGAAGAGCTTAAAAATATAGATAGTTCTTGTAAGTTCACATCTAAATTTCCATTGGCGACCATCTTTTTTATAAAATAGCGCAATTGACTAGAATCTTTGGGGTATCCATTTTCCAAAATTCCCGGCGCAAAAGAAAGCTCTTTTGTAGCGGTAAAACGTTGGTCTATTGAGATAAATTGACGAATCTTTGTGTCATCTATAAATAAAATTTGTTTTTTTGAATTTGCCATAGCTACCTCCGTCTATATTATATCAATAGAAAAGTAAAAAAGAAACAAGGGAGCCTAAGAGTAAAAAGGGAAACAAGGGAATTTTCGTCTTTCTACTTCCCTTTTTTTGAAACAGAAGAAACCCTCCGTAAAGACTTGCCATTCCAAAGCCCAATGCAACCACCCATAAAAACTCTATAAAAGAATTGTGGAATAAAGACAGGATGGAAAGCAAAGCAGAATCTCCCATTCCAAAAGAATTCTTTTTTATAAAATGGAAAGCAAAACATGCAACCGAAACCAAGGCAAAGGAAACGATAGAGAAAGATCCTAGAATTATTCTACATAACAGGGCCATGAAAAAAAGAAAAACCAAATCTCTTATATAAACCTCCATTGTTGAAATATCTTCTAAGGCCAAAAACAGGAAAAGGAAATAAAATCCTCCAATAAACCAGAAAAGAAAAGAGATTTCTCCTATTTTGTAAAAGAGCAAAATACTTAGCAAGCCGCCTAAGAACTCTATGATTGGATACTTTTTCTCTAGCTTTTTTCCACAGCATTGACTTTTCCCTTTTAGGATAAAATAGTGAAAAATAGGGATTCTTGCTACAACACTCAAATTTTTTCCACAAAAATCACAGTGGCTTCTTCCTTGAATCCACTGCTCCTTTTGGCTTCTTCGATAAGATATAAGTTGTAGAAAAGAAGCGAGAGAAGCCCCACATAAAAAGAATAAAAGATAAATCATATTACTCTGCTTCTGGTCCATTTACTTCAACGATTTTATCGTCATTTACCTCAACTTCTCCTGGAGAAACTTCAATATTTCCATTTTTATAGGTTACCGTAAAGTTCTCCGCCCCTGTTCCTTTGGCCGGTTTTGGCATTTTCCCTTTTTCTAAATATTTTGCCAATCCATCATTTATGGGCCCATCTTCTTTCATTTCTGGATGATCCGAAACATAAAGCATACCTGCATTTTTTAGGATTCGAACGTTCGCATTATGGGCTGTTGCCTGAGCTGATAAGTTAGATTTTTGATATTTTGGAATCGCAATGGCCATTAAAAGAGCCAAAATTGCAATTACAATAACAAGCTCAATCAGCGTAAATCCTTTTAATTTCTTCTTTGCTTTTCTCATAATTTTCTCCTTTACAAAGTATTTACCATATCAAACATAGGAATCGCAATTGAAAATACAATAAATCCTACGATTAGGGCCATAATAATAATTAAAATTGGTTCTAAATAGACGCCTAACTTCCCTATAAACTGATCCATTTCTTCCTCTAATAATTCAATAGATATTCCAAGCATCGGCAGGAATTGAGAAGTTTTTTCTCCTGTATGTAGTAGGGCGTATTCCCTTTTTTCTAATATGTCGTTTTGGTAAAGAGATTCCACAAAAGGCTTCCCCTTTTCCAAATCATAGATTACTTTTTCAAACAATTCTTTCAAATAAAAGTTTTCCGTTAAATGCCTTGTATTTCCCATAATTTGAAGGAGAGGCACACCCGTCTTCATCTGAATTTCTAAAGAGCGAAAAAAATTTAGTTGAAATTGCTTACGGTAAAAAGAGCCCAGTATAGGAAAATGATAGAAAAATCGATCCATTTTTCTTCTTGATTCTGGCTTTTTATAGAAAAAATAAAATAACACAAGAAAAAGCAAAAGGAAAATTCGGTAAAACATTCCATATTCTTGGAAATGGGTAGAAATAAAAATTAAAAATCGCGTTCCTAAAGGAAGCGCCGAAATTTCTCCCAATGTATCAGCAAAAACAGGCAATACATATTCTAGAATAATTTGGCTCACTACAATAGATGTTATAAGCAATAGAATCGGATAAGAAATGGCATTTACAATTTTCTTTTTGATTTCTTCTTCCTTTTTGTAATATTGAGCCAAGCTTTGGAAAGTAAACCCTAGTTCGCCGCTTACTTCTGCACTTTGTAACATTCCAAAGACCAAGGGAGGAAATACTTTGGTTTCCTTTACAGCATAGGATAACATTTTCCCCTCCACCAAAAGGGAGTGCATTTGATCTAAGGCTTTCTTTTTCCAGCCTTTGGTTTCATATTTTATAAATTCAATTCCATCTACCAAATCAATCCCATGATTGATAAGCAACGCCAATTGAGAAAACAAAACGCTCAAATCTTTGGCATTATATCTCCTTGGAAGCAAAATTTTAGAAGACTTCTCCGCAGAATCGATTGAGATGATTTTCCAATTTTCTTCTCGTAATTTTGATTTTGCCTCTTCTATGGATAATCCTTCTACAATCCCTGCTATCCGCTCCATTTTTTCATTGTATGCTTTGTATCTAAATTTCATGGCAGCACCTATAATGTCGTAATCGCTCGATAGGCTTCTTCTAAAGAGGTTTCCCCTTGGAGTAATAATTCCCGCAAATTTTCTTTTAGAGAAACCATCCCCATCCTCTCTCCTTGTTTTCGAATGGCATCCAATTGCAAATCCTTATGAATCATAGAGCGAATCTTATCATTTACAATTAGAATTTCAAATACTGCTTTTCTTCCTACGTATCCATCTTTACAATGTTGACATCCAACTTTTTTATAAATGGTTTGATTGTCCAATGCAAAAATCGAATCATTCGTCTTTTCTTCTGTCTTGCATTTAGGGCAGAGAACACGAACCAATCGCTGAGAAATTACAGCAGTAATTCCCGCCGAAACCATATAGGGCTCTACGCCCATATCTAGTAATCGAATAATAGAAGAGGGAGAATCACTAGTATGAATCGTTGAAGTTACCAAATGTCCCGTAATGGAAGAGCGCAGGGCAATTTCTGCCGTCTCCGCATTTCGAATTTCCCCGATCATCAAAACTTCTGGGTCTTGCCGCAACATAGATTTTAGACCATTTTCAAAAGTTATCCCTGCCTTTGGGTTTACTTGTATTTGATTCACCCCTGGAATTTGAAATTCAACAGGATCTTCTATTGTTATAATATTTCTCTCTTCTGTATTCAGCTGTTGCAAAAATGTATATAGAGTCGAAGTTTTACCTGACCCAGTTGGACCTGCTACCAAAATAAGTCCTTGTGGTTGCTTTAATAACAATTCCATCAACGTCCGCTGCTTTTCGTTCATTCCGATTCCTTCCATGGAATATTCCAATCCCAAAGGATCCAATAAACGAAGCACAATTTTTTCTCCCACAATGGTAGAAATAGAAGAAACTCTTATGTCAATTTTTTTGTTTTTCAAGTTTTGGGTAAAACGACCATCCTGAGGCTTTCTTTTTTCTGAAATATCCAAGGACGATAAAATTTTAATTCGAGCAATCAATTCCGAAAGCAAAGAAGAATTATACTGGCGATAGACAAAAAGAGAACCATTTTTTCGCATACGAATCCGGAACCCTTTTTGAAAGGGTTCAATATGAATGTCAGAACATAGGTTTTCTGCAGCATATTCAATTAAATGTTCCAATAAATGAACCGCTGTTTCTTCTTCCCCATTCTCTCTTTCTTCAAAAAGAGAACTCGGTTCTTCTTTTCGCGCTTCTTCTCCAAAAAATATTTTTTCCGATACTTCCACCAGCTCAATGGAATGCCCCAAAAGAAATTCCATATCATCTTTCACTGTGTGGGAATATTTCAAAATACCAAAGCGAATTCCTTCTCCATTATCCAAAGAACACACAGGAAATGTTTTGAATACCTTTGAATCTATGCCAGAACTCTTCATACATGCTCCTATTTTTATTTATCATTTCTCTGATAATCACATTTTGCATTATGACATCGGATTTGCGTGCTATTCTTAAATTCTTTCTTCGTCAATATACTTCCGCATTTTGGACATTTTTCATTTATTGGTTCGTTCCATGAAACAAACTCACACTCTGGATAATTGCTACAACCGAAGAATTTTCGTCCCTTTTTGCTTCGTTTTACAATAATATCTCCCGTTTCACAATCTGGGCATTTCACGCCAATTTTTTCTTCAAAGGGCTTTGTATTTCGACAGTCTGGAAAACCAGGGCAAGCCAAAAACTTTCCGTAACGGCCCATTTTTATAACCATGTTCTTTCCACATTTGTCACAAATTATATCTGTTGGCTCATCGCGAATTTCTACTTTTTCAATTTCTTTTTCTGCTACAACTAAGTATTCTGCCAACTGTTTATAGACACGATCTACAAGAACTTTCCATTCTAAATCCCCTTCAGCAATTTCATCCAAACCAGATTCCATTTTCGCCGTAAAGTCTTTGTCTAAGAAATTGGGGAAATATTCTACCAACAAATCATTAACGGTTTCTCCCAATTCCGTTGGAGCCATCCTCTTCTCTTCCAATACAACGTAATAGCGAGAAAGCAAGGTTGTCAATATAGGAGAATACGTACTTGGTCTACCAATTCCTAATTCTTCCAAGAGTTTAATCAAAGACGCCTCATTATAGCGAGCGGGCGGTTGCGTAAAATGTTGCTCTGGCTTGATTTCCTTCGATGGAAGACTTTGTCCTACATCCAATAGAGGAATGTCTGAGTTTCCTTCTTCTTTCATAGGATATACACGTAAAAATCCTTCAAATACCAACGTGCTACCAGAGGCTCGGAAAATCTGGTTATTGGATAAGAATTGCAATTTCTGTGTTTTGTATTGAGCACTTTGCATTTGAGAGGCCACAAAACGAGTCCAAATCAAACGATACAATTTTAACTCATCCCGAGACAAACTGTCTGAAATACTCTCTGGTGTGCGAAAAACATCCGTAGGACGAATGCATTCATGAGCATCTTGAGCATTGCCCTTGGTTTTTGACCAAGAATTCGCCGCTGAATATGTATCACCAAATTCTTTAAGAATATATTCTTTTGAACTGGCTACTGCCTGAGCCGAAATACGGGTTGAGTCGGTTCTCATATATGTGATCAAACCAACGGATCCTTCTCCTGGCAAACTAACCCCTTCGTATAAACTTTGCGCTACACTCATGGTTTTTCGTGTAGGAAAATTCAAACGTTTTGAAGCCTCTTGTTGCATGGTTGATGTAGTAAAAGGAGGTTGTGTCTTTCGACTTCTTTTTCCTTCTTTTGCTTCATCTACAACAAAACTTTCCTTATCCAAAGATTTCATTACTTTTTCTACATCTTCTTCATTGGATAAAGGATTGCTTACATCTTTTCCATTTTCACGAATACCAAAATATTTTGCTTCTAACTTCTTACGACCATTTTTTAAGGTCGCTAAAATGCTCCAATATTCCTCTGGAATAAAAGATTGAATTTCATTTTCTCTATCACAAATTAATTTCAAGGCAACTGACTGAACGCGTCCCGCACTTAACCCTGATTTTACTTTTTTCCACAATAAGGGACTGATTTTATATCCTACCAAACGATCCAAAGTACGGCGAGCCTGCTGAGCATCGACCAAATCCATATCGATTTCTCTAGGACTTTTAATTGCTTTTTTAACCGTATCTTTGGTAATTTCATTGAATGTTATACGAATCGGACCTTTTGGATCCAAGCCCAAAATATGACTAAGATGCCAGCTAATGGCTTCTCCTTCACGATCCGGGTCGGTAGCAAGTAAGATTTTATTTGCTTTTTTTGCTTCTTTTTTTAGCTCTTTAATCAAATCGCCCTTGCCACGAATGTTAATATACTTCGGTTCATAATTGTTTTCTATGTCAATTCCCAAGGTGGATTTTGGTAAATCACGAATATGACCTACAGAAGCCACTACCTTATAATTGCTTCCTGCAATTTTTCGAATTGTTTTTGCCTTTGTCGGTGATTCGACAATAATTAAATTTTTCGCCACATTAACCCTCAATCTATTTACAATATACTTATTCTTTCACTGTCTACTCCCGTAATATATCCTTTTAACTCCAACATTGTCAAGATAGACATTATGGCAGAAGCGTCATATTTTAGATTTATTGAGAGCAAATCGAGATTCTGAAACCCTTGAACAATCCCATTAAATACACATAATTCATCTTCTGATAGATCATCCATATTCTTTTTTAATTTTTTCTTATTCTTTTCAATTTGTTTTACTGAATCAAATATATCTTCTACAGAAATCAAAGGAATCGCTCCATCTCGAATCAGTCGATTGGTTCCTGTGCTGTAAATCGAATCGATATTTCCGGGAATAGCCAACACTTCTTTTCCATACTCTGCAGCCAAGCGAGCCGTAATTAAAGAACCACTTTTTTCTTGTGCTTCCAAAACAATGAGACCATGGGAAAGAGCGGCAATAATCCGGTTTCTTTCCGGAAATCGAAAGGGCTTGGGAGGAGTTCCAGGAGGATATTCACTAAGAATCAATCCTACTTCTTTCATCTTTAACCACAAATTGTAGTTAACTTTTGGATAGCATTGATCGATTCCATTTCCTAAAACGCCAATCGTAGGAATTCCATTTTCTAAAGAGGCCCAATGGGCTACTCCATCCAAACCATGAGCCAATCCACTTACTGAAACCAACTCACAATCTTTTAACTCATATAAAATTTTCTTACAAACTCTAGCTCCATAATCTGTATGTTTTCGAGCTCCAACAAACCCCAGTCTAGGGTATTCCAAAAGCTGAATATCCCCCATGTAATAAAGGACTACTGGTGGATTATCCGTCCGCGCCAGCTCTTCTGGATAAAAATCATCTTCTATTATAAGAGTATGAATTTGCATAGTCTCCATCTTTTTTATAGCCAATTCAAAATCAAAGGAAGAAATACGAAGGAATCGATTTTTCCATTTCTTATCCATCTCTCCCCTTTCTTTTCCTGATAAAAAAGAAAGATATTCTTCATACTGTCTTTCCAAATCTTGATACAAAAACAAAAGGTGCTTATTTTCTATTCCAGACAAAGAAGCCCGTAATAAAAACTCTCTATATTCTTGAATCATACATTCCCCCAATATTTTGATTCAATAGACCGATATCGAATGGCCTCTAACACATCTCCATCTTCAATCTTATCATTTCCTTTCAAATCTGCAATCGTTCTAGCAATTTTCAAAAGTTTATTCAAAGATCTCGCACTAAATTTATATTTTTGGTAAGCCATTTCCATAATTTTTTTGGAGCTTTCTTCCAATGGACAAAATTCCTTCAAGTATTTATCAGGTAAATTGGCATTGTTACGGAATCCTAGCTCTTTATAACGAATTCTTTGAATCTCTATGGCCTTCTCGACTCTTTCTCGAATTTCTGCAGAAGTACTTTGCTTTTTCTTAGATTGCAAATCGGAATACTCAACTGGCGCCACCTCCACATGAATGTCAATCCGGTCCAATAAAGGATGGGAAATTTTCGCTAAATATCTCTGAATCTGGTTTACGGAACAGCTACAACTTTGGTTCTGATTTCCATAGTTGCCACATGGACAAGGGTTTAGGGCGGCAATTAACTGAAAATTCGCAGGATAAATCAAACTGGCATTGGCACGAGCAATATGAATCATCCCTTCTTCCATGGGCTGTCGCAAAACTTCCAATACCTTGGACTGAAATTCTGGGATTTCGTCTAAAAATAATACACCATGATGAGACAGAGATATTTCCCCAGGCTTCGGTATTCTTCCTCCACCAATTAAGGACACAGAGGAAGCGGTATGATGAGGCGCTCGAAAAGGCCTTTCTGTCATTAACTCTTTGGAATTTAGTAAACCAGCCACACTATAAATTTGAGTCACTTCTACTGCCTCTTCAAAGGTCATATCTGGTAAAATTGTAGGAAAACGCTTTGCACTCATGGATTTCCCTGAACCGGGAGGACCAATCATAAGAATATTATGACCTCCAGCCGCTGCAATTTCCATAGCCCGCTTAATTTGTTCTTGCCCCTGAATTTCTGAAAAATCTACAGAATATACACGCTCTTTTTTCATAGGATTTTCAATATAATAGCTAGAAATTTCCAGCTCTCCATTCAAAAATTCTACTACTTCTCGCAAATTTTCTACGGGATAAATTTCCATATCGTGAATCACCGCGCATTCTTCAACATTTTCTTTAGGGACAATGCATTTTTTATAACCTAAAGAGCGCAAGAAAATCACCATAGGAAGAGCTCCCAAAATGGCTCCAACATCTCCATTTAGCTGCAATTCTCCTAAAAATACGAAAGATTCCAAATTTTCATTATGTATCAATTGATTGGCCGTTAAAATAGAAATTGCTATGGCCAAATCCATTTGTGACCCATCTTTTTTTATATTGGCAGGAGATAAATTAACGGTAATTCGGCTCATAGGAAACTCATAACCTGTGTTTTTTATGGCACTACGCACCCGTTCTACCGATTCTCGAATGGCCGCATCTGGCAGTCCTACAATGGTCATTCTCGGCAAACCTCTTGCTATATCCGTTTCGACTTCTACTAAATTCCCCTCTAATCCTTGTAAACTACAAGTGTTGGTTCTCCCATACATTTTTAGCCCTCCACATCGTTGCCATTAAATGCGTTTTTTATATGTACTATTTCCAATCCATTTTCTAAATATACTTCTATGACATCAAATCGAACCGATACATCGTAAAGATGATTTTTGTGTAAATACATTTTCGCCGTATTATAAATTTGCACTTGCTTGTGATAATCTACCGCTTCCCTTGGTAAACCATAGGTTTTTGTATTTCTTGTTTTTACTTCCACAAAAATATACATCCCCTTTCCATAGGCGATGATATCGATTTCACCGTTTCTATAACGAAAGTTTCTTTGGACCACTTCATACCCATGATCCAAAAGAAATTCCGCTGCTAATTCTTCTCCTCGATTTCCAATTTTCATTTTACATCCTTATTTAGAATTTTCCCTAAAAACGACATCCGGTGCAATGGAGTCGGTCCTAGATTTCGCAAAGCTTCCCGATGAAATTGGGTCCCATATCCTTTGTTTTTCCAGATATCATACCCGGGATACTTTTCATCCCACTCTACACAAAGTCTATCTCGAAATACTTTAGCAACAATGGAAGCACACCCAATGCTGTAAGAAAGATCGTCCCCATGTTTTATGGAAATTTGGCGAACATCCAGATCTACAGATTCCGCGTCAATTAAATAGGTTACAGGAACGTCTACTTCCCCTAAATTCTCTCTACAATTTTCTATGGCTATTTTCATAGCCAAACGAGTTGCTTGGCGAATGTTTATTTCTTCAATGGTTTCTACGTCTACCCTACCAATTCCAACAGCCAAAGCCTTCTCTAAAATTTCGTCATAAAGCTTTTCTCGCTTTTTAGGAGAGAGTTTTTTGGAATCTCGTATTCCTTCAATAGGGTCATCTAATGGCATAATCACACAGGCCGTTACTACCTCTCCAAATAGACATCCTCGGCCAACTTCATCAATCCCCGCAAGAAGACCTTCTGTTCCTTCTAAAAGTTCCAAATCATGATTCAGAGAATTCATAATTTAATGGCACCTCCAAAGAAATTCGTCCCATTTGCCCGCCACGGAATTCATCCATCACAATATGAGATACTTTTGTATAATCAATTTCTGCTCCACGCATTAAAGCGCCTCTTCGCTTTCCAATTGCATCCATAATTTCTACCGGATCTTCCAATGGATTTTGAATTTCGTATCGATTGTATAATTTTTCAGGAAAATTTTTCATGGCTTCTTTTATAAATTCAAAGGCCAAGGTTTCAATGTCCATGATTTCATCTTTAATCGATCCCGTAAAAGCCAAATGTCTACCACGAATCGGTGGATCCAATTTAGGCCAAAGTACCCCTGGGGTATCCAATAAATCCAATTCTCCTACACGCATCCATTGGTTGGTTTTGGTAACGCCAGGACGATTTCCTGTTTTTGTGCCCTTTCGACCAGAAATTTGATTGATAAAGGTAGATTTCCCTACGTTGGGAATTCCTGTTACCATAGCACGAAGTTTTGTTGCCGCCATTCCCTTTTCCAATTCTTTTTGTCGTTTTTCTTTTAATAATTCTTCAGCCTTTTGGATTAGTTTTTTCGTATTTGTTTTTCCTACAGAAATCCATTCCATAGCTACTGCATTTTCATTTTCTTCAATGGAACGAATCCATTCTTTCGTTGTTTTGTCATCAGCCAAATCGGCCTTATTCAAAAGATACAAGACGGGTTTATTTCCAATTACTTTGTCCAAAAGCGGATTTTTACTACTCCAAGGAATGCGAGCGTCCAACAACACAATCACAAAATCTACCAACTTCAAAGATTGTTCAATAGACTCTATGGTTTTTTTCATATGCCCTGGATACCAGTTAATATTCATATGCTACTCTCTTTCTATTATTTCTTTTACAAAGGAAATGGCTCCATAATTTTTAGCCACATCATAAGTTATATAATTTGCTACTTTCTTTACTTCCTCTGGGCTGTTGCACATAGCAATTCCTACGCCAGCGTTCTGAATCATCTTCATATCGTTTCGATCATCCCCCACAGCGATAATCTCTTCACGAGAAATTCCATAAGATTGGGCATATTCATAAATGGTATTCCATTTGTTTGTATTTTGCCCTAATACCTCCATCATTCCTGTGTGAGATATTCCTTTGGCAATATGGTGCGTCTCTAGACCTTTGGTTAAAAAAGAAAGTTCTTTTTTCACTCTTATATATTCTTCGTAATTCATATACATTACAACAGATAACACGTCTTTTTGGAAGATTTCTTCCTTATTTATTATTTTATAACGATTTTGATAATTCTGCACATAGTTCTTTGTAATTTCGTCTGGCTCTTCTAATAAATACATATCGACGCCATTTTTGAAATCATCTATATGAAAAGTCGCATGATAAGGCAAAGATTCAATATAAGGCAAAATTTTTTCTAAAATTTCCTTATGAATCGGTTTTTGAATCTGAATGGAATCATCTAAAATGCACCGCATCGTATTTCCATTATTGGCAATTACATCAATAGGAAGGTCATATTTCCCAAAAATATTTTTCAAAGATCGATAATTTCGCCCACTGGCTATGATGACTTTTCTTCCCTCTTCTATCCAATTTTTTAACGTACTTAAGATGGTTTCATCCATTTCTTGCCCAGAATCAATTAATGTCCCATCAAAATCAAAAGCTATCAATTTATACATAAAAACTCCTAAAGAAAAAAGCGACTTCTCAGTCGCCTTTTTTTTAAAATTTTAATTCTTTTCCATTGTAGAATACATATCCTAAGAGCAAGAACACAATTGCCAAAACAATGTTAGCCCCTATAGCCACAATATTTACTCCATTTAGAATATTTAGCAATGGATTGAATGCATCAAATGGGAAATACATTCCTATATTTCCTACTTGATTCCCTAAAATAACCAATACCATCCACGCAACCAAAAGAATCAATACAATGAGTACACTTCCTCCTTCTGCATGGCTAGAGCGGTTGGATAAAGCAGAATATAAAGTTCCTAAGAATAAGAATAAAATTCCCATTCCCAAAAGATAAAGGAAAACCTGTCCCAATACCAAAGCTACTTCTTGTACATTTAAGTTTCCTTTACTAAATACAAAACCAAAACCAAAAGTAGCCAAAACAGTAATCAATGCAATCAATATATATAGGAATAGATTCGCTGCCCATTTGTCAGAAACAATTTTTGAACGAGATACAGGTTGTGAATACAAATATTGAATGGTACCTGCACTTTGTTCTTTTGACAAACTCTTTGCCCCCAACTGGATAGCAAAAATAGCAAACAATACGCCAATATATTGATAGATAAATGGAATATACTCGCTTAAGTTTCTATAATCCACCTCAGGGGATAATCCCAACATGTGACGTGCATTATCTGAAAATCCTTGACGGAATCCTTCCACCAAAGATAGAATGTTGTCTTCTTGCATTAATGGAAAGAACGCCATTAATAGCCCTGTGATAATAATCAATACGAAAAGCCAAGTAATTGCTTTTCCCATATTTGACTTAAATTCTAATCCAAATACCATGGCTTATTCTCTCCCCTCTACTTCCTTATTTTTTTGTCCAGAATCTCCTAACCAAGAACCAGAAGATTTTTTCGTTTCTTTTTGAATCGGTTCCATTGTAATGGTCTTATCATTTTCTACCGTCTCCACTTCTTCTGGAACGGTTTCTGTAGAAGTTTCCATTTTTTCCACTGGTTTTGCAGACATTGCGTAAGAATCCACAGGCTCAATCTTCACTGTTTCCTCTTTCTTCTCATCTACTTTCTCAGAAGTATATGGAGTTTCTTCCTCTGATTTCACCGTCAAAACCTCTGGATTTTCTTCCATTTTTTCCTCTGTAGGTTGAGCTGAAACGATATTTTCGGTTCCATCTACTGGCTGAATTGGCGCTGTATCAGCACTCTTTTCCTCCACTATAGGCGCTACAACTACAGTATCTTCTTCTTTTTCCTCTTTCACCACAACGGTTGGTTCTGTAACATCTTCTGATTTTTTCAAATCCTCTCCAGAAGCTGGTTTTGCATAATTGGCCGGTCCAGTATAACTGTAGGACTCAATTTTCTTTTCCAACGCCGCATCTTCCAAAGTATAATTTTTGATTCTCTCTTGGTATAAAACCGTTGTTAAGGTAGGCAAATATCCATCATAGAAAAATTCATACTCTGATGGCTCGCTACGTAAAAGTTTCGCCCCGATGGACTCAAAAGCCTCAGGATATACTTCTTCCTCAAAGATTTTTAACAATTTATCATTGGAATCTTTCTCTTTAATATATTCCATATCCACAATGGCCCCGTCTCGTAAATATCCTACGCGATCGGCATATCTTTGACCTACAGACAAAGAATCAGTAAGAATTAAAGCACTTAATCCTTCTTCTCTTTGCAAAGTACGCAAGTGTTTGAACACTTTTTCTACCATACTAGGAGATAAATCCTTCGAAGGTTCATCTATAATTAATAATTTTGGTTTTGTAATTAACGCATTGATTATCGCAACCAATTTACGCTCTTCATCATCCATATCCCCAAATTTTTTGCGATTGCTTAACCCAAATAAATCCATTAAATAATCTGCATCATCTAAATTCTTTGAATCATGGAATCCAACGGTGTTCTTAAAAATTGCCATAGGTTTCAAATGATCATACATCCATACATCTTGAGGAACATAACCACAGAAGCCTTTTATCGCTTCGCTCTCTTTCACCGCATCCATATCAAAGACCATAATGCTCCCTTGATTTGGCTTTAAGAAATGAAAAATAGTACGAGCAAGAGTCGTCTTACCAGACCCCTCTAACCCCAAAAGAGAAAAGAACTCTCCATCGTTTACTTCTAAGTTAAAATCTTTCAGTACACTATTTCTACGAAATTTTTTCGTTAATCCTCTAACAACAATAGCACTCATGCCTTCACCTCGCTTTACAATATGTAAATATTATACCCTAAAAATAGGGAAAATCCAACGAATCATGACAAATCATTATCGATAATATGTTATAATAAATAGGCGATTTGAGAAGAGAGGAAGATGAGATATGAAATTAGGCATTGTTGGACTTCCCAATGTTGGAAAATCCACATTATTTAATGCAATTACCCAAGCAGGTGCAGAAGCGGCTAACTACCCTTTTGCCACCATTGAACCAAACATCGGAACGGTTCAAGTTAATGACGAACGTTTGAAAGTTTTATCCGATATAAGTAAATCACAAAAATTAATCTACGCTACCATCGAATTTTATGACATTGCAGGCCTCGTACGCGGCGCCAGCAAAGGCGAAGGATTGGGAAATCAATTTTTGTCCCATATTCGCGAAGTCGAAGCCATCGTCCATGTCGTACGTTGTTTTGATGATGAAAATATTATCCACGTAGATGGAAGTATCGATCCAATTCGTGATATTGAAACCATTAATTTAGAATTGATTTTCTCCGATTTGGAATTGTTAGAAAAACGCTTGATACGCGTAAACAAACAAGCCAAAGCAGACAAATCTTTATTGGTTGAAAAAGAATTGATTGAGCGAATTATTGCTACCCTAGAAGCACAAAAACCCGCTCGTAGTTTAGATCTAAGCGACGACGAATTGAAAATGATCAAAAGCTTCAGCCTACTTACTATGAAACCGGTTATTTATGCTGCCAACGTTTCAGAAGACGACATTCATGACGGAAACGAATGGGTAGAGAAAGTTCGAGAATATGCCGCACCATCAGGAGATGAAGTTTTGACCATTTCTGCCGCTATTGAAGAAGAAATCGCCTCCTTAGACGAGGAAAGCAAAGAAATGTTCCTAGAAGAAATGGGCTTAGAAGCATCTGGATTGGACCGTTTGGTAAAAAGTTCTTACCGTTTATTAGGGCTCATCAGCTTCTTGACTACAGGAGAAGTAGAAACCAGAGCTTGGACAGTAGAAGTAGGATCCAAAGCGCCTGCGGCTGCAGGAAAAATTCACTCTGATATTGAACGCGGATTTATTAAAGCCGATACGATCTCTTACGAAGATTTGGTTGCCTGTGGATCTATGGCTGCCGCAAGAGAAAAAGGCTTGGTTCGAAGCGAAGGAAAAGAATATATTATAAAAGACGGAGACGTTGTTCACTTTAAGTTCAATGTGTAAAAATAAAATGGCTTAGATACTTACCTATAGTATTTAAGCCATTTTTTATGCCTCCCTTTTTCTAAATCCATTGTTTCCATCTTTCGCGTTCATCAACAAAACATTTTCTGGATTAAAAGTTGCCATAATTCTCTCTCCTTAACTTCTGATTTTTCTTTTCTCACTTGCGTACTTCGCCAAATCAAAAACGCTTGATTCTGGCTTTGTTGTTCCCACCTTAGGAGCGCTTCCACTCAAACGAAGTTTAACGGCCTTTTCCACTTCCTCTGCAAACACTTCTTCAAAAACTTCAACATTCTTCATAGAGGAATCCGCGTCTTCCCCCATTAAAAAAGAGCTTAATTTCGGATTTAAGCCTTTCTCACTTAAGGTCTTAATCACTTCAAGCTCCAATCTTTCTTTGTTGAATTTTTCCCGTTCTGCTTCAAAAGCTTCCTTTTCCTTCTCCATTTGCGCTTTTGCCCTTTGGGCTTCGGTCATTTTCGCAAACTCAGCCGCCTCATCTCTTTCTTTTTGAACCCGCGCCTCCTCCTCTTTTTGCCAATTTTTCCGAGCCGTCTCTAAGGCTTCGTTCACTCTTCGGTCTGACTCCGATTGAAGTTTTTTCTCAAACTCCTCTTGAGTATACGTAACCGCTTCCTTGTTTTGCCCCTCTAGATTCTTTTCAGCCCCTACAGTTGCATCCTTTGTGTTTTCCATAAAACTCTCCTTTTTGAATATTAAAAAAACAGCCCAAAAGCTGTAATTTTTCGCATAATAAAAGCACCTTAATAACTTACCTTGTTATTTGGGTGCTTAATCAAGTATCTCAACAAAGTCTATATCTTTTACTAGCAATGACATAGGTTCATTATTTTTGGTCCAAATAAAGAAAAGATCTTCTTCTTCGCCAATTTCCTCACCAATTTCTAATCCATTTCCAGATCCAGAAATTATTTCGCCATTTTTTAAATATATTTTTAAACTATTCGCATTTTCTGCTTTTTCCCAATTAATCAAAATTATTCCCCCTTATGGGTACAACATGGGTATCATATTTACTATAATAAATCCTTACTTTAGTGGCAGCATATTCCTTCCCTTTATCCACATAATACCCAATAACTTTTCCTACATTCACTTCTTCAGTTATCTTATCTTTATTCTTCCCACTTTTATACACTATACCTTTCCCATGATATTCATATATTATTTTTTGTGCCTCTTCTTCTGAAATAATGAGTCTAGCTTGCGGTCCCCAACCTCTATTTCTTCTTGATTCAAGATAGTTATTATATTGGTTGGTGCCTTTATAATGCTTTTCATAATGTTCATGGTTTAAATTTAATTTAATTTCTCCATTTTTTACTCTTCCTAATATTTCTATTGCAGATGAATATTGGGTTAGTTTTCTTACGTCTCGTTTTTCTTCAACATTTCCCTCTACATACTCCTTATGCCATTCCCTATAAGTCATTCCCGCAGGAACCTTATACGCTTTCCCATCACTATCCCTAGCGGCCCTAGTTCCTTCTTTGTCTTTTCTATAGACAATCGTCGCAGATCTACATCTAGGATGAAGTGGCGGATAATTAAGACCGGGAACGGCTCTTATGGTTTGCTAATAACATCCTTTTATATAAAAAGCACCTTAATAACTTTTCATTATTAAGGTGCTTTTTTGTATTTTTTATTCTATAGGGACTGTTGACATTACCACATTTACTGAACTCACTAGATAGGTATTGCCATCCATTGTTATTTGAAGTTGTTCTCCTTCGTAGTCGGTCCAACTATCTACTTTTCCTTCTACAATTCTCCCGTCTGGCAATTTAATTTGTGCATAGTTAAAAGTATAGGTAAAATCAAATTCTTTTTTATTTCCACATCCTGCCATAATAAGCATGATGGAAAGTAGCAATACGGCAATTTTTTTCATTTTTCTTCCCTTTATCTTTCTCTTCTCTTTTTTGCAAATAGAAAAAGTTCTTCCGATGTATATTTTTGTTGTAAGGTAGAGATGTATTGCAAAGCTTTTCTACCGGACCAGTCTTTCATCTGAGAAATATTTCCGATAAATTCTTCTCCCTCTTCTTTTGGCAAAAATGTTTTGTGCGTTCCGTGAATGGTATTGTCTTCAATATCTGCCAAAATAATTTCTATAGGAAAATCTCCTTCTTTCCATGGTTCTAGTTCTTCTTCTGATATTTCTCCACGGAAAAAGACGGTTTCATAAAGAGGTTGATCCACAAAACGCCACAAGATTGTTAAAACGCCTTGAGAAGGAACCCATGCAAAATCTTCTAATCCTTTTTCAATGCTTTCTACTTCTTCTTTGGTTGGATTCTTTAGCAAAATCAGCAATTCTCCACCACGTTCTGTGATTTGAAATTTTGATCCTTCGTTTTTATATTTCCCTTCAATTTTGTTCATTTTTTCTGCCTTCTTTCCTTAAAAAAATAAACCTCCCTGGCATGCCAGAAAGGTTTATCATTCATCAGTCAACAGCGATTACTTCTCTTCCATCATAGTATCCGCAAGATGGGCAGATACGATGTGGCATCTTTGTTTCATGACAGTTAGGACATTCAACGATAGTCGTCTTATTTAAACGATAAGAAGATGCACGTCTTTTGTTCTTTCTTTGTTTTGATGTTTTTCTCTTAGGTACGGCCATTCTTACACCTCCTTATTTTTCGGTAAATAGCTCTTTTAGTATTTCAAATTGGTTGCCAGACTCTTCTTGTTCACAGTCACATGTTCCGTGATTTAAGTCTTGGCCACATTGAGGACATAGACCTTTACACTCTTCTTTGCAAAGAGACTTTTGTGGGATGGAAGAAATAATTTGAGAGAATAGCAAATCTTCCAGTTGGAATCTTTTTAATTCTTCCACATAGTAGATATCATCGATATCGGTTTCTTCTTCCTCTTCCAATTCTACTCCTTCACGGATGGTAAAATGGGAAGTATCTTCCACTTTTTCAGTTACAGGTATTAAGCATCGACTACAATTTGTCTCTACTTCATACTCTAAATACAAGTCTAGTTCTAGGTCATCTTCGACTTTGTAAAGATCTACCTCGTAATATACCGGATATGTGATTTTTAATCCTTGCATATCATAAGGATTTTCCATCTCTTCCAGTTCCCCTGTCCATGATTCTTGGAACAAATCACTTTCGAGGAATGTAGACATTCGATTGTTCAAAGTGACCACCTCTCAAAAAAGCATTGCAAGTTATTATATTATAAATACAGCGTTCTGTCAACTATTTAGCGATTAAACGTTGTGTTTCTTTTGCAATTTTTAATTCTTCGTTTGTTGGAATTACTAGCAATTTAATGGCTGAATCTTCTGTACTGAAAATTGCTTCTTTCCCACGAACGTTGTTCTTCTCATCGTCTACTTTAATACCAAATGCTTTTAATCCTTTGGCTACATTTTCTCTTGTTGTAATAGAGTTTTCGCCTACACCAGCTGTGAAGATGATTCCGTCACAGTGATCCATTTCAGATAAGAATGCTCCGATGTATTTGCGTACGCGGTTTTCGAAGATATCCAAAGCCAATTGTGCTCTGTCGTTTCCTTCTTTAGCTGCTACTTCTAAATCTCTGAAGTCGCTGCTTACGCCACTGATTCCCAATACACCACTTTTTTTGTTTAATACATTTGACATTTCTTCTGTAGATAAGTTTTCTTTTTCCATAATGAATGGAATGATTGCTGGATCAATATCTCCAGAACGAGTTCCCATTGCCAAACCTTCCAATGGAGTGAATCCCATAGTTGTATCGTAGCATTTTCCACCTACGATAGCAGAAATACTAGATCCGTTTCCTAAGTGACAAGTTACCAAGTTTACTTCAGAAAGATCTTTGCCTAAGATTTCAGCGGCTCTTTCTGTAATGTATTGATGGCTTGTTCCGTGGAATCCAAATCTACGAACTTTATATTTTTCATAATATTCATATGGTAGTGGATAAATATGATTTACCGCTGGGATGGTTTGATGGAATGCTGTATCAAATACGGCTACCATTGGTACTTCTGGTAAAATTTCTTTGATTGCATCGATACCCATAATGTTTGGTGGATTGTGCAATGGAGCGATTTCTACGTTGTCGTTAATGGCTTTCATTACAGCGTCATCAATGACTACAGATTCAGCAAAGTCTTCGCCACCATGTACTACACGGTGTCCTACAGCATTGATTTCGCTTAAATCTGCTACAGCACCATATTCTTTATGAGCGATAGAATCCAATACGATTTTTAACGCTGCTTTATGGTCATCCATAGTATCTTCGATTACAACTTCTTCTTTTCCCGTAGTTTCATGTTTTACTCTAGCGCCTTCAATACCAATTCTTTCTGCCAAACCTTTTGCTAAAATTGATTCGTCTTCCATATTAATTAATTGGTATTTTAATGAAGAACTACCACAGTTAATAACTAAAATATTCATATTCATCCTCCTAATCATCTTGTTCAAATTACCTATGATATTATACCATATCTGAACAAAGAAACAACGAAAAATAGGGAAATTCCCTTTACTTTCGATTATTTTTTCGATATATTCACTTAGAGGTGAATTATGAAAGTTACAGGATTGATTGCAGAATTTAACCCTCTCCATAGAGGACATGAATATATTATAAAAAAAGCCAAAGAAAACGCCGACGTTCTGATCGTTGTCTTAAGTGGCTCTTTTACCCAACGAGGGGAACCCGTTGTTGTAAATAAATTCGATCGAGCCAAAGATGCCATTTCTGCCGGGGCGGATTTGGTGATTGCCCACCCCGTTTATACGGCAACTTCTTTTGGCGATTTTTTTGCTGAGGGAGGAATTTCTACTTTATTAAAGTGCCCCAACGTATCAAAAATTGTTTGTGGTGGAGAAATTTCTGATCTAAATCTTTTGGAATCTTCCTTAAAGATTTTGGAATCCTCGGATTTCTTTCCCCATTTTGTTCAACCTTTTTTGGATTCTGGAGAAAGTTATTCCACTTCCTATCGAAAAGCTTTAGAAAAGAAGAATCCCGAATTCTCGAAACTTTTCCAATCCAATATGATTTTGGCTATGGGATATGGAAAAGCTCTCTATAAGAGAAATGCTTTACATCTTTTGGAAATCATTCCTCGTATTGATTCTTGGAAGGAAGAAACTCTTGTGAGCGCTTCGGAAATACGAAAAAATTTTAATAAGAACCCAGGAAATTTCTCTCGTTTTTGCGTTGGAAAGCCGCCTCAGTACTCCCTTGAAAATCTAATGGAAACTCTTTATTCTTTCTCCCGCTTCCATTTTTTCATGCATCCTATTTCTTTGCATTCCTATGATGGATACGAAATCGGAATAGAGAATCGTCTTATGGACGGATTTTCTCGTTGGAATTCTTATGATTCCTTTCGAAAAAATATTCCTACCAAACGCTATTCTCTTCCAAGAATTCAGCGCTTGATTCTTCATTCCCTCTTGAACTTAAACCATGACTCTATTCAGGATTCCATTCAAAACCAAAGAGTTTTTCAAGTATTGGCTTTTAATGAACAAGGGCAAAGATATTTGAAAATAGCAAGAAATTCTGATGTAACATTCCTTACCAACTTCAAATCCATGCATCAACTTCCACCAGAACAAAAAAAATATTTAGAAAAAGAAAAACAAAGCTCAGATTTATGGGCTTTGTTGACCAATCATTCCATAAATTTGGATTTTAAGACTTCCATTTCCCCCCAAAAAAACACCCCGTGATTATTACTATAAAATTATTTTTATTTCTAAACAATTAAATATTTTCCTAAATAAAAGATTTCAAAAAAATATTTCAAAAAGGCTCTATATCTATGGATTCACTTTATAGATATAGAGCCTTTTAATTAATTAAATTGTAATTTCTTGTTATATTAGGTTGATATATATATATACATATGATAATATATCCTCAAGAAATCGATTTCTTGAGGATATATTGCTTGAATTCTTGTAGTAGGAAAAAATATGAAAAAGTTTTTATGTGTTTTATTGGCCGTTTTGCTTACTTCACAATTCCTGTGTTCATCAATCGCTCAGGCTAAATCTCTAGAGGAAATGAACAACGAACAAGTTTATATTAGTAAATATGGAAACTATTATACAGAGAATGAAATCCAATCTATGTCTGAAAAAGAAATAAATGAATTACAAATAGAACCTCTAGCAGTAGGGGCCGTAGCAATTTTCTTTCTAGGAGTTATTGTGGGGTACGTTGGTGATGGAGTTATTACATACAAAACTGGCAAAGCTCCCGGCCAATGGATTGCATTAGGTTTGAAGAACATAGAAAATAAAATAAAAAGAAAGCCTAATGGAGTGAAAAGAATTGTCGTTTATAATGATGGTAGAGTAGCATATTGTTATTCTGGGGGGTGTCAAGTATCATGGTAAATAGAAATTTACGTTTCTTATTGATTTTTGTATCAGGAATTTTGGTCGGTTTGGTTATATCCTATCTTTTTGGGAATTTTCTCGTCTAAATTTTTGTATAGTTTAAACATTGAACCTTTCTTATTATAAAATAAAAACGCGTTTTTTCATGCGTTGAATTTGAGAATATTATTATACAAACTCCTTGAAAAACAAAACTCTTTTTTATGAGATTTTTAACCAACCCTATTTATTCCCTTTCATTATTACAACTTCCATTTTCCCGCAAAAAAACTCAGGTCTATAAGCCTGAGTTTTTTTTATTTATTCGTTTCTTAATTCTTGGCGATTTGCGTTTATGGTTTTAATCAAATCAGACAATTGAACTTGTGTTTCTTCCAATAAACCATCGACATATTCACGAGAAGACTTACGAATCTGTGTGCTTTCTTCTTCTGCACGATCCATCATTTCTTTCGCTTTTTCTTGAGCTAAAATAACCAATTCGTCTTCATCTACTAATTTTTGTGCTTCCATATGGGCTGCTTGGACAATTTGTTTTGCTTGCATATTGGCATCTTCTAAGATTTCATTTTCTTTTGCTACAATATTTTGCGCATTGGAAACGTCTTGAGGAATTTGGTTTTTCAATTGGTCCAAAATATGCATTACTTCTTCTTTGTCCACCATAACTTTTCCTGTTAAAGGAATGGTATTGCTAACTTCCAACATATCCTCTAAATCTTCAATCAATCGAATTACATCCATCGTCATTTCCTCCCAATTTTTCTTTTAATGCTTCACCTACAATATCCGGAACAAACATCGTTGTATCTCCGTCAAATGTTGCTACCTCTTTTGCCAAAGTGGAACTTACAAAAAAATGTTGGCTTGAAGACAATAAGAATAAGGTTTCAAGTCCAGTTCCATATTCTCGATTTGCCATAGCTAACATATATTCACTTTCATAATCGGTGGCAGATCGCAATCCGCGAACAATCGTTTTGCAATTTCTCTTTTGAGCGTAGTCTACCAAAAGGCCTTCATAACTATCGATTTCAATGGATTCTTCCTCTTTTAGAACCTTTTCTAACAAGTCCATACGCTCTTCTACAGAAAACAAACCTTTTTTATTTTTATTTTTTAATACCACAACTATAACCTCGCCAAAGATTTCCTTGGCTCTATGTATGATATCCAAATGACCATGTGTTACTGGGTCAAAACTCCCAGCATAAATTACTTTCATGAACTCTCCTCGTTGTCTTGGTAAATCCAAATTCCTGTGGTTCCATAACTTTTTTCTTTCCATAAAGAATAGGCGGAACCAAAATCAAATTCATACTCCTTAGGGGCTTCTACAATAATTTTTCCCTCTTCTGCGAGTAAATTGTATTCTTGGATTTTTTCCATTGCTTTGTTATAAAATTCTATCTTTGCATAGGGTGGGTCCAAATAAATATAATCAAAGCGAATGTCTTTTCTTTTGGCTTCTTCTAAACATTTTTCAAAATCCATTTGAAGAATTTTGGTTTGTTCTTTTAATTTTACCATTTCTACATTCGCTCGGGTAGTTTCAATATTTTTCTTTGAAACATCATTGAACCATACCATTCCGGCTCCTCGGCTCAAAAATTCAATTCCTATTCCCCCTGAGCCTGAGAATAAATCGAGGACAAATACATCATAAAAAGGTCCATGCAATAAATTAAATACACTTTCTTTCACACGATCTTCTGTAGGTCTTATATCTTTATCCTTCGGAGAGATTAACTTTCTCCCTCTTGCTGATCCTGAAATAATTCGCACAACATCCTCCTAGAATAGAATTTTATCATAAAAAAAATAGATATACAATTGTTCTACTCACTTCCCTCTTGATTCCTTAGAGTTTTTTTATACTGCTCATACAATAAAGGAAGTTCTTTCTCGTTCAAATGGTTTCCTTCCACAACCGCTTTGGCCTCTAATAAAGCATATCTCATTATATTCTGATCCAATAGAGGATTCCCTACTCGAAAATTTGCCATCCCTGACTGTCTTGTTCCAAAAACATCTCCTCCGCCGCGAAGTTCTAAATCTTTTTGGGCGATATAGAATCCATCATTGGAACTTTGAATGACTCCCAAACGCTTCCATGCCATTTCATTTTCCGATTCACTATATAAAATACAATAGGATTTTACACTTCCTCTACCTACTCGTCCGCGCAACTGATGAAGGGTGGCCAAACCAAATCGATCGGCATTATACACAAATAGAACGTTGGCGTTTGGAACGTTAACTCCTACTTCAATTACCGTTGTAGAAACCAAAATTTGCGATTCATTTCTCTTAAATCGTCCCATAATCTCATCTTTGGCCCCGTTATCCATTCGTCCATGGAGAAGTTCCACATTCCAAGAGGAGAATCTTTCGGATAGTCGTTCATAGACTGAAACGGCTGAATCCAGTTCCAATTTGTCATTTTCATCAATTAAGGCACATACCACATAGGCTTGATGGCCTTTTTTTAATTGCTCTTCCATAAAATGAAAAGATTGTTCCAATCCTTCTTTATTAATGGCAAGGGTATCGATCGGTTGCCGTCCAGGTGGTAACCCTTCCACAGTGGATACATCCATATCTCCATAAATCGTTTGGCTTAGGGTTCGAGGAATCGGTGTGGCACTCATAACCAAATGATGGGAAATTTCATTTTTTTCTTGGAGTTTTTTTCGTTGATTGACGCCAAATCGATGCTGTTCGTCTGTTATAGTAATCCCTAATTGCGGAATCTCCACATTATCTTCAATCAAAGCGTGGGTCCCTACCAAAACATCTACCATTCCATTTTTTACATTTTCTAAAATTTCTCTTTTTCGCTTTTCTGTTGTTGATCCTGTTAGAAGTTCTCCACGGACACCGAGAGGTTCCAGGACTTCTATCACACTTTCCATATGTTGTCTCGCCAAAATTTCTGTAGGCGCCATAAGAACCCCTTGATATCCATTTTCTACCGCTCGTGCCAAAGCCAATAAAGATAGGATCGTCTTTCCACTTCCTACATCTCCCTGAATCAATCGGCCCATGGCTTTCCCACTTTGGAAATCTTTTTCGATTTCTGTCCAAACTTGTTTCTGTCCATTGGTTAATTCAAAGGATAAATTTTCTAAGATTTTTCCAATGAGTCCTTTATCGTTAAATATAGGAGCCTTTGACTTTCTCTCTTTTCGAATATTCCAAAGAGCCAGCTGAAAAACAAAAAATTCTTCAAACACCAAGCGATTCCTAGCCTCTATAACTTCTTCCATGGTTCTAGGGTGATGCATTTTTACGATGGCATCTTTCCGATTCATTAATCCATATCGTTCCTGTAAATATTTGGGCATGAATTCTATAAGCTCAATATCCTTGAGAGCTTGGTCCACTAAAGCAGCGATTTTTTGTTGTCGCAATCCTTCCACTGCTGGATAAATCGGTTCTATTTTTCCTGCATCTAAAGAAGAATGATAAAACTCTATTTTGGGAGAAGACATACTAAGCCTTCCGCGAAAATAATTGACTTTTCCATACAAACGAACTCGATTCCCTACTTTGTATTGTTTGGAAATGTAAGGTTGATTAAAAAAAGTTAGCTCTGCTTCTGCACTTTCATCTTCTACTAACAATTTTGACATCCAAAGATTTCCCTTTTTCCGGACAGGAGGACGAACCTCTATTACCGTTGCAATAAAGCTTCTTTTCTCATCCATAGGGGCTGATTTGAAGGTCTCAACTCTAGTTTCATCTTCGTAACGATGAGGAAAATGAAATAGCAAATCTTCTACAGTATGTATTTTTAATCGGTGGAGTTTCTCTGAAATTTTTGGACCTACCCCTTTTACTTTTGATATATTGTCAGAAAGTTTCATAGCCGCTCCTAAAAAAATAGATGGACGCGAAGCGTCCATCGTTTACTCTGCAGATAACAAATAGAAATAAATCGGCTGTTTCCCAACCACAATTTCTACATCAATATCGTCATAAAGTTCTTCTACTTCTTCCATCAGTTCTTCTACTTCTTCTTCTTTCGTATCCATTCCAGAATAGATGGTTAAAAGAGATGTGTCTTCATCGATTAATTTCTTAATGGTTTCTAAAGTTGTTTCTTTTAACTCTTTGCTCGAGAAAAGAATGTCTTTACCGGAAATTCCAATAAAATCATCTTTGTGGATTTTTACACCATTCATATCGGTATCTCGAACGGCATAGGTAACTTGAGCTGTTTTGATTTCTCCAATGGCTTCTACCATGGTTTCAAAATTTTCCTCTGGATCCAATTCTTCATTAAATACCAAACAAGCAGAAACTCCTTGTGGAATCGATTTGCTTTCAATTACCATTACATTGCACTCTGCAATGACTTTGGCTGCATTGGCTGCCATAATAATATTACTATTGTTTGGTAAAATAAATACATTTTCAGCATTGGTTTTGCGAACACCCTCTAATAAATCCTCTGTACTTGGATTCATCGTTTGGCCGCCTGTTACAACGTAATCCACCCCAAGGTTTTTGAATAGCTCTTCAATTCCTTCCCCAGAAGAAACCGCCACAAATCCATACTTTTTCATTGGATCTTCTGAAGAGATTTCTTCTTTTTGGGTAGATTCTACTTGTTCTTCTGTAAATAAAATTTCTTCATGCTGTAAACGCATATTATCAATTTTTATGTCTTTTAAGAATCCGTGCTCTAATCCAAATTGCAAAGCTTTACCGGGATCGTTGGTATGGACATGGACCTTAATCATTTTGTCATCTCCAACAACCAATAAACTATCTCCCAAAGGAGTTAGCTTCTCTTTGAGTGCCTCTACGCCATTTTTTTCCGTTGTAACAATAAATTCTGTACAATACCCAAAAGCAATAGTATCGGTAGAAATACTTTCTCTCTTTTGTACAAGATTTTTCTTTGCAGTCGGTTCTGAAGCATCTGCCTCTTCAAATTTCTTCCCTTCTAAGGCAAGAATCGCTCCTTCTAAAATTACACAGAGACCTTTTCCACCAGCATCCACCACGCCTGCTTCTTTTAATACAGGAAGTAAATTCGGCGTATTCTCTAAAGATTTATTGGCCGCTTCTAAAACTTCTTTTGCAAAAGGAATGATTTCCTTATGTTTTTTTGCAATCCGTAAGCCATAATCAGCCGCTTCTCTACCAACGGTTAAGATGGTTCCCTCTGTTGGTTTCATAACTGCAAGATAAGTCATTTCTGAAGCTTTTTTCAAGGCCAAAGCCAAAGCTTGAACATCGATGATTTCTAAATCCTTTACACTTTCAGAAAATCCTCTAAACAATTGGGATAAAATAACGCCACTATTTCCTCTCGCTCCCATTAAGGCACCGCGACTTGCAAGCATAGCCACATCTCCAGCGGTTTTAGGATTTCCTTCTTTCATCTGTTTAATGGCACTTTTAACCGTCATACTCATGTTGGTACCTGTGTCTCCATCAGGAACAGGGAACACGTTCAATTCATTGACTTCTTCTTTTTTATGCACAAGAAAATTGGCGGCGCTTTCAAAAGCGTCGATCAAGGTTTCCTTATTGATTTCTTTCATTCCATTTCCTCCGCTAGTCCATACGAATTCCTTCAACAAGAACTTCAATCGTATCGACTTCCAAACCTGTTAAAGACTCTACATTAAAACGTACTCGATCCATTACATTTTGAGCAACGGTTGAAATACGAATGCCATATTCAATAATTACATGCAATTGAATATTGATTCTTTCGTGTTCTGTATCAACATAAATACCTTTTGTTAGATTTTCAAATTTAAGCAATTCAAAAAAACCGTCAGCGGCATTTTTTGACGCCATTCCAACAATTCCATAGCTTTCCATCGCAGAAATTCCAGCAATGGTTGCAATTACATTATTATCTATAGTAATATTTCCTTTGTCTGATGACATATTTACTGGCAAGTTCGTCGCCTCCTTTGTTCCATAGGTGTTTCTATTATACCATATTTTTTCTATACAATAAAAGAAAAGCCATGAATTATATACAGGAATCTATTTGCAATCTGCTTCAATTTATGGTAAAATACCTTGTATTGTAAATCGGCGGCAAGGAGGTGCTAAGATGTCGAAGAAATGTGAAATTTGCGGTAAAGAAAAGAAATTTGGAAACACAATATCTTTCTCTCATAAAAGAGGTAACAGAAGTTGGTCTCCAAACATCCAAAGAGTTCGTGCTGTCGTGAATGGCTCAAATAAGAGAATTAATGTATGCACTCGCTGCTTGCGCTCTGGCAAAGTTCAGCGTGCAAACTAATGGTGAATGGCCGATTGTTTCAATCGGCTTTTTGTATACCTTTTTTAGAAGATCGTCTTTTTAGGAGGTAATGTAATGAAATTATTTATTAGTAGCCGTATTCCTGAATCCATTTTGAAAAAATTAGAAGGGTTTACGATTCAATACCATGATAGCAATGTCCCTTTGACAAAAGAAGAGCTTATGGAAGGAGTAAAAGATTGCGAAATTTTACTTTGTCCCTTATCGGATAAAATTGACAAAGAAATTTTGAACTCTTCCTCCACCTTAAAAATGGTAGCCAATTATGGCGCAGGCTACGACAATATTGATATTGAAGAAGCCAAACGTTTGGGTATTGTCGTTACAAACGCACCGGCCCCTTCTTCTGCCGTTTCTACTGCAGAACTCGCCTTTGGTATTATGCTGGCTCAAGCTCGCCAAATTGTTCAAGGAGAAAAAGATTTGCGAAAAGGAAATTTTCACGGTTGGAGACCTACTTATTTCTTAGGGAACCAATTAAAGGGAAAAACCCTTGGCATTATTGGTTTGGGAAATATTGGAAAAAATTTAGCCAAACGGGCAGAAGCTTTTGAAATGAACGTTGTTTATTTTTCTAGAACTCGAAAAGAGGATTTTGAGACCGAACACATTCGTTATGCGGACTTTGATACAGTCATCCAAAAGGCAGATTTCTTATCTCTTCATACGGCCTTCCATCCAGATCTTCATCATATGATCAACAAAGATGTTTTCGCTGCTATGAAAAATTCTGCCATATTGATTAATGCAGCTCGTGGACCTTTGGTCAAAGAAGATGATTTGGTAGAGGCCCTAAAATCTGGTGAAATTGCTGGAGCGGCATTAGACGTTTACGAATTTGAACCAAAAGTAACCAAAGAATTATTTGATTTGGAACAAGTTACTCTCGTTCCTCACTTAGGAAATGCAACGTACGAAGCTCGCTTAGAAATGGGTGAAGCTTGTGTTGATAATATTATGGATTTTGGCCATAGTAAAAAACCAAGAAATCAAGTGAATGGATAAATTATACAAAAAAGACTACTCGTACGAGTAGTCTTTTTTTAATCTATCGATTGAATGCAAAAACTCATTCCTTCATGAACGATTATTGTGCCTATATCCTTTTTTAGTTCATTGCTAATTCCCCGTGGCGTGCCTCGCTTTAATTTCAACTTTTCTACCTCGTATTGAAATCCTTCTGTACTATAAGAAAAACACTCCGAAACAGGCAATATGGAAACATAGTGGAATCCTCTTTTTTCGATTGAATGCTTCCCTTCTTTCAGAAAAATCACACGATTTCGATCGTCAAGCAAAACGATTTGACAAGGGGAATCTTTGTATTTTTCTAATAGGAAAAAATTTCCCAAAACGTGATCTTTTCTCGTTCCAAATCCACCAACAATATGGATTTCCTTTGGATTTTTTCCCAACCCAAAATCTAAGGCAACCTCTGTATCCGTCTCATCTTTTTCTGAAGGCAATTTTAGAATTTCAAATTCCTCTTTCATTCCTTCCAAATTTTTTCCCGAAACACTGTCTAGGTCCCCTATTAATATATTGGGAAGAATTTTCATTTCTCTACATAAATCAAATCCATGATCAGCACAAATAATATAGTCTGCCCAATCCAATTCTTCTTCCATTGTTTTTTTTGAGGGGAAATCTCCCCCGGAAATTATAAGTACGTTCATTATAAATTTCGCAAGGATTCAATGGCTTCAGAACGGTTCTCTGCATTAAAAATATAAGATCCCGCCACCAAAGCATCCGCTCCTGCTTCCACCAATTCTTTTCCTGTATTCTGATTCACGCCTCCATCAACAATAATTTCTGCTGAAGAATTGTGTTTTTGTAGCAATTCCTTTAATTCTTTTACTTTATCCAATGTAGAGGGAATAAAACTTTGGCCTCCAAATCCTGGATTCACACTCATCAATAGAACCAAATCCAAATCTTTCAATACGTATTCAATTTCTTTTGGAGATTGATGGGGATTTAGACTTACCCCCGCTTTGACTCCTGCTTCTTTGATTTTATGAATCAAGCGATGCAAATGAATGGTTGCATCGTTATGAATTGTAATTCGATCAGAACCTGCATCGATGTATTGATCTATGGAATTTTCAGGATTTTCAATCATCAAATGGACATCAAAAGGAATTTCCGTATAAGGGCGAATCGCCTTAATAATAGGAGGGCCGAAGGTTAAGTTGGGAACATAATGTCCGTCCATTACGTCTACATGAATATAATCCACTTTTTGTTCGTCCAAAAATTCAATTTCTTCTTTCATTCGGCCAAAATCACAGGACAAAATAGAAGCTGCCACTAACGCCATCTTTCTCTCTCCTTTTCCACCAGTTCTTCATATATTTTTACATAGTTTTCGTAACGACTTTCGGTAATTTCCCCTTCTTTCAAAGCTTCGCGTACCCCGCACTTTGGCTCATTTATATGGTGACAATCCATAAATTTGCACTGCTTCTTAAAGGGCAAAAATTCTCGAAATAATTCATCCAATTCCGTAGATTCTACTTCTTCTAAATCCATACTTGAAAACCCAGGAGTATCAAACAGAAGGATTCCTTCTTCTCCCATCATTAATTCCGTATGGCGAGTTGTATGTTTTCCTCGGTTTAATTTTTTGCTTACGGATTGTGTTTCCAATTCCAAATCCAATATAGAGTTAACAAAAGTGGATTTCCCCGCTCCTGAAACACCAGCGAGTGCCGTTGTTTTATGGGAGAGGATCTTCTTTATTTCCTCTATCATCTCTTGGTTATTTTCAGATAAAAGATAGGCGGAAAACCCTGCCTTTTTATAAATATTTCTTAAAGATTCTGCTGCTTCTAAATCCAAATCTGCCTTAGAAATTACCACTATCACTTCGATTTCCAAAGATTCATAATGGGCAATCATCTTGTCTACCAAATATAAATTATAATTGGGAAAGCGAATGGGAACAAACAAAAGCAACTGATCAATGTTGGCCACAGGAGGGCGGAGAAGAGAATTTTTTCTTGGTAAAATTTCTTCTACATAACTTAATTCTTCCCCTTCTCCTCTAGAAAATCGAACGCAATCTCCCACAAGAGGTTTTTGCTTTTGATGGCGAAAAACTCCTCTTGCACGAGATTCTTCCACTTTTCCCTCTTGGTCTTGAATATAATAAAATCCTCCCAAAAGTTTTATAATTTTCCCTTGCTCTGTCATTATCTCACCGTTTCTGAACGAAGACGTTGCCCGTCCACTAGGATTTCAAATTGATCCCCTACGGCGCCACGAACAGGAATAATTACAGATTCTCCACCATCTAATGTCATGGTTTCCACTACTTCTCTTCCCTCTTTTGAAACTTTTACAATCTCTACAGAATGACTTTGTCCATCATCTGATAGTTCAACATTCAAGTTCAAACTTTTTTCTTCTACAATCGGATCTGGTTCAGGAAGTCCTGAGCTAATAATAATATTAACACTGGTCCCCTCTTTAATTTGATTTCCGCTTTCGTATTGTTGCCATACAACTTCTCCCTTGGCAACCGATTTATCTTCTCTTTCAGAAACATTACCAAGTTTTAACCCTTGTTGTTCCAATAGGGCCTCCGCTTTTTCTACATCCACGCCCCTTAAATTTGGAACCAAGGTCAATTTATTTTCTTGTCCCTTACTTACAACGATTTGAACAATTCCACCTCGTTCAATACGAGCTCCTGATTCTGGAGATTGACGAATGATTCGATCGTTTGGAACTCGATCCGAAAATTCTGTGTCTACAATTTCCAAATCCAATTCAAATTCATTCAATCTGGATTGAGCTTCCGTTACACTCATATTTTCAATATCTGGTACGGGAACCGTATCAATGCTTTGGGATATAACAACAGAAAAGCGATCCCCTCGATTTAATTCCACCGACTCATCAATGGATTGACTGAGAACTGTATTTTCAGCCACATCTTCCCTTGGCTCTCGTCCAGAAACTTCTAAAATCAATTCGTTAGTATCGGCAAATTCTTGTGCTTCTTCTAAAGATTTTCCTACAAAATTTTCCATTACCACTGGATCGCCTTCTCCAGACATGATTTCTTTGATTTTTGGAACTCCAAATATCAATCCCAAAATCAAAAGAATCGCCACGACAACTCCTGCAAAACCAGCAATTTTATTTCCTTCTTTTTTCTTATTTTCGTTTATCGGTTTTTCCCGTTTTCTTTGAACGGGACGTTTTTTCTGAGGCTCTCCATAATTGGGTCGAGTTCCCGCAATAACAGTACTCGTTTCTCCCGTAGGCATTGTATTATAGCTGCCTCCCATACCAACTTTATTTAATAAAATGGCCTTTCCATCTTCAATAATCTGGGACACATTATCGTATCGATCCTGTGGTTTTTTCTGAGTCATTTTACGGAATAGTTGATCTACAGAAGAACTTACCCGCGGATTCAATTCCGATGGCAATGGAATTTCATTTTGAACATGCATAAGAGCCACTGTAATTGGATTTTCTGAGTCAAAAGGAACTTCCCCAGTTAACATTTCATAAAGAACAATCCCCATAGAGTAAATATCACTACGTGCATCGACTTTTTGTCCTCTTGCTTGTTCGGGAGAAAAATAATGAACACTTCCCATAACCGCATTGGTCACTGTTACGGTAGAATTTCCTGCCATACGGGCAATCCCAAAGTCTGTAACTTTTACACGATTATCCTTTGTAATCATAATATTTTGGCTCTTAATATCTCTATGAACAATATTTTTGCTATGGGCTACTTTTAGGGCTTCTGAAATTTGAATCAAGTAATTCAAGGCCAAATTTTGAGATAAAAGACCCTCTTCTCGAATCAATTGTTTCAAAGTTTTCCCATCAATGTACTCCATAACAATGTAATACAATTTCACATCGTCAATTTCATCCATCCCTACGTCATAAATACTTACGATATTTGGATGAGAGATGCTGGCTGCTGCCAAAGATTCTCTACGGAATTTTCGAATAAAGTTATCGTCTTCATTGTATTCGCTTTTTAGAATTTTTATGGCAACAATTCTATCCAATCTGCGGTCGTGAGCTTGATACACATCGCCCATGCCACCTGTTCCTATTTTTTTCAAACATTCGTAACGTTCTGCTAATACCATGTGCTTCATAAACTCACCTACCTTCTGTCTATTAAGATTACGGTAATGTTATCTTGTCCACCTAGAATCAAGGCTTGATCTACAAGTGTATTTACCTTGGTTTCGCTGTCATATTTTTCGTTCAATACCAATTCGATTTGTTCATTGGTTAGAATATCGCTAAGTCCATCAGAACAAAGCAAAGCACAATCTATTTCATTGCATTTTAAGGAATGTACGTCAAATTCTATGGTTTCGTTGGTGCCCAAAGCTTTTGTTAGGACGTTTCTCTTGTTATGAACTCTTGCTTCCTCTGGAGTAATATCGCCAATTTCTAGCAGATAATTTACAAAACTATCGTCTTTGGACAATTGTTCCAATTCTCCTTCTATCAAAGCATAAATTCGAGAATCTCCAATATTTACAAAATAGAATTTTCCCTTAAAAATGTAGAGCAAACTAAGGGTTGTACCCATTCCTCTATATTTAATATTCTTTAAGGATTCTTCATAAATGATTTTATTGGCTTCTACAACGGCATCTTCCATAAGACGAACCAAACCGTCCTCATTTTTTACCTTATTTTTTAATTTTTCTTTGACAATGCTAACAGCTAATTCACTCGCTTTTTCTCCGGCGGCATGGCCTCCCATACCGTCTGCAAGAATAAAATATCGATTGTTTTTGTCTAGGAAATAATTGTCTTCGTTATTTTCCCTATGACCAATATCTGTTTTTATATATGATTTCATTCTCGAACACCTTTTATTCCATTTTCATACCCAGCTTTTAACTGACCACAACTTGCATTAATATCCGAACCCAGCTCTCTTCGAACCGTTGCGTTTCTATGATTTTTTTCCAAACGATGTTGAAATTGATAAATTCGATTGCGATCCGGTCTCTTTCCATTATAATGCTCATTTGGGTTTAATGGTATCAAATTTATTAACACATTTAAGTTTTCCGTCCATCGAATCAACTCTTTTAGATTTTCTTCCTGGTCGTTTTCCCCTTCAATCATTGTATACTCCAAAGTAACTCTCTGTTTGGTTTTCTCTTGGTATTCCCTTAGAGCCTTAAACAATTGAGATAGAGAATGTTTATGAGCCACAGGCATCAGTTTTTCTCTTCGTTTTTGATCCGTTTCATGTAAACTAATGGCCAATTGCACTGGCATTTGTTCCTCTGCCAAACGCAAAATTTCTGGGACCAACCCACAGGTAGAAATCGTCATACTTCGATAGCTTAAATTTTTCCCTTTTGGATCGTGTAGAACCCTTAAAAATTGTATTACATTTTCATAATTATCTAAGGGTTCGCCACTTCCCATTAAAATAATATTGGAAATATTTACTCCCAATTCTCTTTCCACTACGTATATCTGCTCCAACATTTCAAAAGGTCGCAGATCTCGAATTTTTCCATTTTGTGTAGAAGCACAAAAGCGACAACCCATCTTACAACCTACCTGAGTCGAAACACAAAGACTATGCCCATGTTTGTACTTCATCAAAACCCCTTCAATGAGCTCCCCATCTTCCAAACGATATAGCATTTTTTTTGTATCATCTTTTTTAGAAGGAAAAACTTTTTCTATTTGAACAGAAGACAAAGCCCCAGGCAAAATTTCTTTTATTTTTTTTGGCACATTTTGAATTTCTTCTAGGGTTTTTCTTTGACCATGAATTCCTTCAAAAACTTGCGTACCACGAAAAGAAGGGAGATTTTGTGCCTTAAAATATTCACAAAGTTCTTTTTCTGTCATCTCTAACCAATGCATATTATCCCTTTCTCTTTAACAATATCATAGAAAATCCATCTGTACCATGAATATGTGGCCAATACCTCTTCCATGATGAGGCCTTTTCAAAGTCTGGATTTTTCTTTAGAAAAGCATCCACAACTTCTTCGTTCTCAACTTTTGTTATGGTACAAGTACTATATACAAGTTCTCCATCCATTGAAAGATATTGAGCAGAATTTTCAAGAATCTTTAACTGAATTTTTGAAAGTTCTTTGCAATCCTTCCATGTGACACGATTTTTAATTTCTGGTTTTCTTCGAATTAAACCAATACCAGAACAAGGTGCATCTACAATAATCCGATCAAAGGATTGAACCCACGCCTTATGTAATTGAGTTCCATCTTGCACCTGTATATCTAAATTTTTTGTAAGGCCGAGTCGTTGGGCGTTTTCTTTTAATTGTAATAACCGATTTTCATTGCTATCAGCAGCAACCACCTGGTCGCATTTTCTTAAAAGTTGAAATGTTTTTCCCCCAGGAGCCGCACAAACATCCAATCCCTTTTTTCCTTTTTCAGACAACATTTTTGCCACCATTTGAGAAGCAATGTCTTGAACATAGAAATCACCTTTTTTATAAAATTCTGTTTCAAACAATCCGTTGGGATTTTCTATAATTAACCCCTCATTGGAAATTTCCGAAAGCTTTGATGCAAACCCGTGTTTTTTTAGCTCTTCTGCCAATTTTTCTCGATTCATTTGGACGCTTCGAATGCTAAAAGGAGCTTGTTGATTCATGGATTCTAGCAACAACGGAACCTCCTCTTTGGATAAAACACTCTGAAAATACTTTATCCATTCTTTTGAAAAAGAATATTCCAAAGAAAGTTTTTCTAAATGGTCTTTCGTTTCGATTTGAAAAGCTTGAGGATTTCGCAAAACATTTCGTAAAACTCCATTTACAAAACCGCTTGCTTTTTTGTTTCCATAGGTTTTTGTTAACTCAACGGCTTCATTTACAATGGCATGATTGGGTATGCGGTCTAAGAAATGAATCTGATATAGAGCCAATCGCAAAATGATTCGAATGTTTTTTTGTATTTTTTGATTCCTCTTTACAAACTTAGAAAGAACGGCATCCAAAAATATTTCGTTGGAAACCGTCCCATAAGTTATTTCTTGTAAAAATCTTCGATCCCTTTCATCTGAAATTTTATTCCCGATAAGAGAAAGGCTATCTTTTAAGTAAATTCCTTCCTCATAATCTCGCAAAATTTCAAATGCGTATTCTCGAACTTTTTTCGTCATTAATCTCTACCCCTTGAATTTCCTGCAATTGATAATAAACGCAAAAGAGTTCCTAAAGCTGTTAACAATGAGGCTACATAGGTAAGAGCCGCCGCAGATAATACTTTGCGTACCCCAACCGTTCCCTCTTCAGAATAAATGATGGTTTGTAGTTCCTCTTTTGCTCGATTGGATGCGTCGTATTCAACGGGCAACGTAATCAATTGGAATAAAACAGCTATGGCAAAAAGAGCTACTCCTAATTCTACCAAAAAGTTTTGGAAGAAAATTCCTAGAGCTACTAAAATAAAGGCAAATTGAGAGCCAAAATTTGCTGCTGGTACCAATACGTTTCTAAGTTTCAAAAATCCATAATTTTCAGCGTCTTGAACCGCATGGCCTACTTCATGGGCTGCGATTCCTAAAGCGGCAACAGAGGTTGAATCATATACCCCTTGACTTAATCGCAAAACTTTGCTTCTTGGATCGTAATGATCGGTTAAGTTTCCACTAATTCTTTCAATTTGAACGGTATATAGCCCGTTTCGATCCAAAATTTCTCGGGCTACTTCACGACCCGTCTTTCCGGTTCCGCTGTTTACTCTGGAATATTTTGCATAATTGGATGAAATTTTGCTTTGGGCATACATGGCCAAAATCAATCCCGGTAAAATATAAATCAAATATTCCAAATTGTACATCATAAATGGCATATAAGGCATAATTATCCCTCGATTCTATCTACAAATCCTTTCTCTCCCAATGGATTCCCTGCTAAGAAGGCAGCAATATCCATTCGTTTTTTTCCTTCCCTTTGAATGGAAAGAAGAGAAAGGGCTCCTTTTTTTGTCCCTATATATAATTTTTTCCCTTCCACTTGGAAAGCCCCAGGATTCAATGTTTTTTCCACAATCTCTGAAGCAAATACTTTGAAAGTGGACCCCTCTACGGAAAATTTTGCTCCTGGTTTAGGAGAAAATCCCTGAATTTTTCTTTTTAATACAGGAGCCTCTTCATTGTAAAAATCCAACACTCCCATAGAAGGATGAATTTTATCTGCGTAGGTGCTCTCCTCATGGTTTTGTTCTTGGAAGTGAACCTTTCCTTCTTCTACCAAAGAAACAAATTCCACAATTCCCTCTGCTCCTAAATGGGATACCGCTTCAAAAAGTTCTCCCGTGTCCATATCTCCAATTTCTAAATGTTTTTCTAAGGCAACTGGACCGCTATCTAACCCTAACTCCATTTTCATAATGCTAATTCCCGTCGTTTCTTCTCCTTCTAAAATGGCATGTTGAATAGGAGCGGCTCCACGATATTTGGGAAGGATAGACCCATGAATGTTAATTGGATAAAGTTTCGGAATATCCAACACATCTTGTTTCAAAATTTGTCCATAAGCAACTACAACAAAAAGATCTGCTTCTTGTTTTTTCAAATACTCAATAGATTCTGGATCGTTTATATTTTTGGGTTGGAACACTTCTATTCCCAATTCTTCCGCCACCATTTTCACAGGAGTTGGCTGTAATTTCTTCCCTCTGCCTTTTTGTTTATCTTCTTGTGTAACAACCAAAGTAACATCTACTTTCTCAGCCAAAGCTTTTAATGGAGCAATGGCAAAATCAGGCGTTCCAAAAAAAACACATTTCACCAGACTCACTCTCCTTGTTTCTCTACATCATACATTTCTGTGGCTTTGTCTGTGTATAAAATTCCATCCAAATGATCCATTTCGTGTTGAATAATGCGAGCCAAAAAACCTTCTGCTTCTAAATTTTTCTTTTTCCCTTGAAGATCTTGGTATTGGATGGTCACTTTTTCTGCTCTACAAATTTTTCCCATCTTTTCTGGCACAGAAAGACAACCTTCCATTCCATCCACCTCTCCTTCGCGAGATTTAAAAATAGGGTTTATTAATTCCAATTTTGTTCCTTCATAATCGTCAATTACAATGGCCTTTTTCAAAATTCCCACTTGTACGGCGGCCAATCCCACTCCTTGGGCCTCATACATTGTTTCTTTCATATCTTCAATCAAATTTTTCAAATTCTCATCAAATTTTTCTACTTCACGAGATTTTTTCCGCAAAATAGGATCTTCATCTGTTCTTATGGTACGTATTGCCATATTCTCCTCCTAATCCATATCTATTTGTAGTTTTATTTCGTTTTTTTGATTTTTTCGGTAATAATTATATAATACCCGTTTCATATCTTCCAATAACAAATCATAGCCCTTCAAATCGCATTTTACCACAATTTCAAACTGATATTCCCCTCGTATTTTCGGTTGCTCAGAAGGGCCTAAAATTTCCATGGTCAATTTTTTCTGTTCCTTCATCTTTTCCATGGTTCGAATCCATTTTCCCGACTCTTCATAAGCCAATGACCGATTTTCAGATAACAATCGAAGGAAAAATAATTTTACAAAAGGTGGATAGTTGTTTGCTTTTCGCAAGTCCAATTCTTTTTTATAAAACGCCAAATAATTTTCCTCTTTTGAAAGTTCAATACTATAATTATCCGGCGTGTACGTTTGAATTACAGCTTCTCCGATCCCATCAAAACGACCGGCTCGACCAGAAACCTGGGTTAAAAGCTGATAGGTTCGTTCTTGAGCTTTGTAATCGGACACATATAGAGATGTATCGGCTGCAATTACTCCAACAAAAGATACTTTAGGGAAATCCATCCCCTTTGCCAACATTTGTGTTCCTATAAGAATATCAATCTTTCCCTCTCTCATATCTTGGTAAAGATTTTCGTAGCTTCCTTTTTCCGTCATTGTATCTCGATCCATCCGACGAATTCGTGCCTTAGGAAACATTTTTCTTGTAAATTCCTCTACTTGTTCCGTTCCAATTCCAAATTGTTTCAAATATTTACTTCCACAAACGGGACAAGTTTTTGGCATCTCTTCCGTCTTTCCACAATAATGGCAACGGAGTCGACCAATATTTTGATGATAGGTCATGGAAATATCGCAATTTTCACATTTCATAACATGCCCACAACTTCTACAACTTACAAAATGACTATATCCTCTTCGATTGAGAAAAAGAATCCCTTGTTTTTTTTGTTCCATTGCCTTCTGAATACCATGGAACAACTTTTCAGAAAAAATACTTACATTTCCTCTCTCTAGCTCTTCCCTCATATCGACAATTTCCACTTTAGGCGGTTTTGCCTTCTCGTGTCCTCTTTTGCTCAAGGTTAGAATCTCAAATTCTTTTTTTTCTGTGCCTCGATAAAAAGCATTCACCGATGGAGTGGCTGAGCCAAATACACATCTCGCTCCCTCAATTTCACTTAACATTTCTGCCACTTCTCTAGTGTCATAACGAAGAGCATTATGATATCCATAGCTTTCCTCGTGTTCCTCGTCGACTACAATAAGGCCTAAGTTTTGAATCGGTGCAAAAATAGCAGATCGCGCCCCAATTATAATGCGACTCTCTTGTTGTAGAATTTTAATCCAAGCCTCTGCTTTTTCTCCATAGGATAGGCGAGAATGAATCACTGAAAGAATATTTCCAAACCGCTCTTGGAAACGATGGGTAATTTGAGGCGTTAGTCCTATTTCTGGAAGCAAAATCAAAACCGACTGATTTTTTTCTAATACCTTCTTCGCCAACTCCATATAAACTTCTGTCTTTCCGCTCCCCGTCACTCCATGAAGATAGAATTTCTTTTTCTCGCTATTTTCTATGCGTTCTACTACTTGTTTTTGTTCCTGATTTAGTTGTACAGGTGACTTCTTTTTCCCTAAAACTTCTGGCTTTTTTTCTTTTTTTAGAATCCATTCCTTCTTTTCCAGGGTCTGAATCGGACTGGGACTTATTTGTAAATCCATCATGATTTCCTTCTGTGAAAGAGGCCCTTTTTCTTCTAAATACTCTAAGACCCGCCTTTGTTTTTCGTTCATTTTTTCGGTTTTTTTTCGGTCCGGGTTGATCCAATAAACGAAATCTTTTTTCTTTTTTACGCCCTGTTTCAATTGGAAAGAACGCTGAACTTCTCCTGATTCTAAAGCTATTTTTATTTTGGGAATATCTTTTACTTCCTCATAAGTAAGATATTCTTTGTTTCCAAACTTTTCTTTTAACCCTTCTATAGAGGAATTTTCCTGTAAATAATAGCGTTCTTCCATCTCTCCTATAATGGATTTTGGCAAAAACCAAGAAAAAGCTTGATGATAGGTTAAGAGATATTTTTCTCGCATTTTCATCCCTAGAGCAATTCTTTCTGGAGACAAAACCGGTTCTTTATCTAAAATCGAGAGAATGTCCTTTGTTTCCGTTTCCGCCGAGTCAGAAATTCGAATCACCACAGCCATCTCTTCTCGATTTCCCTTACCAAAAGGAACAATGATTCGCTTTCCGATTTCTATTTCTTTTTCAAAAGATTCTGGTACGCAGTAAGTGAAAAGCTGATCGATTTGTCGTATGGATTTGTCTATAAATACTTCAACATACATATTTTCTCCTCCTACGTAGAAAAAGCTAGAGAATCTCTAGCTTTTCAATCCTTCTTCTACTAAATCCAAAATAACTTTTGCCAATTCTGTTTTGGCCATCATAGGATAGTCTTTTTGCCATCCTTCTTTATGGAAAATTTTTACGATATTTGTATCGCCTTTAAATCCGGCTCCTTCTTGCGTAATATTATTGGCCACAATAAAATCAAAGCCTTTTTCTTTTAATTTTCTTTGGGCGTGTTCCTCTAGCATATGGCTTTCTGCTGCAAAGCCAACAATGAATTGATTTTTCTTTAATTTTCCAAAATGTTTCGCAATATCTGGATTTGGTGTCAATTCAATGGTTAGAGAATCTTTTTCTTTTTTCTTTATTTTCTCATCGGTATAATGAGCAGGTCGGAAATCAGAAGGTGCTGCCGATTTTACAAGAATATCCGCTGAGTCAAATTCTTTTTCTACCGTCGCAAACATTTCCAATGTCGATTCCACCGGAATAACTTTCATCCCCCAAGGGGCTTCTAATTTCGTTGGTCCACTGATTAATGTTACGTCCGCTCCTCGATTTCTTGCCAATTCGGCAATAGAATATCCCATTTTCCCAGAACTATGATTGGAGACAAAACGAACAGGATCAATTCGCTCCAAAGTTGGACCTGCTGTAATCACAACTTTTTTCCCTGCTAAAGTTTTTTCTGTAAATACGTAGCGAATTCTTTCTACCATATCTACAGGTTCCATCATTTTTCCGGCTCCTACATCCCCACAAGCCAATAGCCCATCACATGGATCAAAGAAATGGACGCCTTCTTCTTTCAAGGCTTTCATATTTTCTTGGGTTTGTTTGCTTTCATACATAGCTGTATTCATAGCAGGAGCAATGGCCAAAGGACATCTTCTTGCTTGCAATACCGTCGTTAACATATTGTCCGCAATACCATAACGGATTTTTGCAATGGTATTGGCGGTTGCTGGAGCCACTACAATTAAATCGGCCCATTTTGCCAAAGAAATATGTTCCACATCCATATTAAACAATTGATCAAACATCTTTGTATGAACCACGTTACCTGAAAGAGTTTGAAAAGTAATAGGGGAAACAAATTCGCAAGCAGCATCTGTCATAACTACTTTGACTTCTGCTCCTTGCTTCTTCAATCGACTTACTAAATCTACTGATTTATAACAGGCAATTCCGCCCGTTACGCCGAGAAGGATACGCTTACCTGTAAGCATATTAACCCTCCTGACTCATTTCCTCTTCGGAAAATTCTTTTTCAGACTCCAATCGTTCTGCTTCTTTTAATTCCATTTCTTTCCACAAAGCTCTTTGTGCTTCTTCTTCCTCTTTGCTACAAAAAGAGATCGCTCCTTGGCTTGCTTCATCCAAAGCAATGGAAACCGGACGTTCATGAGTTGTTTCTACTAATGGTTCATCGCCATCTACAATTTCTCTAGCTCTTTTTGAAACCAACATTACCAAACTATATCTACTATTTGAAATTTTTGAAATTTCGCCAAAAGATAATATATTCAACGAATTTCCCCCTCTTCTATTAAGTTCTTTTTAATATCATCATGTCTCTTTACACGAAGACGTTCCGCAGCAATAATATTTTCAATGTCTTTTACCGCTTGTTCTACTCGATCATTTACTACGAAATAATCATACTCCCCTACAAAATCCAACTCCTTAAAGGCATTGGAAAAACGAGTATTGATATCGGCTTCTGTTTCTGTACCACGGTTTACAATTCGTTTTTTCAATTCTTCCATTGTTGGTGGCAGCAAGAAAATAAACACTGCTTTTTTGTATTTCTTCTTTATTTGAAGGGCCCCTTGAACATCGATTTCTAAAAGGACGATTTCCCCCTTCTCAATTTCATTAAATACAAATTCTTTTGGAGTTCCATAATAATTTGTATGAACGTAAGCATATTCTAGTAACTCATCATTTTCAACCATTTTTTCAAACTCTTCTTTTGTTTTGAAAAAATAATTTTCCCCATCCACTTCATTTGGGCGAGGTTGTCTTGTTGTGATGGAAGTCGAAAAGATAATATCATTTCTTCTTTCCATTAACGCTTGGCTTACGGTACCTTTCCCACTTCCTGATGGCCCAGATAGGACCAATAAAAAACCTTTCGACAAATCTATCCACCAATCTTTCTTTCTGAAATTTGAATGTAATTTTTGCATGGAATCTCCATACTATTCAAGGTTTTGAACTTGCTCACGCAAGTTTTCGATATATGTTTTCATCTCTACTACATCATGTAATATTTCAATATCCCTTGCCTTTGAACCCATCGTATTTGCTTCTCGATTCATTTCTTGTAATAAGAAATCCAGTTTTCTCCCTTTGGGTTCTATAGAGTTCATTATACCATTAAATTGGTCAATATGAGAACTCAATCGCACAATTTCTTCCTCAATCGAAATTTTATCCATTAACAAAGCCACTTCTGTCGCAAAACGACTTTCGTCCATGGAATATTCTCCTAATAATTCCTCAATTCGTTCTCTTAAAATCGCCTTTGACTCCTCTTGTGTCCATTGGGTTTTCTTTTCTGTACGAAGAACAATTTCTTGAAGAATTTTTAATTTTTCTTCCAAATCTTTTTGCAAGCTTTCCCCTTCTACTCGGCGCATTTCTTTTAACCCATTTACCGCATCAGATAAAGCCTCTTCAAAATCCTTCTTAAAATCCTCTTCTTCTACGCTTTGATCCTTCTTAATCATAACGCCCTTTTGATTCAATAGCCATGGCAAAGAAATGGTCTCTTCTTTTCCCACTAACTTTCCCGCTCTCTCATATATCTCTTGTACAGTGGCCAAATATTCTTCGTCCAATTCAAGGCTCTCTTGCAATATATATTCTATATCCACATATACATCAATGTGACCCCGCGAAAATTCTTTATTCAATCGATCTTTAATCAAAGACTCCAAAGCCATTTGATCCCCTGTTCCGCGAATTTTTATATCCAAAAATTTATGATTTACGGATTTCATTTGGATTTTAATGGAATATTCTTCCTTTTGTCTTTCTCCAATTCCAAAACCTGTCATGCTAAACATACAATCACCCCTCGTTATATGGTATTATACAATAAAACCACCTACGGCTTAAAGGTGGAATTAAAAGGAGTGATACGATGAGTTTTGATGGCACCGTCACCAAAGCCTTAATATATGAATTAAACGAACAGTTTACAGGAGGAAAAGTAGACCGAATTTTCCAGACGGAAAAAGATGAGCTTCTTCTCCAATTGCGTAGTGGGAAAAACAGAGGAAATCTTATTTTGTCTGCTTCCGCTAACAATCCAAGGGCCTATATTACCCAAGAGAAAAAGAAAAATCCCTCAACACCACCCGCTTTTTGTATGTTACTGCGAAAACATTTGGAATCGGCCACTATTTTGGGATTTGAACAAATTGAAATGGACCGAATGATTCATATTCATTTGGAAGGAACCAATGAATTGTTTGACCGCGTGCAAAAAATTCTGGCCATTGAAATTATGGGGCGTCATTCGAATATTATTTTAATTGATAAAGAAAGTCATACCGTTATTGATAGTATCAAACGTGTAAATTCTATGGTTTCTCGAGTTCGTCAAGTTTTGCCGGGGCTTCCCTATTCTTATGAAGAAATTCTATCCAAGGAAAATCCTCTAAAGGAAACACCAGAAAGGTTTCGGGAAAAATTTGAAAATTCTTCCGATGTTAGCGTGAAAAATTTCTTACTTCAAAATTATATGGGCTTTAGTCCTTTAATTGCCCGGGAAATTTCCTATCGCGCCACCATTGAAGATGCCCTCCCCCTTTCTCATATGAAAGAGGAACTTCCAAAATTGGAGGAAGCTTTCTTTTCTACTATGAAGATTCTAAAGGAAAATCGTTACGAGCCCAATGGAATTTTTGAGGGAGACCGAGTTGTTGCCTTTTCCTGTCTTCCTTTGACTCAATATCCCGACTCGTCCCGAAAATCTTACGATTCGATTAGCGAGATGCTAGACAATATTTTTACCTCTAAAGATTTAGGAGATCGCATTCGCCAAAAAAGCCAAAATCTCCATAAAATGATAAAAAATCAATTGGATCGTGCCTTGAAAAAACAAGAAAAGATGGAATTGGAACTTCGTGATGCTAAGGAACGGGAAAAGTATAAAATCTATGGAGATGTTCTCTCTGCCAATTCTTGGGCTGTGGAACGAGGGGATCAAGAAGTTACCTTAGAGAATTTTTACGACAATATGAACCCTGTTACGATTCCTTTGGATATAAAAAAAGACGCCGTTCAAAATGCGGCCCACTATTACAAAAAATATTCAAAATTAAAACACGCAGAATCTACCATTCAAGAACAATTAAAACACACGCGAGGAGATATTCGTTATTTAGACGAACTCCTATTTACCTTAGAGGAAGCCGAATCTGTGGAAGATATTGATTTAATTAAAGAGGAATTCCGGGAAGAGTTCTTAAAAAAATCTCCTTCTTCTCAAAAAAAGAAAAAGAAAGAAAAACAAAGAGATTTTCTTTCTTTTGAAACAGAAACGGGAGAGAAAATTTACGTTGGACGAAACAACCGAGAAAATGGGGAGTTGACCTTGAAATTTGCTCGAAAAGACGATTTATGGTTCCATGTAAAATCTGGCCCAGGCTCCCATGTTATTCTCCGTTCTCCGGAAGAGCCAACAAAAGAAGCCATTGAAATGGCTGCTTCTTTGGCGGCCTACTACAGTCGACAAAAACTGTCTGCCAATGTAGAAATTGATTATACCGAAAGAAAATATATTAAACGACATCCTCTAAATCAACCGGGGCTTGTTATCTATACTGATTTTCAGACCATTTTTGTAACTCCAGATAAGAAGATTTTTTCGAAACTAAAAAAATATGAAAAAGCTACGGGAACAATACTCCCGTAGCTTTTTCATTCTAATTTTTCTCCATACTGGTCCATAAGGTCTATTGCATCTTGATATTCTTCTTCACTAATTTGACCAGATTGATAAGACTGATTTAAATTTTCTTTATAATCCTCTAAAAAAGTTCCTCCTTTTTCCATCTTCCTTAGATCATCTACATTGGTAAATTCATTCTCTGTCTCATAGGAAATAGCCCTACCATCTATTGACTTCAATATACTACTAGGTCCATTTGTTGGAGCATAGTAATCTTCTCTTGTGTTGTAATCGGATCCAAGAGGATAGTATAAGAATAAAATAAAATGGTTTTTCCCAGTAAATTTTATTTTATCATAGTCTCCTATGGTAACTTCATTCACCCCATCTTCAAGTTCAATCTCTCCTCCAAGAGTTCTTACTTGGATTGAATCTCCAACAGACTTATTCCCCTTAAAAACTTCTACAATCTCAAATTTGGTATCTTTGAAAGTCATGGGATCTCCTCCTGTAGCAGATTTTACTCGGAAAGGAGGGGTTGTACCTTTATACTTAACCTCTACCACAAGGTCTGATTTCATCATCATCTCTTGAGGAGTTAATTCCTCATAAACAGCAGACACATCTACATACAATTTTTCTTTAGACTGTGCTTCCTCTTTCCCACAAGAGGATATCGTCAATGCAAAAACACTTAGCAAGAATGCTATCATCCATTTGTTTGTTTTTTTCATCGTTCTCCTCCTTTTAATAAATGGCTTTTAATCCATTTCGATCATCTGAATGCAAAAATCTCTTTGTGGAATTTTTCGAAACTGTATGCCACATGACTGCAGACGAATTGGAGGAATGATCCAAACCCGCTGTATGCCCTGCTTCATGTAACATTACGGTCCAAACATCAAAAGCATTATCTTGCGCACTATTAGCAAAATTTTTATTCATATTAAAATTAATATCAGACTCTAATATAACTCCTCTACTATTAAAATAGGATTTGTTAAGAGCTACATAGGAATCTGAAACACTCTTTCTATAAATACAATTCTGAGAATCGCGAGAGGGAAAATTCATTTTAGTATGCGTATTTTGACTTACTTGCATTAAATTTCTTCCTGACCCGGAATTCCATTCATACAAAGCATTGTTAAAATGAGATTTTGTCAGACTGCCAAATAAATTATGGGGGACGTAGGTCACTGTTGTGGATATCTTTCTTCCGTTTAATGAATAGGCATATCCAAGCGACCCTAGTAGCATCACAAAAACCAAAGAAACCGCTAAAAATCTTATCTTGATTTTTACATTAACCTCCTTTTTTCAACAAGAATAACGTTTGCATCTTCAGCTTATCAAAAAAAAAATACCTCTGTCAATGCATAAAGCATGTATTAATAAAAAAGAACGATATAAATGTACCAACCCCCAAAAGTTAGACCAAAAAATCTAACGATTGGGAGGTCGGTATTTTTATGGCAAAATATAATTTTGAATTCAAGAAGAAAGTTGTTTTAGAATATTTGGATGGTAAAGGAGGAACGCCATATCTTTCTAAAAAATATAGATTAGGTTCTGACTCTCAGCTGCGCAAATGGATTAATGCATACAAAGCGTTCGGTGATGAAGGATTAATGCGTTCTCGTAAGCAAACAAAATACTCTTTCGAAAAGAAGATTTCTGTTGTAGAATCATATCTATCAAGTGAGATTTCATATCAAGACTTGGCGATTCAAGAAGGTATAACAAATCCAAGTATGATTGCTAACTGGGTTAATCGCTTTCGTGTTGCAGGTCCTGATGCTTTGAGACCTCGTAGGAAAGGTAGAAAGAAAACATTGGATAAACCTAAGATAGATAACGAACCAATAACTCAAGAAAACAGCGTTGTCGACACCAGTGCCAAACACGTAAAAGAATTAGAGGATGAACTGCTTAAGCTAAGAATTGAGAATGCCTTTTTAAAAGAACTGAGGAGGCTGCGCTTAGAGGACGAGGTAAAAATGAGAGAACGGCGCTCGTCATCAACAGCCTCCGAGGAGAATTCAAACTAAAAGACCTTCTCTCTTATACAGGCATGCCTAAGGCAACATATATGTACTGGCAGAAAAGATTTGATAGAGAAAACCCTGACAAAGAAATCGAGGAGAAGATTCTTGAAATCAGAGTGACTCACAAGAATTATGGTTATCGTCGAATGGTTGGAGAATTAAGAAATCAAGGCTACTGTGTAAACAAAAAGAAAGTACAACGTATAATGCAGAAACTAGGTTTACAGGTAACATCATTCACTCGTAAAAATCGTAAATACAGCTCATACAAGGGAAAAGTCGGAACGGTTGCTCCTAATCGTATAAAGAGACGATTTAACACGCATATTCCTCATCAGAAGATTACTACGGATACTACTGAGTTTAAATATTATGAGATTGATGTGAAAGGTCATATGACCATGCACAAGCTGTATCTAGATCCATTTATGGATATGTGTAATGGTGAAATTATCAGCTTTGGAATAGCAAGGCAACCATCAGCTAAAATGTTATGGATGCATTAGAACAGGCAATTGCAATAACCTCTGATTGTCCATATCGAAGAACATTCCACTCAGATCAAGGTTGGGCATATCAGATGAAGGCATACTCGCATCGTCTTAATGAAGAAAGAATTTTCCAAAGTATGTCACGCAAAGGAAACTGCCATGACAACTCTGTGATGGAGAACTTTTTTGGTCTCCTTAAACAAGAAATCTATTATGGTGTTGTTTACTATAGTTATGAGGAATTAAAGTCAGAAATCGAACGATATATAAAATATTATAATGAACAACGAATTAAAGAAAAACTAGGATGGATGAGTCCTGTGCAATACAGACTTAGTCTCTTAGCTGCATAAAAATTGCGTAACAGATTCTAATATCTGTTACGCAATAAAAGTCTAACTTTTTGGGGTCACATCAAAACTCAAAACTTTATATCGTTCTATCTTGTGGCTTCATTGAATTTTTTTACTCTTCATCCATATATCCCAGTTTTTTTAATACAGTTTTGTATCCATCCGCTCCATAATTTAACGCTCGATTGATTCGACTAATGGTAGCGGTTGATGCACTGGTTTCTTTCTCTATCTCATTGTACGTTTTGTTTTGTACCAATAATTTCACTACTTCCAATCGTTGAGAAATAGCTTGAACCTCTTTTACTGTACAAATGTCTTCAAAGAATCGATAGCATTCTTCTTTGTTTTCCAAAGCCAAAATGGCGTCAAAAAGCCCTTCTGTACTTTTGTTTTTTAATTTTGAGTCGTAAGTCATAGTTCAACTCCTTAGAATAGTCCCGTTATCGTTCCATCCTCTTTAATTTCCATTTTTTCTGCAGCAGGTACTTTTGGCAATCCTGGCATTGTCATAATATCTCCCGTTTTTACTACGACAAATCCCGCTCCATTGGACAATTTAATTTCACGAACATAAATAGAGAAGTTTTCTGGCGCTCCCAATTTTGTAGGATCGTCTGAGAAGGACATCTGTGTTTTTGCAATACAAACAGGCAAATTCCCTGCCCCCAATGTCTCAATGTTTTGAATTTCATCAAGAGCTTCTTTACTATATTCTACATCGGATGCATGATAAATATTTTTTGCTACTTTTTCAATTTTTTCTGTTATGGAATCACTGTAATCATATAAAGGTTTATAGGTATTCTCTTTTTCACAAAGATCCACTACAGCTTTTGCTAAATCCAATCCACCTTCTGAACCTTTTGCCCATACTTCAGATAATACAACATCCACTCCTAGGGCTTTGCATAATTCTCGAAGGGTTTCGATTTCTTTTTCTGTATCTGTTGGGAAGCGGTTGATTGCTACTACAACTGGCAAGCCATAACCTTGTATATTTCCAACATGTCTTTCTAAATTTTTATACCCTTTCTTCAAAGATTCAATATCTTCTGCGGATAAATCGCTTACTTGCTGTCCTCCATTGTATTTTAATGCACGGATAGTGGCTACGATTACAACGGCACTTGGTTTTAAATCTCCCACTGGACAAGCAATATCTAAGAATTTCTCTGCTCCTAAATCGGCTCCAAATCCTGCTTCTGTAACGGTATAATCGCACAATCCCAAAGAGGTTTGCGTTGCAATGATTGAGTTACATCCATGAGCAATATTGGCGAATGGCCCACCGTGAATAATGGCTGGTGTTTGTTCTGTTGTTTGTACTAAATTTGGTAAAATAGCGTCTTTCATCAGAAGAGTTACCGCGCCTTCTGCTTTTAAGTCGCTTACATATACTGGTTCATTGTCATAAGTTCTAGCGACAATCATACGAGAAACTCGATCGTTAAAATCAGAAAGATTTCTAGACAGACACAAAATGGCCATAATTTCTGAAGCTACGGTAATATCAAATCCATCTTCGCGCATAACCCCATTTTTTGAAGGGCCGTGGGCTACAGTAATTTGTCTAAGAACGCGGTCGTTCATATCCAAAACACGTTTTAATGTAATGGTTTTTGGATTGATCTTCAATTCATTTCCTTGATGGATATGGTTATCCAACATAGCACAGATTAAATTGTTTGCAGAAGTAATCGCATGAAAATCTCCTGTAAAATGAAGATTGATATCTTCCATTGGAAGAACTTGGCTATATCCTCCTCCAGCGGCTCCTCCCTTTACTCCAAAAACAGGTCCTAAGCTTGGTTGGCGTAAAGTTGAAATAGAAGAATAGCCCAATTTATTTAAGGCCATAGACAAACCAATATTGGTTGTTGTCTTTCCTTCTCCAGCTGGTGTTGGATTGATTGCTGTTACTAAAATCAAATGGCCTTTTTTATTTTCTTTCGCTTGATTTACAGCTTCTTGAGAAATTTTTGCCATTTTTTTACCGTAATGATTGATATCATCAGGAGTTAAATGAATTTTTTCCGCCACCTCATTCATTGGGGCAAGTTTTGAACTAAGTGCAATTTCAACATCTGACTTCATTTACAACACCTCTTTCATTTTTTCGTTTAACTTCTCGTTCATTTCGTAAACGTCTTCTACCATAACCTTCTTATAATTTTTTAATTTTCCTTTTAATTCATCATTGCCAATAGATAGCATCTGAACGGCCAATAAAGCAGCATTTTTCCCACCATTTACAGCCACTGTAGCAACGGGAACGCCAGAAGGCATTTGCACAGTAGACAATAAGGAATCCATTCCTCCAGAAAAAGAAGATTTCATTGGAATTCCAATTACCGGGCGTGTTGTTTTTCCTGCAATTACCCCGGCTAAGTGGGCCGCTTTCCCTGCCATAGCAATGAAAATTTCTGCCCCTTCTTCTTCCATTTTTTGAATGTGCTCTACTACATCCACTGGTGTTCGATGGGCACTATATACGCTCATATCAAAAGAAATCCCAAATTCTTTTAACGTTTTTGCCACTTCCAAACCAACTTCATGGTCGCTATAACTTCCCATAATGATTGATACTTTCATAAATTAGACCCCCGTTCTAAGAATCACTTTATTTAACTATTATACTATAGTTTTATGTATAGTATATAGAATTTTGCGTAATAAAAGCTAGCCAAGTTTCCTCGGCCAGCTTCTTTTTAATAGTTTCCAATATAATTTGGACTCTCTCTTGTAATTGTAATATTGTGTGGGTGATTTTCTTGTAATGTTGCTGGAGTAATTTTCATAAATTCTGTATTGGTTTTCAATTCATAAATATTTTTTGCTCCCACATAGCCCATACCAGATTTTAGACCGCCAAGCAATTGATATACTACATCCCCTACTTTTCCTTTGTAAGGCACACGACCTTCAACCCCTTCTGGAACATATTTTTTTGTTTCAGATTGGAAATAACGGTCGCTAGAACCAGAACTCATAGCTCCTAAAGATCCCATGCCGCGGTAGCTTTTGAATCTTCTACCTTCTACGAAAATTTCTTCTCCTGGACTTTCATCCGTTCCAGCAAACATAGAACCTAACATAACTACATCGGCTCCAGCTGCAATGGCTTTGGTTACATCGCCAGAGTATTTAATTCCACCATCACCAATAATTGGAATATTTTTTTCTTGTCCTGCTTTTGCGCAGTTCATAATGGCAGAAATTTGAGGCACGCCAATCCCTGTAACTACACGTGTCGTACAGATGGATCCTGGCCCGATACCCACTTTTACACAGTCTGCTCCCGCTTCAATCAAATCCAAAGTTCCGCGATAAGTTGCTACATTTCCTGCAACCAATTGAATATCTGGGAATGTTTTTTTGATTTCTCTAATCGTCTCCAATACACCACGGGATTGACCGTGTGCTGTATCAATAACAAATAAGTCCGTTCCTGCAGCCTTTAATGCCTCTACACGAGTCATAACGTCTTTTGTTACACCAATCGCCGCTCCTGCTAATAATCGTCCACGATTATCTCTTGCAGAATTTGGATATTGAATGGCTTTTTCAATGTCTTTGATTGTAATTAAACCCTTCAAAATGTGTTTGTCGTCAATCAAAGGCAATTTTTCAATTTTATATTGTCGCATAACATCTAGGGCTTCATCCATAGATATTCCTTCAGGGCCTGTAATTAAGTTTTCTTTTGTCATTACTTCATCAATGGCTTTATTTAAGTCTTGTTCAAAACGAATGTCTCGATTGGTAATGATTCCTTCAAGAGTTCCATTGGCAGAAATAATTGGTACACCGCTAATTCGATAATGGCGCATCAACTCTGTTGCTTCTAATATTGGACGCTCTTTGGACAATGAAAATGGATCTGTAATAACACCATGTTCAGAACGTTTTACACGGTCTACTTCTTTCGCTTGCTCTTCTAAGCTCATATTTTTGTGGATAATTCCAATTCCACCTTCTCTTGCCATCGCAATGGCCATTTGAGATTCTGTAACCGTATCCATCCCTGCACTCATTAAAGGAATATTTAAGGTAATTTTTTCCGTAATCTTTGTTGATAAATCTGTTTCGTTAGGAAGTACCTCCGAATAGGCAGGCATCAATAAAACATCATCAAACGTTAATCCATCTCCAATAAAATTCAAACAAACCCCTCCTTTTACACTCACAAAACAACTGCATTACATTATTCTAACAAGATTTTTTTGCTCTTTCAATACAATTTACCATTTTAACTGAATCTCTGATGGATCCATAGACAGAATCTCTACCCCATTGGGTCTTTGCAATTCAAGCTTGACCGTTTCTTCTCCCGTTCTTTTCTCAGGATTGATTACCAATTTTAGATCCGATTGATTCAAAGCTTCTATTAAATTCTTTTCACCAGATACAACTATTTTTACTTGATCTACATCCCTATCTACATCGGAGGACAATACTTCCTCAGAATTTTTATAATATAAATCTTTTGTTGATAGAACAAATTCTTTTGTTATTTTTGCGTCCCTATTGTATCGCAATAAATACGTCGCGTTGGACTCAGCCAAACGAACCCCTTCTGGCACTTCCAAACCAACGGTAAGAGTTTGAGATTCCATTAAATTCGCCTTAGATACCATTTGTGTTTGAATGGTTTGGATTTTACTCAAAACCTCATTATTTCCTACAACGTTTACCGTATTTGGTGTTATTTCTACTCGATCTCGAATAAATCCTTCTACTTCTTCTTCATCAAATTCTTCTTCATCAAAAACAATCTCTATAGGAATATTCTTAGATTTTAATATCGTTAATTGCACTTCTCCATAATTTGGTTCCAAGGTTACAGATGGAATTTCTTCCCCATTTTCATCATAGGCTACAATTTTTGCATTTACCAAAGTGGTTTCTGTCCGGCTATTCAAATTCACCTTTGCCACCACTTTATAAATGGAGTCAAGTGCCCTCTTAGGCCCGCGAATGGATACAGAATCTTGATTTAATTTTGCACTTTCTAAAATGTATCCATCGGATAATTCTCCGACCGTTTCTACATCCACCTTAAACTCTTCTGAAATTACTTTATCTACTTCCAAAGTAATTCGCAAAGGGTCTTGTTGCTGCAAGGAAACACTTGTATCCGATAATTGTACTTGAACGGGAATAGAATGAGATCCTTCGACTAGGTTTCCCACATTTACATAGGCTACAATGTCGTTGGATTTCATGGCATTTACTGTTTTTCTCTGTCCTCGAACCACCACATCTACATAGGCCTCTTTGGGACTGGTAATGTGATAATTATTTTCTCTTAAAGTCGATAGATTTCGATATTCTACCGGTATATTTTGAAAGGAACGATTTATGGTAGGGTCTACCTCGCTCATTACATAGGACCAAAGAATAATGGCAACAATAACGGAGAGGATTTTCATTATGGTTTCTCTATGACCTCTTAATTTTGATTTCATAGTCTACCACCTCTTCCCCATCGTCCGGCCCTGTCTGTATCAACTAGATTTTCTGGTAAATAAATGCTTTCTAACATGGTTTCTAAGGAAGGCAAATCAATGTGTCTGCTTAATTTCCCGTACTCTGCCACAGAAATCGATCCTGTTTCCTCGCTGACAACAATGGCCATACAGTCGCTTCGTTCACTGATTCCTAAAGCCGCACGGTGTCTTGTCCCCAATTCTTTAGAAATATTTCTTTCATCAGACAAAGGCAAAAAACTTGCCGCAGATAGTATGGTTTCATCTTTTATTACCACTGCCCCATCATGAAGAGGGGTATTGGGAATGAAAATGTTAATCAGCAAAGCAGAGGATATTCTAGCGTTTAATTTGGTTCCTGTATCCACAATTTCACTTAGCCCTGTTTGTCTCTCTATTACAATTAGAGCTCCTATTTTTTGGCGAGACAAAGAGCCAATGGCGTCAATGAGCTCTCGAATAGCTGAATGGCGTTTTTTCTGATCCCCTAGCAAAGAAGTCCGCAAAGAACTACTTCTTCCTATAAACTCCAACCCTCTACGCAATTCTGGTTGAAAAACAATAAGAAGCGCCAAGAATCCCAATGTCATTAAGTTACTTAGTAAATAATGCACCGTAAATAATTCAAACCATTCGCTGGCCTTTGTTAAAACCAGCAGAATAATAATCCCTTTGCTCAATTGTTCCGCTCGTGTACCGCGAAGGAGTTTATAAAGCCAATAGACAACCACCGCTACAATTGCAATATCAATAATATCTTGAATTCGTAACGTTGATAAGGACCGATTTATAAAATCAATCATTGGTTTCCCTCCTTTTTATAATCGTAATATAAGAAAATACAACAATTCCAACTCCTAACGCCAACAATACATCCCCCAGGCTCATAACCTTACTCCCAGAAAGAGGAGATTGAAAAGGGATGATATCGCACAGAAATTGCATGTTCGTATTTTCGTCCAAAATCTCATGAGTCATTGCCTGGTTTTGAAGTAAAATTTGTATGGTTTTGCTATCTTGTATTTTTAGCAAAGCATTCATTGACACAGGCATTTTCCCATTTGAAAATACAGCCAATCCATTCATCAAAAATCCTATTCCTACTAGAATTTTTCCTGGATGAAATTTTGGCAGCAAAAATCCTAGAGCCATCCCAAATAGGCCCAACCAATGAAATATGGAAAAGTTTTCATAGATAAAGCTTCCCAAAGAATTTGGAAGATATTTTGGGCCATAAAGAGCCATTAGAAATAAACCCGCTCCTAGAACAGAAATCCATAGTTTGGACAGCTCTAAATGGGGAAAATAAGCTCTTTTCTTTTTAGAAATAAAGAACCCAAAAATCAGGCCTACAAGAATACACTCTAAAATCATATACGCTCCTACAAAAAATGCGCTCTCTTATGAAAGCGCATTCTAGTTTTATTCTTCGTTTGAGTCAAAGTCTTTTAAGTTAATCAAATCACCAATCGTCATAGAGAATCCGTCATCTTCTGCCTCAACTGGTTCTACTGGACGTTTTTCTTTCTTTGGTTTTGGTTCTCTTTTTGGTTTTGCTTCCGCAACTACTTCTTTTTCTTCTTTAGCAGCTGGTTCGTCATCTTCTAAAAGAGCTTTCATAGAAAGACTGATTTTTTTGTCTTCGTTATTGATGTCTGTAACTTTTACTTCGATTTCTTGACCCATTTCCAATTTGTCTGCAGGTTTTTCTACATGCTCTTTAGAAATTTGAGAAACGTGAAGCAATCCGTCAACTCCAGATTCTAGACGCACAAAGGCACCAAAATCTAACAAGTTTACAACTTTACCTTTTACAACATCACCAACTTTAATAGAGTCAGTGAATACTTCCCATGGTTTTTGTGTTGTTTGTTTTAATCCCAAAGCAATACGATTGTTTTCTTCGTCTACTTTTAGAACTTGAACTTTTACTTCTTGTCCTGGACTAACAACATCGCTTGGATGTTTTACACGATTCCAAGATAATTCAGAAATATGGATTAAACCATCAACGCCTCCGATATCAACAAAAGCACCAAAGTTTGTTAAGCGTTGTACTGTGCCATCAATTAAGTCGCCTTCATTGATATTTCCGTATACTTCGCTACGTTTTTCTTCGATTTCTTTTGCTTCTACGTTTTTGCGAGAAAGTACAAATTTTCTTCTTGATTTGTCAAAGTCAATGATTTCGCAAAGCATTTCTTCGCCAACAAAACGACTTAAGTCACGTTGGAAACGTACAGATGCATGAGAAGCAGGAATGAATCCGTTTAATCCTTCTACTTCACAAGTTAAACCACCTTTAACAACGCTTTTTACGTTTGCAGTTACCAACTCTTTGTTGTTGAACTTTTCTTCCATTTCATCCCATACTTTCATATTTTCTACGCGTTTGTATGAAAGTACTACGTTTCCGTCACCATCGTCCATTTTCATGATAAATACTTGAATTTGATCTCCTTGTTCAAAAAGATCAGATGGTTTTACAGCAGGATCATTGGACAATTCTTCTTTGGAAATAATTCCGTCAGCGCGATAATTAATGTTAACCATAACTTCGTTATCTGTTACATATAATACTTCGCCCTCAACGATTTCTCCGCGACGAACTCTTGTAAAAGAATTCTCAATCGCTTCCATCATTTCATTGTTCATTTCGTCCCTGTTTAAATTTTCCATTCTACTAACAGCCTCCTTGATTACCGAATCTGGTGTAGATGCCCCAGCGGTAATACCTATTTTATTAAATTTTTTTAATGGACGTAGATCGAGTTCATTTATGGTTTGAATATGAAAGACATGCTCACAATACTCTGAAGCGATCTCCACCAACTTCTTTGTATTGGCACTATTCTTACCACCAATAACAAGCATACAATCCACCGTCTTAGCCAACACACGACAGGCTTCCTGGCGGTCTTTTGTGGCTTTACATATAGTATTATACAACAAAATTTCGCCTGTGAAAACCTCTTTTAAGCGAACTTCTACCCGATTTAACAAGTTTATTGGATTTGTTGTCTGAGAAACGACCACAATTTTAGAAAATTGATCGAAATTCAATGAATTTATCTCATCTTCATGGGAAACCACAAAAACATTCTCTTTCCCATAACTTTTTATGGCTAAAATTTCTGGATGATCTTTTTTCCCTACGAGAATAACAGGGACATTTTCCTCTGTCGCTTCCTCTACAATTTTTTGAATTTTTATAACATGAGGACAAGTTGTATCCACAACGGTATTGCCAGTTGCAATTAATTTTTCCTTCTCTTGCTTCTCAATTCCGTGGCTTCTTGTAATCACAACACTGTTTTCAATTGCATCTCTTGGAGAAATTTGTTCCACTCCTAAAGAGGAAAGTTCCTCCACTACAGAAGCATTATGAACGAGTTCCCCAATAATTTTTACCTGCGTTTCTTTTTCGGCTGTATCAAAAGCCAATTGTACGGCTCGTTTTACTCCACCACAAAATCCATAGCATTCACTAAGGAGTATTTCCATCGTATTGCACCCCTTCATAAATATTTTTCATAATTCCTACCATATCTTTTTCGTATTCCTCTTCGGTCCTCTTGCCTGAGGGGAGAGCTAAATCTGGTCGTCTATGAACTGTGATTTTTGAAAAAGGCTTTATTTTCCCTTCAATATAAATGGGAACAACTTTTGCCCCCATTCTAGAAGCAATCAAAGCCGCTCCAGACTTGGCTTGGGTGTAATCTATTGTTTTTACTCGAGTTCCCTCAGGAAAAATTCCCAGGACCTTTCCTTCTTTCAATATAGACATGGCTTTTCGCATACTGCGAATGTCATTGTTCTTCCGATCTACAGGAAAAGCCCCTACTTTTTCCAAAATATAGGCCAATATTTTATTGGAAAATAGTTCTTTTTTCGCCATCCAGTGGATTTGTCGATCAAATAAAATCGATACAATAAACGGATCAAAATCGCTCGTATGATTTCCTATAACAACAACGGGCCCTTCGGGCAATTGCCTATCCCCTTGTATTTTTATGCGAAATAAAATTTTCAAAAAAGGACGTATTATCGTAACGAGTGCTCTATACATTGTTTCTTCTCCAAAACTTTTTCATACATAAATTCCAAAACTTCCTCTTCTGTCATATGGGAAGAATCTACTAAAATAGCGTCTTCTGCTTGGACCAAAGGAGCAATCTCCCGTTCTTGATCTCTTTTATCTCGCTCAATGGTCTCTTGTAAAATCTTATCCAAATCGGCGGTTTCTCCCTTTTCTCTCAATTGATCATAACGTCTTTTGCTACGAATTTCTGGGGAGGCCGTTAAATAAAATTTAACTTCTGCTTTGGGAATAACAACAGACCCTATATCTCTTCCTTCCATTACAACAGAAGATTCTCTCGCCATTTCCTTTTGAATTCCCAATAAATATTCTCTGATTTCTTTTTCCTTAGAAAGCTTTGAGCTGAGTAAAGAAATTTCTTGATTGCGAATTTGATCTTCTACAATTTTTCCATTAATGGCAATCTTTCCTTCTATATAAGAAAATTTTGAAGACTCTAATGTTTTTAATAATTCTCCTAAATTTTCTTCCATTTTATTTTCTTTGGCCACTAAAGCCACACCGCGATACAAAGCTCCCGTATCCACATATACGATATCTAGTTTTTTTGCCAAACCTTTTGCAATGGAACTTTTCCCTGCTCCTGAAGGCCCATCAATGGCGATTCGAACATTCATTTTCTTTCCTCACTTCCTACCGATACTCCTGCCAAATGTCCTGTAGAAAAGGCGATTTGCAAATTAAATCCACCTGTTAAAGCATCTACATCCATCATTTCTCCGACAAAATATAAACCCTCCACTTTTTTTGATTCCATGGTAGAGGGATCAATCTCTTTTACAGAAACGCCTCCACTGGTGATAATTCCCGTATCTTGCTGGAACAATCCTTTGTAAGGAAGAGGATATTTTTTTAATCCTTCTATAATCTGGCTTCGTTCTTCCTTTGTAATTTGATTTGCTTTTTTCTCATGGTCCAAATTCCATTGAGAGAGAAAATTTCCCACCAAAGATTTTGGCAACAAAGTTTCCATAATCTTTTGCAAAGAACGGTTGGATTGTTTTTGAATCTCTCTTTGCATTCGCTGATCCAATTGTTCTTTTGTTAAGGCAGGTTTCAAATCTACCCATATTTCTGGGTTCTTTTCTCGGTTAATATAAGAAGACATACTTAAAGCAATGGGCCCAGAAATTCCATAATGGGTTAGCAATAAATCCCCAAAAAAACGATAGGTTTTTCTCTTTGTTTTTCCATAAAGCTCTACGTTTTTCAAGGTCAATCCCATAAGATTTTCTTTCTTTTCTTGGTTTGTTTTTATCCCAACCAATCCAGCTCTCGTCTCTATCAATTTATGGCCAAAGTGTTTTGCCCAGACGTAACCATCTCCCGTAGAACCAGTAGAGGAATAAGTGATTCCTCCTGTAGCCAAAATGACTTTATCCAATTCATATTGATTTCGATTGGTGCCCAAAACAAAATTCTTTTTCTTTTCTAAAGATTTTACTTCTTCCTTAAGATGAATTTGAACGCCTTGCTTTTCCAATTCTTTTTGTAAAGCTTTAATTACATCGGAGGAATGATCACTTTTTGGAAATACTCGATTCCCTCTTTCTACTTTTAGGTGTAGTCCCAAAGATTCAAAAAATTCCATCGTTTGGTAAGGAGGAAATGTGTAATAGGAAGAATAGAGGAAGGAAGAGTTGTTGACTACTTGTTCAAAAAAATAAGAATCCTCACAATCATTACAAAGATTGCATCGTCCTTTGCCCGTAATAAACAATTTTTTTCCTAATTTTTCATTTTTTTCAAACAAATGAATTTCGTGATTCCCCGAGCGAGCAGCCCATATAGCTGCCATCATACCTCCTGGTCCACCACCAACAACGCCTATTTTCATCCTTTTATCCTTTCAATTCCGTACAATTCCGGAGGTGTATTTCTTTGGTTACAACAAGATATTTTATGTACCGTAAACTCTTTTTGGTCCAATTGTTGCAAATAGTTCTCTAACCCTTGGGATTCCTCTTCGGAGCCAGGGTGTCCCTTATAGAGGACCACTAGAAAAAATCCTCCTACATTTAGTTTTTCCAGTCCATTTTCTAAAGCTTTCTTTGTAGAATCCCATTTTGTAATAATGGATTTATCTCCGCTAGGTAAATAACCTAGATTCATAATCAATGCATCTATCTTTTCTTCCACATATTCATTTAGATTTTCATGGCCGTCCAAAATCATATAATATTCTTTTTCTACATTTTTATCTTTCAATCTATCGGCGGTTTTTTCCAAAGCCACTTTTTGAATATCAAAGCCATAGACTTTTTGAAACCGTTCCAATAAAAATAAAAAATCATGACCATTGCCCAAGGTCAAATCCACGGCAACGTCATAATTTTTTACAAAGGATTCGATAAAAAAATGGGACCATTCTACTGCATTTTTAGGTGTTTTCATAAAGAATTTCTCAACGCCTCAACTTCTTTTTCTGTCAATTCTCTATAGCTTCCTTTACCAAGCCCACCTAATTTTAATGTTCCAAATTGTGTACGCTCTAAAGAAACTACAGGATGTCCAATCGCCTCAAACATTCTGCGGATTTGGCGATTTCTTCCTTCTCTAATTTTACATTCAATGCGAGTTTTCGCACTTCTTTTCCCTACAATACGAAATTTCCCAGGTGCTGTTATTCCATCTTCCAATTCAATCCCCTCAATCAATGGACGAAGCTCTTCCTTACGAACATTTCCTTCCACTGTTGCATAATAGGTCTTCTCCAATTCAAATTTTGGGTGGAGCATTTTTTGTGTAAATTCTCCGTCGTTTGTCAAGAGAATCAATCCAGAAGTATCCCGATCCAAACGGCCTACGGGATACAAACGCAAATCCTTAAATTCATCAATGCAATCCAATACGGTTTTTCGATTTTTTTCATCGGATGCTGTAGACAAAACGCCTCTTGGCTTATTTAACATCACATACACCATTTGGCTTTCTGGCTCAATTTTTTTGCCATTTACTTCTACTACATCGCCTCTTTCAACAATATATCCTTGTTCACGAATAATCTTCCCATTTACTTTTACTTTTCCTTGGGCAATCATCTCTTCGCTTTTTCTTCGACTGGCAACGCCCGAATGGGCCATGTATTTTTGTAATCGCATTATTCCTCCAAAAAGTTTAGGGGTTCATTCGCTATCTCTTGACTTGGTAAATCTTCAATGGATTTCAAACCAAATTTTTTCAAAAAGAACTCCGTGGTTCCGTACACATTGGGGCGACCTGGAACCTCTAACCGATCAACCACTTCTACCAATTCTGCATCCATTAAATTTTTCAAAACTTGATCGCAACGAACGCCACGAATTTCTTCAATATCTGTTTTTAATATGGGTTGCTGATAGGCCACAATGGACAATGTTTCCATGGCCGCATTGGACAAAGATTTTTTTTGTTTCCCTTTCGCGTATTCCTGTACCTTCGCGAACAATTCTGGTTTCGTAGACAACTGATAACTATCTTCTACTTGAACCAAACGCAACCCCCGCTCTTCCTGTTTTAATTTTTCCTCATATTCTAAAAGGAGTTCCTTGCATAGAGGCTTTGAAACTTCTAAAACCTGAGCAATTTCCGATAATTTTAATAAATCTCCCCATGCAAACAATAGACACTCCAAAGTGGCCAATTGATTATTCAATCCATTCTCCTCGTTTCTTCAGAATAATATCTGTCTTATCCTCGGTTTCTATTCCGTAGATTCTTTGTGCTTTCATCAATTCTAGAATCGTTAAAAAATAAGTGATTCTCTCCATTTGAGAAGTAGAATTTTTCATTAATTTAGAAAAAGAAATTTCTTTTTTCTCCCCAAAATAGGAAACAATTTTGCTTTCTGCCTCTTCAAAAGTGAAATCTTGGGCTGGGATTTTTTCCAATTCCTCTACGGCACTTTCATACCGAAGATGAGCCTGCATAATATTTTCAAAAGCTTGTCTTAGATCCCTTATTTCCACATTTTTTAATAGCTCTTTTGGAGAAAAAGTAGAAAAATCCTCTTGTTTTTTATAAATTGCCTGATTTTCATAAGATTCCAATTCTTTCAAATAAATGGCCAATTCTTTCATTTGTTCGTATTGTTGAATTCGTTGTACCAATTTTTCTCTAGGATCTTCTTCCTCCTCTTCCCCTTCAGCCACAAATTTTGGCAATAGAGTTTGGCTCTTAATTTTTAATAACCAAGCAGCCATGGCAATAAAATCAGAGGTAATATCGAGTTCCAATTTTTCCCATTTTTCAATTTCTTCCACAAAATCATCTACCAAAACGTGAATCTCTATATCATAGATATTCATTTTTCGTTTTCGTATTAAATCAATTAAAAGCTCCATTGGTCCTTCAAAGGAAGCTTGAGAAATCATATAACTCATAGAACAACCTTATAAGCAATAGACAAAAAGAAATTCAAAAGACCGGATACAACAGGTCCAATCACTCCACTAATAACTCCTGTCACAACCAAAACAAATAGCAATAAATAAAAATAACGTTCGTATTGATAAAACATGTATTCCCATTTTCTAGGCAATAAGGAAGCCAAAACCTTTGATCCATCCAATGGAGGTAGAGGCACCAAATTAAAGACGCCAAGCATGGTATTGTACCACAATAATTCTACGAAAAAAGGCGCTATGGCCCATTGGTTTCTTGAAGCCAAAAGCAATAAAAAGGCCGATACAATAGCAAATAAAAAGTTTACCGTTACCCCCGCTAAGCTAACCAAAATCATTCCCAATTTTCGATTTTTATAATACATAGGGTTAATAGGAACGGCTTTTGCCCATCCAAAGCGAAATACAACCATAAACAGCAATCCCATTGGATCAATATGATTCAATGGATTGATGCTTAATCGTCCATCTCTTTTCGCGGTTTCGTCTCCCAACCAATAAGAAACCAATCCATGACCAATTTCATGCCCTACAATGGCAATGATTAAAGCAGGAATAGAGAAAAGGAGACCTTGAATATTAAACATTGTGATTAACCTCACTTAAAATCAGTTGGGGTTTTTCTACTTTTTCCTCTTGTATTTCGATGAAAGATAAAAAGACTTTCTCTTGTTCTTGGACTACTTTTTCATCGTTTCCAAATAAAGTAGCCAAAACATCACCTTTTTCTACCTTATCACCGATTTTTTTATTTAATAAAACGCCTGCTCCCATATCTAGAACATCGTCCATTTTCTTTCTTCCCGCTCCTAAATCTCTTGCTAGAATTCCTATTTCTCGAGCAGGCAAGGCAGAAAAATAACCTGCTTTTTCTGCTTTAATTTCCTTTTTATATTGAGATTGAGGGAATAAATTGTAATCTTCTATTACGGCAGAATCTCCACCTTGGTTCTCTACCAAAATGGCAAATTTCTTCAAGGCTTCCCCCGATTCAATAACAGAATAGGCTTTCTTTTCCATTTCTTCAAAAGTACCTTCTCCGGCCATCTCTAAAATTTTTGCCGCCAAATATACAGAAAGATATTCCAAATCTTCAGGGCCATTTCCCTTTAAGGTTTCAATGGCTTCAATTACTTCTAAGGCATTTCCTACAGCAAGCCCTAAAGGTTGCTCCATAGATGTTAACATCGCCATAGTACGGCGACCAAAGGATTCTCCTATGCGAACCAATTCTTCTGCCAATTCCTTCGCAGAAGCTTCGTCTTTCATAAAGGCCCCTTCCCCAACTTTTACATCCAAAAGCAAAATATCACTGGCAATGGCCAATTTTTTACTCATAATACTTGCTGCAATTAGAGGAATCGAATCGACAGTCCCTGTTGTATCTCTAAGAGCGTATAATTTTTTATCTGCTGGTGTAATATTGGCACTTTGGCCAGCAATTACAATCCCATTATCGTTGGCTTTCTTAATAATTTCTTCTACAGAAAGTTCTACGCTAAATCCTGGAATGCTTTCCAATTTGTCCAACGTTCCTCCTGTATGACCCAAACCACGACCACTCATTTTTGCAATCGGCAAGCCACAAGCAGATAAAATAGGGCCTAAAGTTAAGGTGGTTGTGTCTCCTACGCCTCCAGTAGAATGCTTGTCGGCAATTTTTCCTTCAATGGCAGATAAATCAATGGTCTCTCCTGAATCAATTACGGCTTGTGTCAAGAAATCCGTTTCTTCATGGCTCATTCCTTGAAAATAGATCGCCATTAACAAAGCACTCATTTGATAATCTGGTAAATTGCCATCTACATATTCCTTAACAAAACTTCGGATTTCTTCTTCCGTAAATGTTCCACCATATTTTTTCTTTTCAATTAACTCAATTGCGTTCATTTCCTAGCTCCTTAATGCAATTTGTTACAAAAGCAATAAAGGATTCTCGTACCATTTTTGAAACTTCTGTAACTTCACTATGATCCAATGGGGTTTCTAAGATTCCTGCTGCCATATTTGTAATGCAAGAAATTCCCAAAACTTTTACCCCGCGGTGATTGGCAATGATGGCCTCTGGAACCGTACTCATACCAACGGCATCTGCACCTAAAATTCTTGCCATTTTTATTTCAGCCGGCGTCTCGTAACTTGGACCGGTAAAATACATATAAACACCTTCTTGCAATCCCAAACCAGAGGTATCGGCTACTCTTTTTGCCATTTCCAAATGATCTTTATCGTAGGTGTAAGTCATATCTGGGAATCTTGGTCCATCTTTTTCATCATTTGGCCCAATTAACGGATTGATTCCTGCAAAATTAATGTGGTCACGAATTAACATTAAATCTCCTGGCTTGAATTCCTCATTTACACCGCCGGCCGCATTGGTAACTATTAGGGTTTCTATTCCCAAAGCGCACAAAACTTTCGTAGGAAATACCACTTGATCCATGGAAATTCCTTCGTAATAGTGAATTCGCCCTTTCATACATACCATTGGTACGCCTTCTTTGTAACCGAATACCAATTCTCCACTGTGCCCTACCACGGTAGATTGGTGGAAACCGGGAATTTCACTATAAAGAATGGATACAGCTTCTTCCAAAGTGTCGGCAAAATCACCCAATCCACTTCCTAAAATAATCCCCACTTTTGGCTCCATATTTATCTTACTTTTTATAAAATCCATTGTCTTATGCATATTATTTCCTTTCTAAACTAGCGTGTAAAATTCCCATAATGGTTTTGGCATCGGTTATTTGTCCCAATTTTACCATTTTCAAAGCTTCTTCTACTGTATATTCTACGATTTCTATATTCTCCTCTTCATCTAAATCCCTTTTTCCTAGCAGAATATCCTTTGTTTCAAACAGATGAATTTTTTCTGTTGTAAACCCAGGACTCGAGAAGAATTCAAATAAAAATTGAATGGAATTTGCCTTAAATCCAGTTTCTTCTTCTAATTCACGAAGAGCTGCATCCCTTGGAGTTTCTCCATGATCGATCAAACCAGCTGGCAATTCCAGTAAATTTTTTCCCACAGCCACACGATATTGTTTCACAAAGACGATTTTGTCTTCCTTCGTAAAGGCCAAAACAACAACAGATCCTCCATGTTCTACAATTTCTCTTTTCGCATATTTTTGATTTTCTAACTCAACGGTACTTCTTGATAACGTTAAGATTCGTCCTTCATAAATTTTTTCTGTACGAATGACTCTCTCTTTTTGTTCCATTATTCACCTCTATTATTGCTATAAGAATCCTTTAGCATATTCCTTGCCGTTTCACGAGTTTCTTTGTTGCTCTCTCCACTAATCATAGTCGCTATAGACTCAATTCTTTCTTCCTCAGAAAGCTTTATAATGTGGGAAGTCGTCCTTCCGCCCTCTAACTGTTTTTTTATTTGATATTGTTCCTTTGCTCTTGATACCACTTGAGGCAAGTGACTAATGACCAAAAGTTGATGGGTCCTGGACAATTTTTTCATCTTTTCTCCGACTATTTTCGCCGTTTTTCCACTCATCCCAATATCAATTTCATCAAAAATTAAAGTTTCCGTTCGGTCTACATCCGCCATTATACTTTTGAAAGCTAACAAAATACGACTCATCTCTCCACCAGAAGCAATTTCTGTTAAAGGATATAGCTTTTCTCCTTTGTTGGTGGAAATATAATACACGACCTTATCAATCCCCTGTTCATTCATTGGAATCTCATCCAAATGAATGGAAAATTTTCCATGGGGAATGTTTAATTCTTGTAATTCTCTCACCATTTTTTCTTCCAATTGACCAGAGGCTTTTTCTCTCGTTTCATGGATGATTTTTGCCATTTCCATGGCTTCTTTATATCTAAGTTGCGCCTCTCTTTTTTGTTCCTCCATTTTTTCTTCAAAACTTTCAAGAAAAGCAAAACGTTCTGAAACTTCTTGGTAATAATCGGTTATTTTATCATACCCATTTCCATATTTTCGCATGGCCGTATAAATCGAATTCAATCGATTTTCTACTTGGTACAATCGTTCTTCATTAAAATCCATAGACTCCAAGAAATATCTTCCTTCAGAAAAGATTTCCATTAATTCATAACCTATGGATTCCACCCGTTTAGACAGGGCTTCGTATCCTTCATCTAAGCTTTCTATTGATGCAATTTCTGAAGAATAACGGTCCCACAACTCTCGGATCCCTCTCTCTTGATTAACCAAAGAATCCATAGAAAACAAAGACTCTTGAACTTTTGTAGAATTTTTTAGGCGTTTGCCTTCTTTTTCTAACTCTTCTAGTTCTCCTTCTTGCAGGGCCAACTCCTCTATTTCATCCATCTGATATCGCAAAAGCTCCATTTCTCGAACTCGAGACGCTTCATCCGAATTTTCTTCTTGAATAAATTTTTCAATTTGCCGGTAATTCGCAACTTTTTCTTTCAGATTTTTCAAATTTTCCAAATGTTCGGTTCCAATATATTGGTCTAAAAACTCCATTTGAGCTTTCCCATTTAGCAAAGATTGATTTTGTTGCTGGTAGGTTGAATCGGCCAACGCATTTCCAACTTCTGTTAAGACACTGTTGGGAACCGTTCTTCCATTGATTCTACAAATGGAAGGGCGATCCAAAGAAATGCTTCGATTTAATATTAAAACTTCGTCCTCTTGGATTCCATTTTCTTCCAAAAGTTGTTTTACATAAGAATTGTTCGTTTGAAATACTGCTTCCACATGGGCTGAATCAGAACCATCACGAATCATGGCTTTTTGTGCTCGTGCTCCCAATATCAAACCTATGGCGTCCATAATTATGGACTTTCCTGCCCCGGTCTCACCGGTTAAAACATTGAAACCGGAAGAAAATTCCACGTTGGTGCGGTCAATTATAGCAAAGTTTTCAATGTTAAGGCTTAACAGCATTTTACAACTCCTTTCTGGCCCGATCTACCACTTCTTCTACATTTATATTTTCTAAACTTCCTTCCTCTCTTTTACCCAATAAGAGAAGAAATTCTATATTTCCTGTTGTTCCTTTAATGGGAGAATACGTCAATCGTTGAACAAAAAGTCCCTCTTCTTTTACCAAATCCAAAGTATTTTCCAACACTTCAATATGGGTACTACGTTCTCTAATAACTCCCCCTTTGCCCACTTTTTCTTTCCCGGCTTCAAATTGAGGTTTTACTAGAGCACAAATCATCCCGTCTTCCCCTAAAAATTCCGTTGCTTTTGGCAAAACAAGGGAAAGACCAATAAAAGAAACATCTATAGAAATAAAATCAATGGTATCTGGAATATCTTCTTTTTCCAAATTTCTTATATTGGTCCTCTCCATTACTACAACTCTTGGATCTTTTCGCAATTTATAATCCAATTGATTGTATCCTACGTCGATGGCATAAACTTTTTCTGCCCCTGCTTGTAACATGCAGTCCGTAAATCCGCCTGTGGAAGACCCTATGTCCATACAAATTTTTTGTCCTAGATCGATAGCATTTTCTTGAATGATTTTTTCTAATTTGAATCCACCGCGACTTACATATTTTAAGGATCGACCTTTTATAACAATCTCTGAATCGACATCTAGCATTTCTCCTGGCTTCGATACACGATTGTTCTCAACAAAGACCTCGCCCGCCATAATCAATACTTTGGCTTTTTCTCGGGAAGGAGCCAATCCTTTTTCATAAATTAACTTGTCGGCTCTTTCTTTCATCTTTTACTCCTGACGTCCCAATATTTTATCCATTAATGCCTTCAGTTGAGAAAAATCTCCCTGAATTTTCTCAACCTCGTCTTTGCACTTTTCTGTATATTTCTCTGCATTCTCTTCCAAATGCTTTAACAAATTTTCGTCATACTCTTGGAAATCTTCTTTAATATCAAAAAGATCATCTTGCATTTGGTAACTTACCCCTAATAACAACCCTGCTTGATAAAATGCTTCTGCTTTTTCTTCGATTCCTTCCACCAAAGCACTTGCCATGGCTAAAGCCGCTCCAAGAAGAGCCCCTGTTTTTTTCTCATACAACAAAATATCTTGAGAAGAAGCCCCAGCAGTAATGTCCATAGCCTGTCCATCAATCATTCCTGTTGTCCCGGCTGCACGGAATAAATATTTTGCAGCAAGAATTCCACCATTTCTTTTCTCCGGATTCATCTGAGAAATTCCTATCATCGCTAGCTCCATGGCCTCATTTAGCAATCCATCTCCTACTAAAATCGCCATATCTTCGCCAAATTGTTTATGTACTGTTGGTTTTCCTCTACGAAAATCATCGTCGTCCATAGCTGGTAAATCATCATGAACCAAGCTATATGTGTGGATGCATTCCAAGGCGGCTGCAAAATATACACTACAAGAGCATTCCCATTGGTAATCTTCCAATAATGTGTAGAAAAGGGTTGGACGAATTCGCTTCCCCCCTGACTCTAAAGCGTATAAAATCCCTTCCTTTAACGTTGGATGACATATATCTTTTTCTATAATCCATTGACGCAAAAAATCATTTAATTCTTCAATTTTACTGTTTTTCATATGTCACTACCTCGTCACTATTCTCTTCTCTCTGAGCAAAAACTTCCACCCTTTGTTCAAAATCCGTAAGCATTTGGCTCAATTCCTTATAAATTTTCATTCCCTCTTCGTATTTTTCCACCATTTCTTCTATGGACAATTCCCCGCCATTCATTTCTTCCACTATTTTTTGTAATTTTTCTTGTCCCTCTTTGTATTTCATTCCGCACCTCTTTCTCGGATTTCTTTTACAACGCCTTCAATCCAACCATCATAAAATTCAATCGTAAAAACATCCTCTTTTTCAAAATCAGAAACAGAGCAGACCAAATCCTTGTCCGCCTTAAAAATTTTATGATATTGCAAATGGAGAGCAGATTCTTCTAACGATTGGAAAAGATTTTCTAAATCCATGCGTTTTTTCTCTAAATCCTTTTGAAGAATTCTTTCTACTTTTTGTTTCCATTCTCTAGCTTCCCATTTATCTTTTGTAATCTTGTGAAGAATATTTCTTGGATTCAAACGATGAAAGTCCACCGTTAAATTTTCTCTTTTTTTATAGATTTGAGATTCGATTCCTAAATCCAAATCTTTTTTTATATTCTCAATTTCCCAACGATTTAGAGCAAAGGAATCCTTTGACACCAGTCGATCCATTTGAACAAAAAATCTTTCCAAATCTTGAACTTTAGAATCCATGGCTCGGTTCAACTCCAAGTCCATTTGATTCAACAGAGAGTCCAGTTTTTGAATCCATTGCAGTTTATCTGGTATAACAATTTCTGCCGCCGCAGAAGGAGTGGAAGCCCGTAAATCGGCTACAAAATCTGTCAAAGTAAAATCCACCTCATGACCTACAGCCGATACAACCGGATGGGACAAAGTGGAAATGGCGCGCACAAGTTCTTCTTCGTTAAAAGCCCACAAATCTTCTAAGGATCCGCCGCCGCGGGTAATAACAATCAAGTCAATATCTTCTCGAACATCTAATTTTTTTAAGGCCTGAATTAAATGAATGTGAGCCGTTTCTCCTTGAACCAAGGAAGGAGAAATCAATAGGTCTACCATAGGGTTTCTTCGATTTGCAATACGCAAAAAATCTGCCAAAGCTGCCGCTTCTAAAGAAGTTACTACCCCTATTTTCTGGGGATATTTAGGAATCTCCTTCTTTTTTTCTAAATCAAAAAGACCTTCTTTTTCTAGTTTTTTCTTCAATTCCAAAAAACGTAAATGTAAGATTCCTTCTCCCGCTACTGTCATTTCTGAAATTACTAGCTGAAGCTTTCCACCTTGGGTATAACATTGAATTTGCCCTTTAATAAGAACGGACATCCCTTGTTTCGGCTCAAAATCCAAAGATTCACAATTCCATTTATACATAATTCCTGAAATCTGTGATTCTTCGTCTTTTAAGGTCAAATAAAGATGCCCCGATGGATATTTTTTTGCTTGCGAAATTTCTCCTTCTACAATTACTGCTTGAAGGAGATAATCCATTTTTAATATTTTGTTAATGTATTGATTTAATTCCGATACTTTAAGAGGGTTCATCGTTCTCTTTGTACTTTCTCGCAATGGTTCCTAAGATACCATTAATAAATTTCGAGCTGTCTAATGTACTATAATTTTTTGCCATATCGATGGCTTCGTTAATAGATACCGCTAAAGGAATATCATCGCAATACAAAAATTCATAGACAGCAACGCGTAAAATAGCCAAATCTACTTGAGCCAAACGCTCTAAAGTCCATTTTTTTAAGTTCGTAGAAATTTCATTGTCAATTTCGTCCAAATGTTCCACAATTCTTGGAACATGATCTCGAATGTATTGTTTTTCTTTTTCTATAAACTTATGAGATACCAAATCTCTTACGATAATCCCCTTATCCTCTTTATACATTTCGTGAATGGATAATGCTTCTTCTTCATCACTAGGAGCCTCTAAAAAATAATTTAGCATCTCTAAAGAATAATCTCCTTTGTGATTCATGGCGAATAAGGTTTGCATCATGCCAATTCTTGCAATTTTTCGACTCAAAGAAACCTCCTTAAATGGACAAGTTCACTTTATCGCCTTCATTTAGTCGAACGCCATTTACGTGAACATTTACAGCAACAATATCTAAGTCGGTCATATTATCTATGCTTTCTTTGACTTTTTCTTGTACTTCTTCTGCCACCTCTAGAATATTTTTTCCATATTCTACAGTGATGGACATATCAATTACAGATTGTAATTCATCAGAAGTGATTTTTGCCATCTTGTTTGGGTTTCCAACTTTCAATATATCTCTAACACCTTCACGTTTCACATGAATATTATTCACCACTCCATCTACGCGAATAGCAGCTTCTTGAGCGATTTTGGTAATTACATCGTCTGCGATTTTTACGCTATTGTTTCCTACTTGGTCTACAAAATATTTATCTGCCATAGTGACCTCCAATCTTATCCTCCATTATACCATAAAATGCCTATTTATCTAAATATTTCCCATTAGAAAAGGCGGCCTCTTGGCCGCCCTATTTTATTCTTCTGTTTCCAAATCTTCTTCTTCAAAGTCGTCCAAACTCATATAAAAAGATTCGTCATTATCGTCATCAAGATCTTCGTATCCTTCATAGAAATCAAATTCATCGAAATCGAAATCGTCAAAATCATCATAATCTTCGTCGTCTTCGTCGTAAACATATTCTTCTAGTTCACTTAGATCTTCTTCAATTGCATCAACGTATTCTTCTACCTCAATGAATTGTTCTTCAACTGTCTCTGCTAGTTCACCAACAATATCGATTAGTTCTAATAAAATTTGGCCTTCTTTTGAATTTTCTTCAAAACCCAAACCTTCTGCTAATCCTTCCAAATATGCTATTCGTTGTAAAAGATTTCTCATAGTATCCTCCAAATCTTAAACTCTAGACATGTACTCCCCACTACGTGTGTCGATACGGATTACATCGCCGCGATCAACAAACAATGGTACGAGAAGAGTGAATCCAGTCTCTACAGTTGCCGGCTTCGTTGCACCAGAAGAAGTGTCCCCTTTTAATCCAGGCTCTGTTTCTGTTACTTCTAATTCCACAAAGTTATTAGGAGAAACGCTAAATGGTTTACCTTGATAGATACTTACTGTTACATTGTCATTTTCACGAATAAAATTCAAAGCTTCTTCTACATAACTTCTTTCCACAGGAATTTGCTCATAAGTAGAATTATCCATGAAATAATACAACTCGCCATCACTATAAAGGTATTGCATCTCTGTCGTTTCAATAACAGCATTTTCAAACTTTTCAGATGGATTAAATGTTGTATCCTTGATTCCACCATTCAAAACCGAACGAATCTTTGCTCGAACGAACGCCGCTCCTTTCCCTGGTTTTACGTGTTGGAAATCTACAACTTGATACACGTCACCATCCATAACAAAAGTTATGCCTTTTCTAAAATCACCTGCTGATATCATTGTTTTCCTCCTTCTTAGTACTGCCCTTATTATACCAAATCTAATTTTATTGGACAAGCATCCCCTTTTATTCAATCGATTTCTTTAGACGTAAAATTTTTACTTCTTCAAAAAAATCGGTATTCCCCAACATTTCTTCTACATTTCCTGGAACAAATTTCGTAGAAATCCAAGGAGAAAAACTTTCCTCTCCTATAACCAAACCTTTACATTCTACATTTCCTTGAATTTGAGCCCCTTTTTCCAAAATAAGAATCCCATTTATAGTAAGATTTCCCTTTATAATTCCTTCAGATGAAATTTTTACAATCCCTGACCAGTTCCCAGGAGATGGAATTTCCAACTCTTCGTTGACCAATAAAACCCCTCGATGATAGGCAGGCAGACGAAATAAAAAAGACCTCTCTATTGCCCCGTCTACTCCTTGAATTTCCTCGGCAACTTCTATATAAGTTTTTTCTTGGGTTAGAATACTTTTCTGAGAAATCGTATAAATTTTTTCTCCAATATATCGATTTTTTTCATAAAAATTTCCTCCTAGTTTTTCTTTCATAAAAGTCCCACCAGGAGCAGATTCCAACTCTTCCCATGACAAAAATCCATCTTCTTGCTGAAAGATCTCTTTATATAATTTCCCCTGTATTTCCACGTTGGTTTCTATTCCCTTATATTTTGAATTTACAGCTAAGCTGAAATTAGAAAATTCTTCTGGCAACTCCTTCTTTCTAAGTATCGCACTTCCCTCCGCTTCTTTCCATTTTGGGTTGGGAAGCGGATTTTCATCTCTAATATATAATTCTTGAAACAATCCGTCTTTTCTTGCTTGAAAATAGGCTAAATATCCTAAACTCTCCGCATAATAACTGCTTTGTATTCCTATACTTTGCGAATCTTGGCGGATGGTTTTTTTATTCGTTAAAGTCAAAATCCACAAAAAAACCAAAGAGACTATTAAAAACACAAAGAGTACGGCAATGGCTACCCCACCATTTATTTTTCTCATTGGGCCCCCCTTAAAGCAACTTTTTGCTCCTGAAGAGAATTTTTATACTCCCACGAAATATGTAAAATATCCTTCTCTTTCTCTACTCTCCAACCGTCCAAAGACGATAAAATTACATTTTTCCCTATATCTTCTGAACTCCAATGAATCCCTTCCTCCGAATTGCTTCGGTACGCTTGGCGCATAAGGGATTTTTGTTCAAAATAATATTGAATATGCAAATAAGGAGTTTCTCCCTTTTCTTTTTCCTTTATGGTCAGTTGTATTTTATTATTGGTTAGGATCTGAATTTTATCTGCCTTCAAAATTTCATCCGATACTGTTGTTGTAGCAAAATAGAGGCGATTTTCCTTTATCCATTGGCGGCTAAATCCCTCGCTATACTCTAAAGAATTTTTCAGCAAAGAACCGATGAGAAGAAATAAAATGGATGCAATTCCAATAGCAAAAACAATCTCAAGGAGCGTAAAAGCCTTGACTGGGTCGTAAAGCTTCCAATACTTTTTCTTCCGTTCCAATCTTGTATACCTCCACAATTTCTAACCCCTCTTTATATGGAGTAACTCTACATTCTACGTATTCATTTTCTGAAATTTCCTCGTGACCTATGGCAAGTTCCATAACATTTTGTGCCTCATAAAGAATCCTTTCTTTTTCATTCATAATACGATTGGATTTTTCTATGCTGCCAAAAGATGGAAGGAGCAAAATTATTAGCACAGAGAGAATTAACAGACAGAAAACGATTTCAATCATCGTAAAGGCCTTTGTTTTCATTCCTCTACCTCCCGAATTGATACATGTCCATTTACTGGAGAAAGTACCAATGCTTTTGTTGTTTTTTTGATTCGAAAATACATGGTGCCGGCATTGGAAGGGCGACCCGATGAACTAAAGGCCAGTTGATCTCCAAAATTTCCACCATATTTTCCATGCAAAAATTCCAGATCCTTTTCCAACGGAATCGATTCTTGCTTTTCATGATTTACATATAGACAATAACATCCCTTTTCAATGGATAAAGAAGTGGGAACTCTTTCTTTTAATGCAGTTGTGCGCAACCATTCCAACTCATGTTCCATGGTAGTCAATTGGCGCTCCGCCTTAAAGGTCGAAACGCCAAAAAAACTATGAATAGAAATAGCCAGAAGAATTCCTAGAATTCCTATAGCAATGACCATTTCTATTAAAGTAAAAGCTTTAATTTTATACTTCATGAGATAAAATTTGGAAATTTTTCAAGACAATTTCCTCTTGTACCTCTTGAGAATCTACAAATAGATAGCGGAACTGTGTTGCGCGTTTGGTTCCGTCCATTCCTTTTAGAGAAAAGAAGATTCGATCATACCCTTCTCCCCCGCCAGTACGACGGCTTTCTTCTACTATTGTTGTATTTCCTAATTGATCGGCAATCAACAATTGGAATTTTCCTTGAGTTACTGAATGATTGGATACATCAATGGACAATTCATATCCATTTTTAGGTAAATAAATTCCACCTGTATTCAATTGAATTTCACGATTGACTGTTTCTCTATTTCCTGGCACCATTTCTCCTGGCACTTCTATATATCCTGCATTCTCATCCTCTGGATTGATAATGACTTGTTTTGGACCTTGTACCATAGGGGTTGGAGGAGTAGAAAAATTCAATTGAACCCACTTTTCTGCCACACCCAATCCAGCGATCCCATTAGAGTTAGTCATTTTCACAGCCAATCCATCTAGAGAGTTTACGCCAGAAATAGAATCTGGCATCCCATAAGTCAAAATCGGTTGTGCATTGTATTGAGTGTCTGGCTTTCTCTCTGGAGTTGTAGAAGCTGGTTTTACCAAAGGTCCTTTTGGTTCCTCTGGCTTCTGAGGTTTTGGTGCTGGAGTTGGTTTTGTGGGCGTCACTGGCACCTTTGGCTTAGTTACATTCGTGCTACTAGATGACTTCGGTGTGATGGTTTTTACAACGGTTTTTGGAGCCTTTATAATTTTACTAGCTGGCGTTGCCGTTGTTGGTGGCGCCGTAATTGGTGCTGGAGCAGCTGGTGCTGCTGCTACATCAGCTGCCACAAAACTACCACTTGCCAAAGTATGGTCTACAAATGTGTAGGGGATTTGAACAGATAAAGTGGTTAACTCCTTACCATCTAAATCTTTCTGATAGTTCATATCGCTAATGGCCATCGTTTTTTCAGAATTTTGGATGCCTTGTAAAAATTGAGACAATTCCCCTGGCGCTCCAGAATATTCTACCGTTAAAGTAACTCCGCCTTCTGCTCCTTGGGAATTTTGAAATTGTTCCCCTACAATGAGTGCATAAGGATCGTTTGAAATCAAATTCATTACAGCATTTTGAACTTCCGATTCTAAGAACAATGGTTTGTCTGATTTTACCTCAGTAAATCCATCTTCTTCCTTGGCTTGAGCCACGTGAGAATCTGCGGAAAGAGCTAATAAAATAGACTCCTTTTGTTCCATTGGTCCATTAATAAATCCATAATATCCCAATAAACCACAGCTTACCAACACAAGAGCCCCTGCCAAAATTTCATCTGATTTTTTTTGTCGTTTGTTTTTGAATCGTTCAATAATATTTTCATCGATTTCCGTTTCGGAAAGGGATGGTTTTTCTTTTTTTAATTTATTTTTGAATGTATCGAAAGATATTTTCATAATTCACCTCTTTCCAACTATTCTATCAAATGCTTAGAGCTCTGTCATTACTAAACTTCAGAATAAAAAAAGAAAAAGCATTTCTGCTTTTTCTTTTATTTATTCTGCTCTTTTTCTAGGTATTCCAAAAATAATTTGGCTATATTTTTATGGCCTTCTTCTGTTGGATGGATTCCATCAATATATAAATTGAAGTCCCCTAAAAATCCTTTTTCAAGAAGAATCCCTCTATCTTTTTCTATCTCCATTAATTTTTTTGTGTATTCAATTAAGGATTTATAATAAGAAATCGAAACAAAAGGATACTCTGTGTCAAAGGAAGGTACGGGAGGAATCAACAAGATTCCCTTCCCGCCTTTTTCTTCTATAGAATCCAAAATTTGATTGTAAATAGACGATACGTATTCTGGAGAATATCCTTCGATAAAATCGTTGGCTCCGCAAAGTACGGCTACACAATCATACGTTTCGTATTCCAATTCTTTCTGGATTTTTTCTAAAACTTGCTCCGATAGGAGCCCATTTCTTCCTATATTTACAATTTCTACATTTGGCAAGGCTTTTTGCACCAAAGAAACCCAATTGTCTTCCTCCATGACGCCAAAACCTTGGACTAGGCTATCCCCCGCAAATAAAATTTTATTGGGCAATGACTTTGTCCTCCACTTCTTTTGTTAATTTTTCAATGAATTCTTCCACTTTCATTGGTGGCAATTCTTCTCCCGCGCGAGTACGAACAGAAACAACTTGTCCTTGTTCTTCTTTTTCGCCAATTACTACCATGTAGTTTACTTTTTGCAATTGTGCTTCGCGAATCTTATAACCAATTTTTTCCGATCTTGCATCCAAATGGGCTCTTAACCCAGCTTTATCTAAAGCTTTTGTTACTTCTTCTGCATAGCCTAAGAATTTATCAGAAATTGGCATAACTTCTACTTGAACAGGGGCCAACCACAATGGGAATTTTCCTGCATAGTTTTCAATTAAGATTCCCATAAAGCGTTCCATAGATCCCATTAACGCTCTGTGAGTCATTACAGGTTGTTTCTTTTCTCCGTCTTCTGCTACATAAGTTAACTCAAAACGTTCTGGCAATTGGAAATCCAACTGAATGGTACCACATTGCCAAGTACGTCCAATGGAATCACGCAATTGGAAATCGATCTTTGGTCCATAGAAAGCGCCGTCGCCTTCATTTACTTTGTAATCAATTCCTTTGTATTCCAAGGCCTTTTCTAAGGCTTCAATAGCACGGTCCCATTGCTCATCGCTTCCCATGCTATCTTCAGGACGAGTAGACAATTCTACTGTGTAGTCAAATCCGAAAGTTTTGTATAATTCATCAGACAAATCGATGATTTTAATAATTTCTTCTTGAATTTGATCTGGCAACATAAATACATGGGCATCATCTTGTGTAAAAGTACGAACGCGGAACAATCCGTGTAATGCACCAGATAATTCGTGGCGATGCACTTGACCAAATTCCATTAATTTAATTGGGAAATCTCTATAAGAATGAGGTTGTGCTTGGTATACCAAAATAGAACCAGGACAGTTCATTGGTTTAATCGCATAGTCTTCCCCATCAATTTGAGTGAAATACATATTTTCTTTGTAGTGATCCCAGTGACCAGAACGATGCCATAAGTCTTCGTTCAAAATCATAGGGGTTTTGATTTCTCCATATCCACGTTTCAATTGAAGATCTCTCCAGAATTTTTCCAATTCGTTACGAATAATCATTCCCTTAGGATGGAAGAATGGGAATCCTGGTCCTTCTTCACGTAAAGCAAATAGATTTAACTCTTTACCAATTTTTCTATGGTCACGACGTTTCGCCTCTTCCATTCTTTCCAAGTATTCATCCAAATCTTTTTTCTTTTCAAAAGAAATACCGTAGATTCTTTGTAGCATCTTGTTCTTCTCATCGCCTCTCCAATAGGCACCAGCAATGGATGTTAATTCAACGGCTTTGATATTTTTTACATTTTCCAAATGAGGTCCTCTACATAAATCTGTATATTCTCCCAATTCATAAATAGAGATTACTTCTCCCTCATCCATTTCTTCAATCAATTCTACTTTATAAATATCGTTGCGTTCTTGGAACAATTTCAAAGCTTCATCGCGAGAAAGAACTTTTCTTTCAAAGGAAGGATTTTCTTTCACAATTTTTTTCATTTCGGCTTTGATTTTTTCCAAATCTTCATGGTTTAATTTTTGGTCTAAATCAATATCATAGTAAAATCCATTTTCAATGGCAGGTCCAATGGCAAATTTTGCCTCTGGATACAATCTTTGAATGGCATAAGCCATTAAATGAGCAGTAGAATGCCAGAAAATTTGTTTTCCTTCTTCGTCTTCAAATTTTACCACGCGGAATTCTCCGTCTTCTTCTACTTCTTCTGCTTTCCCCATAATGCGACTGTTAAATACCGCACCAACGCTGGCTCTTTCTAAGCCTTCACTAATGTCTAAGATCAAAGATTTAATGGACTGTTTTTCACTATATTCACGAACAGACCCATCAGGTAAAGTAATTTTGAACATAATTTCCTCCTAAAATACAAAAAAGTACCATTCGCCAAAGGACGAATGGTACCGTGGTTCCACCTTTTTTTATACTCAAATGAATGTAACGCATATCTTACGCTATCGATTAAGATAGAGCTCCGGGGTGGTTTTTCCACAAAGTTAAGAGCTTTCACCATCCTCTTATCGCTAATGGTTTGTGTACTTTTTCCCATCTGCTATTATTGTACTTAGTTTACCAAATTCATTCTCAATATTCAAGGGGATTTTTTCATATTATAACAAATATGGATCCTCTTCTGGATCGATGAAAGATTTTGGATCGTAATCGGTTTTGATTTCGTCCCAATCAGCCATAGAGCGATCTTCGCTCTCTACATCCAACTCAGGATGAGCGTTATTGGCCGCATAATTTCCTTCTTTTGAGTCTCGTTTTGGTAAATCCAAATCCACATCTTCTATATTGATATTCAAAGCTTTGGCTACGCCTTTTCCATATTCTTCATCGGCTAAATAACAAGATTGAATATAACGATGTTTGATTTGTAACGTAGAATCTGCCATATTGCGAGCGGTATTTTCGCACAATACTTGTTGCTGCTCTTTGGTCATAGCGCGATACAATTGTCCTGGTTGTGTGTAATAATCATGATCATCTTCACGATAATCGTAGTTATATACATCTCCTCCAGGAACTCCTGGTACGCCATGGCGAGAAGACTCTGTCCAGTTTCCATAAGAGTTTGGTTCGTAATGATTTTCTGAACCTAAATTTCCATCCACACGCATAGCGCCGTCTCTATGGAATCCATGAGGACATCCTACCCCTTTTGGACTATTTACTGGGATTTGATGATGATTTACGCCTAAGCGATAACGGTGTGCATCCCCATAAGAGAACAGACGACCTTGCAACATTTTATCAGGAGAAAAGCTAATTCCAGGAATTACATTGGCTGGTGTAAAAGCCGCTTGTTCTACATCTTGGAAATAATTTTCTGGATTTCGATTTAACTCAAATTCTCCCACTGGAATCAATGGATAATCTTTCTTTGGCCACATTTTTGTTAAGTCAAAGGGATTGTTTTCCATTGCATTTGCTTGTTCTTCTGTCATCAATTGTACATACATCTTCCATTTTGGGAATTCTCCCTTTTCAATGGCCTCATACAAATCTCTTTGATGGCTTTCTCGATCCTTAGAAACCACTTTTTCCGCTTCTTGGTCTGTCAAGTTCTGGATTCCTTGTTGACTGCGGAAATGGAATTTTACCCAAGTACGTTCGTTGTTCTCATTGATGAAAGAATAGGCATGGGAAGAGAATCCATGCATAAAGCGAAAAGAGGATGGAATTCCGCGATCGCTCATTACAATGGTTGTTTGCAAAAGAGCCTCTGGCAAAGAACTCCAGAAATCCCAGTTTGTATTTGGGCTTCTCATATTGGTTCTTGGATCTCTTTTAATAGCATGGTTCAAATCAATAAATTTCAACGGGTCGCGGAAGAAAAATACAGGCGTGTTGTTTCCAACCATGTCCCAATTTCCTTCTTCTGTATAAAATTTCAACGCAAATCCACGAATATCCCGCTCAGCATCTGCCGCGCCTCTTTCCCCGGCAACCGTTGAGAAGCGAGCAAACATCTCTGTCTTCTTCCCGATTTCAGAAAAGATTTTCGCCTTTGTATATTTTGTAATGTCATCGGTTACTGTAAAGGTTCCAAAAGCTCCACTTCCCTTGGCGTGCATTCTTCTTTCTGGAATGACCTCACGGTCAAAGTGAGCCATTTTTTCTAAAAACCAAACGTCCTCTAAAGCAACCGGTCCTCTTACACCCGCTGTCTTTATATCTTGGTTATTATCTACTGGAGCACCAGCAGCTGTACGAATTTCTGGATTTTCTCCTTTTCTATCATTTTTTGACGGCAAGGATTCCCCTAAACCATTTTTATCCATAGGATTCTTCATATTTTGCCTCCTTTGGCTTCTATCATTTGAAATATTCTGTTACTTGGATTGTTACCCCTCAAAAAAAGATTGAAACAAAAACCTCTCTTCCCTAAATTTAGGAAGAGAGGTCTTTTTTTATTGTTCACGAATCCATTCCGCGATATTTTCCAAAGGAAGAATTTCTTCCTCCCCAGTTTCCATATTTCGAATTTTGTATTCGTTCTTTTCAATTTCATCTCGGCCAACAACTATGGCATAAGGAATGTTCAATTGATCTGCGTATTTGAATTTTTTCGCTAACTTTGCTTTCTCTCCGTAAAAAATCGTTCTTACATTTCCATCTCGCAAAGCTTTTAGTACGGATAAAGATTCGTCCATGGTATCATCCATTGGAATGACAATGGCATCGGCAGAAGAGGTCTTCATCTCTTCTAATATTCCCGCTTCATTTAATTGGTAATACAAACGAGAAAGGCCAATGGAAATTCCCACTCCTGGCAAAGATTGTTTTGTATAATATTCCGCTAAATTTTCATAGCGTCCTCCACTACATACAGATCCAATGGAAGGATATTGATTCAATATGGTTTCATAAACAGTACCAGTATAATAGTCTAAGCCACGGGCAATGCTTAAATCCAGTTGAATGTGTCTTTCTTCCACGCCTAAGGATCTAGCAACGTGTAGAACTTCATTTAATTCCGAAAGGCCTAGGACAAATTGTTCGTTTTCAATTTTTAGATTGCTAAGTTGTTCCAAAATTTCGTCATTAGAACCTTGAATGGAAATAAATCCACGAATTTTTTCAATGGCTTCTTTGCTCAACTCAATTTTTTCTAATTCTTCTGCAACTTTTTCCCAACCAATTTTATCCAATTTATCAATAATACGAAGGACGTCTTGGGTATTTTCTACGCCAATGGATCCATAAAATCCACTTAAAATTTTCCGATTGTTCATGTGAATGGTGAAATCATCAAATCCTAAATCCAAAAAAGTTTGTTCAATAATAGATGGGATTTCCCCGTCGTTAAACAAGGCCAATTTCCCATTTCCAATAATATCAATATCGCATTGATAGAACTCACGGAAACGTCCTTTTTGTGCTCTTTCTCCACGATATACTTTCCCGATGTGGTAACGGCGGAAAGGAAAATTCAAATCACTAAAATGCTCTGCTACATAACGGGCCAAAGGAACGGTTAAGTCGAAACGCATAGCAAGGTTGGTGTCTCCCTTTTGAAATGCATAAATTTGTTTTTCTGTCTCGCCACCACCTTTTGCCAATAGAACTTCTTCTTTTTCCAAAACGGGTGTATCGATTGGCAAAAATCCTTTGGCTTCATAATTTTCACGAATGGTATCCATCATTTGATTAAAAACCAATTGATCTTCTGGCAACAGTTCCATAAATCCTGGTAAGGTTGATGGTTTTACTATTTTTGTCATGAATTTCCTCCTTGTAATACATACATTGCAATGGATGCTGCAACATTTGCATTTAATGAATCTACATTTTCGGACAAAGGAATTTCCACTCGATCCGTTGCCCATTTTTTTATTTCTACCCTTGGCCCTTTGGCTTCATTGCCCACAACCAAAATTATATTTTTTTCTTCTTTGATTTCTTCTAACTTGGCCGTCCCGCCTAAATCAAGCACATACATCTTTGTTCCTTGCGCCAAAATTTTTTGCAACGCTTCATCTTCAATGGTATAAATCGGCAAGCGGAACAAAGAGGCCATGGAAGAACGAATGGCTTTGGGGTTTGTACTTTCTACCGTATTGGGACCTAAAAATACCCCGTCAAAGGAAAAAGCTTCGCAAGATCGGATCATTCCTCCTAGATTCCCCGGATCTTGAATCCCATCTACATACAAATATTTCCCCTCTATAGACTCCCCCTCAAAGGGAAGGACTGGGTTTTTCACCATCGCAATAACGCCTTGAGAGGATTCGGTTCCTTGCAATTGAGAAAATAATTTTTTGGATAAGATATTTTTCGGAAGGGAGGCTTCTTTCAACAAGGAAAAGTCCTCTTCCATTTTTCCCTCTTCTCCTTCTCGATAAAAAAGACGTTCTACCATTCCAAATGGCAAAATTTCAGAAATGACCACGGGGCCTTCTACTAAAATTTTCCCTGTCAATAGACGGTTCTTTTTCTCTTTTAATTTTTTTGCCTTTTTGAACACAGGATTTTCTAAAGAATCAAGCTTCTTCATAGTGAACCCCTTCGATTTTATCAATTTGGGCTCGTTTCCCAAAGAAGAAGAGAGCGTCTCCTTCTTGAATGGTTGTTGTTGCCAAATCATTTACCAATAGATCATGATTTCTTCGAATCGCTATAACATTGATGGAATGATTGTTCCTTAAATGAATTTCTGACAAAGTTTTTCCAATCCAATTTTGGCTTGGAGTAAATTCTACCACACTATAATCGTCAGAAAGCTCAATATAGTCCATAATTCCATTGGAAGACAAATTGTGAGCGAGTCTCTCTCCCATATCTTTTTCTGGATAAACAATTTGATGAGCTCCCAATTTTTTTAATATATTGCCATAACGAGCAGTTGGCGCTTTGGCTACAATTAAAGGGATTTTTGCGTCTACACAGGCAATGGTCGCCATAATGGCTTCTTCCAAACTCGTTCCCATAGCAATAACAGCCACATCAAAATTGGATAATCCAATTTCATCCATGGCTCGATCATCCATAACGTCCATTTGGATGGCCGTTGTAACATCGTCTGCTACAGCCTTTACTCGCTCTTCATTAATATCAATCGCCAACACTTCATTGTGCAAATTATATAAAGTTCTTGCCACAGAGGAACCCATTCGTCCGCAACCAAAAACTACAAAACTTTTCATTTTTTCCTCCTAGCCTACCAAGAAACGCCCTTCTGCATAGCGATGTCTTTTCTTATGTCCACGGTGCAACAAGCCCATGGCAAAAGTGGTAGGGCCTACTCGCCCTAAAAACATTAATAACGATAAAATCAATTTGCTTCCCGCAGAAAGCTCCGGAGTAATTCCTAAGGTGACTCCTACTGTACCAAAAGCCGATACCGTTTCAAACAATACCTCCATAAAAGTGAATCGATTGTTTTCTATGCTTACAATTCCTACCGCTACAGCACAAATTAATAGAGTCGCAATAAAAAAGATAGAAAATGATTTTTTCACTACTTCTTCTGGAACTTTTCTGTGAAAAATATTTACACTCTCGTGTTCTTTCAATCCTGCAATCGTCCCGAAAATCAATATCGCCATTGTGGTTGTTTTTAAACCTCCTGCTGTAGAAGCAGGAGAACCGCCAATAAACATTAAGAAAATCGAAACAAATTTTGAAGAATCATTTAAGGCAGCCAGATTAATGCTATTGAAGCCTGCTGTACGGAAAATGGCCGATTGAAAAAAGGACGCCAACCATTTGTCTTTTTCTGAAAAACTTCCGACGGTACCTGGATTGTTCTTTTCAAGGATATACAATAACACAGTACCAAAGAAAAGTAAAAGAAAAGAAGTTGAAAGTACCAATTTTGTATGAGGCATTAGCCGTTTTCGCTCTTGTTTTCTTGTAAAATCCAAATAAACGGTAAATCCTAATCCGCCTAAAATAACTAAGAAAGCAATTACAAGATTTAACAATACATCACTATGAAAATCTACAAGTGAATTTCCAAAAATATCAAATCCGGCATTGCAAAAGGCGCTAATTCCATGAAAAATAGAATAAGCGATTCCCTTTCCAAGACCATATATGGGAATCAAGCGTATACTCAACAACAAAGCTCCTATAAATTCAATGAACAAGGAAGAAAGCAAAACAAATTTTATTAATTTTACCATTCCTGTCAAAGAACTCATATTTAGCTGTTCTCGTATGACCATTCTCTCTCTTAAACCAATTTTTTTCCCAACCAATACGGAAATAATGGCAATAATGGTCATCGTTCCTACTCCGCCAATTTGTATCAAGGAAATAATGATTACCTTGCCAAAAATCGACCATCCCTCAGCTGTATTACGAACGACCAATCCTGTTACACAAGAAGCGGAAGTAGAGGTGAATAATGCATTTACAAATCCTACCGATTCTCCGTTTGCTGATGCCATTGGTAAATTTAATAAAATCGCTCCAACAAAAATGAGAATTAAAAAGGACATCCCCAACAATAGAGGAGGATTTTTCCATATGCTTTCCAATACATATTTATTTTTCATTCTTTTCCCTCTGCAAAAAAAAACCCTTGGACAATCCAAGGGGTTTCAAAATCATTCTCCCTTAGCAATTTTTACCAATTGTGCAAATGCATCAGGATCATGGATAGCAAGCTCAGATAACATTTTACGGTTGATATCTACGTTTGCTTTTTTTAGGCCATCAATGAAGCGGCTATAGCTCATGCCGTTTTGTCTGCTTGCAGCGTTAATACGTGCAATCCAAAGTTTTCTGAAATCTCTTTTTCTTTGTTTTCTACCAATGTATGCGTAGCTTAAAGATTTCATTACGGCTTGATTCGCTGGTCTAAATAATTTAGATTTCGCTCCGAAATAACCTTTCGCTTGTTTTAAGATCTTTTTATGTCTACGATTTGTATTAATACCTCTTTTTACTCTTGCCATGGTAACCCTCCTCTTATGGTATCATGTGATCGATACGGCGTTGATCAGATGCTGAAACCAAAGAACCTTTACGAAGATTACGAATTCTCTTAGGGCTCTTTTTTCCTGTAATGTGACTTTTGTAAGCTTTGTATCTTCTTAATTTACCAGTACCGGTTCTTTTGAAGCGTTTCGCTGAAGCTCTGTGTGTCTTCATTTTTCCCATTTGGATTCCTCCTATTTTTCATTCAAAGGGCCAAAGAACATAGTCATACTTCGACCTTCCATTTTTGGCTTTTTATCAACTTGGCCATATTCTTTCACAAGATCTGTGAAATCATCTAGCACTCTTCTACCAATTTCAGTGTGACCCATTTCGCGCCCACGAAAACGAACCGACACCTTAACGCGATTTCCACTCTCTAGGAATTCTTTCGCCTTTTTGGCTTTGGTGTTCAAATCATGGCTTTCAATATTTGGGGTTAAGCGTAACTCTTTGACACTAATGGTATTTTGTTTTTTCTTAGAATCCTTCATTTTTTTCATCATATCGTAACGATATTTTCCATAATCAAGGACTCTACAAACTGGTGGTTTAGCATTTGGCGCCATATTCACCAAGTCCAATTGTTGTTCTTCTGCAATTTGTAGCGCTTTCTCAATAGGTACAATACCTAATTGTTCTCCCTCATGATCAATAAGGCGTACTTCTTTTGCACGTATTTCTCCATTGATTTGAAGTTCTTTAATAATCAAACACCTCCAAGGCATAAAAAAACGGGCATAAAAATGCCCGCACAAACTCATACTCGAATTCAACCTCAAAACTCTCGTCGTAAGGTGAGAAGCGGACTTCTACTTTTTCATTAACATAAATATCTTACCAAAGAAATATTCCCATGTCAAGACTTTTTCTTATCTTTTCAAAATCTACTTCCCGATAAAAATAGATTCTCGTCTTTTCAAATTTTTCTATATTCTTTTCCCATTTATTCTTTTTTATTTTTTTCAATAATGGAATTAATCTTTGTTTCCAAAAGATCGATAGCAACGCGATTGTGTCCCCCTTCTGGTACAATAACATCCGCATAGCTTTTAGATGGCTCTACGAATTGCAAATGAGCGGGACGAACCGTTTCTAAATATTGTTCAATTACCGATTCCAAGCTGCGACCACGGTCTCGAATATCTCGTTTGATTCGGCGAAGAACACGAACATCGCTATCTGTATCTACAAAAATTTTAATATCACACAAATTTCGAATGTTTTCATCGGCAAAAATCAAAATTCCCTCTACAAGAATAATTTCTTTTGGAACAATTGTAGTGGTTTCTTTTTTGCGATTGTGAACGGTGAAGTCATATTCTGGAACCTCTATGATTTTGTTATCCTTCAATTCCATAATATGTTGAACCAACAATTCATTATCAAAAGCAAAAGGATGATCGTAATTGGTTTTTATCCTTTCATCATAGGGCAAATCGCTTTGATCTTTGTAGTAATTGTCCTGACGTAAAATCAATGTTTTTTCTGGATCGATTAGATTCATCAATTGTTTCGTTACAGTACTCTTTCCTGATCCGGATCCTCCGGCGATTCCTATAATGACTGGTTTCATTTTTCATCCTCTTCCACTTTTTTTCTTAACATATCCTTTGGTGCAACCGGTCTATCTACTTTCATAGTATAAATCATACGAGCTCTTGGAGCAACCTCTATCTCTTCTCCATTCTCGTCTTTCATCCATTCTATTTTTTGGGTAAAATGCTCTTTTCCTGGCCCAAAAAACTCTACTTCTTCCCCGACAAAAACACGATTTCTCTGTTCAATGGTTGCAATTTGTGTCTCTTCATCATAATCCAAGACAATTCCCATAAAATCATAATTTCTTACGTAGGATTTTCGTTCATAGATTCCCTCTGGCCCTTTGGCTTCTCCATAATAAAAGCCCGTTGTGAAATCTCTATGGGATACTTTTTGAATTTCTTCCAAATACTTTGGATCGTATTGATAATTTTCCGGATCCGCGTAATAAGCATCTATAGCCATTCGATAAGAGCGAACTACTGTTGCTAAATAGTATTCACTTTTTACACGACCTTCAATTTTTAGGGAAGAGATTCCTGCCTCAATGAGTTCGTCTACGTGTTCTATCATACACAAATCTTTCGAATTTAGTATAAAACTGCCTTCGTCTTCTTGAACGATGGGATAATATTCCCCTGGGCGACTTTCTTCTACCAAATGATATTTGTATCGACAAGCTTGGGAACAATCTCCTCTATTGGCGTCTCGACCAGTCATATAGTTGCTTAGAAGACAACGTCCACTGTAACTCATGCACATGGCCCCATGTAGAAACGTTTCAATTTCAATCTCATTCCCTACTTTTTCTACTATTTTTTTGATTTCTTCTAAGCTTAATTCCCTCGCAAGTACAGCACGCTCTGCCCCTAAATCGGCCCAAAATTTTACGGAGTCGGAGCTAGTCAAACTTCCTTGAGTACTCATATGGATTGGAATATTGCACGCTTTTTTTACACGAGAGAACATTCCTGGATCAGCTACAATTACTGCATCTACACCAATTCGTTCCAAATCCTGCAAATACTCTTCAATTCCTTCCATGTCGTCTTCATGAGGAATAATATTTAAGGTTACATGGACAAATTTCCCTCTTTCGTGGGCGTATTCTACCCCTTTTTCCATTTCTTCAATAGGGAAATTCTTAGATGCCTTTCTTAGTCCAAAGGCCTCTCCCCCTAAATAAACGGCATCGGCCCCATAATCTATCGCTGTTTTTAATTTATTCAAATCCCCTGCTGGGGCTAGCAATTCAATTTTTTTCATGATTTCTCCTTACCAATAATATCCCATCTGCTACTGGTAACAAACTCGCTTTGTATCTTTTGTCCTTTAGAACTTCTGGCAAAAATTTTCGCATTCGTTTTACAATGGTCACTTTTCTTCTTACAAAAAGTTCTTCGTTGGCAATCATTCCATGAAACAATACATTGTCCAAAAGCATCACTCCATCTTTGGATAAATGTTCCATACCATATTGAAAATATTCTTCGTATTGCCCTTTGGCTGCATCGACAAATATAAAATCATAGGTTTCTTTGGTTTCTTTCACAAAATCCATTGCATCCATTACATGAAGCTGAACTTGATCTTCAATTCCTTGGTTGTGAAAATGGGTACGGGCCATAATCGCCATTTCCGGCATAATTTCTACTGTATCAATTTTTGCTTCCGGTAAAGTTTTTGCCATTAAAGAGGCTGAATACCCTATGGCTGTGCCAAGCTCTAAGATTTTTTGAGGTCGAATCGTTCCTAAGAAAAATTGTAGAAACTCTGCGATTTCTCGTTCTACAATTGGAACGGCGTCTTCCTCTGCTATAGCACGCATTTTTTCCAAATATTCATCTTGAGAAGGAAGAATTTCTTCTAAATATTCCTCAATGTATTTTTCTACTACGTTGCTCATTTTATCACCTAAAAACAGCCGGCAATGCCGGCTATTATAATTCCATAATGATTGGTAAAATCATAGGATTTCGTCTTGTTTTCTTAAATAGGAAAGAGCGTAAATCTTCTCGTACTGCTGACTTAATAGAGGACCAATCCTTTACATTTTGTGTCTCACAGTTTTTCAACGTTCTATTTACCGCCCCTTTTACATCTTCCATTAAATCTCCCGATTCTCTTACATAGACAAAACCACGAGAAATAATGTCAGGACCCGCTACAAGCTTTCCATCTTTTCGATTCATTCCCAATACAACAATAATCAAACCATCTTCGCTTAAATGTTTACGATCTCGAAGTACGATGTTCCCAACATCTCCTACTCCTAAACCATCCACTAAAACTTGTCCTGCTGGTACAGAATTGGTAATCTTTGCACTATCGTGTCCCATTTCAAGACAATTTCCATTTTCCAATAAGAAAATATTGTTTTTGTGTACGCCCATTTTTTGCGCTACTTCAGCATGTTTTTGTAAATGCTTAACTTCTCCATGAATTGGAATGAAATATTTTGGTTTAATAATGTTTAAGATTAACTTATGTTCTTCTTGGAAGGCATGTCCCGAAACGTGAATTTCTGACAAAGATTCATAAATTACTTTTACCCCTTTGTCCAAAAGTTTGTTAATTACATTATTTACTGCCGACTCATTCCCTGGAATTGGATGAGAAGATAGAATAATTACATCCTCTTTTAGCAACTGGATTTTTTTGTGTTCTCCAGAAGCAATACGAGACATGGCAGACATAGGTTCCCCTTGGCTACCGGTTGTAATCAAAACAATTTGTTTTGCATTGTATTTATTCATATCTTTAATGTCTACAATGGTATTTGGCTTAACTTTCAAATATCCCAAACGTTGCGCCACGCCCATTACATTTACCATACTACGTCCACTTAATACGACTTTTCGGTTGAATTTTTCTGCTGTATTGATAATTTGTTGAATTCTAGAAACGTTAGAGGCGAAAGTAGCAATAATAATTCGGTTATTGCGCATTAAGGCAAACATTCGATCAAAGGTATTTCCTACTTTTCGCTCACTCATGGAAAAACCTTCTCGCAACACGTTGGTGGATTCACTAAATAACGCCAGTACACCTTTGCTTCCAATTTCCGCCAAACGATTCAAATCAATGGGTTCTGAATCAATAGGAGTGAAATCAATCTTAAAGTCCCCTGTATGAACAAGCGTTCCTACAGGAGTGTTAATTGCTAGGGCAGAAGCATCTGGAATGGAGTGATTTACACGAACCCATTCTACTTCAAATTTCCCTAAGCGAACTTTTTGCTTGTGGCTTACGGTTACTAGTTTTGTTGAACTTAACAAGCGATGTTCCTTTAATTTGTTTTCCAATAAACCCAAAGTCAGTTTTGTACCATAAATTGGCACATTGATTTTTTTCAAGAAATAAGGAATGGCTCCAATATGGTCCTCATGTCCATGGGTAATTACCAACCCCTTAATCTTATCTTTTTTCTTTTCCAAATACTTAAAATCAGGAATGACTACATCAATTCCCGGCATATCTTGCTCTGGAAAAGTCATCCCACAGTCAATAAGAATAATATCGTCGCGATATTCTAAAACGGTAATATTCTTACCTACCTCACGCATTCCTCCCAGTGGAATAATGCGTAATTTGTTATTGTTTTTCATTCTTCGTTCCCTCCGATTCCTGACGGCAATCGCAGCAAACTCCATAGAATTTTAGATTATGATCTGTGATTTTGAAAGACTCTTTTTCTTCGATTTGTTCTTCTAATGATTCCAATAAATCTACATTTACCTCAATAATTTTATTGCATTGAGTACAAACCAAATGATGATGGGTATGAGCATCGTCCTCTTTTTTCAACTCATATCTCGTTATCCCATCTTCAAAAGTAATCGCTGAAATCAACCCCAACTCTTCCAATACAAGAACGGTTCGATAAATCGTTGCAATGCCGATTTCAGGCATGACTTTTAAAGCCTCTAAATAGACTTCCTCCGTTGTCATATGCACGTTGCGATTTTCTACAAAAATCTCATAAACAGACTCTCTTTGTTTTGTATATTTATATCCTTTGTTTTGTAAAATTTCTTTGATTTCTCTGTGCTCTTTCAATTGATCACCCTATTGAAGATTTTCTTTTAGCAATTCTTCGTACACTTCTACAGCGACTTTTAATTCTTCTTCTCCAACTCCCGCCAAGAAGGCTTCCCCGTTTTCATCGTAATCGATACGAAGAATATAGGTATCTGCCTCTAAATCCTCAGCAGGCATCATCGCTACATAATCAATGTCGCCTACGGAAAATTGTGCTTTGATTATAAATTCTACTTCGTTTCCCATTTCATCATAAAATAAATGTCGTTCCATCTCATTCCTCCTTATTGGCATCCATATAGGACTGAAGGATCAATGTAGCGGCCAATTTATCTATATGCTTTTTGCGATTTTCCCGTCTTACATTACCTTCGATTAAAACACGTTCTGCTGATACACTCGTCAAACGTTCGTCTTGGTAAACTACTTCCATTCTAAATTTATTCTTTAACTTCTCTGAAAATTTAATTGTCTTCTCGCCTTGAGGCCCAATGGTATTGTTCATATTCTTCGGCAATCCAACAACAACTTTCTCTATATTATGCTCTAAAATCAATTGATGCAAAATTTCATAATCCTTTTTATTGGATTCTCTGCGAATGGTCATTACTCCTTGAGCAAAAATCCCCAAAGGATCAGAAATGGCTACACCAATGGTTTTATCGCCAATATCTAAACCCATTAATCGTTTCATGTTTATACCACTTTGATACAAAAATCTGGACAGACAGTCGCGCAATACCCACACAAGATGCAATTTTCATTGGGTGTCGCTTGGCCATCGATGATTTCGATTCCATTTTGTTTGCATCGTCTAACGCAATTCCCGCATCCTATGCAGTAATCGTCAACTATTAACTTTCTTTCTTTTTTATCGATACTCTCTTTGGCAGATAGATTTTCTTTCCCTTGGAAAAATAAATGCGTATTATAATCGATTTCTTCCGTGGATTGCATTCCAATGGCTGTGGAATGCAAAAAATCTTGCTCCAAAACCCATTCCATGGCCTCTTTTTGATGAGAGATTAAATGCCCCCCACCTAAAGCTTTCATTGTGTAAATTCCTATTCCCTGCTCATGACGTCTTTTCAATGCTGACACCATATCTTCTCGCGTTCCGTCTTGAATTCCAATTCCTTTATAATTCAAAATCGGATGGATAATCTCAATTTCTTTGTATTTTTCACTTGCCTTTACACAATTTACAAAATGCGTAGAAATTCCCACACTTCGAATGTATCCTTTTTCTTTTAGTCGAAAAAGTTCTTCTAAGGCCTCGTAATGGCCTCTTAAAGTATGTTCACTTTCTTGTTCATGTAACAAAAAAATATCCAAATAATCTACAGATAATTCCTTCATTGCTTTTGCTACACTATCTTGGGCTGTTTTCACATCATAACTATAGGCTTTCGAAGCAATCGTATACTTATCTTTTGGAATATTCTTTATTCCTTCTTTAATGATGGAATAATTTTCATAAATTTCTGCCGTATCAATAAAATCAATACCCTTATCATAGGCATATTGAATCAACTTTGCTCCTTCTCTAACCGATAAATTCGCCTGAAACGAAGATAAAGTTAAAGACCCAAAACAAAGCTTTGAAACTTCAATGCCTGTATTTCCTAAACGTGCCATGAAAAACCTTTCTAGCGAAAAATAGAGATGGACCTACGCCCATCTCTACTATTTCTTTAAATAGTATTTTAACAATTCACCAAGTAACTCATCTCTGTCTAATTCTTGAATAGTAGATCTTGCATTATTATGGCTCGTTATATACGTGGGATCTCCGGATAGAATATAGCCAATAATTTGATCTACAGGATTGTATCCCTTTTCTGTTAAGGCATCGTATACCTTTGACAAATTGGATCGAATGTGTTCGCTTTCCAATAACTCTTTTTCAAAAACTTGGGTTTCGAATTTATTATTGTCCATATAATCTCCTCCATATAGAAGATTATACCACAAGAACTCCTACTTGGTAAGCATTAAATCAGATTCTTAAGAATTCCTTCTACCGCTTCTATCGCTTCGGATGCTTTTTCTGGATTTTTTCCACCTGCTGTAGCCATATCCGGACGGCCACCGCCGCCGCCACCAGCAATTTTAGCAACTTCTTTTACCACATCTCCTGCACGAACGCCTTTTTCAATGGCTGATTTAGGAGAAGCACATACAAAGTTTACTTTTTCTCCATTTACAGAAGACAATACAATTACGGCTTGTTCTTTTTCCCTTAAATCTTCTGCTAAATTGCGCATTTCATCTACAGCAACTCCGTTTAATTCGGCAGCAATAAAAGCAATTCCTTCTACTTCTTTTTTGCCTTCTTCCAATCCTTTGACTTGATCTTTTGCCAATTCAGATTGCAATTCTTGCAATGTATGTTGCAATTTTTTCTCTTCTTCCAATCGTTGAGAAATCTTTTCAACCAATTGGTTTGGATTGGCTTTTAATAAAGCAGAAGCTTCTCTTCTCTCTTCTAGGATTTCATTCATATATTTGTAAGCGCCCAAACCAGTAATGGTTTCTACTCTTCGAATTCCTGCTGCGATTCCTGATTCTGAAAGAATTTTGAACATACCAATTTGTGCCGTATTGTCTACATGGGTTCCACCGCAAAGCTCTTTTGAATAGTCCCCCATAGAAACCACGCGAACTTTTTCGCCGTATTTGTCTTCAAACAATCCTACCGCTCCTGCTTCTGTTGCTTCTTTCATGGTCATTTCATCTGTAGACACTGGTAGAGATTCGTAAATTTGTTCATTTACTTTTTGTTCAATTTCTCTTAACTGTTCTGGTTGAATGCTTTCAAAATGCGTAAAGTCGAAACGCATAAAATCCTCTCCAACCAAAGAACCTGCTTGGGATACATGTTCGCCTAAAACTTCTTTTAGGGCTTTGTGCAACAAGTGAGTTACAGAGTGATTTCTACGAATTTTTTCTCTGCGAGCTACATCCACTTTTGCTGTAACATTTTGCAATTTTGCCGTACCTTTTGTTACACGGCCAATGGAATAAATGGTACCTTCTTTGGTTCTTTGACAATCTTCCACTTGGATTTCAAAATCTTCCCCAATGATGGTTCCTTTATCTCCAACTTGTCCACCACTTTCTCCATAGAAAGGAGTTGGGTTTAAGACAAAAATAGCCTTTTCCTCTTCTTCAACCGATTCCACTCTTTCGTTGTTTAATAAAATTCCCACAATTTTTGTGTCTTTTACTTCGGTTGTTTCATATCCCTTGAAATCTATTTCGCCCAGATCTTCAAATACGTTGGTTTTATTGGTTCCTGTCCAGCCAATATTGTCAGAATCATCTCTTGCTTCTCTTGCACGAGTTCTTTGAGCGTCCATTTCCTTCTGGAAACCTTCCATATCCACTTGGAAATCTCTCTCTTCCAAAATTTCAGAAGTTAAATCCACAGGGAATCCATAGGTATCATATAATTTGAACGCTTCTTCGCCGTCCAACATTTTTTTGCCTTCTTTTTCCAAGGAATCCATCGCTGCTGTCAAGCGTTCCATTCCTGTTTCTAAAGTTTTTAAGAAGCGTTCTTCCTCTTTCAAGATTACATTTTGAATCATGGAACGATTTTCTTCTAATTCTTTGTATTCTACCTTCCAAGAATCAATTACTTTGTTGGCTAATTCATATAAGAATGCTTCTTTTAATCCCAACAAACGACCATGGCGAGCGGCACGACGAATCAAGCGACGCAATACATATCCACGTCCTTCGTTGGATGGAATAATGCTATCGCTAATCATAAAGGTCATGGCGCGAATATGGTCTGTAATAACACGAACGCTTTCGTCGCTTTTTGCTTTTTCTCCATATTTATAATTGGCTTTTTCGCAAATTCCTTCCAAAAGATCATGAATCGCGTCAATTTCAAAGATATTGTTTGTATCTTGAAGAACAGTAGCAATACGCTCCAATCCCATTCCCGTATCGATATTTGGGTTGGACAATGGATTGTAATTTCCTTCTTCATCTTTATCAAATTGTGTAAACACAAGGTTCCAAACTTCCAAGAAACGATCGCAATCGCAACCTGGTTTACAGTCTGGGTCGTCGCATCCAAATTCTTTTCCACGATCAATATAAATTTCAGAACAAGGGCCAGATGGTCCTACGGACAATTCCCAGAAGTTGTCTTCTTTTCCTAAGCGAACAATTCGGTTTTCTGGAACGCCAATCTCTTTGTTCCAAATTTCCCAGGCTTCATCGTCATCTAGATACACAGTAACCCATAGGTCTTCTGGATTGATTTCTAAATTTACTGTTAAAAATTCCCATGCAAAAGCAATGGCTTCTTTTTTGAAGTAATCTCCAAAAGAAAAATTTCCCAACATTTCAAAAAATGTCGCATGACGAGCGGTTTTACCTACATTTTCAATATCTCCTGTACGGATACATTTTTGGCAAGTACTCACTCGTTTAGACGGAGGAAGCGCTTCTCCTGTAAAGTATTTTTTCATTGGAGCCATTCCGGCGCCAATTAATAATAAGGATTTATCACTTTTGGGAACCAAAGAAAAACTTGGTAGAACCAAATGTTCTTTGCTCTCAAAATATTTTAAGTATTCGCTACGTATTTCATGTAAACCTAAACGTTTCATTTTGTCCCTCCGATTTTTACATAAGTATCTGAATAAAATTATAAATTAGCCCATCAACCTTGTCAATTTTTTGAATATAGAAAAGATAGGCCGATTCCGTCGACCTATCTCATTTTTCTAATTTCATCTTTACGTTGTCTGTTTTCGTCCATTTTCATAATAATAAAATCTTTTAATATTACCATTACAGAGAACAAAGGAACCGATAAAATCATTCCTAAAATACCAAAGGCCCCTCCGCCAATAACGATACACAATAACACAACGATGGGATGCAATCCCGTTCTTTTCCCAATAATTTTTGGTGCCAATAAATTGTTTCCGGCCCATTGAACAAACACAAACAATATAGTTACCCAAACAGCCTTTATTTTTGAGTCAATTACTGCAAACAAGAACGCTGGGACAAATCCTAAGAAAGGACCAATGTAAGGAATAATATCGGCAAACATAGTTATCGTTCCAATTACAATGGCAAAATCTACTCCTAGAATGAACAAAGCGATTGTAGTAAAGATACCTACAAATAAAGCAAGTAACATCTTCCCTTTAATAAACTCCATAAGAGCTGTATTGATTTTGCTCGCCAAATACATAATGTCAGATTTGTATTGTACGGGTAAATTTTTATACACTACTACCTTAATTCGATCTTTATCTACAGAAAAATAATAGGTGAAAATCAACACCAAGACAAAGGTAAGAACTTTTCCAAAAACAGAATAAATTCCCGAAGCAAAGGAACGAATCTTTTCTGCCATTTCTGTTTGGAAAGATTCTACATAGGTTCTAAATTGTTGTTCCAAGCCAGAAATTAAAACCTGTAAATCCAAGTTTGTATTCTCTTGTATTTTCAAAGTATTGCTTTGGAACCAATCGGAAACCCTTGCCGCAATATCTGGTAAACTTGTAAATAAATTTCGCAGTTCTGCTGTCGTTCTTGGCAAAACAACAATAATCAAAATAGCAAAAATTAATACAATTCCCACATACACGATGAGTACACCGAAACGTCTGGGAATGGATTTATTTTGTAGAAAATTTACAAGGGGATTGATTACATAAGCTACTACAATAGAGGCGATCAAAGCACCTAGAGTACTGCCTAAAATTGGATACTTGGTAAATATCCAACGGAGTACAAAAAATAGCAGAATTAAACCAATTCCTTTTGTAATGATTTTCAAGTCTATGTTGATTCTTCGATTTTTCTCAATGTACAAATTCCCAATGTTCACTAAATAATAGATTCCTAAAACAATGAGAATAATCATGAGAAATGCACGAATGAAAACCAGATAATCTGGCGTTAATAAATTCGTGATACTTTCAAATTGATTCATATCAACCTCTTTACATATCTGCTAAAGTCATTGAATCCAAAACTTCATCTACCCCAGATTGAATACGGTCCAAAATATGTTTTGTTGAACATACTTCTTCTCTAGAACAATTGATTTCATCCTCGCCAGTGCGGCAAGAAAAAGACATATCACCTTCTAAAGCATTAATTATTTCTCCCAGAGCAATTTCTGATGGTTCTCGAGTCAATTGATATCCACCTTGAGCTCCTCTAGAACTTTTTACCAACCCTGTCTTCTTCAAACGAGAAAATAATTGTTCCAAATAGGCCACACTTAATTTTTCTTCTTCTGCAATAGAATTTATTGATATTGGACCTTTTCCGTAATTCAACGCCAATCTATGCATGGCCATTAATCCATAACGACCTCTTGTAGACAATTTCATGACATCACACTCCTATATCCAAGTAATTCGCTATACATTCTATATTACTTGATAGGAGTGCCTATGTCAATCTCACCACATCCCTTATTTTACAACGATGTTATAAATTTTTTCAGGAACATAGATTTCTTTTACAATGTTCTTATTTTCTACATTATGAGCAAAATTTTCGTCTTCATGAACCAATTTCTTCACTTCTTCTTGATCCAAACCGCGAGGAATTACTACTTTGAAACGTACTTTTCCATTAAATTGTACTGGAACTTCGATGGTATCTTCAATGGTTTTTGCCTCGTCATAAGTTGGCCAAGTTTGTTCGTGTAAATAGCCACCCAACTCGTTCATTTCCCAAAGCTCTTCTGTAATGTGAGGAGCTACTGGATTTAACAACATCAAATACGTTCTGAAATCTTCTTTGGTAATTTGATCTCTATGACTCATTTCATTTTGCAATGTCATAAGTTGAGCAATACCTGTGTTGGCTTTTAGATTTTCATAATCGTAGCTTACTTTTTTAATGGTTTGATGGATCAATGTTTCTAAATCCTTAGAATATTCATCCCCTTCTACTACTTTTTCAGAAAGGTTCCAAACTCTTTCTAAGAAACGGCGACAACCTCTTACACTGCTGTCAGACCATGGAACGGATTTTTCAAAGTCACCAATAAACATTTCATACGTTCTTAAAGTATCTCCACCATAATCGCGAACGATATCATCTGGATTGATTACATTTCCGCGGCTCTTACTCATTTTCGCTCCGTTTTCTCCCAAAATCATACCGTGACTTGTACGTTTTTGGTAGGGCTCTTTGGTTGGAACTACGCCAATATCATATAAGAATTTGTGCCAGAAGCGAGAATATAACAAGTGAAGTGTAGTATGTTCCATCCCGCCATTGTACCAATCTACTGGCATGAAATAATCCAACGCCTCTTTCGATGCTAAGGCTTCGTCATTATGTGGATCAATATAGCGCAAGAAATACCAACTAGACCCTGCCCATTGTGGCATTGTATCGGTTTCACGTTTTGCTGGTTTTCCACATTTTGGACAAGTTGTATCTGTCCATTCACTTAAATTCGCTAAAGGACTTTGTCCGTCGTCTGTTGTTTCGTAATTTTCTACTTTTGGCAATTCCAAAGGCAAATCTTTTTCGTCCAATGGAACCGCGCCACAATCGTCACAGTGAACAATTGGAATTGGTTCTCCCCAGTATCTTTGACGGGAGAATACCCAGTCTCTTAATTTGTAATTTACTTTTTCGAATCCGATTCCTTTTTCTTCTAACCATTGAATCATTTTTGCCTTAGCATCTGCTACAGACATGCCGTTAATAAAACCAGAATTAATCACAACGCCTTCTTCTGTATCTGTGTAGGCTCCTTCATCAATGTTTCCGCCTTCAATTACAGGAACGATTGGTAAATTAAATTCTTTTGCAAATTCCCAGTCTCTTTGGTCATGACCTGGTACAGACATAATGGCTCCGGTTCCATAAGTCATCAATACATAATCAGAGATCCAAACAGGGATTTCTTCTTCTGTTGCCGGATTGATTGCATAAATTCCTTCCAAAGGTACGCCGGTTTTATCTTTTACCAATTCTGTACGTTCAAAATCAGATTTTTTTTCTACCTCTTCCAAATAAGCTTCTACATCATCGTAGTTTTTAATTTGATCCTTGTAGTTTTTAACAATAGGATGTTCTGGAGCCACAACCATATAAGTCGCGCCAAATAATGTGTCTGGACGTGTTGTAAATACAGTTAATTTTTCATTGATTCTTGGCAATTGGAATTCAATTTGTGCCCCTACACTTTTTCCAATCCAGTTTCTTTGTTGAATCTTAACGGGCTCAATATAATCCAAATCATCCAAATCGTTCAATAAGCGTTCTGCATATTCTGTGATTTTAAGCATCCATTGGCTTCTTACTTTGTGTACTACAGGCGTTCCACAACGTTCGCAAGAACCTTGAACCACTTCTTCATTGGCCAATCCTACTTTACAAGAAGGACACCAGTTAATTGGCATCTCTGCTTTGTAGGCCAACCCTTTTTTGAACAATTGTAAGAAAATCCATTGTGTCCATTTGTAATATTTTGGATCGGTTGTATTGATTTCTCGTGACCAGTCAAAGCTAAAACCTAAGCTCTTCAATTGTTTTTTGAAGTTAGCAATATTTTTTTCTGTTACTGTAGCTGGATGAATTTTGTTTTTAATGGCATAGTTTTCTGTTGGAAGACCAAAAGCATCCCACCCCATATTAAACAATACATTTTCTCCTTCGTAGCGTCTTTTTCTAGCCACAATATCTAACATTGTGTAAGGACGTGGATGCCCTACATGCAATCCCTCTCCAGAAGGATAAGGAAATTCTACCAATGGATAGAATTTTTTCTTCGAAGGGTCCAGCTCTGTTTTATATGTCTCATTGGCATCCCAAAAATCTTGCCATTTTTTCTCTAATTGATTTGGATTGTACATTTTCAAAATGATTCCTCCTTAAAATTCTGCACTCCCTACCGTTCTTGGGAATGGGATTACGTCACGGATATTGCTCATACCAGTAATGTACATTACTGCTCTTTCAAATCCAAGACCAAAACCTGCATGATCTACACTACCGTAACGACGAAGATCTAAATACCATGAATACTCTTCTGGGCTCAAGCCAAAGTCAATCATTTTTTGTTCCAATACTTCTGGACGCTCTTCCCTTTGAGAACCCCCCACGATTTCTCCAATTCCTGGCACCAATAAGTCCATGGCAGCAACGGTTTTATTATCTTCATTCATTCTCATATAGAAAGCTTTAATTTCTTTTGGATAATCGGTAATGAATACCGGTTTTTTATAAACTTTCTCTGTAATATAGCGTTCATGTTCGGTTTGCAAATCAATACCCCATTTTACTGGATATGAAAACTCTTCTTTGCTTTCCAATAAAATATCAATCGCTTTTGTATAGGAAATGCGTTCAAAATCAGAGTCTACTACGTTTTGCAATCGATCCAATAATCCTTTATCAATAAAGGAATTGAAAAATTGCATTTCTTCTGGAGCATTTTCCAACACGTAAGAAATTACATATTTTAACATATCTTCTGCAACATCCATGTTTTTATGAATATCTGCAAAGGCCATCTCTGGTTCAATCATCCAAAACTCTGCTGCGTGACGAGCTGTGTTGGAATTTTCTGCACGGAATGTTGGCCCAAAAGTATATACGTTACGGAAAGCCAATGCATAGGCTTCGGCTTGCAATTGACCACTTACTGTCAAGTTGGCAGATTTTCCAAAGAAATCTTGAGAGAAATCGACCCCTTCTTCTCCCTTTGGTACATCATTTAAGTCCAAAGTGGTAACGTGGAACATTTCTCCGGCGCCCTCTGCATCAGAGGCGGTAATAATTGGTGTATTTACATAGACAAAATTTCTCTCTTGGAAAAATTTATGAATCGCAAAGGCAGTTAAACTACGCACTCTAAAAACCGCTTGGTAAGTGTTTGTTCTTGGGCGTAAGTGTGCTTTGGTTCGAAGGTATTCAAAGGTGTGTCTTTTCTTTTGAAGAGGATAATCTGCTGCAGATAAATGCAAAGGAGTGATTGATTTTGCATGAATTTCAATTGGTTGTTTCGCTCCTGGGCTTTCTACTACTTTCCCTTCTATACGTAAAGAGCTATAAATAGGGTATTTCCCTATTTCTTTGAAATTTTCGATATCAGACTCATATACAATTTGGATTGGTCTAAATCCGCTGCCGTCTCCTAGCTCAATAAATCCAAAATTTTTGGATTCTCTAGAGGTCTTAATCCATCCTTCTACGATAATCTCTTTGTCTATTAAATCTTTGTATTGTGAAAAAATTTCTTTAATCTCCACGATTTTCCTCCTTCAAATTTTTTATATGACTTAAATATTGCTCCATGTTTTTCTCATATCCCCTTTGAACTGGTTTATAGTAAGTCTTTTCTTCCATATCCAAAGGAAAATACCTTTGTGTTACAAACCCTTCAGGATAACTATGAGGATATTTATAAGGCAACTCTTCTCCTGGAAGAGGCTGATGTTTATCTCTTAAATAGGCTGGAATTTCTTCTCCTATCCCTTTTTTCACATCTCCTAAAGCCTCGTTAATCCCTACATAACTTCGATTGGATTTTGGGGCTGAAGCTAAGTATGTGGTTGCTTGGGCTAAGGGAATTCTTCCCTCTGGCATCCCTACAATTCGCACCGCTTCAAAAGCAGCGATTGCTAAAGGCAAGGCATGAGGGTCCGCGTTCGATATATCTTCCGAAGCCGAAATAATCAATCTTCTTCCAATATATTCTGGCGCCTCTCCAGACTGAATCATCTTTGCCAAATAATAAAGAGCTGCATCTGGGTCTGACCCACGAATGCTCTTAATAAAAGCTGAAATGGTATCATAATGCGCGTTTCCATCTCGATCGTAACGGAAGGAACGAGTCATCATACTATTTTCCAAATCTTCTGGAGTAATGACAATTTCTCCTTCTTTTCCGATTGGACTACTAAGAACCGCTATTTCCAACCCATTATACAAGCTCCTACCATCTCCGTTGGAAAGACGAATGAGTTGTTCTTTGCTTCCCTCTTCCAGTCGAATTTTTTTCTTTCCATATCCACGTTCTCCATCGGATAAAGCCAAATCAATCATCTTCTCCAAGTCTTTTTCTTCTAAAGGATGTAAATCCAACACCTGAAGGCGAGATAAAAGTGCTTTATTCACGTAAAAATAGGGATTTTCTGTCGTTGCTCCCATTAAGAGAATTTGCCCCTTTTCAATATAGGGCAAAAGAACGTCTTGTTGCGATTTATTAAAACGATGAATCTCGTCTAAAAATAAAATGGTCTGCGTCCCTTTCATCTTTAGCCGTTCAATGGCCCCATGTAAAACTTCCCTTAATTCTTTTACATTGCTTGTTACAGCACTCAGTCGAACAAAAGCCTTTCCACTTTCTTTTGCCATAATTTCAGCAAGACTTGTCTTCCCGATTCCTGGTGGCCCATAAAACAACAAGGAAGGAAAATGTCCTCCCTTAAGAAGACGGTTCAGGTATTTTCCTTCTCCTACAATATGATCTTGTCCAACAAATTCATCCAAATTTCTAGGACGCATCCTTTGTGCTAAAGGAGCTTTTTTGGATAAATCCTGTTCCATCTTCATCTCAAATAAGTCCAATTTATCCCTCGTAAACTTCTTTCTCAACGTATTCAGAAGTGCATAGACTCAAAATGGCTGCATAGTTTACACCAAAATCAATGACATCTCCTACTTTGCACTCCCAGGAAGCATCGGTTACATCCAAAATAGTATGGTCGCTAGATCCGCCTAAGACGATAATTCCAGAATCTTTTGGAACGATTTTTTCATTGTCAACGTCTTGTTTTCCAACAGCAATAATGGCTCTTTTTCGAACGCCACGATCTACAAATGTTGGTTTGTTTCCAAATGCGTCTACGCCCAATTCATCGGCTGTAGGAACCGATGGTTTTTCTTTTAGTTCAATAATTTGTGCTTGGAAAGTCCATGCGTCAGTATATAAGCCTTCCACATCTTCTCCATAAGAAGATTCTGTTCCCAATACCAAACACTCGCCCAAACGCAGGTTATTGATTCCTGGTAATTCATCCTTTCCTAGCATATATACAGAAGAAGAATTTCCTCCAGATACAATTTTCAAGTCGTAATCGAATTTGTCTTTTACCCCTTGGCGGTAATCATCCAAACGTTTCAAAATTTCTGGTTTTGGAATGACAGCTCCATAGCAAGTTAAGTTAACACCAACGCCATGTAGTTCTAAGTTTTCCATGCTCAATACAGCTTCTACTGCTTCATAGAAATCTTCTTCTTGGAAGAATCCTTCCCGTAAATCTCCCAAATCCACCATTAAAATTACTTTGTGTTTTTTTCCTTTTGCTGCTTCATTTAAGGCTTTTAAGGTTTCTATTTCACTGTTTAAGCTAATGTCTGCATATTTTACAACGTCATCTACTTCTGAAAGCATAGGAATGCGTAGCAGCATTTTAGGAACGCTGAAATCTGCTAATTTTTCTAAATTTTGGATACGAGAATCTGCCAAAAAATCGGCTCCACCATCTACAAATCCTTGGGCAATTTCTTTGTTTCCACAAAAAACTTTGGTTACGGCCGCCATGGTTTCCATGCCATTTCCCGTAATTCTGTCTTTCATCGTCTTTGTATTGTGCTTGATTTTATTAATATCTACTCTTAATTTTGGATAACTCATATCTACTCCTTTTTATCTCTTACCAATTCTTCCAGTTCCCTCATAAAGCTTTCTACATCACGAAATTGACGATACACAGAAGCAAAACGAACATAAGCCACCTCATCCACATCTTTTAGGCGAGCCATAATCATTTCACCAATTTCTTCCGAAGTCGTTTCTCTAACCATTTTATTTCGCAGAGCTTTTTCTATATCGTCTACAATTTCTTCCATTTGCTGCAAGGAAACGGGGCGTTTTTCACAAGATTTAATCAGCCCGTTGAGAATCTTATTGCGATCAAAAACCTGGCTTCCGCCACTTTTTTTCTTTACCATTAAAGGCAAATCTTCTACTCTTTCATAAGTCGTAAACCTTTGATTGCATCTTATACATTCTCTCCTACGACGAATGGAGGCCCCTTCATCTGTAGGTCTTGAGTCCAATACTTTCGATTCCAAATAATCACAATATGGACAACGCATGCTTTTTCCACCTCCATATATGAAAAGGACGTATCCTGCAGGATACGTCTCTATATTGGCTATCTTAACCTGCGAAGAAAGTCAGGAATCTTTAATTCATCATCATTTGCTTCGCGACTTCTTGAAGGTTTTTCCTCTTTGTTTAGTTCGTCCCCGAATGATTTTGGTTTAGATGGCTTGGCTTTTGTATCTTCGTATTCATCAAATTCTGTTGCAATAACAGTAATTTTAACACTGTCTTTCAAAGATTCGTCAATGCCTGCACCAAAGATAATATTTGCATCTTCATCTACTGCTGAGCGAATATAATCCGCTGCTTCATTCACTTCAAAAATTCCTAAGTCATTACCTGATGTAATATTTAACAATACGGATTTTGCTCCTTGAATCGAAGTTTCTAGTAATGGACTTTGAACTGCCATGCGAGCCGCTTCTGTTGCACGATCATCTCCATTGGCAAATCCAATACCCATATGAGCAATTCCTTTATCATACATAATTGTCTTTACATCCGCAAAATCAAGGTTGATTAAATTTGGAACACTAATTAAATCAGAAATCCCTTGAATCCCTTGTTTCAAAATTTCATCTGCCATATCAAAAGCTTGGCTAAAAGTAGTTTTCTTATCAGAAATATTGAACAAGCGGTCGTTTGGAATAATAACTAACGTATCAACTTTTTCTTTTAAAGCTTGAATTCCTTTTTCAGCTTGTTTCATTCTTTTTGCGCCTTCAAAAGTAAATGGGCGAGTTACTACCCCTACTGTAAGAGCGCCTAGTTCTTTTGCAATATCCGCAATAATTGGAGCAGCACCTGTACCTGTACCGCCACCCATACCAGCAGTAATAAATACCATATCCGCGCCACTTAATGACTCGCGAATTTCATCCAAACTTTCCTCTGCAGATTGTTCTCCAATTTCTGGATTTGCACCTGCACCAAGACCTCTAGTGATCTTTTCTCCAATTTGAACTTTATTTTCTGCCAACGAGTTTTTTAATGCTTGGCGATCCGTATTAAAAGCGATGAAATCTACTCCTCTAACACCTGCATCAATCATACGATTTACTGCATTGTTTCCGCCGCCGCCTACTCCGGCCACTTTGATCTTTGCAAATTCTTCGTGGTCCATATCAAAATCCAACATATACATCCTCCTAATTCGTGCGCCATAATGGCCATGATATTTATCTGCTTAATTATATATACATCTATTTTATAAACAAATTAAGCTTCCGTCAACTCTATGAGAAAAAACAATGAAAAAAAACCTCGTTTTCTATTGATTTCTCTCTTCTTCCTCATCGTTTGCCGTAGTTTCTTTTTGATTTTCTTGCTTGTTTTGTTCTTGATTTTTCCCGTTTTCTTCCAGAACGTTCTTATTTTCTTCGGATTGGTTTTCCGTCTTTTCTTTCCGGTTTTCTTCTGTTCCTATTTGATCTTCAAATTCATCCAAATCATGGTTTCGTTCTCCTCGAATGGCCACAGGATTTTCCGACTGATCCATCAAAATCGTATGGAAAGATTCATCCGATTTACGAATCTCATTATAGATTTTCTCTAATTGTTCCAGTTTATACTGGCTATTTTGGAAGGAACGGAACACGATTCGCAAATCATCTTTGGTCATAATTTGAACGCCTTGTTCCATAATTCGTATGGTGTTGATTTCCTTGTGCATTTTCGATCCAACCAAGTTATGGAAAAACTCTTTTCGATTTTTATTTTTGCTATCTTGAAAGAGATTTTCCCCTACTTTTATCCCTTCTCCTCTAAGACCTTCTATCGTAGGAACACTGGATAAAAAGCTCTTGGTTTGGGATATAATCTCCAAATCTTCATTGATTAAAGAATAGCCATTTTTATTGGATACTTGAAATACAGGAATTTCTTCTACTAGATGAATTTTTGCCTTTTGAGGAAAACCGTAAGAAATTTTGGCCGATTCCACAAAAGGAATTTGAACCATTTGTTTCTCTATTTTTCCTTTTCCAGAAAAGAAATAATTCTTATTCATCATCTCTTCAGCGATTCGATCAATCTCTCCTTGAGAAGCGTTAATGTTTCCTTCTACTTCTATATGTTTTATTGTAAATAGCTTTACCAATCCCATACCAATTACAAAAAGAAACAAGAGAACCCCTATAAAAAGAGCCAATCTTCGGTAGAAGAAAACTTTCTTTCTTCTCCGTCTTTTTTGGGCATTCATTTGGCTATCCTCAAAATTTCGTCTGCAATCTTTTCTGCCGCATCCAAATGGCTTAATGATTTCGACGCTTTTGCCATAGAGATGGATTTTTCTTTATCCAGCAAAATACTTTGGATGGCCCCCAACAATTTCAGTCCATTGATATTTTCTTCCTCAATCACAAACGCGGCTCCTGCTGCTTCATAAGATTTTGCATTGTGCCACTGATGGTTTCCAGCTGTATAGGCCTTCGGAATCAAAATGGAAGGCTTTGCCATTGCACTAATTTCTGCTAAGGTCATGGCAGAAGAAGAGGCCACCACCAGAGAAGATACACAAAGCCAATCTGGAATTTCGTGGGAGTAATCTAGAATTTTATAGCTTTCTTTATCATATTCTTCTGGCACTTTGCTCATAAAATCTTCATAATGTGCTTTTCCGGTAATATGAACCAATTGGAAAGAAAGGGTCGGAGAATCTTCCATCATCTCCAAAATCGCTTCGTTGGTAGACTCTTGTCCCCCACTGCCTCCTAAAGAAAGAACGATAGGCTTTTCGTGAGGCATTTTTAATTTTCCTAGGGATTCTTCCCTATCCATGGATTGGAAATCTTTTCGAATGGGGTTTCCCGTTTGAATCATATTTCGATCTTCTGGAAAATATTTTTTTGCCTCTTCAAAAGACAAGGCGATACTATCTACATTTTTCGCAATCAAACGATTGGCTTTTCCAGGATAAGCGTTTTGTTCTTGAATCATTGTAGGAATATGGGATCTTTGTGCTCTAAGCAAAATCGGTGCACAAACGTAGCCTCCCGTTCCAACAACTACATTGGCTGGAAAATTTTTCAAAATTTTTCCAGCATCCCCTAACCCTTTTATTAACTCATAAATGGAAAGGAAAGAATCTTTGTTTATTTTTTTTCTTGGAAGACCTTTTACTCGTAAACTGGCAAACTCTAAACCATTTCTCTTCGCCAATTCCTCTTCCAGACTGTTTTTCTTTCCTACATATAAAATTTCTATCTCTGGATCTCTTGATTGCAATTCCTTTGCAATGGCGATGGCTGGGTAAATATGCCCTCCCGTTCCTCCACCAGATACGATTACTTTCAAACTAATTCCTCCTAGCCAAATCTAATAATACACCACTCATGCCCATTACCAATACTAAGGCGGTTCCACCATAGGATATGTAGGGCAATGTAATTCCTGTTACTGGCAAAATTCCACTAGCAACTCCCATATTAAAGAATGCTTGTACTCCAATGGAAGTTACAATTCCTGTTACCAAAACTTTATCATAAAAATTTTGTTTCCGGTAGGCTACCAATAGTCCACAAGTTACAAAAACGATAAACAATAACACAACAAAAGAAGTTCCTAAAAATCCAAATTCTTCCCCTAAGATAGCAAAAATAAAGTCGTTGTAAGATTCCGGCACATAGCTATATTTTTGTCTAGATTGAAAATATCCCACTCCAGTAATAGATCCCATTCCCAAGGCATATAAGGAATTGGCCAACTGCCAGTCTGTATCCGCTATGTCGTCAAAAGGATCTCGAAAACTCATTAAGCGCTCCATACGATAAGCGAAAGCTTTAATCATAAAGAAGAATCCTGCCGCTCCCAAGCCTCCCATTGTAATCAATTCGGTTCCACTTATTCCCGCTACAAAAAACATGGATACTAAGGCAATTCCTATTACCGCTGCCGAAGAAAAATCTCTCAGGATAATGATCGCTACACTTGCAGCAATGACTCCAAGAATGATCCAAAAACCTTCTCTTTTCCCTCGACTCCTGTATATGGTTAATAAATTTGCCACATAAAATAAGGAAGTGTATTTCAAAATATCCGAAGGCATAAAGGAAAAACCGATGCCAGGAATTTCTAGCCAACGTGCGGATCCATTTACAGATTTTGCTAATCCAGTAAACAAAAGCAGACACATTGCCATAGAAACAATCCATAAAACAAAGCTAAGCTTTCGAATGGCGTTTTTCGGAAAAAGAAACCCTACCACTCCGGCAAAGAATCCAATTCCCAAGAAAACAAAATGTCGTTTGAGGAAATGGCTGCCTCCCAATCCTTCTTGAATCCCTTCCGACCAAGAACTAGAGGCCACCATAAATACACCAATCGTCAATAGGATAACGATAGACGCAAACAAGGTAATATAAACTTGTCGATTCCTATTCTTCTTCTCCATTTGACATCTTCTCTTTCCAAAATTGTTTTACAAGTTCCTTAAATTCTCTCCCTCGTTCTTCATAGTTCTTAAATTGATCCCATGAAGCACAAGCAGGAGACAATAAAATCGCTTCATTTTCTTTTGCCTCGACCAAGGCGTTTAATGTTGCATCTTTTAGAGAAGGAAAACGCTCGATATTTTTATACCCAAGTTCTTGGGCCGTTTCTTCAATGATCTCTGCTGTTTCTCCAAATAAGTACAATTTTTTTATTTTATTTTTCCCTGATTCTAATAGTTCGTGATAATCTGAACCCTTATTATATCCTCCAGCCAACAATAAAGTATCCCACTCCATGGCCTTTACAGCAACCATTGTAGAATCTGGGTTGGTTCCCTTTGAATCATTATAAGCTCGGACGCCATTATGCTCCCCAACAAATTCTATACGATGTTCCACTCCTCGAAAATTTTGGAATGTTTTTCGAATCGATTCTGGTTCCACACCCATTAATAGAGCCGCCAACAAGACTTCTAGCAGGTTTCGTACATTGTGATCCCCTACTACTCCTATTTCTTTTCGATTCATGAAAAAAGTAGGCTTTCCTTCTATATTATAAAAAAGTTCTCCCTCTGATTCATAGGCTCCATATTGTTGAACGGAATGCAAACTAACGACATAGGCTTCTTCTCGTTCTTCCCCTAACATAGCCAAATAAGGATCATCTACATTTAAGATTAAAGCATCTCCTTCTTTTTGATTGGCAAAAATCTTCTTTTTGCTTTCTTGATAATTTTCCAGACTTCCATGATGATCCAAATGGTCCTCTGTTACATTGGTCAAAATTGCTATTTTAGGAGCAAAAGTAGTTGTTGTTTCCAATTGAAAACTTGAACATTCTATGACCAAAATATCGTCCTTTTTGGCTTTTTGTGCCAATGGCAAAATTCCAATTCCAACATTCCCCCCCATATAAGAGGTTTTTCCCGCCTCTTGAAAAACTTCTTGCAATAGGCTCGTTATGGTTGTCTTCCCATTGGTCCCCGAAATCGCAATAATATTTTCGCATTCCGTAATACGGTAGGCCAATTCAATGTCAGATATGATTTCAATTCCTTTTTCTGCTATTTCTTTTACGAAAGGATGATTCAAAGGAATCCCCGGACTTTTAATCATATAATCTACATCTTCTCCAGAATAGATGGATACATATTCTGGCAAGTTCTCATAATTTTTTTCATTATCATCGTGTACGTAAATATCCGTTTTCAGCGGGTCGAATATTTCCATAGCACTTTTCCCTGTAGTTCCCAAACCACAGATTAATACTTTTGAATTCATATTCTCCCCCTTCTAAAATAAAATCCAATAGCTAATGGCACAAAGGATGATTTCAACAATTACAAACATCCGCACAATCTGCTTTTCTGTGTGTCCCTTTTGTTCAAAATGATGATGAATTGGACTCATTAAGAAAATCCTCTTTCCTCTTAATTTGAAAGAAGCCACTTGTAAAATAACAGACAAGGTTTCAATAAAATAGATTCCACCGGCCAAAGGCAAAATCAATGGCAAATTCAATAGAAAAGCTACTGCCACAACAGCGCCCCCTAAGGCCAAACTTCCTGTATCCCCCATAAAAACTTGAGCTGGATATTTATTGTAATGATAAAATCCGATTAAAGCACCTGCCAAAATCACACAAAATAGCGCCACTTCGTTTCGGTCCATTTTGTAGGATACAAGGGCAAAGAACAGCATAACTACAATGGTTACTGAGCTCGATAGGCCATCCAATCCATCGGTTAAATTTACAGAATTTACCGTTCCGACTACAACAAATACTACAAAGGGAATCAATAGAATCCCCAAATGCAAAAGTCGATCCGTTCCTGGAAGCAAAATGCCCGTACTTAACGATTCGGAACTAGAAATCATAAAAATTACCAAAATAGAGATGGCGATTTGAGCCAACAATTTTTGCCATGCTCTAAATCCTAGATTTCTTTTGTTTATAACCTTTATATAGTCGTCAATAAAACCCACTAGAGCATATCCATATAAACTGATGCAAAGAATGGCTGTTTGATAATTAAAATTCTTTGCTAACAACAGCCCCACAGGCAAAGCAGCCAAAAACATAATTCCGCCGATGGTTGGGGTTCCTGCTTTTGATAGATGAGATTGTGGTCCTTCTTCTCGAATGCTTTGTCCTGCTTTTAATCTTCTCAACATAGGGATAAACCAATGGCCAAATATTAAGCTAGCAATGCAGCCAATTAAAAAACCTATCCCCATTCGAAATAATATATTCATACGATATACTCCTATTCGTTCGTCTTCTCTTCATTTTTTGAATTATTCTCCTCTTTTTCCTTCTCAGACAAAGGAGGAGATAATTTTATACGGATTCGGGTTGCTTTTTCTACTACTTCTCCTCCTTGAGGAGATTGTTCCACAACAACCCCTTCTCCTTCCATTTCATAAGAAAATTCAGAGTCTTTTAATATTTCTTCTACTTCTTTTGCCGTCTTTCCTGTTAATCTAGGAATTTTTTTCTTATTCGTATCGTTTGGATCCAAAGTTAATTCTACAATCGACCCAACCTCTACCTCTGTACCTGGTAAAGGAGATTGTTCCATAACAATTCCCAAGTCGCTAATTTGTCCTGAAGGGGCGTTGAATTTTAATCCCACCTCAGAAAGCTTTCGTCCTGCATCTTCCAAAAGCAAACTTTCTACATCCGGCACCAAAACTTTTTCTGTTTTTGTTGTATGAGATACAGAGGATTTAGGAACAGCTTCTTCTTTCAATGCAATTTCCATAATCTTAGAGGCAAGAGGAGCGGCTACAGTTGCTCCATAATAATCTCCCTCTGGTTCCTCTACAATTACTAAAACTGTAACTTCTGGATTTTCAACAGGTCCTACACAAACAAAAGAAGAAATATATTTATCTTCTTCGTATCCGCCAGCTTCGGAAACTTTATCCGCTGTACCCGTTTTTCCCCCAATACGATAACCATCTACGGCCCCTAATGTCCCAGTTCCTTCTTCCACAACTTGTTCCATTAATTCACGCATAGTTTGAGAAGTTTTCTCTGAAATAACTTGGCGTTTTACCTTCGGTTCGTTTTCCCAAACAACATTTCCCGCTTTGTCCGTCCATTTCAAAACCATATGAGGTTCCATTAGTTTTCCTCCATTGGCAACAGCAGAAACGGCGGTAACCATCTGGATTGGAGTTACAGCAATCCCATGACCATAGGACATGGTTGCCAATCCTACATCGGAAATATTTTCTGGTGATTTTGGAACAATCCCTGATTCTTCTGAAGGCAAATCAATCCCCGTTGGTTCGCCAAAACCAAAACCTTCTATATATTTATAGAAACTTTCTTTTCCTAATTCTCTCGCAATATTTACAAAAGTAGTATTACAACTTTCTGCATAGCCCTTTGCCATAGTAATATCCCCATGGGGATTCGGAAGAGAAGTACAAGTAATGGTAATCCCTTTTAGATCTCGAATATACCCTGTGCAATAATAATGCTTTTCTGGGTTGGTTGTATTTTCCTCTAAAGCGGCAGCAGCGGTAATGGTCTTAAAAGTTGAGCCCGGCTCATACAAATCGCTTACAGAAAAATTTCTCCAATTTTCATACCAAATATCTTGCTTTTGCTCTTGGGAAAGTTTATCCCATGTTTGTTTTTGGGCCTCATTTTGCGGAGACCTAGGGGCATTCAAATTGTATTCTTCTGAAGAACCCATGGCTAAGATTTCGCCGGTTTTTGTATTTTGCACAATAGCCGAAACCCTCTTTGCCTTATGTTGTTCCTTCGCCTTGTCCAAAATTTCTTCCATGGATTTTTGAACCGATTCTGAAATGGTCAGTGTTGCATTTAAGCCTTCTGTTGGACTCGATCCTACTGTATCTACCCCTGGCATCGGATTGTTATAAATGTCCGAAAAAACGATGGATTTCCCAGCAATCCCACGGAAAGTGTCATTGTAATATTTTTCAATACCATACAATCCATCTCCATCTCGGTTGGTAAAGCCAATAATATGAGAGGCCAATCGCCCATTTGGATAACTTCTACTTTCGTAATCTTCTATGGCGATTCCCTTTACATTCATTGCTTTTAGTTCCAAAGCTTTTGTCCGGTCAATAGAGCTCACCAAAACAGAAGTTCCCTCTTTTTCCAAAGCCTGGTTCATAATATCAGGTGAAATTTCCAAAAGAGGAACTACCTCTTCTTTTAATTTTTTTATAATCTTTTCTTTTTCCTCAGATTCTTGAACCGCACGATTATCCAATACAATCCGTGAACGACTCACATTGGACACCAATTTTTTTTGACCTCGATCAAAAATCAAACCACGATCCGAATGGGTTATTTTTCTTCTCGTCATTTGGGTTAGGGCCATTCTTGTTAAATCATCTGAAATTAAAACTTGTAAATAAAATAACCTTACAAGTAAACACAAAAAAAGCAACAAGGCAAAAACGAAGAGAAGTCGAATTTTCCCATTGGATGTATTTTTTCGTCCTCTGATTTTTCTACCACTTCTAACCTTTTTTTGACTCATTGTTGCTTTTCTTTTTTTATTTGAACTTGAATATCGCTCTTGCACTAGAGCCTCCTTTTACTCCCCAGTGAAAAATCTTAACACGGAAATAACGGGGCTTAAATAAACATTTTGATTAATATCGTTTTTTTCTGTCTTTTCATTTACTTCAATATATACCAATTGGCTTTCATCTGGATATACCATTCCCAATTGAAACTTTGCTTTATCCATTAAATCTTCTGAATTTTTTATTGTGTCCATTTCACTTAACAAAGCACGTTTTGTCTTATCCATTTCCTTCATACTTTTTTCTTGTTGAGCCAATGCATTGTCCAAGTGCCCAATATCACTGCGCAGAGAATAAGTCGCACCACCAATGCAGAGCAAAGCCACTGCTATAGCGAAAAAATAAATTCCCATTCCAGAAGAATTTCTTCCCCGATTGGATCTATATGTAGTTTTCTTTTTGAACTTATTCATTATACCACTCCTACACAATTTTTTCAGCAATTCTTAATTTTGCCGAATGGGCTCTGTTATTTTTTTCCAACTCTTCTTTTCCAGAAACAATGGGCTTTCTTGTAATAATTTCAATTTCTCTTTTTTTGTCACAGACACAAACGGGAAATTCTGGTGGACAAATACAATCTATGTACAGACTTTTGAATATATCCTTAACAATGCGATCTTCTAAAGAATGAAAAGTGATAATCGCCAATCGTCCTCCGGCTTCCAAAGCATCTACCATTTTAGGAATTGTATCTTCCAAAACTCCCAACTCATTGTTCACTTCAATACGCAAGGCCTGAAACGTTCTTTTGGCTGGATGAGGTCCATTCCGTCTCGCTTTCGATGGAATCGCTTTCTTTATAATCTCCACCAATTCAAAGGTGGTTTCAATTTCTTTTTCTTCTCTTTCCTTTACAATGAACTCTGCAATTCGACTGGCCCATTTTTCTTCCCCATATTCTTTGATTACTCGGTGGAGTTCCTTTTGAGAATAGGTATTTACAATTTTTTTCGCATCTAAATCGTTTCCTTGATCCATGCGCATATCCAAGGGAGCATCAAATCGGTAGCTAAATCCTCGTTCTGGTGTATCAAATTGGTGGGAAGAGACCCCAATATCCAGTAAAATTCCAGACACTTTTTCTACACCAAATTCTTCCAATACATCCTGTATATTGGCGTAATTGTTTTTGTAGATGGTAAAATTTTCTCCCACTTCTTTTAGGGTTTCTGTGGCCGAATCGATGGCATTTTGGTCTTGGTCAATCCCAATCAAATGTCCTTTGGGAATTCGCTTTAGGATTTCTTTACTATGACCGGCCCCTCCTAAGGTTCCATCTACGTAAATTCCATCTTCTTTTATATTTAATCCCTCTAACACTTCTTCCAGTAATACGGGAACATGTTCAAAATCCATAGACTCACCTAAATTCCTAACTCAAACATTCTCTCTGCAATTTGGTCATAACCTAAAGAATCGTCCTCATTATAATTGTCCCAAATTTCTTGAGACCATATTTCCAATCGAGTCCCTACTCCAATAATGACAGTGGGTTTTTCCAAGTGGGCATATTCCACTAAATTTTGTGGTACGCGAATTCTTCCTTGCTTATCAATCTCTCCTTCGGCTGCTCCAGAAAAAAAGTATCTTACGAAAGCACGGGCTTCACGGTTGGTCATCGGTAGTTCTTTTAATTTTGCTTCCATGGCTTTCCACTCTTCTTCTGGAAAAACGAAAATGCAATTGTCTAAGCCTTTTGTCATAACAAAACCAGACCCTAAATCTTCACGGAATTTCGCCGGCAAGATTAAGCGCCCCTTACTATCAATATTATGTCTAGCTTCTCCGAAAAACATTTTCCACCTCAAGCTACCACTTTCCACCACTTTCTACCACTTTGTATATATTTTACACCATTCTCACCCCATTTACCAATAAATCAGGCATTTTTTTTGGTTTTTTTGCAAAAAAAATACTAGCCGAAGCTAGTATTTCATTTCTTATTTCATTTCGTATTTTGTTGGATGAGATTTTCGTCTTTGGTACCCATAGAAAAATATGGCTATAATGATACAAATTATACTAATCACTTGAGCTGTACGCAGTGGTCCAATGTATAAACTATCGGTGCGCAACCCTTCAATAAAAAAGCGACCTACGCTGTAAATCATGAGATATAGCATGCTCAATTGGCCAGGAAATTTTCTTCTTTTGGAAAGAAAGAAATACAAGAAGAGAAAAATTCCTACATTTAATAAGGATTCATACAAAAAGGTTGGGTGAACCATTTGTCCTTGTACCTCAATGGCCCAAGGTAAATTGGTTGGCCCACCATGAGCTTCCCCATTGGCAAAATTTCCCCAGCGACCAATGGCTTGTGCCAAGGCTACAACAGGAGCAATGACATCCAATAGTTCCCATATGGAAATTTTTTTAATTTTGCAATATACAATGGCAACAATAGCCCCTACAATCAATCCGCCTTGAATGGCCAATCCACCATTTCGTATGGCCAAAATTTCATTGGTGTGTTGGGAATAATAATCCCACTGAAAAATAACATAATGAAGACGAGCTCCCATTACCCCAAAAATCAATCCATAAATGGAGTAGTCCGTTACTACATCTTTGGGAAGAGCTGGATTTTTTTTTGCCAATCGATCTCCTAAATAGATGGCCAAAAAAGCGCCTAAGGCAATTAGAATCCCGTACCAACGCACATCGATTCCAAAAATAGAAAATGCTATAGGACTCATTCTTTTGATCCTTTTACAATTTCAATGGATTTTGAAGCGCCAATTCGGCTGGCTCCCGCTTCAATCATTTGATTCGCTGTTTCAAAATTACGAATTCCTCCTGAAGCCTTCACTCCCATTTCTTCTCCCACTGTTTCACGCATTTTCTTTACATCTTCTACTGTAGCTCCTCCCGTAGAGAATCCTGTAGAAGTTTTTACAAAATCTGCACCAGCTTCTTTTGCTAATTCACTCGCTCTGACAATTTCTTCTTTTGTTAACAAACAGGTTTCTAAAATTACCTTTAGGACTTTTTCTCCTGCAGCTTCTTTCACCAAGCGAATGTCTTCCAAAACAGACGATTCATCTCCTGATTTCAAAGCTCCTACATTTAAGACCATGTCGATTTCATCGGCACCATCTTCAATGGCTTTTTTTGTTTCAAACACTTTGGTTTCTGTGGCATTGGCTCCCAAAGGAAATCCAATCACTGTTGTAATTCCTACTTCGCATCCTTTAAGGGCTTCTTTCGCTACAGGAATCCAATATGGATTGATGCAAACCGTTGCAAAATCAAACTCTTTTGCTTCCTTACAAATTCGCAAAATATCTTCTTTTTTTGCATCTGGATTCAATACTGTATGATCAATCATCTTATTCAAATTCATTTCTTTTCACTCCTTTGATTTTTGTAAATCCTAACATAGCAGATAAAAACAACAAAATCCCTGTTCCTATTGCAATGTTTTTACCCATATCTCCGAAGAAATTTTCTGGCAACATTTGAATCATTAAATCTCGACTGGGATCCATCATCCATAAATCATTAGAAAATAGAAGTTTGTGGAATAGAACAAAAGCGCGATTAAAATCCATAGCTACCAATCCTATAAATATTCCCAATAGGAAAATCCAAATCCAAATCATCTGCCCATATTTTTTTAAGAACAAACGAAGACCGTGGACTTTTATTAAAAAAGCACTAAGGAGAAGAGAGAGACCTCCTGCAATCCACATTATTTTCCGCATTAAGTCAAACAACTTATACACATCCACCATATGAGCCACCTCGTCAGAGTGGAAATACGGATTTAAGATGTTGTTATCTCCTACCTTCAGATAATCTTGAAGAGCCTCTCCAATGACCAAGAGCTCCTTCAAGTCTTTTCCTGTTGCTTCTTCTATATTGTTTTCAATAAATTTGCTTTTATAATAGGAATCTCTCTGGCTTTGAAACTCTATATTCACTCCCAAAAACAAAAACAAAATGCAACCTGTTAGTAGAAAATATAGGAAAGAATGTTTTTTTATTCTTCTGATTCTTCCCAATTGTGATAAACCTCTTGAACGTCGTCATTGTCTTCCAATTGTTCAATCAATCGATTCATAAATTTGATATCTTGTTCATCTGTCAATGCCGTTGTCGTTTGTGGCTTGTAAGTTATTTCAGAAATAACAAATTCATAACCTTTTTCAGACAATGCTTTGTGGACTTTGTGATAATCTTCTGGAGCGGTAATAATATCGATTCCCTCTTCCAAAACTTGTACATCTTCTGCCCCAGCATCGATTGCATCCAAAGTAACTTCATCTACATCAATGGAGTCTTCCATGGCAATTCCCAATTGTCCTACATTATCAAATAAGAAAGAAACACAGCCACTATTTCCCATATTTCCTCCATTTTTATCAAAGGCATGGCGCACATCTGGAGCCGTACGATTGCGGTTATCTGTTAAGCATTTTACCATTACTGCAACGCCTGAAGGGCCATATCCTTCGTAAGTAATTTCTTCAAAATTATCTTGTTCTCCATCTCCAGCAGCCTTTTTAATCGCACGTTCAATATTGTCATTCGGCATATTTTCTGCTTTGGCCTTATCAATGGCAGCTTTTAATTGTGCATTGTATTCTGGATCCGGTCCGCCCTCTTTTACCGCAACGGTAATGTAGCGAGCAATTTTTGTAAACACTTTTCCGCGTTTCGCGTCTTCTTTTCCTTTTTTATTTTTAATATTGTTCCACTTGGAATGTCCTGACATAATGATTCCTCCATTCTTTTCAGATAAATATTATAGCACAAAGTACTCTAAGTTTGTAGAATACTCTGTGCTATCTTTTTGCTATTTACTAGCCTCTTTCATATCTTGGTGGATACTCTCTTTTGTGTTGGGAGTTCTTGTTCATCCGATCGATTTTCTCAAAGTTTTCTCCCTTGTAGCCTTCTCGAATGGTTTTGTCTAATTCTTCGTACGTAAATCCCATTTCCATTTCGTCTGTCTGACCGGCATACAATCCAGCTGTAGGTTGTTTCGTAATTACTTTTTCAGGAATTCCTAAAGCTTTGGCCAATTCTACAACTTCTGATTTCACAAAACTTACCAATGGCAATAAATCGGAACCAGAATCGCCAAATTTTGTAAAATATCCTACGTGATATTCACTAGCATTGCTGGAGCCACAAACTAAATAGCCACGATCTTGACCGTAATAATACAAGGTTGTCATTCGAAGCCTTGGTTTTACATTGGATATTGCCATACGATTTTGAGATTCAAAACTGTTTTCTACCAATGCATCAAAAGTAGAGGATAAATCCACTTTCACAATTTCTAAATCCAAAGCTTCCGCTACCAAACGGGCGTCCGCTTCGTCTTCTTCGTTGGAATGGATGGGCATAATGATTCCCAAAGCCCCTTCTGGAAAAGCGCGCTTCGCCAAACCGGCAATCACCGCAGAATCAATTCCTCCGCTCAAGCCAAACACAAATCCCTTTGCATGGGCATTTTTCGCAATGTCACGCATCCATTCTACAATTTTTTCAATTTCTCTTTCCATAACAATCTCCTTATTGTTTATATGTTTTTCCCTCTACAAGCAATTCTCCATTCCAAAGAGGAATCTCTGTTTTTTCATTATACTTCACAGTGTGGGTTGCACTGGTTATACCATTTATTGTATCAAAAAAATTCCCTTCGTTATCCATTAAAACCAAAGTTTTTATAGAAACTTTTTCTCCAAAATTGCTTTCGATTATGGGAAATCCATTGCTTAAAAAATAATACTCCAAAGATCCATGGTGCAAATAATCGTATTCGATTTCTATTTCTTTACAGGGATGCATTTCTACAATTTTTGCTTCTTGGGCCGCCCCTGCACAAGCACTACTATAGGCGCGAATCAATCCCCCCGCTCCTAGTAAAACGCCTCCAAAATAACGAGTTACGACACAGACTACATTTCTCAGCTCCAAATTTTTTAGCACTTCTAAAATAGGTGGCCCCGCTGTTTTGGAAGGCTCTCCATCATCGTCATATTTTTGAATCAAGGCGTCTTCTCCAATAATATAGGCGGAACAATTGTGCCGGGCGTCTTTGTGTTTTTCCTTTATGGATAAAATAAATTCCTCCGCCTCCTCTTTTGTTAAAACAGGCGAAATATATCCAATAAAGCGAGATTTTTTTATTTCTTCTTCAAAAGTTGCTTCCTTTAGAATGGTCTTATACATAATTTTCTCTCTCAAACTCTTTTAACTTTTGTTCGTCCTCTTCCGAAGGCATGAAAGTGAATTCTACCCCTTCTTCCAAATAGTTTACTTCTATATTCCCATACCGATTCATCAAACGCCCTACAATATCTTGTCGATGATGAGGCACTTGGTAGGTCTTTTTCTTTTTATTTTTATGAATGGATTTTGTAATGGCTTCGTACAAATCTTCCAAACTTTCATCCTCTGTTACAGAGCCATAAAGAATGATTTCTCCATTGGTAGACATGGCCAAACGTCCTTCTTTCATTTTGTCTTGTTTGTTGACAAATAAAATCATCGGCCGATCCATTACCTCTAATTCTTTTAATATTTCAATGGTCGTCTCGTATTGCAAATCTACATCTTCCCTTGACCCATCCAATACATGAAGGATTACATCTGCTTGTTGCACCTCTTCCAAAGTTGCATGAAAGGCCTTTACCAAAGAAGTTGGCAAATTGGAGACAAATCCTACGGTGTCTGTTAGAAAAATTTCTTCTCCCTTTGGATATTGCACCAATCGAGTATCTGGATCCAAAGATGCAAAGGGCATATCTTTTACAAGAACCTCTTTTCCTTGGGATGTTCCTTCTCTCAACATTCGGTTCATTAAAGAACTTTTCCCGGCATTGGTGTATCCCACCAAAGACACCACAGGATATCCCTGCTTCATTCTTTGATTCCGATTGATATCCCGTTGTTTTTTTACTTTCTCCAAATGCTCCTTTACCCGAAAAATATCTTCGTTGATTTTTCTTCGGTCCAGTTCCAATTTTTGTTCTCCAGGCCCTCTTGTCCCAATACCACCGCCCAATCGGGAAAAGTTTTTTGCTCCGATTAAGTGGTTCTTTCGATATTCCAATTGCCCTAATAAAACCTGAAGCTTTCCTTCTTTGCTTTTGGCACGAAGAGCAAAAATATCTAAAATTAATCCCGTACGATCCAAAACAGGACAATCTAAAGCTTCTTCCAAATTTCGCATTTGAACGCCTGACAATTCCTGGTCGAAAATGACCAAATCAATTTCTTCCCGTTCAATAAATTGGGATAGTTCTTCTAATTTTCCCTTACCCATTAAAATCGCTGGGTTGTATTGGGCTACATTTTGCACAAAATGAGCCACAACTTCCCCTCCAGCAACCTCTGCCAAACTTTCTAATTCCAATAAACTCTCTTCTCCATGACGGATTTCTCTATTCCAAATACCAACAATTACAATTCGTTGGGTTTCTTCTAAGGTTGATTTCATATTCTTCTCCTTTCCTTCAATATACCCTATCTGGATTGCCACTGCAAGAGTTGCCTGAGCTATGATATAATGTAAAATAGGAGGATAAGGCCATGAAATCTTTTTCTAATTTAACAAAAAAACATAAAATTCAAATCATTCTATTGTTTGTAATGATTGCTTTATTTATACTTTTTGCTTCGATTTTTGCTGCTGTAATTGGCATCCTGAAAAAAGCACCGGAAACCGACTTTACCGCATTGAAAGAATCCTTTGCTCAAACTTCTATTTTATACGATCGACAGGGACAAAAAATTGAGAATGTCGCTAGTTCAGAGATGCGAACCCTTGTTGACCTTGAAGATATTCCCCTACACGTTCAAGAAGCTTTTTTGGCTGTAGAAGATCGACAATTTTATGATCACAATGGGCTAGATGTCAGAAATATTATCTCCAGTATTTTAACCAATGTTTCCCAGGGAGATTTGGTTCGTGGCGGTTCAACCATCAGTCAGCAATTAATAAAAAATGTGTACTTATCTCATGAAAAAACCTTTGACCGAAAAATACAAGAAGCCTATTTAACCTTGCGTATGGAGGAAATTCTGGACAAAGATGAAATCTTAGAAGCGTATCTAAATCGCGTTGAATTAGGCCTTGGTGCCTTTGGTGTACAGACGGCTTCCCAGGCTTATTTTTCCAAAGACGTTAAGGATCTTACCTTGGCAGAGGGAGCCCTTTTGGCAGGAATTGTAAAATCTCCTCGAAATTATCAACCCATTTACCGAGTTATGAAATCCGATGCTGATTTAGAAGATCCTATGATTTTAGGGGAAACTATGGTTTCTGGAATGGAAATGGTTTTGGTCCAAAATCCACAAGCTTTGGAGCGACAAAAAGTTGTTCTACACGTTATGGAAGAGGCCGGATATATTTCTGCTGAAGAAAGAGCTCAAGCAGAAAATGCAACCATTGCCTTTCAACCTGCCATTCAAGAAGCTCCTCCCTATTCTACTTATGTAACCGATTATATTGAAGATGAAGCCGCAAGAGATTTAGCGGAAGCAAAGAAAATGCCCTACGAAGAAGCCTTTGAAAAAATCTCTACCGGCGGCTACCATATTTATTCTACTTTAGACCCTTCCATCCAAAGGGAATTAGAGAATTTGTATCGAAATTTCTATTCTACTATGGTTCAACAATCCAATAACGAAGGGGCCAACTTTCTTCGCTTTACCATGGATGGCGATGATAATGTTCTAGACGAAAATGGCAATGTGCTCTTTTTCTCTCATTCGAATTTTTATGATGAGGAAATGAACTTAGTTCTTTCCAAGGATTATTTCGAAAGGAAAGACAATGGAGATCTCGTTCTTTCTATGAAACCGTTCCAAAATGTAAATGGAACTTTGGAACCAAGAGATACGTATGTAACCAATCGATCCGGGTCTTTATTTACCTACGATATGGGTCCCCTTCAATTGGATCCTTCCTTAATAAAAATTCGCGAAACCGACGTCATTATCCCAAAATCTACTTTAGAATCTCATCCTGATATGATTTCCTTTGGAGAAGATTCTTTGAGCATTTCTTCGTCTTTCTTATCCGTCCCCATCTCTCCTTCTATGCAACCTCAATCTTCTTCTATTATTATTGATAACCAAACAGGAGAAATTGTTGCCATGACTGGGGGGCTTGATATTGACAATACCAATCGCCGCCTGTTAAATCGCATTTATAGCAAACGCCAACCAGGTACCGCTTTGATGCCAATTAGTGCTTATCTTTCTGGATTAGAAAACAAGGAAACCTTAGGCTCTGTTTACGATGATGTCCCACAAATGACTGACGGACAGATTTGGCCAATTAATCCAGACGGACGATACAAGGGATTTATTACCTTAAAAGAAGCTCTTGCTGAACAAAAACCAAGCATTGCCACCACTTTGGTAAAAGCTCACGGATTGGATGCTTCTCTTAAAACCTTAAAAGAAATGGGCATTTACTCTGGAGAAAAAGAGGGAGGAGATTCTATCATTACTCCTTCTGAAAACAAAGAGCGGAACGATTTTACCTTTGACTCTCTTGCCTTAGGAAATTTAGTAACTGGAGTCGATCCAAGAACTCTTACGGAAGCCTATGGATTTATTGCTACTGATGGAGAACTTCCAAAGACGCATATGGTTGAAAGAATTGTAGACGCCAAGGGAAATGTTGTTTTAGACAATCGAAACAAAAAAAGTTCTCTAAAAATTTCAAAAGAAAATGCCTTCTTATTACGAGACGGTTTGAAAAATACAAATCTCGCACAGCAAATTCGAGGCAACGGAGCACAAGATGCCATGGCTGTCAGTGGAGTCAATAAATTCAATTCCGATTATTCTATCTATGGATCCACACCAAAATATAGCATTGGCCTTTGGATTGGCTCTGATACACCAAAATTATTGCTCAGCAACGGGAAAGGAGAAGCGGAAAATTTCTACACTCGCCTCTGCTCCCTTGTAGATGGAACGGGAGAGTTTAATAGCGCGCCAGAATCTATTATTCAACGGGAAATCAGTACAAAAACAGGCCTTCTTGCCAATCATGCAGCGCGTAGAAATGGAACGTCGGAAAATATGTACTACATTAAAGGAACGGAACCTACCGCCGAAACATCGAATTACGTTAGAAAATTAATCTGCAGCACTTCCAACCTTTTGGCTAGTCAATATTGCCCTTATGAAACCATCGTTGCACGCTACTACTATGTACGGCCCGATGGATACAACCCACAAGACTTTGACGGGATTTATCCAGAAGATTACGGACTCGTTCCTACTCGATATTGCAATATCCACACCGCTTCTTGGTATCAAGACCAAATGGAAGAGGACGAAGAAGATGACGATAATAACAATGAAGACAACAATAATGACTGATTCTACAAAGCTGTTGTACTTTCTCGAGTTTTGGGTATAAAAAAGGTAATACAGATAGGAGTTGAAAACATGAGATTATTAAAATTAATAAAATTCCTTGGCGCTTCAAAAATCATTAAATTTTTACTTTCACCTACTGGAAGAAGTGTAGCCAAGGGAGCTTACAAAACTAGAAAAGCCGTAAAAAGAAAAAGATTCTAAATAAAAAATCCTAACCACTTGGTTAGGATTTTTTTATTGCGTTTCTTAAAATCATTCCGTTGGTAATACTTCCTACTCCCCCTGGTACAGGAGTGATTTTTTTTACCTTTTTTTCTACTGCTTCATAATCCCAATCTCCAGAAAGTTTCCCATTGAAGAAAGAAATTCCGCAATCAATCACCGTTAAATTTTTATGAGCATATTCTTCCGTAAAAAATTTGGCTTTTCCTACTCCTGTAATAACAATATCTGCCTCCTGAAACAATCCTGGCAAATTCTTTGATTTGGAATGAGCCAAGGTAACCGTTGCATTTTCTTTCAAAAGCATCATAGAAAGAGGTTTCCCTATAACCATAGAGCGGTTTACGATTACAACATGTTTTCCCGTTAAATCCCCCTCTAGAACCTTCGCAATTTCTAAAGCGGCCAAAGCGGTTGCTGGTTGTATCCCTTCTTTTCCTTGAAAGATTTTCCATTGATTCTCTTTTGTTGCACAATCTACGTCCTTTTCTGGATCAATAGCATCATTAATTTTTTCTTCCTCTATATGTTTTGGAAGAGGACGGAAAACCAAAATCCCTCTCACTTCTTTTCTACTGTTTAACTTTTGAATTTCCTCTATTACTCTTTCTGTGGAAGATTCTAAAGGCAAAGCAACCGTTTCAACAGAAAAACCTACCTCTTCCGCTGTTTTTCTAAGTCCTTTTTCATAGGATAAATCCCCTGGATTTTCTCCCAATCGAACAATGGAAAAAATTTCTGTCTCTCTAGAATTTTCAAAATATTTTTTTAGCTCGTCTATATATGTTTCTTTTAATTCTAAAATCGATTTCATATTCCACCACCTTTTTTTCATTTTACCATAAGAGATCGGATTGTACGCTCTCTTCTTTATAAAAAGGCAAATGGATCTCTATAATCCTTGGCATTTCAACTTTTATAGGGCTATGTTTTATTCAAAAAAATATAGATCTATCAGTAAATAAATATCACTTTTACTTTATAATATTTCTTAAATTTTTTGAAAATTTTCTTTGAAAATAATGCAAACCTATACATTTCTAGTATATACTAGAAATGTATGGATAATATGTCCAACTGTTATTGTTGAGGAGGAAACAAATGGAAAAAAAAGTAATGACCGGGAATGAGGCAATTGCCCGTGGCTTTTGGGAAGCTGGCGGATTGGTTGCAACAAGTTATCCTGGTTCTCCAACAGTAGAACTTATGGAAGATTTAATGGAATATGAAGATCTTTATTCTGAATTTTCCGTAAATGAAAAAGTGGCGTTAGAAATGGCCATCGGAAGTTCCATGTATGGCGCACGTTCTATGGTAAGTATGAAACACGTAGGAATTAATATTTCCTTGGACCCATTGATGACATTTACACAGGTTCGTACGAACGGTGGATTTTTATTAATGGTTGGGGATGACCCAGGTATGGCCAGTTCTCAAAATGAACAAGATAGCCGAGCTCTCGCTAGATTTGCCAACATGTTTGTGTTAAATCCAGGAACAAGCCAAGAAGCAAAAGATTTTACCAAGCTTGGCCTTGAATTATCTGAAAAATACGAATGCCCAGGTATGCTTTTAATGGCATCTCGCGCATGCCATGGCCGGGGTGTAGTTACATTGGAAGACCGCGAAGAACATCCCGCAAAAGGCTTTTCTTACGAGAATGGTCGATATACAATGTTGCCACCATTTACCTATAAAGCACAATACGAAATGAAAGAGCGTTTGGAAAAATTAGCAGAATATGCTTATGATGCACCATGTAATCTTCTTGAAGAAGTAGAAGGTTCAAAAGTGTTAATCATTGCTCCAGGCATGCTATATGACAATCTAAAAGAATTAGAATTACCCGTTTCTATTTATAAACCAGGCTTGGTTTATCCATTAAGCATGAAACGCATGGAAGAATTCAAAGAAAAATACGAACGCATTATTGTCATTGAAGAATTGCTTCCATTTATGGAAAATGAATTAAAACTTGCTGGTATTCCATGTGAAGGAAAAGAAATTTTCGAATTTACAGGGGAAATCTTAACAGAAGATATTTACAACGGTCTTCTAAAAGCAGGCGTTATTGAAGGCGAAAAATTGGAAGAACGTGAAAACCCAGCGGTTCCACGTCCTCCAATGTTCTGTGCAGGTTGTCCACACCGCCCAGTCTTCGATGTTTTGAAAAAAGCAAAAGCAACGGTAATTGGTGATATTGGTTGTTATACAATGAGTATTTTACCTGCTATTGCCGGATCCCATACCTCCATTAGTATGGGTGCAACTGTCGGTATGACAAAAGGGATGGCCAAAGCCAAACGATTGGCTGGAGATGATTCTTCTACCGTTTCTGTTATTGGTGACGGAACTTTCTTCCACTCAGGTATGACTGGCTTCTTGAACCTTTTGCACAACGTAGATCCTGAAGACAATATGGTATTTATTATCTTAAACAATGCCGCAACAGCTATGACAGGTGGACAACCTAACGCTGCTTCCGGTATCTATAATGAAAAGGATGATATCCAAGTTCCAATCGAAAAACTTTTGGATGTTATGGGTCATGATCAAGTTCACATTGTGGACCAATTCAACTATGACGAATTAAAAAATACCATTAAAGAAGAAATGGGCAAAAAAGGCATTTCCGTTATTATGACAACACGCCCATGTGCTTTGAAATACAAAATCAAAGAACCAAACTTCTATGTAGATCCTAGCGTTTGTATCGGTTGTCGCACATGCGTGAAAACAAACTGTCCACCAATTCGCATGAAGAAATATGAAGGACACGATAAACTCAAATCCTCCATCGATCCAGATATGTGTGTTGGATGTTCTGTATGTTCACAAGTATGTCCAGTTGGCGCAATTAAACAAAGAGGTGATTTCTAATGGCAACAACGAATATTTTAATCATGGGTGTCGGCGGACAAGGTCTTGTTCTTGCAACAAACATTATCGCAAACGCCGCAGCACTTGCCGGCTATGATGTAAAAACAAATGATGTCATCGGCATGAGCCAACGTGGTGGTATGGTTTGGGGAAGCGTTCGCTTCGGTGAAAAAGTACATTCTCCAAACGTTCCTGTTGGAAAAGGAGATGTCTTGTTGGGTATGGAGCCATTGGAAGCATTGCGTGGATCCCGCCTATTAAAAGAAGGCGCTACTATTGTTATGAATAAAAAGCCTGTATATCCAACTCCTGTTTTGTTGGAACAAGCAGAATATCCTGAAGAGGACATTAAAGCATTGGAAGAAAACTTTAACCTAATTTATGTAGATGCCGATGCAGAAGCCAAAGAAAGCGGAAACATCAAAGTAGCAAATACAATTCAATTGGGTATTTTAGCTGGTGTTTTGAACATTGATACAAAATACTGGTTGGAAGCTATTGAGCAATTCGTTCCTTCCAAAGCCCTTGAAGCCAACCGCAATGCATTCAAACGAGGATATGCCATTGCCAAAGGAAACCCAGAACCAGAAGAAAAACCAGAAAAAAACGAGCACAAACTTATGTAATGAAAAAAGGGCCTCTCGAGGCTCTTTTTTTATGTCCTTTTAAGGATAGATTGGGATTATTTCCCTTCTAAGACCATTGTTTCCCCAATGCCCTCACTTCTTTTTGCTTTTCTATTCATTTTCATACAATAGACCTTCTATACCCTATTCCAAACGCATTAGCAAAATTTTCTTTTCAATTGGATTTCCAAAAATATTTTTCCGCTCTTCCCTCCTTTTTCCTCCATTTCATAATGGATTCTCTACAAAATGGATTTTTTCATTTTCTTTCAACAAATCGAGTAATATCATTTTAATCTTTGCAAAACTGTGGTATAAATGTTATGTAAGGTAGGAAATCGATAACATGAAAGGAGATTTTATGAAAAAAATCAAAGCACGATTATCCCTATTCCTAGTTTTTATTTTATTTTTGACAGCTTGTACTCCTAGTGCACAAGAGGAAAGCGATTTATCTTTCACTCCAGGTACATACGAAACAGAAACCGACGGATACGGTGGCCCAATTAAAGTATCCACTACTTTTTCTGAAAATGCCATCGACTCTGTAGAAATTTTATCTCACGGAGAAACCGACGGAATTGGTACCAATGCTATTGACCAATTGCCTGAAGCGATTGTAAAAAATCAATCTCTAGGACTAGATACTGTAACAGGCGCTACCATTTCTTCTGAGGCCATTCTTGCCGCCGTTGAAAAAGCCGTTACAGAGGCTGGAGGAAATGTAGAGGCCTTAAAGGCTGCTTCTGTAGAAGCGAATGAAGATGCGGAACCAGTAAACAAAGAAACTGACGTTGTTGTTGTCGGTGGAGGTGGCGCTGGATTATCCGCAGCCGTTGCAGCAGCAGACAATGGAGCAAAAGTTATTTTAGTAGAAAAAACTGGCGCTCTAGGAGGAAATACCATTCGAGCTGGCGGTCCTTACAATGCAGTGGATCCAGATCGGCAAGCCAATGTAGAACCAGCGGATAAAGCCAGTATGGATAAGGTAAAAGCCTTAACAGAAAAAGAAACGAAAAGTCCACGCCATCAAGAACTTATGGACGAATTGAAAAAAGATATCGAAGCCTATGAAGCAGGAGCGCAAGATCATCTATTTGACTCTTTGGCCCTTCACAAGTTGCAAACCTATGATGGAGGAGATTACCAAGGAGAATTGGATAAAATTGAAAAATTGGTAGAGGAATCTCTAGATACATCCGAATGGATGGCTTCAAATGGTGTAGAATGGACCGACAGTATTACAACTGTAGCCGGTGGTTTATGGCCAAGAGCCCATATTCCTGCAGGTTCAGCTGGTGGAGACTATATTAAAGCAGGCGAGGCCCGAGCGAAAGATCTTGGTGTTGAAATTTTATTGAATTCTCCTGCAGAAGAATTAATCGTAGAAGATGGAACCGTTGTGGGTATCAAGGGAACGAGCAACGGTGCTCCTATGGAAATTCGCTCAAAATTTGTAATTCTTGCTTCTGGTGGATTTGCTGCCAACAAAGAAATGCGTAAAGAATTTGTTCCTGAATTAAATGACGAATTGCCAACAACAAACAGCCCTGCTATCACTGGTGACGGACTGAAAATGGCAGAAGCCGTAGATGCCGATCTTAGAGGAATGGGTTACATTCAATCTCTACCTCTAGGAAGCCCTGAAGATGGTGGGTTAAACGCATGGATGGGTGGACCTGGTGTTGAATACTATTACCAAGTCAACAAAGAAGGGAAACGTTTCATGGCAGAAGACGGACGTCGTGATGTTATGACCTCTGCCCTAATTGCTCAAACCGACAGTATGAGTTATGTAATCACCGCAGCCAATAATACTTTAGAAATTGGCGATGGCATTACAGAAAATATCTGGGGCGACAATATTGAAGCATTGGTAGAAGAAGGAAAAATCTTCCGTGCAGATACCATTGAAGAATTGGCAGAACAAATTGATATTGATCCTGCTGTTTTAGCAGAAACCCATGCCAAATTCAATGAAGCCGTTGCCAATGGAAACGACGAAGAGTTTGGTAGAAGCTTATTTGGCGCACCTGTTGATGGCGCACCATATTACGCTTCTCCACGTGTTCCAACAGTTCACCACACAATGGGTGGTCTAGGAATTGACTTAGAAGCTCGCGTTCTAAATAAAGAAGGAAATGTTATTCCTGGATTGTTAGCTGCTGGAGAAGTTACAGGAGGAATCCACGGTTCCAATCGATTGGGCGGAAACGCATTGGTTGACATCCACGTATTTGGACGTACTGCTGGAGAAACAGCTGCAAGATTGATTGAAGACGCTCAATAATATCAAAACAAAAAACACCTGAGAATTCAGGTGTTTTTTATTTCAAAGAAAGTGAATGCAAACCCAAGGTTTTAGAATCCCTTGAAAGTCTTTGCTTTTTACTCTATTGATGGACTAAAAAAGAGGAACGAAATCGTTCCTCTTTTTTTAATAAAATTACAATACGCGAGTTGCGTTTACAAATCTAGAGTTGTAATATTTTTCAGACAATTTATTTGTCTTAACTTGGCCTGCTCCAGATGCAGCATGGATGAAAGTATCATCACCAATATAAATTCCAACGTGGCTTACGCCTCTTCCTGTTGTATTAAAGAATACCAAGTCCCCTGCTTGTAAATTATCTCTTGATACTTGTGTACCGAATCCAGATTGAGCAGAAGAAGTTCTTGGAAGGCTAATTCCCAATTCGTTATGATAGATTGCATATACCAAACCGGAACAATCGTATCCACTAGAAGAAGTTCCACCCCATACATATGGAGTTCCAATTTTTCCATAAGCAGAATTCACAACATTTTGTGCTTTTGCATTGTCAACCGCTGGGACTTCCACTGTATATTCAACCGTTTCTACTTCCGCTTCTGGTTGAGCAATGGCTCTAGCTTGTACTTTAATTCCATTTTCACCGAAGTTTAAGTAATTTGGATCGATAGAGAAAGTTTTTCCTGCCTTATCCATGATTACGAACATTCCATCTACATAAGAAACAACATTTACTTGTTGGTCTTTTGCTAAATCCAAAGTTCCATTGTCATTTGCTAATTGTAAAGCTTCTTTTACATAAGCATGCGTTATGTATGGACCTTCTACTGCTTCCAAAGCAGCTTTTGTTACTTCCCCTTGAATTCCATCTGCTGTTTTTACAATTACGGAATCTTCTTTTTCTTGAACAGTAGTTACGAACTCATCTAAGAACAAGTTGCGAACAACATGTCCATTCTCGCGAATGGATGCATTGCTTACCACCTTAAATTTTTGGGTAGGGCCATCTGTAAGTAAAATTTTATTTTTAGGAACAGTAACTTTTGCGTTTCCTTTTTGTACTAAGTATCCATTTTCTTTATAGTCAATAATGTTTGCTTGTTCTTCCACAGCAAAGCTCAAAGCTTTTCCACTATAAAGGGTTGTTTGATGATCGGCTACAAAAACACCTGTGTCACGAAGACCTACAAAAGATACAACAGCTAGTGCCGCAACACCTACTGTAAGTTTTAAATTCTGGTTCATTCTAAAAATCTCCTTTATCATTCGATTGGTGGATGAATTTTCATTCATCGGTTACAAAGGATTTACAGGGAAAAAAGTTTATCTCCTAAAGAACGCAAAAAAATAACAAGGTCCGAACTTTTTCCAATCCTTAGACTTCTCTTAATGATCTTTAGAAATTATAACACAAAAGGTTACAAAATGTAACTGTTTTAGATGTCATTTGTGTTACGCCTTTGTTACAATTTCTGTAACAAAAGATTTTTCTTTTTTTGTCTTCTTTTTCAAGCGTTTATTTCTCTCAAAAACAAAAAATCCCACCCCTAAAATAGAAGTGGGATTCTTGTTTTATAATAAGCCTTCTTTTTCGTTAATTTCTCGAACTTTTATACAGGCTACTTTGTGTCCAGGTAATACCTCTTCTAGAGGAATTCGGCTGGCTCTACATTTTTCTTCTGCGTATGGACAACGATCGGCAAATCGACATCCAATTGGTGGATCGATTGGACTTGGTACGTCCCCTTCCAACTCAATTTGATGTTTTGTACGTTGTACATCTGGATCTGCAATTGGAATGGCGCTTAATAGAGCTTTGGTATAAGGATGAAGTGGTTTCTCATACAAAGCTTCACTCTCACCAATTTCCATAATATGTCCCAAATACATAACTGCAACACGATCGGAAATATAGCGAACCATAGATAAATCATGAGCAATAAACAACAGAGTCAAGCCTAAACGAGTTTGTAAATCTTTTAATAGGTTTACTACTTGCGCTTGGATAGACACGTCTAGGGCACTAATTGGCTCATCGCAAATGATAAATTTTGGATCCAACGCTAAGGAACGAGCAATCCCGATTCTCTGACGTTGTCCACCAGAAAACTCATGAGGGAAACGTTGCGCATGCTCTGAGCTTAGACCTACCAAATTTAATAATTCAATGACTTTGGCTTTGCGTTCTTTTTTTGAACCAATGCCATAGATATCCAATGGCTCTGAAATAATTTCCTCTACGGTCATACGAGGGTCCAAAGATGCGTAAGGATCTTGGAAAATCATTTGCATTTCTTTCCGGATTTCTTTCATTTGAGAAGAAGACAAATCATAGATGTTTTTTCCTTCAAAAATAACTTTTCCATCCGTTGGCTCGTACAAACGCAAAATGGTTCTACCAGCTGTTGATTTTCCACATCCACTTTCTCCTACCAATCCAAAGGTTTCCCCATGCATGATTTCTAAGTTGATACCATCAACGGCTTGTAGTTTTCCTTTATCTACATTAAAATATTTTTTCAAATTCTCAATTTTTACGATGGGTTCCATTATTCTGCTCCCCCATTTCTAGTATAGGATGGATGATTTTTCCAACAGCGATTGTAATGTCCACTACCAGAATCAAAGAATCCAGGCATATGATTTTCACAAATTACCATGGCTTGATCGCAACGATCAAAGAAAGCGCATCCTTGTGGTGGTTTGTATAAATCCGGTGGTGTTCCATCAATGGCGTGTAGGGTTTCATTACGATCCATTGTTAATTTAGGAACCGCTGCTAACAATTTTTGTGTATAAGGATGAGATGGATTTTTGAAAATATCATCTACTGTTCCTTTTTCTACAATTTGACCTGCATACATTACGATTACATCGTCTGCCATATCTGCAACAACACCTAAGTCATGAGTAATCAAAATAATAGAAGCCCCAAATTCTTTTTGCAAAGTCTTCATCAATTTCAAAATTTGCGCTTGAACGGTTACATCAAGAGCTGTTGTCGGCTCGTCGGCAATTAATAAAGATGGTTTTGATGCCATGGCTAAGGCAATCATAACCCTTTGACGCATCCCACCAGAAAACTCATGAGGATATTGATTTACACGTTTTTCAGGCTGAGGTACACTTACTCTTTCTAACATTTCGATGGCATATTTACGTCCTTCTTCGTTAGAAATATTTCTATGACGACGCACCCCTTCAATAATTTGCGCTCCTACTTTCATAGTAGGATTCAAACTTGTCATAGGATCTTGGAAAACCATAGAAATCATGTTGCCACGAATTTCTGTCATCTCTTTTTCTGATTTCTTTAAGAGGTCTTCCCCTTTATAAATAATCTCTCCCCCTTTATAAACAACCGGAGGCTTTGGCAAAAGTTGCATAATGGAGTTTGCTGTTACAGATTTACCACAACCAGACTCCCCTACAATCGCCAATGTCTTTCCTTCTTCTAAAGAAAAGGAAATATCACGTACGGCCTCTACTTCGCCGAAAAAGGTTTGAAAAGATACTTGTAAATTTTTTACATCTAATATTTTTTCCATACAGACCTACTTTCTCAATCTAGGATCCAATGCATCACGTAGACCGTCTCCCAATACGTTAAATGAGAACATAATTAACGAAATCATCAACGCTGGGAAGAAGATTTGATAATACAAGTTGATTCCCAATACTCCCAAACCGTCATTGGATAATACCCCAAGAGATGGTTGTGGTGGTTGCAAACCTAAACTCATGAAACTTAGTGTTGCTTCTGAGAAAATAGCACGAGGTACTGTTAAAGTTACATTAACCAAAATAGGACCCAATGTATTAGGAATAATATGACGTTTCAAAATATATCCAGGAGAAGCTCCCAAAGATCTTGAAGCGATGGCATATTCATTTTGTTTTAATTGCAATACCTGTCCGCGGACCATTATCGCCATAGGTACCCAACCGGTAATACTCATGGCCAGAACCAGTGTAAACAAACTGGCCCCTTGTTCATTGGACAAGGTAACAGAAATCAAAATTACGATTAACATATAAGGAATCGCATAGACAACTTCGGCGATACGCATCATAATCGTATCTACTCTTCCTGATGCCATACCAGCAATCCCACCATAGGTTACTCCTATAATAAAGTCAAAGGCCGCTGCCAAAATACCAATCAATAAGGAATAACGAATCCCGTAACATACACGAGTAAATAAATCACGACCCAATTCATCGGTACCAAACCAATTGGCCCCATTTGGCTCTGCATTAATTTTCGCATAATCTTGTGTAGAATAGTCGTATCCTGAAAACATAGGACCAACAAAAGACATAATTAATAACAAGATAATGATGGTTAAACCAACCATAGCCAATTTATTTTGTCGTAAACGACGAAAAACATCGGCCCAATATCCAATAGTAGGACGGGTAATTCTTTCCTTGTTTTGATCGTGCTCAACAGGAGTAAATAGACTTGGATCAATGGACTCGTTCATATAGTTTTTTACTGTATTGTTTTCCATTAATTGTCACCTCCTGATAATTTGATTCTAGGATCAATTACGGTATATAGAACATCTACAATTAAAAGCATAACAATCAAAATCAATGCATAGAAAATCGTAGTCCCCATAATCAATGTATAGTCACGGTTCGTAATGGATGTAATAAAGAAGTTACCAAGACCTGGAATCCCAAAGATTTTTTCAATAACGAAAGAACCGGTCAGCAAACCAGATAAGGTAGTTCCCATAGTAGAAATAATTGGCAAAATTGCATTACGTACAGCATGGTTTAGGATAACTCTAAGTTTGGACAAACCTTTTGAACGCGCAGTTCGAATATAGTCTTGCCCTAAAACATCCAACATAGAACTACGCATTAAACGTGCACTAGAAGCCATTGGCATAAGCGCCAATGCTATGGATGGCAAAATCGTATGTCGCCATTCGCCCCATCCTCCAATTGGGAAAAAGTCGATGGGCTTTGCGATAAACTGTATCATCATGGAAGCAAAAATAAAGCTAGGTACAGAAATACCAATGATAGCGATAATCATCATAATATAATCTGGCAATTTATTTTGATATAAAGCCGCAATACTTCCTAAAGCTGGTCCTAAAATCATAGAAATTACAAAAGCTTGAAGACCCAAACGAGCAGATACTGGCGCCCCACGCGCAATCATTTCGTTTACGGTTTCTGTTTTGGATTTCATAGAATTTCCTAAGTCACCTTGAACAACATTTTTCAAATAAATCGTATATTGCTTACCCAATGGTTGATCCAATCCATATTTTGCTTGCAAAGCTTCATAGACTTGTACAGGCATTCTTCCTTCTTTTGCAAATGGATCCCCTGGAATTGAGTGCATCATGAAAAATGTAACCGTGATAATTACCCACATTGTAATAACAGATATGAGTATACGTTTCAGTACAAATTTTTTCATGTTTTATCCTTTCTAATATTCACATACTGTAGACCTTCTGGATTGGGGAAATATCAGCCTACATTAAAGCAAAGAATCGACGTAATATCGATTCTTTGCCCATTTACTTATTTAACTATAGGATGGCTTATTTTTGAGACATATCAATGTCAGCGTAAGTCATAGTTGGGTAGTTAAGAGTGTGTTTGTAAACTCCTGTTAACCATGGTTTTTGCAAACGTGGTTGCGTATAGAAATAAACTGGAATAATTGGCATATCACCAACTAAGATTTTTTCCGCTTCTTTCATGCTGTCCATACGAACTTTTTGATCGTTTGTGCCAGCAGCCGTTTTCATCAAGTTATCAAATTCAGGATTTGTATAACCGGAATCATTTTGTGGGTTACCAGTCATGAATAAGTCTAACATTGTGTTAGGATCCGCATAGTCTCCCATCCAACCTGCACGTGCAATAGAGAAATCTCCGCTAGAACGACGGTCCAATAATACTTGGAATTCCATGTTTTCTAAACCAATTTCAACACCAAGGTTTTGTTTCCACATTTCTTGAACTGCTTGTGCTAATTTTTTGTGATTTTCATCTGTATTGTAAACCAATACTTTGCCATTCAAATCAGCTACTGTCATGCCTTCTTCAGCCAAACCTTCTTCAAGTAAAGTTTTTGCTTTCGCTGCATCTTCTGTGATTAAATTTCCATTGGCTTCACGGAAATCTGCTCCGGTATCATCCAATAATCCGTTAGGAACAACACCTTGAGCTGGTGTTTGACCACCTTGAGCAATGTTTTCAACCATTGTTTTACGATCGATTGCCATAGACAATGCTTGGCGTACCTTTGCATTTGTGAATGGTTTTTCTGTTGAATTGAATTCGTAGTAGTAAACACCAATGTCATCGCCGATTACTAACTCAGAGTTTTCTTCTTGGATACCTTGAGCAGTTACCGTTGCTGGTGGACTTACGATTAGATCGTACTCGTTACCTTGATATTTGGAATAAGAAGTGTTGCCATCTTCAATGATGTCAAATTCGATTCCATCTAACTTTACTTTATCAGCATCGAAATAGTTTTCATTTTTTTCTAATACGATTTTAGAGTTGTGTTCCCAGCTAACTACTTTGAAGGCACCGTTAGAAACAAATTCTGTATTGCTTGGGTCTTTTGCCCAATCTGGATTTTCTGTAACAACGGCTTCACTTACTGGATACAATGTATAGAAAGCAGTTAACCCAACAAAGTATGGAGTTGGTGCTAACAACTTAACTTCCAACGTTTTGTCATCTAAGGCTTTGATTCCTACATCGTCTGGGCTACCTGTTCCATCAAGAACTTCTTGTGCTCCTACAATGTAATTTGTAATTTGGTAGGAATATTCTGAACCATAATCTGGATCCAATACACGTTTCCAAGAGAATTCGAAATCTTTTGCAGTGATTGGTTCACCGTTTGACCATTTCAAACCATCTTTTAATTTGAAAGTATAAGTTAATCCATCTTCAGAAGCTTCATAAGATTCAGCCATAGCTGGAATCAATTCACCTTCTTCATTATAGCGCATTAAACCTTCAAACGCATGTTGAAGTACCCATGATTCATGTGTACCTGTTGCTAAACCTGGGTCTAATGATCCTGGTTCAGAGTTGTTGTTTGTGCGAAGAATTTTTGCCTCGCCACTGTCTGCGGTAGCTGTGTTACCGGCGGCATTGTTTGTTCCTTCATTAGCAGCTCCATTATTTCCTGCTCCAGCACAAGCTGTAAACATCATAACAACCACCAATAGAAGGGCTACGAGAGTAAATTTTCTGTTCTTCATATTATGTGTTCCCCTTTCCATTTTTTGCCAGGTCTACATATTCAAATATGTAAACAGATCTGACTTTCAAATATTATATAACAATTCTTTCTTTGAGTAAAGTGCTTTTCACCGTTTTCAAAACGAGTATATCATTTTCTTACATTTCCATGAATTTTTTGCGTATTTTATGCGATTTCCATCTTTTGGAAAACTTGATGAATATTCGTAAATTCTGTATAATATAAGAATCAAAACGTAATGGAGGTGAAAGATGACACAAGAATATGTTTATGACTATGAGCCAGATTATGATCAGCTTATGGCAGATATAGAGACCCTTATTCAAGAGGGAAATTTAGAAGGTGTTCGCAATTTATACGAAACCGTCCATTCCGTAGATATTGATGAAGTTTTAGAAGATTTAGACGATAGTAGCTTGCGCTACTTCCTTTTTATGTTAGAGTTTGAAGACATTTCTGATCTGTTGGAAAACGCGGAAGAAGATCTCCAAATTCGAATGATGGAACTTTATAGTACAAAAGAACTCATCGAAATTTTTACTTTTATGGCCAATGCTGATGTGGCCGACTTATTGGGTCTTCTTTCTACTCGAAGACGAAAAGAATTACTAAATTATATGAAAAAAAGCGATTCAAATATCCTAAAAATGATTCTTTCTTTTGATGAAGAAAGTGCCGGCGGGGTTATGACCACGGAGTTTATTTCTTTGAAACAAAGTTTAAGCGTTCGAGAAGCTTTGCTAAAAATCAAAGACATTGCTCCCGAAACAGAAATTATTGAATCCATCTTTATTACAGACCGCCAACATCGTTTACAAGGGATTGTTGACTTGCGAGAAATTTTGGTCGCCCCTGGCTACACTCCTCTTTCTGATTTAATTGAGGATATGCCCTTCTTTATTTATGCAGAGGATGACCAGGAAGAGGCTGCCAATATTATTTTCAAATATGATTTGAAATACTTACCTGTTGTAAACCAAAAAATGGCGATTCTTGGTGTAATTACCAGTGATGACATCATCGAGGTAATGGAACAAGAACATAGCGAAGATATTTTGGCTATGAGCGGGGTATCCAAAGACGAAGAATACGACTCTACTTTTGCCAGTTCTGTTCGAAGTCGTTTGCCATGGTTATTGGTCAATTTGGTTACGGCTTTTATGGCTTCAGCTGTTGTTAGTCTTTTTGAAGGTACGATTTCTCAAGTGGTGGCTTTGGCCGCTGCTATGCCCATTGTTACCGGGATGGGCGGAAATGCTGGAAATCAAGCTCTCTCCATTGTATTAACAAGTATCGCCCGGGGGGATATGGATTTAGAAGACGATTGGAAATTGATTGTAAAAGAAATCGTCCTTGGATTGTTTAATGGGGCCGTTGTTGGATTGTTCGCTGGAATTATTCTTTACATGAAATACGGCAACATTATTTTGGGATTGATTATTTTTGCTTCTATGATTATCAATATGATTATTGCTGGAATTGTAGGATTCTTATTGCCTCTTTTATTCGATCATATTGACGTAGATCCAGCGATTTCTTCTCCTATCTTTTTAACGACAACAACCGATATTTTCGGATTTTTTGTATTTTTAGGTTTGGCTTCTATTGTATTGCCTTATCTTGTTTAAAAGAAAACCACATTCCTTATGAATGTGGTTCTTTTATTGCCAAAAAATAGGAATTTCTTGATCCAATTCCATATTCTCTTCTTCAATTTTTGTGTCCATACATAAAATATGAACGCCATTTTTATATGCCTCTTCCAAAGCTCGAGAAAATCCAGGGTCCATTGCGTAATTGGGCGTAAACGCTTGAATCTCTTTCATTTGTACTACAAAAAACACATAGGATGATTGTCCCTCTTTGGCCAATTGAGCCAATTCTTCTAAATGTTTTTTCCCACGTAGAGTTGGCGCATCTGGAAACGAAGCAATCCCATCCTTTTCTAGGGTGACCCCTTTGACTTCTATAAATCCTTTTTTCTCTCCAGAAAAAATGGCAAAATCTAAGCGACTGTTCCCCTGTTTCACTTCCCTTTTGTAGGAGGTGATTTTTCCAAATCCTTCAAAAAATGGTTCCTTTTTCAAATATTCTTCTACCAAACGATTTGGGCTTTGAGAATCAATATTGATCCATCGCCCATTTTTTTCTACATGGCGAAGGGAATACTTGGTTTTTCGATTGGAGTTTTCCTCTGCTTTTGTAAGCAAAACAGAAACGCCAGGCAAAAACAGCTCGCGACAACGCCCCGTGTTAGGAACATGGACTTTTTCTTCTACTCCATCCACTTCTACTCGCGCAATAAATCGATTGTCCCGAAAAATAAACTTTCCTTTCACTGTGTTTTCGTATTTCATAGTGCCCCTTCTAAAAAGAAAAGGCATGGAACCCCATGCCCTTTTTTACTCTCCTTTTAATTGTTTCAATAACAATTCGTTTACTTTTTGTGGATTGGCTTTTCCACGGCTCTCTTTCATAACTTGTCCGACTAAGAAGCCCAATACACGATCTTTCCCTGCACGGAATTGTTCAATGGATTCTGGATTGGCTTCCAAAACTTTCGCCACCATTTGTTCCATTTCTCCATCATCTTCCATTTGCAATAAAGATTCTCTTTCAATAATTTCTTTTGGCTTGTCGGAAGTTTCAAACATAACACGCAATACTTTTTTCCCTGCGTTGTTATTGATTTTTCCTTCTTGGATATAAACCATCAAATCAGCCAAATCTTTCGCTTCAAATGGAATTTCCACTTTTTCATCTTGATTGTCCAAATCAACACGGCGTAAAACTTCTGTCATAAACCATTTGGACAACAATTTATAATCGCCAAAGTGGTTCGCTACTTCTTCATAAAAATCGGCGATTTCTTGGTTGGCAACCAACACTCCGGCTTCGTAATCTTCCAATTGGAAGGATTCCATAAAGCGAGTTTTCTTAACATCAGGAAGTTCTGCCATATTTCCTACAATTTCATCAATCCATTCTTTAGAAATATGAACCGGCCCCAAATCTCCCTCAGGAGCAAAACGATAATCGTTCACTGTATATTTTTCACGCATGATAATCGTTTCATTTTTTACATCATCCCAACGGCGAGTGGTACGAATTTCCTCTTCCCCCATTTCCAACAATTTGGATTGACGTTGGATTTCAAATTCAATGGCTTTTTCTACCGCACGGAAAGAGTTCAAATTCTTAACCTCTGTAATGGCTGTTCTTACCCCTGTTTCTTCATCCTTTAGGTTAATATTTACATCGCAACGCAAAGATCCCTCTTCCATTTTACAGTCACTTACACCAATATAACGCAATGTAGTTCGCAATTTTTCTAGGAACATCTTTGCTTCCAAAGAACTATTCATCTCTGGTTTAGAAACAATCTCAATCAATGGCACGCCGCAACGATTGTAATCCATTAGCGTAGATCCATCCTCTGTATGAAGGCTTTTTCCTGTGTCTTCTTCCATTTGAATTTTATAAATTCCGATTTTCTTTGGCCCTTCTTCCAATTCAATTTCCAAATATCCCTCGGTAGCAATGGCATGATCATCTTGGGTGATTTGGAATCCTTTGGTTAAATCTGGATAGAAATAATTTTTTCGATCAAATTTGGAAGATTCGTGGATTTCCATATGAAAAGCAGTAGCTGCTTTTACGGCTTCTTCTACAACCCCTGTACTTAATACAGGCAAAGCTCCGGGCAATCCCAAACAAACGGGACATACGCGAGTATTTGGCTCTCCACCAAAAGCATTCTCACAAGAACAGAAGGCTTTGGTTTTTGTAGCCAACTCCACATGAATTTCCAATCCAATTATGGTTTTATAAGACATGTTTTGCCTCCTTTTCAATATCAAATGCTGTACGAATAATTTGGTTATCGTGGAAACGAGCTCCAATGACTTGGATTCCCACTGGCAAATGGGCTCCTGCTACTGGCACACTAATTCCACATCCTCCAATAATATTTACAGGAGCCGTAAAAATATCTGCCATATAAAGTTCTGTTCTCGTTAATTCTCTTTCCACATCGAAAGCCAACACCGGAGCCGTAGGAACCATAACTACATCAAAATCTTTGTAGACATTGTCAAACTCTTCTATCATTTTGCTACGCATTTCCATAGCTTTTTCATAATATTCCTTAGATAATTCCATAGAAAGTATATGCGTACCGATCATAATTCGGCGTTTTACTTCATCGCCAAACCCTTCGCTTCGCGTGCGAATGTATAATTCATCTAAGTTTTCGTAATTTTCGGCTCGATGGCCATAACGAATTCCATCAAAACGGCTCATATTTGGTGCAATTTCTCCATTTACCAAAATATGATACACCTCGATGGTACCTCGTAAATAAGGCATTGGAACGTATTCTACTTTTGCTCCCTTTGCCATTAGACGTTCCAATAGACTATCAAAGGCCTCTTGCACCTCGTCTTCTACGTCAAAATCCTTCATTATATCTGGAACGGCTATGCGCAATTCTTCTACTGGTTTTGCCTTTTCAACGGCTTCTTTTGTTAAAAATTCATTTCCCAAACTTGTCGCATCTTTAATATCTTGTCCTTGCAAAAGTTCAAGAGTATATAAAACATCCTCTACATTTTTCCCATGAACTCCTGGTTGGTCAAAAGTGTTCGCCATGGATGCAATTCCGTAACGAGAAATGCTTCCGTAAGTTGGTTTCATTCCCACAACACCACAGAAAGACGCTGGTTGACGTACGGACCCGCCAGTATCTGTCCCAATCCCAATGGCGGAGAAATTTCCTGCAACAGAAGCCGCTGATCCCCCAGAGCTTCCTCCGGCTACGGTTTCTACGTTCATTGGATTTTTGGTTATACCATAATAAGAGGTTTTCGTATCTCCTCCCATGGCAAATTCATCCAAATTGGTCTTCCCAATAATAATTCCATCTTCTTTCAAAATGGTTTCTGTTAAAGTCGCATTGTATGGAGCTACAAAATTTTCTAACATTTTAGAAGCACAAGTCATCAACACATCTTTTACGGCAATATTATCTTTAATAGAAACAACAACCCCCGCCAATTTTCCTAGAGGTTCTCCCTTTTCTCTTTTTTGGTCCAATTCTTCGGCTTTTTCTCTTGCCATATCAAAAGTTTTTGTAATAAAAGCATTGAAGTCTTTTTCATGGGCCTCAATTTCAGAAATATAAGCTTCCACGATTTCTTTTGCCGATACTTCCCCTTTTATAAATCGTTGGTGCGTTTTTACAGCACCCCATTCTAAACAGCTCATAATTCCTCCTTAATCTACGAATTTGATAATTTCGAAATATCCATATTTTTCTGTCTTGGCATTTTTTGTTGCCTCTTCTTGTGTCAAAGAAGGAACAATCTCATCTTCTCTTAAATGATTTTCCATTTTATTTACTTGGAAAGTTCCCTCCATTTCTTCTGTATCCCATTTTTTGATACAGTCAACAATGTCCATGGATTCTGAAAAAGAATCACAGAAATTATCCAATTCTTCTTCTGTAAACTCTAACATTGCAATATCTGCAATGTGACGAATATCCTCTTTTTTCATGGATTTCCTCCTATTTTATATAATCCGCAACATCGGATTCTCCAATTATTTTCACACCCAATTCCTCGGCTTTTTTTGCCTTAGAACCAGCTTCTGCTCCAGCCAATACATAGTCTGTATTTTTACTAACAGAGCCCGTTACCTTCGCCCCTAAATTTTCCAAATGTTTTTTCATTTCATTTCTTGGCATACTTAGTGTTCCAGTCAATACTATTACTTTACCATAGAATGGGCTTTCTGTATTCAAATTCTTTTCTTCCATTTTTTCAATTTCAACGCCTAAATCAAAAAGTTCTTTCAAAGATTCCTCAATAACAGAATCTTGGAAAAACTCCATAATCTCCTCCGCCGTATTGGGACCAATATCAGCAATAGAAATTAATTCTTCATAATTTGCTTGTTTTAAGGCATCTAACGTTTTGAAATGATTGGCTAAATCCGCAGCCGTCTTTGCTCCTACATTCCCAATACCAATTCCATAAATGAATCGATCCAACGTAGTTTTTTTGCTTTTCTCGATCGCCAATAAAAGATTTTTTGTTTTCTTTTCCTTAAAACCTTCCAAAGACAAAATTTCTTCTTCCGTCAATTTATACAAATCGCCCATAGAGCCAATCTTTTCTTTTTCAATTAATAAAGCAATGGTTTTTTCGCTTAATCCCTCAATATTCATCGCATCTCGAGAGGAAAAATGATTGACTCTTCGCACCAATTGAGGAAGGCAACTCAACGTATTGGGACAAAAAGAATGAACGCCTTCTTGCACAACCTCTGTTCCACACGCAGGACAATGTATCGGCACATGGATTTCTTCCGTATTTATATTTTCTCCAACCGCTCCCATAATTTCTGGAATCACATCGTTGCTTCTACGAATCAAAACCCGAGATCCAATGGCTAAGTTTTTTCTCCGAATGTCATCTATATTATTTAATGTAGCACGTCCAATGGTTACTCCCCCTATTTCTACTGGCTCTAAAATTCCTGTGGGGGTAATTTTCCCTGTACGTCCAACGTTCCACTCCACGTCTTTTAAGATGGTAGTTTCCTCTTCTGCATCAAATTTATAGGCAATGGCCCATCGAGGAAATTTCACTGTAGAACCTAAAGTTTCTCTCCATTTTAGAGCATTGACTTTAATTACTACTCCATCAATTAAAATATCCAAATTTTTTCTCTGTTCTTCGATTTTTTGGATTTCTTTCTCTGCTTGAGAAATACTCGTTACCAAAGCATTCCCAGGATGTACGGGAAACCCTTGCTCTTGTAAAAACTCTTTTATCTCTTTATCTGTAGAAAATTCTTTTTCTTCGACGAAAGAAATATGATAAAAATAAGCGGTCAAATGGCGCCGGCGCGTTTCCTTTGGATTGAGATTTCGCAAAGCGCCCGCCGCACCATTTCGTGCATTTTTTAATTTTTCTGTCGCTTTTTCATTGTATCTTCGAAGAGAAGATAAAGGCATTAACCCCTCTCCCTGAACAATCAATTTCCCTTGGAAGGGAATTCTTAAGGGTACAGCATCAATGGTTTTTACTTGAGGCGTAATGTCCTCCCCAATTTTCCCATTTCCTCGGGTCGCTCCTTGAACCAATTCTCCCTTTTCATAGAGTAGACTCAAAGTTAAACCATCAAATTTTAACTCCACCATAAATTCTGGATGGCTTTGAAATTCTGGTTCCAATTGAAGAATTCGCTGATTCCAATTTTCCAGTTCTTCAAAAGATTGGGCTTTTCCTAAAGAAGCCAAAGGCACTTCGTGAACTACTTTTTGAAATCCCTCTAACACATCTCCTCCCACTCGCAAAGTAGGAGAGTCCTCTAAAATAACCCCCGACTCCTTTTCCCATTCTACCAACTTGTCGTAAAGTCGATCGTATTCTCCATCGCTTACAGAAGGGTTGTCCAAGGTATAGTATTCATAATTCCACTGGTTGAGCTGTTCTACAATCCTTTTCATCTCATCCATAAAATCATCCCTTCTTCTTTACCGGAGCGATAGAAAGCTTCAAAGTTTTCAATCCTTTTTTCGGGAAAGATAAAACCGCTTCTTGGCTCGCCTCATCTTTGATTTGAACAACCATTCCCTCGCCCCATTTTTTATGAATCACCGTATCCCCTACACGGAAGGTTTCTCCTGAAGATTGATTTTGGGTTTTGGCTCGCTCTTGCTTCTCTTCCATGCGTTTTTTTCGTTCCAAAGAAGCATCTACATCATACCCGTGAGTTGTACGTTCTCGAGTCACCGTTTCCTTTTTCTTCTGTACCTCTACCCGTTCCAAGGTTGTGCCTAACTCATCGATAAATCGACTTGGCAAAGAATGGATAGTATTTCCATAAAGGGTTCGCATTCTTGCAGAAGATAGGAACAAACGCTCCTCGGCCCTTGTTATGGCAACATACATTAAACGGCGTTCCTCTTCCATATCCTCTTCCTCTTCATAAGCACGAGAGGTGGGAAATAATTTTTCCTCTAAGCCCACAACAAATACATTTGGAAATTCTAGGCCTTTTGCCCCATGTACCGTCATAAGAGTGACTGCGTTATGAATATCCACTTCCTCTGCTTTGTCTGTTACCAAAGACATAGAAGCCAAAAATTCTGACAAATCCGCTCCAGGATTTTCTGTTTCATATTGAACCGCCACACTAATTAATTCTTGAATGTTTTCCAAACGAGTGCGAGCCTCAATGGTTTTTTCTTTTTCTAATTCTGCCCCATATTCGCTTTCAAAAATAACCGCTTCTACCAATTCTTTCAGAGAGTGGTCTTCCATTTTGCTACGCAATAAATGCATCAACTTCCCGAATTTTACAATTCTTTTCTCTGAACGCATTTGTAAATCGTCTAATTCTTCGATTTGATCAATCACCTGAAACAGACTCATACCATGCTCTGCCCCATAGGCTTTCATTTTTTCCACACTGCTATCTCCAATGCCTCGCTTAGGAACATTAATAATTCGCTCCAACGAAACATCGTCTTCTGGATTGGCCATGGCTTTTAGATAGCTCAGCATATCCTTTATTTCTTTTCGGTCATAGAAACGCAATCCTCCAACCACTCGATAGGGAATTCCTTCACGCATTAAAGCATCTTCAAATCCACGACTTTGAGCATTGGTCCGGTACAAAATTGCCATATCGCCGTATCCAATCCCCTTATAATTTAAGTGCTGCATTTTTTCAATAACGCCGCGTTCTTCTTCTATATTGTGGCCGTATTCTTGATATTTCACCGAATCGCCTTTTTCTTTGTCTGTCCACAAGGCTTTATCCCGGCGATTGGAATTGTTTTTTATTAAAGCATTGGCCGCTCCCAAAATTTCATTGGTAGAACGATAATTTTCTTCCAATAAAACCACTTTCGCATTGGGAAAGTCTTTTTCAAAATTCAAAATATTCTCAATATTGGCTCCCCGCCATTTGTAAATGGATTGGTCATTATCTCCTACCACTGTTAAATTGGGATCTTTTCCCGCAATCAACTGAATCAATAAATATTGAATGTGGTTTGTATCTTGGTATTCATCTACGAAAACATATTGGAATTTTTGTTGATAATATAGGCGGATATCTTCCTTTTCTTGAAGCAATTTTACCGTTAAAATCAACAAATCATCAAAATCCAAAGCATTGTTTAAGCGCTTTTTCTTTTCATACAATTCGTAGCAGTTGGCAATATTTCGCTCTAGCAATTCGCCAAAATTCATCTTAATCGCTTCTGCCGGATCGACGGCTTCATTTTTCCAATAAGAAATACGAGACAATATCGTACGATCTTTGTAATATTCTTTGCTCAATTGCAATTCTTTCATACACTCACGAACCAAGGTCATCTGATCCCCTTGATCGTAAATCGTAAAATTGGAATCGTAGCCAAATCGATCAATATTCATTCGCAAAATCCGTACGCAAATGGCATGGAAGGTTCCAATCCAAAGGCTACTGGCATCAATGCCCAACAACTCTTCTACGCGATCTCGCATTTCTTTGGCTGCTTTATTGGTAAAAGTTATGGCCAAAATCGAAGAGGGAAATACCCTCTTTTCTTCGATTAAATATGCAATCTTTCCTGTAACAACTCTCGTTTTTCCTGATCCAGCGCCGGCCAAAACCAATAACGGCCCCTCCGTTTGCAAAATCGCCTCTCTTTGTCGATCGTTGTATGCCTTTAATAAATCCATAATTCCTACTTTCTCACTCAAGTTCCAATAAACTTCGTACCACTTCTCCAGCCAAAATCAAGCCAGAAGCCGGCGGAACAAAAGATATACTGGCCGGCTTTCGGCCACTTTCTTTATCAAATTTTTGTGGCACCTCTTTCGAATAAACCACTTTATAATCTTTTAATCCTCTTGTTTTTATTTCTTTTCGCATGGTTCTTGCTAAAGGACAAATGCTTGTCTTCGACAAGAAAGACACCTCCAAAAGTTCTGGATGCAATTTATTTCCTGCCCCCATAGCAGCTACCATTGGCGTATTGGTTCGTTGACATTCTTCTACCAACAAAATTTTGCTCGTTACCTGATCAATGGCATCTACACAAAAATCATATTTATCCCATTGAATTTGTTCCATGGTTTCTCTGCCATATTGAATGGGATAAATTTCGCAATCCAAATCTGGATTGATCTGTAAAAACCGTTTCTTTGCCTCTTGGGCCTTTATTTCTCCTACATTATTTTGAAGGGCGATAATTTGTCGGTTTACATTGGTAATATCAATGGTGTCAAAATCGACCAAATCCACTTTTCCAATACCAGCCCGCACCAATGCCTCTGCGCACATGCCTCCTACGCCACCGACGCCAAAAACAATTACAGCGAATTTTTGAAGTTTTTTTACTTTTTCTTCGCCAAGTAACATGGCGGTCCTTTGTTGCCAAATTTCCATAAAACCCTCCTATCGTCAATATATTATTATAACAAAAAAATACCAGTAGATTCAATCTACCGGTATTTTTATTGCGTTTGTTATTATTTTTCTGTGGATATCATCACTTCAATATCGTCACTGCTTTATCGCCTATATAGCCTGAAAGAACCGTGTCTCCATTTTCTTTTTGATACTTGCTTACCAGTAAGTCATAGTCTTCGGCCACTTTTAAGTCTAATTTATTATTTTCACTAAATTTGATTGTTTGGCCTATTTCACTTGGGTTTGTAGAGTCTTTAATATAAGCTGTATAGCTTGCTGGAATCCAATAATCCTGTCCTACTTTGTCTACTATACGAATTTTCATAGTAGAGGACTGATAATTATATCCTAATACTTGTAATCCTGTAACATATCCATTTTCTGTTGTAAGTTCCAAATAAGAGTTCTTATATTTAGGCTCAGATAGTTTATTATAAATTTCATTCATATCTACTTCTCCCCATTTAGGATTAGAAGATGTTTTAGCGAAAGGCACTTGTCTTTCTTTTCCTGTAAAATCTTTAACGATGATGTAACTACCATTATTGGCTGTTTTTCCAACATCTACAAAAATACCACTGAATGTATCATTTTCTACATGAAGACGAATTAGAACAACAGTATCATATTTTAAGGCAATATCTATTTTTGCTCCCTTTGGAAGACCATTTAAATCTTCCCAAATTTTCAAATATTGTTGGTATCCTTCTACATTAAAAACGGCTTTTTCTCCATTTTTTAGTGTAGCTGTCAATGTTCCACTATTGGTTGCCGAACTTGCAGAGCTTAAGAAGGCATCGCTTCCCACAACCTCAGCTTTTTCAGGAATTACATTGGCTTTTGTAATTTGTCCATTATCCGCTGTAAATTGAAGTATATCTTTTACCCCAATATCCGAAATTTTAATGGTTTCCCCATAACGAGTAATTTTTGCATCTTTTGCCCATGTAAAAGTTCCAGATTGTTCTGTTGGAATTTTATCGTTTAATATTACGTCTGCTTTGGTTGTATAAGCCAAAGAAACTTTTTCGCTATCTTTCGATACAACATAACCTGTACCTGTCATTTCTACAGAAAGAATTTCTACTTCTTTTGCAGAATGAGTGGTTACATCTTTGTCTTCTTTATAGATTTTAATTCGAACTTGTTGTCCTTCTTGTAAGGTAGATTTTTCTACTGTTTTTCCACCACGAGTATAAACGGTAGCATCTGTTAAAGCGACAGCTCGACTTGTTCCATCTTTTAATGTTAAAGCAACGGTATTTACTCCATTAATGTTACTAATATAAATGACTTTTCCTTCGATGGCTTGTGTATTCGCAACGTAATCATAGCTTAAGTTGGTCATTTTTGCCATTTCTGCACGACGTAGAGGTCTTTTCCCTTCAAAGTTTCCGTCGCTACCAGTATCGGCTAAAATTCCCGCTTGAATCATTCCACTAACGTATTCCGCTACATTTAGATTGCCAATTTTTGCATCTTTGGTTTCCCCAAGAGTTGCTTTGTCTTTGTATTTCAATACAGAAAGATCCTTACTTGGTTGAACGCCTAAAGCACGTGCGTAATAAACGGTAATCAACTCACGAGATGGAAACTCGTTATCCTTTGGTGCATTTTTTACCAAACCTTCAATCGCTGCTTGTTTCAAATTGGTTTCCGTAATAACCCCTTTTGCCAAAGCAACACATACGGCTTCTTTTGCCCATTCTGGTACGCCATATTCATTGGCAATGTAGCCATTTACAGATACCGCTTTTTGAATCTCAGCCGCTGTAGGATTTATTACACCTTTTAACAATTGAATGATTTCCAAATAAGATACGTGACGATTTGGTTTGTACGTACCATCTACATATCCTTCTACAATTTTCAAATCATCTAGCTTTTGAATGTGAGTATAAGCCCAGTGGCTTGCTGGAACGTCACTATATTGTTTCGCAAAAACCATAATTGGCGAACTTAACATAACACCTGCTAAGGCCAATGAGGCAACGTGTTTTTTATTCATTAAATACTTCATAAGATAAGAACCTCCTAAAAATTAAAAGTTATCACTTATCTTTATTATAACACCGAACTCTTTTTAATCATATTACGATTCAGTATCAATCTTTTCTAGCTAGGTTCTCTTTATGCGTTCGAATTTGATTTTCTAGATTTTTATTTATAAATTGTTACATATGATATATTCCTATATTTTAACAAAAAAATATTTATTTTATATATGATATAGTAAAACCACTCAAGAATCCAAGAGATTTGCCGCCTCTTTCCAAGCAATTTCTAAAATAGGATTGGTTTGGACTTTATTAACCATACTTGGTATGCAGTAAATTTTATCGGTTCAAATGGTAATACTAGCGCTAGATATTGGTTGAAATTATATGTCAATGGTAGTGGAAATTGGGTAGATACAAATTTATAAATAGATTTATAAATAAATGATAAGGAGATGAATCTTATGTTTTTTATCGTAAATTTAGTTCCTCTTATTGTAAAAGGCTTTCTCGCTCTATTAGCTGGTGTCGCCTTAATTAAATATCTTCAGAAAAACTAGTGTCTTAAAGGACGGTTTCCCCGTCTTTTTTCGTTTCCAATATTTTCTCTTCTATTTTTTCCCATAAAGGGTTAGAATAAAGGCATACCATGGAAAGGAGTCCATTATGCGATATTTCCCAATTTCTTACGACACAAAAGACAAAACAGCCCTTCTTTTAGGCGGTGGCCCCTCTGCCTTAAAACAACTGGAATCCCTATGGGATTTGGATTTTACTTTCTACGCCATTGGGGAGGAATTCCTTCCTGAGTTTAAGGTGAAATCTTTAGAAAATCCGAGGAAGCTTCAGATAAAATCTGTCCCATTAATAGAAGATTTTCCCTTTATGGGTTATGATTTTATTATTATTGCTACAGAAGATGGAAATCTAAACGCCGCTTTTGAAAAGCGAGCAAATTCGAGAAAACTTCCCTATATTACAATAAGTGGGAGTTCTGCTCTTCGGCCTCTTCCCTACAAAAATTATTCCTCCTATGCTTTGGCCATTGTAATGGAAGAGAATTCCACAGATATTTCTGAGATTCTCTTAGAGGAGTTGGATGGTTCTGCTAAAGAAATTTCCAAGGAAAAAATTTCTATTTTACAAAATATTCGAGAGGCGTTGGAGAGATCGGGCCAAGAGAATATTTCTAAAATAATAAAAGACCTCTGGGATAAAGAGGCCTTTGTCTTGGAAGATTATTTGAAAAATGTAGATACGGAGAATGAATAAAAAAAGGAGACTCCTTCGGGAATCTCCTTTTTTTATTTTATTTATTTGTTATCACGAATTTGTTTTAATAACATTTTTTGTTCTACACTTGCAATGGATCTACGAGTGTATTCCACTGTATCTGGATTTACAGACATAGAAGTGATTCCTTCTTGTACCAAGAATTCAGCAAATTCTGGGTATTGGCTTGGACCTTGTCCACAAATAGAAATGGTTTTTCCTGCTTTATTTGCTGCACGAATTAAGATACGGATAGCATTTTTAACCGCTTCGTTTCTTTCGTCGAAATATCCCATATTATTTAGGATTCCACTATCGCGGTCTGCTCCCATTACCAATTGCGTTAAGTCGTTGGAACCAATAGAGAATCCGTCTACCAATTCAGCAAACTCGTCGGCTTGGAATACAACAGATGGAACCTCGGCCATAATCCAAATCTTGAATTCTTTGGATTGAACCAATCCTTCTTCTGCCATAATGCCTTTTACTACGCGTAATTCTTCTGGTGTACGAACAAATGGTAACATCGCTACTACATTGTTCAACCCAAATTCTTCTCTTACTTTACGCATAGCACGACATTCCAAACGGAATCCTTCTTCGTATTCAGGAGAGATATAACGGCTTACCCCTCTCCAACCGATCATTGGATTTTCTTCGTGTGGTTCTACTTCATCCCCACCTTTTAATCCACGGAATTCGTTGGTTCTAAAGTCACTCATACGTACAGTCACTTGTTTTGGATAAATGGCTGAAGCTACTTCCGCAATCCCTTCTGCCAATTTTTCAATCAACAAATCTCCTTGGCCTGTTTTTACCAAATACATTGGATGGGCACCGATTTTATTTGTGAAAATAAATTCTGTACGCATCAAACCAATTCCATCAAATGGAAGGTGTTTGTATTTTTCAATTAGAGAAGGTTCTCCAAGGTTCATGTAAATTTTTGTTCCTGTTACAGGTGCCAACAAAGATTTTAATTCATCTAGGCCAATTCCTAAACCAGCGCCTGCGTTTTCAGAAGATTTATCTTCTTTTTTGTCTTTATCTTTTAATACGTCTCCTTCATAAACAACGCCGCGAGTTGCATCTACAGTAACTCTTTGGCCGTCTTTTAGGATTTTTGTTGCTTCTTTACTACCAACGATACATGGGATTCCTAATTCACGACTTACAATTGCAGCGTGACAAGTACGTCCCCCTTCATCTGTTACAACGCCTGCTGATTTACGCATAGCAGGTACCATATCAGGGTTTGTCATTCCTGTTACCAAAATATCTCCTTCTTCAATCAAGTTGATTTCAGAAATATCTTTGATCATTTTTACAACACCACGTCCAATTCCAGGTGATGCAGCCAATCCACGTACCAATGGTACCAATTTTTCTGGTTCTTGTGCCACTTCTTCTTCCCCTTCCTCTTCTTCTTCTTTAAGAGTTGTTATTGGGCGAGATTGTAAAATATATAGACCTTTTGTATCACGGTCCAATCCCCATTCGATATCTTGTACGCTGCCGTATAGAGATTCGATTTTCAATCCACCTTCAATTAATGTATTTAACTCGTCTTCTGTTAAACATTCTTTATCAACGGCTTCTGCACCTAAAACAGATTCTACATCTGTTTCATGGGTTCCAATTCCGTTATCATTTTGCACTACCATAAGTTTTTTATGGGCAATATGTTTTTCTAAAATTTCTTTTGTTTCTTTTTCAATGGTATATTCATCTGGTGTTACAATTCCAGATACAACCGCTTCACCCAAACCGTAGCTTGCATTAATCATCATTTGTTTTTTGCTACTGTTAATTGGATTGGCCGTAAACATTACCCCTGATTTCTCAGAGTTTACCATTTTTTGTACAACGACAGATAGAGATACATCGAAATGATCGTATTGTTGTTTTTCTCTATAATAAATCGCTCTTGGAGTCCATAGAGAAGCCCAGCATTTACGAACGTGTTCAATTAATTCTTCTTCTCCAGCAATATGCAAATATGTATCTTGCTGACCGGCAAAAGAAGCATCTGGCAAATCTTCTGCTGTAGCAGAAGAACGTACTGCAACTTGTGGATCTTTTACATTAATGGTTGCACTAAAATCGCGATACGCTTGACGTACTTCTTCTTCCAATTCTGGCATAATGGTTCCTTGGTTGATCGTACGACGAATATCATTTGACGCGGTTGTTAACATATCAGTATCGTCAACATCTAAACTTTCCATTATAAAACGTACTTTTTCATCTAAGTTTGCGTAATCAATAAAGGCATCATAGCCTCCCGCTGTTACACAAAATCCTGGTGGAACATCCAACCCAAAACTTGTTAATTCTCCTAAGTTGGCTCCTTTACCGCCTACAATGTTTACATCATCTTTTCCAATCTCGTGGAAAAATTTTATAAATTTAAATTCAGTCATTACAACCCTCCTCGAAATAATTATAGCATAATTCGATATATGTTACATTATTTATTTTCAATTTTTTTCCATTCTTTTCGTAATTCTGCAATGGACTTTTTGGATACATTTTCTTCTGGAATTTCTAGGATTTTTATAAGTTCTCCAATTTGCTCTTCGCTCTCTCCTTCAATTTCCATATAAGGAGTAGGGTAACTTTCCTTGTCCCATGTGTCAAAATCAAATTTTGCTCCTTGGTATTTGTAACGAACTCTGTGTTTGTAACCAGGAATAATTTGATCGTATCCCATAATTTTCAAGATTTCTAATAGAGTGTCTTTGTCATCTACTTGAACTGTATATTCCGAATAGTTTCGAACGGTTTTGCCTTTGTCTTTGGCTTTGAAAGTAAATTCATTTTCTACGGAGCCGTCTTCAAACGTAGTTTGTCGCAATCGCAAATATCCCAACTCTTCATCTATGGGATTTTCTTTTGCATTAATTCGAAGATTTTCTTGTTCTTCTACAGACACTTTTTCTGCCCCCAAAGCAATGACTCTTTTTTCTAAATCTTCCAAATCCATATTCAATACTTTAATCTCTAATTCCTTCTCCATCTTCCCCTCCAATCTCTAATTTTACTGGTTGAAAATCAATGTAATCGCTAGAAACGCATTGATATCTTACTCCATCAAACTCTCCTTCCACAATATATTTGTGACCGTAAGCATGCAAATGACCATAAATACAAAGGTCGATTCCTCGCTCGGAAAGAATTTTTGCAAAATCGTTCGGCTCCCCTTTAGAGGAAAAGGGCGGGTAATGAATCATAGCAATTCTTGTATGAATGGGATTTTCTTTTCCTAATTCTTCCATGGCATCGATACTTCGATTCAAGCGGTCCATTTCCCGTTTATATATTTTTTCGTCTTGTTCATCAAAAGAGTTTGAATCGATATCAGACCATCCTCTTGTTCCACAATATCCTACTCCATTTATTACGCGGCCTGTATTAAAAATATAATGAAGAGAATGCAAATCCAAATTATTTAATTTCGCAAGAGAACTCCACCAATAATCATGATTTCCTTTGATCAAAAGTTTTGTCCCTGGCATATGATGAATTCGTTCCAAATCTGGAACAGAATCTTCCAAACGTAGAGCCCAAGAAATATCCCCTACTATTAAAACGGTGTCTTCTTCTTTTATATTTTCTTTCCAAAATGTAAAGATTCTTTCTTCATGATTGGCCCAATTTCCACCAAATATATCCATTGGCTTTTGGCCGGTATGGTCCAAATGCAAATCTCCGATTGCCCATATCATTGGCATCCCCCCCTTACTACAATTGAATTTTGTTTATATTTTTTAACTCGAAAGATTCCATCCATCCTCTATTGGAAGTAAACCACAAAACTTGCCTTGGAAAGTCTCTCATGGTAATGAGCAGTTGTTTGCTTCTCTCTTCGTCCATATGAACAAAAGCGTCTTCCAATAAAATAGGCACCTCTTCATTGCCCTTCGCGTCCATCATAGACAAACGAATGGAAAATAGCAAAAGTTCCAAGGTCGATGTACTCAATTGACTTTGGTGTAGATTCTTTCCGTGGAGGCTGTCGGTTAAATAAAATCCCTCGTCTCCTTTTCGTATATTTTTGTAACGTCCTTTGGTGAACCATTCCATGGAATCATTTATTTTTCCATAAAACTGAGAGCGCGCGTCTTGCGTTTTTTCACTGGAAAGACTTGCTAAAAGATTTCTGGATTTTTCTATGGCTTCTTTTCGAAACAATAAAGCCTCTCGTTCTTTCTTTGCTTCTTTTAATCGAATTTGCCGTTCTCCCTCTTCTATACGCTCTTTTTCCAAATGTTTTAATTCTATATCCAGCTGTGCCATTTGGATTTCTATTTCTCTTTCAGGACTTTTCTCCCAAAGATCTCCAGAGGATTGATTTTTTCCCAAAGTATCCATTTCTTTTTTCAATTCTTTCATTTTTTCCTCTATGGACTTGGCAGAATCGGGAATCTGTAATTCCTTAACTTTTTCTTCTCTCTCATATAAAAGCTGATCTTGTAAGTGGAATAGAGCCATATACTGTTTTTGAACTAGCTTTCCTTCTTTTTCTCGTTTTTGTTTCCATAAAAAAATTCCTAAGAACAATATTCCAAAACCGAAAAAAATCATTGCCCCTAAAAAGCTTTCCATAACGAAAAAATTTCCTATTCCACCTAAAAACCCAAGAATTGCACCGATTAAAAAAAGCAAAGAATTTTGAGAAATTTCTTCTCCTCTCCCGATCCATGGATATCGATTTTCCATGTCGTCCATTTTTTCATTGTTTTCATCGATTCTCCGGTCCAGGTCCATTAAAATGGCTTTTCCTTCCATACAACGATTCATTTCGTCATAAATATAAGAAGCCCTTTCCTTGCTTTCTTCTCTTTCTCGTCCATGTCCCTCGTCAAATTTTACTTCTTCTCGCTCTTTTTCAAGCTTTCCTTGGCGATCTAAGAAATATAAATATTTTTCTTCTAAACCTTGACTCCCTATGGCGGCTCTCTCTAACGTTTGAATTTCTTTCTCTAAGCGACCCAATGGCGTTTTCAAAGCTTTCATTGTTCCAATTTTTTTCTCTTCTTCTCCTAAATAAGAAAAAGCCTCTTCTAAAGACAATTCCAATGCGCCCGTTTGCAAAAAGGAATCTCCTTTTAGAATTTCCTTTTCAATATTCTCCGTGGAAGAAAGATTTTTCAAATCTTGCAAGGCAAAATATTGTAAAAACTCCTCTTGGGATAATTGGAAAAACAACGCTCCTGGTTGAGGGATGCGGGAATAGGTATAAAAACCTTCTGTCTTCTTCCAGATTTCTTTTGTTTCCAAATCCCAAACTTTGCAAGATTCCTGATCCTTGAGAAAATTTCTTTCCAATCGATAGCTTCTGCCTCTCCAGGAAAAATCCAACGTTCCTCCATATTGAGACGTCTCTAAAGGGCGATAGGAATCCCAATTTTCATTGTAGATTTTTTTGAATTTGCTGTCCTTAGAAAAGCCATAAAACATGGCTACAATAAACTGAAACAGGGTCGATTTTCCCGCTTCATTCTCCCCATAAATCCCATTGAACCCTGGAGAAAATTCCAAGATGGTGTTTTGAAATTTTCCAAATCCATAAATCTCGATTCTCTCAATCATCGTCTTTCTCCTTTGAGAAAAGCTTCAATTCCTACATCTATCATTTCCTGCTTCATTTTGTCTTCAATAGAAAGGCGAGAAATTTCTTCTAAATATCTCCCTAAGAGAGTGTCTTTGTATTGACGATAAATCCCCTCATAATCTCGTTTCCAACCTAAATTTTCTAAAAATCGAATGGTATAGCCAGATTGAGTCCAATGTTCCTGGATTCCTTCTAGGATTCCTCTTTCAGGATATTCTCCCGTCCAAGTCAATTCATAAATTCCTTCTTTGGAAAACCCTAAAGATTTCATTCCCTCTTGAATTTCTTGGAAGCCAGATTCTTTCCATATTTTCCATTGCTTTTCTTCGATTCTCTTCCCGCTTGCTGGAATAAATTCTACCCTTAAAGATTCGTCTATCTCTCCATAAATCCAGCCTCGATGGCCTTTATCTCCATAATCCAATATTTCTGGCGTCCCTACCATATAAGCATTTTCCAATATTTCCATCGGTTTATGAATATGGCCAAAGCCAATATAGGAAAATTTTTTATGAAGATCTAAGGGAATGTCTAAGGGAAAATAGGAATCTCCGCCCCACATTCCGTGATGAAGTAAGATATTTCGTCCCTTTTCTCTTACATCCGTAGAAAGAATGCTCAATTTCTTCTGAAAGGTTTCCCTTCCCCAACTTTCTCCCATAATCGATACATTGTACTCGGGAATTTCAATGGTATGAAATTCTCCAGAGGGAAAGATGTAGACGTTCTCAGGGGCATTTTCTTCCAAGAAATTTTCCAACTTATAATCATGATTGCCCAACAAAAAGAATACCATGGTCTTCCTTAAACTTCTCAGAGCATCTAAGATTCTGTATCCGTCTTTTCTTTGAAAAAGTTCTTGTTCGAAAATATCACCAACAAGAAACAAGAAATCCACTTGTCTCCGTTGGCAATCTTCTACCATATTTTGGAAGGTTTGGAAGCGATCTTTCCTCCCTTCTTCTCGTTTCTCTAAGGAATCATAAGGAAAAGATCGGCCCAAATGAAAATCTGCCCCGTGTATAAATGTAATTTTCTTTTCCATTATTCCATCTTATTTAATCAATTTTTGGATTTGCTTGAATTCATCCGTTCCGGAAACAGAATTCAAATCAAACAAAATACTTTCCGTTGGTCGAATCACAGCGCCCATTTCTCGCATTTCCTCTAAAGCATACAAAGCATGGCTTGGATTTCTTGAAGAAACGGCATCTGCTGCTACATATACCTCATATCCTTCTTTCAATAGATCTCGCACCGTAAGTAGAACACAAATATGAGCTTCGATTCCTGTTACTACAATGGATTTTGGGGAAAGTTCTTCCAAAAGATTTCGGAATTCTTCGTTTAACATACAAGAAAAAGATTTCTTATCCAGGTCGTATCCTTTGGAAACGGCCGTACGAATCATTTCATTAAATTCACCCAACCCTTTTTTATATTGAGTGGTAAAAATGGTTTCAATCCCCATAACTTCTGCAGATTCTGCTAATATATTGGCATTTTTTAGTACGCCTTCTGTATCACACATCGCTCCTGCCAAAGAATCTTGTATATCAATTTGTAAAAATAAAGTTTCTTCTCGCTTCAAATAATGTTTCATCTTAAACCTCCAGTCGCTCCACTTTCATTTGATTAAACCGACCTTTCAAATCGGCAAAATCTCCGCCTAAATCTTCTCGATTTCCCGTTGCTACTGACAGCTGCAACAGCATTTCTGGGCTATATTTTCGTTTCACTGCCATTCCCATTCCTACTAAAACTAGATTTGCGTCCAAATCCATCTCTTGGTTGTCTTGGAACTTGGCCATAAAAAGTTCTCCCTTATGGAATAATAAAGCTCCTTTTTTGCTTCCTGTTACAATAACATAAGGAATTTCTAGACCAAAAATCTCTCGCAAGGCCTCTGCTACTTCCCCAATAAAAGTTACGGGACGTCCTAAGATTTCATTGAGTTCCTCTCGCCCCAAGACAATTCCATAGGGTTTCGCTTCCAAAACAGAAACTTGATTTTCCTTATTCATTTTAACAAAAACAGGCACGCCCATGTTTCTAGCAAAATGAATCAACGCATTTTCCATATTTTCTGGTGTTTCCACCCGAGAATTGGGAGAAAGTAAAATTCCGTCAAAACTCGCAACTTTTCTACGATACAAATCATAGAAATCCGTAACGTCCTCCCTAGTTAAACGAGGTTCCTTTGAAAATATTTTTGTTGTTTTATTTTTTTCCAACAAGGTAATCGCTTCTTGGGTTTCATCTCGTAAGTTCTCGTGGAAAAGACGAATATTGCTACTCATTAATTTCTTCCCAAAAACGTCCCCGTTGCTTCCCCCGAGAAAAGACAAAAGAGCTATATCTTCATTTAAGGCACTGGCTCTTTCTGCCATTTCTACACCAATACCTGCCGCTTCTATTTCCACTTTGTTTCCATAGGAAGTTTTTCCTTTTCGAAAATCACTTCCCGAAAATTTTCGTTCCAAATACGGATTTATATCCACTACCAATAACATGGCTCACTCCTATTTTCTATTGAATCGCTCCGTTGCCACAGCTTCAATTTTTTCCAATTTTTTGTCCGCTTCCTCTTCCACTTTGTCTATAGAATAAATATACAACTTAATTTTCGGTTCGGTCCCAGATGGACGAATGGAGAAACGGCTTCCATCTTCTAAATGATATTCCAATACGTTACTGGTTCCAACATCTCCTTGTTTCTCTAAATAATCTAAGGTCTTTACTACCTTCAATCCATCTACCTCAACAATGGGTTCTTCCCGTAAAGAAATCATAATCTCTTCGATTTGTTTTTGTCCGTCCATTCCTTCTTTTACCACAGACAACAATCTTTCTTTGTAGAATCCATATTTTTCGTAGATTTCTTCCATTACATCATAAACGCTCTTTCCTTGTTTTTTATAATAGGCAGCCATCTCTATAAGAATCATAGAAGACACAACAGCGTCTTTATCCCGAACGTGATCTCCATAAGTGTAACCAATGGATTCTTCATAGCCGAAAATAAATTCATATTCCTTTGTCTCATCCCAACGGTTTGGCAAAGAGCAAATGTTTTTGAATCCCGTCAAAGTGCTAAACATTTCCACATCATAACTTTTTCCAATTGCGGTTCCCAATTCTCCCGTTACAATACTCTTTACCATGGCTCCATTTTCAGGCAAATCTCCTTTGGCATGACGGCGGGACAAAATGTAATAAATCATCAACGCGCCAATTTGGTTTCCATTAAAAGCGTAATAATTTCCCTTTTCTACACGGCCCATAATTGCAACACGATCACAATCTGGATCCGTTGCCAAAATCAAATCCGCATCCAACTCTTTGGCATCTTCTAAAGCATAGTCAAAGGCCTTTACATCTTCTGGATTTGGGTATCCTACCGTTTTGAAAGTCCCATCGGGATTTTCTTGCTCTGGTACCACATGGATATTGGTAAATCCCTCCATTTCCAAAACTTTTCGAACGGGTTCGTTTCCCGTTCCATTTAATGGCGTATAAACAACCGAAATATTTTTATCTACATCTTCTTCTACAGACATTCCTACCGTTTTCTCATAATAACGGTCTTCCAACTCCTTTTCAATCACATGGATTTTTCCTTGTTTTTTGAATTCTTCAAAAGATCCAAAATCCATTTTTTCATAGGATAAAGCATTGATTTCCTTAGAGATTTCATCGGCAATATCATCTAATATTTGAGAACCCTCTTCCCAATACACTTTATAACCGTTGTAGGCTTGGGGATTGTGGCTCGCTGTAATAACAATTCCTGCCTGTGTTCCTAGATCACGAACCGCATAGGACAACATGGGCGTAGGGCGAATTCCTTCAAAAATATGAACTTGAATTCCTTGAGAAGCCAGCACCGCTGCTGCAATTTTCATAAATTCATAACTTTTAATGCGAACATCCCACGCAATGGCCACTCCTTTATCCATGGCTTCTTGCCCATGGGAAGCTATTGTATTGGCCAAACCAAGGGTAGCTCTGGCAATCACTCTCTCGTTCATTCGGTTTGTCCCAACTCCTAGCATACCACGGAGTCCAGCTGTTCCGAAGGAGAGCTCTTGATAAAAATGTTCTTCTCTCTCTTCCTCGCTTAATCCTTCCAAAGCCTTTCTTTCCTCTTCCGTTAAATTCTCGTAGGACATCCATTCCTTAAAATTTTTTTCTGCTATCATCGCTTACTCCTTTATTACATCAAAATATCTTCCATGAATCATTTCTATTAAATCCTTTGGAGAAAGTTTCATCTGTAGGCCCTTTTGCCCTCCACTTACATAAATCCATTCTAATTCTTCTGCCTCTTGCTGAAAAATCGTAGGGAAAAGTTTTTTCATTCCTACAGGAGAAACCCCGCCACGAATATATCCCGTCAATCCCAACAATTCTTTTTGATGAATCATTTGAACGCTTTTTTCTCCTACTGCCTTTGCTGCTTTTTTCAAATCTAGCTCTTGAGCAACAGGAATAACGAAAACAAAATGATTTCCAGATTTTCCTACGGCTACTAGAGTTTTGTAGACACTCTCTAAAGGAAGGTTTGATTGTTTCGCAATCTCTACTCCATCCACTTCCATATTGGCGTCATATTCCACTGTATCATATAAAATCTTATGGGCTTCTAACAACCGAATCGCATTGGATTTCTTCATAAAATCTCCTCCAAAAAAACATTCTATAATTAATTATACTCTATAAATAAGAAGAATAAACGGAAAAAGAAGACCTCTTCATAATTGAAAAATTCTCTTAAAAAAACCACCGCAGAAAGCGATGGTTTTTTCTAATCCTTTAATTTTTTCCATATTAATTTAATGAGCAGAACAAGTAAAATAATCACCAATATGGATATTAAACCCATTATAATTGCATATATAATTCCTGCTACCACTGGATCCATAGAACTTCTCCTTTCCAAAACTAGAGTTTGCTCGCTTCTCCCCAAATCTTATCCGCATTTGCATGAGTCTTTACCCAAAATCTTTTGGTTCCGAGGTCTCCAGGAGCCTTGTAGTACACAGCATACCAAGCATTAGTGGCTGTTTGCCAGCCTTCAACAAAACCGTAAGTGTCTTCAGTAGCACTCCCTATAAGCACTCTTAATTCTTTCCCATACTGTCTATCAATAATGGCTTTTCTCCTTGTAGTATCTCTTCTAACATCTACTTTAAAAGCCATCGTAACAGAAAAACCCTTTAAAACAACCTCATATCCTTTTTTACTACAATAGCCGTTGGAGCGATTGAACCTTGGCTTTCAATAGGATTAATTTCTAAGATAAACATTGCCCCATCAGGATAAATGGTTTTTGATACGTTTCCGTTACAATCTGTGGTTTGATATAGTTGTACTGAGGATTCATAGAATCCCATGTTTCTCCAACTTTTAACTTGTGTATTAATTTTTCTATTGTTTCATGACTGGCGCCTTCCTTTCGGAGTTCTCTCTCTATTTCTTCATATCCAATCCGTTCCACTCTATTTTCTTGAGGCGAAGCAGCAAAAGCAGTCGAAAACGTTCCCACTACTAACGACAACGAAAGCAACAAAGTAACAAACCTTCTCATAAAACCCCTCTTAACTAGAATATTCGACTTTTTACGCATTTAATATACAATATTCATAGAATTTTGTCAATGTTTTTATCATTTTTTTGTTTTCCAATAGCATGGTGGGGTCGGATTGACAACACATATATTCGTTTGACAGAGATACTAAAAAGTATTAATATAATATGTCATTAATATATTGTATTATCGGCATTTAATTTTAATCAATAAAAACAATTTTGTACACAAAAATCCCATTAAGCTTTACTCCCAATGGAATTTTAGAACTTTTTATTTGTATCTATGAGGAATTCGATCTCGTAACATAGAATGCAAAAATGTTGCACTAGAAGGCGTAATCTCCGCCCAATCCCAAATGGAAATTTCGTCCTCTCCCTGCTTTCCAAGAAGAACCACTTCATCCCCTTGTTTACAGTCAATCCCTGTTCCATCAAACATTAACATATCCATGCAAATTTCGCCTACTTGTTTCGCCCGTTTTCCCTGAATCAAAACTTCCATCACACCTGACAAAGAAGTAGGAAGCCCATCTCCATAGCCAACGGGAACCGTGATAATTCTTGCATCATGATCTAAAGTATAGCATCCATCGTAGCCAATTCCTGTTCCTGAAGGCAAATCTACAACCCTTGCCACCTCGGATTTCAAGGAAGTAATTGGCAAAGTATTATAATTTTCAGAGTCAGGGACAATATCTTTTCCTGTCATGGTCCCCAACGTCAAAGCGCCACAACGAACCATATCCAAATGTGCCTCAGGAAATTTAACAATTCCAGCGCTATCGCAAATATGCCTTAAACCATAATCTACATTCAAAGCTTTTAATCCATCGGTAAAATCCACAATTGTCTTTAATTGCATTTGGCTGTATTCATCGTCATCGGTTTCCGTTCTACCAAATTGACTAAATACGCCTAAAATTTTCAAAGAATCCATCTTAGAAATTCGCTCTACTTCCCTCATAGATTCTTCTGTTGGCAAAAATCCTAAACGAGAAAGACCCGTATCCAATTTAATATGAATCTCTTCTATTTTTCCTTGTGCCTTGGCTTCCTCAGAAATTTTCTTCGCCATCTCTTCACTCCAAACGGCCAGTTGAATAGAATTTTTAATCGCTACAGGAATCATAACATCCCCAATATATCCCAAAACCAAAATTTCAATTTCAGGATAGGCGTCCCTAAGTTCCAAAGCCTCTATCATATTAGAAACCGCAAACTTTTTAACCCCCTCATCAATGCCAACTTTTGCCAAAGCAACCGCCCCAGCTCCATAGGCATCATCCTTTAGAACCATCATAAAATCAACATCATCCGCCAAATTGCTACGAACTATTTCTAAATTCTTACGATATTGCTCTAAATCAATTTCCATATATATCGGTCTCATTTGATCCATAGTATCCCTCCTAATTGTTTTTACTATTATAACAGGTTTTGTGAAGAAATCAAAAATAGAAAGCAAATCCAAGAATTAACAGACAACCCCGTATTTTTCGTAAAATATATACTATGCTTTTCATTTTACGACCCATACAAATTCCTACATTCATTTCTTTTAACAAAGAAGATTCTTTATGATAAAATGGTCTTACTTATAAAAGACGGGAATTCTTCTCGCCTATATTGCAGGCCCCACAGAACGAAAAAGATTTTTAGGAGGAAATTTATGAAAAAGAAAACTTTACTCTATCTCCTCTTAGGTACCACGTTATTGGTCGGTTGTAACGGAGAAAATACCAACAATTCCAACACACAGACAAATACCGAATCGTTGAATAACCATTCTGAAATGGCACTTTCTGAAAATGAAAATACAAACAAATCAAAAGAGAATAAGGACATTCCAGAAGTATCTATCGATGAATTGCCCTATCAAATAGAAACGCTAGAGGCTGATTCTATAGGGGAAGTATACGGCGTTGCTACTTATGTAAATAACTCCCCCTATCCAGTAAAAGGCTTTAGTTTAGATGGAACCTTACCTTCAAAAAATGAAACCACTTATTTCATTTCCGTCGACACAGTTCTTCCAGGAGAAACCTCTGCAAACTTTGAATCCAATTATAAAGAAAACACGGAAATCAAAAAAATTTCCTATTCGTATATAAAAGACGATAAGGAATACTTTGTGGAATACGATGTAAAATTGGACAAATATACCGAAACAGAATTTTTTGACTAAAATTCCACTTATTCCATCTACGGAAAAGTATAGAGATTTTGATAATCGAAGCAAAGAAATGTTCCGTAAAATAACCATTAAACCTAGAAATTACATTTTGCCTAAAAGCACCCCACAACAAAAAGTTATGAGGTGCTTTTTTGGTGCACCCACTTTGAAAAAATCAACTCGAAGAAAAAAGTTTTGATTCTCCCCTTATATTCTCACTGAAACCAAATAAAATTTTCTAAAAAACAAAGCCCAATGCCCATTCTTTAATTCATATTTTTACATTTAGTTACATTTAGTTACATTTCTTATCTTTTTTGTTATAATAGATGTAGTAATTGAATCGCAAAACTATTTTTTGGAAGGAGCTTCAGAATGTTTGATTACAAAATAGTATCCCATTTAATGGAAAGAAAAGGGTTTAGCCAAACTTACATCGCAGATGAGATTGTGAAATTAGGAAAGCTTAAGGAAGATCCCTTTTCTATTTCTAAAGCGGCTGTAAGTAGACACTTAGACGGCACTTCGCAACCTCGAAAAAAATATATTCAAGCATATGCTAAAATTTTAGGTGTAAAACCTGAAGATTTAATGACTAAGGACGATATTTATTCTTCCACTTGGATTAAAGTATATGAAACCATTCAATCCAATATCTCCGCAGAATCCATCCAAAGCACGGCTGAAGATGATGATACTTACAAAGAAGAAATTCCTGGAAACTGGCTTCAAGGGGATCGAAAATATTTCGGTCTAATTGCCTCTGGTAACTCTATGTATCCTTTGTTCTTTGATGGGGATACCATTCTGCTACAAAAAACTACTTCTTTCATTGATAAAGAAATCTGCGCCGTTCGAATGGAAAATGGCGACGCTATGTTAAGATATGTCTGGAAAAACCCGCGGGATAATAGCATTGTATTAAAGGCAGAAAACTCAGAATACGAAGATATAATTATCACAAAAGAGGATTCTCGACATTTTGAAGTCCTAGGACGCTTTGTTGAGTTAAGAAGGAAAAATCCCTATTTCACACATTTACAAAACTCAATAGAAGGTTAAAGTATTCAACAAAAAAAGAGATAGGGGGTTCTATCTCTTTTCTTAACATTTTTTTATTGCTGTACTTTCTCATTTCAACAGAAATACCATTAAGATGGGTACACTGACCCTAAAATAATCAAAAATTAAAAACTCTATAAATGTTGAAAAGACTGGATTTCTCCAGTCTTTTCTTTGGTGTACCACAGAGGATTCGAACCCCTGACCTTTTGGTCCGTAGCCAAACGCTCTATCCAGCTGAGCTAGTGGTACATATGGAGCGGAAGACGAGATTCGAACTCGCGACCCTCGCCTTGGCAAGGCGATGCTCTACCACTGAGCCACTTCCGCATATTTTGGTGGAGGAGAGTGGATTCGAACCACTGAAAGCAGTGCTAACGGATTTACAGTCCGTCCCCTTTGGCCAACTCGGGAACTCCTCCTCATTTTGAAGTTTTAGCACAGACGCATCAAGCGACACGTCTATACTCTTGGAGCTGGTGGGAGGACTTGAACCCCTAACCTACTGATTACAAGTCAGTTGCTCTACCAATTGAGCTACACCAGCATGTTAATAATAATGGCGACCTGGATCGGGCTCGAACCGACGACCTCCAGCGTGACAGGCTGGCATTCTAACCAACTGAACTACCAGGCCAGGTAGTTGAATTTTATGGTGGGCGCAATAGGGCTCGAACCTATGACCCCCTGCTTGTAAGGCAGATGCTCTCCCAACTGAGCTATGCGCCCATAAAATTTTTGGTGACCCCACCGGGAATCGAACCCGGGTTACCGCCGTGAAAGGGCGGTGTCTTGACCGCTTGACCATGGGGCCTTATGGTAGCGGTGAACAGATTTGAACTGCTGACACTACGGGTATGAACCGTATGCTCTAGCCAACTGAGCTACACCGCCATATTTGTTTGTACGTTTCGCTATGTTGGTCCTTGTGCCCAACAGGATAATTCTATAAATCTTTGATTGATTTAGAATTTTGCTGGAAGGGTGCCAACTGAGCTACACCGTCATGTGAATAAAAAAATAACATAAAAATATGGTAGCGGGAGCAGGATTTGAACCTACGACCTTCGGGTTATGAGCCCGACGAGCTACCAAACTGCTCCATCCCGCGTTATCTGTTCCACACTGATGGACATACACCTACGTTATGGTGCCGAGGACCGGAATCGAACCGGTACGGTGTTAACCACCGCAGGATTTTAAGTCCTGTGCGTCTGCCAGTTCCGCCACCCCGGCATTTCTGGCTCTCAGGGTGGGACTCGAACCCACAACCTACCGGTTAACAGCCGGTTGCTCCACCATTGAGCTACCTAAGAACAGCTTCTGGTTCACTTCTTTATTAAATGAATCAGGGGAGGCTTTGCTCCTCCCCTGCCCGGCGATTTCCTACTCTCCCAGGTCGTTGCCAACCAAGTACCATCGGCGTTAAGAGGCTTAACTTCTGTGTTCGGCATGGGAACAGGTGTGTCCCTCTTGCTATGGTCACCGGACTCCTTAAATCTTCATACACAATCAACCACATCTTCTTTGGTCAAGTCTTCGACCGATTAGTATCTGTCAGCTCCATGTATTGCTACACTTCCACCTCAGACCTATCAAC
>NZ_JAJMZJ010000002.1 GCF_021012875.1 Peptoniphilus sp. KCTC 25270
GCTCAGAATTAAACTGACTGTTTATTTCCGCTAAAAGCTGTTTTGCTTTATGGTTTTTCTTTCATACTATTTAATTAGCTTGGTTCATTTCGCTATCGAATAGACAGCTTATTTATTATATCTCGCCGCTCGTTTTGTGTCAAGAGTTTTTTTCACTTTTTTCAAAGTTTTTCTTTCCCGCACTCACGTGACGACTTTTAATATTATATGCTCTCTTCGATTGCTTGTCAACACTTTTTTTACATTCTTTTTTCAAATCTTTTTCACTGATTTTACTCCCATGTCGTGTCGACTTATTTAGTTTACTATGGGATCGTTAAATTGTCAACAGCATTTTTTCAATTCTTTTATTTTTTCTAAATTTGCTTTTTCTCGCTGTTTTACTTGGCAATATACCCCTTATCTTCTTCTTTTTCGTTCATTTTTTTATCTATATAAGAACAGCTTGGTACTACTTTTAGGTCGTTCTCTTTTACATATTCCATAAAAGCTTCATAGAGTTTACCGGCTACGCCGCCTCCTTGTAGTTCCGGTTTTACTACCGTGTGATAGGCATTAACGATACCTTCTGATTGAGTTCGAAAATCTAGAAATGCTTTTGGATCTTCTTTCTCTCCAATATAAAATCTATTTTCCATTTTTTCTATTTTCATTTTGTTCCCCTTCCTTTACATAGGATATATTTCTTCTATACCCTCTCTTAATAAAGAAAAACAGGAAATCTTCAGACTTCCTGTTTCGTACATTTCTAATTCTCTTCTATATTATTTGAATTGTTGCTATTGGATGTATTGTTTTCTGTTTCCTCTTCTTGAGAGTTCGATCCTTGGGTTACCTCTTCGTAATAGGATCCTTTTCCATTTAAGAAACGTCTCAACTGTTCTCTTGCGTTTGCTTGATCTACTACATAGTAAGCAATGTCTCCAATGTATTGATCGGTTCCGACTAAGGTGTCGGTTACGATATTTTCTCGGTCCATTTCTAAACCAAATCTTGCAAGATAAGCAATTTGTCCATAACTCAAATCCGTCTCTACATTATCTTGTACAATGTCAATTAACTCTGGTATTTTGAAAATAATGGATGGATGTTTTAGTTGTTGGAAGATAGACATTAGGAATCCTTGTTGTGCTTGGATTCTTCCAATATCTTGGTTTTCGTAAATTTTTCGAATTCGGAGGTAGCGCACAGCATCTTCTCCGTCTAGGCGCTGTCTTCCTTTTTTGAAATTGATATGAAGGTTTGGAACAACATAAGTGTCTTCGTATTCGTAGTCGAAGGGAATATCTACTTCAATTCCTCCTACAGCGTCTACCAAACGTTTCACAGCGGCATAGTCTACGGTTGCATAATAGTCAATATTCACATCCATAAATTCTTCTATGGTCTCTACGGCTAATTCATGACCTCCATAAGCGTAAGCGTGTCCCAATTTGGTTTTGTCGCTATATCCTGGTACATGTAAGTAGGTATCTCTTGGCAAACTTAAAAGTTGAGCTCGCTTTGTTACGTGATCAATGGTAAATAACATGATTGTATCAGAACGTGAAGGATTTTCTTCTTCATCCATATCTGTTGTTGCTGTTCTGTCTACTCCAAAAACGGCAATATGTAAAGGATCGTTTCCTGTGAAAGGATTTACGGTTCTAAGTTCTTCTAAACTTGCTTTTTTTGATGGCGTTTTGGTTATAGTAGAAATACTTTTTCCACCATTGGCTACTGTGTGTCCCAACACTAATCCTGTCCCTAGGACAATAACAATGAGCACTGCGACAATCCATTTAATATATCTCATTTTACACCTCTATTTCCTTGTTTCCTTTCTATATTATACATTTTTTTTGTTAAAATCAACGGATTTACAAGAATTTCATCTTTTGCACATTTTTCTAAAAGTTTGGGTATACTTTTTTCAGGAGGGATAATCTATGAAATGCAAAGCGTATATTAGCAATCATTGCGAGGAATCTATGATTGCCAAAGAGATTTTAGATAAAGAAGGATATGACGTAGAGTATATAAATATCACAGATAGTATGGAGAACTTAAAAGAGTTTTTGCAACTTCGTGATAAGGAGCCTTTTTTTGAGGAAGCAAAACAAAACAATAGAGTCGGCGTTCCCACTTTAGTGTTTGGGGACAAGGAAATTTTTGTTGATGTGGAATCAGGAGTAGACGTAGCTCTTATTGATCCTTATTTCAAAAAATAAAAACAGCCACGGCCTTACTTGAGTCGTGGCTGTTTTTTATTTCTTTTTTATTCTTCTATTTTCTTTTTCCCCCATAATTTATGGATGGCAATACATAGAAGCATCGTTAAGACAATGGCTGGCACAGTACTTCCTAGTGGTGTATCCACTTTTAACATCCAGCGGTAGAGTATGAAGCCTAAAAACCAAATGCATAAATTCATAATATCCCACATTTTTCTGCTATTGTCTTCTTTTAATAGGAAATAATCTACCAATAATACGCCTATCATAGGAGCAAATACCGATCCAATAAAGTATAAGAAATTCGTAATATTATCCATTGGGAAGGCAATGGCTCCTATGGTCCCAATAATGGTTGTACCAATGGCAATCCATTTTCCGTTCACATTAGGAAAAATGGACTCACTAGAAACCCCTGCGGAATAAGCATCTAGGAAAGTGGTCGTTACAGTAGACAAAATAACGATGCACATTCCAGCAAGACCAAGTCCTGATTTTAAGATGATTTGGGCAATATTGTATTCTCCTGTGAAAATAGCTGCGCCCATTCCAATTCCATACATCCAACAAGAAATAATGGTATAGACAATCCCGCTAACAATGGTGGCTTTTACAGGTTTTTCCGCTTCTCTTGTGTAATCGCTAATTAAAGGCAACCAAGAAAGAGGCATGGCTACAGACAATTCTACAGCTCCTCCAAAGGTCAAAGCCTCTTGAGAAATAAAGGGGGCTGAAACTCCACCGAAAATTTTTACACTTAAAATTAAAGTCAATACAAAGAGGGCCGACATAGCCACTGTATTGAGTTTCCCTAAATTATTGATTCCAATTCCTATCCATACCAAAATTAAAATTCCAATTACGGAGCACCATAAAATATGCCCTATGTCCCATAAGCCATCCGCGGCTAAGGCTCCGTCATAAATCATGATTGCCGTCCAGCCGACAAGTTGAATAATATTCAAAAGGGCAAAAAGAATGCTCCCCTTTTGTCCAAAGCTCATTTTAACCGTTTCCATGGAACTTTTCCTTGTAAATCCACCAATCAATCCAGCTCCAACAAAAAGCAAGCCGCCAATAAGATGCCCTAAGAGGATGGCCAACATTCCTTTCCCAAATCCTAGTGGTGCAAAATACGTTCCTGTAATAATTTCGGCTATGGAAACTCCTGCTCCAAACCAAATCAGTCCATTTTGAAATACGGACGTCCTATTCTTATTCATAATCCCTTCCTTCCAATGAAATTTCTTTTATCGCAAATCCATGGTTCAATGGACCACTCCCAAAACCTAAATTTAAGCCATCTGCTAAAGCACCTGAAATATATTCTTTCCCCCTGCGTACAGATTCTTCCAAGGAATATCCTTTTGCTAAATTGGAAGCAATGGCACTTGATAAGGTGCAGCCAGTTCCATGGGTGTTGGGATTATCAATTCGCTTCCCGTAAAACCATTGAAACTCTCCATCAGCATACAATAAATCATTGGCATCATTCACTTGATGCCCCCCTTTACATAAAACGGCACATTGAAATTCATCCCCTATTTTTTTGGCCGCCTCCATCATATCCACTTCGTTTTGAATTTTTCTCGCTGCCAATACTTCTGCTTCAGGAATATTGGGGGTTATTACCGTTGCCAAAGGAATAAGCTCTTTGGTTAAGGTCGAAATTGCTTCGTCGTTTAATAGTTTGGATCCACTAGTCGAAACCATTACTGGATCCAATACGATATTTCTTCCTTTATATTCTATTAATTTTTGTCCAATCATTTTAATGAGGGAACAAGAGGAAACCATGCCAATTTTTATCCCATCTGGAGGAATATCTTGAAAAATTGCATCGATTTCTGCCCCTAAAAATTCAGGAGGTACCTCTAAAATATCTGTAACGCCCATGGTATTTTGTGCTGTTAGAGCCGTAATTGCACTCATACCGTACACACCATTGGCTAACATTGTTTTCAAATCCGCCTGGATTCCTGCTCCACCACTAGAATCGCTTCCTGCAATCGTTAAAGCCGTCTTCATATTTCCCCTCCTATTCTATCCATTGTAAAAAGGAAGAAACTTCTCCCTCTCTCAAATAATAATCGGCCATCTCGATGATTTCTCTTTGGTCTTCTTTACTAGAAAAATCCTCTACAGCAATGGTTAAAAATCCTGCTTTCTTCGCAGATTCTAAAGCAAAGAGAACATCTTCAAACACCGCCGTTTCCCCAGGATTGGTCCCCATTTTCTCAGCCCCTATTTCATACAAATCCCCACATTTTTTTGTTGTGTGATATTCTGTTGCCGTTAAAATCTCTTCAAAATAGGATTCAATCCCCAAACGGGCAAAGGCAATCTCTATCAATTCCTTATTCCCTGTAGAAGCAATTACCATAGGAATCCCACTATTCCAAAAAGATTCCAACAAATCTCGCATACCTTGTTTTAGCTCTACTTCTTCCCGATAAAAGGACTCAATTACGCCTAAAATCCCTTCTATGATTTCTTCTTCTGAAAGAGAAAGGTCATACTTTTCCCGAAGATAAACCGCCCCTTCTTCCATGGTTAAATCATACAAGTCCTTCCACAGTAAAAGAGCGGGAATTTTTCCCAAAGAGGACAGAAAGCGAGGAGCCGCATTTCTCCAAATCACCATAGAATCCAAAAGAACTCCATCTACATCTAAAATTGCTCCTTTTATCTTCATAAAAACAACTCCTCAGTAATGGCTTTTAATTCTTTTGCGCTATTGTAAATATTTTTTTGTCCGTAAATGGCACTGATTACGGCAATTCCTGCAATCCCCGTATCTTTTAATTGAAACACATTCTCCTTCGTTATGCCTCCAATCGCCACCACAGGAACCGAAACGGTTTCGCAAATTTTTTTCAATGTAGGAAAGTCTACCTCTGAAGCGTCCTCCTTGCTCCCGGTAGGAAACATTGCCCCCACCCCTAAGTAATCGGCCCCATCCGCTACCGCTGTTTCTGCTTGCTCCACCGTTTGAACCGAAACACCAATGATTTTTTCTTCGCCCAAAATCTTTCGTACTTCCTTTGGATCTCCATCCTCTTGGCCAATATGAACCCCATCTGCTCCCATTTCTTTGGCAATGGAAATATTGTCATTTACAACAAAAGGAACCCTATATTTTCGGCAAAGTTTTTGCAATTCTTTGGCCTCTTCTAAAAATTCTTTCTCCCCTAAATTTTTTTCTCGCAATTGAACAAAGGTAGCGCCTCCCTTTAGAGAATCTTCCACCACCTCCGGCAAAGTCTTTTCTTCTAACCAATAACGATCGGTTACAGCGTATAATAATAGATCTTTTCTATCGCAATTCATACTTTGCTCCTTCATCTAACTTATTTCCATCCATATGGAAAATGGCATCAATGATTCGATTTCGATAAGTAGAATTCCCATCGCCCTCTTCCATTCGACTCCATCCAATTTCTCCCGCTACGCCCATGGCACATAAAGCAGCTGCCACAGCCTCCAATGGTTTTTCTGGATTGGCAATTAAAAAAGCTGTCATCATGCCAGAAAGTTGACATCCCGTTCCTGTAATGCGTCCCATTTCTGGACGGCCATTTCGAATCACAAAACATCGATGCCCATCAGAAGCCAAATCAATCGCCCCAGTAATGGCAACAATACTACCCGCTGATTTGGCAAATTCCTTCACGAATTCCACCATGGAATCCAAATTTTCTTCTGTAACCGCATCGTTTTCGTCTGCATCAACGCCTTTAGTGGTCCCAGATCCCATAGCCAAAGTCTTAATTTCAGAAATATTTCCGCGAATCGCCGTAAGATTTACATCCTTCATTAAATCCATTGCCGTTTTTGTGCGAATGGTACTAGCCCCCGCTCCTACTGGATCCAATACCACAGGATAATTCAATTCGTTCGCGATTTTCCCTCCAATAAACATGCTTTCAAGTGAACGTTTATAAAGAGTTCCAATATTAATATTTAGACCTCCGCAAATGCGTATGATTTCCTTAATGTCTTCTGGTTCATCTGACATAATAGGGCTCGCCCCACAAGCCAAAATAATATTCGCTACATCATTTACAGTCACAAAATTGGTAATATTGTTTACCAAAGGCGCTTCTTTTCGAACGTTATCCAAACAAACTCCTAACATCTTTTTTCCTCCCATTTCTACAAAAAAAATACGAGTGCACCAAAACAGGTACACTCGCAAAAAACGAATTTATTTCCCTACGTTGGCATTATCCAAATCAGGTTATGGGTCGAGATAGCGTCAATCTCCTCTCAGCCGACTGCTGTCAGCTCTCCTTTTTTCAATATATCTTTATTATAGTCAAAAATCGAAAAAGAAGCAAATATAAAAGCTCCCTTTTCAAATCTTTATAAAAATAGCAGTGGGTTTTGTCTTATCCGCTATTTTTATACAAACAATTCTCCCGTTGGTCCATAAGTCTTCATGACATCTTTTAAGCCACTATAAATTTCTTCCCGAGAAAATTTCGCTTCTTTTAATTCTTCTTCCGTCCATTGGTTTAAGGCGTCATAAAACAAGACAACGGCAACATAAGCCCCTTCCTCTTGATTATCCAAAGCTTCAAACAACCGATTTTCGCCATCATTGACTCTTCTTTCCTTCAAAAATGCATCTAGCTCCAACCATAGCCGATTTTCTTTTTTGTATAAAACCATCTCCTCTTCTTTGGGATATTTTCCCAAAAGCAATAGAGAAATAGAGCGAGTTAGGGTTTTAATCTGTTCCAATAACCAATCATTTTTTATCATCATATCACCTCTTACAAACGATCCACTACGGATTTTAAGTACCGTCCTACAATACTACTAAATCGTGATAAATCTGTGATTCGAACAAAATCATTTCCAAAAATCAAATGTTCCTGATCCAAATCTTCATCCTCACCAGTAAAAACGCCAAGAACGGCTTTGTTTTTTAGTTTCCCCTGCAAAATTTCTGCCGCCGTATCGTTTACTGCTACTTCATCTTCATAATTTTCAATGGTGCTATTTCCATGAATTCCACCCGTTTGAATATGATCGTTTGGTTTTCCGTCAGACAAAACAATCAAAACTTGATTTTCTGCATCGATTTCTTCCATGGTGGAAAAAACATATTTTAAGGCAAAACCATCTCGATTGCTCCCACTGGCTTTATAGTTAAAGATTTCTTGATTGTAAGATTTATCATCCTTATAATCTCGGAAAATTCGCAAAATTTGATAGTGGAATAAATTGCAGAATCCTATCACTCGTGTGGGAATTCCCAACTCTACCAAAGCCTCCGCAATCAAATAGCCCTGAATGGCCACTTCTGATTGACGATCTTGTTGAGAGGCGCTCATATCCAATAAAATATCTACAGAAAAGGATCCTTCTTCATCGTATTGGGTCTTCTTAAAAATCTTTTCGTCTCCTAAAATCATATGGCGCCAAACCAAAGAAGCATCCACCGCTCCCGATCCACTTCGCCATTCGGATTCCATGGCATCGTCTAAGAGATTTTTTCGTAGAATTTCCCGCAACTCATAAATGGCCCGTTTGTAATGATGCTCGTCTTTTTCAAATTGTTCCATGGTTTCTTGTCTTTGCAACAAAACCTGCTCTTCAAAAAATTTCGAATTCATATCTTTTCCATATTCCCCTCGGGTAATATGAAGCTTCATTCCCTTGTGAATTCCTGTGGCCAAATCTTTTTCCATTTTCTTTACTTGGGATGGTAGAATTTGGCTTTTGCCAAAGTGCATTTGCACCCGTTCCAAAGTTTTTCCCTCAGAGGCACGGCGAAGCAAAATTTTTTGTTCTTCCGCCTCTGGAACATCCGAAGTATCTCGAACCACATTGGTAAACTCTGCCGATTCGATTTCTTCCATTTCCACCTCTTCCGGTTTTTGGACTTCCTCTACCACTTTCCGAGATTTTTTTGTCTTCGGCTGTTGCTCCTCTTCTACTTCTTCCTTTTTTACAATCGTATCCAAATCGACCATTTCTGCATTCAAATAGAAGTATTCTTTATAAATTTTCGCCAAATGATGAAATAAATCTTCCGATGTCTCCAAATTTTTAACATCCATCATATCCTTAAACATAGGAGACAATAAGGGCCCTAATGTCGTTGGCTTTCCCATACGATATCTTGCGTATTGATACCATAGTTCTTCGGAAAAATCTCTCTTTCGCTTTCGATCTTCCTTTGTAAAGATTTTTTCATAATGAAGGAATTCTTCCCTTTTTATCCCTGGGCGAAGGCGAAAGAAACTATCCTTTGTCCACTCAATCGCCACAATCCAACCAATGGCTTCTAGCTCCTTCCGATTGGAAAGATGAGAGATGTTTTTTCGAAAAAAATTCTCCATTTGATTTCTAGGAAAAAACAAATCCAGAATTCCTTTTTCTGCAATAAAAAAGAATCCATCCTCCCCGTGATATTTCCGTTCATAATTTCCGCTAACGGTCCAATAGAGATTTTGCTTCCGCCGCTCCTCCCATTTCATCGGAACAATTCCTTCCCATCTAAATCCTTCGTAAATAAAGTTGCAATTACATCCGCAATAATTTCTCTCTCAAAACGATCGAAACTTTTATTCACAATTCCCATTTCTAAAGCCTGAGGAATGGAAAGACCCCGTTTGATCATTTCCAACGCTCCAAAAAGCCCACGCATATCCACTGCCTTAGAAGAAATTTCTCCCTGTAAACTTTTTGTCTGTAAATCCATAAAAAGCCTTGTAAAAAGAGAAAGATATTCTTCTTTCAAATGGGTTTCCTCCCGTAAAATATGGGCCAAACTTTCCCCTTCCAAAACCGGCATATTAATAACCATAAAACGGCTAATGAGTGCCTCATTTAATTCACGAGTTCCCATATATCCGTAGTTCATTGTTCCAATAAAGCGAGTGGCTGGATTTAGAGGAATTCGGTTGTATCCTGGAACATCAATTAAGCGGCGATAGTCTAAGGCGGAATGAACCACCGACAAGGATTCGTTTTTCGCCATGTTGATTTCGTCAAATACAGCAAATCCACCCTCTTCGGCCGCTAAAGTTACAGGCCCTTTTTTCAATACAACCTCTCCATTTTTGAAGGAATCCACACCAATTAAAGAGCCACTATCGGAATTTACATTTAGGGAAATATTCCACATAGGCCGCTGGAACAACTGAGCCAAATTTTCTGACAAAACATTTTTCCCCGTTGCCTTTGGTCCACTTAATAAAATATGGTATCCACTTAAAATTCCATAGATCGCCCCTTCCCAAATTTCCTTTCCATAATAACCAAAAAGAGAAACAGGAATCCGGTCTTTGTGTTCCTCTTTCACCGGGTTTTCTTTCACAAACTCTTCCACTTCATCCAATAATTTTGGATCTACTCCTTGGGTAGCAATAAATTCTACCAATTCTTTGCGATTCATATATTTCATTCCTTTATTTTTATTTATTTTCCTATCCACTTTTATAAATATCCGAAAAATTTTTCTGTAAACAAAAAGAGAATCTCTTCAGACTCTCTTTATTATACGCTTTATTTCATGAATTTCATCCACTCGAAGGAAAAGAATTCCTAAAAAGTATACCACGCCAGCTGCCCCAATGGACAAAAGAAGGGCCAAATTTTTCGAAACCATTCCCAATAAAATTCCATTGGCGGTTTTTGCCACTACAATCATTACTACGGCTGCCAAAATAATTTTGAAGAAATTTCCTAGTTTTTCCCGAATTCCCAACCTTGGCATAACCCCTCTTAAAGAGATTAAAATAAAAACGGCTCCAATTACCAAACTAGCAGAGGCTCCCATTCCTAACCCCGCTAAGCCAAATCGGCGACTTAATAAAAAACTCAAGATAAAATTGCTTCCTAAAATAACAAACGAGTTCACAATAGGAATCTTCATTTCTTTTCGACTGTAAAAAATACGGATCCCAATTTCTCGAATTCCAATGGCCAAAAGGCCAATACAATAGAAAATCAAAACTTGTCCCGTTTGGATAACGTCTTGTTCCTTAAAGGCCCCTCCTAAAAACAAAAGACGCACAATATCATCGGAAAATGCCACCATACCAAAGGTGGCTGGAATTACCAAAAACGCCATAAGAGAAAGGGATTCTCCAAAAACTTTCGCTAAGGTTCCTTCTTCTCCACTTTCAACAAAGCGAGACATTTGAGGAAAAGTTACCGTTACAATGGAAGTTACTACGATTCCATTAATAAATCCTTGAATTTTTGAGGCATAGTTTACCACAGAAATTCCCTCTTGAGAAATGGAGGAGGCCAAAGCTCTGGCAATAAAGGTATTGAGTTCAATGGCAGAAGCCGACAACAAAACCGGTACAATCAAGAGCAACAGTTTCCTTAATGCCGGATCATGCCAATCCCATTGAAATCTGTGACGATATCCTTTTTTCTTCAGGAAAGGAACAAACAAAATGTATTGAAATACGAAAGAACACAAAATCCCAAAAGCCAATACAGGAATATTTTCCCCTTGCCCTAAAAACATAGTCACAATCAAAATCAAGTTCATAATCACAGAATGACTGGTCGAAACGATAAATACGCCTTTGATTTGTAAATACGCACGGAAAATCGCCGCAACTCCTGTTACCATAACGCTGATCATGGTAATTCGCGTCATAAATACCGTTGTAGAAAAAATTTCTCCCGTAAAACCAGGACTTTGTAAACGAACCAACAAAGGAGCAAACAAAAACGCCAAGGCAGCCAGACCCGCTACAATAACGGCAACAATATTCACTAAATCTGCTGTAAAAAGGTTGGCTTTTTCGGTTCCTTCTTTATTTTCCAACTCATTGTAAATTGGAATAAATCCACCAGCGATGGATCCTGTAAATAAATTTGTAAATAATAGGGGCAAACTTAGCGCCACCAAAAAAATATTGGCGATTTCCGATGTGCCAAAAAAATGAGCTAGGGCTTTTTCCCTAGCTAAACCAAAGCACTTCGTTAAAATTGTTGCCACCATAAGAAGTATTGAGGTATTTCCCATAAATCCCCTTTCTTATCTTAAAATGCCAAAAGTATATCCTTCGTCTTTTAACCAATGGATAACATCAGGAAGCGTATCTAAAGTTAATTGTTTATTTTGCGCATCATGCATCAAAACAACCAAAACATCTTGATTGTCTGCTCTGCTAATGCTTTTTTCGAAGAAGGAAATCAACTCCTCTGAATTACTTGGGCGGCGAGATCTTGGTTCCGCATCTCCCGTTAAAACATTCCAATCAATCCACTCTACATCCAAAGCATGAAGAGCATTATCTGAAGCCGCTAAATTTTGCCAAGACTGATGCCCTCCTGGATAACGCCATACAGAGGAATGGAAATCTTTTGAAATCACTTCTTGCAAAGCCTCTTGAGATTGCTCTGCCTCCCATTTGATTCGCTCTGCATTGCCGGAGCGGCCTGGATACATTTTGGAATAATCATGACTCATACTATGCAAAGCTAGAGCGTTCCCCTCGCGAATTTGACGAAGCATAACGTCTCGATTGCGATTGGAGATACTAGATCCTACAAGGAAAAAAGTAGCGTGGACATCTTCTTCATTTAATACATCCAAAATTTGTGGCGTAATGGTTTGATTTGGTCCATCGTCAAAGGTCAAGAATACCAACTTCTTATCCCCTTTGTATTCTTTTGTTCCTAGAATGTATTCGCGAATTTCCCTTGTATCGTAGGCATAACTTTCCGCCACATTGGCGTAGTTTTTCCCTTCTGTTAATTGCACATCGAAATTTTTTCGAAAAACTTCATTCAATGCATTGGCAGGATCTTCTTTCACTTCTGGAACAGCATCTAACATATTCATATTTTTATAGGCGTACCACTGAATCGCGGTTCCTCCTTCAAAAGGACCTTGAATCATAGAGGCGGCCTTTCTTGCACCAAAAACAATGGCCACAGCAATGATTAACAACAAAAGCAAACCACGAATTCTCGCTCTTCGCTTTCTCTTTCTTATTCTTTCTCGCCTTTGTCTTCGTTCTCTACTATATTCTTCTGGGTTCATAATTGCTCCTTCTCTAGAACCGTATTGTAATTAATTGATCTAAAATTTGCGTATCCAATAAAAGATTGTATTCCCAATGGCCTAGTAAAGAAGTTCCATCCCAGAACCAACGAATATTTCCTCGATTAATATCTTGTCTTAAATTGGTTAAATCCAAACTTTTTACTTGACCTGTATTCAATTGATACAAATACAAATCCCGTCCTTGTCCCGCAGCCAAATAAGCCCCGTTGGACAATTGAATCGTCGTATTTTTATCCATAACAAAAGGTTCATTAATTACTCTTTGTCCCGTCTGTAAGTTATACGCCTTTAACAAAAATCTCTCTTTATCATATAAAACAATATACGGACTTTGAATCCCTATAATATCCATAGCATGGTTTTCATAGTCTGGATTCAAAAGACGAAATTCCTTTTCCTTTATAGAATAGGTTGACATTCGCCCTTCCTCCGCTATATACATATAATCTCCTTCTACCCGGAGTTTTTTTATGCCTTCTTGATCCAAAATCTTTTCCACTGTTTTTGTAGAAAAATCGTATCGATAAATCGAATTTCCTTTATAAATATAAATCCAGCCTTCATGGACATCCATCAATTTCCCCTCATGTAACATTTGAGGAAGCCCTACTGTCTTTGAAAGACCTCGAACCAGATCCAAAATTTGTATGGAAATTCCTTTGGATAAATAATATTCTTTTGTTTCCCCATCGTACAAGCCTTCAAAATCTCCTCGATAAAAATTCTTAGAGGCAAACACCTTCCCTCGGGAATTCAAACGAACCATTCGATAATCTTTTTTCTCCCTAGAAGTTCCCAAACCCAGCAAAGATTTTCCATCTAAATCATAAGTTCGAATAATTTCTAGATTTTCTGTCTGATTAGAAAAAGGAGTCATACGAATTCGATCTATAGGAATAATTTCCTCTTCCCTATTATCTTCAGGAATAATCAAAAGTTCATTCTGATACGTATTGTATTTCACTCGGTAACCGAACTTCTCCAAAACGAAACGCAAAGGCACATAAAGCTCCTCGTTTATTCTTTTGGGAGAAACATTGCTCGGGTGCAATTTATTTTGCTCAATATAGGCATTTTTATCCAACGCCATATACGTACGTTTGATTTGCAAAATAGCCAAAACACCGGATTCCTCATTGTAGACCAACTTGTCCATTGGAACCAAACGCAAAGCATCTTCAAAATGTACCAAAGTCCGCCCATTTTCCACATAAATGGGATGGGAAAAATCCATGGCTTCATAATCTCCCCCATCATAGGAAAACACAAAGCAATTTGGCTCTTCCTTAAAAACTTTTGCCGTGTAGTTTGTTTTTGGAAGTGCTTCCAAAGATTTTGCCGGACTTGTATCTACCTTAAATCCTGTTACAAAGAAAAAACTCAGTAGAATAAGGCCTATATGAAATTTCTTATTAAAACCTTTATTCATCTTAATTCCTCCAACCTCTATTGTAACATAGGATTATCACTTAGAGATTTACAATTTATTTACGAAACAATCAATCCATTAACAACCGCTGAATTTCTTCCAACCGATCAAAATAGACAAAAGATGGCATTTGGTAGTTTTCTATTTCCATTACGTAGAACTGTTTTATATTGGAAGACTCTACTTTTTCGTATTCTTGCATCAATTCCTCTACCTCTTCTTGATTTTCAGAATCTGTCACAAATACGTACAAATCAATCTCTTCTCGAGCAACAATCCCTTCTCCTACTTCAACATAACCTTTTTGTTTTTCCACAACATTTTTTGCTCCAGCCGCTGTAATCAAACTGTCCACAAATGTTCCTTCGCCTGCAGATAAAAGAGGATTTTCATCCAAAGCCACAAATATTTTTTTCGGATTTTCGCCTTCTCCTGAAGCCATTAAACCCTTATAATCCTCCACCAAACGCGTTCCACGCTCTGTTCGATTCATAAGATTTCCCAAGGTTTCTAAATCTTCAAGCATTCCCTCTAAAGATTCGCTTTCTAAATAGAAAACTGGTAGCCCCTCTTCCTTTAATTCTTCTAATTTTTCCTTCTCTTCTCCTTGCCCTACCAATACCAAATCTGGATTCAAAGCTTTTATATCTTCCACTAAAGTTTGGCTATGAAAATCCAAAGAATTCTCTACGGAAAAGAGTTCCGTCTCTGGAGAGGCAACGATTCGACTTTCTTCATCCAATGCCATTAGCGCCTCGTTGAAAAATTCAGACAAAGTCACAATTCTCGTAGGTTTCTTATCCATATGTAGAGAATTTTCCTGATCGTCTTTTATTTCTAAAGGATAGTGAGCCTCCTCCTCTTGCTCTACAACTTCTTCCAATTCTTTTTCATTGGTTTTTCCCATAGCTTCTTCTTTGGTAATTTTTTCGTAAGTTCGCTCTTCCTTTTCTCCAAAAATGGTTGTACAACCTGTTAACAATAATAGGGCAGATAAAAGCACTGCTGTAAATTTTTTCGCCTTCATGTTGAATCAATCCTCCACTGATGTATTCGGGAATGTCAGTAAATTCCCCTGGGTATCTTCCTGTCCTAGTCCCATAAAATCTGCTATTAAATACCCAATGTCTGTAATGTGGCTATCTGCTTCCAAAATTCGCTCAAAATTCGGTTCGCAAATCCACAAAAGATAGAATAATTCTAGGAAAAACAAATCTTTCTCTGTTTTTGTTTGCCCTAGTTTAAGATTTTCTCCCTCTTCTAGAACCTTCTCCAATCGTTTTGTAAATTCCTCATGGAAAGAATTTTCTTTCTTAAATAGGAACGTTTCATCGTCTTCATACAAAACCTCTGTAAATTCACGGTTTCCTAAAGAAGTCAGCCAAAGAGAGAGCTTTTCTTTCCAATCCAAAATCTTATATACCTGATATAGATTCCCTACTTCCCATTGTTGATTCTCTATCTCAAGAAATCCTTTGGCCACAGCAAAGCGCTTCCAAAGTTCCAAAATCGGAAAATGCCTTTCATCTGGCGCCTGTACCTGGCGATATTTTGTTAAGCGATTTCGTGTAGCCAACGCCTCTACCAAAGCTTTCGGAAGCTTTCCTGTTTTGGTCGCTGGTATATCATTTTCATAGATCACATCCATCATTGACTCAAAACCCATGAAAAATGGCAATACAATGGGTTCATCCGCTTCCAAAATTCCTTGACGCAAAAATTCGTCACAATAAATCCCTCTTGTGGATTCGCTTAAATACTTCTTAAAAAGAACGATCCCTTCTTGGAATTTCTTCGCCTCTTCCCCTTTTCCTTTTGCCAACAAAAAATGGTACATGGCCCAATGAATTTCCATTAAATCTTCATCAGATAAAATCCAACCCTCTTTACAAGCCCGTTCCATGACCTCATACAAATCTATCTCTAGATCATGATCATGAAAGGATTCTCCCTTCGGATCCAAACATTTTTCTTGGATAAAATTCAATTGTTGAAATCCCCGATTGAAGTTCGCAAAATCATCTTTTTCTTCCCGAATATAGGAAGAATAAAAGCCCATAACGCCCTTTTCTCCCTCGCCATCAATCGTCTCTATATCTTTTCGTTTTTCTTCCTCTAATTTTTCTCGAGTTAAACTATACAATAGGATAATATCAGGGCTGCCCTTAGATAAATACATGGGCAAATCCTTTGTTGCGCCATAACTTTTATCCGATTCCAAAGTCAAACGGCGAAACTGCTCCTTAAAATCCTCTTGCTCTTGATGATCTACTCGATAGCCCGTTTGAAAAAGAAAGTTTCCTTCTTCTGTAAAAAGAATGCGCCCTAAAAAAATATCTCCTTCATGAAATAATAAGTCCTGTCGCTTTTCCACAAGAATTCCATGGCCCTTAATCACCAAGTCTTGAACCATCATAGAATCCTCTCGGACTTCATTCACTTGATAAATTCCAAAATAAGAACGGAACACCGCATCCAAATATTTTTCCTCTTTGAATTGTTCTTGGCTCATTAAACTCCAAATTTGATGCAATACAGTACGGGTAGACTCTTGGTTTTCTACTACGTCTAATGTTAACCACGAACCCATTCCCAAACGGTCAATCCCAAAAGAAAGAGTTCGGTTCATATCCTCATCAGGGAAACTTTCTTCCCAATCAATGGCGTCTAAAGCTGAGTAGACAAAATCCCCCACTGATTCCATAAATCTTTTCCACATATTAGATTCCAAACTCATCAATCACTACTCCTTCGTGTAATTTTCCGACCTCAATCAATGTTTTTAATAATGTTTCTATGTGATAGTTGTAGACAATATCAGGGATTTCTCCCATTTCTTCATCATAAATCACAGTGTACTTAAAAACTTTTCCAATACAATCCCTATTTTCATCCGTTAACAAATGATTGTTTCCAGGAATTGTCGATAACATTCGCAACAAAACAAACACCCGATTGTAGTCGTCTATGATCTTCTCCAAATCCTCTACAGGAACAATCGGCGCCAGTGGTTGGCGAATTTCATTTTTCGTTAATTTATAAATACTATTGGCCTCATCAATGTCTTTACTTAACACATCCAAATCGATTTTTTCCTTCGTCAAGACTAAGGCTTTTGAAATTTCCATAACATCTTCGTAGGTTTCAAAAAGGATATTTCCAAGATTATCTGCCACTTTGGGGGCAGCAATAATATAGTTTACGATTAAAGATACAGCCACACCAACCATAGTCCCTGTAATTCTCTCTACGCCATAATCTAAGGCGTCAATTTCTGCAATATAACTGGCCACAAAAATCGTACAAGTCAACGCAATCATTCGCGTTAACTTTAGCTGTTGCATCATAACAACGACAAAAATAATTCCAAACCCTGCAATAATAGGCAAATAATCCAGACTGATTCCTAAATTACCAAGGGCAATCCCCAATAAAACCCCTACAATACAAGTGACGATTCGCATCCTCACGGATTTATACGTTTCATAAAAAGAAGGCTGCATGGTCATTACCGATGCAATGGTAACAAAAAGGGGCGAATGAATATTCAATAACCTCGCCAAATACAACCCAATGGTAACGGATAGAGCCGTTTTGAAGGTTCTCATTCCTATATGGGGAAATTTGAGCTCAGAAATCTTCATAGTTCTTCCTTTCTTTGTTCTTTCTTTTCCTACAGTATAGCATAAATGGGAAATTTCTTCCCATTTCTATATTGAATAGAATACCCATTCTAGGGTATCATATATACAAGTCAAATGACTTGAGAGGAGTGTTACTATGCGTTTAGAATTTGTAGGAAAAAATATCGACATTACAGAAGCATTAAAGAACCAGGCGGAGAAAAAATTCTCTAAATTGGATAAGTACTTTTCAGAAGAAATTGAAGGAAAAGTTACTTTCCAAACCGTAAAAGGACAACATAAGACAGAGGTAACCGTATTCTTGCCTGGCAATATTATGAGAGCGGAAGAAGCGACCCATGATATGTATGCCTCTATGGATCTTGCCGTTTCTGCTTTGGAACGACAAATTCGAAAATACAAAACCCGTCTAAAAAAACGCTATAAAAACAACGAAACCATTCGTTTCGATAATTTTGAACAATCCGTTCCAGAGGATGAGGAAGATACACAAGGACAAATCGTTACAAAGAGAAAATCTTTCCACTTATCCCCTATGGACGAAAAAGAAGCTGTATTACAAATGGAATTATTAAATCACAACTTCTTTATATATCTAGATAGAGATACAGACAACACCAACGTTCTATATCGACGAAAAGACGGAAATTATGGCTTAATTGAAATTGAAGAATAAACGAGACATCCCTTCGGGGATGTTTTTTTATTTATAAATTTTTTATTTTCAACATTTTATGTTTGTATGATGACCGTTTTTCATGTATTATTCTATAGGAAGTTTTTTTGAAGAAAAAGAAAATGAGGTGTGAAATGAACAAAAGAACCATCGCTGTGGATGAAAAAGTCCCCTTTGGACAATTGATTCCTCTGAGCTTGCAACATACTTTTGCCATGTTTGGTGCATCGGTCCTTGTCCCTTTGGTTTTCAACATGGATCCAAGTATTGTATTGCTTATGAACGGAATTGGAACGTTGTTGTTGATTCTAATTACAAGGGGAAAAGTGCCCGCTTACTTAGGATCTAGTTTCGCCTTTTTAGGGCCAACACAAGTTATTTTGGCAAAATATCCCTTTGCCTATGCTTTGGGAGGATTTTTTGCCGTAGGAGTGCTCGGATGTTTTATTGCTTTTATTATCCGAAGATACGGAATTGATTGGCTAGATATTGTTCTGCCCCCAGCAGCTATGGGCGCCGTTGTTGCCTTAATCGGTCTACAACTTGCCTCTGCCACCATCTCTGGCGGTGCCATTGGGGCCAATATTATGGGAGAAACCGCAACCAATGCCAACCGAATTGTATTTGCCGTAACCTTACTTACCGCCGTATTCGGATCTGTTCTCTTTAAGAAATTTTGGGCAACGATTCCGATTCTAATTTCTATCGTCGTTGGATATCTTACCGCCATCTTCTTTGGCTTAGTAGATTTTTCTCCATTAAATGACGTTCAAGTTTTCGTTATGCCTCATTTCCAAACTCCAAAATTTCATATAGAACCCATTCTAACTATGTTACCTGTAACCTTAGTCATTATGAGCGAAAACATTTCTCATCAAGTGGTTACCTCTAACATTATCGGAAGAGATATCTTAAATGACCCTGGGCTACACAGCACCATTTTAGCGGATAATTTTTCTTCCGCCTTATCTGCCTTGGTTGGATCGGTTCCAACCACAACCTACGGAGAAAATATTGGCGTTATGGCCGTAACAGGAGTGTATTCCGTACAAGTTATTGCCGGTGCGGCGGTCTTCTCCATTGCCATGGCTTTTATCGGACCATTGGCCGCTTTGATTCAAACCATTCCTGGAGATGTAATTGGTGGAGTAACTTTCCTACTTTACGGAATGATCGGGGCCAGCGGTTTGCGCTTATTGGTAGATGAAAAAGTAGACTTTTCCAAGTCTTCCAACCTTGTTCTAACAAGTGTCATTCTTGTAGCAGGACTTAGCGGTCTTTCCATTTCTTTCGGAAATATTGAACTTTCTGGAATGGTATTGGCCAGCGTGGTCGCTGTAATCCTTAGCTTAATTTTCCACTTATGTAGAAAAATTGGCTGGTTAGAAGATTAAAAAAAATCGTTGAGGACATTTCCTCAACGATTTTTTATTGCAATTCTTTTTTCTTTTCTTCTTTGTATTTTTCCAAAGCAGCTTCAAATGGTTCCAAAAGTTCTCTGTAGCGTTCTTTCGGCAAAACTTTTTGTGCCATCTCTGTAAAATTTGTTTCTTCTTCCTCCATGTGGTGTTCCAAAACTTCTTTTAATACAGAAAATTTTGCATCCCATGTCTCGTCACTAGCGCTTGTTTCATAGACCACTTGAAATTGATACATAGCCAGATGGTGTTCCTCCACCATCTCCCGCGATAATTCTAAATCTTCTACTTTTTTTATTGCTTCCATAATTTCTGGATAAATAACTTCTTCCTCTGCTTCATGATGCCCATATAAAGATGCGTACAATTCTATAAATCTCGCTCTTTTTGTGCGACCATCTTCCGCTTTTTCAATTTCTTCCATTATTTTCTTAAATTCAGCGTGTTCTTCCTTATTGTGTTCCAAGTAATTCATCATCTCACCCTTTCATTCTAGTCATTTATACCCCTTAATCAGAAAAACACTCCAATGGTTTTTATTTTTCGTCTTTTTTTAATTCCGTTGGCAATTCCACAAAAACTTGGAAATAATTTCCATCTACAATAATGCGGAATTCCCCTTGTAAAATCTCTACTAGATTTTTGGCAATATAAAGCCCCAAACCGCTTCCTTCTGTCGTACGACTTAACTCTCCTCGAGTAAATTGCGTTTGCAACTCTTCCGATGAAATGGTGATTTCCTTTTCCGAGATATTTCGCAGACTAAAGAAGATTCGATCCCCTGAAAGATGAGTTCGCCCATAGACTTTGGTATTTTCCATGGAATATTTATTTACATTGCTAAATAAATTCTGAATGACACGACTTAGGACATTGCCGTCTGTATAAATAGGAATGTACTCCTCTGTATATTCATAGACAAAATCCAATCCCTTTTTTTCGTACTCGTTGTCAAAATCAGCATAAATCTGATTGATTAACTCATGAAAATCAATAAAAACTGGCTCTAAATTTACATTTCCTGTTCCCGTTTTGGAAGCATCAATTAAATCCACAATTAAAGACTTCAAACGCTCCGAATTCCTTCCTAAAATCCGAATGTAATTCTGCGCCTCTTGATCCATAACATCCTTTTTGCTTAAGATATCGGCATAATTAATAATGGAAGTAAGAGGTGTTTTTAAGTCATGGGAAATATTGGTAATCAGCTCTGTCTTCATCTTTTGAGATTGCACACTCTCTTGGGCCGAACGATACATTTGGTCCTTAATTCGCGTCAAATCCATTAAAGATTCGTAGGTAGAAATTTTTACCATAGGGCTAAATCCCGTAAGGGCCTCGTAACTTTGGGTTTCCTTAATCGCTGCCCGCAAAATTCGATTTTGAATGACAACATCCTCTCCCAAAAATAGGAGCCGCAAAATCGGAACCGCCAATAATCCAAAAATAAAAGGCATCCCCACGACCGAACAGAATATCCATAGGAAAAAAGATAGATTTAAGAAAAGGAAGAGAGGATAAACGCTCTCTTTTTTTCTCTCTAAAATCAAGTAGATAAAGAGAAACTTCCTTGTTCCATCTCTAGAAAAAACTTTCACCATCCAGGCTACAAAGGTAACCAAAAACGTAATGCCCAAAAGCAAAAGATTAAATTCTAAGGAATTATTCAGGGGGATTCGACCCCCATAACCCATAACACCACCAAAGATAAATAGGAAGAGAAATAGGAAAATCCCCACTCCGAAATATACATCCAGAAAGATATTTTCCAAAAAAACCTCTCTTCGATATATTTCTAGGCGCTCTCCTATGATCGAGAGCAAACCCCTTCGCTTTTTTCCCATTAGCCTTGATCCTCAAATTTATAACCCATTCCATAGACAGATTTAATCAAATCTGGTTTTCTTGGATTGATCTCAATTTTATCTCGCAAATGGGAAATGTGAACAGAAATAACTTTCTTCACATCGTGAGCCGCTTCTTCCCAAACTTGTTCATAAATTTCATCACTGGAAAAAACACGCCCCTTGTTTTTCAAAAGCAATAACAAGATTTTGTATTCATGAGGCGTTAAATTGGCAATTTCTCCATCTACACGAACTTCTTTTGCGTTATCATTTACAGAAATTCGCCCTACGGTATAATCTCCCGTATCAATTTCTGCCGAACCCAAAGAAGTATAGCGGCGAATCCCCGAATTTACTCGAGCAATCAATTCAATGGCGTTAAAAGGTTTGGTAATGTAATCGTCCGCACCCACATTCAGACCGATAATTTTATCTGTTACCTCTGCCTTGGCACTTAAAATAATAATCGGGATATTTTCCTTCTCACGAATTTTCAAAATGGCACTAATTCCATCCATCTTAGGCATCATCAAATCCATAATTACCAAATGAATGTCATTCTGTTCCATAATCCGCAAAGCTTCTAATCCATCATAGGCGGGAAATACATTATAACCTTCCGCTTTCAAATAAATTTCTATGGCAGACACAATGTCTTTTTCATCATCACAAACAAGAATATTGTACTTCATAAAGACCTCCTTTTATCCTCTATTCATAGATATTCTACCACAATCTAGGGTATATGTATCCTAGGAGGTACAGAATGGACAAAATAAAATCTATATTATCGAAAGCCACCCACTATCGAAAAGCGGCTTTTTTCGATATTTTGGCCTATCGATTCGTAAACAATAAAGTAACCGTATCCGCAGCATCTTTAACTTATTTTTTGATTTTAGCGATTTTTCCTTTCTTAATCGCCTTATTAAATATTGTACGTTTTTTTGATGCTTCTTTAATGAATCAGATTATGGGAACATTTGCTACTTTACCAGAAGAAGTGGCTTCTCTATTAAGTTCTTTCTTAGAAGATTTGCAAACTTCCAGTTCTGTGGCTTTGTTATCCATCTCCCTTGCCGGTTCGATTTATTCGGCTTCATCGGGAGTAAAAAAGGTTATACAAAGTATTAACGATTCTTTTCGTTACGCAAAATCTCATTCCTTTATTGCTTTGATTCTTTTATCCATAGTTATGACCATCGCTCTATTTGTGTTGATTCTATCGATCTTTGTCGTACAAATTATAGGAAACGCCTTTTTAACACAAATTTTTGGATATTTGAATCTAGGAAACCAAATGGAAAAAGTCATTGCCATTGTTATGAACCTAGTTCCTGTTCTATTTATGTTTATTATCTTTTTTGCCCTTTATCGGTTTGCTCCAAACTGGCCCGATAAAATCAAACCAAGAGCAAAAAATATTGCCATCAGTTCAGGCTTTGCAACCTTTGGAATCATAATTTTTACTTTGATTTTCAATATTTATGTTTCCAACTTTAGTAGCTACTCTGCTACCTACGGTTCTTTAGCCGGAATTATCGTATTTTTGGTTTGGTTGTATTTGTTTGGTTTAATTATCTTACTGGGCGGCGAAATCAACGCAACTCTTCATCAATTGGACGAAGAAGGAGTTCAGTGGCCAAGGGAATATACAATGATTGGCGGGCTTGTAGGATCCAAAAAGAAAATTTAAGCAAGAAAAAAGAGACGATTATTCGTCTCCTTTTTTTGTATATAAAGCTTTTGCAATGACCAAACCAAAAACTTCTTCTGCCCCCGATTCCATTAAAACCTTCCCACAAGAGGACAAAGTCGCCCCTGTAGTAAATACATCGTCAACCAAAAGAATTCGCCGTCCCTCTAAATTTTCTTCACAAGAAAAAACATCCCGAACATTTTCCGTCCGTTCTTGCCCTGTCAAACCAATTTGATCCTTATTTTCTCGTTTTTTCTTTAACACATGCAAGATGGGAATATTCAAATTCCTTCCGATTTCTTCGGCCAATAACTTCCCCTGATTGTATCCCCGAATCCGTTCCTTGTTCTTCGTCATAGGAACGTAAGCAATAGCATCGATTTTTCTATGGCCTCCCTGTAACAAAAGAGATTCCGTCATAAAATTTCCAAAAATCTTTGCCAAATATTTTCCCTCTTGGAACTTCATCTTCTGAATCCATTCCTGGGTCAAATTTTGATATAGAAAGGTAATATAAACATCCGATAAAAAATCGTAGTTCTCCCCTAAAATCTCTGGTGTAAAATCCATAGAGGAAAGACATTGGCTACAAATTCCATTTTCCAAAGGGAAATCTCCATGACAAATCAAACAGCCAGAATCAGAAAAAAAGCTACTCATAAAGCCCTCCTTGCTCTTTTAGTAAACGATCCAAAGAAGAATAGCGCTTTACGATTTGATTGTTAGAAACCATTTGGGCCAAAACCCGTGGATTTCCTACCAAAACCACCAAATCCTTTGCTCGAGTAATTCCCGTATAAATTAAATTTCTCGTCAAAAGCATCGGCGGTCCTGAAACCACTGGAATAACCACAATAGGAAATTCGGAACCCTGAGATTTGTGAATGGTCGTAGCATAAGCCGGTTGAATCAAGTCTAGATTTTCCTTCGTATAAGTTACAAGGCGATATTCCTCATAGAGAACTTTAACCTCGTTTTCTTCCTCATCGATTTCATAGACACGACCCATGTCTCCATTAAAAACCCCTTCTCCCTCGGATTCAAAAATCGAAGACAAACCCTCCCATTGGAGTTTATAATCGTTTTTTATCTGCATAACTTTATCATCCACTCGGTAAATGAAATCATTCCAAGTCAGTTCCCCTTTATCAGATTTTGGATTCAGAACCCGTTGTAACGTTTGATTCAACTGTTCCACACCACAAATTCCTTTGCGCATAGGGGTCAAAACCTGAATGTCCTCAAAGGGATCTACACCATAATGATCCGGCAATCGTCGTTTTACCAAATCTGCCACTAAGGCCGCCGTATTTTCATGGGAAGGCTGCTCCAAAAAGAAGAAATCTCCGCCCTTTTGGTTTAACATAGGAAATTTTCCCTCGTTAATCAAATGAGCATTTTCTATAATCATAGACGTTTCCTCTTGGCGGAAAATTTTATTCAAATGAACCACTGGGATTTTTCCACTGGAAATAATATCTCGAAGAACATTTCCCGCCCCCACAGAAGGCAACTGATCCACATCTCCCACCAAAATCAAACGAGCGTCCTCTTCCATAGAAAGAAGCAAATCTTTCATTAAGACAATATCAATCATAGAAGCCTCATCTACAATAATAACATCCGCCTCAATTTTTTCTTCCACCGTTCGAGAATTCTCAAAACCATCTTCGTCAATGTACTCGAATTGCAACAGACGATGGATGGTTTTTGCTTCCCTCTTCGTAGCCTCTTCCATTCGCTTAGCCGCTCGCCCCGTTGGCGCCGCCAAGGCTACCTTTAGCCCCAATTCTTCCATACAATGAACAATGGCTTTTAATGTCGTGGTCTTTCCCGTTCCTGGTCCACCAGTGATAACCAAAACGCCAGAATTCAAAGACTTTTCTACGGCCTCTTTTTGTTTTGCCTCCAAAGCATGGGGCAGTTCTTTTTCTAAATTTTCAAAAATAGATTCTGCCATGGCGCGGGCAATGGGCTTTTTCACCCGTTGCAATAATTTTGCTGAAACCGCATTCTCCGCTTGATACAAACGAATGGGATAACAACAAACTCGATCTTCAAACTTTGTAATATACATCGTAGAATCAATGGCAAGGGACACCATCTCTTGGCGAATGATCTCCTCTGGCAGCCCTAAGATTTGGCAAGATTGCTCCACCACATCCTCTTCCGGCAAATACGTATGCCCATCAGCAACGGCACGATGGATTACGTATTTCATTCCAGAAACAATCCGAAAATTCGACTCCCGATTAAACCCCATTTCCAAGGCAATTTTATCCGCCCGCTGAAATCCAATGCCTCGAATATCATCAGCCAATCGGTAAGGATTTTCCCGGATTACCGCCTCTGCAAGCTCTCCATATTTTTTGAACACACGCATGGCCAAATTGGAAGACAAACCAATTTCTTGAGAATACAACATAAATTCTCGCAAATCCTTTTGTTCTTCAAAAGCTTCAATAATCCCTTGGATTCGCTTTTTGCCAATTCCTTCCACTTCCAAAAGGCGTTGAGGGGTTTTTTCCAAAATGTCCATTGTCTCATCGCCAAAACAATCCACAATCCGTTTCGCCGTTTTTTTCCCCACATTAGGAAGAAGACCACTGGAGAGATAGCCAATAACAGCCGTTCTCTCCCGTGGTCTTATGACCTCTATCTTATGAAATTGAAATTGTTCCCCATATTTAGGGTGGTAAATTAATTCCCCGTCCATGCGATAATTCTCTTTTTCTTGAATCAAAAGAGCATTCCCCACAACGGTAATATCCCCGTCTTCCGTAACCAGACGACCAACCGTATAGCCATTGTCTGAATTATGGAAAACAACGACATCCATTACGCCTTCAATTTCCAAAACATTCCTACTTTCTATCTGCTAATTCTTTACGAATGGCATCTGCCTTTGTTGTTTTTTCCCAAGGAAGATCCAAATCATCACGACCAAAATGTCCATAAGCTGCCGTTTGTTTATAAATTGGGCGAAGCAAATCCAACTCTTTAATAATTGCTGCTGGACGCAAATCGAAATGACGTTGAACCAATTCCTCGATTTCGTTGTCACTAATGACTCCCGTGCCAAAAGTATCCACGTAAATGGAAAGAGGTTTTGCTACCCCGATGGCGTAAGATAAACCAATTTCACAACGTTCACAAACATCTGCTGCCACTAAATTTTTCGCAACATAACGAGCTGCATACGCTGCAGAACGGTCTACTTTTGTTGGGTCTTTTCCACTAAAACATCCGCCGCCGTGACGAGCGTATCCGCCGTAGGTATCTACAATGATTTTACGTCCCGTTAAACCCGCATCTCCAACAGGACCACCAATAACGAAACGACCCGTTGGATTTACGTAGATTTTTGTATTTTCATCCAAAAGTTCTTCCCCAACAATTGGGCGAATGACTTCACGAATAACATCTTCCTTCAACGTTTCCAAATCAATCTCGTCAGAATGTTGTGTACTTACAACCACATTTTCCAAACGCACTGGTTTTTTGTCGTCATATTCCACAGTAACTTGTGTCTTTCCATCTGGACGCAAATAAGGCAAAGTGCCATCTTTACGAACATCCGTAAGACGTTTTGCCATTTTGTGAGCCAAAGAAATCGGAAGCGGCATCAATTCTTCGGTTTCACGACAAGCAAAACCAAACATAATTCCTTGGTCTCCTGCTCCAAAAGCGTCAAATTCATCGGTTCCATCTTCCTTAAAACGATCCACGCCCATGGCAATATCAGGGCTTTGTTCTTTAATGGCAGAAAGAACGGAACAAGCTTCCGCGCTAAATCCTGCATAATTGGCTTCTGTATAGCCAATGTCTGATAAAGTTTCACGAACCACTTTGCTAAAATCAACGTAACTATTGGTTGTAATCTCGCCGGTCACCATAATCATTCCAGTAGAAGCAACGGTTTCACAAGCAACACGAGCTCCCTTATCTTCTGCTAAAATTGCGTCCAAAATTGCGTCAGAAATCTGATCACAGACTTTATCTGGATGGCCTTCGGTTACAGATTCTGATGAAAATAACCATTTATCCATATTTTTCCTCCTAATAAAAAAATCCTGCCAAAAGCAGGACAAACTCTCTTCTTATCTTTCAGATGTGCTTTTGGCATCTGTAGGATTTAGCACCAAATCAGGTTGCCGGGTTTCACAGTGCCTAGTCACTCCACCACTCTTGATAAGAATATTTACTCTATGTAGTATATCAAAGCCCTAGATAAAAAGCAATAAAAATAAAAAGGTTCCCGAAATTTCAGGAACCTTTTTATTTATCCGATTCATCGGCTTCCGAACCACGATAAGCCGATCCATCTTCGTAACGATAGACATAATAACCATCTACAACATCTCGTTTGATTGGTTTTTTCTCACCGTCTTGAACATCAAGGGGAATTCCCTTTCGGTATTTACTCAAGAGAGATTTTATTTGAAACATAGGAACATCTAAGGAATAACACTCTTTTACAAGTTGGATTTCTTCTCCATTTCTTGGAATAGGCAAAACAAAAACCGACACGACAAGACAAAATAGAATGGCCAGTACGATAACTTTTTTCTTTTTCATACTATTCCTCCTTCCTATTTCATTCTATTGATATTCCGATCTATAGGACCCTTTTTGGACTCTAAGAAACAATGAATGCTTCCGGTCATTACCATTTCTGTTTACAATCACTGAATACTCAGCCGTTGCTGGATGATAATTTGTTTCACTAGGTCGAGTAATACCTAACCAATCTTTCTTTTTTGTACCCCCACTAAACGTAGATTCATATACGTTCATAATCTTACTCTTTCCAGGAGAGGGAACCACAGAAAAATCTGCTTTGAAGCTCATACTATATTGAAGAAGATTCGTAGATACTTTTGCTCCATAGCAATTTCTGTATCCACTTCCCGTAACCCAACGTCCACCACTTACACCATAAGGAGTGATTACGCCTTCTTGCCCCTCTAAAGGAGGAGTTTCAATGGTCACAATCTGAATAGAACCATCATTATACCTATAGACTGTAGTATTTTCATCCCATTGTTCTGAAGAAGTAAATTCTATATTTTTCATAGAATCCCAATCTTCGTTTCTATCGAACTTATTCATCAGATTTTCGATTTTATCGCTGGGGACATTATAGTAGATTAATCCCATATTTATCTATTCTCTTGAAATTGGTTCGTCATTACTTTTAGCAAAAACGAAAGACGGTATGCATACCAAGGCAATTAACAACAATAAAAATACTCTTATTTTCCTCATAAAATCTTCCTCCTTAAAAATCTGATACTTAAATTCATATCTTTCTGCATAAAATTGTATCATTTTTTAAGAAAAAAAACAATAAAAGTAATGATTTTTATTCTTTTTTTAATATATTTTCTTCATAGAAGATAATTTTTCTATGCACTTTGATGATATCTCCTTTTAAAATGAAAGATTGCAAGATATAAAAAATGCGACCCGAAGGCCGCATTCAAAAAGGAGATTATCTCTTGTTGCTCTTTCTCCAAATGTTCATTTTTTCTGCTTCTTTGATCAATTCTTCTCTGTGATCTGGGTGAGCTAAGTTAATAATACCCTCTGCTCTTTGCCAAGTGGTTTTTCCTTTGGCATTAAATTTACCATATTCTGTAACGATATAGTGGGTGTTTGGACGAGCCACAGTAATCGCTGAACCTGGTGCAAAGTTAGGAAGAATACGAGAATGGCTGTTTCCTTCCTTATCCTTATAGGTAGAACTTAAGCAGATAAAGCTCTTTCCACCTTTAGACAAATAGGCACCCAAAGCGAAGTCAAGCTGACCACCAGCACCAGAAATGTGTTTGAATCCAGAAGATTCAGAACTTACTTGTCCCCATAAATCCACATTTACCGCGTTGTTAATAGAAATAAAATTGTCGATTTGTGCAATGGTTGCCGCACCATTTGTATAGTCAACAGGAGCTGCCATACATTCTGGGTTTTCGTCTAAGAATTCATACAATTTTTTCGATCCTGCCCCGAAAGCATACACTTGGCGATATTTATCGATTGATTTTTTCGCCCCTGTGATTTTGCCTTTCATAGACATATCAACAAAAGCATCTACATACATTTCTGTATGAACGCCCAAATCTTTCAAATCAGAATCGGCAATAATTGAACCTACCGCATTTGGCATACCACCAATACCCAATTGAAGAGTCGCACCGTTTGGAATTTCTGCTACGATTAATTCCGCAACTTTTCGGTCTACATCTCCATAAGTTCCTGCAGGAATATCAGGCATTTCGTTGTGTCCACCCTCTACAATGAAATCTACACGATCAATGTGAATTTCTGATTCCATTTTACCTGGGCAATAAGGTAACGCTTCGTTTATTTCTACAATTACCAAATCTGCCTTTTCAATTGCAGCCATCTGATGAGAAGCGTTTAAACCAAAGTTGAAATAACCATGTTTATTCATAGGGGTTGTCATAACAATCGCTACATCCAACTCAATTTCTTCTCGATACCATTTTGGCAACTCAGAATAACGCAAAGGAGCATAGAAACCACCTTGGCCGGCATTGATTAATTTTCTTTCTCCACCGCCAGCATGCCAAGAATTCCAAGTGAAAGTTTTTCCTTCTGGATCGGCTTTAGAAACTTCCAATTCTCTAAACATTACCCCGCCACGAAGATTTACATCTTCCAACTCATCTACGCGTTTTGCCAATTCACGGTCGATGGCTACGGAAGTTCCGCCGCTCCAACCGAAATCAACCCAGTCGCCAGACTTGATTTTTCCCGCCGCTTCTGCAGCGGTAATCAGTTTTTCTTGATATTTTTTACTATAATCCATCTTGACCTCCTAATATTCGAATTTTATGAATTCAATATAATAACATTTTATCATTATACCCTCTAAAAATACAATATTTTTCTACCTTATTCTACCTTGCTATAGAAAAAATGGTCATAATTGCACGGCCATCTATGGTATAAAACATTCCTACTTCTCCATAGTTTACATTGTCAAACAACATTCCTTTGCGATGTCCTGGAGAATTTTTCCATTGAGTAAAAGCTTTTTCTACAATTTGTTCCTTTGTCATAGAACTTGGATCCAACGTTCCCATTCCGCCAGCACACTCAGCAAAATACGTGTATTTTCCTGCAAATTCTTCTACAACAGGAGTTCCGTAAACCATTACGCCATTGGGGCGTTGATGATCTAAACTTTTTTGAGTCATCCATTGGTAACCTTCTTCTGCTGCTCGCAAATTAGAAAATGGACGAATATTGCTGTGCTGAATCAAAGGGTAAAGTCCTTGTTCTACACGGAAACGGTTGATTCGTTGGAATAAGGCATCCGAATAATCTCCTGGCATATAATATCCGCGGATTTTCGCCCCATTGTTTAAGGTAATGGTTTGAATGGTTCCCAAAGGTTGTTTTCCAGGGCTAGTTCCTGGGTTGGTTGGATTGATGACAGGGTTGGTTCCTGGATTGTCTTCCCCTGGTTTCGTTGGATTTACAACAGGATTGGTTCCTGGATTGTCTCCCCTGGTTTCGTTGGGTTCACAACAGGATCTTTCTCTTCCTTCCCAGAAGGATTCCCTACATACATATATATGATTTTTGCAAACTCTGCTCGAAGAATGTCATTATCGGGAGAAAGATATCCTTCGCTACCACTTACAATTCCTCGCTCAATCAAAGCAATAATTCCAGGTTTTGCCCAATCTCGAATTTTGTTTCCATCAAAGAATTGATTCAAAACTTTCGTATTAGAAGAAGAAACGTTCATCACACGAGCCAAAATGGTAAATCCTTCTTCCCGGGTAATTTGTTTATTTGGAGACATCGTTATTTCAGAAGTTCCCGTAGTAATTCCTGCCGCTACTCCTTTGGCAATTTCATGATAGAACCAGTCGCTCCTAGAAACATCTGTAAAAGCCGACAAATCCGCTTCCTTTGTATTTCCCATAACACGATTCATTATAGCAATCAACTGAGCTCGCGTTAATGTCTTCCATGGGCGAAGCGTTCCATCATCAAAACCGGTTAAATAGCCCTTATCCGTTGCAAATTTCAAACTAGAATAGGCCCAATTGTCTTGGTCCGGCATATCCTTGAAATTCGCCGCATATACAGGTGCTGCCATGGAAAAAATACACAGTCCCGAAAGGATTGCCGCCAAAATTTTCTTTTTCATATTTCCTCTCCTATCTCTTGTAAAGGTTCGTCTTTCTCTTTTCTTTTCCAATTCCTTTTTTCTTACCTTATAAAACAGTCCCTGCAAATCATTCCAACTTTTTTAACATTTTACCTCTCCATCTCTATTCATTGGCCATGGTATAAACGGCTGTTAAAGATCGATTTTCTGGTGCATAAAACAATCCAATACCCCCTACTTCCACTTTACGATGCAACATGGCTCGATTGTGGGAAGGAGAGTTTTCCCATAGTTGGAACAAATCTTCAATTAACTCATCTACAGACTTAAATTTAATGTCTTTTGAATATTCTGTAGATAAAGCCACTTCTACAACTTGAGAAAAGGATTCCTGAAACTCCTTGGGAACTTCTCTTCCATCATACCAATCTCCATTGGGACGTTGATGATCGATAAAGCCCTTGCTTTTCCACTGGTAAGCTTCTTCCTTTGCTCGTTCCAAAGAATGAGTGTCTAAATCTTCCAAATGAGAAACCGTACTCAATTGATGTTCCCAACGATACAAATTGATTCGATAGAGTAAAGCCTCCCCATATTCCTTTGGCAAAGAATAACCAATGACCTTTGTTCCATCGCTTAGGGTAAAAACTTTCTCTTTTCCCAAACTATCCAGCTCCGGAATCACAGAATCCGAAATAGGCTTTGGTACATCCGATTCCTCTGAAGGATTTTCTTCTAAATGCTTCCATTCATAAATGATCTTAGCAAACTCTGCCCGAGAAATTCGATTCAAAGGATAGAGATGATTTCTCTCCCCTTGAATAATTCCCAATTCAACAAGTCCAGCTACACTAGGCGCTGCCCAAAAATCTACATCTTCCCCATCTTCGAAGGCATTCAATCGAGTTAAATGATAAGAAGTAGGCTCAATAATTCGTGCCATAATCGTAAAGGCTTCTTGGCGAGAAATGGGACGAAGAGGCGACATAGTTTCCTCTGAAGTTCCACGAATAAAACCCGCTGCTACACCTTTAGAAATTTCCTCATAAAACCACTGGGTCTCCGAAACATCCACAAGATAAGAAATATCTGCTTTTTTCTCATTCCCCATCACCCGATTCATAATCGTAATCAATTGAGCTCGAGTTAAATTCTCTCCTGGGCGTAACTGCCCATTAGGGAAACCAGACAAATACCCTTTTTCTACAGAATATTTTAATCCCGAATAAGACCACATTCCCTCATTGGGCATATCTGAAAAAGAATTTCCCTGAGCAAAAACCACTTGTGGAAGCAAAGATAAAGCCAAGGAAATTCCCACTATTTTATTGCAAATTTTTTTCATAAAAACACCTACTTTGTTTATTCCATTTATTTATACCACAAACATAGGGGAATTTCACGGAATCAAGAAGAAAAACACAACAAAAAAGAGAGCCTTCGCCCTCTTTTCTTTATTTTTGCCAATATAAAGTCATCCGCAAAGAAGAACCCTCTGGTTTTTCTGCTGAAATCACATCTCGCAAAACATCTACCTGTCCTTCTTGGAAAGTCAAATCCAGGGTCACAGTATCCCCTGATTCCATAGGAATTTTCAAAATCCCCTCTTTACTATAAAGAGTATAATCGATATTCCCCTCGCCGATATTTTCTAAAACATAATAGCCCACGCCAGAAATATCTTCCCCGATTAAAATATAATCATCCGCCGCTTCATGAAGATCTCCAAGGCCTCGGGACATTAAAATAACATCCCCTTCTACCTCCGTCACATCTCCTAATTCTTCAACGGCAATCAGATGGCTGTCTCCATTTTCCGGAATTTCTCCCTTGAGTTCCGGCAAAGAATAGCGATCTCGATTTTCTACATTATACTCCAGCTCATTTTCAGAAAAATCCGCCAAAGATTCCACAGATCCTGGCTCTATTGCTTCATTTCCCTCTTCTGTAACAGAAGAAGAGCCGCAACCTATTAAACCAAACCCGCAAATCATAAGCAAACAACACAAAAGCGATATTTTCTTCATCTTTTCTCCTTCCAAATTTATTCTATCTTTTTATATATCCTACTTCTTTCTTCTTTGTTTCTCCGCAAACAACGCCAAAGCAGAAGCTCCTAAAATTCCCAAAGCATGCATTCCATATCCTGAAACAAAGGTTTGAGGATTGGAACTTTTCGTAGTATTCGTCGTTGTCGTTGTAGTAGAGGTAGGAGTAGAAGTCGTATTCGTTGGTTTCGAAGTAGAAGATGTTGTAATTTTTTCATAAATATGGGTAATATTTCCCTTATCGTCCTTCTTTGTTGCTATAAATTTATAGCCATTCAAATCCCTCTTATCCTTTGCTCCTTCTTCCTTAGGAATAATGAATTTCCCCTCTTTATCTACATAATAGGTTTCAACAGGAGTCGCAGGCGGCAACTTTTCATAAACATGAAGAATGTTTCCTTCCTTATCCGTTTTGCTTTCTAAAAATTTATACCCCGCAACGTCCTTCTTAGGCATCTTTCCTTCTTGTTCTTTGGCAACCTCTTGCCCATCTTTATCTACATATTTTGTCACTACATTCTCTGGTGTCTCTGGTTTCGTTGGATCCTTTACTTCCCTGTAAATATGAGTAACATTCCCATTCTCATCCACTTTTGTTTCTACAAATTCATAACCCGAAATCACTTTTTTCTCTTGTTTTCCAGCCACTGTCGGTTCTAAAGACACGCCTTTTTCGTCTCTAAAATTCGTAACGACTTTTTCAATTGGAGCCCTTGTGGATTTATAAATATGAAGAACATTTCCCTCTTTTCCAATTTCCGTCTTCACAAACTCATAATCCGAAATTTCTTTTTGAGGAGCAATTCCCTTTTCATCTCCAGCAATAGACTTCCCCGTTTCATCTACATATTTCGTCACAAACGCTTTTTCTTCCGTTACCGATTTATACACATGTTGAATATGATTTCCGTCAATTTCCGTCTTCACCCAAATGTATTGCGGAATTTCCAACCTCGGTTGAACTCCCACTTTGCTTTTTATTATCTCTTTTCCTGACTCATCCACATAATCCGTCTGTATTTCTTGGACAGGTTGATCCGGAATAGACTCCGTCTTTACGTAAATATGGGTTCGATTTTTATACGCATCCGTCTTTGTATCCAAAAAAGTATAGTCCTTAATCTCTACTTTTGGCTTTTCTCCAATTTCTGCCTCTTTGATCTCTTTTCCCTCAATATCAACGTATTTCGTAATTGTTTCCTCTGTCTTATAAACATAGGTAATATTGGTTATAGCCGTTTTAATGGTCCCCTTTTCCTCTCCCTCTACCTTATCTTTAAGCAAAGTATATTCCTTTTCCTTATATGTAATTTTCTCAGGCTTCATCCCATTATCAGTCGTATTATAAGAAGAGTTCAAATCCCCAATACTATCTACAACAGAAGGAGCGATTGTATTTTCCATGGTGTCCACATAATGAACCAATACAACCCCTTTGGTCTTATCTACAATACTCTCTGCTGCATAAACCCTTTGAGATTCCCCCATAGGCAACGCCAACACAGTAGGCCCCATAACAATGGAAAAAGCCAAAAGCACAGGCACAAATCCAACTTTTAATTTCCGCATACCATATTTGGCCCCTTTATTTCCGTCTGTTCTCTTCATACTGTCCCCTCCTCTTTATAAAGTCTCTTCTTTGATTTTTATAATTTCTAAAATCCCCTAGAAAGCCAAGAAAAGCTACATTTCTTTCTATAAAAAATCCACATTTTGAAAACCTTTTCTTTCCTTCTACAAAAAAAATCTCCTTGTAGAAAAATAACTCCTCTAATTATTTTTTATTATAACAATTTTATCCTAGAAACATAACAATTTCAACCTATACCATTATCTTTCTCCCCTAAAATTTTCCACAAAAAAAAGAGACAGGCTAAGCCTATCTCTCTTTTCTCTTATTTGTTGGAAGATTTTTCCTCTTCCTCTTCTTCCTTGCCACTTAACGTACCACTATTTTTTCTTCTTTGTTTTTCCGCGAACAACGCCAAGGCAGAAGCGCCGAAAATTCCAAAAGCGTAAACCGCATATCCAGGAACCAAAGTTTGTGGATTTGTGTTCTTCGCTGAAGTGGATGTTGTTGTTACAGGACTAGAAGTTCTAGAAGTAGAAGTAGTGGAAGTACTTGGAGTACTTGGAGTGCTTGGAGTTGTTGCAACTTTTTCATAAACATGGGTAATATTGCCCTTGTCATCTTTCTTCGTTGCTACAAATTTATAGCCATCCAAATCTTTCTTATCCTTCGCTCCCTCTTCCTTAGGAACAATCGCCTTACCATCTTTATCTACAAAAGAGGTATCCACGTCTTTTTCAGAAGTCGTTGATTCTGGTTTCTTATAAATATGAATTGTGTTTCCATTTTCATCTGTTTTTGTTTCCACAAATTCATATCCATCAACATCTTTCTTAGGACTCTTACCATCCTCTTGTTTCGCAACTACATTTCCATCTTTATCCACATATTTTGTAACTGGCTTTTCAGGAGCCACTGGATCTGTAGGTTTTTCAGGATCTTCTGGTTTGGTAGGATCTGTTGGAGTTACAGGAGTTTCTTTCAACTTATAAATATAAGTTATATTCCCCTTTGCATCCACTATCTTTTCTACAAACTCATAACCTGTAAAATCTTTTTTATCCAAAATCCCCTTACTTGTAGGATATAACTCCCGCCCATCTATTGTTTTATAAGAAGTTGTTTTTCCCTCAACAATAGGATCTTTTGGATCCTCTGGAGTAACTGGATCTATTGGCTCTTCAGGATCCTCTGGCGTAACAGGAGTTTCTACCAACTTATAAACGTAAGTTACTTGAGTAAGAGTTTCTTCCATTTTCCCAGTTTCAGAATCTCCTTCTTTAACCTTAACTAATTCATAAGTTTTGCCATTAAAGTCTATAGTTGCTGGCTTGTTATCTGTAGTATCATATGCTGAGCCTTTTAATTCTACAGAATCTACAACAGTAGAAGCAATTGGAAGACCCTTTTCGTCTACATAGTTTACAATTACTACAGCATGGTCTTTAGTGACTTCAATTTCTTTTTCGGTTGGTTTTGTGCCGACTTTGATAATTTTGTCTTTTTTCTCTTGGATTGTTGTAGTTGTAGTTTTGCTATCTACAATTTCACCATCTTCATAAACAACAATACCTTCAATCTTAGTTTTACCGATTTGTCCTTCTTGTACGACTTCTTCTTTGCCAGCTTCTAGGTTTTCATCATAAATGACAACAACATCAAAAGCTTGCTCTGTTTCATAGTCATACTTAAACTCGCCATTTTGAGTAGTTGGTTTAGTACCTACTCTGATGATTTGTTTTGTAGGAGCTGTTTCCGTAACAGTTGGTTCTCCTTCAACAATTTTACCATCAACTAGTTCAAATGTAGTTGTAGTTGTTCTCTTGCCTAATACACCTTCTTGGTCTACTACTGATTGACCTGCATCTAAAGTGTCGTCATAAACAATCTCAGTTTCAAATGGTAGGTCTTCTTCGTATGAGTATTCTGAACCTGCATCCGCTACACCAATCGTAATTACTTTTTCTACTGGATCCGTTTCAGAAACAATTTCAGTCGTTGTTGTAGGCACGCCATCTTTAACAATTGTAGTAACCTTCGTTACAACTTCACCAGGAACACCGCCTTGTTCATCGTACCGATTCCTGGAAACTCTACTGTAGATTGAGTAGGGCTTGTGGCTAGTGGTGAGACTTTTGTATAGTCTACACTTAGATAAATCATTTCCCTTCCTGGTCTACCGCAAATTGTGCCCCTGGGAATACTCCTTCAAACATTCCAGCATCATGTACAGAATCTATTTCCCAATCCCAATAATCAGGGTGATTTGCAAACATATTTCCAAGTTCAGGCTTCCATGGGTTTATAGTTTCACTACCTTGTAGTACATTAAAATCCCATGTAGCAATACCACTGATGTTACCTGGTGCTGGTTTAAAGTTGTTTCTCCACGGTTCAGAGCCTGTTCCTTCAACGACTGGAATCGTGTCTCCTGATAGAGTCCCATCAGTTATGGCATATTTCCATGAATCATCTCTGTCTGGAAAATTTCAGTTGCATAGGCTACTTGTGGACCTAAAACTTGAAGCATAGGCATGGCGGGCCCCATTACCATAGCAAAAGCCAAAAGTACAGGGATAAAACCAATTTTTAACTTTCTTGCCCCGTATTTGGGTATTTTTTCATATTTTCCAATTTGTTTTTCATAATGTCCCCTTCTTTTTAGTGTTCTTTTTCTTTTCTATTTATTCTTCGATTCTTTCTACCCCTTGCACCACCATGCGAACGGTTTTGGTAAAGCAAGTGGAGAGAGTTAACATTTTGCGATTTTCTACGTTGTTTATTGTTTGTCCATTGGTTTTTACCATAGAAAAATCCATGTATTTGTTTTGAAAATCTTTGTAAGCGAAGATATTTTCAAACTGCGTCTCCCGATAAGGTTCTTCTGGTTTGGCATGGAAGGCGCTTACAATTTCATAACCTTTGAACCCGTCTAGAGTATAGACGTTGATTTCTTTATGTGTTTCGTAAAATTCTTGGTTTTCGTATTGCAAAAGTCCGTTGAAAAGAGTTTTTGCTTGACGAATGTTGTGGCCGTAGATGACGGAGTTTTGGTCCATAAAATTGGGATTGTTGGCCCGATCGAGAAAAATCTCTCCAAAGGGATGCTTGTTTCCTTCTTTGTCGTGGTGGAGATAGAATTCGTTGTCTTCTCCTTGAACGATGGGAAAGAGAATGTCTGTGCCAGGAATTTCAATAATTCCTATAACGGCGGGATATTTTTCTCGAATTTTTTCTACTTGTTCTATAGCCATTTGGTCACGATTTGCCTTCCAATCTACTTGAGCGATTTCGGTTTGAACTACCGATTTCCATTGAGCTTGTTCTTTGGCAAATTGATGATCGTCTATTTTTCGTTTGGCAAAAAAAATTAAGAGAATCAGGAGAATTCCAATGGCAAAGATTTCAACCATGGCCCATATCTTTCCTTTGCTCATAAATCGTCCACCTCCTCTATTTTCTCTTTTCGTCTAAAAACCTACTTCTTTGCTCTTTTTTATTGTATGATTTTATCCCATATTTATGTAGATTGCAAGAATTTATTAAGCTATGTCGAACTTTAATAATCATATTTGTTTTTGTTTGTTTTTCTCTCTTTCCATCAAAAAAACAGAGGATTTCTCCTCTGCTTTTTCTTCCTTTTATTTACTCTTCTTCTTCTTCTTCTTCTTCAGAACCCCAATCCAATTCGTCTTGGTTTCCTTTTTCGTAGTCGAATGGTTTCATGGTTGGGAAGAATACAATATCACGGATGCTAGATTGATCGGTTAGTAGCATAATCATACGGTCTACCCCGATTCCCAATCCTCCTGTTGGTGGCAATCCAACTTCAATTGCGTTTACGAAGTCGTAATCCATTGGATGGGCTTCGTCATCTCCGGCGTCTCGATCTTTTACTTGATCTTCAAATCTTTGTCTTTGATCGATTGGGTCATTTAATTCGCTAAAGGCGTTGGCCAATTCCCATGTATTAATAAAAGCTTCAAAGCGTCGTGTAATTCTTGGATCTTTTGGATCTCTTTTTGCTAGAGGACTCACTTCTACTGGATGACCGGTTACGAATGTTGGCTGAATCATATGCTCTTCACAGAATTCTTCAAACATTTCAGAAATTACGTGGCCTCTTGTCCAGAATGGTTCTACTTCTAGTCCCTTTTCTTTAGCAATGGCTAAGGCTTCTTCGTCGGTTTCAATTTGGCTGAAATCTACGCCAGCGTATTCTTTTACGGCGTCTTCCATTTTGATTCTCTTCCATGGTGGCGTTAAATCCAAATCTTGGCCTTGGTAGTTGATTTTTGTTGTTCCCAATACTTTTTCTGCTACGTAGGCAAACAATTCTTCTGTAATTACCATCATTTCGTCCATATCTACGTAGGCTTGGTACAATTCCATATTGGTAAATTCTGGGTTGTGACGAGTGTCCATTCCTTCGTTTCGGAACATTTTTCCCATTTCGTATACTTTATCGAATCCTCCGACGATTAGTCGTTTTAGGAACAATTCGTTGGCAATACGCATTTGTAAGTCAATGTCTAGGGCGTTGTGGTGAGTCAAGAATGGTCTTGCGTTGGCTCCACCGGCTACGTTTCCTAGGATTGGCGTTTCTACTTCTAGGAATCCACGGTTGTCTAGATATTCTCTGATTCCGCGAATGATTCCGCTACGTTTGAAGAATACTTCTCTTACATCTGGGTTTACGATTAAGTCTACGTATCTTTGACGATAGCGTAAATCTTGATTTTTTAGTCCATGGAATTTTTCTGGCAAAACTTGAACACTTTTACTTAAAAGTTTTAGCTCTGTAGCACGAACAGAAATCTCTCCTGCTTGTGTACGGAATACTTCTCCTTTTACACCAATGAAATCTCCTGTGTCAACGGCTTTTGCATTGTTATAGTCTTCTTCCAATAAGTCTTTTTTTGCAAAAATTTGTACTTGTCCATAGGTATCTAACAAGTCCATAAACGTAATTTTTCCGTGGCCACGTTTGGATACAACACGTCCTGCTAAGGATACGGCTTTTCCTTCCATTTCTTCAAAGTTGTCTTTTATTTGAGAAGTGTAAGTATCTACGTCGTATTTTTCTGCTAAGTAAGGGGAATTTCCTTCGTCAATTAATCCTTGAACTTTTTCTAATTTCCGTAATCTTACTTCACTCGTTTTTTCGCCTTTTGCCATACTGTCCTCCTTATTTATCGTTTCTTATGCGATAGATATTTTTAATACCTCTAATCGTACTTGTCCTTGTGGTACGTCGATTTCTGCTACATCGCCTACACCTAGACCCATAAGTCCTGCTCCAATGGGGCTTTCGTTGGAAATTTTTCCTTCTAATGGATCGGCTTCTGCACTTCCGACAATGTTGTATTCGTCTACATCTCCTGTATCCAAATCCTTTACTTCTACAATGGAACCGACGTTGATGCTGTCTTCGCTTAAGTCGCCCTCTTCGATTACTACGGCATTACGTAGCATCATTTCTAGTTTTGCGATACGTTCTTCTACTTGTGCTTGTTCATTTTTCGCTTCGTCATATTCTGAGTTTTCAGAAAGATCTCCATATCCTAAGGCTACTTTGATTCTTTCGGCAACTTCTTTACGACGTACGGTTTTTAGTTCGTCGATTTCTTCTTCGATTTTTTTAAGCCCTTCAGGCGTAAAAAATATATCCTTTTCTACCATCCTAATTTCCTCACTCTCTACTATAAGAAAAGCCCTAAATTATTAGGGCCTTTACATTCTTGGTTCAATTCAATTATTATACAAACAATTTCCCTATTTGTCAATGTTTCCGCCGTTTTTTCGGTAGATTTCTTCCACAAATTCCAGGACTTCTTCTTTGGTTTTTAATGTCATTAGACGGTCACGAATTTTTTTGGCATCTGGAATTCCACGGAAATAGTGGATAAAGTGCTTTCGCATTTCTAAAATGGCCAGCCGTTCGTCTTTGTCTTCTAGAGTCATTACCAGTTGCTCTCGTCCCATTTGGATTCGCTCTGAAAGAGAATATTCTGAGATAGGATTTCCTTTTAGGCTTTCTTTTAATTGTTTGAAAATATAGGGTTTTCCAACGGCTTCTCGTCCTATGGCAATTCCTTGGCAACGGGTTTTTTCATAGAAAAAGTGGGCGTCTTCTGGAGTTTTGATATCTCCGTTGGCAATGACGGGAATGTTGATTTCTTCCGCTACTTCCCCAATAAAATCCCAATCACTGTGGCCAGAATAATAGGCTTCTCGGCTTCGGCCATGGACCGTAATCCAAGATATGCCCATTTCTTGGGCGGCTTTTGCCATAGCAAGGCCGGTTGTTTCTCCTTCTAAAAATCCTTTTCGTACTTTTATGGAAATGGGAATGGAACTGTTTTTTACGGCTTCCTCCATCATTCTCTTCCCTCGTTCTAAATCGTTTAACAGGGCACTTCCCGCACCGGATTTTACGATTTTCGGAGCGGGACACCCCATGTTGATGTCAAAGGATTCGTAAGGGAGAGGGTTTTGGGAAAGATCGCCAATAACTTTTCCCATAATTTTAGGGTCTTCTCCAAAGAGTTGAAGAGATACTTTGGCTTCGTCTGGTGCCACTTTCATTAGGGATTTTGTTTTTTTATCTCCATAAAAAAGTGCCTTGGCACTAACCATTTCTGTCGTTGACCAATCCAATTCATATTGAGAGGCCAAACGACGGAATGCCAAGTCGGTATAACCGGCCATGGGGGCTAGTGCCAAGATAAATTTCTTTTGTTTTTTCATATTATTTATTCATTTCATAGATGTATCGCAAGCCGTGGAGAGTTAAATCTCGGCTGATGATTACATCATATTCGCTCTCCCCTAATAATAGGCCTGAGAATCCACCAGTTGCAATAATGTTTACGTCTTTCGGTTCCATTTGAATTTCATCGCAAATGTCGCCGATGATTCCATCGATCATTCTTGAAAATCCGAAATACAAACCACTTTGCATGCTACTTACAGTGGTTTTTCCAATGACCTTTTCTGGACGTACAATTTCAACTTTTGGCAATTTTGCCGTTCTTGTTACTAGAGCTTCTGCTGAAATTCCAATTCCTGGTAAAATTAGGCCGCCTATATAATTTTTGTGTTCGTCTACCACACAGAAAGTGATGGCCGTTCCGACGTCAATAATAATACAGGGCCCTTTATAAGTTTGCGTTACCGCTACGGCGTTTACAATTCGGTCAGCCCCCACTTCTCGTGGATTGTCGTAACGAATGTTAATGCCGGTTTTTACGCCAACTCCTACAATAATTGGTTCTCGGTTAAAGTATTTTACCACCATGTTTTGTAGAGTGTACATTAAATTTGGCACTACGGAACTGATGATAATGGCCTTTACTGTGGCTGGTTTGATATTTACGTTGTCTAAAATTTGTGTGATCAACATTCCGTATTCATCACTGGTCTTCGCTTTATCGGAAGAAATTCTCCAGTCATGGATTAATGTTTCTCCTTTATATACACCAAATACAATATTGGTATTTCCTACGTCTACTACTAATAACATGTTTCACCTTTACTTTTTATTTTTTTGATTTCCAAACAGCGGCCAATACGGCGGTACTAATGATTACGGCTAAAATCCCTTCTGGAACACCAGATGTGATAATGGCTCCGAAAATAGTGGCTCGGGCTGTTTCTACAGGCAACCCTAAGTTGGTCATATAGGTTTCTGCATAGAGGAAGTAAATTCCTCCTAATACCATTAGGGAATGGGCCATTGTAGTTAAAAAAGCGGAAATCATTACGGCTTCGTTGCCTTTTTTGCTGCGATTCATCATTACTAACAACACGATGGATACAATTACGAACAATATATTTAGATAGAAACTAACGCTATAAGTCGCCCCTTGAATGGCTTGGATAATCCCTTTTAGTAAAAAGGCGATGATTCCAATCCATACGGCGCTGCCTACGATTCGAAGATTCTTTCCTTCTACGTTTCGCAAGGCACGGTAGATAAAGTAGGCAATGAGCCCAATCAAAATCCGTGGCAAAATAGAAATCAGCGGATTGTAAAATACAATACTGATTGGGGTTGGACGGGTAATTGCGTTAAATAGAGAACTTAGCCCGAAAATCAACCCTACCAATGCTCCTACAATCGGTCCTTCTAAAATGGCCCCGATGATTACAGGAATATGCATTGTGGTTGCGTTCAAAGGTCCTATGGGAACAAACCCTAGGGGTGTCTGTCCAAGAACCACAGTTATGGCTCCCAATAACCCGGTCATTACCATTTTGCGAGTGGTTAAGCGACTGCTTTTCTGTTTCTTCAATTGTTTTTCCATTTTTCCTCCTGATCCAGTTCTTTTCAGATACCGGTCTTGTTCTTTGTGTTTCTTACTTACTTACTTTCTCCATGCACAGAGTAAATGCTATTGGCTATAGCCATGGACATGGCTTTGGTCGCCATGGCGCCTACTACATTTAAGTCTGCTTCTACCTCATTGGTGGCTAGGGCAAAAATCGTATCGCCGTCTAATAAAGTGTGAACGGGGAAGATGCTTCTTGCGTAGCCATTATGGGTTATGGAGGCAAGTTTGCTTAATTGAGTTTTGTTAAATGTGGCGTTTGTGGCTACGATTCCTATGGTGGTATTTTGCCCTTCTATATCGGCAAAACCTCCTTTCATCGTTCCCAGAAGATCCATGATTCTTAAAAATTTTCCTTCTTTTTGTACGCCGGCGATTTGTTTTCCTGTTTCGGCGTCGTAAATTTCCCCAAAGGCATTTACGGCGACAAGAGCGGATACTTTCAAATCTCCCAATGTTACTGTAGCACTTCCTAGGCCACTTTTGGTAACATATTCCATTCCGAGAGCTTTTCCTACTGTGGCTCCACATCCGGCTCCAACACATCCTTGGGATTGGCTTCCGATTTTTGCGTTTTCGTAAGCCTTTTTCCCCATTTCTGCATCTGGACGCACATTGGCGGATCCGTAAGCCAAATCGAACAACACGGCTTGAGGAACGATAGGAACTTTTCCTACTCCTACATCAAATCCCTTCCCATCTTTTTCCAAGGCTTCCATTACGCCAATGGATGCAGCCAACCCGTAGGCGCTTCCTCCACTAAGCAATAGAGCGTGTACTTCACTAACCGAATTCTCTGGTTTTAGCAGATCCGTTTCCCTTGTACCAGGGGCGCCCCCTCGTACATCGACAGCACAAGTATTCCCTTCAGGAGGCAATACTACCGTTACGCCGGTTTTGGCTTCGTCGTCTTGAAAATGTCCTACTTTGATTCCAGAAATATCACTAAGATATCCTTCGTACATATTCCACCTCTTTTCTTGCGAGACTATTATAACATAGAGATTTTTCTTTTGTCATTTTTATACCAATTTCTTTGAAAAAATTCGTTTCTTTCAAATTTTTAGATAAATATTGGAATTGTAACTAATTTTTAACCCATTTCTCTAGAATAACTCTCTATAATGTAAGGGATATTATACTGTTTTTACAAAAATTTTGTTATAATGAGTAGGTAAGGGAGGTTACCTAATGAATCGTAGACCACAAGATTCAAAAGCAGATAAGGCCGTTCTCCGTTGGAGTTCTGCGTTTAAGATTCTGTTTTTGCTCATTGTCATTGTTGGTGTTATGGCGGTTGGTTCTCTTGCAGCTTTTGCTATTGCTGCTATTGAGAAATCTCCTGAAGTGGACGTTCACAATATCCGTGCGTTGATTTCAGAAACGTCAGAAATCTATGACAAAGACGATGAACCTGTTGAAAAATTAGTACAAAATGAATTTAAGGATTATGTTTCCTTGGATAAAATTCCAAAGTCGGTGCAACAAGCTGCTATTGCCATTGAAGATGAGCGTTTTTACCAACACAACGGAGTCGATTTCCGCCGTTTGGGCTCTTCTATGTGGGAAAATATTCGGGCTAAAGACTTTTCTTCTGGCGCGAGTACCATTACTATGCAGGTAGCAAAAAACTTGTTTACCACACAGGAAAAGTCCATTGAAAGAAAATTAAAAGATATTTACTATTCTTTCCAAATGGAAAGCAATTTAAGTAAGGATCAAATTTTAGAAGCGTATTTGAATTCTGCTTCTTTCTCAAAGGGAGCGGTTGGAATTCAAGCCGCCGCTAAGACATTCTTTGATAAGGATGCTTCTGAACTTAGCTTGGCTGAGGGAGCTATGATTGTTGGAATTACCAATCGTCCTAGTACCTATACGCCATACAATATGGTTCCCGTTGATGAAAATGCCGATTTGGAAAACATCAATTTAATTCTTCTTCCTACAAGTACGACCAATGAAGAGTCTACCGATGAGGAAAAGGAAATTGGCCAACAATTAGCGGATTTGGGACGAATTGATAATTTCGATTTGCAACAAGTACAAAAGGGAGAAATTCTTCTTCGTACCACGCAAGAAAATCCGAAAGCAAAAGAACGCCAAGAATTGATTCTTCGCCAAATGTTAAAATTGGGCATGATTGATGCCGATACAGAAGAAGCGGCTCGCAACGAGGACATTCAAATCAAATTGGGAGAAACTCGTACAAAGGGAATCTCTTCTTATTATGTAGATGCTGTAAAGGATGAAGTTTTAGAAATCCTTGAAGAAAAAGGCCATTCTAAGGAAGAAGCACAAAATCTTCTATATAATGGCGGTTTGAAAATCCATACTTCTTTGAATTTGGATATGCAAAAAGATTTGGAAAATAGAGTCAACGACAACCGCTATTTCCCTGGTCGTCACTATGACGAAAATGGAATCATCCAACCACAAGTTGGAGTGGTTATCTTAGATCAACACACAGGTTCTGTTGCTGCCATTGTCGGCGGTCGTGGAATTGGTGGAAATAATATTTTGAACCGTGCGAAAAACCCTCGCCAACCTGGTTCTTCTATTAAACCCATTGGTCCTTATTTAACTTTGTTGAATAATAATGGGACAGCGGGAGATGTTTTCCGCGATTTGCCATTAACTTCTGGACCTTATCGTCCAAAGAACTCTACGGGCTACCAAGGATATACTACGGTTCGCCGTTTGTTAATTAAATCTTCCAACGTTGGAGCTTATCTTGTTGGAAAGAGTTTGGATCCAGATGCAGACAAAGCCAATGTTATGATGGCCAATACTTTACAAAGTATGGGCGTTACAAGCATTATCACTACTGATGACAATCCAAAATATAACGACATTAACTTCTCTTCTATGACTTTAGGTGGTATGACATATGGAATCAGTCCATTGCAAATGGCTGGAGCCTTTGCTACTTTGGCAAATGAAGGAAATTACATTAAACCTTCTTTTGTCGATTCCATTGAAGATATGTCTGGAGAAGAGTTGTATAAAAATGCCCATGAGGAAAAACAAATTACCTCTCCACAAAATGCCTTTATCTTAACAAATATTTTAGAGGACGTTGTTCGTAGAGGAACTGGTACCTACGCCAATATTTCTGGTATGCATGAAGCGGGTAAAACTGGTACTACCAACGATAAAAAAGATAGTTGGTTTGTTGGCTATACACCTTATTACACAGGATCCGTTTGGATAGGAAATGATGATTCTACTCCTTTGGCAGACCACTCTCGTATGGCGGCTCGCCTATGGAGGGCGATTATGACTGATGTTCATGAGGATTTGGAAGATAAGGCTTTCGATCAACCAGAAGACGGTTTGTACACTCGCTATTTACCAGGGGCTGGATATAGGGAATATTTCGCTGATGATACGGCGCCTAGTCGTTTGAAAGATTTGTACAAAAACGTGAAACCAAAACCAAAGCCAAAGCCAAAAGAAACAAATGATTCTGACGATTCTAGTAGCTCTGGTTCTTCAAGTAGTTCAAATAACAACGACAACAACAATAATAACGATTAAATAAAAAAGGTTTCGTGAATGTTCACGAAACCTTTTTTTGTATCTTAAATTTTATCCAAATCAATTTTTACTTCTTCTTTCTCATCCAAATCTTCTTTGGTCATCCAATCCCAAGGCTGATGGCAATTTAAGCAAATTCCCTCATGCTCCTCATTTTCAGCAACGCCCAAAACAAATCGGTTTCCTGAAACACCATCGGGAGTTAAACGATACAACTCATCTAAAAAGCTCACCCGGAAGGTTCCTGGTCCCTTGGATTTCGTTTGAGCCAACGTTCCTGCCAATTTGAAAGCATTGGAAGCCGCAATGGCCGCGATTAAAGGAGTAGCACAAGTCAAATAGGACGCCATTAAAAAGGCCAAAGAACAACCCGTTCCCGTAATTTTTCTCATATAATGGGAACCGCCATAAGTCTGGCAAATGACTTCCCCATCGGTGATTAAATCAATCTCTCCTGAAACAGCCACAGCACCGCCTGTGTAACGAGCAATAGAAACCGCTGCCGTTTCCGCTTCAATTACCTCATGTTGAGGATCCATAGAAGGTCTATCCAAAGGAACGCCACCATTTAGCCCCCAAAGATCCGCCAAAACCATGATTTCTGTTGGATTTCCACGAACGATAGAAGGCTTATATTCCTTAAACTCTTTCAAAATTTTTGTACGGAGAGATCCCACACCCACAAAAACAGGGTCCAAAACCCAAGGGTGCCCTTTTTCGTGAAGGCTTTTTGCCGCCTCTAAAAGAGTTTCCTCATATTCAGGAAGAATCGTACCCATGTCAATATAAGTTGCATCGGTAAATTCAATTAAAGAAAGTGCTTCATCTGGCATATTTACAATCGCCGGCGTACTTCCTGTCGCCATTAAAACATTAGACATCCATTCTCGCGTAACAGTATTGGTAATTGTAGAAATCATCGGTCCCTTCGCTCTTACTTTTTCCATTGTAATGCGAATATCTCGTTGAATATCATTCTTTAACATAATTCCCTCCTATTGTTCCATTGGTTTTCTTATTTATATTATATCTTATTGATAATAAATAAACAATAATTTTTTGTCAAAGTTTTGCAAATATTTATTTCAAGCCACTTACGTCATTTTGAATGAGGAATTTTGATAGGATTTTTCCGCCCCACTTACGTCATTTCGACCGGAAAAATTCCGTTAGGGATTTTGGAGTGGAGAAATCTCACATCCCTTTTACGTTCTCAATTCCAAGGGCCTTGTTCTAGGTAGACGCTCACTCCGGTGAGATTTCTCCATGCGAAAAAACTGGCATTTTTTCTTAGTCGAAATGACGTGGTTGGGAGAGTGCTCCCTCACCAATTGTAACTCTCTCTTTCTTTCCCCAACAGAAACGTCAATCCGCCACGGATCCATAGAATGCTTTTCGAAGAAAAGCGTACATTCCGCGCGTTTTGAGGGTGTAAGGGGAGGGGCCCCGGGGAGGGCATGAGGGAGAATCGCAACTCCCTTCGCCCTCCCCGGGTAAAGAAATAAGGAAATGAGAAAGTATATGAAGTTTTCGGTTACTTTGGAATCAATAAAACCCTTTTTCCTTATCCGTTTACGTCATTTCGTTCGAGGAATTTTGATAGGATTTCCCCCGCCACTTATGTCATTTCGACCGAAAAAATTCCGTTAGGGATTTTGGAGTGGAGAAATCTCACATCCCTTTTACGCTGACACCCCCAAAGGCCTTGTCCTAGGTGTACGCTCACCCCGGTGAGATTTCTCGAATCGCTTCGCTCCCTCGAAATGACGTGGTTGGGAGGTGCGTTGTAGACAAGGGCCTTCCTCTAGGTAGACGCCCACCCTGGTGAGATTTCTCCATGCGAAAACCTTCGGTTTTCTTAGTCGAAATGACGCGGTTGGGAGGGTGCTCCGTGGAAATAAAGTGATATTTTTGATTCTTCCTTCTTCGCGAGTTTCGCCCACTTTCTCATTCTTTTGTGTTTCGTTTTCTAGGGGCAGGGACAAGGGCGTTGCGATTCGCCCTATGTCCCTCCCCTAGGACCCCCACCCTTGTTACCCTAACGCTTTTCTATAGGTGGCTTTTTCTGGCGAAAAAGCATTGGTATGGATTCGCGGAAAAAATTTTCTTCGCTATTTACGTCATTTCGACCGGAAAAATTCTGCAAGAATTTTGGAGTGGAGAAATCTCACATCCCTTTTACGCTCTCACACCCAAGGGCTTTCCCCTAGGTGGACGCCCACCCCGGTGAGATTTCTCGAATCGCTCCGCTCCCTCGAAATGACGTGGTAAGGAGGGACGCTCGCACGCCCAAGGGCCTTGTTCTAGGCGGACGCTCACCCCTGGGGAGATTTCTCGACTCGCTTCGCTCCCTCGAAATGACATAAAAGGGAGGACCCCCTCGAAATGATGTAAAAAGGAGGACCCCTCGAAATGACGTAGTTGGGAGATTTTCGCCTAAACAAAGAAAAAGAGAGGATTTCTCCTCTCTCTTCCCTGGTAGATTTTTGAATATTTTTATTGTCGAATCAGGTATTGGAACGCGCCTAAGGCGGCGGTTGCTCCACTTCCTGAGGCAATCATAATTTGTTTGAAGGCTACGTCAGTACAATCTCCTGCCGCATAGACACCTTCTATATTGGTTGCGCCATATTTATCAACAAGAATTTCTCCTTGTGGATTTTTTTCTACTTCATCCCCTACCCATTCTGTATTTGGTACTAGGCCGACTTGAATAAAGCAGCCTTCAATGGCTTCGCTTACGGTTTCTCCCGTTTCACGATTTACATAGGTGATTCCATTTACTTTTCCAGTACCGGAGATTTCTGTTGTTTGGGCGTTGGTTACGATTTTTACATTTGGTAAAGAACGCAATCGATCTTGCAATACATCATCGGCTTTTAACTCTGGCATAAACTCTAATACGATGACTTCTTTTACCATTCCGGCTAAGTCAATGGCCGCTTCTACCCCGGAGTTTCCTCCCCCGATTACAGCAACGGTTTTTCCCTTAAACAAAGGTCCGTCACAGTGGGTACAATAGGCAACCCCTTTGTTTCGAAGTTCCACTTCTCCTGGAATTCCCAGCATTTTCCAACGGGCTCCCGTTGCAATGATTAAGGTCTTCGTTTCGATTTTCGCACCGTTGTTCAAGTAAACGGCAATTCCATCTTCTGTTTCCATATGGTCTACCATTACTCGGTCGATGATTTCGACGCCGTAAGATTCTACATGGGTTTTTACATGGCCCATAAATTTTGGTCCTTCTGTATAAAGAATTCCAATGATGTTTTCAATCCCTAAAGTGTCTGTTACTTGGCCGCCAAATTCGTCAGCGATTAAACCGGTGCGAACTCCCTTTCGAGCAGCATAGACTGCGGAGGCTGCTCCTGCGGGCCCTCCACCTATAATCAATACATCGAATGGTTCAATATTGCCAAAATCTTCGGCCCCTCTTGGTCCTGCGACCATATCCAAAATTTGATCCAAATTTAAGCGTCCACTGGCAAGATCTTCTCCATTAGAGAAAACCGTTGGAACCGCCATAATCCCACGTTCTTCTACAAGAGATTGGAACGTTCCCCCTTCAATCATAGTATGGGAGATATTTGGATTCAAAACGGACATAATATTAAAGGATTGAACGACTTCTGGACAATTGTGGCAACTTAAACTAACGATGGTTTCAAAGTGAATTTCTCGATCAATGGATTGAATTCTCTTTACTTGTTCATCGGAAATTTTTGGTGCACGACCTCCCACTTGCAATAAGGCCAAAACAAAGGATTCAAATTCGTGTCCCATGGGAACACCGGCAAATACAATGCCGCTTTTTTCGTTATTGGCACGATTGATTGCAAGAGAAGGCGTCAAAGGCAAAGCCTCTTCCACAATGGAAATTTTATCGCTCATCTCAGCAATTTCTGTAACAAAATCTTTCAACTGTTTTGAGTTTTCGCAATCCCCCAGGCTCAATTGGAAGGTTACAGGATTTTCCAAAAGGCCCATAAATTGGGCTAGCTGACTCTTCAAATTCGGATCTAAACTCATAATTTTTCCTTAAATTTTTCCAACTAAATCCAACCCTGGCGTTAAAGTTTCTCCAGATTGTTTCCATTTTGCTGGACAAACTTGCCCTGGATTTGTGCGAACAAATTGCGCGGCACGGATTTTGTCAATCAATACACTGGCATCCCGTCCTACACCGTCTGCACTAATTTCCATTGCTTGAACTACTCCATCTGGATCGATAATGAATGTTGCACGTTGTGCCATTCCAGATTCTTCGTCTAACACATCGAAATTGCGAGCGATGGATTTTGTTGGATCCCCAATCATTTTGAATTCCAATTTTTTAATGGCTTCGGAATGATCGTGCCAAGCCTTATGAACAAAATGTGTATCCGTTGAAATGGAATATACTTCTGTATCCAATCCTTGTAACGCTCCATATTGTTCTTGTAAATCTTCCAATTCTGTTGGACAAACAAATGTGAAATCCGCTGGATAGAACATTAATACGCTCCATTTTCCTCGAAAATCTGCATCCGAAACAGACACAAATTCCTCATTTTTCGGGTTGTACGCTTCCGCTTTGAATTCTAATATTTCTTTGCCTACTAATGACATAGTTACCTCCATAATATTTCAATTTTGATTTTAATTCTCAATAACTTACTACTTATTAGTCTATCAAAAGAAACGGTTTTGTCAACTGCGTAATTTTTTATTTCCTTGTCCTTTCCCTAGAAGGAATCCCAAAACCAAAAGTAACGTTACAAGGCCTTCGGTTGCCACATAGGACCACCAAACCCCTTCAATTTGAAACCATCGACTAAGAAATAAAACCATAGGAACGATAATGACAATCCCCCGTCCTAAGGAGATCAAAAAAGCCGGTCTTGGTCTTTCGGAAGAGGAAAGATACATGGCGCTAACGCTATTGATTCCCGCAAAGAAAAATCCTAAGAAATAGATAAAAATTCCTTGGGTTGCCAATTTTTCCACCACTTCATTGGATTCGCTATTGAACCAACTGACAATAGGTTCTACAAATCCTATGCTAATAAGATAAAGGAATAAAGCAATTCCTATGGAACTTATATACCCTAATTTCAAAATTCCTTTCAATTGCAAGTCATTTCTTCGTCCATATTCGTAGGAAACCAAAGGTTGAATTCCTTGGCCGACTCCATTAAAAATAGAAATGGCTACTAGAGCAATATTGGCAACAATTCCATAGGCCGCCACTCCCGCGTTTCCTAAAAGATCCAAAATAACAAAATTAAATACCATAAGAGTAAACCCGGAGGAAATTTCTATAATAAAGGCAGAACTCCCTAAAGAAATTGCATCGGGAATGATTTTCCATTGAAATTTTTCTTTCAAAAATCCAAATCCCTTTCCCCAGAAATGGCGAGATAAAATCAAGAGCCCCACGAGAGGAGCGATGCTTGTAGCAAAGGCGGCCCCAAAAATCCCCATTTTTAAGGGAAAAAGAAAGATGTAATCCAAAACAATATTGGTAAAACTCCCTACCAATAAGGCCATCATAGCAAGGTTAGGATTTCCATCGTTTCGCACAAAGGCATTGAAAATATAATTGCAAATAAAAAGAGGGGCGAAACACCAAATGGTTTTTAAGTAGAGGCTTACCATATCAAAGGTGTATTCATCTGCTCCTAAAAACCGTGCTACTTCTTCAGAAAAAAACATCCCAAAAATAACAAAAATCAGAGAAATTCCAAAGCCAAATTTCACCACGGAGGAAAATACCCCTTTGGCTTTTTCCGGCTGATCTTTTCCCAATAAAATACTATAGCGAGAAGCACCGCCGACTCCCAGCATTAAGCCCAAAGCGTTCATAAAGGCAAACATGGTTATAGCAAGATTCAAAGCCGTCAAGCCGTTGGTTCCCAAAGCTTGAGCTACAAAAAAAGTATCCGCCAAAATATAACAAGAAAGGGCAATCATTCCCATAACATTTCGACTTACATAATAAATAAATTGATTTCCTAAGGACTTTTCCATAACTTCCTCCTAACATATTTTTTTATTATATCAAATCCTATGCTCTTTTTGCCGAAACTCTTGCGAGGAAAATTTCAAAACAAAGTACTGGGAAAATTTATTTTTCCAAAAATATTTCCCTTATGTTTTTCCTGTGTTTTTCCCCATTCTTTCGATTTTCTGAAATTTTTCTTCAGAAAATTATAAAATTTCTTGTTGACAAAAAATCTCTAGGGATTTATAGTGATATCTAACAACGAAACAACATCACAAACAAACCAAATAAAGAGAAGAGTAATCACAAAGGATTTTCTACAGAGAACCCCGTTTTGCTGAGAGGGGCGGATTGAGAGTGTGACGAACATGGTCTCAGATGGGACGATTCGATAGGAGGGTCGTACGGGAACTCCCGTTACAGAGTTAGAGTATGATGGTACTTGAAGAGAGGTGTATTTTTTTATACACAATTAAGGTGGTAACGCGGATATTTTCGTCCTTATTGTTCAGTGAACAGTAAGGACGTTTTTTTATATATTTTTTGAAAGGATGAGAGGATGATTGAATTAAAAAACATAACGGTGGATTTTGATCATGTCATTGCCGTAGACGATGTAGATATAACCATCGAAAAAGGCGATGTATATGGAATTGTTGGATTTTCTGGTGCAGGAAAATCTACTTTGGTTCGAACGATAAACTTATTGCAACGACCTACCGTCGGCGAAGTTCATGTTTTAGGAGAAAATCTAATGGAGCTTTCCCCTAAGGCTCTTCGAGAAAAACGAAAGGAAATCGGGATGATTTTTCAAAATTTCAACCTCCTTTCCCATCGAACGGTTTTGGATAATGTCCTCTACCCCATTCGAAAATCCGCCCTTTCCAAAGAGGAAAAACGAACAAAGGCTCTTCGCCTTTTGAAGTTGGTGGGGATTGAAGAAAAGGCAGACCATTATCCCAACCAACTTTCTGGCGGCCAGCAACAACGCTGTGCCATTGCTCGTTCCTTAGCCTCAGACCCGTCCATTCTTCTTTGTGATGAGGCCACTAGTGCTCTGGATCCGAAGACCACAAAACAAATCCTAAAGCTTTTGAAAACCGTTAACGAAGAGCTGGGCATTACCATTGTGATTATCACCCATCAAATGGAAGTGGTAAAGGAAATTTGCAACAAATGCGCCATTATGCAAGAGGGAAAAATCATTGAACGAGGAAGCACCTTGGAAATTTTCTCTCAACCAAAAACGCCATTGGCGAAAGAGTTTGTAGAAACGTCTACCGATTATGGAGAAACCTTAGAAAAGGTACGGAAAAACCTTATTCGCCTAAAGGAGAATGAAGTTCTTGCAACCATTCGATACGTAGGAGAAAGTGCCACAGAACCAACAATCCATCAACTTTACGAAACTTTAGGGGTAACCACCAATATTTTGGCTGGAAACATTGAACTTATTACGGGAACCCCCGTAGGAAACTTAATTGTAAGTTTGGAAGGAAAACGAGAAAATCTCAAAGCTGCCAAGGAGTTTATGGCATCTAAGGGAGCGAATCTAAATATAGTAGGAGGTATTCATGGAGTTCTTTAGTTACGCATGGTCCATACGGGATCAAATTTTAGAAGAAACAGTATCCACATTGTATATGACTTTCTTCTCGGCTCTTTTTGCTGGGTTGATTGGCCTAATTGTCGCTGTCCTTTTGGTTACCACAAAAAAAGGGGGTATTTTAGAAAACACCCTTTTCCATAGTATTTTGGATAAATTTATCAACTTAATGCGAGCCGTCCCCTTTGTCATTCTATTGGCTGTTATCGCCCCTTTTACTCGCTTCATAGTTGGTACACGAATCGGCGATACCGCTGCCATTGTTCCCCTTGTTTTCACTTGTGCCCCCTTTTTCGCCAAACAAGTGGAGCAGGCTCTATCTTCTGTAAATGGCGGCGTGATTGAAGCGGCCCAAGCCATGGGAGATTCTCCTCTCGATATTATCCTTTCGGTTTATCTTCGGGAAGGACTCCCCCACTTAATTCGTGGAGCCGCCATTACTTTAATTAGCCTTTTGGGATTAACTACAATGGCAGGAACCATCGGCGCCGGAGGAATTGGAAAACTTGCCATATCCGTTGGCTACAATCGCTACAAAGACGATGTTGTCATTGTTAGCTTGGCCATTATTCTTGTTTTGGTCTATGCCATTCAAGGAGCGGCTCATTATTTCGTACAAAAAACAACCCATTAATGGTTAAAATTGCTTTTGCATTTTTATATATCTATTATTTTTAGGAGGATTTATTATGAAAAAAATTACAACCATCGCAACAACTATCGCTCTATCTCTAACTCTAGCCGCTTGTGGCGCCGGAGGAAACGCTCCACAAGAAGCCGCTTCTAATGCAGGAGCAAAGCCAGAAACAATCAAAATTGGATTTGTTGGAGATAACAACGAAGTTTGGGAAGACGTGGCCAAACGCTTCACGGAAGGGGAAGGAATCAACGTCGAGCTTATTAGCTTTACCGATTATAATCAACCAAATGATGCTTTAGCTGCTGGAGATTTGGATCTAAATTCTTTCCAACACAAAAAATTCTTAGAAAATTATAACAAAGAACAAGGAGCCGATTTGGTATCCATCGGCGATACCGTTCTTGCTCCTATTGGATTGTATTCCAATAAAATCAAAGACGTAAGCGAAATCAAAGAAAACGACAAAATCGCCATTCCGGATGATGTATCCAACGGTTCTCGTTCCCTTATTCTATTGCAAACCGCTGGGTTGATCAAAGTGGATGGACAACCAGGAGATGATTTAACCGTAGACAATATTACGGAAAATCCTTTGAACTTGGAGATTATCCCAATGGACGCTTCTCAAACGGCTCGTAGTTTAGATGATGTGGCTGTTTCTGCTATCAACAACGGAATGGCTACTGACGCTGGATTCATTCCAACTGAAGATGCGATTTTCTTAGAGCCAGTAGATGAAAATTCTGCCCCTTATGTTAACATTATCGTAAGTCGTAATGCAGATAAGGACAATGAATGGTATAAAAAATTGGTGGAATATTACCAAACTGAAGAAACCAAAGCCTTAATTGACAAAACTTCCAAAGGCTCTCAAATTATTGCATGGGAGGAAATTCAACAATGACAAAAATCATAGATCAAGATGTTTTAGAAATCGAAGAGTATTTAATCCAAACTCGTCGTCACTTTCACGAAAATCCTGAAGCTTCCCTAAAGGAATATGAAACCAGTAAATTTATCAAAAAAGAGTTGGACACCTACCAAATCCCCTACGTTTCTGTAGGGGAAACGGGGGTTCTGGCCACCATTGAGGGAGCCGAAAAAGGAAAGACCATCTTCCTAAGGGCCGATTTTGACGCTTTGGAATTGGAGGAGAAAAAAGACGTTCCTTACGCTTCCAAAAACAAAGGCCTTTGCCACGCCTGTGGCCACGATGCCCACACGGCGGCCCTACTTGGGGCGGCTCGCATTTTGCAAAATCGAAAAGACCATTTGAAAGGGACCATAAAACTTTGCTTCCAACAAGCCGAAGAAATTGGCGCAGGCGCTCGCCAATTTGTAGAAGCGGGCCATTTGAAAGACGTTGATGCCGCTTTTGGAATCCATGTGGCCTCTAACCTTTCTTCTGGAACCGTGCAACTTTCTTCTGGACCAAAATCCGCTTCTTGCGATATTTTCAAAATTCACGTTCACGGAAATTCTTCCCACGCCGCTCGCCCTCACTTAGGAAATGACGCTGCCTTGGCAACGGCTTCAATTTTAGTGGGACTACAACCGCTAATTTCTCGCCAAAAATCTCCTTTCGAGCCCGCCGTTATCTCTATTGGAAAAATAGAAGCCGGTTCTCGCTACAACGTAGTAGCAGAGGAAGGACTTTTAGAAGGAACCTTGCGAACCTTGGATTCTGAACTCCGCAGCGATTTCTTAAAACAAATCGAAGAAACCGCCGCTCTCATTGCCAAAACCCACGGATGCACGGCGGAATTTGAAAATTACAACGCCGCCAATGTTTTAGTAAACCAAGAAAACGCCACAAAATATGCACAAAAAATCATCGCTCAACGAATTGGAGAAGAACAACTTCTTACGGAGGATTCCCCCTCTCTTGGATCAGAGGATTTCGCTGATTTTACCCAAATTGTCGACGCAGCTTTCCTCTATGTAGGAACTTCCAAAAACGAAGAAACCTCCGTTCCAGCTCATAACGGCGCCTTCGACATTGACGAATCTCAACTTAAACTTATGACACAAATTCACGTGGATTTAGTAGAAAATTTTCATTTATAAAAAGGAAGCAAGGGATTTTCTCCCTTGTTTTTTTGTACAAAAAAACTGACCCTACTGGATCAGTCTCTTTCTTCAAAAACAACTTTCCCTTCTTCAAAGGCTTTAATCATAGCCAAGGACTCAATATCATAGCCTTGTTCACGAATGGTTTTTCCGCCCTTTTGGAAGGTTTTTTCAATGGCAATTCCAATGGCTTCCACCGTTGCGCCAGCTTGATTGCATAAATTAATCAAACCTTTCATCGCTTCTCCATTGGCCATAAAATCATCAATAATAAGAACGTGGTCTTCTTCTGTTAAAAACTTTTTGTCTACGCGAATGTCGTAGGTTTTGTTTTTTGTATAAGAAATGACCTTACTAGAATAAACGTCCTGAGAAATGGTCAAAGATTCGATTTTTTTCGCAAAAAGCACAGGAACTCCAAATTCCAAAGCCGCTGCATAGGCAATAGCAATTCCCGAAACTTCAAGGGTTAAAACCTTCGTAATCTTCTTATGTTTGAACTTTTCATAAAATTCCTTCCCCATGGCTTGAAACAACTTCGGATCAATTTGATGGTTCAAAAACATATCCACCTTCAAAATATTTCCAGGCAATACTCTACCTTCTTCTACTATACGTTCTTCTAATAATTTCATTCTCTTCTCTCTTTCAACACAATATTCAATAGCAAGGCAACAATCGTTCCTGCGGAGATTCCCGAAGAAAAGACCATGCGCACCGTTTCTGGTAAGTTGCTTAAAATTTCTGGTTTTACTGTAACGCCAATCCCAATGGCAAAGGCCACAGAGATAATTAACAATTCCCTTTCTCGCAATGTGATGCTTCCTAAGGTTTTTACCCCTTGGGCCGCAATCAAACCAAACATAATTACTCCAACGCCTCCTAAAACAGGTTGTGGCATAACCGAAATCAAAGCACTAAGTTTTGGGAAAACCCCTAAAATCATTAAGATGATTCCCGCCAGAACCATAACCGAGCGAGAAGCCACTTTGGTTAAAGTAATCAAGCCAACGTTTTGAGAAAAAGCCGTATTGGGCCCAGCCCCTAAAATACCAGAAATCAAAGATCCTACCCCGTCACACAATACACCGGCAGAAATTTGATCTTCTGAAATTTTTTCATGGGAACTTTCCCCAATGGCCATAAGAATCCCAACCGTTCCAATGGCCGAAACAATATAGGCCGGAATAAAGGACAAAGTCGACGCCATATCAAAATGAACGCCGTAACGTAAAATATTGGGAATCTCAATCCATTTGGCCGCCGCTACTTGAGATAAATCTACCATTCCCAAAGGAATGCAAATCAAATAGCCAAATACCATTCCAATAAATACAGAAGCCGAAGACAACATTCCCTTTCCATAATAATTCAAACACAAAGTAAAAATCATAATTACCAAAGCCACCGAAATATTTTGGATGGACGCATAATCCGCCGCTCCAGCTCCTCCAGCAGCCCAATCAATACTTACTGGCAAAAGCGTAATCCCAATTAAAGAAACGACAGTCCCTGTAATCAATGGAGGAAAAAATCGCATTAACGGCTTAATAAAACGACTTAAAATAATTTCAGCAAAAGACCCCGTAATGGTCGCCGCCACAATTCCCGGAATCCCAAATTTTGCCCCTACAACAATGGACGGATTGGCAAAGGTAAAATCCGTACCCATCATTCCTGGAACTCGTGCTCCAATTTTCCAAACTCCCTTGGATTGCAACAAAGTCGTAATCCCTGAGGCAAAAATCGTTGCCGCCACCATAACAGAAGTTTCTTCCACACTAAATCCCACCGCAGAACAAACCACCAAAGGCACGGCAATAATTCCCGCAAAAGCCGCCAAAATATGTTGCAAAGCTAAAATTAACGCCTCTCCAAATCTTGGCTTGTCTTCAATTCCATAAATCAACTGATCCTCGTTCGATGTTTTGACTTCTTCCATATTTCCTCCTAAATAAAAAAAATAAAAGATTCCCCCCTCCATAAATAGCGTTAGAAAATCTTTTATTGAAAGCAATCAAACAAGAATCCTAACCCATAGTCTATGATTTTACGGTCATAGGTAGAAACGCATCCCCCTATTGGATGCCTATATGAGCAAATCTTTTTTAATATAAAATAGTCTACCATCTCCAAGGAAAAATGTCATCTTTTTTAGGAAAATTTCCTGTCCTTTTTCCAACTCAATGACCCCGAGGGGCTTGATGAAGAATTTCTTTTTCTGTTTTGAAATCCGCAATTAAAAAATCGATTAGAATCACAAACAAAGGAATCAAGGCAAAAAACATAGCTCGCCCTTTCATAATATTGGTTAAAAACACCGCCGCAAAAGAACCAAACACAAACACAGAAAGCATAATTACATGGACACGAATTTTTTCCCCATAGGAATCCACTTCCCTATGACGCACAATCTTGGCCAAACTAATTCCAACTTGGCGAATATGGTTGGTACAAAACGTTGTCGCCATAGGCATACTTTGCGCTTGGCGGAAGGTGTTGTATTGCATAGAGCAAATAAAATTTAGCATTACTTGGCTAATTTGATGAGGAGCCGATTCCGGCAAAAGAGCCAAGAAAATCACCGCACAAATTTCCACAATAATAAATATCGTATCCCATCGCAACAATCCAAAACGGCGGATGGGCAAAGGTATGTATTCTGAAATAAAAGAGCCCAAAAGATAGGCACTAATGGGAATAAAAAAGTACAGAGCCCCAGGAATGTTTCCATGGCCCAAATAAAGTCCCAACAAAACAACATTGGCCGTTTGGGCATTGCAAAAAATCCCTCCACGAATATTGTAGGTAAAGCCACCAAAAAAGCCACCCACCATCATTAAGAGAGCAAAAACCCAACGTTTTTCACATTCCAAATATACATTTTCTTCTATTTTTACTCGACAATCCATCAGCAACATTCCTTTTATTCTTCAGATTCTGTTCTTTTATCATGACAAAAAAAAGAGAGTTTTTCAACCCTCCCTAGAAATTTTCAAAATGATTTTTCTTCATCCAAAAGAAACTCCCACGATCCAAAAGAAAAACAAGACCCGAAATCAAAAACGTAAAAAGAATAAATAAAACCACCCAAGAAAAATCATCAAAAGTGATTTTCAAAATTTCTTTCTCTTTCAAAAAAACTTCACCACGAGCCAAAATAATCGCACTGGCCACAACCAAACAAATATGTCCCCCAACAAAACTCAAATTTGTTACATGGGGCCACAAATAAGGCGATGGATCCGGCAAGGCAAAAGAAACCATTCCCCAACAAATCCCAACCAAGCAAAATATTTCAGCAATCGCTCCCGTCTTCCATAATAGCCAAACCACAGCAAAAACATGGAAATACGACAATGATACAGAGGCAGACCCTCCTTAAGGAACAACGAAGAATCCCCCCAATACCAATACAACAATAAAATTTGAATCAAAATTCCCATTTGCAAAGAAAATTTTAACAAAAAATCTTTTTTACGAAAACAATACGCCAAAAAAATAGCCAAAGCCATAGCCACACGAATCCAAACAACAGGAATGTGAACCGATTTATCTATATTGTGGCGAAAAAAATATTCCATAATCCCCCTCTATATATCAAAATTTATCCAATTTTACTTTTATAGACCTAACTGCAACAGCCCCCAAAAAAATCACAAAGAGAATCGTATCCCACCAAGCCGGAAAACCCATGAAATAAGAAAAAATCGAATACACACCATAAAAAAAGGCAACCAAACCAAAATATTTCACATGCCACCAAGCATAAGCCTTCCGATTCTGAGAATTCGCTCGCTTTGCCTCTTCAAAAGACAGTCCCGTAAACCAATAAATTCGTTCCGTTTTATAAATAAAAAACATCAAAAGGACAATTCCAAAATTGGCCCACTGTAACAAAAGCAAAACTTTTCCTTTCTCATTCATTTGAGGAGTTCCCAAATCCAGAAGAAAAAATACCGCCATATAAAGAAACAGAAAAAGCACAAGGCCCTTATACGTTTTTTTGTACTCTTTCATAGACACCTCCAAATATATAAATATATACATATATGTAAAATATAACAGATATTATATCACATATATATACCTATATGTTTATCTTGGGAAAAAGAGAAATGGCGAAAAAGAAACATACTTTTCATTCTCCTGGCGGAGAATTCTACCAGAACCTCCCCGCCGGTTACGTCATTTCCACCGGAAAAATTCTGATAAGAATTTTGGAGCGGAGAAATCTCACACACCTTTTACACGTTCTCACACCCAAGGCCCTTCCCCTAGATTATCCCCGCTGGTTACGTCATTTCGACCGAGAAATTTTGCAAAAATTGCGAGTGGAGAAATCTCACATACATTTTACATTCTCACTCCCAAGGCCTTTGTTCTAGGTTTGCGCCCACCAATTACGTCATTTCGACCAGAAAAATTCCGCCAGGAATTTTGGAGTGGAGAAATCTGACAACCCTTTACGTTCTCAATTCCAAGGGCTTTGTTCTAGGTTTGCGCCCACCAATTACATCATTTCGACCAGAAAAATTCTGATAAGAATTTTGGAGCGGAGAAATCTCACATACATTTTACATTCTCACTCCCAAGGCCTTTGTTCTAGGTAGACGCCCACCCCGGTGAGATTTCTCGACTCGCTCCGCTCCCTCGAAATGACATAAAAAGGAGGACACTCCTTAACCAATTGTAACTCTCACTTTCATTCCCCAACAGGAACGTCAATCTGCCACGAATCCATAGAATGCTTTTCGAAGAAAAGCGTACATTCCGTGCGTTTTGAGGGTGTAAGGGGAGGGGCCCGGGGAAGGCATGAGGGAGAATCGCAACTCCCTTCGCTCTCCCCGAGTAAAGAAAATGAGAAAGTATATAAAGTTTTCGGTTATTTAGAAATCAACAAAACCCATTTTTCGTTCTTCGTTACAAGGGCATTCCCTAGTTTATCCCCACTAATTACGTCATTTCGACCGAGGAATTTTGGTAGGATTTTCCACCACTTACGCCGTTTCGTTCGAGGAATTTTGATAGGATTTTCCCCGTCGGTTACGTCATTTCGACCGGAAAAATTCTGATAAGAATTTTGGAGCGGAGAAATCTCACAACCCTTTTACGTTTGTCATTACAAAGGCCTTCCCCTTACCCAAAGGGTTATTTTATCCCTAGAATCTTTTCATACTTTCATACAAAAAAAACACAAGTTATTCAAACCTGTGTTTTCCAATTCTTTCTCTTGATAAGATAAAGAGTTTTTCTATCTATTTATTTTTATAAACTTTTATCTGAAGACTTCAATTGAATTCACTTTCGATAAACCATAAATTCTCCTTGCATCGATTCTTTATGAATCTTTTCCGCGTCTTCTTTTTTTCCCGATTATCCTCAATCAGAAATCCTCTAATTCTCTTCTTCTCTCTGAAATAATTCCTTCCAGCTCATCCAAATCTTCTCCGCTTGCCTTTTTGCGAATAAAGCTACGAGCAGAAGATCTTTGCTTCATAAAGTTGGACTTTTCCTTGTTCTTTGCATTCCATCTCTCAACAGCTCTCCGTTGTGGTTCGCTTACCTTTCCCATAACATCCCCCTTTAACACATTATAAGCTCCTCAACTTTCGCTCACCGATTTGACCCCCGCTAACGCGGGAAACAATACTTTACATAGATCCTTAATTGACTCTATTCAGGATCACCCCCGCTAACGCGGGGAAGAAAAAAGGAAAATAAAATGAAAATCAAAAACACTTATCAAACACTAGAGAAATTTTTTATAACGAATAAAGTCATTTAACTCTTTCGTTAATGCTATTGTAATAGAACACCCAAAAATAAGCAAGTATAAATTTTTGAAAAACTACATTTTTCCCTGCCGCTCTTTATCCTAATCTTTATTTTTCTGCACCAATCGTCACTTACCTAAAATTTCCTCCTACTTACTTCGTTTCCACTAGAAAGTACCAAAAGGTTCTTCACCCGCCGGTTACGTCATTTCGACCGAGTAATTTCGATAGAAATTGCAAGCGGAGAAATCTCACACTCCTTTTGCATTCTCAATTCCAAGGGCCTTCCCCTAGGTTTACGCCCACCAACTACGTCATTTCGACCGGAAAAATTTTGACAAGAATTTTGGAGTGGAGAAATCTCACATTCCTTTTACGCTGACACACCCAAGGGCAAAAAGGGAAACTTTTGATTCTTCCTTTCTTCGTGAATTCCGCGTTCTTTCTCATTCTTTTCTTATTCGTTTTCTAGGGGCAGGGACAAGGGCGTTGCGATTCGCCCTATGTCCCTCCCCTAGGACCCCCACCCTTGTTACCCTAACGCTTTTTTAGAGGTAGCTTTTTCTTAGGAAAAAGCATTGGTACGGATTCGCGAGAGGGAAGGTTCATACATTTGCATTGCACTCTCCTAGTTATGTCATTTCGACCGAAAACATTCCGTTAGGGATTTTGGAGTGGAGAAATCTCACACTCCTTTTGCATTCTCAATTCCAAGGGCCTTCCCCTAGTTTATCTCCCGCCACTTACGTCATTTCGACCGAGTAATTTCGATAGAAATTGCAAGCGGAGAAATCTGACAGGATTTTACGCTGACACACCCAAGGGCCTGGTTCTAGATAAACGCCCATCCCGGTGAGATTTCTCGAGTCGCTCCGCTCCCTCGAAATGACGTGGTTGGGAGGGATTCCGTGGAGTATCTACCGGGAGATGGGAAACGTCAAAATGTTCACACTAAAAAGTGGATGGATCCAGAAAAAGATGGTAAGCTCGAAGCAAGGAAAAACGGCAAACTTACAAGTAAAAGAAATCAATCGAAAAGACGACCATCAACAATTTCAAAGATATATACGCATTTTAGGGGAAGAGAGAATGCCCTCATCCTTGTCTGCTTTTCAGAAGTTAAAGTATGAAGCACCAGAGGAATATGAGAAATTAAAAGATCATGTGTTTATTCAAAATAATTTTAATAGGGGTATTTGGAAAGACGAGGTAAATTTTGAAAAACAAAAAAGACATATGCAATCAACGGTTGGAGTAAACAAGAGTTATTTTTATGATGATGTTGATGTGGCAAGGTTGTATAATAAATATAAGATGACGGGGAAGTTTAGAAGAAAAAATGGATTTAGTGAAAATAATTATGAATTGATAGATTTTCATAATGAAGAAAATTTAGGAATAGATATTTACACAAATAAGGCTATAAATGGTTTTACTGTTCATTATAGTAAAACAGGCTCACATTTAATACCTACTTATCATGGTAAGGAGTGAGAAAATGGAATTGATAGAATTTAATAGAAAAGTAATTGAGCTGACAGATATTAATGAAAATAAATATGTTGGAACAGTATATTATTGCGATAAAGAGGATTATGAAGCAGAAGAGGATGGATTGGAAATGAGAGTTAGAAAAGATATTTGGATCTTTTATGAATCCGATATTCAATCCATTAAAATATTAGACTAAGGCACAAACTAACGATTGTTGGTATGTGCTTTTTTATTGACCTAGACATGTCGTTAAAAGGTCTTTTTTGTTGGAAAGGAGTTTTTATGGCTAAACTTGGTAGACAAACTCCTACCCAATCGGTGATATTGCCTTATAAGAAAAGTCTTTATAAAAAAAGCCATAGATTTATATGAAAAATCTAAGAGTATTACCTAAAAATAACCCCGTATGTTTAGGGAGTACTTTGTTATTGTTTCCTTTTTTCTTCTTTTATATTATAATTGAGTTAGCCATTTTTAATGGCTTTTTCTTTACTATGAACCCCGTATGCTCTCCTTTGCGTGCGGGGTTCGCTTTTTTATCAGTGATTTTCATTTTTTGCGGTATTACCCCGCGTGTGCGGGAAGTACCACACAGGAGTATAGAAAGAACAGTGCCAAGAGGGATCACCCCTGCGTGTGCGGGAAGTACAAATTTCATTTTTTGTCATGGTCTGCTCCTTTAGGATTACCCCCGCGTGTGCGGGAAGTACATAAACTCCATGGAAAAATTGGTGCATGAAGTGGGATCACCCCCGCGTGTGCGGGAAGTACGTTTTTATCGTCTTATCATAAACCACATGATTAGGATCACCCCCGCGTGTGCGGGAAGTACAATGTCCTCCCCGATTATGGAAGTAATCGGAAGGGATCACCCCCGCGTGTGCGGGAAGTACGATTAGAGTGACTAGGATATCGCCCATTTCAAGGGATCACCCCCGCGTGTGCGGGAAGTACCCCATTGCGAGAGATTGGGGGCAGGGCTACGAGGGATCACCCCCGCGTGTGCGGGAAGTACACATATCTTTCTCTCGTTTCATTCGGCAAAGTAGGATCACCCCCGCGTGTGCGGGAAGTACATAGTCCAGTATATGAAATAAAACGAGTGCCTAGGATCACCCCCGCGTGTGCGGGAAGTACCAAAGAAACACATAATCGCATATAAACATATAAGGATCACCCCCGCGTGTGCGGGAAGTACAACGTGTGATTAAAGCGATTGAATTTTCTGATAGGATCACCCCCGCGTGTGCGGGAAGTACTATATATATTATTATATGAGTGTTTATATGTGAGGATCACCCCCGCGTGTGCGGGAAGTACGAAAATTTTATTTTTTTATATCTTTTTTTTATGGGATCACCCCCGCGTGTGCGGGAAGTACAGATTTTTGTCGTCTAAGTCGTACCACGACCAGGGATCACCCCCGCGTGTGCGGGAAGTACAATTAAATTTTCTTCTTCTAGCCACTTTTCATAGGATCACCCCCGCGTGTGCGGGAAGTACACAGATACATACATAAACATATATATAAACATAAGGATCACCCCCGCGTGTGCGGGAAGTACGGTGGTTACAAATGGATTGGGAATCAAATAGCAGGATCACCCCCGCGTGTGCGGGAAGTACCTTTGTCTGCTCATCTAGTAGGGCCTCTAGTAGGGATCACCCCCGCGTGTGCGGGAAGTACTGGCCAAAAAAGCAAATGTTTCAAGGACGATGAGGATCACCCCCGCGTGTGCGGGAAGTACATCTCCGAAGAAGTACCCGAAGCAGATATCGAGGGATCACCCCCGCGTGTGCGGGAAGTACCGATATTTTCCGGGTCCCATTTTTCGTATCATAGGATCACCCCCGCGTGTGCGGGAAGTACATGCGGTTTGATTGGGGTACTCGATTGGCGCAGGGATCACCCCCGCGTGTGCGGGAAGTACTTTAATACTTTGGACGCAGACGTGCTGAAAAAGGGATCACCCCCGCGTGTGCGGGAAGTACAAAAATACTTGACAATCAAATTAAAATGTGTTGGGATCACCCCCGCGTGTGCGGGAAGTACTTAATTGAACAATTCGGGAATCAACTTTTATGGGGATCACCCCCGCGTGTGCGGGAAGTACGTTTGCTGTCGTCCCAACCTTGTAAGTATCAAAGGATCACCCCCGCGTGTGCGGGAAGTACGCCATGGCAATGGGCGTTCTTAGGGGAGAAGAAGGATCACCCCCGCGTGTGCGGGAAGTACGATGGAAATGGAGTTCCGTGCGAGTTTTAGTTAGGATCACCCCCGCGTGTGCGGGAAGTACCAACAAAATCTATATAAATTCTATAACCATCCGGGATCACCCCCGCGTGTGCGGGAAGTACGTGAGTAGGCAGGGTTTAAGGAAATCAAAACAAGGATCACCCCCGCGTGTGCGGGAAGTACTTGTTCTGCATCTTGCATCATCCTCTCTAGCACGGATCACCCCCGCGTGTGCGGGAAGTACTTTTTATCTTTTATACATTCAATAAATTCATTAGGATCACCCCCGCGTGTGCGGGAAGTACATTCTACTAGATAATTCCAGGTTCTATCAGTCAGGATCACCCCCGCGTGTGCGGGAAGTACTAAAGCATTTGAGCAATGTAGCCTTAATCTTTAGGATCACCCCCGCGTGTGCGGGAAGTACCCCTTATTTTTAAACTGCTCTATCATTTCCTCGGATCACCCCCGCGTGTGCGGGAAGTACACTTGCCCCGTCCTTAAAGCAGCGTGTAAAGTGGGATCACCCCCGCGTGTGCGGGAAGTACGCCGGCATATTCTTCCATGTGGCCGTCCCTTTAGGATCACCCCCGCGTGTGCGGGAAGTACCACAGGGGGGCGTTGACACCTTAGAGGTTACCGGGATCACCCCCGCGTGTGCGGGAAGTACAGGGAAGGAAATTAAAGTAGTAGGTAAGACGCAGGATCACCCCCGCGTGTGCGGGAAGTACTTGCGTTGTATATGGCAGGGTAGCTAAGGCCCGGGATCACCCCCGCGTGTGCGGGAAGTACCTGAATCAACTTCTTCAACTCCTTAAACTCGTAGGATCACCCCCGCGTGTGCGGGAAGTACCCACTGTTTTTGTATCTCTACCTAAGGAACGAAGGATCACCCCCGCGTGTGCGGGAAGTACCTCACACCATAGCACCTCACTTAAAAGGGAACGGGATCACCCCCGCGTGTGCGGGAAGTACTTACGTAAGCTAGACCGCAGAGAGATGGAGAAAGGATCACCCCCGCGTGTGCGGGAAGTACTAGTAAACGAATCCAAAACCCAAAGCACAGAGGGGATCACCCCCGCGTGTGCGGGAAGTACGATATTGATCCCGTACTGCAGGTGGGATCGTGAGGATCACCCCCGCGTGTGCGGGAAGTACACAAAATTGATATAAGAACCCGGCATGACTTTAGGATCACCCCCGCGTGTGCGGGAAGTACTGGTATGACTTTCTCCCGTCACTTCTCCGTTTGGGATCACCCCCGCGTGTGCGGGAAGTACATAATTCCTTTGGAGATATCCATGAGACAGCAGAGGATCACCCCCGCGTGTGCGGGAAGTACATAATTTGTTGGTTGCCGATTTATTGACCGCCGGGATCACCCCCGCGTGTGCGGGAAGTACTTGCTGTGCGTAAAATAGTTTGTTCATCAGTTGGGATCACCCCCGCGTGTGCGGGAAGTACACAATCAAAACACGATATCATGGAGAATTAATGGGATCACCCCCGCGTGTGCGGGAAGTACATCTACTTGTGATAATTTGTTTTTCGTTCTTAAGGATCACCCCCGCGTGTGCGGGAAGTACTTAGTTTCTTCTTTTCTTCCTTCAAAAGTTCCAGGATCACCCCCGCGTGTGCGGGAAGTACAATGATCAGGTAGCCTCATAGTATTCCCTCCAGGGATCACCCCCGCGTGTGCGGGAAGTACAAGGTAGACGAAATAAAAGACTTGGATATAGTGGGATCACCCCCGCGTGTGCGGGAAGTACACTTAAAGATCCCATAAATATAGCCGTTTCTTTTGTTTTTATCCTTGGTTTTTATTTAGTTTCTCCCATAGTTCTTCTATAAGCTTTGCATCTTCTAGCGCTCTGTGGGGTACTTCTTTTTCGATCCCGTATTGTTTTAATACTGTTTCTAGTTTATAGTTTCCTAAACAAGATTGTTCTCGTTTTACTTGTTTGATCAAATCTTTGGCTTTATTTTTTATCCGAGGTTTCCCATCATTTTGTAGGGCTTGGTTAATAAATCGTATGTCAAAGGGAATTCCATATCCTATTATTTCTCCTTGCCCCATAAAATCTAGGAGTTCTTCCAATACAATTTCTAGGGATTTTCCTTCTTTTTCTAGTATTTCGTTGGTTATTCCTGTTAATTTTACGATGTCTTCTGAAAGAATTTCTTTTGTTTTTACGTAAGATTGATATTCTTCCCTTTCCCCTCTGTTTTTTCGAATGCATCCGACTTCTATTATGCTGTTTTTTATTTCGTCCAATCCACTGGTTTCTATATCTAAAATAATGTAGTCTTGCGAATCCCATTTTTTGTTTTTATTGGAATATTTTTTTGCTTTTCGAAATTTTGCAGCGTCGCTAAATCCTTTGGTAGACTTTGGCGTTTGTTTTTCTTCTTCCTTTATGATTTTTACTAAGGGAATTCCGTCGTAATCAATGGCTTGAGCTTCTGTGTGAATGGTTTGAAAGGCGTAACCGATTTCGTTTCGATGGGCATAACTTAGGGTTGCCTCTCCAACTCCTACGGTTTCTTTCACTCTTTCCCATAATTTTTCTCGGATTCTTGTGTTGAAATTTCCTACATAGACTCCTATACTGATTTCTTGCATCCATTTGGTTAAGTCCCCCCGCAGAGAATCGGGGGTCTTTTTTAGGGTGATTACTGTTAAAGGCATTATTCTCCCTCTTTGTAGCTGACTCCGTGTTTTACCAATTTTTCCTTGTCATCCCATAGATTGATTGTATCAATATACATTTCTTCTTCGGCTTTGACTTCTAGTAGATATTGTATGTCTTTTACAATTTGAGTCATAATTTTCCCGTCAACAAAGGCGTCTCGCACTCTTTGTCTAGTTAATCTTCCGATGTCATCTTCTTCTGTGTATTCTTCTGCAATTTCAAAGGCTATGGGAATGGTGATTTCTGCTTTATATAGATCGGCTATGTCATAGATAAAGGATTGGTCGTGACCTGTATGAACAAAACCTAGCCCTGGGGATAGGCCTAAGGCGACGGCTATGCTATAGACGATACCATATAGACAGACGTTTCCCGCAGAAAGGGCTTGATTTACAGCATTTCCGGCTAAGAAGTCGTCGGGGTTGTATTCTCTTCCATCCCACGGAACGTTGTGAAGTTTGGATTGTTGACGGTAAATATGTCTAATCCTCGCTCCTTCTCGGCCTCGCAATTGTTGCATGGTTAGTTTTGATACGTCTTCTCCGGGGAAACGCATTTGATACATGCGCCTGGCTACGCTTAGACGGGTTCTTGTGTTGGAAACAAGGCTGGCTTGTTTTTCTAAAAATCTTGTGGAGTGAGCTAGAGCTCTTCCGTGGGCGTAATGTCGAACGCCTCTTTCTCCAACCCATACCATACTCGTTCCCGTATCCCCAATCAATTCTACGGCTCTATGACTGATGTCTGTTCCTGGCCCCAAAATTAAAACACCGACCATTGCGGCTGGAATTCGCACAATTCCTTGTTTGTCTGTGACCGTTATGGCACTATCTTGACGATTGATTTTTGCGTGTTCAATGTAGATAAAGCTGACTCTATCCCCAATTCTTGGTAGTTCTTGGAGTTCTGTTTTCTTCGCACCGACTTGTTCGTTCATATTATCTGCTTGGGATAACTGTCATCAATCCAAAACCATAGGCTTTTTTCTTTCCCAATCCATGGATTAATGTGTTGCGAAAATCTTCGATGTTTGTAATGGTCAACTTTCCTTCATACACAGCTTTTCGCAGCTTTATCTTTCGTTGACCTGCTTTTGAAAATTCTTCGTACCCTTTTTCCACAATAAGAAAATCTTCCAATTGTAGAGAAAATCCATTTTTCTCGGCTCGTTCCATAAGATATTCCATTAAATCTTCATCTTTGGAAAGGGGGACGACCCTCCCTCTCTTTCCTTCTTGAGATAGAGCTTTGGTTGGATTGGCTTTTAGACGAAAACGGAGCTCTTGCCCTTCTTCTAAACGTTCTAAAAAGGGAGTGTAGTCTTTGGTTTGGGCCGTCCCTTCGATCCCAAAGCGTTCCATTTTTTCTAACGAAGGTTTGGATTCGCTAATAATTAGAAGGTATTCTTTCCCGTTCAGAGAGTCGATTCGCCAAAGTTTTCGGCTTCTTGTTTTCTTTTCTATTTCTTCTGGGAAAGATTCTTCTACCCAACTATGGAACGCTCCTAGGTGATTGAGCTGTTTCATCTTTGGCCGATTGTATCGGTCCATTTCTACTCTAGAAATATACATTTTCTCAACCTCCTATTGCACCAAATGCATCGTGTTCTTTGGCTTCTAGATCTCCAGGGACTTCGCAAGAAGTCTTTGCTTCCATACGGAAGGCGAATTTTCTTTCTTTTTGATGGAAAGAAATCGGGCGATCTTTTCGTGGCTTTCCTTTTTCTTCTGGAATCAAATGGGCATCTGCATAAATTGTTAATTGGTTTTTGTGATGTTTTTTGTACCAGTCCGCTCCTTGCCATGGTATTTCTTTTAAGGCTTCGATTGGATTTTTCTCTTCGATTCCATAGAAAAAATCTGCAGTTAAAGGTAAAGAACGTCGCCCCATAAACCCTTGAAAATAAGGAGATTTTAGGGCTTCGGCTATTTCTTCTATTTTTTCTTCTTCTTCCGATCCAATGGCTACCATAAAGATAGCATCTTCTAAATAGTAACGGTTGGTTACGTAATTTTTTTCAAAAACGCCAGTTGGTTTGTATTTGCTGGCAATGTGGTAATCTCTTAGAATTTGTCCCTGTTGATCAATTCGAAGGGCAAAATCGAGATTTCTTAGTTCTTCTAATCGTTCCTCTTCTTCTCTGCGAATTCCCATACTTCCTGCAATTAGACCAATTACAGCTGACTTTGAGGGGTAGTAGTCTGTGTGTCTTGTTTCAAAGTGAGACCCTGTCCCCCAAGACTGCAAAGGTCCTGCAAATTTTAATAAGATGGTTTTCATTCCATCACCTTACATTTCTTGGATGAATTTTTCCAACTGGCCATTCAAAGTTTCCAATAAATCTTTTATAGATTTCGCTTCTTGAACCTCTTCTTTTCCGTTGAAATCATCCATGGTTAATACGATAGAAAATTCTGGTTCTTCTACAAATTTTTGTGTTTTCTTATATTCTTCCATTAATTTTTCTAAAGATTGCTCTACATATCCTTTTGTGGAAGAAACGGGTTTTTCAAAGGCACTTACTAAGTTTACTGGTCGGTCTTTTCTCAATACGATTAAAACTCCTTGTGGCACCGTTTGATTGGCAAAACTATTTACTTTTCCTGTTGGCAAAGAGTTTATAAATGCTTCTACGTAAAGTTTTAAGGCCGCTGCTACGGATTCTTTGTCTTCAATTTGGCGATAGAAATCATGTACGGCTACGTTGGCATAACGGTAAAGAGTAGAAGAATTGAACTCGATGGTTCCTAACATGCCGGCACCACTTTGTTCTTCTCCTTGTAAGTCATCTACGGCTGTGAAGAAATCGAAATCCGATTGCACTCCGTGAGTGGAAATGGCATGAGCCACTTGAGAAGATGCATCTTCGTTTAGAGATGGGTCATCTGCTAGCATACGGCCAAATAGAGCAATATCAATTGCTTGGTTGTTTTTCAAAATATTTTTTAGAACTTCTTTGTCGTTTTCTCCTTCAAGGGCTGCTTTGGCCAAATTTCTTCCTTGGGTATCTCCTAAGAAAAATAGGGCTTTTGTTTTATTATCTTTTAATTTCAATCCAGCGCCTTCCAATGCGTCTTTGGCTAGTTTAATGGCTTCTTCTTCACTTTTCCCATTGTCCAATTCTAGAATTTTTTTCGCCACAAATTCTACGACTTCCAAAGTACGAACGCCAACATTTTTTATTTCTCCCTTATCAATAAAATAGTTTCGGATGGCTCGTTTCCATGATTGAGAACTGACTCTTGCTCTTCGAATCCCACCATATTGAGCGGATTTTGGACTGCCTGTATCGTCACGATTGATATTAGATGGTGGCAAAGTTTGAATGGCGTGAATGTCTAAAAATAAGCGTTGATTATTGTTCATTGTTCTCTTCTCCTTTTTTATTTCTTTGATAATAAGCTTTTGCCCATGCAAGTCGTACTCGTTCTTCTTCTCCCCTTTGGAACCAGTATAAATCCTCTGCTAGTTTTCCATAATGAATAGGAGCTGTGGTTTTGGCTTTCATAAGTTTTGTCATTTGTCGCAAATGATAGATAAATTCTTCAAAAGTGGAAGCCGTGATTAAGGCATTAAAACGGCGATCTACGGCTGTCGTGTTTTCTCCCATTCGCAAGGAACGGAATGTATGCCCCATATTCTTCCAGCGATTTTTTACTTTTTCTCCGTCAATTTCTTCCTCTTCTGCCATCATCCCACTTTTTTTGCTTCCTTGCTCTGAAAGGGCCAAAATTTGTAAGGCATATAAGATGGATTTTTCCTCTTTCGATAGTTGTTCCCCTTGTCCCAAAAATTCTTCTGGCAATTGATCGTACAAAGTGGACCAAACACCAATGGTTTCACTTAGAGGCTTTCCGATGGATTTTCTAAGTTCTGCTAAGGTTGCTTTCCCAGAAGAGGTTTCTTCCATTTGAATCAATCTTGAAGCAATTCGATTGGTGACAGAATAAACCGTATTTTTTCTTTCTGCTTTTTCTTCCATTGTACCCTCCTAACCTTTAAGCTCTTGCTCTAAAAAATATAAAAAAGAATTGTATGATAAAGGAATATTTTTGTATTCACTTCGTGTTTCGCTAATCCTTTTTTCTATTCCAACATAATCTCTCGAAGTTCCTTCCATCGCCATTTTTTCTGCTTCTCTTTGAACAATTTTTCTTAAAATATTTTTCCATTCTTGCAGTTTTTCTTCCTTGGAATTCTCTGGTTCAATTCCCTCAATCCAATCTCGGAATGGACTGTCTACCAAGAAATACATCTCTTCTACCTTTTGGTTTACAAATTCGCTAGAAGATAGATTCCGAATTTCCTTTATATCCATAACAAATTTTCTAAAGGTTTTTTCAATTACCGACTTCGTTAACTCAACCATATCGTTGATCCGAGGAACCCAGCCATTTTTTGAAACATCAGATAAAATCCATTCGTTTATATTTAGAGAATCTAAAATTTCGTCTACAGGAACCCACGAAGTCGCATTTCCATCGTCTCTCATACTAACGGCTTGAATGGTTAAATCATACTCTCCAACTGTATCTTCTAACCCTTGAATCCATTTCATTAAAATAGGAATTCGCTTATTTTCTCCATAAGAAACCATTAAAAGCCCAAAGGAACGCCATAAGGCTTGATTGGGAGTGTGTTTCTTTGGCGTATAAGTGTCCTTATTCTCTCCGTTAAGATTGTATCGCCACAGAGTCATAGGCTCCAAAAATAAATCCTGATGATTCATATCTGGAATTTTCACAATGTCAAAAGAAAATGGTTTTTCTTCTACCGTTTCTGGAGGAATAAAAATCCCTCGACTCCAGTTGGTATAAAGTTCAGCAAGATTGTCTACCGTTGCAGACTTCATATATCTCTCGATGATTTCTTTGGGTTCATATTCCCAACAAGGTTTTTGTTCATTCAAAATATACATTTCTTCTGGATGCTCTAAAACCAGATTCAAAAGAAGGGTGTCATAAAGAGTTTCTCCCTCAACAAAAACCCCTCCTAAGTCAAAAATCCATCCTTTGGAAGATTTATATTTTTCCTTCCCAAAAATTACCTTATCCGATAATCCACTATATCCTTGGAACGTCAGCAACCAACGAGCTACTTCAGGAAAAGATAAGATTTCCTTATTTCCTTTTCCTTCATATTTGGGAGAAAATAGGGCCACTTTATTTCCACTTTCAGAAATCAAACGATTCATATTTTTCCCCGAAACGCTGCTAGGTTTTGATTTATTTAATTTATTTGGTGCCACTTCCTTTTCCGTAACTTGGAAAAAGGGATATGTCTCATGGAGTAAGTAAAAACGATCTCTCCATTTTTCTAAGTATTCCCCTACAATATTTGGGAATTGTTTTTCTTCCCATAAAGTTTTCCACGTTTCCATTAAAGCTTCTGCATATTCCTCTTCATCGTCGGAATGGATTTCTTCCAAGGGCTTAAATCGGTCGTCTAAATTTACAAATTCGTAAGGATTTCCCTCTCCATCAAAACGAGAAAATACCGTATGAAGCACTGCCAGCAATAAACGAAGCATGGCAAAATCTTGGGTCTTCATATCTCCTCCCAAGCCAAGATAGTTTGGCGCATTCTCAAGGCATTCTAAAAGAGATACTTCTTTTGTCGTTCCTTTGGAATCCGTTATTACGGAAATCCACGGTTCGTCTAATAAGTTAAAACGCAAATTCTTCACATCCTTTCGTATTTCAGTCCCAACTTCTCATCATAGGTCAAACGAACGCCATTTAATATAAAGGTATTTTCTTCATCAAAAACAATTCCTAATGCCCCTTTTAGCCAGATTATCTCCTCCCATTCTTTCAAGTTCTGAATTCGATACGCTTCCAATTGATCAATGGTTGCGTCTATATTATTTGGCATACACAGAATACTTGGTAATTTCAGCGTCTGTTTCGCCACTTCCCGGGCTATTTCAAAATCGGAAATTTTAAGAGAAATATCTTCTTCTTCTCCAAAAATCCCGTATCCATTGCCAATTTTTTTTAAGGCAATGATTTCAATGGTGTCTAAACTGTCTCGAACCTGTTGGCTTGCCCTTTCTTCGGTCTCCACTAGACTTTCAAAACTAAGCCATCCTATGAGACTTTTTTGCTTTTTCCTTCCTGGAGAAAGAATTTGATATACTTTCGCTTTGGTTTCTTTTTTTGTATGTTTGTCCTTTTCTTTCTCTTTCATATTATTATATATGACTTCTAACTCATGGGGGAAGCATATATTTTCTGTTCCGTACACTTTTTCTACTAACGTAGGAATATCTTTAGGAATCATTACGTTTTCTGGCAAATAAAATTGCGTTCTTGCCAATAAATATCCCCCATATACAGCCATAGACCCTGGCTCAAATTCTAAAATATCACTGCGCCCCATAACGTAACATTGAGGAATCTCAAAGCCTTTTGGACGAGGAATTTTATGGCGATGAAGTCGTCCGATTCTTTGAATCAAAAGATCCATAGGCGCCAAGTCAGAAATTAGAAGGTCAAAATCAATGTCCAAAGACTGCTCCATCACTTGGGTTCCAATAATGATTTTCCCCTTTGGTCGATTTCCACCTTTCCCGATTTGAGCCATTAAATCCTCTTCCTTCTTTACTCGATGGGTCCCGATAAAGCTAGAATGAAGAAGATCCACCATTTCTGGGCCAAATCTTTCGGAACATTCTTCCGTAAATTGTTGGGCTCTTTTGACCGTATTGACAATGATCCCAATAATACCTCCGTTTTGGAGTTTTTCTTCCAAAAAATCCATTCTATTTTCTTCCCCTAAAAAATGGATGGCTACTTTCTTCTCTTCCATTTCTTCAAAGGAGGTTTCTTGAAGAACCAAATCCCCATCGGTATAAGTAACAACAGGATAGCTTCCTATAGGAAAGGATTCCATCTGTTTTTTCATCTCTCGTTTTTTCAAACCACGACCTTGCATATAGTGGATAATTAACTCTTCCCGTCTTTCTCGAGGCAAAGTAGCCGAAAGAATAATAACCGGAACATTATAAGTTCCTAACCATTCTACAGCTCTGTATAAATATTGAGCCATATAGGTATCGTAACTATGAATTTCATCCAATACGATTACCTTTTTGCTAAAACCCAAATGTCGCAGCGCCAAATGTTTCTGCTTCAACGCCAATAGCAAAAATTGATCCACTGTTCCTATAACAAAATCATCCAAAGAAGCTGTTTTTCGCCCTGAAAACCATTGGTTGACCTGAACGCTTTCATTTCGGCTTTCATCAACGTTAATATTTTCTGCCAACCCCGCAAACTCTTCGTTTAGCGACGCCTTTCCATGAAGCAAACGAATAGAAGTCGTATTCTCCGTTTCTTCCATCCATTTTTTCAACCAATCATAAACTCTAGGATAAAGCCCATTGGAAGTTGCTTGAGTTGGTAAACCAAAAAACATACCTCGGCTCCGTTTTTTATAGGATAAAATTTCTACCCCTGCTAAAGCCGCCTCTGTTTTCCCAATTCCCATAGGTGCTTCCAAAATAAAAATCCCCGGATTTTCTGTCTTTTCCATACAATGAGAAAAAACCTCTTGCACATTCCTAGGAGAAAATCCAAAATGACATTGAAAAACTTCTTCTACCTCTGGCAGATATTCACCTTCATAAAGATTTGTCTTTTCCCATTTTCTCCAGCCTTCTATTCTGCGCTTCTCTTGATCTTGTACTCCCTCTTCCTCTAAATCAATCAATGGAAAATATCGTTCATTACTGGCAATCCAGTCCGCCATAATCAAAAGTCCAGATAATAAAATTTGTACTTTTTGAGGAATGGAAGGAAGTTCCTCTATGGAAGAATAACGATTCTCTCTTAAAATACGGGCAAATAAATTCCTTTGTCCCTCGTCCCATTTTTTGTAAATTTCGCTTTTTTTATCGTCCACTTGAAAATAGTTCGCGTCATAACAAAAAGGCCCATGTTCCCTCACTGCTTTCATAGAATCCGGAGCTTTTCCATGATGTCCCCCAACAATAGAAGAAATATCTTCTCCTACGCCATACTCCATGAATAAAGCCTGCCCCATTAAAGCGTGAGGCGTCTCTCTAGAAGAAGATAAAACCAATTGGCTTATTCCTGTAAATCCATGACGTTCCAAATTTTCCATTAACCGAGCATCTAAATCTCTTTGATTTGGAACGCCAGACATCGATTGAAAACTGGCGCAAGCTTTACCCAAATCATGGGAATATCCTAAAAATACACATAGCTTTTTAATTTCTTCCTCATCCAAAGGATATAAATTTTCCCCAATAAAATCTTTTACTCCTTGGCTCAGCCAATGTTCCCAAAGTTGTCCCATAACAAATCCTGTATCTTCCATATGTTGCCACAGAGGAAGCCACAAAAGTCGACTTCCCTCTACTTTTTTCTTCGCCCATAAAACTTCTTCAAAATGATTCATAAAAACCTCGTCACACACATAAGAAAACATTTTCATACATTATAAAACTCTTTCTGTTCCTTTTTACCTTAGGTCATTATAACACAAATCCCGCAAAAAAGAACATATGTTTTTTTATTTTTCTGAGTTTCCTCCACATTTTTTCTTTATAGCTATTTCTTCCGCTGTTTCTCGAATGTACTTCCAAGAATTCCCCCAATAAAAAAGCTTCCGTAAAAGCCGGGAGTTTTTTTATGTCCAAATCTTCCCCACGGGAAAAGATTCTATTTTTTTCTAAAAACCCTTTTGTTTTGGATGGAATAACTGACAAAAAACAAGGCCAAGTCCACAAAGAATTTCACCACAACCTCTGAAAAACTGGGGAAAATCCATAAAATTATGCTTACAAAAATTGCACTTGCTCCCATAATAAACAAAGCCAGTGAGTAATATTTTCCCAAAGAAGACAAAAAGTTTTGAGAACTCTGAAAAACAATTTTGTAGTTAAATACTAGGTTGAAAAAAGAGGAACAAACCCTTGCTAAAATCGTTGCCAAAACGATATAAATTCCTGGATAAGAGCTCTTAAAAAAAGAACAGAATAAAGAGAATAAAAACAAATCCAAAGCCATAGACAGAACGGAGCCACAGGCAAATAGGAAAAATCCTCGACCTAAAACACGATATACTTTCCATGAGTCTTTTACGGTATGAAAATGGGATTGATGATGTTCTCGAGAATCATAAATGGTTTCAATGGGAATCTCTACAATTTCAAAAGAACGGATTCCGTCTACTAGCATTTCCATCTCAAACTCAAAGCCCGTTGCCTGAGAGGAAAGAAGGGTGGAGAACATTTCCCGAGGAATTCCCCGCAGTCCCGTTTGGGTATCTTTCAAAGCACGACCGGTTACAAATTGAAACACTTTCTCCGTAATGGCGTTTCCTAGACGGCTGCGCAAAGGTACCTCTTCTCCTGAAAACTCACGAAATCCTAGAATTAGATCTCCTGGATTCTTCTCCATTTCCTTGCGAATTTTTTCAATGGAATCTGGGTCATGTTGTCCGTCTGAGTCGGCCGTTACTACACCTAAAATTTCTGGAAAATCTTCCGAAACCGCTGCAATTGCCGTTTTCAAGGCCTGCCCTTTTCCACGATTCTCAGGGTGAATTAAAATCTTCCCTCCTAAATCCTGAACCATTGGTTGGCAAAGAGAAAAAATCGAATCGAAAGAAGAAGAACTCCCATCGTTTACAATATAGATGGGTCCCATATTTCGCCGATGCAACTCTGAAATTAGATCAAACAAGCGAGAATCCGGTTCATAAGCCGGAATTAAAATCGGAATACAAAACATGTAAATCTCCTTGAATATAAAATAGTTCTACTTATATCCTATAGAGAATGGAAAAAGAAAACAATAGAAAAAAATAAAATTGTATAAAATTTAGAAATCTAGTGAATTGCCTTATCTTTTCCTAAGTTCTCAGAAAATTTTCCATAAAAAAAGAGAGTCTTTCGACTCTCTTTCTTATTTTTGCTTATAACAATTCTTATCCAAGAATTTTTGTTACTACGCCTGATGCTACTGTACGACCACCTTCACGAATCGCAAAACGTAATCCTTCGTCCATTGCGATTGGTGTGATTAGTTCTACTGTGAATGTTGCGTTGTCTCCTGGCATTACCATTTCTACACCTTCTGGTAATTTGATATCACCTGTTACGTCTGTTGTACGGAAGTAGAATTGTGGACGATATCCGTTGAAGAATGGTGTATGACGTCCACCTTCTTCTTTGCTTAATACGTATACTTCGCCTTCAAATTTTGTGTGTGGAGCGATGCTGTTTGGTGCTGCTAATACTTGTCCACGTTCGATTTCGTCTCTTTGTACACCACGTAATAATAGACCTACGTTGTCTCCGGCTTGGGCTTGATCCAATTGTTTTTTGAACATTTCTACCCCTGTTACTACGATGGTACGTTTTTCTGTTGTTAATCCTACTACTTCTACGTTGTCGCCTACTTTTACTACGCCTGTTTCTACACGGCCTGTTGCTACGGTTCCACGACCTGTGATAGAGAAGATGTCTTCTACTGGCATTAGGAAAGCATGGTCTACGTCACGTACTGGTTCGTCGATGTATTCGTCTACGGTTTCCATTAATTTTACGATTTTGTCGCCCCATTCTCCGTCTGGATCTTCTAATGCTTTTAAGGCAGATCCTACAGTGATTGGTGTGTTGTCGCCGTCGAAGTCGTATTCGCTTAATAGGTCACGGATTTCCATTTCTACTAATTCGATTAGTTCTTCGTCGTCTACTTGGTCTTGTTTGTTTAGGAATACTACGATTTTTGGTACCCCTACTTGGCGGCTTAATAGGATGTGCTCACGAGTTTGTGGCATTGGTCCGTCTGCTGCAGAACATACTAGGATAGCGCCGTCCATTTGAGCGGCTCCTGTGATCATGTTTTTTACATAGTCAGCATGGCCTGGGCAGTCTACGTGAGCGTAGTGACGGTTTGGTGTTTCGTATTCTACGTGAGAAGTTGAGATTGTGATTCCACGTTCTCTTTCTTCTGGTGCTTTATCGATGTTTGCGTAATCTACGAACTCACCGCTTCCGAATCTTTTGTTTAATACTAATGTGATTGCTGCTGTTAACGTTGTTTTACCGTGGTCTACGTGACCGATTGTACCAATGTTAACGTGTGGTTTGGTTCTTTCAAATTTTTCTCTTGCCATTAAAATAATCCTCCTAAAAATTTTGCAAAATTTTTCAAATATATAACTTCATCATACCGTATTCAATGGGAAAAATCAATCATTCTACTTCAATTCCTAAAAGGCAATGACGATTCCTCCTAAGTCAGCGTATCCGGAAGCCAAGCCTTTTGTTTCGATCACGTGAATGCGTCGAATATTGCTCCCTTCCATAATTCGTTCCTTTAATTCCATGGCTTTTTCCAAAGTTCCTACATGGGCGATAGAAACGATTTCGATGGTTTTGCTCTCGGCTTCCTCAATGACTTTTTCTGCTAATTTCTTCAAACTTTTCTTAAAACCTCGATTGACTTGGAAAAGTTCGATTTCTCCATTTCCATTGTCTTTCATAATGGGTTTAATGTTTAAGGCATTTACCACCAATCCCGCTGTTTTTTTGATTCGGCCATTTTTAATTAAATTGTCTAAACTTTCCAATACAAAATAGGTGCTTTGTCTTTCAACAAACTCTTCTATTCTTTCTGCAATTTCTTCAAAGGAAAGCCCTTCTTGGATATAGTCGTGTAACATAAAAGCAATATTGCTTTGCCCTGCAGATGCTGACTTTGAATCAATTAAATGCACTGGAACTTCTGGATGTTTTTCTTGAAATGCAGCTACAGCGACTTTTGCCGCATTATAGGACCCACTCAGTTCCTTTGATATGGTGATTAGGAATATCCCATCGGACTCTACCGCCTCCAGTAGTGCTTCCTCAAATTCCATTGGAGAAGGACAAGCCGTACGGATAGGGTCTTTTGTCTTTTTCATTGCATAAAAATATTCGTCCAAGTTCAAATCGTCGTCGTCTACAAAAGTTTGATCCTCTATGTCGATTTTGAAAGGCACAAAACGCACACCTATGCTTCTTTGGTCTTCTTTGGATAAATCTGTAGCCGAGTCAGAAATAATTCTATAATTTTTTCTGTCCGTCATGCCAATTCCCTTTCAATTTCCTCTGCCAATTCTCTCGCACATTTTTCCAAAATTTCTTGGTCATCTCCCTCGATCATTACACGTACCAAAGGTTCTGTTCCCGATGGACGAATGACTACCCGTCCATTTCCCTTGAATTTTTCTTCTACTTCTTGAATGGATTTTTGGATTCCCTCATGGTGCAAATAGGCATCTTTCTTGTCTTTTGCTACTTTTGCATTCACTAAAACTTGTGGATAAGAGGTCATCAAACCGTTTAATTCGTCGCTTGTCTTTCCTGTTTTTGCCATTACTTGTAGGAGATGAATTCCCGTTGCCAAACCATCGCCTGTTGTGTTGTAATCTTTGAAAATAATATGTCCTGATTGTTCTCCTCCCAGAACGTAATTGTTTTCACACATAGATTCTAAAACATAACGGTCTCCTACTTTGGTCTTAGTAATTTCAACGCCGATGGATTCTAAATATCGATCGAGCCCGATATTGGTCATAATCGTACCAACAACCATATTGTTTGTTAGCTTTCCTTCTTCTTTTAATTGCATGGCACAAATGGCTAAGATATGGTCTCCATCAATGATGTTTCCTTTTGCATCTACTGCAATAATTCGATCCGCATCTCCATCAAAAGACAATCCAATATCCGCTTTTTTCTCTTTTACCAATGCTTGGATTTTTCCTGGATCTGTTGAACCACATTGATCGTTAATGTTCTTTCCATTTGGGCTATTGTTAATGGCATAAACAGTCGCTCCAAGGCTTTCCAAAACGTCTTGTGCCATATGGCTTAAAGCCCCGTTTCCTAAATCCATGGCAATAATTTTGTCGGAAATATCCTCGTCCATAAGGCCCATTAAATAATCCTTATAGTCTTCTGCTCCGCGGAAATCATGGCGAATTCTGCCAATATCATCTCCATGGGCCAATGGGGAACGATATTCCTCATTTAATAATTTTTCTTCGATTTTTTCTTCGATTGCATCTGGCAATTTATATCCTGTTTTATCAAAAATTTTAATTCCGTTGTAAATATATGGATTGTGAGAGGCTGAAATGACAATCCCCATATCTGCTTGGTATTTTCGAACCAAATACGCTACCCCTGGGGTTGGAATCACTCCTAAATCCACAACATCCATTCCTGTTGATAAAAGTCCTGAAACCAAGGAATGGTGAAGCATTTCTCCAGATTGGCGTGTATCTCTTCCAATTAATACCAATCCTCTTCCTTCTCTTCCTTCCATCAACACTTCCCCAGCAATTTGTCCTGTGCGATAGGCCAATTCTGGTGTAAGTTCTTCATTGGCAACTCCACGGATGCCATCTGTTCCAAATAATTTTCCCATAACTCCCCCTGCTATTTCTAAGGTTTTATCTAGTTATAAATACCCTATTTTCGATTTTTTATTATATTCAAAAGTGTTTCTCTCGTATTTTTCTCTGGTTCATCAATAACTAGTTCTTGTAATTCTTTCAAAACTTTTCCGATTTCTGGCCCTTGTTCCCAGCCCATTTCTATTAAATCGGCTCCTCCAATTGCCAGCTTGGATTTTTCCACAATGTTTTCTTCTAACATTTTTTGGATTCGTGCTTTTCTCTCTTCCACCCAATGAAGATCGCGACCGGCAAATGTACAGGCCATATCCGCTCCCATTAAATCATAAAGATCCAATATTAAATCTTCTCCTACTCGATGGATTTGGCGGCGTAGGGCCTTATCAGAAATTTCTTCGTGAAATTTCATATGCTCTCGAATCAAGGTGCTTACTTCATGAATCAGAGAATTAGGCTCTCGATATTTCCTTAATATTTTTCTTGCCTGTTCAGCCCCTTGGGCATCGTGTCCAAAAAACCTCCCCTTTTCCTTTTCTTCATCCCAAGTAAAAGTAGAGGGCTTTTCCACATCATGGAACAAGGCCGCCAAACGCAAGGACAATTTTCTCGGAGCATGATCTACAACACAAAGAATATGGTCGAAGAGCATTTGATCATGATAGGGACTTTTTTGATCGAAATCAACGGTTGGAATCAGTTCAGGAAAGATTTCTTCTAACACATGTAGCTCCAACATTTTTCGGAAAACTTTCGATGGCTTTTCTTGCAGAAGAATTTTATCCACTTCATCTCGAATCCGTTCCTTAGACAAAAATTGCAACAAATTTCTTTTTTTCTCTATGGTTTTCTCTAAATCTCTATTTAACTCAAAATCCAATTGCCCCATAAATCGAAGAGCCCGAAGAATCCGCAATCCATCTTCTTCCAATCGTTTTTCTGGATTGCCAACGGAACGAATGATTTTTCTCTCAGTGTCTTCTTTTCCATGAAAAGGATCCACAAATCCTTCTTCTGGGTTATAAGCAATGGCATTCATTGTAAAATCTCGACGTTTCAAATCTTCTATTAAGGAACGGCTAAATTCTACCTCGCCAGGTTTTCTATGATCTGTATATTCCCCATCCACTCGGTAGGTGGTGATTTCCACAATTCCTTCTTCTGTTAAGACCCCAATGGTACCAAATTTTTTCCCAATGGTATAACAGGTATAATCTTGAAAGATTTCTAAGGTTTCGTCGGGAAGAGCATTGGTTGTAATATCAAAATCTTTGGGTTCTATTCCTAAAATCCAATCTCGTACGCATCCTCCGACAATATAAGCCTCTTTCCCTTCGCTATTTAATTTTTTTATGATTTTTTCAATTTCTTTTGGAATCATATGTCCCTCCATGGGTATTATACCATTGATAGAGCCACTTGCAAAAAGGAGATATTTTTAGGATTTCGTTTTATTTTGTGATAGTGTGTTATAATAGGGAACAAAGGGAGGTACACTATGAAATACCGTAATTTTACCAAAGATAATTTAAGCGTATCCCAATTGGGTTTTGGTTGCATGCGCTTTCCTACTTTAGACGACAAAGAAACCATTAATAAGGAAGAATCCACAAAAATGTTGGATTATGCCATTGACAATGGCGTAAATTATATTGATACGGCTTTTCCTTATCATAACGAACAATCGGAATTGTTTGTAGGGGAATATTTCCAAAAAAATGGACGAAGAAAAGATATTTATTTGGCAACAAAATGCCCCGTTTGGAAAGCGGAAAAAGAAGGAGATTTCTATAATCTTTTGAAATTGCAATTGGAACGGTTGCAAGTGGAATATGTAGATTTTTATTTGCTCCACGCTTTGGATCGTCAACGTTGGGATAAAATTACTTCCCTTAATGTTTTCCAAGATATGAAGCGCGCTAAAGAAGAGGGTTTGATTCGCTACTTAGGATTCTCTTTCCACGATGAATACCCTCTATTTGAAGAAATTTGTGACGCCTATGATTGGGATTTTACACAAATTCAATTGAACTATATGGATATCGGTCACCAAGCTGGTTTACAAGGTTTGGATTACGCTCACAATAAAGGTTTTTCTGTTGTAATTATGGAGCCGATTAAAGGGGGCAAATTGGCCTATCCGCCACAAGATATTCAAGATTTATTCAAAGAAGCTTCTAACGATTTCTCTCCTTCTGGACATGCTTTGGCTTATTTGTTTAACCGAGAAGAAGTATCGGTTGTCTTAAGCGGTATGAGCTCTATGGCTCAAGTGGAAGACAATGTAAATGTAGCCAGTATCGTTGAAGCCAACTCTCTAGATGAAAAAGACCAAGATATTTACATTGAAGCCAAGATGATTTTTGATAAACGTACCCAAGTTGGCTGTACTTCTTGCGATTATTGTATGCCCTGCCCTCAAGAGGTAGAAATCCCAAAGATTTTTAAGCAATACAACAATCTTCATGTTTATGGAGAAGAATCCAATAAAGATTTATATGAAAAATTACAAGAAGAAAATCATGACGCATCTCATTGTGTGGAATGTGGCTCTTGTGAAAGTCAATGTCCACAACACCTAAATATTATTGAAGACTTAAAAAGTGCCCATGATAATTTAACGGAGGTATGATTGTGAAAAGACTTCGAATGATTTCTATTTTAGCCCTTTTGAGCTTATCCTTAGTGGCTTGTTCTCAAAAGGCCGAAGAACCAGCCGCTGCTGCTGAGGGAAATACCGCTACGAAAAAAACAGCCACCACGGCTGAAAAAGAAAATGCCGCGACAACAGAAGAAACAAATGAGGAAGAAGAAACGGAAACTCTTTCCCTTCGAGAAAAAATGAGCGCCAGTGATTACATTGCTTTAGTAGAACTTTCCACTACGGCAGACAATCAAATGGAACTTCGCATTTTGAACAATTATAAGGGAAATCTTTCCAATATTGAGTTCGAAGCCCCTGAGGGACTTTCTCCTTCGAAACAATATGTACTTTTCTATCATGACGGAGAAGATGGAAACATTGAACCTACTACAGAGAAAGATTCTATTGTAGAAGTTTCCGGTAGCGATGATGAAATTTTGCAATCCTTACAAAATACCTATGGAAGTAAAGATTCTGGAAATTCTAATTCTTCCAGTACCCAAAGATCTTCTACCACTAAAACCAACAACACAGAAGAAAATTCTACTCGTTCCAATAGCGAGGATGAACAATGAAGCGTTTAAGTCTTCTCTTCCTATTTCTCCTTCTCCTTCTACTTCCTACTCATTCTGTAGAAGCTAGAGAAGTTCGCATTTTGTTGGATGGAAATTTAGTCGAAACTGACGTTGCTCCTATTATTGAACAAGATCGCACCCTTGTTCCCATTCGTTTTATTTCTGAATCCATGGGATACGATGTGAAGTGGAATCAAGAAGCAAAAGAGGTTACCATTTCAGGAGATAAAATCATTCGCTTAACTGTAAATAAACCTGCAATCCAAGTGGCTGGAGAAACCATTCCTTTGGATGTGGCTCCAAAATTGGTACAAGACCGTACAATGGTTCCCTTACGAGCCATTTCAGAAGCTTTTGGCCTTTTCGTAGATTGGGATCATGAAAATTATACGGTGATTTTGAATCACAACACGCTATCCCATTTGACTTCAGAGGAAAAAGCCTACTTCCAATCTTACTTAATGGGACAAAAAGAAGTAGACGGAAAAATTCGATTGCTTCAAGAAACGATGAACCAAGATTTTTCTTCCCTTTCTAAATCCGAAATACAACAAAGGTTAAGAGAAATCTCCCATACTTTCCAATCAGAAGCATCTCGGGAAGAAAAGGCGACCATTCCACAAAAAATGGAAACCTTGCAGAAAATTTATTTGCAGTCCCTTAACTCCGCCATGGAAATCACAAAGGAATACGAAGAAAGTTATTCTGGAAATGACAAAAATTCTGCTTTGAAACTGTTGGAGAAATTCTATTTCTTAAATTTACAAAGAAGCGAAACCCAACGGGTAGCAGAGGCCATTTCAGAAAATCGCCCTTATGTTCCTTCTGAATCCTATAAGGCAACTTACGAAAATCAAAATTCTCAAAATACAGGAAATCTTTCCTCTATTTTAGAAAATTTATTTCAAAAAATCTAATAGGCTAAAAGAAAAACGGCTCACTCCTAAGAGAAAGCCGTTTTTTTGTGGAAAAATATAAGATTTATTAATAAAAATAGCGACGCACTCGCTCTTTGTCTACGATATCTGTCCCTGGACGAACGGTCTCCCGTACTTCTCCTGTTTCCTCAAATCCAAGGGAAATATAGAGACTTTCTCCCCCCTCGTTATCAAAATAATGCATCAATTCCACGGCTCCAATCGTAGGGTATTCTCTTTTGAAAAAAGCAATGGATTCTTCCATGGCTTCTCGTCCCCAACCGCGACCTTGGAATTTTTCGTCCAACATAATTCGTTTCAAATAAACATAGTCTGGGTTATCTTCCTTAAAATAATACAACATAAACCCAATTAATTCCTCGTTATAATAAATTCCCCTTGGTTCCAAAGCTTCATTTACCTTTGCTTCAGCCAAAGAATACAAATTGCTCTCTAAAAATTCCACTTGATCCTCTTTTAACTTTAGACCAATGACTTCTTCAAAATTTTCCATTGTTACTTTTTCAAAACGTATCATAATGCCCTCCTTTTTCTCTTTCTACCCAAAAAAATAGAGGGCTTTCACCCTCTAGTTTCTTTTTCTATCCAACTTTTTGCTGCCTCTAAAGACCTTTCTGTATTTTCATCAGGAACCATTGGCTCTTCTTCAAAAATTTTCCCCTCTCGAGATTTATTCTTTGAAATCGTAAGAACCATGCTCCATTCTTTCGTAATAGGAAATATTGTGTTGGCAGAAGCATAACCTGCGGTTGGTTTTCCAAAAGTCCGAACTCTTTTTTCTCCCAAAAGGGCAATTAAAGTCGCCTCACCGGAAGAAGCTGTTTTTTCATCGGTTAAAACGCCAATGGGAATACCTTGAACTTTTTCTTTATTTTCTACCTCTACAGAGCTTCCGCCCCCTTTATTGATTCCATTTTCTAAGGTAACGGCATTATCTCCTGCTAAAGAAGAAAAATACATAATTTCTCCATCCCTTAACAAAGGCGAAATACCAGCAACCATAGGACCCATATCCCCTCCAGTATTTCCTCGCAAATCCACAATCGCACCACGAATATTTTCTTCCTGAAAAGCGTTGGCAATGGTATTGGCGTATTTCGCCCCTTGCTCCGGCGTGCTCATAAATCCTGGAAGCTTCACATAGACAATTCCATTTTCAAAGGAAGTCTCTGGCAAAACAAATTCTGCCTCCACCTCTTCCTTCCCTTGGTTGTCCATAACAAAAGAATGTTTTCCGCCGGCGATTTTTATATATTTTTCCACAAGTGGTCGCAATTCCTCTTTACTTTTAACAGAAGTCAACTCCTTGCGAGCGGTTTCTCTTTCCTTTTTCCAAGATTCTTCCTGACTATGAATGCCCATTTGATCCATATAGGAAAAAGCAATTTCCCCAAATTCATCGGCCTCTGGCTCTATTATATAAATCGGTTTTCCAAAAATCATTCCCAAACGTGGCCCCAACATTTGAACGAGAGCCAAACCGCCAAGAATGAAAAACACAAGCACTCCTAAGGCTATTTTCTTTTTCATAAAACCTCCTTACGATTTCAAGACAATTTTACGATAAACTTTTTCTGTCCAACGATAAACAATGAAGTAGTAAAGAATATATACCACAAAAACGCCAATCATTGTCACTATAAATAATTTTGTGTTCAATAGTCCAATTAAAGACAAAAATTTTTGTACAATTGGAAAAGCAAAGCAAGTATGGACGATACAAAAAATTACTGGTAAGAAAAGCAGAGTCCGTATTTGCTTTTGAATGGTCTGTTTTCCTTCTTCTTTTGTCATACCTAATTGTTGCATAATACGGAATCGTTCCACATCTTCATATCCTTCTGTCAATTGTTTATAATAAATCGCAAGGCTCATACTTACCATAAAGGCAACCGACAAAATGATTCCAGTAAAAAAGATAACTCCATACATCATTCGAAATTCTACTTTTGAGGCCTCTCGATCGGTAACTTTCACTACATGGGAATCCGTTTTTTCCAAGTAATTGCGTAAATTATAGGCAAAATCATCTGGGAAATTTTCTCCATCTAATGAAATTTTTACAGAAGGAGTAATCTTTCCCCATGCATCGATATTTGGTTGATAACGAGAAGCAATCGCCTCTCCAATGGAGTAATTTTTAATAAGAGATTTATTTCGGTCAAATCCCACTGTAATTTCCTCCATGGGAACGTCATTTTTTTCTGGAGAAATTATCCCCACTTTATATCCTAACGTCTCAAAAACCTTCGCTTTTTCCTTTTGCTTTTCCACCAATAAAATATCATTCTCGCCAAAATCCACCTTTGAATTCGGAGCGTAATACAGGTCCAAACCTATGAGCCGATTGTCGGCCCAAATATTTCCTGTAGCCTTATCCTGCTCTAAGGGATGCAACTTTTCTTTTTCATATAGAAAGGGAACAGACCAACTTACTGTTGCCTTTACTTCTCCTTGAAGATTTTTCTCTTTTACATAGTCCCCCAAAAGATTTTGGTAGTAGGTGAGAGTCTCCTTATGAGAAGGGGTATCATACACCTCCACCGAATATCGCACAGGAAACAATCGGTTTAATAAATCATTCGCACCTGAATATAGACTGATTCCCGATGTTAAAACAATGGTAAGGGCCGTAGAAAGAATGGCAATATTGGCCAAAGAACGGGAGTTGTTTTTTACCCGATACAACAACCCAGAAATAGCAAAGAAATTTTCTTTTTTATAGTACATACTTTTCTTATTTTTCATTCCTTGTAATACCAAAGCAACCAACACTGAGAAAGAACAATAGGTTCCAATAATAACCAAAAGTGCAGCAAGGAAAAAATGACTCAATGCTTCCAACGGTTGCTTCGTTAAAATACTAATGGCATAGCCCGCTATTAAACAAACCACCCCTACCAATCCAATCAATGGGGCAAAACGGTTTGTTTTTTCTCCTGCTTTGGATTCCTGAATCAATCCAATGGGAGAATATTTTCTCATGGAAAAAAATTGTAAAAATAAAACCAATAGCAAAACTCCAACAAAAATCGCAGAAATATAGAATATAGGAAAAACATTGCTAAAAAATCCCGCTGCAAAAATATCAATGGATAAATTGGTCATACGAACAAACAGCCCTAAAGAAAGTTTATACAAAATCAAACTAAAAACGGATCCAGGAACAATGGAAAAAATCATTACATAGACCATTTCCCAAAACAGAATCAAGCGAAGATGTTTTTTCTCCAGTCCTAAAATTAAATACAAGCCAGATTCTTTGTTTTTCTGTTTTTGAATAAAAGAATACACCGAGGATAACATAATCACAGAAAAAATCGATAAGATTCCCACAGCCATTCCCATAATCGTTACCATGGTTTCCATTCCTGATTCCGATGCCAAAGTTCTGTCCATCATAATACTTAGACAGATAGCATTTAACGTCATTAGAAAAACAATGGTTCCTATAAAAGGTAGAAACACATTTTTATGTCGTTGAATGGAAGAAAAAGCTAGCCTTCTATACAATGAACGCATTCTCATCAACTCCTTTGTAACATCTGCATCGTATTTGCAATTTGTGTTTGCATTTCCATGGCATCCATAGTTCCACGATACAATTGGTGGTAAATGCTTCCGTCCTTAATAAAAAGATTCCGTTTCGCTTCAGAAGCCGCTTTCATGGAATGGGTTACCATTAAAATGGTCTGCCCTTCCTGATTTAACTTTTCAAACACTTCTAATAATTCTCTGGTACTATTGCTATCCAAGGCTCCCGTTGGCTCGTCTGCCAGTAAAATACTTGGATCGGTGATCAATCCACGAGCAATGGCCGCCCTTTGTTTTTGCCCTCCACTAACTTCATAAGGATATTTATTCAAAATATCTATAATATTTAATTTTTCTGCCAAAGGGCGCAACTTTTTCTCCATGAAAGCTGTTTTTTCCTCTGCCAAAACCAATGGCAAAAGAATATTTTCTTTAATCGTAAATGTATCTAACAAATTAAAGTCTTGAAACACAAATCCCAAATTTTTTCGACGAAATTTTGCCATTTCTCCATCTCGAATCGTAGATAAATCCCGTTCTCGTAAAATAACTCGCCCCTTCGTTGGACGATCCAACAAGGCCAAAATGTTTAATAAGGTTGTCTTTCCACTTCCAGACTCCCCCATAATGGCTATGTATTCTCCTTCTTCTACGGTAAAGTTTATGTTTTTTAATGCTTCTACCTCGTTCTGTCCAAAGCGAGTGCGATAAATCTTTTGTATATTTTGAACTTCTAACATAGTCCGCCTCCTTTTCTATATTTATATTATAGAAAATTTTTCTAAAACAATCCCTCGAAGAAAATAACAAATTCCCATGGAATGTGACATTTTTGTAAGAAAAAAGAGTGGCCTTACCACTCTTACTGCAAAACATTGGATAAATCCAAATAGATTTTTGTTCCCACTTTGGGTTCGGACTTCGCCTCTAAAGGAATGCGCAAAGAAAAACCTATGGATTTTGCCAAACTCAACCCCAAGCCAGTAGCCTTTTTTTCCAAGCGGCCATTATAACCTGTGTAACCTGGATCAAAAATCCGAGGCAAGTCTTCTGGAATGATTCCAATTCCACTATCTTCAATCTTCAATTTTTCTCTCTCTAGAGCAAAAGAAATGGTCCCATTTTCCGTGTATTTAATGGCATTGGAAACAATTTGTTCCAATAAAAATACAAACCACTTGGAATCCGTAAGAATTTTTCGTTCCGTGTTGGAAAATTCCACCCGATTGTTTTTTCCAATGCATGGAATCGAATATTTACGAATGGTACTGCGAACCATTTCGTCTAAAGAGTGGACTTGAAACACATAATCTGTGGAATCCGATTCCAAGCGTACGTATCCCAAGATATTTTGAATGTACTCCTCCATTTCGAACAATTCCTTCTCGCAATCCCTAGGATTGATTTCCTCTTTTTTCAATAGTAGACGCAAAGCAAAGAGAGGCGATTTAATTTGATGGGTCCAAATGGTTAAATATTCTCGTAGCGCCCTTTGTTTCTTCTCTTCCTCATTCCGATAATGGGTGTTTTCGTGATCCAAATTTCGAATCAAGATTACAAGGGGATCTTTGTTTTCTTTCAAAGGAAGCTCATAATCCTTACGGTGTATCCATTCCATCATCTCCTTATATTCTCGATTTCTCTTACTATAAAAAAACAAAAGAAAACACACAAAACACAAAAAATACATCATAGAGATATAGAGAATATAGGAAAAATCCAATTGGAAAATCCAACCAGAGAGAAATATATATACAAATACAAAAATCCCAAAGAAAATGGGCATTTTCTCTCTACGGAAAAAATCAATCCACGATAGATGGGACATAATAGCCCACTCCTTTCTTTGTCTGAATCCAATCTCTAAGACCCATTTCCTCTAGTTTCTTTCGCAAACGCATAATATTTACCGTCAATGTATTATCATCAATATAATCGTCAGACTGCCAAATCCGTTCCATAATCTCTTCTCGGGGAAAAATTGTTCCTGGCTTTTCCAAAAGCATTTCCAAAATCCGAAATTCGTTTTTTGTCAATTCTCTTTCCTCTAGTCCGTAAGAAATCATCATAGAATCCCGCTTTAGCGTTACGTTCTTATAATACAAATCCTTAAAAACCTCCACATATTCATAGGAACGCCGCAATAGGGCTGCTACTTTTGCCTGTAACACCTCCAGTTCAAAAGGCTTGGTCAAATAATCATCGGCTCCTAAATTCATAGCCATAATCAAATTCAAATTTTCATCCGCTGCTGAAAGAAATAAAATCGGCAATTTGGAATGAGAGCGAATCAATTGGCACCAATGGTATCCGTTAAAAAAAGGGAGGGTCACGTCCATAAGAACCAAATCTGGTTGATAATCTTGAAACTCTCCAAAAATATTTTGAAAATCTCTTCCCCGTTTCACATGGTAACCCCATCCGACCATATATTTTTCAATCTCTTCCCCAATAATCGGATCATCCTCTACGAGAAAAATTTTCCATTTTCGATTTTCCATTTTATCCCTCCCAATAAAAAGCTAATCTCATTATAAACAATTCCCCTTATTTTTACAAAAAAAAGCCGCAACAAAGCGACTTCCTCTTTCTTTTTTTCTCATTCTCTTTCTTGAATTGTTACTTTTCCCTTATCCCCAATTTCTTTGCCTATTTTCTTTCGAATGTCTTTTCGAATTCCTATAATATAACAAATTTCTCCATCTTCGTCCTTAACGCCCATATTCACTACGCTACCTTCATAAGGTTCCCCATCAAAAGTAGCGTTTACTTTGACTCTTCCTTTTCCAAATTCTTCTCGAATATTATAGGGAAAAATAATGTAAGCGCCTCCTTTTTGTTCTGCTGCACAAATTTCGCCCTCGTATTGATATATTTTTGTGTTCATTTTTTCTCCTTTGAAAAAGAAGCCAGGTTTTCCTAGCTTCTTCTCCTCTTATCCATGTTTTTCGACACATTTTCTTTCTCGCAATCCTTTTGCCAAATTGTCGTTTTCGTATTTGTTTTTATTGGCTTGGGATAGCATCAACTTAATTCGGTTAAATTGATTTACCTCAGAAGCAGAAGCATCAAAGTCGATAGGCACAATGTTGGCCATTGGATATTTTTCTCGAATGGCTTTAATTACACCTTTTCCCGTAATATGGTTTGGTAAACATCCAAACGGTTGTACACAGACAATATTTCCTGCACCAGAATGGATTAACTCTACCATTTCTGCTGTTAACAACCAACCTTCCCCGTATTGATTTCCTAAATCTACAAACTCTTCCGCATAGGCCATTAGTTGTTCAATAGGAAGAGGCGTATCGTAGCGAGTTCCTTCCAATTCTCTCATAATAATCCCACGATAGGACTCTACATATTTTGTCATCATATTGGAAATAAACTCCGCCTTATAACTCGTTCCATAACGGCTTCGTTTGATTTCTGAATTTTTGAAGCTATAGAGCATGAAATCCGTTAAATCTGGGATTACCACTTCTGCTCCTTCTTCTTCTAATAATTGTTGAACGTGATTGTTGGCTTCCGGTAAATATTTTACCAAAATTTCTCCTACAATCCCGACTTTTGGTCTTACTTCTTCGATGATTTCCAATTCAGAAAATTCTTGAATCATAGATTTTACATTCGAAGCAAATTCACTCTTGGAATAGGTCAATTTTTCATCCGACGCGATGGAAATCCAACGATCTTCCAGGATTTTTACGGATCCTTTAATGGTTTCGTAAGGGCGAGTTGCATTGGATAGGCGCATAATCAAATCTCCATAAAGAAGAGATTGTACGGCTTTTTTCCCTAAGCGCAACAATTGTCTTTTTCCAAAAGAGAAACCTGGATGCTTTTCAATTCCTTGGAAGGACGCTCCCAATACAGGAATATGTCCGTATCCCGCGTCTTTTAAGGCACGGCGAATAAATCCTACATAATTGGATGCACGACAAGCTCCTCCTGTTTGTGCCATAAGAAGAGTTAAGTTGTCCGTGTCGTATCGCCCACTTTTTACTGCATCCATAAATTGTCCTACGACAAAAATCGATGGATAGCATGCATCGTTGTTTACATAACGCAATCCTTCATCCACCACATGGGAGGACAGATTTGGTAAGACTTCTACGTTTAGTCCTTCTTGGCGAAGAACGGGCTCTAAAATAGCAAAATGAGTAGGCGCCATTTGTGGAATCAAAATCGTGTGGGTCTTTCTCATTTCCTCTGTAAACAAAACAGGATCATTGTAAATGGTTTCGGCTTCTTTGTCGATGGTCCGATTTTGAACGGCTTCCATTAAAGAACGTAGGCGAATTCGCACCGCTCCTAGATTGTTTACTTCGTCTATTTTTAACACCGTATAAATTTTATGGTTGGCATTTAAGATTTCGTTTACTTGATCTGTAGTAACAGCATCAATTCCACAACCGAAAGAGTTCAATTGTACCATTTCTAAATGCTCGGATTCGGCCACCAATTTGGCTGCTCGATAAAGGCGAGAATGGTAATTCCATTGATCCAATACTCGCAATTTCCCGTCAATATTTTCTTTTTCTACAATGCTATCTTCTGATAGAACCGCCATTCCTAAAGAAGTAATGAGTTCAGAAATTCCATGGTTGATTTCTCCATCAATATGATAAGGACGTCCCGCCAATACAATTCCGATGGAATCCGTTTCTTCCAACCACTTCATTACTCGTTTTCCTTCTTGTCGCACGTCTTCTCGATAGCGTTCCTGTTCTTCGTAAGCCCGTTTTACCGCTTTTTTAATATCTCCCATTGGAATGCTTGGGAAAATTTCTTCCAAACGAGAAGCCATTTTTTTATGGTTATCAAAAGATAGGAAGGGATTCATAAAGTTTACATTATGAAGTTCCAAATTTTCTACGTTATTTTTTATTACTTCGCTATATCCTGTTACTACCGGACAATTTAGCGTATTGTTTGCATTTTCAAATTGTTGGTCTTCATAGAAAATGGATGGATAGAAAATCGTTGGAACGTTCTTTTCAATTAAATTTTCAATGTGACCGTGAACAATTTTTGCCGGATAACAAGCCGTTTCCGAAGTAATGGACTCGATTCCTTTTTCGTAAATCTTTCTTGAACTTGGATCCGATAAGACAACACGGTACCCCAATTGCGTAAAGAAAGTGTGCCAGAATGGATAGTTTTCATACATATTCAACACTCTTGGCAAACCGATAACGCCTCGTTTGGCTTGGTCTTCTTCTAGGGAATCGTAGTCGAAAAGACGCTCCAATTTGTATTTGTACAAGTTTGGCAACATTTCTTCTTCATTTTTTACGATTCCGGCTCCTCTTTCACAGCGGTTTCCTGTAATAAAACGCTCGTTTCCATTGAAGAAATTAATGGTCAACTGACATTGATTGGTACATTGACCACAATGGGCTGTTTTGGTTTCGTAAGTGAAAGATTCCATCTCTTCTTGGGTAATTAGAGTACTTTCGCCATGTGCCCGCTCTTTGGATAATAAAGCCATACCGATGGCACCCATGGTCCCCGACATTTTTGGACGAGTTACTTCCCGTCCTGTAATTTTTTCAAAAGCACGAAGCACGGCGTCACTATAGAAAGTTCCCCCTTGTACTACAATGTGATTTCCTAATGTTTTTGGATCCCGCACTTTGATTACTTTTTGGATGGCATTTTTAATTACGGAGTAGGCCAATCCTGCCGAAATATCAGAAACTTCAGCCCCTTCCTTTTGAGCCTGTTTTACTTTTGAGTTCATAAATACCGTACAGCGACTTCCTAAGTCTACAGGCTCTTCTGAAGATAAAGCCACTTGAGAAAAATCTTGTACAGAATGTTGCACGGATTTTGCGAAAGTTTCTAAGAAAGATCCACAACCAGAGCTACAGGCTTCGTTTAACAAAATGGATTCAATAACATCCCCGTTTACTTGCATCGCCTTCATATCTTGTCCACCAATGTCCAAGATAAAATCCACTTCTGGTTCAAAGAAACGAGCCGCACGGAAATGGGCGATGGTTTCTACTTCCCCATGGTCAATATGGAAAGCTGCTTTAATAAAGTCTTCTCCATACCCTGTAATTCCACTGGAGGCAACGTAACTGTCCGCCCCCATTTTTTCGTACAATTCCAAAATTCGTTCTCGAACCATATCCAACGGATTCCCATTGTTGGAACCATAGGCTTCAAATAGAACTTCTTCTTGGTCTGATAAAGCGACTACTTTTGTGGTGGTCGAACCGGCGTCAATTCCTAAATAAATCGGCCCTTTGTAGTCTTCTATATTTCTACGTTTTAAGTCGTTTCCATCGTGGCGTTTTCGGAATTCTTCCAATTCTTCCTCATTGGCAAAAAGTGGCTCTAAAATTCCATTTTCTTGATGGATCTTTGGCTTTGCCTTTCCCAAACGTTCATACAAACTTAAATAAGAAATGGGAGCACTTTCACGACTGGAAATCGCCGCTCCTAAGGCAACAAAAATTTGCCCATTACTTGGAGATAAAATTTCCTCCTCTGTTAAATTTAGCGTTTCGATAAATCTTTGTTTCAGTTCTGGCAAAAAGTGAAGAGGTCCCCCTAAGAAGGCCACTTTTCCACGAATGGGACGGCCGCACGCCAAGTTAGAGATGGTTTGATTTACTACCGATTGGAATACAGAAGCCGCAATATCGGCCTTTGTAGCCCCTTGGTTCAAAAGAGCCTGTACGTCGGTTTTAGCAAATACACCACAACGGCTGGCAATGGGATAGATTTTGCTATGGGTCTTTGCCAACTCATTTAGACCGGAAGCATCGGTTTTCAAAAGAGAAGCCATTTGGTCAATAAAAGCTCCTGTCCCACCGGCGCAAATACTGTTCATCCGTTGTTCCAAACTCCCTTTTAGATAGGTGATTTTGGAGTCTTCTCCACCCAATTCAATGGCAACGTCTGTTTCTGGCAACAATTGCTGAATGGAAACCGTTCCAGCCACAACCTCTTGGATAAAATCAATGTCTAGCAATTCATGGACAGATAAACCACCACTTCCTGTTACATTGATGGTTATTTTTTCGTATTTGAACGCATCATAACAAGCAGACAAAACTTCCTGAACGGTTTTCTTTACATCAGAAAAGTGTCTTTGGTACGTTGAATATAGGATTTCTAAATCCTCTGACAAGGCGACTAACTTAACGGTCGTGGAGCCTACGTCCAAACCCATATGAATCATTTTTGACACCTTACCTTTCATTTTCCTTCATATTTATAATAGATTTTTATTGTTTCGATAATAATCGTATTATACCACTTATATAAAAAAGTTGTTATATTTATCTTGAAAAGAAATGGCAAGTTTTTTAATACTTTAAGTAAAATTTGTCATTGCGATTGGTGGGATTAAAGAAAGTAAATCCTTGGCCGATTACTTGTTGTACGTCGGATACAGAGATGAAAGCATGTGGGTCTACTTCCGCAATTAAGCGTTGTATTTTTAGGCTTTGATAACGACTTACAACAATATATAAGACTTGTTTTTCTGTTTTGGAAAAATATCCTCGTCCATAGAGAACGGTAATTCCCCGATCAATTTTATGTACAACTTCCTCGGCTATGGCATTGGGTTCATTGGAAACCACCATAATGGATTTTTTCTGATCAAAGCCTTCGGTTACAGCGTTAATTAATTTACTGGAAATAAATAACATAATCAAAGTGACAATGGCTTTTTCTACCCCAATAGTGAAAGAGGAAATAAATACAACAATTACATTGCACCCAAGGACCGCACTGGCAAAAGGAATCCCTAAATATTTTTTTAGCATCAAGGCAATAATATCGGTCCCTGCTGTTGTCCCTCTTCCTCTTAGAATGATACCCATTCCTAGACCTGTACAAAGCCCTCCCGCTGCGGCGGAAATTAGAAGATTTTCTGAATAAAATGGTGGGGGAGTAAAATAATTCAATAAAAAACTTACGATGGTTAAAGTAATCCCCGTAAAAATTAGGGTTCGTTTCTCTAAAAATCGCCAACCTAAAATAACAATGGTTGTGTTTAATAAAAAATTGGAGGTACCGATTCCAATATTGGTTAAATAATAGATAATAATCGCTAAACCTGAAACCCCTCCACTGCTGAATTTATTGGGCATAATAAAGCCATTTACTCCGTAAGTATAAATAATACTTCCAATAACAATCATAATTAATGAAAACAAAATTTCTTTTCGATTCATTCCCAGTAACTTATACAATTTCGTTTCTACTTTTTCCACATTTTCTCACTCCCATCTCTATTCTCATTTTGAGAGTATCACGTTTCCTCTATTCGCGTCAAGAAATTCAAAAGCACAAAAAAAGGATGTCTTTAGACATCCTTTTTCGATACTATGTATCAAATAATTCTTATTCAGGTTGAGCAGCGCCAGTTGGGCAAACACCTGCACAAGCACCACAATCGATGCAAGAATTTTGATCTACTTCGTAGATATCACCTTCAGAAATACAGCTAACTGGACATTCTGGTAAGCAAGCTCCACAAGCGATACAAGCGTCAGTAATTACATGTGCCATAATAAAATACCTCCAATTAATTTTAACGGTCATATACCAAATAAAAAACCGTTATTTATTTACTTCTTGAATTTATTATAACATCTTTTTTATCAATTACAAGGGGATTTTGATAAATATAGGCCTTTTTTTAATATTTTTTTCACAATCCCAAGGTTTTTACTCGGAATAAAAAAGTCCCCCGAAGGAGACTTTTTGGCTAAATTTAGCCATTTTTCTATATTTTTGCAATTTTCTTGTTTTATTCTTGGGAATGGCTACAGTTGCATCCTCCAGAACAGCCAGAACATTTCACATTGTGTTTTTTGTTCCAATAAATTTTATAGCCAGCCGCTGCTAAAATCGCAACAAGAATCAATCCTACAATTAAATTTCCCATTTCTACCTCCTACATTCTGTTTTAGGCGGTTTTTTTGCTTCCCTTATTCATTAGATACCCAATAAAACCTATAATACATAATACAGCAATCAATCCTGGAACAAATCCAACTCCTATACTGCCAGTTTGAACCAATGTGCCAATTTGATAAATTAAGAAAGCCACAACATATCCCATGGATAATTGGAATCCAATGGCTCCAAACACCCATTTTTTTGATTCCATTTCTGCATTCATTGCCCCAATGGCTGCGAAGCAAGGAGGAGTAAATAAGTTAAATGCCAAGTAAGCTAACGCTGCGGCGGCTGTTAATCCCATTACTTCTTCTACAGAGCTGGCCCCAGATACCAAAGACAATTCTTCTGTGTCAATAAAATTGGTTACTCCATAAACTACGGCTAGAGTCCCAACTACATTTTCTTTGGCGATAAATCCAGTAATGGCAGCTGCTGCCAATTGCCATGCGCCAAATCCCAAAGGTACCAAAAGAATGGCAAATGGATGGGCGATACTTGCTAAAATACTGGTGCTTTCTGCTCCTTCTGCAACGACTTGGAAGCTCCAATTGTACATTTGCATAATTTGAACCAATACATTACAAATCAAGATAATGGTTGCTGCTTTAATAATAAAGGCTTTCGCTCGGTCCATCATGGAAATAAAAGCTCTTTTTACGCTTGGAATTCGATATTCTGGAAGTTCCATAATAAAATAATTTTTTACTTTGTCTTCTCCAGTAATTTTTCGAATAATCAAGGCACTAATAACAATAAGGATAATTGCTAAGAAATACATAGAAGTTCCAACCCATGCCGCTTCCTTGAAGAATACTCCTGCAAATAAAGCGATAACAGGAAGTTTTGCTCCACAAGGCATAAAAGGCGTTAACATCGCGGTTGTTCTACGTTGTGTTTCGTCTTTAATGGTACGCGTTGCCATAACTCCTGGAATGGCACAACCTGTACCAATAATCATAGGAATAATGGATTTCCCTGATAAGCCCACTCTTTTGAAGAAACGATCCATAATTAAAGCCACACGAGCCAAATAACCGCTATCTTCTAACAAAGCAAGTAAGAAGAACAATACCATAATCAATGGCAAGAAACCAACTACAGCTCCAACCCCGCCAATAATTCCGTCTAATAATAAAGTAGATAAAATAGGAGAAACGCTATCGCCCATGGCACCTTCTACAAAGGCATAAAATTGATCAATCTTTCCTACTAAAAAGTCTGCAACAAATGGCCCTACGTACGTTTGAGAAATCGAGAATACCGCCCACATAACAACGGCAAAAATCGGAATCCCTAACCAAGGATGAGCCAAGATACGATCCAAAGAATCCTGTTTGTTTTCTTGGTTACTAAAAACCTCTCGTTTTTCAACTTTTTCCACAATGGATTTTACTGCCTCAAAACGAGCCTTATCCATTTCCTCTACAGAATTTTTATCCGCATAATCCACCTGGCTAGAATCCAATAAAGCCACTTGGCCCTTTCCTACAGAAGATTTTGCCGCCTCAATCAATTCCTTGTGACCGTTATCTCCCCCTTGAACGGATACGGTTTCAATCACAGGGCAACCCAATTCTTTAGACAATAATTCGACGTCAATGGAATTTCCCTTTTTCTCTACCAAGTCCGATTTATTTAGAGCCACAACCACTGGAATATTTAATTCTAGCAACTGAGTTGTAAAGAATAAAGAGCGACTTAAATTCGTAGCATCTACGATATTAATAATCACATCTGGATTTTCATTTTGAACGAAATCACGAGTGATGCTCTCTTCCGATGTGAAAGGAGACATGGAATAAGCTCCTGGCAAATCCACCACTACGATATTTTCATCGTTTGGATTTAGATTCTTTTTCAACGTCCCTTCTTTTTTCTCAACCGTAACGCCGGCCCAGTTCCCTACATGCTCAATACTGCCTGTAATCCCATTAAACAGTGTCGTCTTCCCACTGTTGGGATTTCCCGTCAATGCAATTTTCATATGTCCTCTCCTTATAGCATAGTTCTAAGTTGATAACCATTATCAGTGCTTGCTATAAAAATATATTTATCCTCTATGTACAAAAATTCTGTGAGAATAAATATACCTCTCTGCTTTTAAATTGTAGAAATTTTTATAGAAGCAGCCAAATCTTTATCAATACTATATCGTGCGTCTTTTACTACAATTACGTATTGGTCTCCAATACGAGAAATAAGCGTAACTTTTTCCCCTTCGTAACAACCAAGGGTAAATAAGAAATCTTTGACTTCCTCATTTTCTGCTTCAATGGCATCAATATGATATTCTGTATTTACTTTTCCGCCAGCCAAAGTTCCTAACAATTGTGAATCCATGGCTTTTTTTGAAGCCTTTCGATTAAACAGGCCCCATTTTTTTCTTTTATTATTTGAAATGCAATTTTCCACCATGATACCCCAACTTTCTTTGCTTCCACTTTTATGTATGTGAATTTTAATACAAATTATCAACTACATTCTATTATAACAAAAAGAGAATTATTTTCAATACCTTTGAAAATAAATATCAAAATAATTCTCTAAACAGTTCTTTTTTCAAAATTTTTCTTTCATTTCCTCCTTATCAATGTTCCGATCCATGAAAAAGAGAGAAGTCTCTCTTCTCGCTTCTAATTTTTGCAAAAAAATAGCGTCTAAATTCATTTTCCATTTAGACGCGTTTTATATTACAAAAAGAATTGGAATGCAATGAGTAAGATAATTCCCAGAACGATTCGATAATATCCGAAAATTTTGAAATCTTTTTTCTGTACATAACCTAGGAATTTTTTAATAACGATAATAGCTACAATAAAACTTACCAATGCTCCTAAAAATACCAAAAACCATTGGTAGCCACTAAAGACCAATCCATTTTTTACGATTTTTAGCAAAGTGGCCCCCATCATGGTTGGGATGGCTAAGAAGAAAGAAAATTCCGCCGCCGCTCCACGACTTGCTCCAAGGAGCAAAGCTCCCATAATGGTTGCTGCCGATCGGCTCGTTCCTGGAATCATAGCTAAGCATTGGAACAAACCAATGGCAAAGGCAATGCCTACAGGAATCTTTCCTACGTCGTTAAATTTTGGTCTTCTTCCTCTTTTTTGATTGAAATTTTCTACCAAAAGGATGATAATTCCCCAGACCACTAACATAATGGCCACTATTGTGGAATTAAATAAATGGGCATCGATAAAATCATCGAATAAAAAGCCCAATACAGCAGATGGCAACACACCAATAACCACTTTTATCCAAAGGCCAATGGTATATTGCACTTTATCTGGACGAGCTGGATTTCCCTTTTCGTCAATCTTTGAAAAAGGATAGAGTTTGTGGAAATACAATACCACAACAGCTAAAATGGCTCCCAACTGAATACATACATCAAAGGCATTTTGAAAGGTTGCTGGCTCTAATTTTATAAATTCATGAAATAAAATCAAATGGCCGGTACTACTAACTGGTAGAAATTCCGTAATTCCTTCTACTATCCCTAATAGTAAAACTTTAATAAAATCCATATATTTTCCTCTTTAGTTCGTTGATAAATTCAAGAACTTCGTAAATTCTTTCTTAAACATCAATTCTACGGTGCCTGTTGGACCGTTTCTGTGTTTTGCAATAATAACTTCTCCTAGATTTGCCTTCTCCGATTCTGGGTTATAATAATCGTCACGATACAGGAACATAACCACGTCTGCATCCTGTTCAATGGCTCCAGATTCTCGTAAATCCGACAAAATTGGGCGATGATCCGCACGAAGTTCTGGGGCACGAGATAACTGAGATAGGGCAATTAAAGGCACATCCAATTCTTTGGCTACGGCTTTTAGAGAACGAGAAATCGCCGAAATTTCTTGTTGACGACTGTCGGCACGTCCTCCCACTTCCATTAGCTGCAAATAATCGATTACAATTAAATCTAAGCCCTTTTCCGCTTTCAATCGTCGACACTTTGCCTTTACTTCCAAAGGCGTGATTCCGGGGGTATCATCGATGCTAATGGGGATTTCAGAAATAACGGTCATGGCTTCTATAACTTTTCCCCATTCGTCTTCGTTCAAATCTCCTGATATAACCTTCATCAAATCCACATGGGAAATAGAAGAGATAATACGCTGAGAAAGTTGGTGACGACTCATTTCTAGAGAAAACATTGCAACAGAGGCGCCTCCTTTTAAGGCGGCATTGGTTGAAATATTTACCATAAGGGCGGTTTTCCCCATGGAAGGACGAGCGGCCAACAAAACCAAGTCGGATTTTTGTAGACCAGAAAGTTTTCTGTCCAAGTCAATGAAACCCGTAGTTAGCCCCGTTAAGCTTCCTGGGTTTGCGGCTCTTTCTTCCATTTGTTGATAGGTTTCTTTTAAGGTTTCACGAAGGGATACCAAACCGTTTCTTTGATTTCCCTGGGTAATATCAAAAATACTTTTCTCGGCCTTTTCAATAATGGCTCCTACTTCTTCGGAATCGGAATAACCATCTGCCACAATTTGGTTTCCTGCTTCTATTAAAGCCCTAAGAGTTGCCTTCTCTTTAATAATTTGAGCATAGGCCTCTGCATTGGAAAAAGTTCCCGCTGAATTGGCAAGTTTCGCCAAATAACTATAGCCTCCAACCCCTTTTAATTGATTGGCTTTATCTAAAGAATTGGAAACCGTCGTAATATCTACAGGCTGATTTTTTTCATACAATGCCAAAATCGCATTAAAAATGATGCGATGGGCTTCATAATAAAAATCTTCACGATGAAGAATTTCTACGGTTGTGGTAATGGAATCTTTACTTAAAAGCAACGCTCCCAATAAAGATATCTCCGCCTCTTCCGAATAGGGAGGAATCCTTCCCATATCCATTGTTTCCATTTAGATTGCTTCCACTTCCACGGCTACATCTGCAACAACATCTCCGTACACTTTGATCGATACGGTTCTCTTTCCTGTTGTCTTAATATTTTCTTTCAAATCAATTTTCTTTTTGTCCAATTTTTCGCCGATTTGTTTTTGGATTTCATCGGCAATGTCCTTAGAAGTAATGGCACCAAATAATTTTCCTCCATCGCCTCCTTTGGCTTGCAATTTTACTGTGATTTTTTCCAATTTTTCTTTTACCGCTTTTGCATCTGCAACGCGTTGGGCTTCTTCTGCCTCTTCTCTGGCTTTTTGTTCTTTCCAATTGGCCAAGTTTTCTTCTGTTGCTTCTATAGCTGCTTTTCTTGGGAAAAGATAATTTCTAGCATAACCACTTTTTGAATCTACCAAATCTCCCGCTTTTCCTAAACTAGGAACGTCTTGTAATAATATAATTTTCATTCCACATCTCCCTCTTCCGTAAAATATTCTCCAATGGCCTCGATCAATTGGCCTTCGGCTTCATCTAAATTTGTCATTTCCAATTGGGCCCCTGCCATATTCAAATGGCCACCGCCACCTAATTTTTCTAAAATTAACTGAACGCTAATTTCTCCGTAAGAACGGCCAGAAATATGGATCACGTCTTTCTTCGGCGATAAAACAAAACTCGCTTTGATTCCGTGAATATCCAACAATTCATCGGCGGCTTGAGCACTTACCAACACACCATTCTCCGCATCTTCTTCTAGACGGCTAATCGCTATCTTTTCATAGACAATCTTCGCCTTATGAACCACTCCTGCTCGAGAAATAATGGTATTGTAATCATCTTCAAAGAGTACACGAACCTTACCCATATCTGCACCAGCTCGGCGCAATGTAGAGGCTGCCTCAAAGGTACGAACCCCTGTACGGAAGGTAAAATTCTTCGTATCTACAACAATCCCACTCATTAAAGCGTCCGCTTCAAAAGTAGTAAAGCCTGTATCATCATACATATAAGTAATCATTTCGGTTACTAGCTCTGAAGTAGAAGAGGCATAGGGTTCAATATAGGTAAGAACGGGATCCTCTACTATTTCTTTTCCTCGTCGATGATGGTCAATCACAACCACATTTCTTGCTCCTTCTAGCAATTCTGGATGGATCGTAAAAGAAGGCTTGTGATTATCTACCAAAATCAACAAATCGTTCGGATGCATACGCTCTTGGGCCTGATCGCCAGTAATAACTTTCCCGTAGAGATCTTTTTCCTCTTCGCGCATTCGTTTCATTAAATTGTCAATGGAAGGATTGCTTTTATTTAATACCAAATATCCTTCTTTCCCTCGATTTCGAACAGCACTCATAACCCCAACAGCTGCGCCAATGGCATCCATATCAGGATTCGTATGTCCCATAACAAAAACACGATGGGATTTATCAATCAGTTGGCGCAAAGCAATTCCTAATACTCTCGCCTTTACTTTGTTTCGTTTTTCCACCGCTTTGGATTTTCCGCCAAAATATTCGTAATTATCCTCTGCAACCACAACCGCCTGGTCTCCCCCGCGGCCTAAAGCTACGTCTAAGCTAGTATCGGCTTCATTGTAAGCCTCTAAAAAGTTTAAGCCCTTTCTTGATACACCAATACTTAAAGTAAGATCGATGGTATTTCCCTCATTAATGGAACGGACCTCGTCCAATAAAGCAAATCGATTTTCTCTAAAACCTAGGAAATCTTGATAGCGCATTACCACCAAATAGGTATCGTCTTCAAACTTTCGCACCAAAGCTCCTTTGGATTGAAAATACTCGTTTACAATTTGGTCTACCTTGGCAATAAGCAAAGGCTTTGAGGAGGCCTCTGTTGAGTCCATTACCTCATTATAGTTATCCAATTCCACCAAGGCCAATACCGCTTGCTCTTCTTGATACATTTTTTCCAACTCAAAATACTCTTCGTTGTTAATAAAATAAAACAAGCAAAGTTTTCTTCCATCGGCTCGATCTTTTCCCTCTACCACGCTACTATAAAGCTCGTAGGTTTCCTCTGCCAACTCAATGTGCCCTAATTTCCCTGTCTTTAGCGTTTGGAAATCATACTCTACAAAACTAGAAACATAGGTTTTCAAATCTTTTCCCATAATCGTTTCTTCCTTGAACAATTTCAAGAAAGGCCCATTGTACCATTGAATCATTCCCTCATCATCGGTTACAACCAAGGGAAAAGGCATGTTAAACACAGCATTTTCGGTTAGTTTATCAAAATCTTGAGATAAGGATTCCATTTGGCTAATCACCATAGCGTTGTTTCGATCCGATTGGTGAATGGCGTAATAAACAATAAACACAAACCCAACAAGAGAAATGGTTCCCATAATTCGATTTTGGAAAAACAAAGCCAATATTAATACAACAATATAACCAAGATATACTTGGTAATTTTTTAATGTAAAATGTTTCGTCTCCATACAATCTCCTCTATCCTTGGATTCGTCTGAAATTCATCCACTGATCCAATAAACCGATCATTACGATTCCCATTTGAAAAAATGGAACAATAATGAGGATTCCCAAAAACAAGCCTCGAAAAATGCTCATTGGCACAAATCGATGTAAGAAAAAGCTTGCCACAGATAGCCCTTGGAACAATAATAAACCCATAGCTACAAACGTCAAGTTGTAAATAAAAATTTCCACGTTAAAATTCAAAAGATTCGCTGCAAGAGCTGCCAAGAAAAATACAATTAACATCGTCGCAACCATATTTCTCGGCAAACGAATAAACACAAAAGGAGGCGGCGATAAAATACGCACCCCTTGGAAAAAAAGGCGTTTTCCTACCATAGAGTACGTTATATAAGAAACCGCTAAACTCACCAATAGAAAAATGGACGGCAATAGCATCAGCATCATATTGGTCGTTTCTTTCACTTGTTGAACCATACGTTCCATTTCCACTTCCGGAATCCCTGCTTGTGTAAATATCTCTTTTTCCGCTTGAATCATTTGAGAAAAAGCGTCCTTAGACTGTAAGAACTCCAACCCTTGGCTCATGTAAAGATTAAACCCTAGAGAGAACAAAAACAACATCGTTCCTACTAGAAGGGTGACTCCAATACCTTTTTTCGTTTTGATACAATAATCAAAAGCCAAAATAAACGGTCCAAAAGTCGTCAATACAAAAAAGCCTTGGGAAACTCCATAGACCCATCCAATGATTAAACATACTACAAGGAATACTCCCATGGATTTCAAAATTCCTTTTTTTACCGACTCCACAATAAAAGGAGCGGGGAAAAATAAGAAAAATATAGGTAAAATCATACCTGCAATCCCTAAACAAGCACCCTTTGTTAAAAGCATCAAAGATGCCATAAAATCTTGATTATTCTCTTTCAATTACTCACCTCGTATTATGATAGTTTACCATAAAATACGATATTCTTCCACGTGTTCGAAAAATACAAGAAAAAACCTCTACGTTTGTAGAGGTTTTTCCCGTGTGTGTATTCAAATTATAAATTTTATATTAGTCTGCGCTATATGGTAATAGTGCAATTTGTCTAGCGCGTTTTACAGCTGTAGTAACTTTACGTTGATGTTTCGCGCAAGTACCTGTTACTCTGCGAGGTAAAATTTTTCCTCTATCAGAAATATATTTTTTCAAAGTTTGTGCATCTTTGTAGTCGATTTCTTTGCTTTTATCTGCACAGAAAGCACATACTTTTTTTCTTGAACGGTATCTTCTTTGCATTGTTCTCCCCCTTTAACTTAGAGTATTAAAATGGGATATCGTCGTTGTCGATAGGGTAATATCCTTCGTCATCCGATTTTGGACCAAAGGAATTGTTTTCTTGAGGTTGTTGATAGTTCATATTGGTTGGAGGAGCAGCAAACTGTCCACCACCTTGGTTCGTATTATCAAAACCACCCATATTGCTATTTCCGCTTTCACTTGCAGAATCTACAAAGTGAACGCGATTGATAATAATATCTGTGGTAAAAATACGTTGACCATTCTTATCATAACTTCCTGTTTGAATACGACCCTCAACAGCAATTCGGCTTCCTTTGTGGAAATAATTTCCTAACATTTCAGCCGTTTTACCAAAAGCTTTACAAGAGATAAAATCAGCAGTTGGCTGACCTGTCGCTTCGGCTTGTTGTCTTTTTTCTTTAGACAATCCACGGTCTACAGCAATGGTAACAAAGACGTTTGCCATTCCATTTTGACTATAGCGTAATTCTGGTTCTCTTGTTAATCTTCCATAGAGTACAACTAAATTCATGATATCACCAATCCCGTCTATTATTCTTCGATACGAATAACCATATGTCTCATAACTGAATCTAGAATTTTCGCAACACGATCAAATTCTTTGATAGTAGCTGGTTCTGCTTCAAATTCAACCAAAGTGTAGAAAGCTTCTTTGTAGTATTGAATTTCATAAGCCAATTTACGGCTACCCCACTCATCGATGTTGGAAATGTTACCACCTTCAGATAAGACATTTTTCAATCTTTCGAAATGAGCTTCTCTCTTTTCTGCCTCTACGTCTGGGTAAAACATTAAAATCGCTTCATATTTGTTCATCTTTTCACCTCCTTGTGGACTATCGGCTCCTTACAGAGCAAGGATATCAATCCTTAGTATTATATGATAAACCAGCCCCTCTCGTCAAGGAAATTCTCTACATTCCTCCTATTTCTTTTCTTTCTATCTTTATACTTTTTCAAAAATATGGTAGGATAAATTATTGCAATAGGAAAGGATTTACTATGAAAAAAGAAACCAAGGGATTGTTTATCGTTATGCTTTGCGCCTTTTTATGGGCCTTTAATGGAAATATTGGAGGATGGCTTTTTAAGACAAAAAATTTCACCCCAGAAGATTTGGTCGTGGTCCGTCTTTTGGGAGCTGGTTTTTCCATTCTTCTTTACAATAGCTGGAAAAAAGGATCCGCTGCCCTTTCCATTCTAAAGGTAAAAGCCAACTACCTCCCCCTTGCTTTTTATGCCATTGGAGGGATTTTGTTAATGCAATTTGGCTATTTTGTGGCCATTCTCTACTCTAACGCTCCCACAAGTACCCTCCTTGAATATTTGGGAACCTTTCTGCTCCTTTTCTTCTTGTCCATTCAATACAAAAAGTGGCCCGAACGAAAAGTTTTTCTAGCTTTAATCGTTTCTATTTTTGGCGTGGTTTTGCTTGTAACCCATGGAAATTTTTCCGTTCTTTCTATTAATGAAAAGGCCCTATTCTGGGGATTGTTGTCCGCTTTAGGCTATGCAACTTTTAATGTCGCTCCTTTGAAGCTACAAGCTCGCTACACTTCCATGGATATTGTAGGGCCCGCTATGATTCTAGGAGGAGTTACTCTATTTCTATTGGTTCGTCCCCATACCCTCTCTACTGTAACCTGGGATTTTTATTCGATTTTGGCCTTACTTTATTGCATTTTTGGCGGAACCTTCTTTCCTTTCGTCTTATTTATGGAAGGGCAGCGCCTCGCCGGTCCCTCTCTTTCTGGTATTTTTTCCCTATCCGAACCAGTTTTTTCTACTCTTATCGCCGTTTTATTGTATGGAACCATTTTCTCCCCAATCGATCTTTTGGGAATGGTATTCATCCTTGGATCCATTCTTCTTTTAACCATTCAAGGTACAAAAAAAGAGAAAGGCTAATTTACTGGCCTTTCTCTTTTTTTGTTTATTTAGAAATCCTCTTTTCGAAATAGGAAGGAAAGCAAAAGGAATCGATTCCAAGATAAAAATAAGGAGATCATCTGTCCCATCCCACCGTAAATCCTTTGGGCTTCTAAAATCCCCTCTACACCCTTTGTTACTGTTTCCATTTCTCTAATATAATTTTCCTTCAATAGGTAGTTGATCAAACCAATAAAAAGAAAATGGGAGATATAGATACAACAAAGGATAGGAAGGTATTTTTTTAGCCCCTTTTCCTTCAAATTTGTAATAAGAAGGATTAAATTGGCCAAGGAAAAAAATAGGGCGGAGGCATAAAAGACAAAATCTCCTACATTTCCATTATAAAAATCTCTCTTCAAAAACAAAATGAGAAAAAGATTGACAATGAGTAAAATCGTTGTATAAATCAATATCTTTTTGCTTACTTTCATAGTTTCTCCCCCAAATTTTATAGCAACTCTCTTCTTCTATTCTTTCATTTTCAGCGTAAAAGAAATGGTATCTAAAGGAACCAGTCCACCTTCATCATAAGCAGATGGCACAGAAGATATTTTCATTCCCTTGCCCATTTCTATATACATATGCTTCTTTATTGTAAAATAAAGCAATACATATATTTCTAAATTCTTTTGTTTTGAAGTTTATATCAATATTATTGTACCAAACAAGACATTTTTTTCAATCTTTTTTATTCTGAAAAATTCAATTCTTTTTATTTATTTTCGTATTTTTTGCGTTTCTTGCCAATAAAAAAGAACCACGGATATCCGTGGTTCTTTTTATGTAAGCCGGAAAAACCGGCCTTTATTATTTATTAAACCAATTCAATAATCGCCATTTCAGCTGCGTCGCCTACACGTGGACCTTTTTTCAAAATGCGAGTGTATCCACCGTTGCGTTCGCTATAACCCGGTGCAATTTCTTCGAATAAACGAGTTACTACGTCTTCATCAAAGATGTATGCTAAAGCTTGGCGTCTTGCGTGTAAATCGCCTCTTTTACCAAGAGTGATCATTTTTTCCGCCATGCGTCTAGTTTCTTTTGCACGAGTCACTGTGGTTTCGATGCGGCCTTCGCGGAGAAGATCCGTTGTTAAGTTTCTTAACATAGCTCTTCTTTGCGGAGTTGTGCGGCCTAATTTTCTTTGTTTTGCCACAATAACGTCCTCCTTTTACTCTTCTTCTTCCCTGAGAGATAGTCCTAGTTCAAGTAATTTTGCTTGTACTTCTTCTAAACTCTTCTTCCCAAGGTTGCGTACTTTCATCATGTCATCTTCTGATTTGTTTGTAAGTTCTTCCACAGTGTTGATGTTTGCACGTTTCAAACAGTTGAAACTTCTTACTGACAAATCCAATTCTTCTACGGTCATTTCCAAAACTTTTTCTTTGGTGTCTTCTGGTTTTTCAACCATAATGTTGACATCACTTACATGTTCGGTCATGCCGATGAATAAATTAAGATGCTCTGTCAAAATCTTAGCAGCGAGAGAAGTAGCCTCATCGGCTGGTAAAGATCCATCTGTTTCAACATCTAGGATCAAACGATCATAGTCTGTGCGTTGTCCTACACGAGTGTTTTCAACTTTCCAGTTTACCTTGCGAATCGGTGTATAATTCGAATCAACAGGAATGATACCAATTTCAGTAACTTCATCCTTCTTTAACTCAGATGGTTCGTAGCCGCGGCCACGTTCCACTACAAGTTCCATATATACATTGGCATCTTCGTTCAAAGTAGCCAAGTGATGATCCGGATTTACTATCTCAACGCCAAGTGGAACTTCAATATCTCCAGCAGTAATAACGCCTTCGCCTTTGCTTTCAATTGCCACTCTAACTGGTGTATCCGATGTGGAACGCAGAACGATCCCCTTAATATTAAGGATGATCTCTGGAACATCTTCTAAAACGCCAGGAATAACACCAAATTCGTGTTCAACTCCACGGATGTTGACAAATGTCACTGCGGCGCCTGGAAGGGAAGAGAGCAATACTCTTCTCAAGGAGTTCCCTAGGGTAATGCCATAACCACTTTCTAGTGGTTCTACAACAAAACGCCCTTCTTTGCCGTCATCAGATAATTGTTCAATAACAATATTTGGCTTTTCAATTTCTATCATCAAATTTCGCCCTCCTATCAGTGGGTTAATCGAGGAGTAATCTTGAACATTTTATCTGTGTCAGATAAATTAAACTCTTCGGCGTTTTGGCGGACGGCATCCATTGTGTGGAATTGGAGTAACGTCTTTGATCATGGTTACTTCCAAGCCGGATGCTTGTAAAGAACGAATTGCCGCTTCACGTCCACTACCTGGACCTTTCACGTAAACTTCAACTGTTTTCAATCCGTGTTCTTTTGCTTTTAAAGCAGCTTCTTGTGCTGCTTCTTGCGCTGCGAATGGTGTGGATTTTCTTGATCCTTTGAAACCCAATTGACCAGCACTTGCCCAGGAAATTACATTTCCGCTCATGTCAGTCAAGGTCACCATGGTGTTGTTAAAAGAAGAAGCAATGTGTGCTTGTCCTTTTTCTATATTTTTGCGTACTCTTCTTTTAGAGCCCGCAGATTTACTAGGTTTTGCCATCGGTTCCCTCCTCTATTTCTTCTTAGAGACGATTTTCTTCGGTCCCTTACGAGTTCTAGCGTTGGTCTTTGTTTTTTGACCGCGTACAGGGAGACCTCTCTTATGGCGGATACCACGATAGCAGTTGATCTCACGTAAACGCTTAATATTAAAAGCGATCTCACGGCGAAGATCCCCTTCTACATTGTATTTATCTACTTCATCACGGATTGCTGCCACTTCTGCTTCTGTTAAATCTTTAATACGAGTGTTAAAATCAACACCAGCGTTTGTTAAGATTTCTTGCGCACGTGGGCGACCAATTCCGTAGATGTAGGTTAAGCCAATTTCAGCTCGCTTTTCTCTTGGTAAGTCAATACCAGCGATTCTTGCCATACTTACACCTCCCCTTAGCCTTGTCTTTGTTTATGCTTTGGATTTTCACAGATTACCATTACTCGTCCATTGCGTTTAATGATTTTACATTTTTCGCACATCTTCTTTACTGAAGGTCTTACTTTCAACTTAGTCCCTCCTAATCCTCTATTTCTTTCTCCAGGTAATTCTTCCTCTGGTCAAGTCGTAGGGACTCAGCTCAACGGTTACTTTATCACCTGGAAGAATACGAATGTAATGCATTCTTAGTTTTCCAGATATGTGGGCTAAGATCTCATGTCCATTTTCCAACTTGACTTTAAATTGGGTGTTGGGCAGGGCATCTGTAACGACGCCTTCTACTTCTATTACGTCTTCTTTTGCCACGAAAGAATCCTCCTTTATGCCTCTTGGAAGCGAGACAGTTCTTTTCGAATATAGCTGTCATTTAACGTCTTCGATGTTGGTTGTAAATCCACCATTTGTTTCGTTATCATTAAGTGTTTTACTTTTTTTCGCTTAGGCGATTCCAACTTTCTCCGAGCTCCATTTACTAGACTCAGATATTGATCGTCTATAACTTCCAAGACCACAAAGAACTCTTCCTTATCTCTGCCTGCCTTGGACTTAACTACCTGACCCACTCTGATATCAGAGGTGTTGATCATTATTCGTTCGCTCCTTGTTTTAAGCCTGCTTTGATGTCTTCCCAAACGGCAGCAATTTCTTTGCCTCCGTCAATGTCTAACAACAAACCTTGGGCTTTATAATAATCTACCAAAGGAGAGGTTTGATCTTCATAGACTTGGATACGAGTTTTTACTGTCTCTTCCACGTCGTCTTCTCTCTGAATCAAAGTAGCCCCATCTTCATCACAAATTCCTGGTGATGCAGGAGGGTTGTTTGAGATATGGTACGTAGCGCCACACTCTGGGCAAACGCGACGTCCACATGCTCTTTCAATCAATAGTTCTGAATCAACGATAATATTGATGACTCTATCTAATTTGGTTTCCATGTTTTCAAGAGCTGCATCCAATGCTACGGCTTGGTTTACAGTACGTGGGAAACCATCCAATAAAAATCCGTTTTTCACGTCGTCTTTCGCAATGCGATCTACGACGATTTCATTTACCAATTCATCAGGTACCAACAAACCTTGATCCATGTAGGATTTGGCTTTGGTTCCCAATTCCGTTTCATTTTTAATATTTTCACGGAAGATGTCTCCCGTAGAAATATGTTTAACATCAAATTCTTCAACGATAGAAGCCGCTTGTGTACCTTTTCCGGCTCCTGGTGGGCCTAAAATGACCAATCTCATTTTTGATCCTCCTTATTTTAGGAATCCTTTGTAGTGACGCATTAATAATTGTTGCTCCAATACTCTTGCTGTCTCTAAGATTACACCTACAACGATGATCAAACTTGTACCACCGAAACTAAAGTGCATGCCTGTAAATTTCGTTAAAACCTCTGGAATAATCGCAAGGAAAGCCAAAGCAATGGCTCCTGGGAATACCAAACGGTTTACGGTACGGTTCAAATAGTCTGAAGTGGAACGTCCAGCACGAATGCCTGGAATAAATCCACCGTTTTGTTGAAGATTCTTTGAGTATTCTACTGTATTAAATTGAATTGCAGTATAAAAATACGTAAAGAATACAATCAATATCATCATAAGAATGCTATAAATAACAATTCCTACGTCCCCTTGTGGGGTAAACCAGTTCGTAATGAATTTTGCCGCTCCACTATTTGGATCAGACATCATTACAATAATAGACGGAATACTCATAATGGTTTGAGCAAAGATGATTGGCATTACACCACTCATAAGAACCTTAATTGGAATATGAGTACTTTGTCCACCATACATTTTTCGTCCTACTACACGTTTGGCATATTGCACAGGAATTCTTCTTTGTCCTTCATTCAAAGCAACTACGAAGAATACAATGGCAACGGCCAATACTAAGAATACGACAACCCATGCCCAGCTAACTTGGCCAGCTGCAGCTTTTAAGATGGATGCGTAAATATCACGAGGGAATCGAGCTACGATCCCTGCGAAGATGATCAATGAGATCCCGTTACCGATACCTTTTTCAGTAATCTGTTCACCAATCCAAACTAGTAAAGCAGTACCTGCTACAACGCTTAGGATGATTACTAGGTTTTGGAACATATTGGTAGTCGTAACAGCCATACGGAAAATACCAAAGGTATATCCAATTGCTTGTACGGCTGCCAAAGCAACGGCTAAATACCTTGTATACTTTGCAATTTTCTTACGCCCTACTTCTCCTTCTTTTGACAATGCTTCCAAAGATGGAATGGCAATTGTTAAAAGTTGAATTACGATAGAAGCCGTAATGTATGGATAAATGTTGGCTGCAAAAATAGAGAAACTACTTACATTACCCCCACTCATTAAATCCATAAAAGAAAGTATACCACCTTGTTGAGATTGAAATAATTGTTGGATCGCTTCATTGTTCATAAATGGAACTGGAATGTGAGAACCCAAACGATATACTACAAGCATCAATAAGGTGAAGAGAAGCTTTCTACGAATTTCAGGGATCTTCCAAGCATCTCTAAAGGTTTGGATCATTTAGATCACCTCTGCCTTTCCCCCAGCTGCTTCAATTTTTTCAGCAGCAGATTTGGTAAAATGTTGTGCTTTAACTGTTACAGATACGTTTAAGTCACCGTTTCCTAAAATACGAAGACCGTCTTTTGCTTCGCTTTTACGAACTAGTCCTTTTTCTACCAATGCGTCAAGAGTAATTTCTGCTCCATTATCGAATTGGTTTAAGCTGTCTACGTTAACAACAGCGTATTCTTTTTTGAAAATATTTGTAAATCCACGTTTTGGAATACGACGGAACAAAGGCATTTGGCCCCCTTCAAAACCTGGGCGCACGCCACCACCACTACGGGCGTTTTGTCCTTTGTGACCTCTACCAGCAGTTTTACCAGTACCAGATCCAATACCGCGGCCAAGACGTTTCTTTGCTTTGACTCCTCCACCTTCAGCAGGTCTTAAATCATGCAATTTCACTTTCTGCCACCTCCTTTAGTCGATGATCTCAACCATATAGTTGATTTTATCGATCATACCGCGAATTTGAGGTGTGTCGTTTTGTTCAACGATTTGACCTACTTTTCTTAGCCCTAAAGCTTTAACGGTACGTCTATGTTTTTCAATCTTTCCGATAGGGCTTTTTTTGAGTTGAATTTTAATTGTATTCATCACAGTCTCCCCCTTATCCTAAGATTTCGTTTACTGATTTGCCACGTAACTTAGCCACAGACTCTGCTGTTTTTAAGCTTTCAAGACCTTGAATAGTAGCATTTACAGTGTTTCTTGGGTTTGCTGAACCAATACTGTGAGTATAGATATCACGGATACCCGCTAATTCACATACCGCACGAACAGATCCACCAGCGATAACCCCAGTACCTGGACGAGCAGGTTTTAAGAATACACGACCTGCGCCAAATACACCTGTGATTTCATGAGGAATGGTATTACCACGTAAGTTGATTTTTACCATATTCTTACGAGCGGCTTGCGCTGCTTTACGAATTGCTTCAGGTACTTCCAAAGCTTTCCCCATACCTACGCCTACATTACCGTTGCGATCTCCGACTACCACCAAAGCGGAGAAACGGAAGTTACGACCGCCCTTAACGACTTTCGCAACACGGTTGATCGCAACAACTCTTTCTTCGAGTTCCATATCTTTCGTATTCATCTTTTTACGATTCAATCCTGTTCCCTCCCTGCTTAGAATTTAAGTCCTGCATCACGAGCTGCATCAGCCAAAGCTTGAACACGTCCATGATACACATAACCACTACGGTCAAAGACTACTTCTTCTACGTTTATATCTTTTGCTTTATTTGCAATCGCTTCACCAACAGCCTTAGCCGCTTCTGTATTCTTTGTAGATTCTAATCCTAAGGATTTATCCAAAGTAGAAGCTGAAGCTAAAGTCTTGCCGCTTGCATCATCAATGAGTTGTGCATAAATGTGGTGTGCACTACGGTAGATGGCAAGACGAGGTCTGGAAGACGTTCCGTTGATCTTGCGTCTGACACGTGTATGTCTCGCTTTGCGATTGTTATTTTTATCGACTTTCTTAAACAAAACACTCCACTCCTTTCTTACTTACCAGTCTTACCGACTTTACGACGTACATATTCGCCAACGTAGCGAATTCCCTTACCTTTGTAAGGTTCTGGTTGACGGAAGCTACGAATGTAAGCAGCATAAGCGCCAACTTTTTGTTTGTCGATCCCACGGACGATAATTTTTGTATTTGAAGGTACTTCTACTTCCAATCCAGCTGGATCTTCCAACTCTACTGGATGAGAGAAACCTAAGTTCAAATTCAATTTATTTCCGGATTTTGCTGCACGGTAACCAGTACCAATGATTTCTAACTCTTTTTCGTAACCTTTTGTTACGCCTTCGATATTGTTAGCAATCAAAGAACGGTATAAACCATGTAACGCTCTATTTTCTTTGTTGTCGTTTGGACGTTCTACTGTAATGGTGTTATCTTCCATTTTTACAGTGATGTCTTTTGCTACTTCTGTAGTTAAAGTTCCTTTAGGACCTTTTACTTCAACAACATTATTGTCCGAAATTTTAACTTCTACGCCAGCAGGGATTTCGATGGGTTTTTTTCCAATTCTAGACATTTGATCACCTCAATCCTTACCAAACATAGCAGAGTACTTCTCCGCCAACTTGTTCCTTACGTGCTTCGCGGTCTGTCATGATACCTTTAGATGTAGAAATCACAGCGATACCTAAACCACCAAGTACACGAGGGATTTCTGTAGACTTCGCATACACACGAAGACCAGGCTTAGAAATTCTCTTAATACCACTAATTACCTTCTCATCATTGTTTCCATACTTCAAATCCACTTTGATGATACCTTGTTTGTCATCTTCAAGGACTTCATATCCATTAATGTAACCTTCCTCAAGAAGAATACGAGAAATTTCAGTTTTAATATTTGAAGCGGGAATTTGAACAGATTTATGTCTTGCATCGTTACCGTTTCGAATTCTCGAAAGCATATCCGCAATTGGGTCTGTCATCATAATGCTTTTCCTCCTTTCGGTTGGCCTTACCAGCTCGCCTTTTTAACGCCAGGGATCTGTCCTTTATAGGCCAGTTCACGGAAACAAATTCTACAAATTCCATATTTTTTCAATACGGCATGTGGACGTCCACAAACTCTACATCTTGTGTACGCTCTCGTGCTGAATTTTGGCTTTCTCTGTTGCTTAGCAATCATTGATTTTTTTGCCATTCTTCATGCCCTCCTTACTTCGCAAAGGGCATTCCCAATTTGCCCAAAAACGCTTTTGCTTCTTCATCAGTTTTTGCTGAAGTTACAATTACAATATCCATACCGCGTAAACTATCAATTTGATCATACTCAATTTCAGGGAAGATCAATTGCTCTTTCAAACCTAGAGCGTAGTTTCCACGACCGTCAAAAGAAGTACCACTTACACCACGGAAGTCACGTACACGTGGAAGAGCTACGTTCATTAACTTGTCTAAGAAATCATACATACGCTCGCCACGTAAAGTTACTTTACAACCTACTTGGTTGCCTTCACGCAATTTGAAGTTCGCGATACTCTTTTTCGCTTTTGTAATCAATGGTTTTTGACCAGAGATAATGGTTAAATCTTTGATCGCTGATTCCAAAAGTTTTGGATTGTCTTTTGCTTCTCCAAGACCAATATTGATTACCACTTTTTCTAAACGAGGAATTTCCATTACGTTATCGTATTTGAATTCCTCCATCATAGCGTTAGCTACTTCATTTCTTTCTTTATCTTTTAATCTTAAAGTCATCTTGCGCCTCCTTACTTATCGTTAATTGTGGCACCGGAGGACTTGATTACACGAACCTTTTTGCCATTTTCAAAGCTGTATCCAATTTTTGATCTTTTCTTAGTTTTTGTATCATAGTACATAACATTAGAAACATGAATTGGAGCTTCGCTTTTTGTGATGCCGCCTGGTTTCTGTGGTCCCCGTGGCTTTTGATGTTTCGTTACTACATTGACACCTTCGACAACTACGCGATCAAGCTTTGGAATACAACGAAGAACTTTTCCTGTCTTTCCTTTATCCTTACCAGCGATTACTTCGACGGTATCACCTTTTTTAATGCGCATTCTATGCCACCTCCTTAAAGAACTTCTGGAGCCAAGGAGATAATTCTCATAAAGTTTTCTCCTCTTAACTCTCTCGTTACAGGGCCGAAAATACGTGTACCCTGTGGGTTTTTGTCCTCTTTGATGACGACAGCTGCATTTTCGTCAAATTTTATATAAGAACCATCTGAACGACGGATTCCACTCTTAGAACGAACAATAACTGCTTTAACTACTGTTCCTTTCTTGACAACGCCACCTGGTGTTGCATTTTTAACTGAGCAAACTACAATATCGCCAATGTTAGCATAACGACGGTTTGTTCCGCCTAATACTTTAATGACGCCGAGCTCTTTTGCACCGGAGTTGTCTGCAACTTTTAATCTCGTTTCCTGTTGGATCATTTCGAGAACCTCCTCTTTGCTTACTTCGCTTTTTCGACGATTTGTACGAGTCTAAATCTCTTGTCTTTAGAAAGTGGGCGTGTTTCCATGGCGCGAATGATATCGCCAATGCCCGCTTCGTTGTTCTCGTCATGAACCTTAAACTTCTTCGTATTCTTAAATCTCTTCTTGTAGATTGGATGAGTCTTGAAAGTCTCAACAGCGACTACAATGGTCTTATCCATTTTGTCGCTAACCACACGACCGGAGATTACTTTTCGATTGTTTCTTTCCATGAGTAATTACGCCTCCTTTTCCACATTGAGCTCGCGCTCTCTTTGGATGGTCTTAACTCTAGCAATATCTTTCTTAACGCCTTTAATAGAAGACGGATTGTCTAATTGACCAGTAGCAAGTTGAAAGCGGAGGTTGAAAAGCTCATTCTTCAACTCGTTTACTTTTGTAGCCAGTTCTTCACTGGACATTTGGCGAATGTCTTTAGTTCTCATTCGATTCACCATCACTTTCTTCTTGTTTCTTAACCACAAACTTCGTTTTAATTGGTAGTTTCATAGCGGCAAGACGCATAGCTTCTCTTGCTACTTCTTCAGAAACTCCACTCATTTCAAACATAATACGTCCTGGTTTTACAACTGCTACCCAATATTCAGGAGCCCCTTTACCAGAACCCATACGTGTTTCCGCTGGTTTTTCAGTAACTGGTTTATCTGGGAATACTTTAATCCAAATGTTACCACCACGACGGATATATCTTGTCATAGCTCGACGAGCTGCCTCGATTTGATTGGAAGTAATCCATGCAGGCTCTAAAGCTTGGATACCGTAATCACCATAAGATAATGTATTACCACGGTGAGCCACACCTTTCATTCTGCCACGGTGTTGTCTACGATATTTAACTCTCTTTGGCATCAACATATGCGTTTCCTCCTTCCCTCTTAACGGTTGTTTTCTTGACCTTTGCGGTTATCTCTGCGACGATTGTCAGAGCCTCTTCTTTTATTGTCTCTACGATCACGGCGACGACCTTCAGGTCTTTGAGGAAGAACTTCGCCTTTGTATAGCCAAACTTTTACCCCTAATTTACCATAAGTAGTATCCGCTTCAGCAAAACCATAATCGATGTCTGCGCGAAGTGTTTGTAGAGGAATTGTACCTTCACTGTAACCTTCGGTACGAGCCATATCTGCTCCGCCTAGACGACCAGATACTTGTGTACGGATCCCTTTAACGCCAAGACGCATAATACGTTGGATGGTTTGTTTCATCGCACGACGGAAAGATACACGACGTTCCAATTGTGCTGCAATGTTTTCAGCGATCAATTGTGCATCCAAATCAGGATTTTTGATTTCGTCTACGTTTACAACAATGCTTTTGCCAGTTAATTTTTCCAAAGCTTTACGTAAATCTTCAACGCCAGCTCCGCCACGACCAATAACCATACCTGGTTTTGCTGTGGAGATAGAAACTTTAACCTTGTTGGCAGCTCTCTCGATCTCAATTTTAGAGATTCCAGCTTGAAATAAATTTTTCTTAACATATTTACGAATTTTATTGTCTTCTACGAGAAGATCGGCAAAGTCCTTTTTGTTTGCGTACCATTTTGAATCCCATTCTTTAATGATCCCAACACGAAGACCATGAGGATTAACTTTTTGACCCATTCTGACTCTCCCCCCTTACTCTCTCTCAGCAACAACGACACCGATGTGGCTTGATCTTTTCAAAATTGGATAAGCCATACCTTTAGCTTTTGGACGGTAACGTTTCATTGTTGGACCATCATTTGCATAAGCTTCAGTGACGATTAAGTTTTCTCTATCTAAGTTCAAATTGTTTTCTGCATTGGCTACAGCAGATTGAAGAACTTTTGCTAATTCTCTAGCACCACGTTTTGGTGTGAACTTTAACATGGCCAAAGCTTCATCTACTTGTTTGCCGCGAATTTCTGCACAGATGAAATTTACTTTCAAAGGAGAAATTCGAACATATTTTGCTATCGCTCTAGCTTCCATTAAGAATTGCCTCCTTATCTCATCTTGGTAGTTTTTTCACTACCGGCATGACCACGGTATGTTCTTGTTAATACGAACTCACCTAATTTGTGGCCAACCATATCTTCTGTAATATAAATTGGAACGTGTTTTCTACCATCGTGAACGGCGATTGTGTGTTCAACCATTTCTGGGAAGATAGTGGAACGACGTGACCAAGTCTTAATTACTTCTTTCTTGTTTGCTTCGTTTAACGCATCGACCTTTTTAAATAAATGCTCATCTGCGAAAGGCCCTTTCTTTAAGGATCTGGACATGATTTCCTCCTCCCTTATTTCGTTCTACGACGAACGATGTAACGATCGCTCTTCTTATTTTTCTTACGAGTTTTTAATCCCAATGCAGGTTTACCCCATGGAGTCATTGGAGATGGACGACCAATTGGTGTACGGCCTTCCCCACCACCATGTGGATGGTCTACAGGGTTCATGGCAGAACCACGTACGTGTGGGCGTTTACCCATGTGTCTGCTACGTCCAGCTTTACCGATTGTAACCAACTCATGAGCCAAGTTTCCTACTTGACCAATGGTTCCGCGACACTCAACGCTTACCAAACGGAATTCTCCAGAAGGCAAACGCAATTGAGCCATTTTTCCTTCTTTCGCCATCAATTGAGCTTCTGCCCCAGCAGAACGAGCCAATTGACCCCCTTTGCCAGGAACCATTTCAATGTTGTGTACCGTTGTACCAACTGGAATCGCTCTTAATGGCAAAGCATTACCTACTTTGATATCGGCTTCTTCACCAGATTCGATCATATCGCCAACTTTTAGTCCTTTAGGAGCTAAGATATAGCGTTTTTCACCATCTACATAGTGGATCAAAGCGATGTAAGAAGTACGATTTGGATCGTATTCAATAGCTGCTACTTTTCCTGGAATACCGTCTTTATTACGTTTGAAGTCGATAATACGGTATTTTTTTGTAGCCCCACCACCACGGTGACGGCTTGTAATGCGACCGTGGGCATTACGTCCAGCGCTTTTATTGATAGTTACAACAAGAGATTTCTCTGGTGTTGATTTTGTAATTTCTTCAAAACTAGCGACGCTCATGTTTCTACGGCCAGGAGTCGTCGGTTTGTATCTTTTAATTTCCACTAGATTCCCTCCTTATTGCATGTTCTCGAAGAATTCGATAGGTTTGGAATCAGCAGCAAGCTTCACAATGGCTTTCTTCCAGTTTGGACGACGTCCACTGTATACGCCTTGGCGCTTCTTCTTACCATTCATATTCATGGTATAAACTTTCTCAACTTTTACAGAAAAGATGGATTCGATAGCTTTTTTGATCTCTGTTTTGTTTGATCTTTTATCTACTTCGAAAGTATATTTGTTTTCTTCCATATCCATCATAGATTTTTCTGTAATGATTGGGCGTTTAATAATGTCAAAATTGTTCATTAGTTGTACACCTCCACTACCTTATCCAAAGCATCCTTGGTTAGGATTAGGGAATCATATTTAAGAATGTCGTAAACATTCAATGTATCAACTGTAGAAACAGCTACATTTTTAATGTTGCGCGCACTCTTTGTTGCGTTTACATCGCCATCAGCAGTTACAAACAACGCTTTGTTTTGTGCTCCCATTGCTTTTAAGTAACCAGCGAATTCTTTTGTTTTTGGTGCGTCCATAACAAAGTTGTCAACAACAATCAATTCTTTTTCTTGTACTTTAGAAGTTAAGACAGATTTCATTGCTAAACGACGAACTTTCTTAGGAGTTGTGTAAGAGTAATCTCTTGGCTTTGGAGCGAAGACAATTCCCCCACCTCTCCATTGAGGAGAACGGATAGAACCTTGTCTAGCACGACCAGTACCTTTTTGTCTCCAAGGTTTACGTCCACCACCACGTACTTCAGAACGTGTTTTCGCAGATTGTGTACCTTGTCTCTTGTTTGCCAAAATGTTTTTAACAACCAAGTAAACTACATGTTCGTTGATTTCTACATTGAAGATACTATCGTTCAATTCGATTTCTTCAACTGGATTACCCTCTACGTTAATCATTTGATATTTTGTCATTTCGAGTCCTCCTTATGCCTATTTGCCGTTCTTTACAGTAGAACGAACGCGAACAAGGCCGTTCTTAGGTCCAGGAATGGCACCCTTGATTAACATGAAGTTGTTTTCGCTATCTACGCGTACAATCTCCAAGTTTTGAACTGTAACTCGTTCATTACCCATACGACCAGCCATACGATGACCTTTGAATACTTTACCTGGGAAAGAAGCCGCTCCCATACCACCAGGCATTCTGTGGAATTTAGAACCGTGAGTTTCACGACCGCGACCAAAGTTGTGGCGTTTGATAATACCAGCAGTACCTTTACCTTTGCTTGTACCAACAACGTCTACTTTTTCTCCCGCTTCAAAGATATCAACTTTTAGCTCATCGCCAACATTGTAATCGAATCCCTCAGAAACTGGGAATTCACGTAGATATTTTCTATATTCTACGCCGGCTTTGTCAAAGTGACCTTTCAAAGGCTTGTTTACGCGTTTTTCTTTTACCGCGCCAGCAGCCACTTGAATTGCCTCATAACCGTCAATATCTTTTGTTTTTCTTTGAACGACTACTTGGGGTTCCACCAAGACAACCGTTACAGGAGTAACTGCACCATCTTCAGCGAAGACTTGCGTCATTCCTACTTTTTTTCCAATTGCATATTTCATTTCATACCTCCATTACAGCGGATTGCCATGCAATCATATAGTCCAACGGCTTACAATTTAATCTCAATATCTACCCCTGCAGGTAAGTTGAGCTTCATAAGTGAATCAACAGTCTTTTGATTTGGATTTAAGATATCAATAAGACGTTTGTGTGTTCTTTGTTCAAATTGCTCTCTAGAATCTTTGTGCTTATGAACAGAACGTAAGATTGTAATAATCTCTTTTTCAGTTGGTAGTGGAACAGGTCCAGAAACTTCTGCACCGCTAGCTTTTGCTGCTTCCACAATTCGATGAGCACTATTATCCAACAATTCGTGGTCATAGGCTTTCAAACGAATTCTAATTTTTTGTTTTACATTTGTAGACATTTAAGTCCCTCCTATCGCATTTTACTCGTTCAGTGAGGGTAGAGCTCCCGAACAACCCATCCGGGTGTTTCGGTGTCCCCTTAAAAAATAAAGGGCACTCTATCGCCCAATTCCAGATCGGACATTCTCGACAATAATTCCCTCATCAACAGCTTGCAATACGCTCAAAACTAAGCTAATTCCTTGCTTCGCCGTTTCTCTGAGCCACCTATTGCTTCAACGCATGTCATAACCATACCTTGGTATTATAACCAATATTCCTAGGGATAGCAAGGGTTTTTTTAATTTTTCTTGATTTTCTTTCTTGTTTTTTCCAATTACACCTTTTCATTCCAAAAAAACATGATACAATATCTTAGGAAATTTTTCTTGTTTTTTACGTGAATTACTTAATATATTTACCCAATCCCTGTAAGAATTCCAAATAAACGAAAAAAATATCCCTATATAATAGAAGAAAAGAAGTTTTCTTCTCTAATTTTTTTGCAAAATTTATGAATTTCCACTAGGAGGATGTTTTGAAACAAAAATCTTTACATATAAAATCTTTTACAGGACTAAGAGGGATTGCCCTATGGGCTGTTATGCTCTATCATCTCTTTCCTACAAAAATACAAGGAGGTTACCTAGGCGTTGTTATCTTCTTTGTTTTAAGCGGATATCTCCTTATGCGTCAATATCTTTTGTTGCCCCATAAAAATCCCTTACAAAAAGTAAAAGAACAATACCTAAAACTAATGCCTACTGCTCTTTTTATGATTGCTACGGTCACTTTGTTTACTTTTTTCTTTTATAGAGATAGCCTACCTGACTTAAGATGGCAAGGAGCTTTTGCTCTTTTGGGTCTCAACAACTGGCAACAAATTTTTCAAGGCCTTTCGTATTTCGATTTACATGGAAGCCTTCGCCCTTTTACCCATCTTTGGGCCCATTCTGCTGAATTGCAATTTTATCTAATTTGGGCGTTTTTGCTCCTTTTTTCCAAAAATGACCGGAAGAAACTAACTTTTTCTCTCTTTTTATTTAGTGGAGTTTCTTTCTTACTCATGATCGGTATGACTCCTTCCCACGAAGATATGACACGGATTTATTATGGAACCGATACTCGGTTTTTCTCCTTTGGAATCGGCGCTTTAATTGGATCCATTGGAACCGTTGGAAGCTCCAATACATCCCATAAAAACAAGGGGTTCCTCGCTAGTGTTTTGGGAATAATTTTATTAGGGGCTTTTCTTTTCCTTAAAGAATCTCCTCTTCTTTACTACGGAGGGATGCTTCTCTTTACTTTGGCAACGTCTCTTCTTTTGATTTATATTTCAAAGGACGACAACTTTTTTGCCACCTTTTTATCCCATCCTATTTTTACTTTTTTTGGAAAGAGAGCCTACTCGTATTACCTATGGCAATATGCCATTATGTTAATTTTTCAAAAACTCTTTTCCCACAGTACGCTCCCCTACGGAATTCAGGTTTTGTTGCAACTGATTCTTCTAGCAATTGTGGCAGAATACAGCTATCGCGTATGGGAAAAAAGAAAAAGCTACCAATTTCTCCTTCCCGTTCTCTCCCTAATTCTTGCGAGCATTCTTTTCTTCTCTTTCCTTACCCAAGAAGAGAATTCCCCTTCCGAAGACATTTCAGAAACCCAAACAACACAAGGGCCTATTGTCCCTCAAGAAGGAGAAACTTCCGATCCAAATCTTTCGCCAGAAACCCTATCTTCCGATGCTCCTTTGGGAGACACGCCGGAACAAATCGATCTTTGGAAAAATATGGAAGAGGTAAATGCTCTTTATCCTGAAATTGCTATGTCGCCACAAGGCTATACAAGAACCATCGAAATGAAGGGATTGGCCATTGGAGACAGCGTAATGGAGGGAACAGCCTCCGTGTTGCAAAAATATTTTCCTCAATTTATTATTGATGGAAAAGTAAATCGCCAAATGATTCATTCTTTTGAATTATTGGATCAATATTTGCCTTCTCTTGGGGAAGCCGACCCTATTGTTATTCAGTTGGGAACGAATGCCGATTTCCAAAAGGAACGGCTGGAAGAAATTATCCAAAAAACAGCACCCCATCCTTTGTATCTTGTAAATACCGTTATGCCAGATCCTTGGGAAGAATCTGTAAACAAAAAAATCCAAGAAGCGGCGGAAAATTCACCTCGGGTCCATTTGATCGATTGGTATTCCTTGGCCAAAACCCAAAGCGAATTATTTAGAGAAGACAATACGCACCCCGTAGAAAAAGGTTGTTATGTTCTATCTCAATTGATTGCGAAAAATCTACTGCAAACCAAAGTGGCTCCCGAATAGGAGCCACTTTTTTTGTTATGGAAAATTCGTTTATTTTTCCTTTTCTTCATCGACTCTATTTTTAGGCAAAGAAAAAAGCTGTTACAGAAATTCTGTAGCAGCTTTCTTTTTTATTTCTCAATAACAAATTCTCCGTCTTTGTAGTCAATCTTAATGCGGTCGCCATCAAAGATACTTCCTTGAATCAAAGCACGGGACAATTTTGTCTCAATATTGTTTTGAATATAGCGTTTTACTGGTCTTGCTCCATACAATACGTTGTAGGATTCTTCCAAGATCTTCATCTTCGCTTCTTCCGTTGCTTCCAATATCATTTGACGTTCTTTTAGACGTTTTTCAATTTCAGCAATGGCCACGTCGATGATTTTTACAATTTCTTCTTGTAACAATGGTTTGAACAAGACGATTTCGTCAATTCGGTTTAGGAATTCTGGACGGAAGTGCATTTTCATTTGTCTATCGACTTCTTCTCTTGCTTCTTCCGTAATGTTTCCTTTGTCATCGATTCCTTCAATTAAATCTTGGGATCCAATATTGGATGTCATAATAATGACGGTATTTTTGAAATCTACTGTACGTCCTTGGTTGTCAGTTAAACGCCCATCGTCTAATACTTGCAACAAAATATTAAACACATCGGGATGAGCTTTTTCAATTTCGTCAAATAGAATCACAGAGTAAGGTTTTCTTCGAACGGCTTCGGTTAATTGACCCCCCTCATCATATCCTACATATCCTGGAGGAGATCCTACCAAACGAGATACGGAATGTTTCTCCATATATTCACTCATGTCGATTCGAATCATATTTCTTTCATCGTCAAATAGTGCTTCGGTTAAGGATTTTGCTGTTTCGGTTTTTCCTACCCCGGTTGGTCCTAGGAAGATAAAAGAACCAATGGGACGATTTTCCGCCTTCAAACCAGCTCTTGCCCGTAACACGGCATCGGATACGGCTCTTGTGGCTTCGTTTTGTCCAATGACACGTTCTTGCAAAATGTCGTCTAAGTGCAATAATTTTTCTCGCTCGGTTTCGGCCAATTTTGTTACAGGAATCCCTGTCCACTTACTAACTACTTCGGCAATTTCTTCCTCGGTTACTTGCTCTTTTACCATGGAATCTTTTCCCTTGGCTTTGGATTCTGCTTCTCTTAACGCTTCTTCCAACTCAGGCAAACGTCCATATCGTAAAGCACTTAAGCGTTCCAAATCATACTTTCTTTCCGCCTCTTCAATTTCGTGGCGTACTTCTTCAATTTCTTCTTTTATGGTTTTTTCACTTTCCAAAGATTTCTTTTCGCTTTCCCAACGAGCGGTTAAGCTATCAAATTCGGATTTTTTCTCAGAAAGTTCTTTCTCCAATTTTTCCAAACGAATTTTTGAAGCCTCGTCAGTTTCTTTTTTCAAAGCTTCTCTTTCGATTTCCAATTGCAAAATGTGACGACGAATATCATCAATTTCTGTTGGCATAGAATCAATCTCAGTTCTTACCATGGCGCAAGCCTCATCCATTAAATCAATGGCTTTATCTGGCAAGAAACGATCGGTAATGTAACGATCGGACAAAGTGGCCGCCTGAATCACGGCCCCATCGCTAATGCGAATTCCGTGATAGATTTCGTATTTTTCCTTTAATCCACGCAAAATAGAGATAGTATCTTCGGTTGTTGGTTCTTGAACCAACACTTTTTGGAATCTTCGTTCCAAAGCCGGATCTTTTTCAATATATTTTCTATATTCGTCCAAAGTAGTTGCCCCAATGGCATGTAGTTCTCCCCTTGCAAGCATTGGTTTTAACAAATTGGAAGCGTCCATTGCCCCTTCAGATTTTCCCGCTCCTACAATGTTGTGAATTTCGTCAATAAACATTAAGATTTCGCCATCTGAATTTTCTACTTCTTTCAATACAGCCTTTAGACGCTCTTCAAATTCTCCTCGATATTTTGCCCCTGCAATTAAAGCTCCCATATCCAAAGAGAAGATGGTTTTGTTTTTTAATCCTTCTGGAACATCTCCCGCTACGATTCTTTGGGCCAACCCTTCTACAATGGCTGTTTTCCCAACGCCAGGTTCCCCAATTAAAACGGGATTGTTTTTGGTTCTACGACTTAATATACGAATAACATTTCGCACTTCATCATCTCTACCAATAACCGGGTCCATTTTCCCTTTTCGCACTTCAGAGGTTAGATCCCGTCCGTATTTTTCCAAGGCCTCATACATATCTTCTGGATTGTCGCTTGTAACCCTTTGGTTTCCTCGAATTTTTTGCAAAGCTTCCATAAAACCATCTAGGGTAATTTCGTATTTCTGAAATAGTTTGGAAGACTTGCTTCCTTTGTTTTTCAACAAAGCGATGTATAAATGTTCCACGCTAATGTAGTCGTCATTTAATTTTCGTGCTTCTTTTACAGATTCCGTTAAAACCTTATTGAAATCGTTCGATGGTTGTGGATTGGCACCAGTTTGTTTGGATAGACGAGAAATCTCGTGTTCTACTTCCGATTGTAAAGCCAAAGGAACTACGTCCATATAGGTTAAAATTCTTGGAATCAATCCATTTTCATCTTCCAACAAAGTTCTGTGTAAGTGAATTTCATCCACTTGAGGATTTCCCATTTCACGAGCGTATTCTTGCGCTCCTTGAATGGCTTCTAAAGATTTTTGTGTAAATTTATCAAATTGCATAGTCTACCTCCTATTGTATTTTTATTTATTTTTTTCTTTCTTTTATTTATTTTGATTGTAGCTATTTTTTAATTCTTCGTAAATTTTCTTTTGTTCATCGGTTAAATCCGTTGGATTTATAATATTAAATTGAACCACTAAGTTCCCTGTTTTTCCTCTTAAATCTTTATATCCTTTATTGGGAACTCGCAGTTTTGTTCCACCCCTTGTACCTTCTGGTACCGTGATGCGAACTTTTCCTGCCGGCGTCTGAACCAACACCTTATCCCCTAAAAGAGCTTGCCAAGGATAAATATCCTCTGTTTTTACAATATCCAAGCCATCTAAGCGGGTGTTGATTCCGTCTAAAATTTGAATCTTGAATAAAATATCTCCTTCAATTCCAATTTTTTCTCCCCTTACCTTTACTTTCTTTCCGCTGGTAATCCCTGCAGGAACTTTTACCAAAACATCTACCGGTTCCCCATTAATATCTAAGGTCACATTCCGGTCGATTCCTTTGTAAGCGTCAAAAATAGATACGGATAAATCCGTGTTATACGTTTGTCTACGAGGGGATCTACGACTTTTTCCCCCACCACCAAAAATATGGGAGAAATCAAATCCCCCCGCCGATTGACTCTGACTTCCTGCCCCTTTTCCTCCAAAGAACATTTCGAAGAAATCGCTAAATTCGCCGCTACCGCCAGTGGAATAACTATATCCATACTGGCTTGGGTCGAAATTCATTCCTCCTGAAAAATTCCCTGAAGTACCAAAAGTATCGTAGGTTTTTCGTTTTTCTGGATCCGATAAAACCTCGTAAGCTTCGCCAATTTCTTTGAATTTTTCCTGCGCCGCCTCATCTCCTGGATTTAAGTCCGGATGATATTTTTTCGCTAAATTTCGATAGGCTTTTTTTATCTCTTTGTCACTAGCTGTTTTTTCAACCCCTAGCGCTTTATAATAATCTTTATATTCCATAACATACCCCCTTTGGGATTTATTGACCTTCTTTGACTTACATAAGTATACTACCTTTTTCCCTTTATTGCAATAGATTCCTTAAATTTTTTGACTTTATTTGACTTTTGTTTGATTTTTATTTTCCATTTTTTTCTCGCCAGTTATTCTTACCCATTTTTGGGTATATTTTCAAGAGAATAAACCATTTGAAACAAAGGAGGATTACTTTATGTTTACTATACAAGAATTTTTTGGAATCGAAAAACCCATTTTACAAGGAGGAATGGCCCACGTTTCGGATCATAATTTAGCAGCGGCCGTCTCCAATGCTGGCGGCTTAGGAATTTTGGCTTCTGGCGGTTATAGCGCAGAAGAATTTCGCCATCATATTCATGAATGTCGAAAATTAACCGATAAACCCTTCGCTGTTAACTTGGCTCTTTCCTATCCAAATATCGAAGAAATTATTGAAGTGGCTTTAGAGGAAAAAGTTCCTTTCGCCATTGCTGGTGGAGGAAATCCTGCGCCTTATTTCCAAAAATTAACCGACGCAGGCATGACTGTTGTCCCTGTTATTGGAAATAGCAAAATGGCAAAAAAAGTTGTGGAACTTGGAGCAAAAGCTTGTATTTTTGAAGGAGCTGAAGCCGGCGGTCATATTGGCGCCTTAAATACAATGGCTGCTCTTCCAGGAATTGTAGATTCCGTTGACATTCCAGTAATTGCAGCTGGTGGAATTGCCAGTGGTCGTCAAATTTTAGCGGCTGAAATTTTAGGTGCGCAAGGCGTTCAAGTGGGAACGCGTTTCTTAGCTGCCAATGAATGTAACGTCCATGAAAAATTCAAAGACGCCGTTATTGAAGCCCAGGACAAGGACGTTACCGTAACAGGCTATATGTCTCATCCCGTACGGGTTATGAAAAATAAAATGACGGAAAAATATTTACCTTTGGAAAAAGAAGGCGGACGCCAAAAAGAATTGGAAGAATTAGGAACGGGCGCTACTCGCCGCGCTTCTGTAGAAGGCGATGTGGAATGGGGCTCTGTTATGATTGGACAGGCTGTTGGTCACGTTACAAAAAGAGAAAGTGTCGCAGAAATCATCGATACACTTTTCAAAGAATACGAAGAAGCAAAATCTTCTATTTGCAAATAGACAAAAAGAAAAAGCAAGGATTTTCCTCCTTGCTTTTTTTGTGTCCTTTATCTTCGAACCGCTTGCTGCATTCTTCGTTCCACATCTCGTTTTGCGATGGATTCTCTTTTGTCGTACAGTTTTTTCCCTCGAGCCGTTGCTATGGCAACTTTTACTCTTCCCCGAGACAAATACAGTTTCAAAGGAATAATTGTCAGACCTTTTTGTTGAATGTCCCGCTCTAATTTTCGTATTTCTGAACGATTTAACAACAATTTTCTCGTACGTAGGGGATCTACATTAAAAATATTTCCCTGTTCATAAGGGGAAATATGCATTCCTTCAATAAATACTTCTCCCTCTTTAATTTTGCAAAACGCTTCTTGCAAATTGGCTTTTCCTTGACGCAAAGATTTTACTTCTGTCCCCACAAGGGAAATTCCCGCTTCATAGGTGTCTTCAATAAAGTAATCGTGGGTCGCTCTACGATTCTTTGCCAGCGTTCCCTTCTCTACTTTCTTCGCCATCTTCTTCACCGCCTAAACTAAAGTCGATTCTGCCTTTAATTGGGTCAGCCGCGACTACTTTTATTTTTATCTCATCTCCAATATGGAATTCTTTTTTGCTATGTTCTGCCACCGCGCGATAATTTTCTTCGTCAAAATGATAGAACTCACCCATGGAATGATACGAAATCAATCCTTCTATGGTATTTTCTAATTCCGCAAAAATTCCAAATCCTGTAATGCCTGATACCCTCGCCGTAAATTCCTCTCCAATATGATCCATCATATATTGAGCCATCTTTACATCCGCTACTTTTCGTTCTGCTTCTTGAGCCGTTTTTTCCGTAGCCGAAACATGGGAGGCAATATCTGGGAATATGCTTTGGTATCTTGCAATTAATTTACTGGTAAGCTGTTTGTTCAAATCGGCCTTAATCACTCTATGAATGGTCAAATCAGAATATCTACGAATGGGCGAGGTGAAATGGCTATAATATTCTGCTGCCAATCCAAAATGAATATCCCGTTCATAGCTATATCTTGCCTTTTGCATACTTCGAAGAACCATCGTGCTGATTAACAATTCTTCTTTCTTTCCTTTGATTTTCTTCATTAAAGCCTGTACATCTTTCGGCTGAATCTCTTCGCTTACGGAAAGATGATAGCCAAATGGACGGATAATAGAGTTCAAAACTTCTAATTTTTCTTCGTCTGGCTCCTCGTGAATTCGATATAAGAAAGGAAGTTTTTTATCAGAATATTCCTTGGCCACTGTTTCATTGGCCAACAACATAAATTCTTCAATTAACTGATTGGCAAAACGGCGGTCCTCTACGGTAATAGAAATAGGACGCCCTTCTTCATCCAATTGAATATTTGGTTCTGCGAAAGCAAAGTCAATATTGCCCCGTTCGTTTCGTTTTTTCAAACGAGCTCGAGCAATTTTTTCCATGGTCAATAGCTCTTCTTCAAATCCTTCTAGGGAATAATGCACCTTGCTATTGTCCTCTAAGAAATCCGAAACATTTCCATAGACCATTCTGCGGTGGCTTCGAATCACAGACTCCGCCAATTTATGTCCTGTTACATTTCCTTCTATATCAATTTCCACTAACAAACTAAGGGTTAGACGATCTACGTCTTCATTCAAAGAACAAATTCCGTTGGATAATTCTTCTGGCAACATAGGGATTACTTTATTTAGCAAGTAGACACTATTGCCCCTCTCTCTTGCCTCTCTATCCAAATGGGTGTTTTCCCGAACATATTCTGCCACATCGGCAATATGGATTCCCAATTCGTATTTCCCATTTTCTTTTTCTTCAATGGAAATTGCATCGTCGAAATCCTTTGAATCCGCTCCATCAATGGTAAAAGTTTTTACTTCTCTTAAATCCAAACGAGCACGAAGGCTATTGGCTGGAACAGTATCTGGAATGGCCTTTGCCTCTTCCAAAACTTCCTTTGGAAATTCAATAGGAATGTCCATAGAATAAGCCACGCTCATTACATCCACGCCTTTATCCTCAGGATATCCTAAAACTTCAATAATGCGCCCTTCTGGTTTCCGACTGGGAGTAGGATATTTATCAATGGCAACAACGACTTTTTGTCCTTCTTTTGCCCCCATTTTTCGTTTTTTCGGAATAAAAATATCCGTCCCCATTCGGGTTTCATCGGGAATGACAAATCCAAATTTTCCCGCATCATCATAGGTTCCAACAATAGTCTTTGTAGAGCGTTCCAAAACCTCTTCTACAATCCCTTCCAATCGCTTGTCCCCTTCGCGTTTTTCTCGCAAACGAACCAAAATACGATCTCCGTGAAGTGCCGAATTCATTTTTGTTTCATGAATATATACATCTTCTACCCCTTCCTCCTCTGGAAGAAGGAATCCGAATCCCTTTTCATTCCCCTGTAAAGTTCCTACAAGCAAATTTTCTTTACTGACAATATGAAATTTTTTCTCTTCATCTTTGTATAGCTGGCCTTCTTTTACCATATTCTTAATCAGCGTCTTAAATTCTTTTCTTAAATCATTATTTACCTTCATTTTTTGAAGGATTTGCTCCCTTGTTAAAGGCCCTTCTCGATGAATCAGCTCAAGAATTCGTTTTTGAATGGACATACGCCCTCCTTATAGTTTGCTACCGTATCCTGTTTTTTCAAATAAATGAGAATCAAAAGTATAGGTATTGGCTCGTTTATCTTTTTGACGTTCTTCTGCCAAATCCAATAGACGAGTGATTAAATCTTTCATTGGAATTCCTTTTGGTTCCCACAAATAAAAACCGATGGATCCTGGTAAAGTATTGATTTCGTTTACATATACGCCGCTATCATCTACTAAAAAGTCGATACGAGCCGTTCCACATGCATCAATGGCACGGAATGCGCCCATGGCATATTTTTCAATTTTTTCTTGTAATTCTTCATCCAATGGAGCCGGAACATTACGCAAGTTGGATGTTTGTTTTCCCCCTTTGCTGCCTTTTCCACCACTCATATATTTGTCTTCAAAAGTCAAAAGCTCTTTCCAACCCAATGGCTCTTCACAAGCACTCACCGCCAAAGAATTCTCGTATCCCAAAACCGCCGCGTTGATTTCTCTTGGTTCATTGGCTGCTTTTTCCACCAAAATTTTTCGGTCATAGTGTAGAGCCAAAACAATGGCTTCTACCAATTCTTCTCGATTGGTTACCCGAGAAATTCCAATAGAAGAGCCTAAATTGGCTGGTTTTACAAACAATGGATAGCCCAATTCTTCTGCTCCTGCTAAAATCCCTTCCTGATTTTCCTTCCAGCTATTGCGATAGAAGGTACGGAAATCCAACACAGGAAGCCCGTAGTCACGGAAGATTTCTTTCATAATTACTTTATCCATTCCAACGGCAGCACTTAAAGTGTTACAGCCAACGTAAGGAATGTCCATTAAATCCAAAAACCCCTGCATAGTTCCGTCTTCCCCATAGGTACCGTGCAAAGCAGGGAAAATGGCATCAATTTTTTCGTAGACTTTTAAGCCGGCAGATTTTTTGGAAAACAATCCGCCCCCCTCTTCTTCAATCGTATAGAGATTTGGATCTTTGGGATCCATTTTGAAGAAAACTTCTTTTGCCTGAGAAAAATCATTTTTCTTAAAAGTGGCAAAATTTCCTAAAGACTCTCCACTAAGCCATTTTCCTTCTCTTGTAATATATACAGGAACGGGAATAAATTTCTCCTTATCCATATTTTCAATGACTTGCATTCCGGTAATCACGCTAACATCATGTTCTACGCTACGTCCACCGAATAAAACCGCAATTTTTTTCATCCAATTCACCTCAATTAAACATAGTTACTTATATTATACCACTTGTTCTCCCTTATCCCTTTACTTTGATTCATATTTTCATAAATATTTCCACAATACGATAAAAAAGAAAAATTTTTTACAAAAAAACGGATAGAAATTACATTCTACCCGTTTTTGTTTATTCTTCATTATAAGAATCTGGCAAATCATTTTCAAATAACACAACGTCCCCTACAGCGGTAATTCCGCCTAGAGCTTGAGTTGCTTCGCTTAAATTTAAGGAAACAATCATTTTTTCCTCTGGAAATCCTGCTTTCTTCAGCCCTTCTTGAATGGGCTTCGTCCGCTTTGGACCTACCAAAATGGCGTAGTCTACTACATTTGCCATGTATTCTCCCAATTTGAAATTTTCTTCTTCTTCCATATCTCCCAATTCAACCATCCCTGGAGTTACGATGATTTTCTTTCCCTTTTGGAAAGCACCCAATACATCCAAAGCCGCTCTTGCTCCAACTGGATTGGAATTGAAAGCGTCGTCAATAACAATTACCCCTGTGCCACCATCTACAATGTTTAAGCGATGTTCCACTGGTTCCACTTTTTGAATTCCATTGGCCAAATCTTCCAAAGTCATTCCCAAAACGTAGCCAATGGATGCTCCCGCCAATACATTGGAAATATTGTGAGCCCCTAATAGAGAAGTGGTAGTGGAGATTTCTCCCATTCCTTTGATTCCCAAAGTAAAGGTAGATCCTCTTTCTCCTACTTCTATATCTTTGGCATACACATCTAAGTTTTCAATATTTTCCATACCATATAAAACTTTGCGTATTTCTGTTTTATCGGCCAATGGTTTCACATAATCGTTGTCGTAATTGAAAATGGAAATTCCATCTGGTCCTAAAGACTCAATCAATTCGTACTTCGTTTTTTGGATGTTTTCAATGGTCTTAAACAAATGCATATGCGTTGGACCAATGGCTGTAATCACACCAATGTTCGGTTGAACCAACTCCGCCACCTCGGCAATTTCTCCCGGAATTTTTGCTCCTAATTCCGCTAAAAATACTTCTTTGGTTGCGTCCAATTCGTTGTTAATAATCTTAGACAAACCCATTGGCGTATTGTAAGAAGAAGGCGTATTTTGAACCGAAATGGACTCGGACAAAATGGTGTTGGTAATAAATTTTGTAGAGGTTTTTCCAAAACTTCCCGTAATTCCAACTACCTGCAAATTATTTTGTTCTTTTAAGGCCAATATTTTATTTTGTGCCGAATTATAAAATCCGTCGTTAATGGCTTTTTCCTTTGGTGCATTCCAATCGTTGGCCTTTGCTACCACAATGTATTGGAAATAATAAATGGCAAAAAAAGCTAAGATAGCAAAAATGGTTGGCCATGCGTTAAAAATAGACAGTCCAAAACGTACAAGCATTACCACCAAAATCAAAGTAACGATCAAAATATTATTGCTTTGATAAAGACGTTTCGCACGATCGGTCATAACCAAAGGGGTTTTTTCTTCGGAAGATTTTTTGTACACCAAGCGGTGAATCTTTCCTTTGTTTTCTTCAATCCAATGTTTGTATTCTTCATTGTCGTACCCCTCCAATTGCAACATATGCAATGGATATAGAGCACGTTTTTTTGCCATAAAAAAGGTAATCAACCCAATGACAACACAGATTAAAACTTCCACTAAATGGAGGTTTTCACTTAATCCAACCATATTTCCTCCTATAAAAATGAGTTGATGACGGCTTGAAACGTTCCGTAATCATCAATATAACTATAATGCCCGCCATCTAAAACAACCAAGCCAGCATCTGGAATTTTTTCTTCAAAAACTTTTGCCATATACAAAGGCGTCGCATCGTCCTTATCGCCCCAAATCAAAAGCGTGGGCGCCGTAATTTGAGAAAAGCGAGACGTTGTTTCTTCATTTACCACTTTCACAAAAACTTTTCGCATAACGCCTTGAGAATTTTGGTAATCGTCAGAGCCAAATTTACTATAAAAAGATTTCATCCGCTCAGAGGGATCTTTCCAAAAAAAGATAGTATTGTAAACTTTTCGGAGAAATTTGAAGGAATAGACTTTCCAATAATAATCCATCCCTCTTTTTGGTAAAACTCCTGAAGCGTCTACTAAAACCAATTTTTTTACATATTCTGGAAATTCTGAAGCAAATAGCGTCAAGGTCTTGCCTCCAAAGGAATGCCCTACAAAACACGCCGGTTTCCCAAAATGTTCTACAATTTTTACAAGGAGGTCTTTGTATTCTTCTCCTCCCATAACATCCCTTGGCTCTTCACTATCTCCGTGGCCGTAGGCGTCATAGGAAATCACACGATATTTCTGTTTCAAACTATTTATAATAGGCGTAACCGATTCAATGTTCGCGCCCCAACCATGTAATACATAACAAATTTCCTCGCCAATTTTGGTGTCCAAATAGGCAATGGAATAGCCGTCGATTTCTAAATATTCTTTTTCCATTATGACACCTCCTTTTTTGCGTCTCTTCTATTATATCACAGCTTTTTTCAAAAAGATTTAGGGATTCACAGAAAAAATTCTTCGGACAATTTTTTCTTCTTTTTGGGTATAGATATATACATATATGTAGAATATAACGAAAAAAATAGAACAGGACAAAATTGATGAAATGGTATGAAATTCCGAAAAACAATCTTTTGGCCATAGCAGGGGCCATTTTCTTTTTATTGGGCACGATGATCTTTCGAATGGGAATCCCTTATTTTTCCCTTTTACAAGGACAAGAAAAAATATTTTCCATTCTTTATATCCTGATTGTTTTTTCTCTCTTTTTCTTTTTGATTTTTCGAAAAGTAACCCGAAAACAAATTGCACGAGTTAAAAATCATAAAAAATCCCATATGCCCATTTACCACTGCTTTGCAAAACCCACCTTTTTCATGATGATTTTCATGAGTTTTTTTGGCAGATTTTTACAATCTACAGGCATCTTTTCCGACAAATTTTTAGGATTTTTCTATCCTGGCCTTGGCTCTGCCATGGCATTGTCTGGCCTACTCTTTTTGTGGGCTTTTTTCAAAAAAGAAGGAAAATAAAAAACCGGCACAAACAGCCGGTTCTTTTTTATTGTTCTAAAAATTTTCGAATGGTGAAATCCACCATATGTGGCACTTTTTCTAATAAATCTTCTTGATACACTCTTTCTCCATAGCGATGCAATTCTTTGCCCCATGGTCCAATATTGAAAACAGGCATAGACATTTCCTTAATCAAATGAAGGGGAATCTCGTAATCTTTTCCCCACAACATTAAATTGTTTTCCACATAATCAATGGTTTCTTTTGAGGCCGTAAACATTCCATAGCTTAAATCGCAGATTCCCGTAAAATAATTTTGTACTTCCATTTCCATTCCATAGACATCTTTTAATTCCTTTGCAAAGTCCTCTAGGAACGCATCTGTTTTTTCTTTACTTGGTAAATCCCCATTGTTTACTGCCGGATAATACGGCGCTGCCATTCCAATTACTACACATGGTTCTTTGTGATTCAATTGAGACAATACATATTCCATCCATTGGTACGATCCTTCGATTCGGTCAAATTCTCCCTCTTGAATCCCTTTAACTATGGCATCCTCTTTTTCTTCCAATTCTTCGAGAGAAATTCCTTCTTGGCTTTTTACCAAAGACAACAATTCATCAAAAGTATAGACAATGGGCTCGTATTCCATTTCTCCATAGGTAATGGCAGAGGTTTCCTTAAAAGGCTTGTATCGCTCTTTGGAATCCGCAATCACTTCTGCAAAAGCTTCTTCCGCACTTTTTTTCAACGTTTCCATAATTTCCAAAGGAGATTTGCTCAAAGAAAGAACCGACATATATCCTCCCGCCGTTAAAGGCAAGGAGACATCGTATACGTATTTTCGATCCTTCATATAAAGCCAAGTTGGCCCAGGCGTTGTGGTTGTTCCCCTTGTTTCTACAAATTGTGGATCCAATTCTGTTTTTCTCACAATCCCCGACAACAGATGAATGGGGCTAAATCCAGCATAAATTTGTCCCGTATGGGCCAATTTTCCTCGTACTAAGAAAATAGGCATCATCTTTCCAATACTGCCATCGTAAATGGTAAACTTTTCTTCATCAGAACGTTCATGGGGCTCCACATCTAACATTACAACGTATTCTAAATTGTATTTATCCTTTAATTCTTTCATTAAATAAGAAGCCGAACGCATCCCCGCAGAAGAATTTTCTTCATCTGGAACCGCCAAAAGCAAAATATTTCCTTTGAAATTTTCTTCTTGAACATATTCTTCCAATAGAGCCAAATGAATGGATCCGCCGCCTTTCATATCGGAAATTCCTCGTCCATAAAACCATTTCTCTTGGGACAAATCTTCTTTTAACTCTTTACTTAAAGGTAGCTTCCCTTGGGATAAAACTTCTTTCGCTTGATCCAAGTTGTAAGCTTTGTCTTTATACAATCCAAAATCATCCGTATCCACAGTGTCTGAATGATGGATTAGGACTACCGTTTTTTCTCCTTGCCCTTTATAAAAAGCCCAAGAAATATTTCGTTTCAATGGATCCTTTTTTATAGGATAGAACCCCCTATGTCTTTTATTTTCTTGAAAATAGGGTATATTTTCAAAGTAAGAAGAAAAAAAGGCTTCTGCATTTCGTTCCATTTCCGTACCTGTATGGGTTTTTACTGAAACATATTCCCTTGCAAGTTCTTCAATTCTATTTTTTCTTACCATAATAAATATTATCCTTTCTTTTTTCGTTTATATACAGTTGAAATTTTTCCGTAATATAAAAAATATTTCATACAATGTATATTGAATTGTAGACAATGGATTTTCGTAGTGTTACTATTGTACTATATATTAATCTAGGAGGCAAAGATGGAATTTCTATCATTAAAAGACCACGTATACAACTTTATTGCGGACCAAATCCGCCTAGGTAAATTGGATTCCAACGAAAAAGTAAATGAACAGGATATTTGCCAACAATTGAATATTTCTAGGACTCCTGTGCGTGAAGCTTTGATTCAATTGGCTGCCGATGGATTTTTGGAATCTGCCCCACGTAGAGGGTTCCGTGTTAAACCTATGACCCAAGAAGAGGGCGAAAACATTTATGCGGTCCTTGCCCATCTGGATGGATTGGCTGTAGAATTGGCAATGGATAATTTAACGGAAGAAGATTATAAAAATATGGACGATTTGGTTGATTTAATGGACTTCCATATCGATCATTTCCAATTTAATGAATATTATACTTTACAAGAAAAATTTCATTATACCTATTTGAAAAAATCTCATAACGATACTTTAATCAACACCATTTCTCGCCTGCAAAGACGTTTCATTCGCCAAGGCTATGGTTTTGGAGAAGATGAAGAAATGCGCAAAATGTTAAAAGATACCAATCAACAACATCGTGAAATTGTTCGTATGTTTAAGGAAAAGAAATTTGAAGAATTGGAAGAGTTCACTGTGAAAGAACACTGGGCTTTTCGTTACCATGATTTGGGAAATAAAGCAAAATAAAGGAAGCAGAGGGAGGCCTCTGTTTTTTTATAAAAGTTAGGAGGACTTATGGCTATTTATGCAAAACCGATTCCTTACGCTGGGGAAGAATATGACCGTTTATTAAAAATTCGCAATCGCTTAATCTACAAACCTTGGAACAAAGATGTGAACCAAGAAGTTCAATATTCCGACATTGAAAGTTATTTTTATGGTTTGTACGATGATGGTTTGTTAATTGGAGGAGCTTCTTATCGCTATCTTCCAGAAGAAATCATTCGAATCCAAGATATTGCCATTGAGCCAACCTATCAAGGCCGCGGCCACGGAAGTGCTCTTTTGTCTTTTGTGGAAGCCCATTTGGATAAAGAAGATACAAAAACCATTGTTTTGGAAAGTCGCCGCAGCGTCATGCCTTTCTTTGAAAAAAACGGCTACGAATTTGAAGCAAAAACCGAAACCGAAACCGATGTATTGCTTCTTCGTATGGAAAAAGATTATAAAAAGCGAGAAACTCGCAACCATCTTCCTCTTTTTGAAGAAAAACAAATGAACCCGATTGCTTTGGTTACTTTGAAAAACGATGGATATACGTTGCTATCCGAAATTCGTAAATCCTTCCCACAAGAAGATGTCTTTGTTATTGAACTTTTAGAAGACAACGATATGTGGCTAAACTTTGCAGAAAATACCCTACATGGTGGATTCAAATATTCTGTTATCTCTCCTTTGCTTTATGCACCCGGCCGTTTTAATATGGAAGAATCCGTAAATCTTCCTGAAGAATTGGCAAAAAAAGCTTTGGATTTATCCGAAAATAAGAAGATTTTGCTTTTGGCTCCTCCAAAAGTTTTGGAAAACGGCGTTTTTGAAAAATCTTTAATGGATTTAGACTCTTCTGTTCATCTTACTATGATGGAATTTGAGGTACCTTATGTGGATTCCTTTGCTGGTTTGGATAGTCCTTTCTACCATTCTGTAGCAGAAAAATTAGAAGATTTGAAAGAAATCGATTTTGATACCGTTCTTCTTCCTTCTTTCCAATCTGGTTTGGATCTTCGAGATATTCAGCAATATTTGGAAGATAGCTTAAATCGTGAATTAAAAATTGTTCCAGTCAACGATGTAGTCGTTCGCTCTTTACGCTACGGAATGATGGATAAAAATCTAAGTAATATTTTAGGCGGAACAGGAGAACTGGTTCTCTATTCTCAAGATGAAAAAGGCGTTCGAGAACGTTTGAAAAAATATCACCGCGGCGAACGTAGTGCAAAAATCTTTCCCATTGTAGAATAATGATTGTTCTATTGTTGGTAGATCAGGCAAATGCCATTGCAAAAGAGGGGAAACAAATTCTTTTCATTCCAGAGGATCTTGATCATTTTCGGAAAATGACAACGGGACAAATTGTTATTATGGGGCGAAAAACTTTTGAAAATACAGGAAAGCTCCCCAACCGAACAAACATTGTTCTCACTTCCAATCCTCTAGATGAAGAAGAAGATTTGTATTTTGTAAAAACTCTTGAAGAATTATTCTCTCTTTTGGAAGACGTAGATTCTGAAAAAAAGGTTTTTTGTATTGGAGGGGTAACCTTAATCCAATCTCTTTGGGGCTGTTTGGATTCTGCCTACCTAACTCGAGTACACACCATTATAGAAGGTGCCGATCGTTTTATCCCAGACTTACAAAAAGAGGGCGATTGGATTTTAGAAAAAGAAACTCCTCTAACCCAAAAGCCCTACAAAAGCACCATTGAATATTGGAGAAGAAAAAAAGTCACAGAATAAAATCTGTGACTTTCTTTTTTATAGAACTTCTCGAATTACTTCAATTAGCGTTCGTTTCTCTACAATTTTCAATTTTCCATATTCTTTTTCTTTGATTTTTTCTGGCAATTTCCCTGTATAAAGGGTTCTATATCCCATTCGTGAGGCTTCTTTAATTCTTGCTTCCATAGAAGGTACGGTTTTTATTTCTCCCGTCAATCCAACATCTCCAATAAATAGCGTCCCATTATCAATGGGGCGATTTTTTATGGCCGAAGCAATGCTCATAAGAACGGCTAAATTGCTGGCATTTTCTTTTAATTTAATGCCTCCTGTAGTCTTTAGAACTACATTTTTTTCGTAAAAGGGAATTTGTGCCCGTTCTTCCAAAATAGAAAGCAAGATGCCCAATTGATCCCTTCGCAAACATTCCGATATCCTTTGAGGATAAGCACCATAGGATTTGCTTACCAAACTTTCCACTTCCACAATGACAGGCCGCGTTCCCTCTCGCACAATGGAAAGGGCACTTCCTGAAACCTCTTCTCCAGATTCTCTTACGGTCATAAAATATTCTGACGGGTTGTCAATTGAGGTCATCCCGTTTTCATCCATATGGAAAAATCCCATTTCTCCTGTGGAGCCAAAACGATTTTTCGTGGCCATTAATACTCGAAGTTCCCCATTCATTTCGTGATCAATAAACAAAACAGTATCTACCAAATGTTCCAAAGCGCGAACCCCCGCTAAAGATTCTGTTTTGGTTAATTGTCCTACAAAAAACACCATTCTTGGGCGATTGGGATCTTTTGCCTCTTCTACTAAAGCATGGGCACATTCCATGGTTTGTGTCGGAGAACCGGCACGTGCTGGAAATTCTTCTAGGGTAAAAGTTTGGATACTATCTAAAATAATCGCATCCACATCTAGTTCATGAATCTGATTCAATACATCATCCATAGAATTGCCAGCGTAAATCCAAACATTTTCAGAAATCTCTTCCGAAATTCTCTGGGCGCGCTCCTTAATTTGGCTTTCGCTTTCTTCCCCAGAAGCATAGAGAACGCTTAAACCACGATTCCCCAAATCGTTGGCAATTTGAAAAAGCAAGGTCGATTTCCCGGCGCCGGGTTTTGCCGCCAAAATTGTTACGCCGTCTACTAAAATTCCCCCACCCATTACTCGGTCAAATTCCGTATAACTGGTAGAAAATCTTCTTTTCCCCGTTCCTTCCACTTCTCTCAATCGCTTGGTTTTTACCGAACGCTTTGTTCCAGAACGGCTGTGGGAACTTTCTTCCTCCAACTCCAAAGTGTTCCAAGAGCCACAAGAAGGACATTTGCTAAAATATCCTGCTGAAGAATAGCCACAATGGCTACATCTATAATTGCTCTTCTTCTTTGCCATATTCTTCTTCCTCGATTGCTTCTAATTTTTCTTCCTTTTCTTCTGGAATGAATACAAGAGCCTCATCTTTTACATCAATTCGGATTTTATTTTCCTTGGATATTTTTCCAGATAAAATTTCATCTGCTAAACGATCTTCAATGTGTTTTCGAATCGAGCGTTCCAATGGTCTTGCACCATATTCTTCGTCAAATCCAGCTTTTCCAACAAAATCTACCACACTTGGTGCAAAGGAAATGTGGAATCCTGAATCTTCCAATCGTTCTTCCAACTCTTTTAGCATCAAGGCTACAATTTCTGAAACTTGCTCTTTTTCCAAGGACTTAAAGACAATAATATCATCGATTCGATTTAAGAATTCTGGGCGGAAAGTTCGTTTTAGTTCTTGATTGATTGTATCCACCATTTTGTCATAAGCTGCCGTTTCTTCTTTTGATGGCGCTCCAAATCCTAATGTTTTTTGTTTCTTCAAAAGAGTCGCCCCTACATTGGAAGTCAGAATCAATACCGTATTTTTGAAATCAATGGTACGTCCTTGGCCGTCTGTTAATCGACCGTCATCTAAAATTTGTAGCAACATATTGAAAACGTCTGGGTGTGCTTTTTCAATTTCATCAAACAACACTACACTATAAGGTTGACGGCGAACGGCTTCTGTCAATTGGCCCCCTTCATCGTAACCTACATATCCTGGAGGGGATCCCACTAAGCGAGACACTGAATGCTTTTCCATATATTCACTCATGTCAATTCGAATCATCGCGTCTTCATCTCCAAATAAAGACTCTGCTAAACTCTTTGCCAAATAGGTTTTTCCCACTCCCGTTGGCCCAACAAAAATAAAAGAACCGATTGGTTTATCGGGTGATTTTAGCCCAACTCTTGCTCGTTTGATGGCACGAGAAACCGATTCTACCGCCATTTTTTGCCCAATGACTTTATCGTTTAATTCCTCTTCCAAATGCAAAAGTTTTTCGCTTTCTTCTGCATTCATTGTCGTAACAGGAACGCCACTCCAATCGCTGACAATTTCTGCAATTTCTTCGAATCCAACCACCATTTTCTTGTCGTGTTTTTGGCGATCCCAATCTTTTTTCTTATTTTCTAAGTTTTCCCTTAATTCTTTTTCTTCATCTCGAAGTTTCGCTGCCTGCTCAAAATTTTGATTGTTTACGGCTTCTTCTTTTTCCTTAGAAAGTTTTTCCAATTTCCCTTCCAATTCTTTCAAATCTTCTGGACTTTTGAAATTTTCTACACGGATTTTTGACGCCGCTTCATCAATTAAATCAATGGCTTTATCCGGCAAAAATCGATCGTTAATATATCGGTCGGAAAGTTCCGCCGCCGCTCTTAAAGCTTCATCGCTTACTTTTACATTGTGGTGGGCTTCGTATTTATCTCGAATTCCCTCCATAATTTGAATCGTTTCTTCTACACTTGGCTCTTCCACCATAATTGGCATCAAACGACGTTCAAAGGCCGGATCTTTCTCAATATCTTTTCGATATTCATCAATGGTTGTAGCACCAATAATTTGCAAATCTCCTTTGGTTAAAGAAGGTTTCAAAATATTTGACGCATCCATAGCTCCCTCTGCGGCCCCAGCCCCAATGATTACGTGGATTTCGTCAATGAACAAAATAACGTCCTCTCGCTCTTCCACTTCTTTAATCACTGCTTTTAAGCGTTCTTCAAAATCTCCCCGGTATTTTGCTCCTGCAATCAATCCGGAAACATCCAAGGTGTAAATTTTCTTTTCTTTTATAATATCTGGAACATTTCCCTCTACAATTTTTTGAGCCAAACCTTCTGCAATGGCTGTCTTTCCAACGCCTGGCTCTCCAATTAAAACCGGGTTATTCTTTGTACGACGACTTAACACTTGAATGATACGCTCAATTTCTTCTTGTCGTCCAATCACAGGATCTACTTTGGCATCTTTAGCTCGCTTATTTAGATTCACGCCGTATTTTTCCAAGGCAGATTCTTCTTTTTTTCCTTTTCCACCACTTGCAGATTCTTTTCCTTTTTCCGTATTATGAATGGCCTCAATAATAGATTGTTCCAACACTTGAACATCCACACCAAAGTTTTTCAAAACCAAAACAGCAATTCCTTGGCCTTCTCGCAAAATACCAATTAATAAATGTTCTGTTCCAATATAATTGTGTTCTAGCTCATTGGCCGCTTCCAAGGACAATTCAAAAATCTTTTTGGTTCTTGGGGTATAGGTCAGTGTTTTTACTGGGCCTTCCTCCTTGGAAATCAATTCCAATATGGCCTCTTTTGCCATTCTATATTCTATTCCCACTTGCCCTAAAATCGATTGGGCTTCTCCTGGTTCTTTTAGCAGCCCCAATAAAATATGCTCCGAACCAATGTAAGAATGACCTTGTTCCCTCGCCTCTGCTTGAGCAAATACCATGGCTCTTTGGCTTTTTTCTGTAAATTTTCCGAACATTGCCATTAAAATACCTCCTTCATTAAGGATCTCGCCCGTTTTGCACGATAAATATTCCCGCTTTTTTCGTCGAGATAAGATCCTCTCTCTATTTGTAAATGTGCCTTCCCTAGGGAAACGCACTCATCGTAATAATCAAAATCTTTGGCATTTTTCAATACCGATAAATCAATACCCAATTTAACATGGCTCAAATGTTCCAAACTTTCCTCATAAGGTAAAATTCTTGCATTTCGCAAAATTCCATAAGATCGGCGAGCCATATCCTCTAAATCAATCAGATGATCCAAGTACAATTCTTTTCTCTTCATTCTTTCTAAAGCTACAATTTCCAGTACAAGAGATTGGGCTTTTTGAATAAAATCTTCCTCTTTCAATCCAAGGGTTCTCTCGTTGGAAATTTGATAAATATGCCCTGTACTCTTGGTTCCTTCTCCATTCATACCTCGAAGAACAAATCCCATCCGATTGATGGAACGATGAATGTTCTCCATGCCAAAATGATCCAATGCAGGCAAATGCAACATACAAGATGCTCGTAAACCCGTTCCTACATTGGTTGGACAAGCGGTTAAATAGCCCATTGTATCATCAAAGGAAAAGTATAATTTTTCTTCTAATTCTTCATTGAGTTTGGCCAAAACATTGTATTCTTCCTTTAGATGAAGACCCTTTCGCATATCTTGAACACGAAGATGGTCCTCTTCCATTAACATAATCACAATGCCTTCTGGCCCCGTGAAAAAAGAGCTAATTCCTTTATTCTTCAACAATTGATAGCTAATTTGATTTTCTTCAATTGCATACATAATTTCCAAAGGACTCATTCGAGACAATTCATAAAAGGTCCAATAATCTTCCCTTTCATCTAAAGTCTGAAAAATTTTCTCCTTTAGCCTTTCTGCCTCTTCTTCACCGATTCGATTGGGAAAGGGAAACCCTTCTATATTTCGTGCCAAACGAACACGACTGGTTAACAAAATTTGATCATTCATGTTCCTCAGACTCCCTCCCCTTAATTTCATCTCGAAGGATTGCCGCATCTTCATACCGTTCCTCTTCAATGGCTAGGGCCAATCTCTTCTTTAACTCTTCCAAAGAAACCTCTTCCTTTGGCTTTTTCTCTTCCTCTATTTCTGTCTTTGGAGAAATCTCTTCTTCCTTTGCCTTCACTGGTCCCATATAAGCGGGACGATGCCCCTCATGATAAATGGTTCCGTGAAGATGTTCTACAATTTTCTCTAATTCCTTTTGGAAGGATTCGTAACAATGAGAGCATCCGAGCAACGTTGTTTTATTAAATTCTGCCAAACTATGATTGCATTCTGGACAACGAATATCCGTCACCTTTTCTCGATCCTCTTCATTTAAGAACAAAGAAAAAATTTGTTCCATAAAATTATTTAAGTTGGGATCCTTGAAAATCGAAACATGAAATTCTTCTCCTAAAAACTTTTGAATGCACTCATGACAAATATGCACTTCTTTTACCTCATTGTTTTCAATGGTTAAATAAGTCACTTGCGCTTCGTTCTTATTGCACTCATTACATAACATCCTTCCACCTCCTTATGAAAAAATCCCTAGCAATAGATTTTGAAAAATCTCTGCCCGCAATTGATTCCGTTCATCCTTTGCCAAAGTTAAGGCCCGGTCGCTTAAAGCAATTTGAAGCAATCGTCCCTCTCTCTCGCTAATAATCTCTGAATCCATTAACGCTTGTAACAATTCGTCCGAGCGATTTTTGGTTAAACTATCCCCGACTTCTTCTTGAAACATTTCCAATACTTCTCGGTCATCTTGGATTTCTACCCGTACAATACGAATAAAACCACCACCGCCTCGTCGAGATTCCACATAATATCCCTTATAAGGAGTAAAACGCGTCGTTAAAACATAATTGATTTGACTAGGAGCACAGTGAAAATGCTCCGCCAAGACATTTCTCTGAATTTCTATATGTCCATTGGCCTCTGCCAAAAGTTCTCGAATATATTCTTCAATATGGTTACTAAGACGTGCCATACATTCACAACCTTTCCATAGAATCTTCCATTCTTTTCTCATTATATATTAAAGGTCAAAGAATATCAAGGTTTATTATTTGACCTTCTTTTTCTATTCCTTTTTTATGATACTATTTGATATAATTAATCATTAGAAACAATATTTCACTGGAGGATATTTTATGAATCAAAGAAAAGCCGACTTGATGTTGCTCTTTATTACTATTACTTGGGGATTTAGCTTTTTGTTAACCGATATTGCATTAAAAGAATTCTCTCCTTTTTTCTTAAATGCATTCCGATTTCTAGTCGGTTTTAGCGTGATTTTTTTAACTCAGTTCAAACATATGAAAAATCCTAGCTCTACTACGATTTTGTATTCCATTTTAACAGGAACGGTTTTGTTCTGTGTCTATTTGGGCGCTACCTTCGGCGTAAAGTATACGACCCTTACCAATGCTGGATTTTTATCTTGTATTACGGTTATTCTCGTTCCTATTTTTTCGCAGCTCGTTTATCGCAGACCTGTCCCTTCTCGTGCATGGATTGTCGTTGTGGTTGCTACGATAGGAATCGCTCTTATGACTTTGGATGAAAATTTCTCAATTAATCCAAAAAATCTAAAGGGAGATTTGCTCTGTTTATTCTGTGCCGCTTCCTATGCCAATCATCTATTGATTACAGAAAAAGCCGTTGCAATCCCTACGGTAGATCCTCTTCAACTAGGAACGTATCAAATTATCGTATGTAGTATTCTAAATTTAATTTGTAGTTTTATTTTTGAAACCCCTGCTCTTCCTTCTTCTTCCACTGTTTGGATGGCTGTTTTATTCCTAGCTGTTTTCTGTACAGGAATTTCCTTCGTAGTTCAACCTATCGCCCAACAATTTACAACCGCTACACATGTAGGAGTCATTTATACACTAGAACCTGTTATTGCAGGACTTTTAGCATGGTTTGTTGTAGGGGAAGCCTTTAATTTACGAAAATTAATCGGAGCTATTATTTTGGTTTTATCCATTTTGGTAATGGAATTAACCCCTTCAAAAAAAGCTCCTTTGGACCAAGATTTAGAATTATAATTTTTTCAAACAAAAAAACCGAGAGTTCAACGCTCTCGGTTTTTTATTTTCCATTTTAACTTCTTCTTTTTATTTCTTCCCAATAAAAAAGTCGAGGCAAAACCTCGACTTCTCTTTTATCTTATAGGAAGATTCCTCCAACTGATACGACAACTGGAGCAAATACTAAAGATACAACAGTGATCAATTTGATCAAGATGTTCAAACTTGGTCCAGAAGTATCCTTAAATGGATCCCCAACAGTATCGCCTGTTACAGCTGCTTTGTGGGCTTCAGAACCTTTACCACCGTGAACTCCACCTTCAATATATTTTTTCGCATTATCCCATGCACCACCGGCATTACTCATAAAGATCGCCATTAGTACACCTGTAATTAATGCACCGGCTTGCAATCCACCAAGAGCTTCAGCTCCTAATAAGAAACCTACTAATAATGGAGCAACTACGGCAATTACACCAGGGATAATCATTTCACGAAGAGCTGCTGATGTAGAAATATCTACACAACGAGCGTAATCTGGAGTTGCTGTTCCTTCCATAATTCCAGGAATCGCTTTGAATTGGCGACGAACTTCATCGATCATAGAAGAAGCTGCGTTACCTACAGCACTCATAGTCAAAGCAGAGAACGCAAATGGCAACATACCACCAATAAATGTACCCGCAATTACAGATGGACGAGAAATATCAATTCCAGTCAAGCCTGTTGCTTGAATATAAGATACGAACAATGACAAGGCAGTCAATGCAGCAGAACCGATTGCAAAACCTTTACCAATCGCAGCTGTTGTGTTACCTACTGCGTCAAGAGAGTCAGTGATTTCACGAACTTCATCTGGCAATTCACACATTTCAGCAATACCACCAGCATTATCAGCAATTGGTCCATAAGCATCTACAGCAATTGTAGAAGCTGTTGTTGCCAACATACCTACCGCTGCCAAAGAAATACTATACAATCCAAAAACAGCATCTGTGTTTCCGCCACCTAAACTATAAGCAACGATAATACCAATAGCCAATACAATGATTGGTCCTACAGTAGACATCATACCAACAGAAAGACCAGAAATAATATTTGTAGAAGCTCCTGTTTCAGATTCACGAGCGATTCTTTGTACTGGGCTGTATTCTGCAGCAGTGTAATACTCTGTAATTTTAGAAATAATCAAACCAACAACCACACCGATGATTACAGGCATTAACATCGTGAAGTTCCCAAAAATCATATTGGATAAAACACCAGCGGCAATGATTGTAATAATAGATGCAATATAAGTACCATTATTCAAAGCTTTTTGAGGGTTTTTGTCCCCTTTAACGAAGAACATAGAAACCATAGAAGCCACAATACCTACTACAGCGATTCCAAGACCAAAAGTAACCCCGTCTTCACCAAAAGCAACAACACCTAAAGTGATTACAGATAATAAAGCACCTACATAAGACTCGAATAAGTCAGCGCCCATACCTGCAACGTCCCCTACGTTATCCCCTACGTTATCAGCGATTACCGCTGGGTTACGAGGATCGTCTTCAGGAATTCCCGCTTCTACTTTTCCTACAAGGTCCGCTCCAACGTCAGCAGCTTTTGTATAGATACCGCCACCAACACGAGCAAATAAAGCAATAGAAGATGCCCCTAAAGAGAAACCAGTAATGATTTCTGGGTTTCCAAAAACCATGTAGAAAATAGAAATACCAATAATACCAAGGCCTACTACAAAAAGACCCATTACAGCACCACCAGAGAAAGCAATATCTAAAGCTTTGCCCATTCCACTTTTGTATGCTGCATTTGCTGTACGAACATTGGCTTTTGTTGCCGTTTGCATACCAACGTAACCAGCGCAAACACTAAAGCAAGCACCAACTACGAAACATACAGCTGTTTGCCAACCAATTGCTGCAAAAAGAATTACAGCCAAAACAATTACAAATACAACAAGCGCTTTGTACTCACGTGTTAAAAACGCCATAGCTCCTTCGTGGATATAACCTGAAATTTCAGTCATTCTTTCGTTTCCAGAATCTTGTTTCGCAATATAAGAATATTTATAAAGACCAAAAAGAATCGCTAAAACACCCACAATAGAAGCAATGATAGAAATATTATTCATTCTTCATACACCCCTTAATTTAATAATTATGAAATTGCCGCAATCGCTAGAGCAACAACAACAAATACGATACTGGATACCATTGTAACCTTTTTCAACATTTCCTTACGGCTTGTTCCACGATTAGCGCCCCAATCGGAACCACCACCAACGTTGCCATCTATTGTACCCAATCCAACTTGTTCACTCTCTTGCATAACGACAGAAACAATAACGACAATACTAGAAATTGCTAAAAGTATACTTAAAATAGTCATATCCCACCTCCCTATTCTATTCATCTCTTTTTTCGATCCATATCGATAACGTTTCAATTTTACCATAGTCTATAGTTAAAATCAATGAAAAACGGCTTGACTATCGACCATATACAATAAAATTCTAGAAAATTTTCTAAGCAATCTTTATAAAATCTTTTTCATATAAAAATGTTCACATTTTTGTAAAAATTCCCGTCAATTTTCTTCTTTTTCCAAAATCCGTCAGTTTTCTACCTCATTTTTATTATATTTCATTATTTTGATTAATAACACAATCGATTTTGAGTTTTGGGACTTTGAAAAGATTAATTATTTATTTGACAAATGAGTCTTCATGCGTCTTCAGGCAATTGTGATAAAGTGATGATCGTTTTTTGTAATTTTTATATACTAAAACGCTTGCAAATTTAATTTTTTACACTTATTATATAGGTATGAACTTTGAGAAACGGAATTTCTTAAAGTTGTACGCTATTATCTATATACTTTGGGGGTGTATAAAATGAACAAAGAAAGAAAAGTCGCGACGATATGGCATGCTCTGATTCCTATCGTAATTTTGGTTGCTTCATTGGCAATAGCCATCTTAGTTTATGAAGCAGATCCACATATTCCTTTGATTATCGGATCTATCGCAGCCGGTCTTGTTGGTGTATTCGGTCTAGGATTCACTTGGGATGATTTGGAAAAAAATGCCATTAATACGATTTCAATGGCCATGCAAGCCTGCTTGATTCTTATGGTTGTAGGTTCTTTGATTGGTACTTGGTTACTAGGCGGTACCGTTCCTGCTATGATTTATTACGGACTGAACATCCTTTCTCCTGGTATCTTCTTGATTGCCACTTGTGTCATCTGTTCCATCGTAGCTGCTGCAACTGGTAGTTCTTGGACAACTGCAGGTACAATCGGGGTTGCACTTATTGGTGTAGGTACCGGTTTGGGAATACCTGTTCCATTGTGTGCTGGTGCTATCGTTTCTGGTGCATACTTCGGCGACAAAATGTCTCCATTATCTGATACAACAAACTTGGCTCCAGCTATGGCTGGTTCAACATTATTCGAACATATTAAATACATGTTCTACACTACAACACCAAGTTTAATTATTGCTTTGGTTTTATACGGAATTATTGGCGCAAAATATGCTGGAGAAGAAATGAATCTTGAAAATATCGCTATGATCCAAGGCGCACTAAGCGAATCTTTCAATCTTTCTCCATTGGTATTATTACCACCTGTGATCGTAATCACTATTGTAGTGCTTAAAGTACCTGCTATTCCTGGTTTGATTTGTGGTGCTATCCTTGGTGGCATTACAGCCGCTATTTTCCAAGGTGCGAATCTTGGGGATATTATTAACGCTGCTCACTACGGTTTCGAAGGCGCAACTGGCGTTGAAGCGGTAGACGAATTGATTTCTGGCGGTGGTTTGGACTCCATGTTATGGACTGTATCCTTGATTTTACTTGCCATGGTATTTGGTGGAATTATGGAACACACTGGTATGCTTAACGCATTGGCTAGTTTGATTCTAAAGATGGCCGTAAACACTGGTTCTTTAGTTGTTGCTACTATGTTGACTTCACTTTTAATCAACATCTTAGCAGCCGACCAATATCTATCTATCGTAATTCCTGGTCGTATGTACAAAGATGTATATGATGAAAGAGGATTGGAACCACGCTTGCTTTCAAGAACATTGGAAGATGCTGGTACATTGACTTCTGCTCTAGTACCTTGGAATACATGTGGTGCCTTCATGAGTACTGCATTGGGCGTATCTACTTTCGCTTATGCTCCTTACGCATTCTTGAACTTAGTAAACCCAATTGTTGCAGCTGTTGAAGCTTTCTTAGGAATCGGTATCGTAGATCCAAACAAAAAGAAAAAAGCTGCTTAATAAGCATTCAAAAAGAACCTCAGATTTGAGGTTCTTTTTTTGTTTCTAAATACTAAAAACTTCTGATTCAAAAATTTATTTCCATTAAAAAACCACAGCTTTTTTGCCGTGGTTTTCTTTTTTATTTTTCTTTTTTTCCTAAAAATTCTTCACGAATTCTCACACCAGTTGGAGTTCCCGCAAGGCCTCCTAAACCAGTTTCTCTTAAGGCCACAGGCATCGCTCGTCCTACTTCTCCCATAGCCACTACCACTTCATCAAATGGTACAAAAGAAGTTACTCCAGCCATGGCCAAATCAGCAGAGATCATAGCATTCATTACCCCAGAGGCATTTCTAAAGGTACAAGGATATTGAACCAATCCTGCAATAGGGTCGCATACTAACCCTAAAATGTTTACAATCGCAATACTTGCTGCGTGTAAACATTGCTCTACGGTTCCTCCACGCATTTCCACAAGGGCAGCTGCCGACATGGCAGAAGCCGCACCGCATTCCGCTTGGCATCCACCTTCTGCACCGGCAAAGGTTGCATATTTTGCCACGATTTGTCCAATTCCAATAAAGGTTAACAATCCATTTTGTAGTGTTTTGTTGTCAAAATCGTATTTTTTCTTTGCCGCCATTAAAGCCGCTGGCATAATTCCCGCCGATCCTGCTGTTGGAGCCGCCACAATTTTTCCCATGGCATCATTTACTTCTGAAGTTGAAAAAGCCATAGCCATTGCTTCCGTTAAGAAAGAGCCTACCATAGGGTCTCCGTTTTTAGCGTATTCATAAGTCATATGAGCAAATCCATCAATCATCCCATATTTGGTTTTATGGGCCTGATCCAAGTTTTTCTGAGCGGACTCCTCCATAACTTCAATCACTTCATCCACTTGAGCTCGCATTTCCTCTTCGGTTTTTCCAGAAATACTTCCCTCTTCTTTTATAACAATATCATAAATCCTTTTGTTTTCTTTCTCACAAAATTCAAGAATTTCCTTTGCTGTATTTAACATTTTATACCCCCACATATTTTGCTATTATATAGCGTCCACTAGAAAAGATTTCTTTTTTTATCTCTTCCCTTAAGGGCTCTTCCAATTCTACCGTTAAGGTAACAATATCTAGTAGTTCATCTTTCAAAGTATTTATAGACTCGATATTGTAATTGTTTTTGTATAAAATTCCAGAAACCTCCGCAATAACACCTTTTTGCTCGTGATATTGCAAAAGAATCATGGGATATCTTCCTTCAAATTTTACGTCAATTCCGTTAATTTGAACAATCTCAAAGGCTCCGCCACCAATGGAGGACCCAACAACTTCTTCCTCTTCTCCATCTTCTTTTGTAATAATGATTTTCACTGTATTGGGATGGAATTTTTCTCCCAAATCAAAAGGTGTGAATTTATATTCAATGCCCTTTTCATCCGCAATTTCAAAAGCTCTCTGGATTCTTTCATCAGAAGGCTCAAACCCCATAAATCCACCTAACAAAGCTTTATCGGTTCCATGTCCTTTATATGTAGCTCCAAATGAACCATGTAGGAGAAACTCTACCTTTTTTGCTTCCGTGTTAAAAATATTCATGGCTGCCTTAGATATACGAGCCGCCCCAGCCGTATGAGATGAACTAGGCCCCACCATAATTGGCCCTAAAACATCAAATGCACGATAATTTGCCATAATATCCTCCCATTGTATTTCAATCGTTATCTGATACTTTGTAATAAAATACTTTCTATATTTCGTATCGTAACATGATTTTATTTTCTTGTAAACATTGTTTTTCCTTTGTTTCATCACGTTATTACGGTATATGAATCCCTTTTCTCATAAAAAAATGACCGAGAGAATCTTCTGCCTTCTTCTTTCTCTCGGTCATTTTTTTATCTTTTCCTTTGGGAAGGATGCTCCACTGGAATGGCTCTTAGAAGAGTTTTTGTATAATCGTGTTGAGGATTTTTGTAAATTCCCTCCTTCTCTCCCATTTCTACCATTTCTCCCTTTAGCATAACGCCCACTTTATCAGAAATGTGTTCCACTACCGCTAAGTTATGAGAAATAAAAATATAACTTAACCCTAGTTTTTCCTGCAATTCTTCCAATAAATTTATAATCTGCGCTTGAATGGACACATCCAAAGCAGATGTTGGCTCATCGGCTACAATCAACTTTGGTTGAACGATTAACGCTCTTGCAATTCCCAACCTTTGCCGTTGTCCCCCTGAAAATTCATGGGGATATCGATAATAATGATGCTCATCCAAACCACAGAGTTTTATGGTTTCCATAACCCGTTCTTTTATATTTTCCCTTATTCCTAAATTGATCAAAGGCTCCGAAACAATCTGCCCTGCTGTCATTCTAGGATTTAGAGAACTATAGGGATCTTGAAAAATCATCTGAATTTCTTTTCGAATCTCTCTAAGTTCTTCTTTGGAAGCTTCTAAAATATTTTTATCTTCAAAATAAATTTTCCCCTCTACATCGTCATACAGTCGCATAATACAACGAGCCAATGTAGATTTTCCACTTCCACTTTCGCCTACAATTCCAAGGGTTTCCCCTTCTTTTATTTGAAAGGATACATTTTTTACGGCTTGTAATTTTTGCTGTTCTTTTCCAAAAATCGTCTTTCTTCCTATGGGAAAGGATTTCGAAACATTTTCAACTCTTAATAGAACTTTTTCCATCCAATCCCTCCTTATATAAGAAACAAGAAACTCTGTGATCCTCATCTCTTACGATCTCTTCCGGTACTTGTTTTCTACAAATATCCATTACATAGGTACAACGATTTGCAAAGGGACACTCTTCGCCTAAATCCATAGGATTGGGCACATTCCCTGGGATATTGTACAGTTTTTGATCACGATTTTCTAACGTCGGTCTCGCTTTTAATAAACCTTGGGTGTAAGGATGTTCTGGATTATCAAAAATTCCAAAGACATCATTTTTTTCTACTACACGTCCACCATACATAACAACAACTTCATCGGCCATTTCCGCCACAACCCCTAAATCATGGGTTATAAGCAAAATGGAGGTTCCCGTTTCTTGTTGCAATCTCTTCATCAAATCGAGAACTTCTGCTTGAATGGTTACATCTAAGGCCGTTGTTGGCTCATCAGCTATTAAGACCTTCGGTTTGGAAGCAAGGGCCATAGCAATCATAACTCTCTGTTTTTGCCCTCCTGAAAGTTCATGGGGAAAGGCACGTATTTTTTCTTTGGGATTGGGGATTTCTACCATTTCCAATAATTCCAAAGATTTTTTCTTAGACTCTTCCTTGGAAAGTCCCAAAATGCGATGAAATATTTCTTCCAGTTGAAACCCTATACGTAAAGAGGGGTTCAAAGAGGTCATCGGTTCTTGAAAAATCATAGACAAATCTCTACCACGAATTTCTCGCATTTTTTCTTTGGAAAATTTCGTAATATCCTGGCCATCCATTAAAATTTCTCCATCTACAATTTTCCCTTGGGGTTTGGCCACAAGACCCATTAAGGAAAGAGCCGTCACCGATTTTCCGCTTCCGCTTTCTCCCACAACCGCTACGGTTTTTCCTTCTGGGATAGCAAAAGATACCCCGTTTACCGCTCGAACAACGCCTTTGTCCGTATAGAAATAGGTATGGAGGTTCTTAAATTCAATTATATTTTTTTTATCCATAATTACCTCCTTTGTTTTGGATCAAAAGCATCTCGCAAACCATCCCCTAATAGGTTCAGACAAAATATCGTCAATGCAATGGCAAGTCCTGGAAAAAGAGTCATATGAGAATAATCTCGAATATAAGGGCGTCCACTAGCAAGCATTCCGCCCCATTCTGGCGTAGGAGGCTGAACCCCCAAACCAATAAAACTTAAGCTCGCTGCAGATAAAATCGCGGTTCCAACCCCAAGGGTTGCTTGAACAATAATCGGCCCTAAGCAGTTGGGCAAAATATGTCGAAAAATCAGACGCAAATCCTTAGCACCACCAATTCGTGCCGCTTCAATGTATTCTTGTTCCTTTACCGATAGGACAGATCCCCTAACAATTCTTGCATAACTTGTAACCCCAGCCAAAGATACGGCCAAGACCAAATTAAACATCCCCGTTCCTAGAGCGGCAGAGATAGCAATGGCTAAAACAAGGGAGGGAATGGATAGAAAAATATCCACAATACGCATAATGAAATTATCTACTCTACCGCCGAAATAACCAGCCACAGCACCAATAATTGTTCCAAAGAAGACAGAAATCGCTGTAGCAAAAAGTCCAATAAATAGAGAGATTCTCGCACCATAAATTACATTACTAAAAACATCCCGTCCAAAATTATCCGTTCCGAAAAAATGTTCAGAAGAAGGACTTTGGAATCGGTTCATTAAATCTTGGGCTTCTGGCGCATAGGGGGCAATCACCGAAGCAAAAATCGCCACAATGACAAAGAGTAGAATGACAACGGAACCGAATACAGCCATCTTGTTTTTCTTAAATTGTTTCCAAAAATCTCCCAAACGAGAAGATTTTTTTCTTTCTGTTATTTGATTCATTCCGTCACCTACTTATATTGAGAACGCACTTTAGGATCAACAAATCCATAGAGAATATCTACGAGCAAGTTGATCAAAGAATAGGTTGTAGCAATTAGAAGCACGCCTCCTAAAATAATGGGGTAATCTCGAGTGGAAATACTCGATACCATTAAACGTCCAATTCCAGGAATCGAGAATATGGTTTCTGTCAACACGCTCCCACCAAGTAAAGATCCTGTTAACAACCCTGCGCTAGTAATAACAGGAATCATGGCATTTTTCAAAGCGTGAACAATAATAATCCACCATTCTTTCAAGCCTTTCGCCCGAGCGGTTCGAATATAATCTTTGTCCATTACCTCTAGCATAGAGCCTCGTGTTTGACGCATAATAACCGCCATAGACTGAAAACCTAAGGCAAATCCAGGCAAAATCAGGTGTTTGAAACTCCCAAATCCAGAACTAGGAAACCACTGCAATTTTACGGCAAATAATAAGATAAATAGAATTCCTGACCAAAAAATCGGCATGGACAATCCTACCATTCCAAGCACCATGGAGATTCGATCAATCCAAGTGTATTTATAAATTGCCGACAAAATACCAAAAATGATACCAAATATCACCGCTACAGACAATGAAAATAGAGTCAATTTAATCGTTGCGGGAAATAAGTCCATTAAAGAAGAGGTTACGCTTCTTCCATTAATATAACTTTCTCCCAAATCTCCTTGTACAGCATTTCCTAAAAAACGGCCGTATTGCACAAGGAAAGGATCGTTCAATCCAAGCTCCTCTCGATAAGCTTCCACGGCTGCCTTGGGAGCTCTAGATCCTAGTTTTGCTTCCGCCGCATCTCCCGGCGTTAAGTAGAGCAAACCAAAAATAATAAAACTAACGCCAATTAACGTTGGAATCACATATAGAATCCTTCTCAATATGTATTTAATCATGGTTTCCCCTCCCTTCTAAAGGATATCTACGAAAGGCCCCTAAATAGGGGCCTCAGTAAATGTTACATTCTATTCTTTTTATCTTTTATTGAAATTGAATATGGTAATATTCGTTAGAACCAGATGGATCAATTTCAAATCCTTGTACGTTGCTTTGCGTTCCAATAACTTGTTCTCCATAAAGAGCGCTTACTGTTGGCAACTCTTTCATAAGAAGTTCTTGCACTTCTTTGTAAACCGCTGCACGTTCGCTATCGCCTGTAACTTGGATTCCTTTTTCAATTAATGCATCTACTTCTGGATTCGCATAGAACATATAGTTTGGTCCTACCCCAGCATTCTTAGAATGGTAAGGGCTGAACAATGTATAATGAGGGTCCACAATCGATGGAGTCCAACTCATAATAAACATATTGTGTTCATGGTTTTCCAATGCATCTACAAATGCACCCCATTCCAAAGAAGTAATTTCTACATTGATCCCAATTTCACTCAATTGAGATTGAATAATTGTAGCCATATCTTTACGAGCTTGATCTTGAGAAGTATAAAGCTTTAAGGTATCTCCTTCGTTAATACCCGCTTGAGCAAACAATTCTTTTGCTTTGGCTGTATCTCTTGCAAATGGTTGCAATTCGTCAGAAATAGAATAATCAAAGTTTGGATTGATTGGGCCAGTAGCCACTTTACCAACGCCCATATACACAGAATCTACAATGGCTTGCATATCCAACGCATAATTCAAAGCTTCACGAGCCTCTATTTTATCAAATGGAGCATGGGTTACATCCATTCCCATAAAATGAATGGAATTATCCAATTTTCTGTGTAATGCTAAATTTTCATTTTCTTCAATTTTAGCAATATCATTTGGAGCAATTTCTAAAGCCAAATCTACTTGTCCACTTTCTAACTCAATCATACGATTGTTAGATTCTGGAATAATGCGGAATACCATTGTACTAAAAGCTGGCGCTTCGCCCCAATAATTTTCGTTGCGGCTTAAAGTTACGCTATCTAATTTTGTCCAATTATCCAAAACAAAAGGACCCGTTCCTACAGGATTTTGTTCAAAAGCGTCTCCAGCCTCTTCTACTGTTTTCTTATCTACAATTGAAACGGCAGGATGGGATAAAGCATTTAAGAAAGAACCGTCTGCTTCTTTTAACTTAAATGTCAATTTTAATGGATCGCTAGAATCATAAGACGCTGGATCAATTTTTTCAAAAATGTAAGCGTAAGAATCTGATTCCGCCGCTCTTTCCAAAGTAAATTGAACATCCTCTGAGGTTAAATCTTCTCCATTTGAGAATTTAACATCTGGTTTTAATGTAACAACGTATGTTAAATCATCCGTTTGTTCAATCGATTCTGCCAAACGATTTTCCATTGTTCCATCAGGAAGACGTACCAACAAAGTATCAAAAATTTGGCGCACAACATTTTCCGCATAAATACTATTTTGTAAAACTGGATCTAACGTTGTCGCATCTTCTTGCATAGCAATTGTAAGCGTATCTTTTCCTGAGCCCTCTCCGGCTGAAGCGGTATTATCTCCCGTATTGGCGCTATTATTTCCACCTGCTCCACAAGCAGTGGCAAGCAAGGTTATAGCCAATAGGGCAGCAATTAATTTTGTCTTCTTCATAAGTTCCCCCTATTTCATTTTAATTTCTCTTGCTTTTTATACCCAAAAGGGACGAAAATTATCGATTAATCTTCGTCCACTTCAATTCGAGTTATATTTGCTCCTAAGCCACGGAACTTGTCTTCAATGTGTTCGTATCCCCTATCAATATGATAAATATCAGAAATGATTGTCTTTCCAGAAGAAACCAAACCAGCCAAAATCAAAGCCGCACCTGCACGTAAATCGCTGGCCTTTACCTTCGCTCCTGACAAAGGCTTCCCACCAGTAATAATGGCAGAGCGCCCATCAATTTTTATGTCCGCGCCCATTTTTTGCAATTCTTCCACATGCATAAAACGATTTTCGAATACCGTTTCAATCGCTACATTGGTCCCCTTACATTGGGTCATATAAGCCATAAACTGTGCCTGCATATCTGTAGGGAATCCTGGATAAGGCAACGTTTTAATATCAATCGCCTTTGGATTTTCGGCCGCAATTACTCTTACATTCTCTCCCTCTTCAATCACTTGGCATCCCGTTTCTACTAATTTTGCCATAATTGGTTTCATATGGTTGGTAATAACATTTTCTACCAAAATGTCGCCACCAGTAATTGCCGCAGCCACCATAAAAGTCCCTGCCTCAATTCGATCTGGAATAATCGAATGGCGAGCCCCTTTTAATTTTTCAACTCCTTTAATACGAATCGTAGAAGTTCCTGCCCCAGAAACGTTGGCTCCTAATTTACGCAAGAAATTGGATAAATCCACAATCTCAGGTTCCATAGCCGCATTATCAATAATGGTTTCTCCTTCAGCCAAAACCGCTGCGGTCATAATATTTTCTGTAGCCCCTACAGAAGGAAAATCCAAATAAATTCGACTTCCTACCAATTTATCCGCAGAAGCATGAATGTTTCCAAAATCTTCTTCAATTTCTGCCCCTAAGGCACGGAATCCCTTCAAATGATAGTCAATTGGGCGAGATCCAATGGAACATCCTCCCGGAAGAGAAGTTTCTGTATTCCCCAAACGTGCCAACAACGGCCCCATTACCAAGAAAGAAGCACGCATTTTGCTCATCAACTCAAAAGGAGTTTTATAAGAATTCAAAGAAGCGGAATTAATAATTAATTTTCCTTCTCCCAATCTCTCTACTTTACAACCCAAAGACTCCAATACGTCACACATAATCGTAACGTCTTTCAAATTGGGAACCTCTTCCAAATAAATATCTTCTGTTCCTAAAAGACAAGCCGCCAAAATAGGCAAAGCCGCATTTTTTGCGCCACTTACTCGCACTTTTCCTTTAAGAGCCGGGCTCTTCTCTACCAAAATCTTTTCCAAGACAATCTCTCCTTGTTACATTTTCTATATATTAAAGTATAAATTTTCAAACAGAAACGCTAAGAGCGCACTCCTAGCCATAATTATTATACCATAGAAATCAATGTTTTTTTCTTATTCTTCCTGTTTTCCCAAAAATCCTAGAAAAATCTTAGGAATTCGCAACAAAAAAGAAGCCTCTCAAGAGACTTCTTCTTTGTTATCCTTTAATAATTTCTGTTTTGTATCCGTCGGGATCTTTCACGAAGAAATAGTGTGGATCTTCTCCAGGTAAACCGGATAAATCCGTTACTTCATATCCCATTTCTTTCATTCGTTTGTAATCCCCTTCTAAATCTTCTGTATAAAGGGCCACATGGCCATATCCATCGCCCAATTCATAGGGCCCATGGTTATAATTATAGGTCAATTCCAACTCTGGGGTATCTCCTGGCAAAGCCATATATACCAACGTAAATTCTCCTTCGGGAAAATCTTTTTTATTGGTTACTTTATAGCCCAAAGCTTTTTCATAGAATTCTATAGAAGCTTCTAAATTTTGTACACGAATACAAGTGTGCGCGTATTTCATATTTTTCTCCTATCGATTTTCAATTCGATCTAGGTATTTTCCCTTATCTTCATAAAAATCATATTCCAAGCGGTGAATGCTTGCTTTTTTCACAGGTACAGAATCTCCTGTAATTTCTTCTATAATTTCTCCCAAGGCAGGTTGGTGTCCTACGAATAAAATGGCTTCATCGTTAATATAAGAACGCAAAACAGGCCAAGAAGTAGAATCCTCGTAAGAAACGAGTTTAATGTCGCGGATTCCCAATTTTTTGGCTACAATTTCTGCTGTTTCTTTTGCGCGGTCGTGGGAGGAAGTAACCAGTTTCATAGGAAGAGGCCATTCTCTTCGAATAAAGGCCTCTGCCACATATTCTACACTCCCTCTTCCTTCTAAAGTCAATTTTCGTTCTGCATCAGAATTGGCAATAGCTTCTGCCTCTCCATGGCGCATAAAATACAAATCCATTTCTTACCTCACATTATAAAAAATATTTTTTCCGTTATAGCGTGCCAATTCTCCTAAATCGTCTTCAATGCGCAATAATTCGTTGTATTTTGCTATACGATCTGTACGAGCAGGCGCTCCGGTTTTAATTTGTCCTGCGTTGACTGCTACTGCCAAAGAAGCGATGGTTGCGTCTTCAGACTCTCCGCTTCTATGGGAAATTACCGTTGTCATATTATAGGTTCTTGCCAATTGGATGGCGTCGATGGTTTCAGACAATGTTCCGATTTGGTTTAGCTTAATCAAAATAGAGTTGGCTACTTGTAGAGAAATTCCGTTTTGTAATTTTTCTACGTTGGTTACAAATAAATCGTCTCCTACCAATTGAACTTTTTTGCCCAATTCGTCTGTTAAGACTTTCCATCCGTCCCAATCATTTTCGTCCAATCCATCTTCAATACTATAAATTGGATATTTTTCTGTTAATTCTTTATACCAGGCAACCATTTCTTCGCTGGTTTTTTCAATGCCTTCCCCTTTTAGGTTGTAGACTTTTTTCTCTTTATCGAACATTTCAGAAGCCGCTACGTCCAAAGCCAATACAATGTCTTCCTTTGGCTTATATCCTGCGGATTCAATGGCTTCAATGATTAAATCTAAGGCTTGAACATTGCTATCTAAGTTTGGAGCAAATCCACCTTCATCTCCTACACCAGTGGATAGACCGCGGGAAGATATTACTTTTTTCAAGTGATGATAGATTTCTGTTCCCATACGCAAACCTTCTTTGAATGTTTCCGCACCAACTGGCATAATCATAAATTCTTGAATGTCTACGTTATTGTCGGCGTGTTCTCCGCCGTTTAAGATGTTCATCATAGGAACAGGAAGAGTGCGTCCGCTTACGCCTCCAATATATTGGTACAATGGCATTCCTAGCTCATCCGCTGCTGCACGAGCTACGGCTAAACTAACACCTAAAATCGCATTGGCACCTAGTTTGGATTTGTTTTTTGTTCCGTCTAGGGCGATTAATGTTTCATCAATTCCCAATTGGTCCAAAGCGTCCATGCCCATAATTTCTTCTGCAATGATTTCGTTTACGTTATTTACGGCATTTTCAACGCCTTTTCCCATATAACGATCGCCGCCATCTCTTAATTCAACGGCTTCATATTCTCCCGTAGATGCTCCTGATGGTACAATTGCACGACCGAAACCGCCGTCTTCTGTATAAACTTCTACTTCTACTGTTGGATTTCCACGGCTATCTAATACTTCACGACCATATACTTCAATTATTGTGCTCATAGTTTCTCCTTATGAATTAAACTTGTTCCCGCCATTGTGATTGGTTTCTCTATTTCTAACAACTCCAAAATCGTTGGAGCCAAATCCGCTAAAATTCCGTTTACTAAAGTTCCTTCCACTCCAAAGGTAAATAGAGGAACGGGATTGGTTGTGTGGGATGTTCTAGGAGTTCCGTCTGCTTCTGCCATTACTTCGCAATTTCCGTGGTCGGAAGTAATAATGGCTGCTCCTCCTAATTCTTCCAATTTTTCCAAAATTTTTCCTAGACAAATATCTACGGTTTCCACGGCTTGAATGGCTGCAGATAAAACACCTGTATGTCCTACCATATCTGGATTGGCAAAATTCAACGCCACAAAATCCAAATCTTTTTGATCCAAACGTTCCAAAAGTTTTTCTGTTACCTCGTAAGCACTCATTTCTGGAGCTAAATCGTAGGTAGAAACTTTGGGAGAGGGAACCAAAATTCTTTCTTCTCCTTCAAAAGGTTCTTCCCTTCCGCCGTTAAAGAAGAAGGTAACATGAGGATATTTTTCCGTTTCTGCAATGCGAAGCTGTTTCAATCCTGCTTTGCTAATCACTTCCCCCAATCCATTGGAAAGATCTTCTTTTTCAAAAATAATATTTGTGTTTGGAATGGTTTTATCGTATTCCGTCATGGTTCCCATAAAAATATGGCGATTTCCATATCGTGGAAAACCGGAAAATTCACTATCTACAAACGCTCGAGTAATTTGTCTTGCTCGGTCTGGACGGAAATTATAGAAAATCATTACGTCTTCATCTTCTACTGTTCCCAATGGCTTTCCTTCTTCCAATAAAACCATTGGTTTCAAAAATTCATCGGTAATCCCTAAGTCATATTGCCCTTGAATGTTTTCTACGGCATCTTCTGTTGGAATTCCTACTCCATAAGAGAATAAATCGTAGGCGATTTGCGTTCTTTCCCAACGTTTGTCTCGGTCCATGGCATAATATCTTCCAATAATGGTAGCCAATTTCCCTGTGCCCAATTCTTTCATAAATTCTTGTAACTTTTTCACTTCTTCTAATACGGACATAGGCGCTACATCACGACCGTCTGCAATTCCATGAACATAGACTTTTTCAATTCCCATTTCATGGGCAAGCTTTAACAATCCATACAAATGGTCTCTGTGAGAATGAACACCTCCATCGCTTAAAAGCCCCATTAAATGAAGGGCGTGCCCTTCTTTGGCTTTTTCGTATAAATCCGTTAAAACCGAAATCTCTTTTAATTTATCTTGGGCTACAACTTTGGAAATCCGATTGAGTTCTTGATCTACAATTCGGCCAGCGCCAATATTCAAATGGCCTACTTCTGAATTTCCCATTTGCCCTTCTGGCAAACCCACAGATTCTCCAGAGGCAATCAATTGGCTCATTCCACGTTTCTTCAAGGCATCCATAACAGGAGTTTCCGCCAAGGCGAAAGCATTGTTTGGCCCACTTTCTGCCAAACCCAAGCCATCTAAAATAATTAGTGCAACTGGCTTATTCATGGAAAACACCTGCTCCTACAATTTTGCCAAATTCTTCTGCTTTTAAGCTTGCGCCGCCCACTAACAATCCATCTACATCTTCTTGCTCTAAAATGGAACGGGCATTGTCAGATTTTACGCTACCACCGTAAAGAATTCTCAACTCTTCTCCCAGTTTTCCATTTTTTTCATGAATCCACCTACGAATTTCCTTGGCTACTTTTTGAGCATCTTCTGCACTGGCCGTTTTCCCTGTTCCTATGGCCCAAATTGGTTCATAAGCAAAGAGCATTCCCTTCCATTTCTCCGTTGGAATAGATCCCAAAGACTCTTCCAATTGATTCAATACAAAGGAAATGGTCTCCCCTTCTTCATAAACCGATTCATCTTCTCCAATACAGAAAATCGGCTTTAACCCTAGAGCAAAAGCTCTTTCTAATTTTTTCTTTAATAATTCGTTGGATTGGCCACGTCCTCTTGCTTCCGAGTGTCCCAAAATAACGTAAGGAATTTCTAATCCTTGAATCATTTCGCCCGCAACTTCTCCCGTATGGGCTCCCATTTCTTCTGAACTCATATCTTGGGCAGAAAGTTTCCAAGAACTTCCATCCACTACTTCTTTCACTGGATATAAATGTAGGAAAGAGGGAGCAATCACAGCTTCTACTTCTTCTGAAACAGTTTGTTCTTTCAAAGCTTTTGCCAAGTTTACGCCTTCTTCAACTGTTGTATTCATCTTCCAATTCCCACAAATAAATGGGATTCTTTTTTTCATAAATTAAACTCCTTCAACTGCAGCGATTCCTGGTAATGTCTTCCCTTCTAAATATTCTAGACTGGCACCACCACCAGAGGAAATATGAGACATCTTATCTTCCAGTCCACTTTGCTTAATCGCTGCGGCACTGTCTCCACCTCCGATTACAACGTTGGCATCCAATTTCGCCAAGGCTTCGGCAATGGCAAAAGTCCCTTTATGGAAAGGCTCTGTTTCGAAAACTCCTGCTGGTCCATTCCAAATAACAGATTTTGCATCTTCTAAAGCCGCTTCAATGGCAGAAATTGTATCTGGCCCCATATCCAAAGCCATTTCATCTGCTCCGATTTCGTCTGTAGAAACCACTTTTGCCCCTTCGCCGTTTTCAATGGATGTACTTACCACTACATCGATGGGAAGCAAAATCTCTACGCCCTTATCTCTACCTCGTTGCAATAAAGAAATCGCCAAATCAAATTGGTCTTCTTCCACCAAAGATTTTCCCATATCTTTTCCCTTTGCTGCAAGGAAGGTGTTAGCCATAGCCCCAACAATAATCAATCGGTCTACTTTATTCAAAAGATTTTCAATAACTTGTATTTTATCCGAAACTTTCGCTCCACCTAAAATGGCAACAAAAGGCTTTTCTGCATTGTTCATTAAATCAGATAGAACTTCTACTTCGCGACCCATTAGGAATCCTAGTACCGATGGCAAGAATTGAACCACACCTACATTGGAAGCATGAGCTCTATGGGCTGTACCGAAAGCATCGTTTACAAAAATATCTCCTAATTGAGACAGTTCACGGGCAAATTCTTCCCCGTTTTTTTCTTCTTCTGGACGGAAGCGAAGATTTTCAATCATTCCCACTTCTCCAGGTTGTAACTCTCTTGCTCTTGCAACAACATCTGCATCCACTACTTGAGAAGAAAATAGCGGTTTGATTTCCATTCCCAAAATTTCTTCCGAAGCCTTACGAACTGGTTCCATAGAAAATTCTTCTTTGAATTCCCCTTTTGGTCTACCGCGATGGCTCATAAGCACCAAGGAAGCTCCTGATTTCAAAATATAATCAATGGTTTCTTTTGCTGCCTCAATACGAGTTGTATCTGTCACTTTCCCTTCTTTTACTGGTACGTTAAAATCTACCCGTAACAAAACGTGTTGGTTTTTCAAATCCAATTCTTTTAATCTCTTCATAATTCCTCCCATAGAAAACTCGAGCTAAGAAAATAGCTCGAGTCTTTACTATTGATTCAACTCACATTACATCTTTGAAGCAACTAAAGCCGTTAAATCAACAACTCTTTGGCTATATCCCCATTCATTATCGTACCAAGAAACTAATTTAACCATACGATCTTGTACCAAAGTCAATTTGGAATCGAAGATAGAAGAATGGTTGTCTGCAATAATATCACTAGAAACGATAGGATCTTCTGTGTAAGACAATACGCCTTTCATTGGTCCTTCTGCCGCTTCTTTCATTGCTGCATTGATTTCTTCTACTGTGGCATCTTTAGAAAGTTCAAAGGTAACATCTACAACAGATCCTGTTGGCACAGGTACACGCAATGCATAGCCTGTTAATTTTCCTTTTAATTCAGGCAACACCAAAGCAACGGCTTTTGCTGCACCAGTAGAAGTTGGGATAATATTTTCTGCCCCAGCTCTTGCACGACGATAATCTTTTTTATGTTTTGCATCATGAATATTTTGGTCATTTGTATAGGCATGTACCGTTGTCATTAAACCACGTTCGATACCAAAGTTGTCCATAACAACTTTTGCCACTGGAGCCAAACAGTTGGTTGTACAAGAAGCATTAGAAATAATGTTGTGATTTTCTGGATCGTAATCTTTGTCATTTACGCCCATAACAATAGTAATATCTTCATCGGTTGCTGGTGAAGTAATTACTACTTTTTTTGCTCCTGCCTTCAAATGTTTTTCTGCTCCCTCACGTTTTGTGAAAGCACCTGTTGTATCAATAACGATATCTACACCCAATTCTTCCCAAGGAATTTGTTCCGCATCTCTTTGATCGGTAATTACAATTTCGTTTCCGTCAATTTCAAAGCCTTTTTCTACCACTTTGATATCTCCAGGATATTGGCGATAAATAGTATCATATTTGAACAAGTGCGCCATCATATTCCAATCTCCAGACGCATTAATGGACACCAACTCAAATGGCAAGTCTTCTCTTAAAAGAATTCCACGAACAACATCACGTCCAATACGTCCAAATCCATTTACCCCTACACGAATTGTCATAAAAAGCCTCCTAAAATATTTTTATATTTTTCATTTCAAAATTAAACACATTCATGTAATATTGTACCCTTTTTCGAGGAAAAATCACAGTCATAAATTGGAACTATTTCCAAGGAACTACAGATATTTTTTATCAAATTCGTTTCAATATCTTATTCTTGATTTTTAATGGGTATGTACTATAATAGCAAGTAGCTAATATTGATGATTTTTATTAGCTAAAGCCTGTACACCAAATCATAGAAAAAGTGAGGAGATAAAATGTATAGACATAGTGCAAGTGAAGTAGTAATGATTCGTCCAGCAGCGTTTCAATTTAATGCAGAAACGGCTGTAAACAACGTATATCAAAATAACGACAATGCAGATTTAACAGAAGTTCAAAAGAAAGCTCTTGATGAGTTTAATACTTTAGTATCTAAATTAGAAGAAAAAGGCGTGAAAGTAAACGTACTTCAAGACAACGCTGAACCTTCTACTCCAGACAGTATTTTCCCAAACAACTGGTTCTCTACTCATGAAGGGGGATTGATGGTTGTTTATCCTATGTTCGCTGAAAACCGTCAAATGGAAATTGCAAAATTCCGTGATCAAGTAGAAGAAATCGCTGCAAAATCTCAAGCAGATGAAAAAATCTTCAAAGTAATTGACTATTCGAAAAACCGCGAACGCGATCAAATCCTTGAAGGAACTGGTTCCATTGTAATCGACCGTAAGAATCGTGTCGCTTATTCTACTCTTTCTCCAAGAGCTGATATCGAATTATTCGAAGAATGGTGTAAAGCAACAGGCCATGAACCTGTAACTTTCACTTCTTACCAAGATGGTCAACCTATTTACCATACAAACATCGTTATGGGGATTGGCGAAAAGAACGCAATCGTAGGTTTGGATTCTATCGTAGAAGAAGACCGCGAGAAAGTTCGCAAAAAATTGGAAGAAGGCGGAAACAATATCATTGAATTGACAATGGATCAATTGAAAGCTTGTGCTGGTAACACCCTTGAATTAAAAGGGAAAGACGGAAAAAACTTTATCGCCATGAGCAAAATGGCTTATGATTCTTTAACAGAAGAACAAATCAAAGCCATTGAAGCATCTACAGAAATCGTAGCCGTAGATATTAGCACTATCGAATATTATGGCGGCGGATCTGTACGTTGTACAATCGCTGAAATTTTCTAAGAAAATTTCAAACATTCAACTTTGCAATAAAAAAGCAAGTCCTTTTCGGACTTGCTTTTTCTTTTTCCCACAATACCCTCTATGGAATCCATGGGATTTTTTATGCCATAATTAATTTTTCTATATCTTCTTCTACGGTACTATTTTTTCCCACATTAAAATTTTCCACCAATACGTTTACTACATTTTCGCTTAAGAATGCTGGTAAGGTTGGTCCAAGGTGAATATTTTTTACACCCAATGACAACAAAGCTAAGAATACAATGACCGCTTTTTGTTCGTACCAAGCAATATTATAAGCGATTGGCAATTCGTTGATATCTTCTAACCCGAAGATTTCTTTTAGCTTCAAAGCAGTTACTGCCAAAGAATAAGAGTCGTTGCATTGTCCCGCATCTAATACTCTTGGGATTCCTCCAATATCTCCCAAATGCAATTTATTGTAACGATATTTTGCGCATCCAGCTGTTAAAATTACTGTATCTTCTGGCAACGCTGCTGCAAATTCTTCATAGTAATTTCTGTCACTTTGACGTCCATCGCATCCTCCCATTACAACAAACTTGCGGATAGCGCCAGATTTAATAGCGTCTACTACCTTATCTGCTAAAGCAAAGATTTGATTGTGAGCAAATCCACCGATAATTGTTCCTTCTTCAATTTGTACTGGTGGTTGACAGTTCTTTGCCTGTTCAATTAAAGAAGAAAAATCTTTATCCGCACCAATTTCTCCTGGGATAAATTTTGCTCCTGGATAGGAAGCCACACCAGTTGTATACAAACGATCTAAGTAAGAATCATCCTTTGGTGGAACAATACAGTTTGTTGTCATTAAAATCGGTCCATTGAAAGAAGCAAATTCTTCTTTTTGATGCCACCAAGATCCTCCATAGTTTCCTACAAAATGATCGTATTTCTTAAATGCAGGATAATAATTGGCTGGTAACATTTCAGAGTGAGTATAAACATCTACCCCTGTACCTTCTGTTTGTTTCAACAATTCTTCCATATCCCCTAAATCATGACCTGAAATCAAAATACCAGGATTGTTTCTTGTTCCAATATTCACCTCTGTAATCTCAGGGTTCCCAAAGCGAGAGGTATTCGCCTTATCCAATAGAGCCATGGCTTTCACACCAAATTCTCCTGTTTTTAAAGTCAAGGCAACCAAAGCATCCACATCTAAATCTTGTGTGATTTTTTCTAATGTATCCGAAATAAAATCGTGAACCTCTTGATCCTCATGACCCAAAACATTGGCGTGACGAGTGTAAGCTGCCATTCCTTTTAATCCATAAGTAATCAATTCACGTAAACTGCGAATGTCTTCATCTTCTGTAGCCAAAACTCCAATATATTCTTTTTTGGCTTCTTCAGATAATCCTTCCCTTACATCAAAAAGTGCTTCTTTTGGAAGATTTTCCTTGTGGGAGATTTTCTCCATAGCTTCTTTTTTCAGATCCAAAGTTCGAACCACAGCTTCTTCTAAATTTTCTACATTAAAGTTTGCATTGGTAATAGTAGTAAATAAATTGTCTGCAATTTGTGCATCGATCATTTCATTTTTTTCTTCCAAACGATTGTTCACTTGAGCCAAGCCCTTGGTTACATAGATCAATAGATCTTGCATATCGGATACTTCAGCCGTTTTTCCACAAACCCCTTTGACTGTACAACCTTTATTCTTCGCTGTTTCTTGACATTGATAACAAAACATATATAACCTCCTAAATATCTTTTCCTCATTAACTTGCTCTTATTGTATTGTAGCGCGAAAAGAAAAAGAATTCCGTAACCGCTGTTACGAAATTCAAATTAATAGGCAATTTTTTCTAATTTTTCTTCTTCTATAAAAATCTTATTTTTTTCTACCTTTATTAATGACTCTTTTTCCATTTCCATCAATTGACGACTCAAACTGGGTCTTGCCACCCCCAAATAATCTGCCCATTGCTCCCGATTCATAGTAAGATTTACCACTTTGCCCTTGCGTTCCTGTTGCAACAAGAAAATGGCAATTTTTTGACGCAAGGTAGTTCCCCCATGAATCAATAATTTTCGATTAAGGAACAAAGCCTTCTTAGCCAAAATTCCCAACATATTTTGACTCAAGATTCTTCCCATTTCCTCCTCCATAGAAAAGGCCTCTAAATGAAGGAAAAGCACTTTCGTATCCCGCGCCGCAATGCAAGAAAAATCGTACAATCGGCCTCCTAAAAATCCGTAAACCTCTCCAAAAACCGTACCTCTTTCTTGGAAAGTATTCACCAGAATCCGATTTCCAGAAAGAGTCGTTCGCTCTACCTGCACTTTCCCCTCTAGAAGAATAAAAATGCCTTTACAATTTTCTCCTTCAGAAAATAACGCCGATTCCTTCGGAAACTCTCTTTGAATGAACCATCCCCTTTCCAAAGATTTCTCCCAAGAATTTTGAGAAATCCCCTTTAATAGAGGGCTATTTATTGTATCGATTTTCATATTTTGTCCTCTTAAACCGGCGCAACTCATAGGCAAAACTGGCCGCATCCAACAACCGTTTCATCAATTTCTGCATGGCAAAACCTTCCGCAATATGATATTTTTTCCCATTCGAATAAGAGAGCTTTGGAATTTTTCCGCTCAATTCATAGGAAGTTCTTCGAATCGCCTCCTCCATTCTTCGTTCATCCACTTTCGTTTCCTGACGCATTTTTGCCACATTTTTCAAGCGATCTAAACGTTCCTCCGTTGGATTTAAGGCAAATTGAATAATATGCAACAAGTAATACATATCGAAGGATTGAAATTCTCGAAATCCAAACATCCTTCCCACTTCCAAAAGAGAAATCGCCAAAGAGGATGTAAACAAAGGAATGTTTGGTAATCCCATTCCAAAGGTATCAAATCCTACTGTTTCTAAGAAGCCCATAACCCTTGTGCGATAAAATCCTTGTCGAGAAGCACGGCGCATTTTGTTTAAGGAGCGCACCTTTTCCTCTGCATCCAAAATAGGAGAAGAAATATTCTGCCCGTAGGCAAGTTTTTCTCGTCGACGAGTTCTGCGAACGAAAGGATCGATAGATTCTGGGGAAAAACGTGCTAGCATACTTTCAAAACCCTGCTGAATCTCTTTGGCTTCCCTGCTGTTTTCCTCTTGAAATTCTATACCCCCACCGTATTTGCGAAGGAAAAAATCGCCCCTTTGTTTCAACTCTCTTTCTTTTTTTGACTCCCACGTTTTGACCATAAGATCACCACTTCCTACTATTATTATAGTGACAAATAAACCTTAAATTCTTGCCCTATGTTTTCCTCTATTAAACAATAATACGTTTTTCATTTTCTTATACCCATTGTTACCTATACCCCTTATAGACAAATTTACAAATTCTCAACAGGAACTTTCAAATTTTTAACAAAAATTCCTTTAATAATTTAACGCTTTATGATATATTAATAGAAGCAAAGGGGCCTATTATTGGAAGGTAAACGTTTTCTTTGCTAGGCATTAAATTTTTTGTAGAAAGGAAGAATGTATGGATTGGAAAAAGCACCATCGCGTGTTGATTGTCACCGGCCATTTTGGGAGCGGTAAGACGGAGTTTTCCATTAATCTTGGACTGCATTTGAGGGAATTGGGCGAAAATGTTTCACTTGTTGATTTAGATATCATCAACACATATTTCCGCCTAAGAGAAGAAGAGGATTTTTTGGAGAAGAAAGGAATTCACACCTATTATTCTGCCATTAAAGCAACATCTTTGGACCTTCCAGCTTTGGATCCTGCCATTGATGCAATTCTCTATGATAAAGATCGTCGAGTAATTCTCGACGTGGGGGGAAATCCTTCAGGCGCAAGAGCTTTAGCTCGATATCAACCTTCCCTAGAGGAAACCGGTTACGAACAACTTTTCGTGATCAACGCCAATCGTCCAGAGACGAAAACGGCACAGGAAGTTATCGATTTTATGGAAATGACGCAAGCTACTAGCGGAACCCAAATTACAGGGCTATTTAATACTACACATTTTCTAAAAGACACGACAGCAGAGGATGTTATTAACGGACTTGCTTTAGCGGAGGAAGTGAGTGATATTACAGGATTGCCACTTTTAGGAACCGTTTGTTTGAAGTCTTTAGAAGAGGAAGTACGTGCGGCACGTGAAGATCTATATATTTTACCTATTGATCTTTATTTCCGCGATTCTTGGATGTTATAAACAATGGTAGGTCTCCCCTACCATTGATAAATGATTAAGGAGGAAAATTATGGCAAAAGGCAGAGTAACATTTGATACCGATTACTGCAAGGGATGCGGTCTTTGTGTATCTGTATGTCCAAAAGACGTATTGGCGTTAAGAACAGACCAATTAAACAAAAAAGGGTATCGTCCAGCGTACGATAAAAACCCTGAAGACTGTATTGCATGTACAAACTGTGCAATCACTTGTCCAGATTCTGTAATTAGCGTATACCGTTTGGATTAAAGGAGAGGTTTTAAATGACTAAAGTACTTATTAAAGGAAATGAAGCTGTTGGAGCAGCAATGATCGCAGCAGGTTGTACGACATATTTTGGTTATCCAATTACTCCACAATCTGAAGTTCCAGAATATTTATCTCGTGAACTTCCAAAAGTTGGTGGAACATTCTTACAAGCAGAGTCAGAAATCGCTGCTATTAACATGTTATATGGTGCAGCAGGAGCAGGAACTCGTGTAGCTACAAGTTCTTCTTCTCCAGGGGTTGCATTAATGCAAGAAGGTATCACTTATATGGCAGGGGCTGAACTTCCTTGCTTAATTGTAAATATGATGCGTGGGGGCCCAGGTCTTGGCTCTATCCAACCATCACAAACAGATTATTTCCAATCCACTCGTGGAGGCGGAAACGGTGACTACCGTACAATCACTTTGGCACCAGCTTCTATTCAAGAAATGGTTGACTTAGTACACTTAGGATTTGACTTGGCTGATTTATATCGTAACCCTGTAATCCTTTGTGGTGACGGTATGTTAGGACAAATGATGGAACCTGTTGAGTTCAAAAACCATGAACCAATGGATCTTCCAGAAAAAACTTGGGCAGCTAACGGTACAAAAGGCGAAAGAAAACCAAATATTATCAACTCTTTATATCTTTCTCCAGAAGAATTAGAAGCTCATAACATTCATTTGATTGAAAAATTCAAAACCATTTCTGAAAAAGAAAAACGCGTTGAAGCTGTTGACACAGAAGATGCAGACATCGTATTGACTGCTTTCGGTACAACAAGCCGTATCTGTAAATCAGCTGCACACATCTTAAAAGAAAAAGGTTATAAAGTAGGTATCATCCGTCCTATCACATTATGGCCATTCCCAGATGAAGCTTACAAAGCAATTAATCCTGAATGTAAGGCTATCTTAGACGTTGAATTGAACCACGGACAAATGGTTGAAGACGTGCGTCTAGCTGTTGAAGGTAAAATTCCTGTAGAATTCTACGGCCGTTACGGTGGAATGATCCCAACAGCAGAAGAAATTGCTGAAGTAGCTCTTAAGATTTTGGAGGCATAAGATGGAAAAATTATTATATGAAAGAAGCGCAGGCTTAACTGATATGCAAACCCACTACTGCCCTGGATGTACACACGGTGTAATCCATAAGCTAGTAGCGGAATGTTTAGAAGAATTAGGCATTACAGGTAATGCTATTGGTATTGCTCCAGTAGGTTGTTCTGTACTTGCTTACAAATATTTCAACTGTGATATGTTTGAAGCAGCTCATGGTCGTGCACCAGCAGTAGCTACAGGTATCAAGCGTTCACATCCTGACAAATTTGTATTCACTTACCAAGGTGACGGCGACCTTGCTAGTATCGGTTCTGGAGAAATCGTACAAGCGGCTCACCGTGGGGAAAGAATTTCTACTATCTTCGTTAACAACGGAATCTATGGTATGACTGGTGGTCAAATGGCTCCAACTACTTTGGTTGGCCAAAAAACTGCTACTTCTCCATACGGTCGTGACGAAGAATGGTCTGGTAAACCAATTCGTATTGCTGAAATGCTAGCTACTATTGACGGTGCAAAATTCGTAGAACGTGTTGCTGTAAACACACCAGCAAACATCCGTAAAGCGAAAAAAGCCATCATGGAATGCTTCAAATTGCAATTAGAAGGCAAAGGATTTGGTATCGTAGAAGTATTATCTACATGTCCAACAAACTGGGGAGTTCCACCAGTAGAAGCACTAAAATGGTTAGACGAAAACATGATTCCATACTATCCATTGGGTAACCTTCGTAAAGGAGATGAAGAATAATGACTACACACAATATCATCGTATCAGGCTTTGGTGGACAAGGCGTTATGGGTATTGGTCAGCTTTTGACTTATGCCGGAATGTTCGATAACAAAGAAGTATCTTGGTTACCAAGTTACGGTCCAGAAATGCGTGGTGGGGCAGCAAACTGTTCTATTATCATCTCTGACGAACCAATTGGTGCACCAAATATTGCAAAAGCACAAAATGTAATCGTAATGAATGAACCATCTTTAGATAAATTTGAAGAAAACATTCAAGAAGGTGGAAGTTTATTCATCAATAGCTCTCTAATCGATCGCGACACTACTCGTACAGATGTTAATTCTTACTTACTACCAGTAAATGATTTGACTGCTGAGTACGGAAATCCACGTGCATTGAACATGATTATGGTTGGTGCATTTAACGAAGTAGCAAAAGTAGTAAGCCAAGAAAGCTTAGAAAAAGCAGTATCTGAACTTTATGGTAAGAAGAAACCAGAAATGCTTCAAATGAACTTAGATGCTATGAAATTTGGAGCAGATAAGATGAAGGAGATTATCAATGGCTAATCCAATGACAAACGAAGTTCAAGCTTTACGTCAAGCAATGTTAAATGAAATTGAAGGCGCTGAATTTTATCGCCTAGCAGCAGATAAATTTGCTCCATCTTCTACAAAAGATGCTTTCATCGAATTAGCAGCTCAAGAAGAAGCACATGCTGAATATTTGAAAGATCTTTCTGAAAAATTAATGGGTTCTACTGAAATTGATTTTGATGTAGAAGCATTAAAAAATGAAGTACCATCTCCTGGTATTTTCAACTGGGATCGCGTAGACGAAGATATGGTACGTTTGGCCGTAACTGTTTTCTCTGTAGGTATGAACATGGAAAAAGATTCTATCGCATTCTACGAAGAAGCAAAAGCCAACTCTAAATCAGAAAAAGCAAACCAATTGTTTGATATTCTTATTAAATGGGAAGGAGCTCATTTACACGAATTGAAAAAACAATACGATATCTACCAACAAGAATGGTGGAATCTACAAAACTTTGCACCATATTAAAATCCAATAAAAAAGCGTCGCAATTGCGACGCTTTTTTTGTTTATAACAGAGTTTGCAAAATTGGAAGTTCCCATTCGAGTGGACTATGAAACCACGGAAAAATAGGATAAACTTATTCCCATTTTAGAAAATCTAAGCGGTTGGTAGGAAAATTTTGCCAAGCAAAAACAAGAAAAAAGCACAGTCAAATAGGCTGTGCTTTTTATCTTATTGGTCCTTCTAAACATTTTTTGTAGAGAGCGTCCATAAGAAAGGCCCCTAAAGGCGCTGTAATTAAAATGGCCACAACCGCTACAGATAAAATAATTTTACCGCAACTTAGCCCCATAGAAAGAGCCACCCCGCCAATTGCCGCCTGAACGGTGGCCTTTGGTAAATAAGAGGCCACAACAAAAAGCCTCTCCTTTCCATTCAAATGAGTCCCCACAGTGGCCAAAAATACGCCCCAAGAGCGAATCAATAAAGGCAAAAGCACCATGAAAACAACCGCCCAACCACCTGCTAGGGTGTAACGAATATCGACCGCAGCCCCCACAAGTACAAAAAGAACAACTTCTGCCCCAATCCAAAGTTTGCCCATTTTCTCCGATAACCTTTGAGAAACACTTTCCTCCATCTTCCCCTTTAATACGGCCGCCATAACCAAAACCCCAATGAAACTGGAAAACGGAATTTTATTTTCTAGCATCGTTTCTAAAGCCACCAAGAAAAAGGAAAAAGCCAATAGAAGAAAAATCTTAGAAGAATTTCGAAGAAGTTCCCCTCTTCGATACCTCCATTCAAAATAGACGAAAAGACCCCATCCAAAAAGAACGCCAGCCAATGCCCCCAACCCAATGGAAATGGGAATCGACAAAAAAGAACGAAGAGAAAGACTTCCTCCCTGAACCATCCCTAAAAACGAAGTAAATAGAACAATTACATAAACATCATCACAAGAGGCCCCTGACAAAATCATCTGAGGAATTCCCTTCTTTGTCCCATAGCCTAAATCCATTAAAGAAACCATACGAGGCACGACCACAGCTGGAGAAACGGCTCCTAAAACGGCCCCCATTAATAAAGCCTCCGTTGGAGAAATCCCCAAAAGTTTCGGAGCCAAGAAATAATATCCCAAAATTTCAAAGGTCGCCGGCAAAAAAGACAAAAGAATCGCCGGTCTTCCCACCTGTTTCAAATCCTTTACATCCAGAGAAAGCCCCGCCTTTAATAAAATTACAAGCAAAGCAATTTTTCTTAAATCGGGAGAAAGATCCAAAAGGCCTTGATCCAAAAGATTCAAACCAAAAGGTCCCAAAACAATTCCCCCAAGAAGCATCCCTATTATTCTTGGCAACCTTAAAAGATTCAAGATGCGAGCAAAGGAAAATCCAATTACAATCAATAAAAACAAAGAAAGATACATACAACCCCCTAAAAACACAAAAAAAAGCTGATAACTCCTACAAAACGTAGAAGTCATCAGCCAAAAGGCAGTTTCGGAAAACCGTGGGAGAACCTCATTCCCATTCCTCGTTTATTATAAAACAGAACAAAATTCTTAGCAAGATAAGAGAAGAGAAAAATCTTCCAAAAATTCAAAATCGGTTGTCATAAAAGAAACAAAGGAGTATCCTATAATAAAGGAGATCGATTCCCATATTAACCTAAACGATTGGAGGAAATCATGAAAAAATTTATTACCCTAAGTATAATACTGACTTTTCTGCTGGCGATTGCAACTCCTGCTAATGCCCAAGCTTAAACTAGAGTTTGGATGGACGGCTACTATATTGACCATAGTTGTCCCGTTTTACAAGAAAAAGGAAAAATCTATGTTCCCATGGATAAATTAGCAGAATATTATGGATTAAGTTATGGATACGGAGAAAATAAAAAACTACTCGTTATTTTTGAGCCAGATCAAACCAATACAGGAAATAGCATTGCTTTATTCCAGGGAATCAATTTCAGCGAAGATGAAAGCGAAGAAATTTATATTCGATATAAAGAAGCACCAAAATATAAAGGCAATCACATGTATCTTCTTTTAGAAGATGCCAACCGCCTTTTCGGAATTCCTGGAAAATTTGATGAAAAAAATAACGTCCTTTCTCTATCTCGAGATTATAAACCAGGAATAAAATCCGCTCCATTGAATATTGTGGTAAATGGAAAAAAGGCTCCTGACTCATTTCATCCTTTCATAACCAATAATCGTACTATGGTCCCCGTTCGTTTTGTAACAGAAGCAATGGGCGGAATCGTTGAATGGAATGAATTTTTAACAGACGGAATGCAAGGAATTACTATTTTCCGAAATCAAGAGGAACTTCCTCTAACCATTTATCTAAACAAAAGAGGGGCGAATATCTCAGAAGGTACTTACCAAAGCGATACTTTCCCCGTTCTTAGAGATGAGACTACTTATGTCCCTCTACGGTTTATCGCCGACTTTCTTTCCTTAGATGTAAGTTGGAATCAATCCACTCGTACTGTCACACTAAAAAAATCTGATTATGGAGAGAATTTCAACCAATATTTTAACAACGAAATGTTTGATCGGCTACAAAAAATCGACTTTAATAATATGCCTGAAGGAACTCTTTCTGATATCTTTAACTAAAAGAAACCCCCAATCCTTTTGGATTGGGGGTTTTTATGGTGGAGATGGCGGGGGTCGAACCCGCGTCCGAAAACTCTTTCACCACAGCTTCTCCAAGCTCAGTTTATTTTTAAGATTCCCATCAAAGTCCCAAATAAACAAAAGAGACTGATCAGGTAGCTTCATAGATTCCGTCCTTAGATCAAAGCTTTTCTAAGTGCGTTTCCCCACTAATTTGACACTTCCCTAAGGCGTGGGCCTCTTAGTTCCGTGAGTAGCGTATCTTACGCTGCTAGAGCTAATTCGTTATCGTTAGCATTTATTGTTTTTGGCCTGTTTTACGTCGCCTTGCCAACGACGGCTTGCTACTATGGTTTCCAAATCCCCGTCGAAGCCAATTTCATCCCCGTGAATTTGCTTTTCTAGTATATCCTATTGGATATCTATTTGTCAATTTACCCATTTTTCTGATTTTTTATGCGAGAAACTCTTCTCTCCCCTTTACATTCTTCTTTTTTTCTTCTAAACTATTTTTGAGGTGAATTATGAAAAAGATATTCATGCGACCAAAAAATCGCCAAGAACGAGTAGAAAGAGCCGTTGCCCAGATGAAACTTCTCTGTGTGTTTCTTTTGATTGCTGCCATTGGCTTTTTCTTTGCCGATGGGTATACCCCTTACCGCCGTTTTCAATTTATTGGAACCTTTTTATTCATAGCAGTCCTTGTTTGGCGTTACGCAAAAGTAGAAAAAATCGAACATTTTTCTTTCTTTGACCGAGATCAAGGGGATGGAATGTTTTAAGCACGAGAAAAATCTCGTGCTTTTTTTATTCTTCAAAGGCATCCACTAAGTCGATTCCTTTGGTATAAAGTTTGTAATAAAATCCTTCTTTTTCCATTAATTCTTTGTGATTTCCTTCTTCTATAATTCCATCTTCCTTCGTCATAACCAAAATCTTATCGGCATTTTCTACGGTAGAAAGACGATGAGCAATGGTGATGGTTGTCCTTCCTTGGGTTAATTTTTCCAAAGACTTTTGAATAATGGCTTCGGATTCGTTATCCAAAGCACTGGTTGCTTCATCCAAAATCAAAATTGGTGGATTTTTTAGGAATACTCGTGCAATAGAAATTCTCTGTTTTTGCCCTCCAGAAAGTTTCACGCCTTTTTCCCCAACGTAGGTTTTGAATCCGTCTTCTAAATTTATAATGAAATTATAGGCATTGGCCAATTTCGCCGCTTCGATTACCTCTTCCTCTGTGGCGTCTGGTTTTCCGTAACGAATGTTTTCCATTATGTTGGCACTAAATAAATAGACGTCTTGTTGCACCATTCCTATATGGTTTCGCAAACTTTCTAAGGTTAATTCTCGAATATTTTGTCCGTCAATTGTAATCGATCCAGCATCCAAATCATAAAAGCGAGGAATTAAATTGCAAATGGTTGTTTTCCCTGCTCCCGATGGACCTACCAAAGCAATGTTTTCTCCTGGCTGAATTTTTAGATTAAAATCTTCCAAAACGGTTTCTTTGCCGTTTTCATAGGAAAAATAAGCATGATCAAAGACAATTTCTCCCTTTACATTTTCCAAAATTTTAGGATTTTCGATTTCTTTGATTTCTGACTGTGTAGCCATAATTTCTTGGAAACGCTCAATGCCTGTCATTCCCTTTTGGAAAGTTTCTGTAAAATCAATAATTCTTCGAACGGTAGTAAGCATAGTGGTTACATACATAATATAGGCCACCATATCTCCAGGAAGAATTTTTCCTGCCATCATAAAGTATCCGCCGCCAATAATAACGATTAAATACATAATTCCATCGAATACTTTTGTGATGGTATTAAAACCTGCCATGGATCGATAAAAATCTTTTTTTATAAATAAGAATTTATCATTTTCCTTGTTGAAACGTTTCTCTTCCATTTCTTCATTGGCAAAGGATTTGGTTACGCGAATCCCGGCAAGACTATCCTCTATGGTCGCGTTCAAATCCCCCATATGAGCTCTTTGGTTTCTTTGGGCTCGTAACATGCGTTGGCGGAATCCATTGGCTGCTAGGGCCATTATAGGCACCATAGCATAGAGTACAAGGGTTAAAGGGAGGTTAATAGAAGCCAAAATAAAAAAGGTAGCTACAAATTTCAACGCTCCTATAAAATATTCTTCGGGACAATGATGGGCAAATTCTGTAATGTCGAACAAATCGTTGGTAATTCGACTCATAATTTGGCCGACTTTTGTGTCGTTATAAAAACTTGCGCTTAAAGTTTGTAAATGAGAATACACCGCCCGGCGCATATCCCGTTCAATAGACGCTCCCATAATATGTCCAATACTTGTCATATAATAGGATGCAATAACTTCAACAATTTTAATTACCAAAAACAAAATGGCACTTTTTGTAATGACATTGTAGGTAATCAGAGATAAATCTTGCGTCCCTAAATTGGTAATATGACGCAAAATCATTGGCAATACAATTTCCGAAACCGTAGTTAAACCGGCACAAAGCAAATCTGTAAACAAGATGCCGTAATAGGGCTTAAAATACGGTTTTACGTATCCAATTTTTTGTTTTAAGTCCATAGCTCTCCTTTCTTATCCAATCCACATTGGAATTATATAGACACGCAGAAAATAAATAAATAGCAAATGACCTGGATAAAAAGCGTAGAAAAAATATTTTGGTAAATTCCCTCTTTTCCCATTGTAAAAATAAAGAAGAGGAAGAGACAAATAGACAACGCCATACATAGGGGCTTCAAATAAAAATCCAAAGATTCCCATGGCCATCGTTCGAATTCGGTCGCTATTCACCAAATAGAAAAGCAACATTGCTATAATTCCATTGGCACCATAATCCACTTGGGCGACAACTGCCAAAGTAGCCGTTCCCAAAAAAATAAATCCTTGAAAAATAATTTCTTTCATTCCCGTCTGATGTTCACGTACCCACTCTATCAGAAAAATCATAAGAGAGCCTAAGGCCAATGTAAAAAATACGTTTTGATGGTTCCAGTTGAGGGTTCCAAACAATCCATAATCAAAAGGAATTTCTGAAATCAAACCAAATAAAAACAAACGGAGAATCATTTTTTTATTGTCCTTGGTTAATAAAGTTCCTTGAACAATAAAAAAGCAATAGATTGGAAAAGCAATTCTTCCCAGCAAAGTCATAATTGCTCCTAGCTGCGCCCCCATTTCCATGGCCCAGAATTGTTGAAATCCTACATAGCCTATCCCACCAAGGGCATACAAAGTATGGCTTTGAGAAATATGGTCCAAAAGCATAAAGATACAGGCCAAAACTTTTAAGGTACTCCCAGATAGGCCTCCTTCCCTCTTCCAGTTCTGCAATAAATTTTCTTTTTCATAAGAGGTCCAAATACCACTATTTTCCATCCATTTCCTCCATGTCCAATTCATTATGGTAATCCAAATCGAAAGTTACAATTAGCTGATATTCTGGATGTTCTAATGCTACTACGCGATTTAATTCTTCAATGATTTCTCTTTCTGTCTTTTCATATTCCAAAGGCACCAAAATATCAAAAATAACATTGATTCCTTGGTATCTTTCCACAATTCGAAAATCGTGGAAACCTAATTTTTTGTCTATAGAAGCCAACTTTTTCTCAATATAATTTCGCACTTCCATGGTCTTTGGATCATTGACCTGAATCGGATCCATGTGGATGGTTGCATTGACTCCATATTGATGCTCTAATTCCCGCTCAATATGATCAATGATTTCGTGAAGTTCAATAATGTCTTCTTCCGCATTCACCTCTACATGAACCGTTAAAAATTTCTTAGAAGGCCCATAATCATGAACCATTAAATCATGAATTCCCAAAACGCCTTCAAAAGAAGAAATGAACTCTTTCACTTCTCGAACCTTTTCGCTATCAGGTCCTTCCCCTAAAATTTGATCCATGGTTGTCTTCAAAATGTCCCATCCACTCTTAAAAATAACCACGGTCACAAGAAGCCCTACAAATCCATCTATATTTATGGAAAATATCAACAATACAATCATGGATAACAAAACGCCAGATGTTGCAATCACATCGTTTCTTGCATCCATTCCCGTGGCATAAATTAACTCAGAGGAAACTCTTTTTCCTAAGTTTGTGTTGTATTTGTAAAGGCCAAATTTTACTATAATGGACAAAATCAAAACGACAAAAGTCCAAATACTCGTAGAAATCTCTTTCGGATGTAAGATGGAATCCACGCTCTCTCGCAAAAGAGAAATTCCTGCCCAAAAAATAATGATTCCCACTGCAATAGATGCCAAATATTCAATTCGAGCATGACCAAAAGGGTGTTCTTTATCTGCTGGTTTTTCTGAAATTTTAAAACTTACCAAAGAAACTATAGAAGAAAGCATATCCGTTAAGTTGTTGATTCCATCCGCCGTAATGGATACCGCACCAGTGATGGTACCAATGGCGATTTTTGAAGTCGATAGAAACCCATTGGCCAACAAACCAATGCTCGCTGATTTTTGTCCCATTTTTTGTCGCTGTTCTTTATTATCAATAATTGTATTTTCCCCAAAATCCTCTTTCAACCCGATCCTCCTCTCTCCTATAATTCCATATCGTAATTCTATATTATATCATACAAAAAGGATTTTTTGCCCTTTTCCATCTTAGGATTTATTTTGAAAATTAGAAATTTTACAAATCATTTTTTGTACTATCTATTCTTTTTCACAAAAAGAGGATATAATAACTAGGAGGTGATATTATGGCTCTTACGCTAAAAAAATTATTACAACTTCAACACTTTCAAGAATTTAAGTGTATTGCTGGCCACAATGGAATGGATCGCATTATTACATCTACAGGAATTTTAGACTACGAACCCATTTTGGATCCAGATATGGACTATGAGGAAGTATTTAATCCAAATTGTTTTGTCTTATCGAGTCTTTTGTTTGCAAGAAACAACCCTGATTCCATTTTGCCTACAATTATTGAATTAAATAAGTCCCATATTTCAGCCTTCGCTTTCAAAGATATTTTATTTGATCAACTGCCTCAAGAGGTTATTGATTATGCAAACATTCAAAATTTCCCTATTTTTCAGTTCTCTGACACGTGGTTTGAAAATATCATTTTCTCTATTATGGATGCCGTTCAATCAGAAAATGATGAAATTTTGACGGAGGGTACCATTAAAGATTTGATTCAAATGAAATTACCTCCCAGTCAGGTTCATTCTCTAGCGGCAAATCTATCTATTAATTATCATCAATATTTGACTTGTTTTTATATTGAAATGAAAGGGGAAAAATCTAGTTATCAAGCAGAAAACACCTTGAAAAGTGCCCATCAAAACAAAGAATTACAACAAAAAGTTTTGGTCGCAAAATATAAAAAAGGATTCTTTTTATTGATTACGGGAGATTCCAAAGACCAAAAAGAATATTGCGATGCTTTTTTCAACCTTCTTCCTTTTACAAAGGAACAGTTGGCTGAAATTGCCATCGTCTCTCAAAGTGAAATTCTTCCTGCCAAAGGCTCTTTAAGCAATGTGATTCAGCAAAGTTATCATGGATACATTGGCGCAAAAGTGTTGGAAAAAACCTTCTGTCTTTACGACGAATTGGGGACCTTAAAGTTCTTAATTCCCCTTCATAAATCTCATGAAATGGACGAATACTATCGAAAAAATATGCATCTTCTTCGTCAAGAACGAGATCTATTCGATACGGCTCAGCATTTTATTTCTGAAAGAGGAAATATTAACAAAACCGCTGAAGCCTGTTTTTGCCATCCTAACACAATTCGCTACCGCTTAAAGCGAATCAAACAACTTCTCTCCCTTCCCCAAGATGGAGAGCACGAATTGTACGAAGAATTATCCACTATCTTAAAACTGTATAAGCTTTACCATGTAGAAAAATAATCTCTAGAAAATTCTAGAGATTTTTTTGTTGACAAATTTCTCTTTTTGTATTATTGTAATGTTGTATTAAGTTAGTAATACAGTTAGGAGGTAATTATGGAATTCAATGGAAACCAACCCATATACCTGCAACTGCTAGAAGAATTTTATCGTTTGCTTACATCGGACGAATGGAAACCAGGAGAAAAAATCCCTTCCGTTCGCCAGCTCGCCAGCATTTATGGCGTCAACCCAAATACGATTCAAAAGGCATTGCAGGAATTAGAACGAGAAAATTTAGCCATTTCAGACCGAACAAGAGGTCGATTTATCACGGAGGACGTTGCTTTGATTGAAAATTTAAGAGAAAGATCCTTCTTGGAAATTTGCGATCAGCTAATCCAAGTAGCGGAAGACTTAAAAATGAAACCCGAAACAGCTTTGCGTTTTATTGAAAGCCGTTGGAATAAAAAAGAGGAGGAAAACCATGGTTGATATTCTTTGTAAAAATCTTTCCATCTCCTATGGAGAAGTCCATGCCTTAAATGGCTTAGATTTTCAACACAATGGCGGTGGAATCATCGGTTTGCTTGGAGTCAATGGATCCGGAAAAACGACTTTATTGCGAATTTTAGCAGGACTAGAAATGAACTATTCTGGGGAAGTTTCCCTTAACGGAATTCGTCCTTCTTACAAAACCAAAGGTTTTGTTTCCTACCAGCCTGATCATATTCCTTTCGGGAAAAATTATCGCATTTCCGAAATATTAAAAATTTACGGAAATTTCTTTGAAGATTTTGATCGAAGAAAATGTTCCAATGTTTTGGTAAATCTTGGATTAAAAGAAAGTATGCATCTAAGGGAAATGAGCAAAGGGATGCAAGATAAGCTTATGATTGCCCTTAGTCTATGTAGAAATTCGGAGCTTTATTTATTGGACGAACCCATTAGTGGCGTAGATGTATCGGCGCGAAAAGAAATTCGAGAAATCATTTTAGATATCTACAACCCAGAATCTCTTGTTCTGATTTCCACCCATATGATTCGTACCATCGAACCACTTTTGGATCGAGCGATTTTAATGGAACAGGGAAAAATCCTTATGAACGACGAAATCGACGTTCTTCGCTCTAAGTTCAATAGAGATTTAGAAGGTACTTTTGAGGAGGTTTACAAATGAAATCTTTAATTTATATGCAATTTCGAGAAGTAAGAAATGTTTTGCTTTCTCTCATTCTCGCCTCTATTTTTTTCACCATCTTAGGAATATTTACTGGACCTGCTTTGGGAATCCCTCTCACTTTTTTATTGGTTGGAGCCAGTATAATCTACACCCTTACAAAAATTCATAAAATGTTTTTTGGAGAATACGCAAGTTTCTATTCTGCCCTACCTATTTCTCCCAAAAAAGTATTAGGAAGCCAATTTCTATTCTTTCTACTTTTCTTCCTAATTTTAATCTTATTGATTCTTTTTTCTATAGGAGCAACTCTCTTCATTTTCCTAGAATCTCAACCACAGGATGCATGGTCTTCCTTTACAATGGAACTTCAGAGATTTCTCTCATCCCTACAATCCCTACCCCCTCGTTTCTACTTGATGCTGGTATTGCTTTCTATCATTGGTATCATCCATGATATTTTTTCCATTCTCTTTGCCATGCATGTAGGCAGCGAAAAAAATTGGAGAAGACTCGGATTCGGTGGCCCAATTCTTGTATTCACTCTTCTTTCCATTGCTGAATCCATTGTAGAAGGAATTTTGGCGAATTTCTCTTTTGCCAATCTTCCAATTGGTGATGTAAATTCCTCCTTCCCTGAAGTTTGGAACCTACATTTTGAATCATTATCTCTCGCTGTTCTTGCTTTTTCTGTTGTTGTGACGGTCTTTTTGGTCGTACGAACCTATCATAGTGTTAAGAAAAAACTTTCTGTCTATTAAAAAAAAGAGCAATATTAGGATTGCTCTTTTTCCTTGGTACGAATGGCTCGAAGATCCATTTTTAGTTTTGTAATTTTTTGTCCCTGCATTTCATTTACCGTAAACAAGATACCATGGGATCTTGCCACCTCCCCTTGAACGGGAATGCGATCTAACAATTCAATCACATAGCCCCCAATGGAATCGGCTTTTTCGCTTACCAAATTCAATTGGAACGCTTCGTTTACTTCGTCAATACGCAACTCTGGATCTAGTAGGAATACATTTTGATTCAACAAAATCATTTCTCTTGAATCAAAATCAAATTCATCATCAATGTTTCCGACCAACTCCTCTAAGATATCTTCCATGGTAATAATCCCAGACGTTCCTGCGTATTCATCGACAACAACGGCAATGGAAAGGCTTCGGGCCTTTAATTCTCTAAAAATACGGTCTGCTACAGCAGATTCTCCAATGAAATAAGGTTCTCTTAACATTTCTCGAATGTTTAGAGTCTCCCCATTGGCGAGTTGCTGCACAACATCTTTCATATAGAGAATCCCAATAATGTGGTCGATATTTTCTTCATACACTGGAACACGACTGTAACGGTTGGAAGCCAAAAGTTCCAAAACTTCCTCTGTATCGCTGTCAATATCCAATGCCACAACAGAAGTTCTTGGACGCATCATATCTGAAGCGGTTGCTGAGGAAAAATCGAAAACATTGTCGATATATTCTCTCTCTGTTCGTTGCAATACTCCCTCTTCCTCTCCCACTTCAATCATGGTCTTCAACTCTTCTTCCGTAATAGCTGGAGTTTCTTGAGCATTTCGGAACAACAAGTTGGTCACTGCATTGGTAAGAGCACTCAATAGAAATACAAAAGGTTTTAGAACTTTTGAAATGAAAGAGATTCCTGGTGCTACCCGCTTCCCTACATTTTCCGGTTGTCTTTGGGCGATGGTCTTTGGTAAAACCTCTCCAAAAATCAAAACCACAATGGTCATAACAATGGTCGCAATAAGCGGCCCACTATTGCCAAATAGTAGAGTAAACAATACCGTTGCTAAGGAAGAGCTGGCGATGTTTACAATGTTATTTCCGATCAATATGGAAGAAATTAACTCTTGTGGTTTTTCCAACAAACGCAAAACCAATCGAGAGCCTTTGTCTCCTTCTTGTGCCGATTGGCGCAGGCGGATTTGGTTGCTGCTCATTAAGGCCGTTTCCGATGAAGAGAAAAAAGCCGATCCAGCGATTAAGCACACGATGGATACGATGTATACAATTATGTTACTATCCATTCTAATTAAACTCCTTTTGATTGAATAATTCTTGTTTATTTACGTCAATAGTAAAAATGTAGCGGTCTTCTTTGGGATAAATTTCTTTTACCCGTAAATTCAAACCTATCACTTCCGATATTTTTTGAAAATCTAGGTGGATTTGATTTGGATTGGTCGAAAGAGTTAAATAGTCATAAGAGTCCACCGACTGGCTCATAATCTGCAAAGCCAGAGAATCGGGTAGATTCAAAGCTCCTAAAGAAATATCGGAAATTTCTATTAAAAGATTTCCTCCTTGGTCAACTTTAGGATTTCCTACAATCGAAAGATGGCTATTTAGACCTTGAAAAGAAACGGGAATGAAAATTTGAAATTTTTCTCCCACAATCATTTCAATGGGAACGCCTTGTTTTTCCATTACCTGTTGAATCAATCCTTCCAGCTCCTGACCATTCATAGGAATGGCAATGGAGAGATTTTTCTCTTCCATTTGTGCCTCTGTTTGCTCCTGGAAAACTTGTTTAACGGGAGATAAACTTAGGTATATAATAACTGAAATTGCAAGTATATTTAAGCAGAGCAAAATAAGGAATGCTTTTTTCCAAAAGCTTTGCATTGTACGCCCCTTTCCTTTGGGTTCTACCCAAAAAAATTTGTTACCTTTATCATACTATATAGGAGGAAAAAAATGTTAGAAAAAATGAATATGAAACGGTGGATTGCCGTAGGAGTTGCCATTTTAATTCTTGGTCTTTCCGCAATTTCCACCAAAATCAGCACAATGGTAAACCAAGAAGAACGCATGAAACAAATCGAATCGATGTTTGCCAATAGTTTTGATCCCAACGCTCTACAAGAGCAAGTTATTACACCGGGAGACCATAGCAATCGAATCGCTGTCTTAAAAGTAGATGGAACCATTATGGACACGCCCGCTTCCGCTTTCCAAAGCGTTACTTACAATCATCAAAATCTTTTGGCGTCCTTTGATCGAATTGCAGAAGATCCTACGATAAAAGGGGTTATTCTAGAAGTAGATTCTCCTGGCGGTGGCGTTTATGAAAGTGCTGAAATTCATAAAAAAATCGAAGAATTAAAAGCCAATACAGACATTCCTATTTGGACTTCTATGGGAAGTATGGCTGCTAGTGGCGGCTATTATATTTCCGCTCCTACAGATAAAATCTATGCCACACCAGAAACATTAACTGGATCCATTGGAGTTATTATGTCTGGATACAATCTTACTGGTCTTATGGAAAAATTAGGCGTACAAGATCAAACCATAAAATCTGGCCCAAATAAAGACATTATGTCCTCTTCTCGTCCTATGACAGAAGAAGAGCGAAACATTATGCAAGGTCTTATTAACAATATGTATGGCCGATTTGTAAATATCGTTGCTACAGGAAGAAACCTCGATGAGGCAACAGTTCGAACCATCGCTGATGGTCGTATCTATGATGGCGTACAAGCCAAGGAGAACGGATTGGTTGACGAACTTGGTTACTTTGATGATGTTGTAGCAGATTTTAGCCAAGAAATCGCCGTAGAAAATCCAGAAGTATTTGAATACACAGGCTCCGGATTCTCTGGATTAAGTGGACTATTTTCTAAGGCGAGTGGAAAAAGCGAATTAAACGCCTTAGCTTCTCTCTTTGCTGAATCCTTAGACACAGCTCCTCGTGCTATGTATCTCTACGGAGGTGAATAATATGAAGGAACATTTTGACCCTTTCAAAAAAACATCCTCAAAAGAAAAAGATCCTTTTCTAAAAAGAGAAGAGAAAGAATCCCTAAAAGCCGAAAGGGAAGTAGAAGAAAAACAAGGGCAAGAACAACTTCTAGAAGAGGAACAGAAAAAAGTTTTTGAAAACATTCAAAGAGAAGAAAATCATTCTTCTCAAAACAACTCTTACCATTCTTCCTATTTTATTCCAAAAAAAGAAGCCATTTCTGCCTTTGTTGCCGCGGGATTTTGGATCCGTTTTGTAGCCTATATTATTGATATTATCGTGGCAGCAGGATTCGCCAGTATCTTCGCCTCTCCTATAATTGCTCTTATGGGATGGCCACAGGGAATCCTCCCAGGCCTCATTAAGGGATTTTTCTACCTACTCTATTTTATCCTTTCCACAAAGTTTACCAATGGACAAACTCTTGGAAAGATGATTACAGGAATTCGTACCATTCATCCAAAGGAAGAAAATCTTTCTTGGACAACGGTTATTTTACGAGAAGGCTGCTGTCGATTGATTCAAAGAACCATTCCTTTATTGTATCTAATCGTTCCTTTTACTCCAAGAAAACAATCCATCGCAGATATGCTTTGCGATACCTATGTAGTAAAAGAAGAGCTTTACGCAATGGAAAAACGCAAACCTCATATTTTCCGAGAAGCCTTGCAAGAGCTTTCTTAAATAAAACTCACCCTAGCTTTTAAGCACAAAAAAACAGCCATCTCTGGCTGTTTTTTATTGGAGCTAACGACGGGATTTGAACCCGTGACCTCTACATTACCAATGTAGTGCTCTACCTACTGAGCTACGATAGCATGACACTGAATCTATTATATGAGATTCAGTGTTTTTTTGTCAAGTAAATCCGTTAGATTTCGGAGAATAACTCCTCTTTTTCTTTGGTATAGAGAACTTTGTCTCCTTCTTGAATAACGGTATTTCCCGTAGGAACAACAATTTCTTTCCCCCGTTGAATCATAAGTATCAGCTGGCTAGAAGTTAGGCCTAAATCACGGATGCTTTTATCAATCCATGGATTGCCTGGATTGATGGTAAACTCCAACAGCTCATCTCCTAAGCTATCAAAATAGGTCTCCCCGCCTATAATAATTATATCCCCTTCTAAAATTTCTGTATTTCCATGGGGGACAATGGTTTTTCCGTTGCGAATCATTTTCGCTACAATAAAGTCGAAAGTTAAGTTCAAATCTTTTACTTTTGTTCCATACAAATTATCATTATGGATTCTTGTTTGAATAAATCCAATATCCGATTTGTCTTGGTAATAGTTAAATGTTTTTAATACCGTATCGTTAGGATCTAACATGTCCCATTTTCTAACGAGACTAGGCATAAGTGACCCTTGGATTAAACTAGATAATATACAGATTCCAAAAACAATGTGATAAATATCCATTGTCAATCGCACCCTGGAGTTGATTACCATAATGGCAAAAGCGATGGCCGCCGCTCCCCTAAGACCTGCCAGTGAAAGGGTTAAAATTTGGTTGTTTTTGGCTCCAAAAGGTTTCATTAACAAAACAACCGCAAGAGGACGAATCACTAACGTCATCACTACCATAATAATCAAGGCAATTGGCATGGCTTTGATTAAAAGATCTATTTCCGATAACAATCCCAATAAGAAGAAAAGGCCAATTTGCATCATTTCGGTTAAGCCGTCAAAGAAAAATACCGTCTCTCGTTTCCCTTTGTATTCATAACTTCCAATAATAATTCCAAATAAATAAATGGCCAAAAATCCATTTCCTTCAAAGATAACCGCTAAAGCATAGGTGGCAATGGCCATGGCAGAGACGAAAACAGAAAACAAACCTTCTTGGCTAAAGTCGATTTTCTGAATGATTTTTACAAATATAAATCCCATTCCTGCACCAAATCCAACGGCAAAAAACAATTGCTTGGCCACCAATAGTGGAACCGAAATTTCTCCTCCTAATAGCAGAGAAAGAAAAATCATAGTCATCGTATAGGCCGTCGGGTCATTGGAACCCGATTCTAGTTCCAAAATTGGCGCCGTATTGTATTTTAGATTCAAATTTTTGCTTTGCAAAATTGAAGACACACTGGCGTAGTCTGTAGATCCGACAACAGACCCTAAAAGCAATCCTTCAATTAAAGGAAATCCTAATGCATAATGGGCAAATAGTCCCGTAGCTACAGCTGTAAAGACTACGCCTAAGCTACTTAAAATAATACTCTGTTTCAAAACGGGTTTTCCCATTTTTACATTGGTACCAAATCCCCCGTAAAACATAATTACCATAAGGGCTAATGTGGATACGTCTTCTACCAAGTCAAAATCATGGAACTCTACCCCAAATGTGGTAAAGCCGATTCCCAAAAGGAAGAACAACAACAAAGAGGGGATCCCATGACGATTGGAAAATCGTATGGCCAAAAGAGCCAAAATCATAATAATCGCGGGTAATAGTAAAGCCATTCTGTTCCTCCTTCCTAAAGTTTATGTATACTATTTTATCATACTTTTTCTCCTAAATTCTTTTCCAATTCCAATAAATAAACTTTTTTCTCTAAACCACCGCCATATCCTACCATCTTTCCGTCTTTTCCAATTACACGATGACAAGGAATTGCAATGGAAATCGGATTTCGATTGTTAGCCATCCCAACTGCCCTTGCCCCTTTTGGATTTCCGATTTCTTTTGCAATCTCTCCATAAGACTTTGTTTCCCCATAAGGAATTTTTTCCAATTGAGTCCAAACTTTTTTCTGAAATTCAGTCCCTCTTGGCTGCAAAGGAAGGGAAAAATTCTTTCTCTTGCCTGAAAAATATTCTTCTAGCTGTTTCTTTGCTTCTTTTAACAAAGGAGTCCCGGGCTCTGTTTCCTCTTTCTTTACAAAATCTATACCAACAATCCATTCTTTTTCACTTTGAACTTCTAAAGTTCCAATTGGTGTATGCATCACAAAAGATTTCATATTCTCTCCTTTCAAAAAAAGCTAGAAAAATTTTCTAGCTTCTTGAAAAAAACTGTATAATCCGGCGAAGAAGAGAAGGACGTTTTGGGAAAGATTCTTTCTCTTCCTGTGGATCTTTTGCTATGGCCTGTTTCATAAAATATTCTTGGGCTATAAAATTTCTTTTGTTCTCTACTCGTCCATACCGTTTGGAAGGAAGAAGTTCTTGTAATTTTACATCATCTGAGAAGGAATCCTCCAAAAATTCCATTACCTCTTTTTTTCGATCCGAATCCAAAACTGGACAAGCCACTTCTACCCGGTTTCGAATGTTACGGGTCATAAAATCTGCTGAAGAAATAAAGACTTGGGCCTCTTCTCCCTTGCCAAATTGATAGATTCTATGATGTTCCAAAAAACGCCCTATAATGGAATATACTTTTACATTGTCTGTTTTTCCTACAACTCCTGGAACAATACAACAAATCCCCCGGATTAGCATCTCAATTTTTACGCCCGCTTGGGAAGCTTCTGCAATCTTATCGATTAATTTTCGGTCGGAAATAGAATTCATCTTTAGACGAATAAAACCTTCTTCTCCGGCTTTTGCCTTTTGGATTTCTTCGTTAAAGAGTTTATCTAACCCTTCTTGCATGGATTTTGGACTTACCAAAAGCTTTTTATACGTTCCGTTTAGCTCATCTATGGAAAAATTTCGGAACAAATTATCAATGTCTTCTCCAATCTCTTGATTGGCTGTTAAAAGAGCAAAATCTGTATATAAATTCGCCGTTTTTTCATTGAAATTTCCTGTGGCAACTTGGGAGACGTATTCCCAGCCCTCGCCTTTTTTCTTTGTAATCAAAAGAGTTTTACAATGGCATTTATAGTGAGAAAAACCATAGATAATCTTGCAACCTGCTTTTTCCAAACGAGAAGACCAAAGCAAATTGTTCTCCTCATCAAAACGAGCTCTTAGTTCCATTAATACAATGACTTCTTTCCCGTTTTCTGCCGCTTGAATCAAAGCCGCCGCAATTTTTGAATTCTTTGCGATTCGGTACAAGGAAATTTTTATAGAGTAAACCTCTTTGTCTTCAGCCGCCTCTTCCAAAAGCCGTAGAATTGGTTCCATACTTTCATAGGGATAAGATAGCAAAATATCTTTTTCCTCAATTTGCTCCATAATGGGCCGATTCATAGAAACATTTGGGTTCTTCCTTGGCGAAAAAGGAGGGTTACTATGGCGATTTCTAATTTTTTCTGGAAATTCTTCCATGGCGTCCATTAAAAATCCCAAACGCATAGGACTATAGGTCTCAAATATGCGGTTTTCTTTCAAAGAAAATTGTTTCATTAAAAAGGACTTTACTTCCTCCGTAGGACGTTTGTGAACTTCCACGCGAACGGGAGCAAGACGTTTTCTTTTTTGAAGAAGCTTCTTCATATGGCTTCGATAGTCTTCTTCCAATTCCAAATCATCCACTTCATCGAAATCAATATCTGCGTTCCGAGTCAAAGAAACATTATACCAGTCTTCTATAATATAGGAGCCAAACAAGCTCTCTGCAAATTCTGCAATCATCTTCTCCAAAAAGATGAAATTTTGGTCTCCTATAAAATAATACCGACGCAATTGATCCGGAATCTGAACAATTCCCATTTTTTTATTTATACTCTTGCCCTTTTCTCGCAAAACGAAAAGCAAAAACATTCCTAAATTGGGAATCTGAGGCAAAGGATGGGTTTTGTCGATGACTTGATAATTCAAGATGGGTAAAACTTTTTTATGAAAATAAATATCTACATCCAAACGCTCTTGTTCGGTCAACTCCCCCACTTCCGTTGAGCAAATTCCAATGGTTCGGAACTTTTCTCGCAATTCCCCGTAAATATGGTCCTTTTTCTGATACAAAAATCTCGTTTCTTCCATAATTCGATCCAGTTGTTCTTCTGGAGTCATTAAAGATTTATTGTCGATTACATCTTTTTTCAGATGAGATACATCGGTTAAAGATCCTACACGCACCATAAAAAATTCATCTAGGTTTGTATCAAAAATCGAAAGGAATTTTCCTCTTTCTAATAAAGGCGTCGATGCATTCTGTGCCTCATTCAACACTCGCTCATTAAATTTCAACCATGAAAGCTCTCGATTTTGCGTATAAGAAATATCAAACATCTAACCTCTCCTTAGTATGTTCTTATAAATATATCCTTCCCGAATTCCTGTCTGTGAAACCGAAACTTGATCCACATGAAAAAATTTTGCCACACGATACAGAATGCATAAGCCTGGCAACAAAGTATGAATCCGATCCGCCTTAATCTTTAGAATCTGGTTCATTTTTTCCTTATCTTCAAGTTCCAAAACACTTTGCATCAACTGCTTCAAATCGTCCACATCCATAATTTGATTCTTACGATCTTCTTTATAAAAGGCGTTATATAGCTTTAGAGTCGCCCGAGCGCTTCCCCCTACGGCACAAAGATGGGTAAAGCCCTCTCGAACAAAATCTTGACGAGATAGAGATTCTTTTAACTTTGCATCCATCGCCTTTCTCTCTTCTGTTGTAATAAACAAATCCTCCACAAATTCTTTATACACCGAAAGAGATCCCATATCCAAAGAAGCACTATCAAAAACCTTTCCTTTATGGAATAAAACGACTTCTGTAGATCCTCCACCAATATCTGCCAAAACTCCTGGACCGTCCTCTTCTATGGACTCTCGTGCACCTAAATAAGCCAAATAGGCTTCCTCTTCTCCACTTAAAAGAGAAATTTTCAATCCTAGCTTTTTCTTTACTCGATCAATAATCTCTTGAGAATTGGAAACATTCCGAATACTCGCCGTCGCAATGGCATGAATTTCCTTGATTTCATCAAAGTTTCCCATTAAAGAAGAAAAATCTTCCAAGGTATCCAGAAGAACTTCAATACCCTCTTCCGAAAGCCTTCCTTCTTCCCTATATCCAGCCAAACCAGCCGTTGCTTTTTCGTTAAAAAGATTCATCACCTTTTCTCCCTCAATCTTAAAAACCGAAAGACGAATGGTATTGGAACCAATATCTATAACACCATGAATCAAGAAAATCCCACCCTCTCTTATTCCTCTGTCGCAATGAATTTCTCAATATACTCTTCATAGGACATGGAAACATCGCGATAACTTCCATCGGGAAAAAATTCCACAATACGATTGGCCACCGAAGAAACAAATTGATGGTCCAAAGAAGTAAACAACAAATTGCTCTTAAAGTTAATCAAACCATTATTTACCGCCTCAATGCTCTCCAAATCCAAATGATTGGTTGGTTGATCAAAAATCAAAACATTTACCGGATCAATCATCATCTTAGAAAACATCATACGAACTCTCTCACCCCCAGAAAGAACATTGGCCTTCTTCAAAGCCTCATCCCCTGAAAACAACATCTTACCTAACAATCCACGCATTACAATCTCTGATTGATCCTCACTATATTGACGCAACCAATCAATCAACGTCTTATCCACTCCCTCAAAAAATGCATTGTTATCCTTAGGGAAATAGCTAGTTGTAATGGTTTGTCCCCACTTGAAAGATCCTTCATAATCATCCGTTTTTCCCATTAAAATCTCGAACAATTTTGTAATGGCAAGCTCATTGCCAATAAATCCAATCTTGTCTCCTTTGTTTACCCGAAGACTTAAATTATCGATTAACTTTCCATTTTCCCCATTGGAAGAAAGATTTTCAATGGTTAAAATTTCATTCCCCACTTCACGAGACAAATTAAACCCTACAAAAGGATAACGACGAGAAGAAGGACGAATTTCCTCAATATCAATCTTATCCAAAAGTTTTTTACGGCTTGTCGCCTGTTTTGATTTGGATTTATTGGCAGAGAAACGTTGAATAAAGTCTTGCAGCTCCTTCACTTTCTCTTCTTTCTTCTTATTTTGCTCCTTCAAAAGTTTCAAAGCCAATTGGCTAGACTCATACCAAAAATCGTAGTTCCCAGTTACCATATTGATCTTTCCAAAGTCAATATCCACCATGTGGGTACAAACTTCATTTAAGAAATAACGGTCATGAGAAACGATAATAACAACCCCTTCAAAAGTCGAAAGGAAATCTTGCAACCAAAGAACCGCCTTAACATCCAAACCATTGGTCGGCTCGTCCAAAAGCAAAACATCCGGATTTCCAAACAAAGCTTGGGCCAAAAGAACCTTTACCTTGTCCGATTCAATTAAATCCTTCATATACAAATTGTGTTGCTCCGTTCCAATCCCTAAACCTTGCAACAATAAAGACGCTTCACTCTCTGCCTCGTATCCATTCATCTCCGCAAACAAAGCTTCCAACTCTCCTGCACGGATACCATCCTCATCAGAAAAATCTTCCTTCATATATATCGCGTCTTTTTCCTTCATAATATCAAACAACTCTTGATTGCCACGAATTACTGTATCAATCACCATCTCTTCTTCAAAAGCATAATGGTCTTGGTTTAATTTACTTAAACGCTGATCTTTCCCCATAGAAACATGCCCAGTCGTTGGCTCTTTTTCTCCCGAAAGAATCTTCAAAAACGTAGACTTACCAGCCCCATTGGCGCCAATAATCCCATAACAATTTCCCTCATTAAAAACCAAATTTACCTCATCAAAAAGTTTTTTATCAGGAAACAAAACACTTACATTTGAAACTTGTAACATTGATTCACCACTTTCCTTATATTCAGTATCAATTGTAACAGAAAGAACCTTAAATTTGTGTAAAAACAAGAAAAAGCCTACGTAAGAAAGCAAAAATCCCGCAGTTTTTTCTACGGGATCTTTCTGTATTTTTGCGCACTTCGATAAAATACAGATTTTGTTGTTTTAATTTTAGGATTACAGATCGTATAGCATACGTTACTGTTGTGTTTTGCCTTCGTCTTGCATTGCAAAATCCAAGATTGGGGCAAGAAATCAATTATGAAATTCTTCTGAGAACAAAGGCAAAAGGCGTGGTGTTTGCTCAAAACATTGAAAAGGAGCAAAATTACAGCTTCTCTCGCCTTTCCATTGCCTATGTATTTTTAGTTAAATACCTGATGCACTAAAAGCACATCAGGTATTGTTTTTCTACACATTGTAGAATATTTTATATTACCTGTTTCAGGTTCTCAAAATAAACTTAGATTTTCAAAACGCTTTCCTTAGCGTGAACCAATTCTGTTAATAGTTCACAATATGGTGTTTCAATACCTAAGCGTTGGCCTTTAGAGTATACTGCTCCGTTGATGAAGTCGATTTCAGTTGCACGATTTTTTTGAACCAAATCTTGGTGCATAGATGGATAATGGTGTGCTGCCTTAATAGAAGATTCTTCAACATATTCTGCCATTTCTTCTCTGGTAACGTTAACACCTTCAGCAATAGCAACTTCATAGAATTCATCAATAATATGGTTTACAATTTTTAACCCTGCTTCGCTTGCAAATAATTCTTCAATTTTGCAATCTAATAAAGCACAAGTAGAGTTCATTGTTCCGTTTACTGCTGCTTTACGCCAAATTAGTGGCATTACATCTTCATTGTAGCTTGCGTTTAATCCTGCGTTGTCTAATACTTCTGCTACTTGACGTCCTACTTCTTCACCGCTCTTATCCAAACTTTGAAGGAAGATTGTACCAGTTCCTGCTAGGTTTGCATGTCCAGGTCCTACTAATGTTGCTAACCAAATGGTTACACCCAAAAGAATATTTTTTTCTGGAACGTATTGTTTCAATACGTCTTCGTGTCCTAAACCATTTAACAAGCAAAGAATTTTTGTATTTTCTCCAACAATCCCTTGAATTTTACCCATCATTTCTGGTAATTGCATAGCTTTTACCAATACGATAACTACATCAGCTTCTCTGGTAGCTTCTTCTGGACGCATCATTTCAACTTGTACAGTTTCTTCTACATCCCCTGTGATTTTTAGACCATTTTCTTTTACACAGTCAATGTGTTCTTGCCAATTGTCCAAGAAAATAACATCATTTCCAGCCTTGTGTAGGTTGTAACCCATTCTACATCCCATAGCTCCAGATCCAGCAATATAAATAAGCATTACACTTCTCCTTTGTGTTCCTTTCTAAAATAGTTATGCACTTACTTATGATAAAGAGGAAGAGAAATATAAAGTTATATTTCTCTTCTCTTGTATCCTATTACTTTAATAAATTTCCTGCTACTACCATTTTTTGAACTTGTGATGTTCCTTCGTAGATAGAAAGAATTCTTGCATCACGGTAAATTCTTTCGATTGGATAATCTTTAATGAATCCGTATCCACCGTGTAATTGCAATGCTTCATAAGCTACTTGGTTTGCTGTTTCTGCAGCATAGTATTTTGCCATAGCAGATTGCATTCCTGGGTTTTCCCCTTTGTCTTTTGTTTGTGCTGCATCGTATACTAACAAACGAGCGGCTTGAACTTGTGTAGCCATTTCAGCCAATTTGAATTGTGTGTTTTGGAAACTTGCCAATGGCTTTCCAAATTGAACTCTTTCTTTTACGTATTTTGTTGCTTCATCTAAAGCACTTTGAGCTACTCCAACGGCTTGTGCAGCTACCCCAATACGTCCTGCATCCAATGTATTTAACATGATGCTGAAGCCTTTTCCTTCTTTACCTAAAAGATTTTCTTTTGGTACACGTACGTTATCTAATACGATATCAGAAGTTTCTGTTCCACGAATACCCATTTTGTCTTCGTGAGCACCTACAGACCATCCGTCCCATTTAGATTCTACGATGAAAGTAGAGATTCCTTTGGTACCTTTGGATTTGTCTGTAACGGCAGAGATAATAGCGAAATCAGCAAATGGAGCGTTTGTGATAAAACATTTACGTCCGTTAAGGATGTATTCGTCTCCATCTAATACAGCTGTTGTTGCTGTTGCCCCTGCGTCAGATCCTGCTCCTGGTTCTGTTAAACCGAAACATCCGATCATTTCACCAGTAGCTAATCCTCTTAGGTATTTTTGTTTTTGTTCTTCTGTACCATAGTTTAACAATGGAAGAGCTGCCAATGAAGCACCGGCTGTAATAAATGTACCAGTTGATGCACAACGACGACTAATTTCTTCCATGATAATGGCATAAGATACATAGTCCGCGCCTGCTCCACCGTATTCACGTGGAATGATTGGACTAATGAATTGATATTTCGCTAATTTCTCAATAATATCTTGAGGCAAACCGCCTTCTTTGTCAGAAATTTCAGGATATTCTGCCATTTCTCTTTTTACAAATTCAAGTACGTTTTGTCTCAATAATTCTTGTTGTTTCGTAAAGTTCATTCGCGCCTCCCGCTTATAGCATTTCTGAGAAAGATTGGACTCTTGTCTTCACTTGTTCAGAACTATTATCTTGTTGATCTACATCAAATTCAACCACTGGGAATCCCGCATCTCGAATATCTCTCAAACAGATTGGCATATCGTATTCTTCAAAATCTGAGAATTTCAATAGCGCAAAGATTACCCCGTCGGCTTTTCTTTCTTTCGCCAATTCACCCACCATGATTCCTCTAAGTTTTTTAGGATCATAGGCTGCTGTAAATCCTTCGATGTCTCTCCATTGATTGGCGATTCTTTCCAAAGCATTTTCTCCATCAGCAGGAACGTCTGTGTTGTATTGGATGGATTCATGAGCCACCAAATCCCCTACAATTCTTAAGTTGTTGTCTTCTAAAGCTTGTAGTGTAGATTCGTCGTCTAAAATCAAACCAGTTGTTACAACGCGTTTGCCTGCAAATTCTTCTTCTGGAAGATTTTTTAATTCTTCGTTGATTTTTTCAACGATTTCTAAATGATCTTTTTTGTCCATAAAGTGTGCACTCTTATAAACAAAAGCACGTCCTCTATTATCTACTGTATTTGGATGAGATGCTGCTAATTCAGAGAAATCTCTCATTGCTTTGCGATGAGCATTGTATAAGTCAATGGCTTCTGCCAATGCTTCTTCTGTGATTTCTTTTCCTGCAATCTCTTCTAATTTTTTCTTAACGTCTTCTAATTCTGCTGTTAAGAATTTCACTCCACATTCAATTTTACGATTTTGTGGATATACAATAGAAATGAATGGAATATTTTTAACGCCAGATTTCCAGTTTTGACCAAAACTATTTAATGTATCAGACATACCTGGAATAATTACTGCGTCAATGTATTTTTCGTAAGTTCCGTTTAGGGCAAGTTCCATGTCCGCCATAATTACAGAAGCACAGAAAGCGGGGAAATATTGTTTTGCTAAGTCAATTTCTACTTTGTAAGATCCCCAGATTCCTACTGGCAACATTCCTGCTGCATAAACCAATTCTTCTGGTCCGTACAATGGAGCCATTGCAATTACTTTTCGATCTTCTTTGTATTTACCAATTACATCTTTTGGATTCAAAGCGACATCTTCGCATTGTTTTAATAGTTCCTTTATCATTTTGTTGCCTCCTCATTTTCGTCCATAACTTCAATCAAACCTTGAAGTCTAGTTTCAAATTGTGCTTTTGAGAAAGCTCTTGGATCCGCTTGGTCTCCGTCAAAGGCAGCGTATGGAAGTTGTGTATCTTCGTATACTCTACGTGCCATTTCTGGTTGGATAAAGCTCATTAATTTACAACTACGATTCAAGTGATAGAAAGTACCTACACAGTTACCATCTTCTAGAGATTGGTTTCTGTATTCAACCATCTTGTCCATGTTTACATTGTTAAACATAGAGCTGTAAGCTCTTGCCAATCCTGCTAAGTCGTTCTTTTCATATTCCAAAGCCCATGCATATGGATATACAGAACCAGTCATGTTTACACCATATTTTGCTAAAGATTTCATTTTGAAACCGATAGATGGCCAACATGGAATTCCTTCCATCATAATTCTGTATTTTTCTTCGCCGCGGAAAGAAGATTTTCCTTCTACTGCATTTTGTTTTAGTTCTTCGATCAATAATTCGAAAGCTTCTGTTGTTTCTTTCTTTCCTCTGTAACATACGATTACAGACATGTAAGTAAATAAATCAAATCCGTTCATTGGAGATGGATAGGTATCTTTAGAAAGTTGCATAGATTCTTTCCATAATCTACCGTTCTTTCCAGAGATTTCCATAACTTCTGCCAATCTTTCTGGATCAAATTTTGTTCCAGTCAATTCTTCCAATTGTTTAATACCATGTTCAAATTGACCTTTGAAGTATTCAATACGGCTTTCTGTAACTTCGTCTTCATTGTTAAATGGAGTATCGATCATAATTAGAGGAATATCTAATTCTCTCGCTAAATTTTCATACCATTTTACTACTTCGCTACAAATGTTATTACAGCAGCAAACAAAATCAGGTAGTGGCATGTTCAAGTTTTCAGATCCACCTTTTTCTAGGAATCCAAAATTTGTACGTGCATACGCGCACAAGTCGATGGAGTATCCTACGCCTTCTGCCGCTTCTTCTAAACCTAAGGCTTCTTTTTTCGCAGCCAAACCTGCCGCTTGGTTTTCAGGATAGCAAAGTGGTAAGCCAAAAGCTTCTACCAACTCTTGTGGGAATACAGAAGTAGACCAACCTACTGGGATTCCTTTTTCTTTTGCTTCCCAAGCCTCTTTGTACGATTGTGCTAACAAACTATTGATTTTGCTCATTGCGTTATCTGCCATTTTTACCCCCTACGCTTTCTGATTCTTTTCATAGGCGAAAACTGCCGCTCCTAAGGCACCTGTAAACTGTGCCAATTCAGGAACTTTAATTTCCGTCTCCAAACTACGCTCTAATGCTCGTACTACACCTGAGTTTTGCGCAACGCCACCAACCATGATGACCTCTTGTTCAACCCCCACACGTTTTACCAAACTTGCAACTCGTTTGGCTACGGAAATGTGAATTCCGGCCACTATATCTTCCAAACTTGCATCGCTTGAAAGATGTGAAATAACTTCTGATTCGGCAAATACTGTACACGTACTAGAAATGGATACCGGTGATGTTGCTTTTGCATCTAAGTTTCCCAGCTCGGAATTTTTTGTTTCCAAAACATTGGACATTACGTCCAAAAAACGACCCGTACCAGCGGCACATTTGTCATTCATCATAAAATTAATCATTCTTCCAGAAGCATCTAGTTTCATCGCCTTTACATCTTGTCCACCAATATCAATAATGGTCCGAGCATTTGGATATAAGAAGCTTACGCCTTTTGAATGGCAACTTAGCTCTGAAATTTGTTGATCATTTTCTTCTTTGTACTTCATTCTTCCGTAACCGGTAACAACGGTAAAGGAAATCTCTTCCAATGGGATTCCACTTTTTTCTTGCAACAATTCTTTTACCTTTTGCGGTCCTGTTGTACCCGTTCCAAAAGGTACCAAAGCATGTGTTACAATTTCTTTCCCATCCTTAAGAATAACCCCTTTTGATGCGGTAGAACCAAAATCCAATCCTAACGTATACATATTTTCCTCTTTCTATTACGCAATAACGTTCGCGTTTCTTAATTCTTCAATTTGTTCATCACTATATCCAAGTTCTTTCAAAGTTTCAATTGTGTGTTCCCCTTTCTTAGGAGCTCTTACGAAATCTTTGAAGCCTTGAGATTCAAACAATACTGGAGTGTTGTAAAGTACCCCTTCATTCCCACTTTCATAAGTGTGTTTGAACAAGTAGTCATTTGCCCAACATTGTTCATCATCTAGCAAGTCGCCAGGTGTTTGCAATTTTTCAAATGGGATTCCAGCTTCTGTTAAACGTTCTTTCCATTCAGCGAATGGACGTTTTGCAAATTCTTCTTCCATCATAGGAACGAATTCATCTACATATTTTACAGCGCTCTTTAATGTAGAATATTTTCCACCTTTGTATTCTGGTTTTTCGATTACGATATCACAGAATCCTGGGAACCATTTGTCATATTGGAAGAAAGCAATTTGTAACCATTCTCCATCAGCACATTGGAAAGTAGTGTTCAATGGATTTGGTGGATTCTTTCTTGAAATTGGCATTTCGTATCCATATTGTGCACTAACAATAGGAAGACCCATACCAAATACTGCAGTGTGGAATAAAGCAACACTTACTTTTTCTCCCTTGCCAGTTTGCTCTTTGCGATGCAAAGCAGCCAAGATACCAGCAGCTAAACTCATACCAGCATAGTGGTCACCAAAAGCAGCCGCTGTATTACATGGAGCGGTTCCTTTTTCCATAAGACCCATAGCTACCCCACCACGTGCAAAGTATGCAGTGTAGTCAAATGCTGGAGTATCTTTTGCAGGACCTTTTTCTCCATATCCTAAAAGATGTCCATAAACCAAACCAGGATTGATTTCTTTTAATGTTTCATAATCCAATTTAGATCGAACTAATGCCTTTTGACGAGTGTTTGTTAAGAAAATATCTGCGTCTTTTACTAAGTCATAAACAACTTTTTGTCCTTCTTCCGTATTCGCATTAACGACAATACCTTTTTTCCCAGCATTTTCGTTTTCGAACAATGGATTTTCGTCTTCATCTGTTGGAGCACACCATTGGATTCCTACGCCACGCATTGTGTCTCCGAAATCAGGTTCAATCTTAATAACTTCAGCACCCCAGTCAGCCAATAAACGACCACAGCAAGGACCTGCTACAAAGTTCGCAAACTCAATAACCTTTACGCCTTCAAGCATTAATTTTTTTTCACTCATTTGATTCATCGCCTTTCTTTAAGACTACATATCCTCTTTCAACTGTTTTTCTTTGCGAATGCGTTCTGTTAACTTAGGAACAATCGCATTCAAATCTCCTACAACTCCAACATCTGCTACATCAAAGATAGCTGCATTTTCGTTGTTGTTTACTGCAATGATTAAATCAGACTCTTCCATACCTGCGATATGTTGGATAGCTCCAGAAATACCCATTGCAAAATATACTTCAGGACGAACGGTTTTACCAGTTTGTCCAACTTGACGATCTTTTTCAATCCATCCAGCATCTACGTTGGCACGAGAAGAAGAAATTTCAGCATCCAATTCTTTTGCCAATTCTGACAATCCGTCAAATCCTTCAGGACCACCAATACCACGTCCACCTGATACTAAGATGTTAGCTTCTGTGATATCTTTTTTCTTACTTTCTGCTTTTTTCACTTCGCGAATGATAATTCCATCGCTAATGTCAGACAAGTCGATTTTTTCTTCGATTACTTCGCCTTTTGCGTTTTCGTCTTTGTCACAAGCTTGCATAACGCCTGGACGAACGGTTGCCATTTGTGGTCTATGGTTTTCACAAACGATTGTAGCCATTAAGTTACCACCAAATGCAGGACGAGTCATCATAAGGTTTTTGGTTTCATCTTCAATTTCCAAAGAAGTACAGTCCGCAGTCAAACCAGTGTGGATGCGAGCTGCCAAACGAGGAGCCAAGTCACGACCAATAGAAGTCGCACCAAACAATACGATTTCTGGCTCGTATTTGCGAATTACTTCAGAAAGACATTTCGCATATGGCTCTGTTAAATATTCTTTTAATTTTTCATCTTCAACAAGGATGACACGGTTTGCGCCATGTTGAATTAAGTTTTCTGTTTTATCTTTGATGTTGTGTCCAAAGAAAATGGCTGTAACTTCTTGACCTAAATCTTTTGCTAAGTCAGAGGCCTTACCTAAAAGTTCCAAACCAACCTTTTGGATTTCTCCATCGCGTTGTTCTACAAATACAAATACTCCGTTACTCATAGCATCCTCCCAACTAAATAATATACTTTTCTTTCAAAGTAGCTAAAATACGATCAGCCGCTTGATCTGCTGTAACATCTTTGATGAGGATACCTTGGCCCTTACCTTGTTTAGGATAAGATTTACGAACCTTTGTAGGAGAACCTTTCAAACCAATGTTTGCTACATCAATGTTGTCCTTAATGTCATCAAGACCCCAAACTGTGATCTCTTTATCATAAGAATCCCAAATGCCGCTTACAGACATGAAACGAGGATCTGTTGCTTCTGCCAATACAGTAAGCAAACATGGCATCTTCACTTCTAAAGTATGGTAACGATCTTCAAATTGACGTGTAACGATTAATTTATCGCCTTCTTTTTCTACGTCTTCCACGTAAGAAACTTGGTTAAGTCCTAAATGCTCAGCAATTTGAGGACCAACTTGTGCCGTATCACCATCGATCGCTTGACGACCAGTGATAATAATATCGTAATCTAAGTTTTTCAATGCACCGGCAATTGTAGTAGAAGTCGCCCAAGTATCAGCGCCTCCAAAAGCACGGTCTGTTAACAATACCGCATCATCTGCGCCCATTGCTAAACCTTCACGCAAAGCAAGCTCTGCTTGTGGAGGTCCCATTGTAACTACGGTTACGTTTGCATCATATGTATCTTTTAGACGCAAAGCAAATTCCAAACCTGCTTTATCATCTGGGTTGATGATGCTAGGAACACCTTCACGAATCAAAGTGTTGGTTTTAGGGTCCAACTTAACCTCTGTGGTATCTGGTACCTGCTTAATACAAACAACTATTTTCATACATACCTCACTTTCAAATTCTAATTGGATTTATATCCATGATATCATTTTCACAGTCCATGTCAACTGGTATTACCAAATTTTTACAGGAAAATAAATTTTCCCGTTTTTTCTTAAATATAATGACTTTTTCGTTCAATATCTTCATTGAAAACGCGAAGTAAATGGGAATTTTCCTTCTTTATTTCTATTTGTTCTAAATTTTGGTATAGCCAAAATGAAAACATTTCTTTATTTTTCTCAATCCATGCGATACAATCAATATAGAAAATCTCATTTCGAAAAATAAAGAGAAAGGAGGGACAACATGGAGCATATAAAAATCATAAATGACGAAACCTTAGAAAATCCTTTGGAAGAACGTCCACAATACTTAATCGTTGCAGAAGGGATTAAAAATAGTATTTTAATGGGAAAATTTAAGCTCGGTGATAAACTCCCTTCAGAACGGGAAATGGCGAAACATTTTAATGTTGGCCGCCCAACCATCCGAGAAGCGGTTCGTAGCTTGGAAATCTCCGGTTTACTTGAAACGAAACGAGGAAATGGAACCTTTATCACCAACCACACGCAAATGGTTATGTCAGATCACTTGCAACTCATTTCAAGCTTAAACAATGTCAGCGTTCGGGAAATCATCGAATATCGCGAAATGTTTGAAACAAAGACCGTTGCTTTGGCTGCAACTCACCGGGAAGAAGATGAATTGCCTGAATTATACGCTTGTTTGGAAGGTATACAACGTGCCAAAAATTACGATGAAGTAAGGGAAGCTGATTTTCGTTTTCACGAATCCATTGCCAAAATGGCCCATAATATCTTGATTTCAGAAAACTTCGCTGCTATGAATCATTTTTTCGAAGACTCTATTAACAATTCCGCTACAGAAATCCCAAATTTTGGGGAGACATACAAAGATATCGCTCATTATCACCTACCCATCTATGAATCCATTCGAGATCAAGACCCTGAAGTGGCCATGCTTTTTATGCGTCGCCATATGGATCGAATTTGGCATTTCCACGAAACAAAACAACTTTCTAAAAATACAATTCGGGAATAATTTTAAGACAGAGGCAAATGTTTTTCTTTGCCTCTTTTCTTTTTTCCTAGTCTTTGGATGGGAATATAATACGGTCTTACAGAAATTTTTTCTTTTTTTTACAAAAAATTTTTTTCTTCGGAAAACGATTGATTTTCTGCCCTTTTCCGTTGTTTTCTCCTTTCAAAATATAGGAATCCATTAAAAATATCATAATTTTTCTCTTCACAAAACTTTTTTTCGTGATATAATCAAGTCGTCAAATGATAGTTGTTTTATTCATGTAGGAGGTAAACATGGAAAAGAAAAATTTAGATTGGGGTAGCTTAGGATTTGAGTATACTGTAACTGACTATCGCTACATATCCGATTACAAAGATGGCAAATGGGGAGAAGGACAATTAATCGAAGATCCTAACGTAACAATGAGCGAATGTGCAGGCGTATTGCACTATTCACAAACTGTTTTCGAAGGATGTAAAGCTTATACTACAAAAGATGGCAAGATTGTTGTTTTCCGTCCAGATATGAACGCACAAAGATTGCAAGATTCTGCTGAATACATCGAAATGCCTGCTTATCCTGCAGACAAATTCGTTGAAGCGATTGATGAAGTTGTTAAAGCAAACGCTGCTTGGGTTCCACCATACGGAACAGGCGCTTCTTTATACATTCGTCCTGTAATGTTCGCAACTGGTCCTGTTATTGGCGTTAAACCTGCTGATGAATATCAATTCAGAATCATCACTATGCCTGTAGGTCCTTATTTCAAAGGCGGAGCAAAACCATTAACTCTTATGGTTAGCCCTTATGACCGTGCGGCACCACACGGAACTGGTCACATCAAAGCTGGTTTGAACTATGCTATGAGTTTACATGCACATCATGATGCTCATTCTAAAGGATTCGATGAAAATATGTTCTTAGATCCTAAAGAAAGAAAATACGTGGAAGAAACTGGTGGAGCTAACTTCTTATTCGTAACAAAAGATGGCGAATTAGTAACTCCAAAATCTGATTCTATCCTTCCTTCTATCACTAGAAGATCTTTAGTATATGTTGCTGAGCATGTATTGGGAATGAAAGTTACTACTCGTAAAGTAGAAGTTGCTGAGTTGAAAGACTTTGCAGAATGTGGTCTTTGCGGTACTGCTGCTGTTATCAGCCCAGTAGGTAAAATTGTAAACGGCGACGAAGAAATCTGCTTCCCATCTGGTATGGAAGAAATGGGTCCTGTTACTAAGAAACTTTATGATACATTAACAGGTATGCAAGCTGGTGAAATCGAAGCTCCAGAAGGATGGATTCACGAAATCTGCTAATCATTGACATTCGGGATAAGAAGTAATGCCCTTCTAAATTTCCCAAGTGAAATAAAAACACCTTACAGCCCCCCTGTAAGGTGTTTTTTGTTTGTCTTTCTTTTATAAATGGCTATTTTATGAAAAAAAAGGGTATCTAAATCTTAAGAGACTATTTTAGAAAGGACTTTTTATGCCTATATTTAATCGAAAAATTCACGGTGGAGTCCATGTTCCCAAAAACAAAGACGCCACAAAAAATTTACTTATCGAACTTTTGGAAGCCCCCAAAATCCTTTACTTTCCTATGAGCATGCATATAGGAGAAGATGCCAAACCTGTGGTAAAAATTGGAGATATCGTAAAGGTCGGCACAAAAATCGGCGAAGCGCAAGGAGGAATTTCTGCCAACATTCATTCTTCCGTTTCGGGAAAAGTTGTTGGAATGGAAACCCTCCCTTCTTTTCGTGGAGAAAAAACAACTCTACTGATTGAAAACGATGGAAAATATGAAGAAGAGACCCTCCCTCTTTTAACAAAAAACTCTTCTCCAGAAGAGTTCCAGGATCGCCTTAGAGAATCTGGAATTACAGGAAAAGGAGGCGCAGGATTCCCTACTTCTGTCAAATACGATCAGGAGAAAGAAAGCACCAAATATCTTGTTGTAAATGGAGCCGAATGTGAACCGTTCTCTACTACAGACCACCGAGTTATGGTGGAATTTGCCCAAGAAGTTGTGGATGGTGTTGGATTGATTTGTGACATTTACGAATTGGAAAAAGCTTATATTGCTTTGGAAAAACCTATGACCGAAGCCATTGCTTCTTTGGAAAATGCCATTTTAGATTCTGGTAGAGAAGATATTGTCATCCATCTTTTGGATGCAGAGTATCCTCAAGGACATGCAAATTTACAAATTGAAGAAGTCATCAATGTAGAAGTTGAGGAAGGAAAGAGGCCCGGACATTACGGCATTCTACAATCCAATGTTTCTACTGTAAAAGCTATGTATGATGCTTGTCTTTTAGGAAAGCCTCTCACCCACCGGGTTGTTACGGTTACAGGCCCCAAATTAAAAGAACCCAAAAACTTAATGGTACCTATGGGCACGCCTGTTTCTGTAGCCATTGAATCCTGTGGCGGTCTAGAAGAAGGGGAAATTCTTCCCATTAACGGTGGCCCTATGATGGGAAAATCTTTCGAAAATTATGATTTTCCTATTGATAAAGATACCACCACTTTGTTATTTATGGATCCTAAGGATTTGCCTAAGGAGACCCCTTGTATTCAATGCGCTCAATGTATTGAAGTTTGCCCGGTTGGTCTACAGCCCGTTCTTATTAGCAATAGCTATAAAGAAGATCGCGTTGACCTAGTACCTCAACTCCAGTCTGAATCTTGTATTTCCTGTGGATCTTGCACTTATATTTGCCCCGCAAGAATTCCTCTTTTGGAAAATATTCAAGCCCTTAACAACCAATGGAAGGAGGCCCAGTCATGAGTCTCATTGCAAAAGCCCCCTATTTTCGAACTCGTCGCTCAACGGATGTTATTATGCGAGATGTTTTAATCGCTTTAATACCCGTTTCTATTATGGCCATTGTAAATTTTGGATTCAAATCTCTATTCATGATTCTCCTCGGCATTGGCTCTGCCATTTTCTTTGAGTTTCTTGTACAAAAAATTCAGGGTAAAGAAACGACCATTAGCGATTTTTCTGCTGCTGTAACCGGACTTTTGGTCGCTCTTTCCTATCCAGTTACCGCTCCTTATTGGATTGTTTTACTGGGAACATTTATTGCCATTGTTCTGGTAAAACAATTACCAGGAGGACTTGGAAAAAACCGCCTAAATCCAGCCGTTTTTTCCCGTGTAGTTATTAAAATCACCCTAACTCCTTATATGACCAATTGGGTTACCCCGGGACCAGATATGGTGGCCACGGCAACACCATTGGAATTTATCGGAAACGGCCAGACCGATATTGCCCAAGGAGCTCCTCAAATGATGGATGTATTTATGGGAAACATTGGTGGAGGAATCGGCGAAACAACCAAGTGGGCCATTCTTCTCGGTGCTGCCTATTTGATTTTTCGAAAAGTTATTCACGGCGGCGTACCTCTTGCTACATTAGTTGGGCTTTTTGTTACCGCCCTTCTTTTCAGTAAATCCAATTACGAATACGCTTTATATCACGTTCTTTCCGGAACGGTTATGTTTGCTTCTGTATTTATGGTAACGGACTACTCCTCTTCTCCACTAAATCCCAAAGCCAAAATCTACTTTGCTTTGGCCATTGGAATTTTAACAGGCATCCTACGCTTTAGTTTTGGATTACCAGGAGGAATTGGAGCCGCTATTTTGCTTATGAACCTATGTACAGATTTCTTTGACTCAAAAGCCAATCCACGTGTATTTGGCTTCAAAGCCTCTAGAAAACTTCCCGATATTACTCGATAATTTTTCATAAAAAAAGACCAGGAATTCATTCCCGGTCTTTTTATTTATTTTATTTCTTCTTATCTGAGTTTAAGCGTTTCTCTAAGGATTCTATTTTTTTGTCAATTTTCTCTAACATATCCTGTTTTGAAATTGCATTTGGCAATACAAATCGATTTCGGAAATAGTAGGATAGCATATGAATAATCCGCTCGTCTTCAATCAAATACCCAACCTTCTTTTTATTCTTCACTTCTAAGAGCACCCCGGAATTAGGGTTAATGTGAACCGATTTTATATCGTCATCTACTGGATAGGTATAGACTTCATAATTCTCGTAAGTCAACATCAAACGCTTCAATTCCTCAAAGCGCTCTATCTGTTGTTCCACACTCAAATATCTCTTAGAATCTGGCGTCATAGGGAAAGGATCTGTATTTTCTGGATCAAAGGAGGTTTCTTCAATAATTTCTGTAAAGGTATATTCATTCAAGTTTTCAATTAGCTTTTCTTTTGTAGCAAGGAACAGTTCTCCCATTGTTTCCATTTCAAAGCGATTCATCGTTTCTTTTAACAACTTTGGAGTAAGGCTTACCAATGTCGGATATTTGGAAATACTTAAAATATTCCCCTCATCCCAATGTTCACAATAGGTATGAATAAATCGAAGAAAATCTCCCGATCCTAATTTTTTCGCCATTAAGTCAGAATATTTCAGCAGTATTTCAAACTGTTGTTCCATGTGGGAGATATATTTTGGATCCGTAGAAAAAACCGTAACATCTAAATCTCTATTTTCTTCCAATCCAAAAGTAGAAAAAGCACCTACACCCTCTACAATATAATACATATGCACAAAAATTGGATTGTAAGGAGAAGAATAAGTCCAAGGAACGATATTTGAACTTTCATAGAAAGGAATGGATGAGTCCAATAATTCCTCTAAATTAAATATAGGAGGAGAAATATTATAAATTACATTTACTTCAATGTCTTCGTCTATAAAAAAATTCCATTAGTTTTTTATTGTAGTTTGTACTTGAAGAGACAAAATTCATTCGATTTTTACGGTCGCTTAAAATATAAACCTTTCCGATCTCTTTTTTCTTTTTCTTCGCTTCTTTATATAGCTTCTCCTCAGCCTCTCGAATTCCCTTTTGTCCAAAGAACGTCATGACGTTTTTATGCCCAAAGGTCATTTGATTTAGAAGTCGTAATTCTTCTCCAGATTTATTTTCACAACGAATCTTTTCTCCTTCTAATTTTTCTCGCGTAAAGTTTGAGAAAAAAGTGAAGAAATCGGTATCCACGTCGTTATATAACCACTCGTAAATAATCCACTTCAAATCCATTTGCCCTTTTACAAACAAATGATAGACCCCAAAAGCCTTCAGTTTTTCTACAAAAACAGGTTCCACCATAAACTTTTTGGCAAAAAAAGTCGCAATTAAATGGTAAGCTTCTATATTCTTAATTCTCCTGGTCCCATTTCGAATCTTCGAAATATAGGAGTCACTAAAATGAAGAGCGGCAGCAATCTCTCGATTGCTAGAATCTGTAATTTACATTAGATAATTCAGTTTTTCATAATTGCTCATCTGTCTACCCCCCCCCTAAAAAATATGGAGTATTTTTTTAGGGCTTCGAAACAATCCTTCTAGGTCGTCTCTTCAGCAAAATTAACGGCGTCTTTTCCTACGTAAATTTTTTCTCCATCTAAAAGAATTGGCCTCTTTACAAGCTTTCCGTCTGTTGCCAACAATTCATATTTTTCTTCTAAAGACAAATTCGGTAATTTGTCTTTTAATTTCTTTTCTCGGTAAATGATTCCACTGGTATTAAAAAATTTCTTAATATCTAGGCCACTTATCTCGTGCCATTTCTTCAATTCCTCTACAGAGGGATTGTCTTTATCAATCTCTCTATAGACAAATTCCACTCCTGCTTCTTCTAAAAATTTTTCCGTCTTTCTACATGTGGAACATTTTTTATATCCAATTAAAATCATATCCTTCCTCCTTCACAGAAATATCCTTCTTTCCTATTTCTTACCCGAGTAGTGGGCAAAGCCAACGTAGGATTGCAAATTATTACAGAAAAATTTCAAAATATTTTCCCTTTTGTTATAATAAATCCAGAAAGGAAGATTTTATGATCATTTTATTTTCGCCAGCAAAAGAAATGTTAGAAAGCCATCCGATTGCCCAAAATGGCCCTTCTAATTCTGTTGTTTCTACTATCGTATCACAATTTTATAAAATGTCTAGGAAAGAACTTAAACAGTTGTGGAAACTAGAGGGAGAAGCTTTTGAAAGAGCCTATTTTTGTATACAAAATTATGAAAAATTGCCCTTTTACGAAGCCTTATCCCTATACCACGGATTGTCCTATCGCACCATGGAACACGAAACATTTTCAAATCCCGTTCCTCCTTTTTTGGATCAACATCTGCGTATTTTTTCTGCTTTATACGGCCCCATCTCTCCCAGCACGCCTATAAAACCTTATCGTTTGGATTTTACCATGGGACTAAAAGTAGAGGGAAAAACGCTAAAATCTCTTTGGAAAAAAGAGCTTCCCCATATCCTTTCTCCAGAAGAAGAAATTTGGAACTTGGCTAGTAATGAATTCTCTTCTATTTTTGGAAAGGAATACAAAAATTGGTTGGATTTTTCTTTTTTTGAAGAAAAAGAAGGCAGGCGAAAGAAGCATTCTACCATTTCAAAAAAAGGCCGCGGCCTTATGGTAAAATATATCGCCGAAAATGAAATCACAGAGCGAGAAGCATTAAAAGATTTTTCCTTGGATTCCTATGAATTTTTACCAGAAGAGTCCAATCAAAACCATTATATTTATATAAAAAAAGAAGACCGGCTTTAAGGCCTGTCTCTTTTTTTATACATGGGTTGTAAATCTCCTAAATGTTCCCCCGTTTTAGGATCTGTTCCATGGTCTGAGGTAACAAGGATTTCGTGCTTTGACTCTAATAATTTTTTTAGAACCTGCTGGTCTATTTTTTGTAAAAATTCTTCTTTTTCTTTGAAATTTCTTCGATGGGACGCTTCATCCGCCCCGTTTATATGAAGAAGAACGAAGGGAAACCTTTCAGCGAGTTCTAGCGCTTTCTTTCCCTTTTCTTCCAAGTCTGTATCCGTATCTCCTGTCGCCCCCTCTAAAGAGGCCACTTCCATCTCCAACCACTTCCCCATTCCTTTTAATAGATTTTTTCCCGTTACCATTCCCCAGTTTTTATACCTTTTGGGCGGTGAGGTTGCAACCGATTCTCCCCAAAGAAGAATACAACTATCTTTTTGCATTCCCTTTTGAAAAACTTTTTCCAAAAGCAAATGGCCCGTTGGTTGAAGTTCTTCTACTTTTCTTCCCTTTATTTCGTGGGGTCCAAAAGTCTGAATTTTTTCTACCAAAGGGGCCCCTTTGAGAAACACAAACAAAGATTGATACCCTTCCAAAGGGTAGTAACGCCCTCCCTCTATTTCCATTTGAAATTCTTCATTGCAAGGCCGAGAAGGAACATGATTCTCATCCAAAAAATACCGACTTCCCCGCAAAATCAAGTCCTCTTTTTCTACAGGAATACCCGCTCCTAAAGCTTCCAAATATCCACGCAAATAATAGGGGATTTTCTTAATTCCCAACAAATGGAGAACACAAGGTAAAGTTTCTGGAGTTCTTCCAGAGGCGGTATCTTCCCAGCCGAAAAATTCCATTTGAGATAAATTTTTATAGTTTTTTGGGAAAAATCCCGAATCCGTCATTCCATCTATAATACATAAAATTTTTGCCATACACTTTCCTTTAAGACAAGTCCTGTAAAGCCAAAAGCAATTTTTTATTTTCTTCCCGCAGGCGAATCCCTATGCGATACCATCCTGGTTCCAAACCAAAATAATTATCACAATTTCGAATAGAAATTCCCTTTTCCCACAATTGTTCTCCTAATTTTGGATCCCCTTGAAACAACAAAAAATTTCCATGGGAAGGACAGACAAAATATCCCAACTGTTCCAATTGACTTTTCATCCATTCCCGTTCCCGATACATATAAGATTTTGTATTTTTCAAAAATTCTCCCTCTCCCAAAGCAGCAATTCCCGCTTTTTGAGCCAAAGTAGAAACGTTCCAAGACTGAGTGTTGCGGCTCATTTTCCTTAACAATTCTTCATTAGAGGAAAGGCCGTATCCTAATCGCACTCCTGCCAGTCCGTAACTTTTTGTAAAGGCCTTTAACAAAAACAAGTGAGGATTTTCCTTTAGTAAAAATTTTAGGCTTTTCCCATAATCAGATAAATCCAAAAAACATTCATCCACAAAAAGGAACATTCCCCTTTCCTTTGCAACCCCTACCAACTCCTCTAAAATTCTTTGAGGAATTAGTTGTCCTGTGGGATTGTTTGGATTGCACAAGAAAACCACTTCAGCATCTGAATCTTCCAAATAGGACACAAAGGACCGATCCACCAAAAAATTTTTCTCCTTTTTTAAGAAAAATCGCTCTACTTCACAGTTATTTTTTTCCAAAGCCAAATGATATTCTGAAAAAGTCGGCGCCAATTCCAGGGCCTTTTTAGGAGACAGGCTTTCGCAATAACTATAAATCAAATCCGCCGCTCCATTTCCAACCAAAACATAATCTTTCGGGATCCCTTCCCATTCTGCAATGGCTTTTACAAGTTCTCGACAGTAAGGATCTGGATATTGATAAATCTCATCCATTGCATTTATCATCGCTTCCTTCACTTTTTTCGGCGTGCCAAAAGGATTGGTATTGGCAGAAAAATCCAAAGTAATTTTCCCTTGATAAACATCTCCCCCATGGGGATTTTTTTCTTTATATAACATATTTTCTACCTCCTTTTATCCAAAAATCCATCCTAGCCCAACAAAAATCAAAAAAGATACAATGGAAGTTCCATACAACAAGCGAATGGCCTGTAAAATATCCTCCAAAACAATGGGGCGAATCGGATCTCCTATAAATTTTTTTCTATGCAATTCCCCGTGATACCAAGCGTCTCCAGCCAACTCCACTCTTAATAGACCTGCGCAAACCGATTCTGTTTGAGCCGAATTGGGGCTAGCATGAGAAAAACGATCCCTCTTAAAAATTCGCCAACCATTTTTCCCGTCCATTCCTAACATAGTTCCTGCCAACAACATACACAAAGCCCCAAGACGAGCTGGAATAAAATTCAAAACATCATCTGCTTTGGCAGAAAACCATCCAATATTCTTATAGGGCATTTCCACATACCCTACCATAGAATCCAAAGTATTGGCCGCCTTATAGAAAAATCCCAAAGGGGCCCCTCCAAGAAATAGGAAAAACAAAGGGGCCACCACTCCATCAGACGTATTTTCTGCAATCGTCTCTACTGTCGCTTTCACCACGCCCTTTTCATTTAAGGACTCCGTATCTCTTCCTACAATCATAGAAACGGCTCTACGCCCTTCCTCAATCCCCTCCTTCTTTAGAGCCAAATACACTTTTTTGCTTTCTACCCCTAAAGATTTTGTTGCTAAAATCTGCCAACAAAAAATCGACTCGATGAAAAGAGCAACGTAAGGCGAAATTCCATAAGCTATTTTTAACGTTCCATACGGAATCAGAAAAGAAGGAAAAATGACTCCCATCCACAAAAAAATACCGACCACTTCTTCCCCTCTCTTCGTCTTAGGGAAAATCTTTCGCAAATAAGATTCCAAAAAAAGAATCCATTTTCCTATCCATTGAACGGGATGGGGAATGGCATAAGGATCTCCAATCCAAAGATCCAAAACATATCCTAGGACCATAGCCAACAACGAAATTTTTATCAATTTTCCCTCCTTTCTTTCCACAAAAAAACTACGGTTTCTCTCTACCGTAGTCGATTTCACTCAAAAATCGCCCTTACTCGAGAGCTTTTTCATAAGTTAAGCAGGTCTCCTGACTCGCGTATCCTCACTTTCATAAAACCTTCTCAGGCGAAAATTTCCCAATGGCATATTATTATGAAGCTCCTCGCTTACAGTGGCGGTACCGTCATGGATTTTCACCATGTTCCCTATTCTCCTATTATGGCACTTAACCTTTCTTTATTTTCTTCATTATAGGCAAAAAATAGGACTCCGTCAAGGCAAATACCCACTGATAAACTCCTCAACATCTTCGTAGATTCCACCGACTCTTTGTAAATATTTCATTACAAAATTTTTATTTCGTTCTAATTTTTTTATGAAATAATCATCCTTATAGAAATCACAGGAGGATCTATGAAAAAAATCATCAATCTAATACTTATATTGTTTCTAATTGGCGTCTTTGCCCATTGGAAAAATTTAGAATACGGAAATACCCGTTGGAACCAGGAATCCATCCACTATATTCGAGGAGAGGTTACCAAAGTTCTAGAAGAACAGATAGAAGAAAAATACGGCAATTTGAAGCTTGGATATCAGCGTGTAGAAGTTCAATTACACAATAAAGATAAGGACGTTGTAACGATTCATAACGAACTTTCTACTACCCATTCTATTTTTCTAAAAGAAAATAGCCCCGTAGTGGTTCTAGTGGATCATCCAGAAAATTCAAGCCCTTACTATACCATTTACAACCACGATCGCTCTTTTTCTCTATTTGTCGCCGCCCTTTTGTTTTTGCTCCTTCTTTTCGCTGTTGGAGGAAAACACGGAATGCTTTCGGCACTTGTTCTTGGAATCAGTATCTACCTAATTTTTTTCTTTATGCTCCCCCTAATTTATCTAGGACACTCCCCCATACTTCTTACTATCATTACCTGTATTCTATGTTGTATTTATCTTTGTGTTCTAGTCTATGGTTATACTCCCATGGCCCTTGTAAATTTAATTAGCGTTACCATTGGTTTTTCTCTGGCTGCCTTATTATTTTACGCCGTTTCCTATTTCACCCATATTTCTGGCTACAACCTCTCTGAAATCGAAGGACTCTTTTTAATCACCAATATCACCGGTCTAAAAATTCATGGACTTTTATTTGCAGGAGTGGCCATTGCCTCCTATGGAGCAGCCCAAGACATATCCGTTTCTATTAGCTCTTCCTTACTTGAGATTAAGAAAATCCATCCCAATATAAATGTATCAGACCTTTTTACTTCTGGAATAAAAATTGGACGAGATATTATTGGTACTATGGTAGATACCTTGATTTTCGCCTTCTTAGGAGGGTCTATTGCCACTGTTTTGGTCTTTATTTCCTATGGCGTTGATCCCAACCAACTTATTAGTTCCGATTTTTTTGCCATTGAAGTGATTACAGGTCTTATTGGAACCTCTGTGGTCATTATTATGGTTCCCATCTCTGCTTATATTTCCGGTTTGGTATACAATCACTTTTATTCCCTAAAAAAATAGCCCCCTCTTTTTGAGTCTTCTTTCTAAGAAGGCTCTTTCTTTACATAGGAGCCTTTTCATTGACAAGAACTTAAAATGGATTCGACTTCCAATTAATTTTTTCTTTCTATAATGAATTTGTTGGATGAAAAAAAATTTTTTTAGGAGGAGAAAATGAGAAAATTACTTAGTTTTATCTTGGCGGTGACCCTGCTTTTCACCGTCTTTGTAGGAGATTTCTCCTATGCCAAGGAGGCAGATTTAACTACCTTGGAAAACGGAGAATGGTACTACTCCGACGAAGGCATTGATATTACAAAAAAAGATGGTTCTGAAAATGAAATGTACAATTGGACCCTTGGAAATATCGATGACAATGTAGTGCTTAAACAAGCTATGGGACCCTTTGGAGCCAAACGAGGAGAAGCTTATGACGTTCATGGCTTAAAGTCCAATACAACTCTAAAACACTACTACGATACAGATGTGTTCCCAGAAGATGACAATACGATCCCAAGTTATTTTTTTCTAAAGAAAGTTAATTTAACAAATATTCAAAACAAGGATTTGAAGTTTTTTGTAAAATATGACGATTCTTACACTCTATATATCAATGGCGTAGAAGTTCATGCTGAAAACACAGAAGAATATACTTCCAACTTACAATTTGCCGCCGCTGATACTACAGGGGATCCTGTACAAAGAGAAGTTGTCGTTCCTGCTACAAATCTTAAAAATGCTCTTAAAGAGGGAGAAAATATTTTTGCCGTACGTCTTAATCAACGAGGCGGTGGCTCAAGTGACATTTACTTTGATCTTCGCAATATTGAACTTGTGGAACCAAAAGTAGATAATGGCATCTATTACCCAATGCTTACTATTGGAAAAGATCAAACCGAAAGAAATTTTACTTTCTACACTGCCATTCCTGGGGAGGCCAAAGTAGAAATCACCACGGCCGATGACGCTGAATTTACAAAGGCAAAAACCCTAGAAGCATCGAATAAATATGCAGACACCAACACCTTAAAATATCAATCACACCAATTTAATTTTCCAAATCTTGCAGAAAACACAGAATACATATACCGTGTTTCTGTAGGGAATACTTCCATTGATGAAGTTTATTCCTTCAAAACAGGTTCTTTTGGAAAGTATAGCTTTAGCCTTGTAGGAGATCCACAAATTGGATCCGGCGGAAGCCTAAACGGTTCTGAAGGTTGGGGAAATACCTTAGATCTTATTCGAAAAACCTATCCAAATACATCTTTTCTACTTTCTGCAGGAGACCAAGTTAACACGGCCTCTAATGAAGATGAATACACCCACTTTATTGAAAAAGATGGTTTCAAAGGCTTAACTCTTGCCCCTGTTATTGGAAACCACGACTCTGGAAACCGCGCTTATTCTGAGCATTTCTATCTACCCAAAAATGCAGACGGAAAGGGTGCGACTACGGCGGGAGAAAATTACTACTACGTTTACAACAATACTTTATTTATTTCCTTAAATTCCAACAACCGATCTGCAAGCGAACACAAAGAAACCATTGAAAAAGCCATTGCAGAAACGAAAGATAAAAACATTAAATGGAAAGTCGTTACCTTCCACCACGCTATCTATACCGTTGCTTCCCACGCCTATGATGGAGATATTTTACAAAGACGGGAACAACTTGCTCCTATATTCAAAGAGCTTGGCATTGATGTGGTACTCAATGGACATGACCATGTTTATGTACGCTCTCACCTAATGGACGGAACCCAGGTTATTGAAGAATATAACGAAGATGGGTCCGTACCTACTGAATACCAAGATCCTAAAGGGATTTTATATATGACTGTTACCTCTGGTTCTGGCTCTAAATTCTACAATATTAAAAATGAAAAATTTGATTATTCTGCCGTACAAAACCAAGAACGAATTCCCAATTACACACAAGTAGATGTAACCGACTACAGCTTTAAGTTAAGCACCTATAGAACTATGGATAACTCTCTTGTAGATGAGGTAACTCTATACAAAGGAGAACGCACCCAAGAAATTAAAGTAGAACAAACAGCCGGCGGAACCATTGCTCCAGAAACAGGAAATGTTGAAACGGGTTCCAACCAAACTTACACCATTACACCAAACAAAGGCTATAAAATCAAAGACGTGCTTGTGGATGGAAAATCTGTTGGTCCTGTGAACTCTTATACATTTGAAAATATTCAAGCCCCTCACAGTATAAAGGCCGTTTTTGAAAAAGAAGCTCCTCCCGCCTTTGACGATGATAACCCTGGCAAAAAACCTGGCAAACGCCCTGTTGTAGATGACAAAAACGAAAAAAAATCCTTTATCAAAGATATGGATGGCCACTGGGCAAAAGATCCCGTAGAAAAAATTGTAACACTGGGTTATATGGATGTATCCGATGGCTACTTCTTCCCTGAAATTTCCTCTGATCGTCTTACTGTTGTACGCGCCCTTGCTCGTTACCAAAAAGTAGATTGGAAGGACTATGCTGGAAAATCGTTAAACGATATTAAAGTCGACTCTGAAGAGAGCGGCTATATTAACTGGGCCATTGAAAATGGAATTATTAAGGGCTATGAAGATGGTAGCTTCAAGGCAGACCGTCACATTACCCGTGAAGAAATGGCCGCTATTCTAAACCGTTTTGTGGAGAAATTCGACAAAAAACGTCCGATTAAAGAGAACATTGACTATGTAGATAGCAGTGAAATATCTGATTGGGCAAAAGAAGAAGTGGAAATGGCTACAAAACGAGAATTGTTTGTGGGACGTGATGACAATCACTTCGCACCAAAATCACACATTAAACGAGGTGAGGTTGCAAAAATCCTAATCTCCTTAATGAGTAAATAAAAATCCTTCCCCTAAGGGAGAAAATCATTTCTAAAAGTCTCCAGTTTGTCTGGAGGCTTTTTTATGCAAAAAAACTACGGTAGCCCTTACTACCGTAGTTCATTTCTCTTCCTTTCTAGAAACCATTTACGATTCGGCAAAACTCCTGAGTTTTGCCCCTTTCCTTTCTAAAAACTTCTTCCTTAAAATCGTATCCCGATAAAGGAAAGTCCCGCCTTATTCTTTCAAGGTATTTTGAATCATTTCGATTTCTAATTGTGGAATGGTTTCAAAAGTAAATGCCTTGTGGACACGTTCTGTTTTCTTATGTCCATCTTTACCATAGGTTCCAATATTCACAACAGGCATTGAAATTTCTTTCATATCCTCCATTGGATGTTTATACTTTTTCCCCCAAGGGGCGGTATTCTTTTCAAAATATTTTATTCCTTCCTCTTCTTCCGGAACGTATAAGAAAGAAGAATCTGAAATGTAAGGATAGAAGAATTTCACTTGAATTGGATCTTTGCAATCTTTTCCTACCGTTTCTACTGCTTTTCTTAAATTTTGAATCACTTCTTTGTCTTCTTTTTTCTTCTCAGACAACTCAATATTTTGAGAATAAACCGAAGAATAATATAAAATCACAGCGGGCGATTCTACCACTGGAAATTTTTCAAAAGCATATTTTACAACGGCCAAGGCGTATTTTCGAATGTCCATATTGGGTTCTTTCTCAAAAAGCTCTTCCTTATATTTTTCTATCTCTTCTTCCATGTTCGGATATTCTTCTCGCCCTTTTTCTAAGAATTCCTCCCATGTATAAACCGGTACATTCCATTGGATTTCCTTGTAGGGGAAATCAGCCTTTTCACACCAAGCCTTATAATCCCTATTTATTTTTTCATTTACCTCATCTACCGTTTCTTCCGTTACCTTTTTCAAACGTTCCAATACATCCTTTGGCGTCCAGCTATGGGTAAAGAAATTGTAGTATCCATGGGCATATAAGGCCGTTTGCACCGTATACACTTCCTTCAAATCCTCTTGTCGCAAACTCATAGGAGGAATGGTTGTTTCTCCGTTAGAAGTATTGGACAATTCCGGGTTAAAGGTGATTTTTTCTGTTAAAGCCCCTAAAAGCAAATTGGGATCATAACCAGCAAATGCCTGTCCTACATGGGTTTCTTTCCCGGCCACAAAAAACGTAGGCAATAATTTTCCAATGGTGCCTAAGTAGACGTAGCGGTTCGGATCTTCTCCGTAATAAGGAGTAGAATAATCGGAATTTATTGCAAGAACATATTCTAACCCCTCTTCCTCTTTCCATTTTTTCAACTGTTTCAAAGCAGAAATCACACCATGGGATCCATCTTCTTCATCGCAAGCGGCCAAGGCAACAATATTCCCATTTAATTTCTCTAAATTTTGGCTAAAATAATCCACAATGGCCAAATGCCCGGCAATCCCCGCCTTCATATCTAGGGTGCCGCGACCAAACATGTACTCTCCCGATTCTAGGTCCTTTTTTGTCTCTTCATCCCAATGATCATATCTTTTCATTTCTTCTATTAATCGATCGGGGTCAAAGGCATATTCTTTTAATTTTCCATAGTCATCCACTTCTACCGTATCAAAATGCCCCATAAGAACTATGGTCTTTTTTGAATTTCCATTTCCTTTCAAAAGGGCTAAGGTAGAATGACGATCATAGGCATCGTCTAGTGTTTTTTGCAAAATTAAATGCTCCGGATTTTCTTGAAAATAAGGCATCTTTTTATATTCATTATATATGTATTCTGCCCCTTTTGTTTCATTGCCACCTTTTACAATGGATTCCACTTGAACCATTTCCTTCGTCCATTTTTCTACTTTGTCGTAAAATAATTTTTTCATTTTTCTCTCCTTTCCCTATGCTGTTCTTTTACCCGAAATTTCTTTTTTTCTTCTTAAAACAAAAAATAGACTCCTTAAGAGCCTATTTTCTTTCCTTTGATAAATTGAATAAAAAAGATAAACAACAGAGTCACGACTCCCAATAGAACAATGGATCCTCCTGGTTTCAATCCTCCATAATAAGAAATAATGAGCCCCACTTCTGTAAAAAAGATTCCAAATAAAACTGACAAAATCGTTGTTCCTCGATATCCTTTCCCCAATTGCATGGCACAAGATACGGGCAAGACCATAAGGGAAGAAATAATCAAAACGCCAACTGTTCTGGAGCTAATTGCAACGGTTACCGCTGTCAAAAAGAGAAAAATCCCTCCTACAAAGTCTACTTTTACTCCCGATAAAGCCGCCGAAATGGGATCGAAAGAAATATACATTAAGTCCTTGAAAAAATAGAAACTATTTACAATGACAATCAAAGCCATAATTCGAATCATAATAAATTCAAAGTCTGTAATGGCAATAATACTCCCAAATAAAAAGGATTCAATATTGGTCGGCCCTGTTACAAAACCAGATAACAAAGAGGCCATCCCAACCCCAAAACTCATAATAATTGCCGTAGAAATTTCTCCATAAGAAGGAAATTTTTTTCGGATGAATTCCATAAAAAAGGTGGCAATTAAACAGCCTAATACGGCGCCCAATACAGGATTGATTCCCATAATAAGGCCGCCCATTACCCCTGCCAAGCTGACATGGGATAGGGCATCTCCTACCATGGAAGTTCTACGATTGACAATAACAACTCCCATAATTGGAATAATAATGGAAAGAATCAACCCAACCACCATGGCACGGATCATATAATCATATTGAAAGATTTCCACGCTCTGGGCTCCTCTCATAAATTTTTCCTTCATCTAAGACAAAGACGCGATTCAAAATGGCCTCCACCGCATGAAGATCATGGGTAATCATTAAAATCGTGATATTGTGGTCCTGATTCAAATGGGACAAAAGATGAAACAAATTTTTTCTCGTCTTTGCATCAATTCCTGTTGTTGGTTCATCCATAATTAAAATCTCTGGAAGAGAAACCAAAGCCTTTGCAATTAAAACCCTTTGTCTTTGTCCCCCAGACAAATTTTGATACAACTCCTTTTCCTTATCTTCCAATCCAACCAGCTTCAAAGAATCATGGATCCGTTTTTTCTGAGAATCATTGAGTCGTTTCCAACCTTTTAATTCTCGATACAAACTCAAGCCAATCAGTTCCTCCACCGTAATGGGAAAGTGTTCTACCCCCGCCATTAATTGGGGCACATAGCTTACATTGGAATAGTCGATTCCTGCTTTTCTCTCTTTTCCTTCTAGGGAAATCGTCCCTTTGTTGGGCTTCAAAATTCCCAATAACAATTTAATCAAAGTCGTTTTTCCTGCTCCATTAGAGCCGATAAGCGCGCCAAAATCTCCCCGTTCCATGGAGAGATTTGCGCCTTCAATGACCCACTCGTGGCCATAAGAAAAATATAAATTTTCAACCTTTAAGATTGTGTTCATCCTACCAAAGCCTTTATCAATGCATCGCAATTTTCTTTCATAATGTCGATGTATGTTTTTTCATTGCCATCGAATACGCCTTCAATTGGATCCAAAACAGCTACCTCTGCCCCTGTTTCACTAGCAATCGTCTCTGCTACCTTTGCTTCGATTAATGGCTCCGTAAAAATCGTCTTTACATTGTTCTCTTTTACGAATTCAATAATTTCTTGCATGGTCTTTGGATCTGGTTCTGTAGAAGAATTAATTCCTTCGATTGGCATTTGTGTTAAATCGTACGCCTTAGCTAGATACCCATAAGCCTCATGACTTACTACAATATTTCTATTTTTTGCCTCTTCCAAACCAGTTCGGAAACTTTCATCTAAATCCAATAATTCTTTTTTATAAGATTCTAAGTTCGCCATATAATAATCTGCATTGGCACTGTCTTTTTCCGCAAAAGCATCCGCCACGCTTTGGGCAATGACTACTACATTCTTTGGATCCAACCAAACATGGGGATCCAAGGCTCCATGTTCATGGTCATGGTCGTGGTCATGGTCATGCGCTTCTTCTGCTGCGTCATGGTCATGATCGTGGTCGTGGTCGTGACTATGCCCTGGAATCAATGCAATATTTTCCACTGCTTCTACAACTTCTGTTTCTTCTGGATTCAATTGCTCAATTACTTTATCCGTCCAGCTTTCTAAACCACCGCCATTGTATAAGAATACGTCTGTGCCAATGGCCTTATTCAAATCCTTTGCAGAAGGCTCCCAACCATGAGGACTTTGTCCATTTGGAATCATGGATTCAACATACACCTTGTCTCCACCAATAGCTTTGGCAACATCTTCCAAAACAAAAGTAGATGTCATAACTGTTAGAGAAGCGTCTTCTTTTGAAACAGACTCCTCTACAACGGCTGTATTATTTCCTGTATTTTCAGATACTTCATTTGTTGTTCCTTGGCAACCTACTAAAACCAAGGCTGCAACCAAAATTCCCAATGTACTTTTTTTCATTTTCATTTGGACCTCCTAAACGATAATAGTTTTTATTTATATGTCTAGTATAGCAAAAAACTAGGCTTTCGAAAAGATGAAACCTCACTTTTTGTTTCTTTTTCGTAATTTTTCCCCTATAATAGATAGAAAGGAAAAGGTATATGGGGTGACAAAATGAAAGAAATTATTCGTAAACACGGACTAAAAGCAACCAACGGACGAGTAGAAGTTTTGAAATATTTAGAAAAAAATCGCGGACCAATCAGCGCTGAGGAAATGTATGGGGAAATTCCTCGCTCTATCTGCTCCAGCTTATCTACTATCTACCGCATTCTAAATCAATTAACAGAGGTAGGTTTATTACGTGCAAGTTTGGAACAAAATGGAGTTACCTATTATGAGTACGCAGGGGAAGGACATCGACATTATATTGTTTGTGAATCCTGTGGCGAATTAACCCCTATTGACAACTGTCCTTTAGAAGTTTTAGATGAACACATTCGTTCTACAACGGGTTACAAAATTACAGGTCACATTTTCAAAATGAAAGGCATTTGTAAAAATTGCCAAGAAAAATAAAGCCCTTCAGGGCTTTTTTCTATTTACAAAAAATCTTGCCCAATCTTTGTAATATCTACAATCGAATCCCTCTTTCGCTTTCTTAATTTTCTTGATTTTTTGTGTTTTGTTACTGTTTTTCAATATATGAAATATATTTTTCTTGCTTTTTTACCTACTTTAAGGGATTTTTTCTTTACTTTAACAATCATAAAGAGGTTGATATCGTTTTTTTCCCTATATTTTTTTATTTTTTATAATTTTTATAAAGTATTTTTCTTTATTTTGTCTTTTTTACATTTCTTCCCGTATCCTCCAGAACTCCTGTCTCATCAACATATTAAATTGTATATATGATATAATTCCCCTATGAATCATTGTAATTATTATAATGAGAAATGGATAGAATAGGAGGATGTTATGGAAAATCATTCATTTCGTACTGATACCCTCATTATTGGTTTTACGCTTTTCGCCACTTTTTTTGGCGCTGGAAATTTAGTGTTCCCTCCTTTTATGGGAATGCAAGTTGGGGCAGGATGGATTCTTGGTATTATTGGACTCGTATTAACAGGAATTCTGTTGCCCATTCTTTCTATGATTGGAGTGGTCAAGGGAGGAGGCTCTCTTCAAAAATTGACAGAACCTATCTCTCGTAATTTTTATATTGGCTTTAATGTTTTAACAATGTATTTAATTGCTACTTTGATTTTGGTTCCAAGAACTGGTGCAACAACTTATGAGGTAGGATTTTTGCCTCATTTCCCTGGTTTGCCAAGTATTGTTGTTCAGATCGTTTTCTTTGGGCTTACTTATATTCTTACTATTGATAAAGAAGGCGTTGTTGATAAGATTGGAAAATACCTCACCCCAGCTCTTATTGTCATTGTTTTATTTATTATTGGAAATGGTTTATTAAAACCTCAGGGAGCGGTTGCCCAACCCGTTGTAGAAGCTCCTTTCCAATGGGCCTTTGTTCAAGGATACCAAATGGGCGATTTGGTTACTGGCCTTCTTTTTTCAACTGTATTAATGGCTACTATTAAACAAAAAGGATACAACAAAAGACAGGGAGGTCAGATGACAATTTATGCATCGTTAATCGCCTTTGTATTGCTTTTGATTATCTACGGATCTCTTTTAAGAGTAGGGGCAACCACTTCTAGTGTATTGCCAGTAGATATGCCACGTACGGCTTTGTTGACTACGATTGTAAATCGTTTATTAGGAAATACGGGCGGAATTGTCCTTTCTATTGCGGTTTCTTTGGCTTGTTTAACAACTTCTGTGGGAATTACCACTTCTGTGGCAAATTTTACTATGGATTTAACCAGAAATAAGATTCCTTATAAATTGGTCGTTGCAGCCCTTTGTATTTTCTGCGCAATTCAAGGGGCCATTGGCGTAGAAAAAATCATCGGTTTATCTGAGCCATTCTTTGCCATTGCTTATCCTTTAGGAATTATTATTACAACAAAAGGTTTGACCTCGAAATTCCTTACGAATTTAGGCGCTTGGAAAGGCGCTACTCTTTGTACGGTGGTTTACACAATCTTCCATGCTTTATCCATGGTTGGTTTCGGAGGAGAAATCGTACAAACCATTGTAAATATTGTTCCATTGGGAGCGGCCGGATTTGGTTGGATACCTGTTGCCATTATTGGTTTCATTGGAGGTTCTTTATTGATTCAAACTTCCAAGGAATCAAATGTTGTAGAATATTAGTAATAAAAAAAGATGGTCTTTGAACCATCTTTTTTTGTTATAAATCTTTTTTCATATAAATCGTTGACTCTATGGGACTGTCGTTGTAACAAGGAACTTCTTCAAATCCAAAGGATTTATACAGATGAATGGCTCGTTTTAAGAAAGGCATTGTGTCTAACCAAATGGATTCGTAACCAATTTCTTTTGCGTCTTCTAACGTTTTTTCAATTAATTTTCTCCCTAATCCCAGCCCCTCAAATTCTGGACGGATATACAACCGTTTCATTTCGCATTTTTTCTCTTCCATTGGTCGCAAAGCAATGCAACCCGCCCAATGATCCCCTTCTTTTACTAAGTACAACCTACCAAGAGGAGGACCATATTTTTTCTCCAAATGAAGAATTTCATCGTCGAATCCTTGGATACCTAAGTAGGTTTTTATTTCTGGATTATTCTCAATTAAATACTCCGTATATTCTTCAAACAATTCTCGTACAATCTCTGGATATTCATAGCCCAACAACAACTCCATAAAATCCTCCTTCCAAATCTTCGCGATATTTCCCCAAATATTATGAGCTACGCTCTTGGAACCATGTTAAAGTCTTCTCCCGATCCGAATCAGAAAACTTATTATAAAAAACTTCTTCATATAGCCATCCGATGGATTTTTTCGATAGATATTCTCGCATGGCATTTTCTCCTTCATACATGACCTTACTAATCAGACAAGGTGTATCTCGATAAACTTCTGGCTGATTTTCCACATCCGCAAAAAGGGACTTGCAGCGAATTTCTTGACATTGGAACAAGGATTCTTTTCCCTCTACCGCTTCGATTACGTCCCAAAAAGAAATCTCTTTGGAATCTCTACCTAAACTATATCCCCCTTTTACTCCAGGACTTGCCTGGACAATTCCTGCTTTGGCGAGTTTTGAAAAAGTTTTGGATAAATAGCTTTCCGAAATTCCTTGAAATTCCGATAAATCTTTTATTCTCACGCTTTTTTCTCCAATATCTACCATATATATAAGCCCGTGTAAGGCGTATTCTACCCCTATAGAAAATTTCATTCATTCCTCCTGAATTCTAGATAAAATTTTGCGATTGAAACATTGATTTTTTTGATATATTCTTATTGTAGACAGAAGGAGTCGATAATTCAATAGGTGAAAGGAGAAAATTATGTATAACGAAATTTTTCACGAATGTATCAAGAATCCTGGAATCGTATCTGTAGCTACAACAAATAGCGAAGGAAAAGCTCACATTGTAAATACTTGGAATAAATATCTAATTATCACAGAAGATGACAAAATTTTAATCCCTTGCTTTGGTTTCCGCAAAACAGAAGCCAATGTAAAAGAAAATCCTTATATGGAAATTTCTTTGGGAAGCCATGAAGTACAAGGAAAGATGGGAATGGGAACAGGTTTCCTATTAACTGGTACGGGAGAATTTTTCTTTGAGGGAGAACTTTTTACACAAATGCACGACAAATGTGATTTTGCAAGCCGTGTTTTGGTATTCACACCTGAAAGTTGCAGACAAACCATCTAAAACACAATCGTACTTCCTAGTTTTGAATCAAAGTTTTTCGGGTAAAGGAACCACAAGAAAGACAGAAGAGAAGGTGCACTTGAGAGTGCGCCTTTTTTTATAAGGAGGGCTTATGGATCATAAAAAAATGTCAGAGGATTACGAAAAAAAAGAAGAACTTATCCAAACGCGAGATTTTCTTTTGGAAGTGGAAAAAGATGCGAGGGAAAAATACGATTATTGGAATGAGTTAGACCCCAATGGCGAAACCATGGGAATTTTAATTCGCGCCAAACGGGTGGCTTGGCTTGAATCCATTCTCCCTAAAATGGAAGAGGCCATTGAAACCTTAGATGAAATCATCGAAAAAGACTATTATTTGAAATAAAAAAGCGAGGAGGACTTCCCTCTTCGCTTTTTCTTTTTCTTCTAAAAATTTTTTCTCTTCTTCTCTTTTTATTCCCGCTGTTCTTCTGTCGTCGTTCTTAGGTGAAAACTCCCAATAAAATTACCATCAAGACAATGACAGGAGAGGGGATTTTTTTCGTAAATAACAAGGCCGTTGTCCCTATGGTCACAAGAAGAATATCCCACGCCATTCCATTTTTCCCTATCATAGAAATGGCTGAAGCCAAAATCAATCCACAGGCAACGGGGGCAATTCCTGAAATCGACAACTGAATGGCTCTCATTTTCTTCAAATCTTCCCAAATGGGATAGACGAAAAAAATCAGCAAAACTCCAGGCAAGAAAACCCCCAATCCTCCAGCCATAGCCCCAAGAAGTTGCCCAAAGGTTCCCAAATCTCTAGCGGCCATTCCTCCGGCGTAAGCAGAGAAACTAAACATAGGCCCCGGCAAGCCTTGAACGATTCCAAAACCTCGCAGAAATTCTTCCCCCGTCATATAGGAATGTACCTCTACCAAATCAGAAAACATCAAGGGCACAACCACTTGCCCACCGCCAATGACCAAATAGCCATAGCGATAAAATCCATCCAATAATTGAATCAATCGATTATCCGTAATCTTTCCAAGGAAAGCAAGGCCCAAGGCAAAGGTCAGAAAAGCGACAAAGTATTTCCAGGGAGGACGAATTTCCACCCGCTGAAATAGGTTGTTCTCTTTAGAGGAAAGTACCGCCGCCACGCCCCCAAATAATAATACGGCTGGAAAAACCCAATTGGCTTTGTAAAAGTAAGTGACAATGGCCCCGAAGAAAAAAAGAGCCCAGTGAAAGGAATTTCGAATCACTTTTTTCCCTATGGTATAAATGGCCATAAGAATAAATCCAACTGCCATTGGTCCAACGTATCGAAAATTTTCAGGGGAAAAATTCAGCCGTTCTCCCCATACTCCCATAAAGGATAGAGTCGTCATCAAACATAGCACTGGCAACGCCCATACAATCATAGTGAAAAAGGCAAGAGGCACGCCTCCGACTTTGTACCCCATGGCAATGATCGTTTGGGTTGAGCTAGGCCCGGGCAAAATTCCTGTTAAAGCAATTAACTCCGTTAATTCTTCTTCTGTAATATATTTTTTCTTCGCTACCATTTGGTCTGAAAACACACCGTAATGAGCTTCCGGCCCTCCATAGGCGCCTAAAGAACAGATAAATACGTCTTTTAGAAACGTAGAATATTTCTTTCGATTCTCTTTGAAAGCAAACACCTCCTCCGTTCTATTCATACCCAACGAAAGTTTTTCCTCCTTTTTTCAAAAAAATAATCCTTATTATGGTATTCGCAAAGAAAATAACAAGGATTATAAAAATGATTTTATTTATTTTAGGAATAAAAATAGCGGGGATTCCCCCGCCACTTTTATTTTTCTTCATATAAAGTTTTTGAAACTTTTGTAAACATTGTATCTCTATAGCGAATCAATTCTTCGTCTTTTCCATTGCTATAATCGTAGAATCCTTTGCCATTTTTTACGCCTTTGGCATCTTCTTCTTCGATACATTCTTTTAAGCGACCAAATACTTCTTTTTGATCTGCCAAATCTTCAAATAAGTAAGAAGAAATATTATAGAAAATATCCAATCCACCTAAATCTGCTACTTGGAATGGTCCAAGACAAGCATAGCGCAATCCCAAACCATATTTCACTACATCATCTACGGCTTCCACTGGAGCAATTCCACGTTCCACAATATTTAATGCTTCGCGCATAACAGAAAATTGTAGACGGTTTAATACGAATCCAGGAGCATCTTTTACAACCACTGGTTTTTTGTTTAATTTTACGCACAATTCACGAACCACTTCTGCATTTTCTTCCAAGGTTTTTTCCCCACGAATAACTTCGATCAATGGAATAATATGAGGTGGGTTAATCCAGTGCATACCAGCAAAACGTTCTGGATTTTTGATGACTTCTGCGATTTTTGTAATGCTTAAACCGGAAGTATTACTACATAGAATAACATCCTCGTCTACCAATTGAGAAACCTCTTTCCAAAATTTGTGTTTGATTTCTATTTTTTCAGCAATGGCTTCTACTACAAAATCTGCTTTCTTAAATTCGTTTACATCATCTGTATAAGAAATTCGGCTTAACAATTTTTCTGATTCTTCTTTGGTAACCATACCTTGAACCACTTCAGTTTCTTGGTTCAAAGAAATCAGCTTTTTCGCTTTTTCCAAAGCTTCTTGGAAAATATCATAAAGAATTACATCGTAACCAAATTTTGCAAAAGTTTCTCCCATGGAAGAGCCCATGGTACCTGCACCTGCAATTACTACGGTTTTTATTTCTCTCATTTTTTCCTCCTAAATCCATTGTCATGAATTTCTACTACTTTCTATTCCTATTGTAACAAATTTTTACGCAATACCGAAAGACCCTAAAATAATAATCGCAATGGTTGCGATTGTTGGAATTACTACGGTACACATTCCAATATTTGCATAAGCCTCTTTGTGAGTCATTCCTGTAATACCCAATAGAGTAATAACTGCACCATTGTGTGGCAATGTATCCAAACCACCACAGGCTACAGCGGCAACCCTATGCAAAACTCCAGGGCTAATTCCCGCCTGAAGTGCCCGTTCCATAAATACATCTCCAAAAGTTTCCAAGGCGATGGAGAGACCACCAGAAGCAGATCCTGTAACCCCTGCCAAAACAGAAGATGAAATCGCTTCACCAATCAATGGATTGGAAGAAATATCGGTCATAAACGTTGCAATCATAGTAAATGCTGCTAAGGATTTAATTACATTCCCGTAACCAACTTCTGAAGCTGTATTCATTACGGCTAAGAAAGAACCTTGTACCCCTTCTTTTAATGTATGCATAACCCCATTTTCAAATCGTTTGTAATTCAAAGCAATGGCCAATAAAACACCTAAAGTTAAGGCGCAAATCAAAGACCAGTTTCCTAATACTGCCCCAAGGGTTGTATTGTATTGTTCTTCCAAATAAGCTGCTTCCATATTGGCAAAAACAAATTTTGTAAAAATTAAATTCCCAATCAATACGACCAAAATAGGTAGAATGGCTGCACCCATACCTGGAAGATCGCCTTGATCATCTGTACGAATTCCTTTGTCCTCATGGACACCGTAACCTTCTCCGTTGGCTCTTGCTTTTTTGGCTCGACCAGTAAGCCAAAACATACCGCCAAACAACATAATCAATGTAGCAACAATCCCTAAAATAGGCGCTGCAAACAAATCGGTTTCAAAGAATTTCATAGGAATCGCGTTTTGAATTTGTGGTGTTCCTGGAATGGCTGTCATTGTAAAGGTAAACGCACCCAATGCAATGGAGCCAGGTAATAAGCGTTTTGGTATATCTGCTTTTTTGAACAAAGCCGCGCCAATTGGATAAATGGCAAAAGCGGCTACAAAAAGAGATACCCCACCATAAGTGATTACTGCACAAGAAAGAACTACAGCCCAAATTTCTTTTCCCTCTCCGATTTTTTCAGAGATAAAAGCTGCAATTGATTTCGCAGAACCTGTGTCGTCCATAACCTTACCGAACAAAGCCCCCAATAAGAACATTGGGAAATAGGATTTTACATAACCAGCCAAAGAAGCCATAAAGCCTTCTGTATACGTAGCTAGTAAATGCATATCCTCACCGCCAAGCCCGGCGATTACAACGGCCAATAATGCAAGGATTGGGGCCAAAAGAATAACCGACCAACCTCTATAGGCCAAATACATCAACAGGGCAAGAGAAATAACAATACCAATAATGCCTATCATCTTTTACTCCTCCTTAATATTAAGTTTTGTATGTAAGGAGCCAATATGGCTCCATACTACCGAATTGACTTTGGATTAGTTCGCTGTCCAACCACCATCCATTGTAATAGCGCTACCAGTCATACTATCTGCTGCATCTGTACAAAGGAATTTCACCAATTCTGCCACAGAACTTGGATCCAACATCTTCTTAATGGCTGCCTTTTGTAACATAATTTCAGAAATAACTTGATCTTCAGAAATTCCGTGAGTTCTCGCTTGGTCTGCAATTTGCCCGTCTACCAAAGGAGTACGAACATAGGCAGGACAGATTGCGTTTACAGTAATTCCATGAGGTCCACCTTCCAAACCGGCTGTTTTTGTAAAACCAATCAAACCATGTTTTGCAGAAACATAAGCAGACTTGAATTCAGAAGCTACCAAACCATGGATAGAACTAATGTTGATAATACGTCCCCATTTGTTTTCTTTCATAGAAGGCCATACGTATTTTGTCAAAAGGAATGGCGCTGTTAACATTAAGGAAATCATAAAATCCCATTTGTCTTCTGGAAATTCTTCAATCGGAGAAACATTTTGGATTCCTGCCACATTTACCAAAATATCTACTTTCCCAAATTTTTCCAAAGCAAAATCAACCAATCCTTTACAGGACTCTCTTTTACTAAGATCTCCTACAAAATATTCTCCGTTACATTCTCCACTTACTTTTTTTAACAGTTCTTCGTTAATATCTGCAAATACAACTTTGGCACCTTCTTTGGAAAGCGTTTCCGCAATGGCTAAACCAATACCACTTGCAGCTCCAGTTACTATAGCGACTTTGTTGTTCATAAAATACCTCCTTATTGTATTAAAAAAATGAATACTCTTCATTGAATCATATCACAATAAAAATATAATTCTATATCAAATCCCGTTAAATACATATAATCGAGTTTGCATTTTTTCGTGTTTTTCTTAATAAAATCTTCTTTTAATATTGAAATTTAGCCATTTATTTTATTCTATGAATCCAATTCATGGAATCTTGCTTTTTTTTCATAACAAATCCTCGATTTTTGGCTTATTTAAGCCATTTTTTCTGTTAGTTTTTTCCATTTATGGTTATATAAAAAGTAACGAAAAAGTCTATGGGAGATTTCTACAAATTGAAATTTTCATTTTTATTTAGAAAAAGAAGGGAGACAAAAATGAGACAATTAAAACCGACTATGGTAGCTTTTTTAGACACATTTAATAACGTCACTGTTCCCGCTTTATTGGAAGCTGGATTTACGCCAAACGTTATCAATAAGAGAGAAGGACTAGCCAATACAACCAACCTTTTTTCTACGGAAAATCCTGAGCCCGTTGCACAAGTTTTAGACGATACCATTGATGGCAAAGGGCAATACAATGTTCCTATTCGAATTTTTAATCCAAATCCTGAAAAAGAACTTCCTGTTATCCTCTATTACCATGGAGGAGGACATTTAGCCGGATCTGTAACGGTTTACGATCCTATCTTGCGATTGTTGGCCAATCGTGCCGAAGCCATTGTAGTGGCTCCAGAATATCGCTTGGCCCCAGAATCTCCTTATCCTGCCGGAGAGATCGATGCTCGTACTTGTTTCTATGGCGTTTTTGATATTTTGGAAAAGAAAAATATCAAACACCAAAAGAGACTAACCATTATGGGCGACTCTGGCGGAGGTGCTTTGTCTACAGCATTGGCACGGGATGTGCAACACGACAAATCCGTTCCTTTGGAAAATATGATTCTAATTTATCCAAGTGTTGACTACACCATGAGTTTTGATTCTTATAAACCAGAAGTAAATGGACAGGGATATCTACTGGAAACACCTGGAATCGAATGGTATTTCGATCAATATTTTCAAAAGGGCGAAAATCGCCGTCATGCCTCTCCATTGTTTGGAGAAATTAGTTCCGATATGCCAAGAACCCTTTTATTCTCTGCGGAATTTTGCCCATTACGTGACGAAAACTTTGCCTATGTTGAAAAACTAAAAGAAGTCGGCGTAGAAGTGGAGCACCACAATATTGAGAATATGCCTCATACTTTTATGAATATGAGAGATTTGGCCAAAGAAGAAACCGACTTCGTTTATGAAACCGTAAAAAAATTCCTACAAAAATAGGTCCAAAAAAACTCCTTGCTTAGACAGGGAGTTTTTTATTTTCGCGTTAATTTTTCTATGATTTCTCTTTCTTCTGGATAATTCTCCAATAAATCTTTTCTTTTCATCAATTCAAAATCCGAATATTCAAATCCTGGCGAAACCATACAAGACACCAAGGCGTAGCCACTTTCTACGGAAGAGCCAAAAATCGTGTGTTTGGGTACGACAAATTGCAAATGTTGCCCCTTTTCTATTTCTGTTCCAAGAAAAACCTTGGAATATTTTCCTTCGGGAGAAAACATATGAATTGTCAAAGGCTCTCCCTCATGGAAATACCAAACTTCATCCGCTGTTAACCGGTGAAAATGGGAGGGATTGTCCTCTTCCAATAAAAAATAAATGCTCGTATAAAGGGCTCGATTTTCTCGCGAAAGAATTTTTTCCTCCGATTTTGCCATTTCCTTAAAATATCCACCCTCAATATGAGGTTCCATCTTCAATAGTTGAATCCAATCCTTTGCCGTCTTCATTTTCAATCCTTTCTTTATTCCTCTGAAAAAATATCCCCTGGATCTGGCAAAGTATTTTCAGGCAATAACTTTTCTTTCTTTGAAGGGGCCATCGTCAAAAATAACGCCGACAAAACCAATGCTCCTCCCAATAGAACACGAACTTCTAAAGGATCCCCTAAAAAAACAATCGCCACCAAAACCGTAACGACCGGTTCTAACGTTGAAATCAACGCCGCCATAGAAGGCCCCGTTTTTTCCATTCCTGTAAAAAAGCCCACATAGGCAAAACTGTAGAGGCAAAAGCAATCAGAAGAGCTCCCATCCACCCCGTGGAGGTCTTTGGTAACGAAAAACCGAAAAGAAGCGCCATCACGCCAAAAACAATCGTCGCACCCAACGTAATAAACGCCGAAGATTGGATTCCCATTCCTTCCCCAATCACTCGAGAACTCACCAAAATATAAACCGTATAAATAATCGCTGCCGAAAGAGCCAAAAGAATTCCCGTAGCCTCTCCGCCAATTTGTCCGCCAATAATGACAAAAGCTCCACTTAAAGCCAACAACAAGCCAAAAACTTTTTTCTTTGTCACTTGTTCCTTAAAAACTAAAACCGAACCAATCATAACCAACATAGGATAAGTATAGAGCAAAAGAGAAACCACACTAGACGGTGCATAATTTAAAGCCGAAAAATAACAGAAAGATTGTCCCACATAACCAATTCCTACCAAAAGAAGAAAAGACAAAATCTGCTTGCCCGTTGGAAATTTCAATTTCCTCCCAAAAAACAGACCGAACATAAAAATAGAAGCCACAAAAAAGCGAAGAAACAATAACGTAAAATTGTTCACACCTGATCCAAAGGTCATAATGACAAAAATGGGCACCAAACCAAATCCAACAGCCGAAATTCCAATTAATATAGGACCTCTAAACGCAGAAAAATTTTCCATACCAATCTCTCCTAAACTACTTTTCCCGAACAACGAATTTTTCTTTTCCTTATTATCTAAAAATCCAAGCCCATTGTAAATCCTTCCTTATAAAGTTTTTAGAAAAATTTATCCATCAAAAATTTCTCAACACTCTCTTCCCTATTCCTTCAGTAAATGATGCAAAAATCCCTTAGGATTTTCCAAAAACATTTTCATCACCTGATAACTTTCTGTTTCCTCATACTCGCACCTTCTGATCCCATCTTCTGAAAAATTATAGATTTCTGCCCCTTCCATAGCCAATACAATCGGCGAATGGGTCGCAATAATAAATTGTGCCCCCTCTTTCACCAACTCCGAAATTTCCCTCAAAAAAGCCAATTGCCTTTGAGGAGAAAGAGAAGATTCCGGCTCATCCAAAAGAAACAACCCCTTGCCCGAAAAGGAATTCTGAACCAAGGATAAAAAACTTTCCCCATGGGACTGCTCATGAAACCGAAGGGAACGCCCGCCACGATATTCCTCCTCCATCGTCGCCACATTATAAAAAGTTTCCCCACGGAAAAAATATCCCCCATTCGTGGGAACGGCCCCCTTCACCAAAGAAACAGCTTGCCACAAATCCGAATGAGAAGAATGAGTCGAGAAACGATAATTTCTCGTTCCCCCCTCTGGATTAAAACCATAAGACACAGCGATCGCCTCCAAAAGAGTTGACTTTCCACTCCCATTTTCCCCTACGAAAAAAGCAACCGGAGACGAAAAAGTAAAACTTTCCAAAGAACGAAGGGAAGGGATTTCTCGAAGATAAGAAGAAGAATCCACCTTCTCCCAATCTAAAATAACTTCACGCAAAAGCAATGGATTCATATCATTCCTCCTAAACCTCCTTTTTCCCCTTTACCATCTTCCCAACGACCCAATACAACAACAAACCAATTGGAACTGTGCACATTAACAAGGGATAAAACCATTGAATGGGGAATTGTCCATACAATACGCCCCCAAGAAAAGGTCCGAACGCCATTCCTGCATTGAGCCCCATATAATAAGTACCGTTGGCTATTCCTCGCTTTTCTGGTTCTACCAAAGTAATGGCCTTGGATTGGGAAACGGTACACATAATTCCGTAGCCTCCTGCCATAAATAAGGCACCTAAAAAAAGTTCTCCATTGTTTTCCATCGTTCCTAAAAAATAAAGGGATGCCAAAGCACAGAGGCTCCCGATTCCTAAAAATTTATGATAAGACCATTTGTCAAACCAATTTCGCAATAAAATTCGACTGGTCAATAAAGCCATGGCATATAGAGTAAAAAATAAACTTACGGTAATGTTTAATTGTTTCGTTTCTGCGTAGCGAACGATAAAGGATTGGGTAGCGCAATAGGGAAGGGCAAAAAACAGAACCACAAGAGCCACAGGAAGTACCCGTACATCCAAAAGTTCCCATTTTCTGTTTTTTATTTCCGCTCCTTCAAAGGCTTCTCCTTTGTCCTGGCAAAATTGAATCAAAATCATACAAACAATGGCGAAAAATGTAGCTGCTCCAAAAGCCCAATGGTAGCCTACTCTTTGATACAAAAATACGCCCACTCCTGGTGCTATTGCCATGGCTAAAGCATTCATCATTCCATAAAGCCCCATACCATAGCCAATTCGATCCGATGGCAAAAGATTGGCAATCCATGTAGAAAAGCATACGGAACAAAAGGCAAATCCTATACCGTTAATCATTCGAAAAATTAAAACCATTTTCGCTGTTTTGGAAAGTACATAGCCCAGACAAGCCAAAATCAAAAACCCTACGCCAATGCAACCTAGTTTGTATTTGCTTTCTCGATCGGCCCATCCGCCGGCAAAAGGTTGAAACAACAAAGAGCAAAGATTGGTAAGTCCTCCTACCAATCCCATAATCCACCCACTGGCTCCTAGAGTTTCAGAAAACCCTGTGATTAAAGGCGTTACCAGCATCGGCGATGCCATATAGAAAAAGCTTGCCAACATTAAAATTCGAATATCTCTCGTAAAGATAGAATTTTTATTCAAAGAGTTCATCTCCACTTCCATATTTTTCTTTATTTTACCACAAGAAAAAGCTCTCTTTCCTAGAACAATCCGAAAGAGAGCTACTTCTTTTATTTTTTCTTTTTTACATAAATACTGATACGAACAAAAAGCCAATCCCCCTTATATTCCTTCCAATCGATCCGTCCATACAATGGAATTCCCATATCCATTAACCGGGCCAAAATTTCATTGTCCTTTTTAGGAATGTATCCCAATTTTTTCCCTTTTTTGGTTTCCACACGAATGGCCCAAAAATCATAGGGATTGTAGGATTCTCGTTTTAGAACCAATTTCTTTCCACGTTTCAATTTCGGTTCCCTTTTTTCTATCTTTTTAATATGGCTCGTTCCCGCAATATGCGTTTCTGTTAAAAAATTTTCCTTTCGATAGGGAACAAAGGCCGTTTCTTTTCTATCTACATCCATCCATTCTTTGGGAAACTTTCTCGCCTTTTTTGTTTTTGAAACAATCATTTTTCATCCTCTTTTGTAAATCCAAGGGTTTCCAAGTGATCCACTACTTTAATGGCAAAATCTTTGTTTGCGCCCCAGCTGATATTGAACACTCCGTCCCCACCGCCAGTTCCAACAATTTGAATGGATTGATGATTCTCATAATTTATTCCTTGAACGGCTAGAGCTGCCATTCCTCCGATTCTCGCATAATATTTTTCAAATACTAGAAGAAAAATTTCCACATCGCCTACCATTTCTAAATGTTCTGAAACCAATTCTGCCGGCACAAGGGAACTCTCCATTTTTTCTCGAATGGAATCCGCTACTTCTTTTAGACCAGTAGAGGAATCTCTCTTCATAAAAATCTTCGTACTGCCCATTTCTCCCTCTTCCTTTCTCTCATTCATAATCTGGATGATCTTTTATAAACGTTTCGTTTTTCAATATTTACTTGCATCCATGAAATCTAGCTTCTTATAAAATTTATACTAAAAGGGAAATATACTGTTTTATTTTTATTTTCTATCCAACTTCAAAAAATCAAATGCAGATATGTCCTTTTCAGCAACCCAATCTAAGACAAGTTTAGAGGCTATAGTTGAGTATACAGTCCCATTTCCTCCCACACCACATATTAAGAATACATGAGGGTTTTCCGGATGAATTCCCATATAAGGTAGATTATCACTACTTTCGCCAAACAATGCCGCATAAGAGTATTCCGGTTGAATGAGAGAGGATTTATGTCCTATTATCTCCTGCATGGATTCTACAAGTTTACCTTTATTTTTATATGCGTCTTCTGGCTTTAAGCTAGAACCTTTTGTGTCCAATCCGCCAATCATAAATTTATCTTCAAAGGTATATTTATAATAAGTATAAGGAGTTTTTGCCTCCCAAACTAGATAATCCAACTCTTCATCGTAACCCTGTTCTCCATTCGAAACAATTACATAGGTTTTATTTATCATTAAATGTTTCAAATATTTTCGCAAAAATTCTGGAGGATTGTAGCCAGTAGCAAAAAGAATTTTCTTGAACTTTCCTAAAATTATTTTTCCTTCTTTTTCGCAGACCACCTCTTGATATTCTTTTTTATTTTTTAATTTCAAAAATTTTGTTTTCTCAAGAATTTTTACCCCACATTTTTCATTTCCATGAACAATCAGTCGATTTAGGAATCCATAAGGATTTAGAGAAATATCTGGAGTCGTTTTTAATGCTCCATAAGCTTTGAACCCTTTATTTCTAAGCTCCATTTCCTCTAAGAAGGAAGCTGCATAGCCAATTCTGCTCTGTTTATCTGCCTCTTTTCTTATAGCTTCAACCTTTTTTCCCTCTGTAGCCAAAATCAAACTCTGAGATGGTCGAAATGTCTCACTACTTAAATTTTCTATTTTCTCATCTATTTTTATTAATTCTTCTATAGCTTTTACTGATTCGTTGTAAAAGTTTACTGCGTTTTTTTCTCCAATTTGCTTGATTAAGTCTGTTAAAAAAATATCACTCATATATTGAATCAAACCCGTATTGGCCAAGGTCGACCCCGATCCAATTGTATTGGATTCTACCAACGTTACCTTGTATCCTGCCTCCGATAAAGCATAGGCCGAAAGAGCTCCGGATATCCCTCCTCCGACAATAAGTATGTCTTCAATTTCATTTCCAAAACTAGTACTTAAGGAATAGTGTTTCTTTTCTGTAAAGTCCGACCAATACATATCTCCAATGTGTAAATTCATTTTCTTACCTACCCCCTCTTCATCTTTTTTTCTAAATTTAAATCATATATATCCAAACTTTTGATTCCTCGAACACCAATAGAAATTTTTATATTTTATTTCATTATGTTTTTTTCGTGCTTATAGCTTTTATGACATCTTAATTATTATCAAATTTACATAAAAATATACTTTTAGTTTAATTCTTTTTTGCATGGGTATCTACTTAGGGCAGGCGAATAAATTAGTTGGTTATTGCGCCACACTTAGGTAAATAAGACCTTATATATCTCTGTGCTCTAAAGATAAACTTACAAGTTATTGTCAAACTTAAGTGAGTAAGACGCTATTTCTAGAAACTTAGTGCATAAGCGTATGCATGAGTAATTGTATCTGAAAGGATGGAAATAATGAGATATTTTGAAACTTTTAACACAGAAGAACAACTAAAGGAAAGAATTAGATACTTGAGAGATAATCAGTACGAAAACTTCGAACTTGAGGTGTTCACATCAAATGAACTTCATGAGAATGGAGACTACTATTACAGAGTCAATCGTCATGATGGAGAGGCAAGCCTAGGTGATAAAATCGCCGCCTTCTTTACTGGGGAAGATCCTGAAGATAGAGTTTTCAATAGATACGAATGGACAGATGATGTAAAAAGGGAAGCCCGCCGTGCCGTAGACAAAGGCCAGTACGTTTTAGTCGTTAAGAGGGAAGGTTATTATGATAACCCTGAGCATTTCACATATAGAGATTCAGATCCCTTCTATACCGGCATTAATGACGGCGTTGGATTCCGCGGCATGGAATTTGCTGATGAAGACCTGGCTTATGACAGAGAGTTTGCCGCTCAAAAAGGGCTAGATTTTGATCGCTTGGATGATGAACAAAAAATTCAAATTCATGAGGAAGGTTTAAGAGTTAGAAGAGAAAAATCAGACGCTGTCGATGATAGCACCACATTTGATGGCGACAATAGAATCATTTAACAAAACTAAAAGGGACCATTCATGAAAATGGTTCCTTTTTAAGTATTCATTGCATGACCTCATTTAGTTAAAAGTGATTGAATCAAGTATTCTCTTGTGAATAATTGGATTCATTCACATTTTTATGAGAAGTTCACTTTGATAAATGATGATAGTTCCAAAGAGGAGGCGAATATGAAGAAAAAATTTACAACGCTATTTATTGTTGCATTGGCACTGCTTGCAATCGCGTGTACGGCAAAAGAGGAAACCACCGGAAAAGCAATAGAGACTGGACACAACGGAAACATTCAAGTGGAGGTGAGCTTTGAGGGGGATAAAATTTCTGAGATAACCACGGTACATAACGAGACACAAGGTCTTGGCGATGAAGCAATCAAACGATTAACCGAATCAATAAAAGCAAATCAATCCATTAACTTAGATACTATTTCTGGAGCTACTGTAACAAGTACTGCTTATTTGAAAGCTATATCCAAAGCAATTGAAGATGCTGGAAAAGATCTTTCTAGTTATCAAACAGCTGCTGAAAAAAGCGAAAAAACGGAAGAAAATTTAGATACAGACGTTGTAGTCGTAGGAGGTGGCGGCGCAGGATTTGCCGCTGCAATTTCTGCTAAAAAAGCTGGAGCCAACGTCATCTTACTTGAGAAAATGCCACAAGTAGGCGGAAATACACTTATTTCTGGTGGAGAATATGCAGCCCCTGGTAATGCACTTCAAAAAGTTGAGAATATCGAAGATAGCCCCGAAATTTTTGCAAGAGATGTCGAAGCGGCAGGGGGAAACCCTCAATTAATTGAAGTCCTAGCCAATAATGCTTTGGACTCCTACAATTGGTTACGCGACGATATTCAAGTAGAATGGCTAGATCAATTGATGTTCTTTGGAGGTCACTCTGTAAAGCGCTCTTTAATTCCAGCTGGACATTCTGGAAATGAAATAATTTCCAAATATTTAGCCAAATGCGAACAATTACACATCGAAGTTCTTACAGAAGCAAATGTGACAGAACTTTTAAGTGAAAATGAAAAAATTATTGGTGTAAAAGCTGAGACACCTAAACACTTCTTGAAAATAAGCGCAAAATCTGTCGTTATAGCAACTGGTGGTTTTGGCGCAAATGATGAAATGACCTACCAATATGATAACGAAATAGATGATAAAATCTTATCCACTAATGCACCTGGCGCAACAGGAGATGGAATTTTGATGGCAGAAAAAGTAAATGCCAACACCGTAGATATGAATCAAATTCAATTGTATCCTGTTTGCGATATAGAAACTGGAAAACTATTATATGTTGGCGATACTCGACTTGTTGGAGGTGCGCTACTCGTAAACAAAGATGGACACCGATTCGTAGAAGAATTAGATACAAGACGTGCTATTTCTCTAGCTATAAAGAATCAAGTCGATTCAGTTGGGTATTTAATTTGGGATGAAAAATCTTCCGAAGAAACCGGAACCATCCATTCCCATCCTGAAGAGGCTAAAAGCTTATATGACAGAGGACTTTTGGTAAAAGCAGATACTCTAGAAGAGTTGGCTCAACACTTCGAAATTCATCCAGAATCTTTGAAAGAAACGATAGAGAATTTTAATCAAAATTCCAAGAATAACCAAGATCCAGAGTTCAATTTACGTATGCTTGGATGGACTATCGAAGAACCCCCTTTCTATATGCTAAAAACAGCTCCGGCTGTACATCATACCATGGGTGGCCTTGAAATCAATACGAAGGCGCAGGTTATGAATAAAAACGCCCAACCCATTGAAGGGCTTTACGCTGCTGGAGAAGTTACAGGTGGCACTCATGGTTCCAATAGATTGGGGTCTGTAGCAATGACAGATATTACTGTTTTTGGTAGAATCGCCGGAGAGGAAGCCGCAAAATACGCATTAAATCAATAATAAAAAAAGGGAATGGAACTTTTTCTCCATTCCCTTTTTTTATTCATAATCTGGATGATCTTTTATAAACGTTTCGTTTTTCAAATCCGAATAGGCCTGTTGAATTTCTTCTTCCGTATTCATAACAATCGGACCCGCCCAAGCCACACTTTCATGAAGAGCCTTTGACTCCATATACAAAATTTGGGCTTTTTCTTCTGTGGCAGAAATCGTAACCGAATCTCCCTCTGATAGCTTTACGGCGGTTTTCTCTTTTACTTCTACATCGCCAATCTTCGCTTTTCCTAACAAAGTAAAGCACATCACAGAATTTTCTGAATCCATATGCAAAGTCAAACTTTGATTGGGTTCCAAATGAATATCGTAATAATTTAGAGGAAGATAATCCCCTTTGTATCCCTCATAATCTTTGTATTTCCCTGCCAATAATCGCAACTTACCGCCATCCAAAGGAATCTCCGGGATTTCCTCTCTCCCAATACTATGGTAAGAAGGTTTTGACATTTTGTCCTTTTGTGGCAAATTCAGCCACAGTTGTACCCCCAAAAGACGATCCGCTTCCGGTATCATTTCTTCGTGTAAAATTCCTGAGCCGGAATTCATCCACTGAATTTCTCCATCGCCTATAGCATCCTTATTTCCTAAGCTATCTTTATGAACCATCTTCCCCTTATATACGTAGCTAATGGTTTCAATTCCCCGATGAGGATGCAAGGGAAAACCTGCCGTATAATCCTCTGGATTCTGGCTATCAAAAGAATCTAACATCAAAATGGGATCAAAATCCTCCACCGTTTCTCTCCCAAGAACTCGAACTAAATTTACTCCAGCTCCGTCCACAGTGGAAAATCCCGTTACCGTTTTTTCTATCTTTCTCTCCATCTTCATCCCTCCTTAGGAATTTTTTATCTTTATGCTAAAAACCATTTATTTTCTCATAAAATATATTCCCTATTTCCTTCAAATGAATCTTTTCTCCCCTCTTAAAAACAAACTTCGCCCATAAAAAAATGACCTCTCTTACAAGAAGCCATCTTCACGAAACAATTTATTTTTCTACCATTTTGCCCAAAACCTCTTGAACCTTCTTCCGGTCCATTTGGTGATGAAATTTTCCATTGATCATAATGTTGGGCCCAAATTTACATTTTTTGAAACAATTCTGTCCTCTAAGTCGAATTCTTCCATCTTCTGTCGTTTCATTAAAATCAATTCCCAAAATATTTTTTACCTCTTTTAAGACTTCCACAGAACCATTTTTTGCACATCGAGGACCCGTACAACAAATCACTTCATACTCTACTTTGGACTCCTTTATAGAAGGCATAAACTTAATTACCGTCTTAATAATTTTTTCATCCAAACCAAAGGCCTCTGCAATTTGCTTTTGATGGCTAATGGAAACAAATCCAAAATCCTCTTGGCATTCCTTAATGGCCATCTTCGCCCCTTCTTGGTTGCCCTCTCCAAAGCTCTCCACAATTTCTTCCAATCTATCTCTAAAAATTAACTCTTCATTTCTTTCTTCCAACATATTCTTCATCCTTTTTATATTTATCTGCTTTATTCTAAAACACGATTTCTATAAATATATTCCCTACTTTCCCCAAAACAATCTTTTCGAAATAAAATCAACTTTCGACAAACCCTCGATTTCTCCTAAGACATAAATAAGCACCTAGAATTTTCTAGATGCTTACTTCAAACTCCTTTTATTTAGAAATAATGTGATCGACTCTTTCTTTTAGATTATACGAAGTTTTATAGATTCCTTCTATATTTTTATCTTCCGATTCAACATTATACCAATACATCTTATCTTCAAAATATGGCTTATCTTCTATTATTTCTATGGTAAATGGCGTTCCCTCAAAAATCTTAATGAGATAAGTATTTTCATTATAAGCGGATTCTAAGCCTTGATATTCTCCATCTATATATAATTCCCCACTTTTTGTCAGTTTTTTATCTCTCCAAAAACCTCTTGTTGTTTTTCTGGCGAAATACTGATTTTTTTGAATTCTAAGGAATCCCCATCATAGGAATATACCTCTACTTTATCTGTTTTCTCATTTCCGCTCTCTTCCTTCCATTCTCTTTCCTTTGATGAACAGCCTACAAGAGTGAACAAAAAAAGCATCACGACAAAAACTTTGAAAATCCCTTTCACTTTATAGTCCTCCTCTTCCCAAATTTGTGCAGATTCTGGACTTCTTTTCATTATGGATGAATCTAGCGATAATGTTTCTTTATTTTAGGAACATCTTTTAAATCAACCCATTCTTCTGTAAATCCACAACTACAGCAGACATATCGATGAACTGGCACGGCTGATAATACCGTCATTCCAACTTGGATATTATTTCCGGAACCATAATCTTTTACCTTCCCTGGTATTTTAACAATATCTTGGCCTTTGCATTTCGGACATATTCCACTTTCTTTCATTCGTCATCCCTCCATAAAATTATAGAATCCTTTTTTCAATGCATTCTTCCATTTCATGATACCTTAAAAATTTTGGATAATTGTACTATTTAAGTAAAATCAAGAAACCATTCGTCTTTGTAAGGAAAGTTAGGGTTTCCCAAGTCGCTTCACGGGAAAGCTTTGGATGAGACAGCCTCCGCTTCACACGATTGGCTTCGTTATTCCCGCGATAACAGGGTAATCGCTTCAACATGCCTCGAGTTTGGAAGTCTGATGTCAGTAAGAGCAGGACAATATTTTTTTCCCGCAAAATGCTATCTGGTCATAACAGACAATCCCCGCTTCTCCAAATAAACATTGGGGATATTTCGCTAATCGACATGGCGAATTGTCACTGTAATTCCATCGACTAATCGTTAGCAAAAGTTTTGGTTGAAATTTTTTGCTCTGTTTCTGATCAAATATTCTCTCTACTACTTTACTGATCTTTTTTCATCGACATCAGCTTCATACCTTGATTGACAATTTCTTCAAAAGTCTTTGACGGTATCAATGCAATGCCATGTTCATCGCTGAGAACAATGAGCCTTTTTCCGGCTGTTATATCAAACAATTCCCTCGCTTCTTTTGGAATAACAACCTGTCCTCTGTCATTTACCGTGACAGATCCCCAGATATTCTTTCCCATTGGCGCCGGCGGAAGAACACCTATTCCCTCAACTTTTGTAGTGCTGACAAGACTATCAATCGTGGTTCCATATATCCTAGCCAGCAAGCTGCATTTTTCAATATCAGGTACTGTTGCACCGCTTTCCCATTTTGCATATGCCTGACGGGAAATACCTATCTTTTCCGCAATTTGTTCCTGTGAATACCCGTTTATATTTCGAAGCATTACAAGATTCTCTTTCAGCATTTATGAATCCTCCTTATAAATCTATAGTTTCAAAATGAGCACAGGATTTATTACATGAAAGAGCCGTCATCAGAGACCATGCTGTAACACCAGAAATTAGAGTAATAATCTGTAATTCAATATTATCTGCGCCAAATGCATTGAGCTTTTCAAGCCCAGGAATGTGATGCAAAGCTTCAAATACGCCTATACTGAGAAATGCCGCAATCATATAGACAACGAAGGGACGGCCTACCTTGTATCCTGTTTTGAAAAAGCCTCCAACAAAAAGCAGATTAAACAGACCAAAAATAATAAAGGCGGCACCCAAGGCAAATAAATTGGCATTCATCAGCACGTTGTTTCTGTACAGTTCTACACCTTCCGCAGCCGTCATTCTAATAATTACTGATAAAAGCATCAAAAGAGTAGTAGATATTTCAATCATACAGATAAAACAAAATCTACCCTTTACAACATCTTTTTTTGCAATCGGAAGAAGAGCCGAGAAAAGTGTGTCATTTGCTTCTCTGGCGAATTCAAAGCTCTTGAAAATGCCGAGAGTTGAGAAGAATACACCGCATAGAATCGGATATCCGGGGAGTAAAAACATGAACCCAAAAAGAACAAACAGAAATGCCAGGGGTGATGCACTGAGCTTTATCTCCTTCAGAAGAATGTTACACATGGTCAGCACCTCCTTCCATACGGAGAATAGTTTCCTCGAGAGTCTCTCCTGGAGCAGAATACTTTATTATAAACCGATCTTCCGGCATTGCCGCAACAATTTTCCCAGATGAAATATAGACGATGTCATCCGCACATTTTTCAATATCTGATATGATATGAGTTGAAAAAAATACAGCTATGCCTTCCTTTTTCAGCTTGATGAAAATCTCCAGCAGTTCATTTCGCGAGAAAGGATCAAGACCGCTTGTTGGCTCATCCAGTATCATTATCTCTGTCCTGTGTGAAAGTGCAATAAGGAGATTTACCTTTACCTTCATGCCCTCTGAAAGTTCAATTGGCATTTTATTCTCGTCAAGCTCGAATAAATCAAGATATTTTCTGTATGCCTCATCGTCCCACGTCTCATAAAAGTTCTTTACAACGCTGACGATATCCTTTATTTTCTTGCGTGGATACCAGTTGACTGTTCCCGTTGAATAACCGATTCTCTTTTTTGTTTCCGGCTCATTTTCCGATAAGGCTTTGCCAAAATATGTAATACTTCCGCTCTGCGTATGAATTAAATTCAGCATGGCTTTGATTGTTGTCGTCTTGCCAGCACCGTTTCTACCAATAAACCCAGTGATTCTACCTTCATGAATATCAAAAGAAATCGATTTTAATTCAAAGGAAGGATACCTCTTTACAATATCCCGTACTTCTACAATACTCATAAAAACCTCCACTTGTATGATTTGTATGAATATTGTAATGTCTAGTTGCTATGCGTTCAACCAACCGCACTTAACAGATTTTTCGATATTTTGTTAAATTAAGTTGCCTAGGGTGACTCCTTTACCCGTCATGTATCTTGCAGATTGGAGGTGCTGAACCGCAGTTAGTAAAAATCTAATCCGCCCACTCAATTTTTACCATAGATTTCAACTCCCGCGGATATGTTCTATCGTACAACTTCGACATTTCTAGTGAGCAATTTGAGTATAGGATTTTATGCAAAAATCCTTGGAAACAGCCATTTTTAGGTCATTATTCCCTTGACAGTAGAACTAGCGTCTCGACATGGCTTGAGTGGTCAGTATTGATAAAATTTCATATTTCTCAAAAGCCTCGTATGCGGGAATATATCCACAAAATCAAGTCATTTACTTATAATATATCCAAAAATTGCTATCGATTTTTCTCTAATCACAATATAATCTTTAAATATGATCCTTATTAATTGAATTATAAAAAAACAAAACCATATAGTATTTACTTTAAAACTGAAATTTAATTCAAGTTTAAATAATCATCATAAAAATCAACAAAATGTTTAAAAAGAATTATATCCATTCTATTACACCATTTTTTTCTATCGAGATTAGCATCAATGAAATTTTCCTCATCTTTTATAAAACGCTCTATATTGTCCTCCGCTTTATAAGCATAATCTAGGGATTCAGTCCATTTTTTTAACGCAGTGTTAAACTCATCTTTGTAGGTGTTGTTACAATCGAAAAAAAAAATCGTTATGCCCTTTATATTTGAAACGAAGGAATGTAAATCTCGGATTTTCCTTATATTTTTCATAATATAAATCGTATCCATATTATATTCGAACCACCTCGCCATCCTCGCTATGCGTAACTAAAATTGCAGCATCACTCGATTCAAAACCATCCATCACTGTGCTAATAGCGTACTTTCCAAGATTTATCCATTCATGTATTTTTACAAATGCATCATAGCATATATGAAATTGCCCGCCTGCTCTTTCCCTCCTATCTCAAAGATATCCGAAGAGCTGTTAGTACCGCAACATGCAATAACTGCTTTCACCTCAGGATGATATGTAAGAACACCGCAATCACAATAAGCACCCCAACTATGTCCAAACAAACCAATCGGTAAATTTGGGAAGTTTCCGCTATCTTCAACAAATGATAAAGAATAATCTAAATCAATCACTCATTGTGGAAATCCTCTGACACCTTCGCCCTCGCTTTCGTCATTGCCAGTAGCGTCATAAGCAAATACATAGTATCCATTCTGGGCAAAATAGTTTATACAATCCAAATATGAATTATGACCACCGCCGCCAAAACCATGTGCGATAATAATGATCCCTTTCAGATTATCTCCTACACTATATAGTGAACCATAGTGAGCCAGCGAGCATTTAATCTTTATCTGAAGGAAATTCATACTTTGTACAAATCAGCCCTTCAAAGTCCTCAACTTTAAACATTAGCGGATTATAACTTTCAAATCGTTTGTTGATGTTATCATTATACGTAAATACTGAAAAATACCAAACAATGCCTACTATTAGCATAAGAAAGATTACTTCATTATTTTTTACTATTTTTTTTGATTTTTCATAGTCAATTAATTTTACACTATCTTTATTTTAAAATATAAAAATGCGTTTTTTAGTAATTTATCTGTCTATTTTAAAATGAATTTCTGCTTATCACATTTCAAACTAATAAAGTTTTGATTCACATAATTATAAATCTGTTTTCTTTTCAATTTTAATCGTTTAACATTATCTTTTGTCGATAGTAATAATATTTCTAATTTCTATAAATCAAAATTTTCTGTAATATATATTTTTATAATTAATTATTCTATTCTATCTAATATAGGATTTAAGTAAGCCTTGTCAGTCCAATCATGTGTTTTATTACCAGCCTCAATCAAAGCTTTTTCCCATATTTCATAAGAAGAAGGATCTTTTTTTGAAACTCTATTTTGAAGTAATTTACACAGATTTTTATCAATAAAACTCATATTTTCCAAGTCCCACTTTCCTCTACAATAAAATACAGGAATATCTGATAACTCACCTGTTAAATTGTTTTCTGCAATAACTTTTTCTATTCCGTCAACATAAGGAGAAGCACCCACTGCAAATACTAAAATTTGTTTTGGTTTTAATAAACTGTAATTCTTTTTAAGAAAGGATATCCCTGAAATTCCTGTTGCATAAAGTCCACCACCAAGTATTATTAAATCATACTGCAAAATCTCGTCAATTTTTGCCTTCTTAATTTCTAAAAATTTAAAACCTGTTGTCTCGGACAACCATTTTGCGTATTCTTTAGTTGCACCATATTTGGATTGGTATAAAATAATACCGTTTTTTTGTTTGTTCATATTCTTCTCCTCAATATTTTTATCTCCATATTTTCTTTACAAACCGAGATATATTATTCATTTTTAAACCACTTTTGAGTTTATACTGTTCTTGACATCAATACTACACTCTCAACGTGAATGGTCCGTGGGAATTGATCTACGGCTTCTAAGTGATCCATTTTGTATCCGTGTGCCTTAAAAATATCCAAATCTCTTTTTAATGTTGCTGGGTTACAGGAAATATACAGAATCCTTGGACTTTCCATGGCGATCAGCTTTCCAATGGCTTTTGGGTGAATTCCATCTCGTGGAGGGTCAACTACCAATAGGTTCGGCTTTTTCTCTAATTCATCTACGACTTTTAATACGTCTCCTGCTAAGAAAGTGGCGTTTTCTACGCCATTCTCTTTGGCGGTTCGATTGGCCTGTTCTACGGCTTCTTCCACAATCTCAATTCCGATTACTTCCTCTGCTTCTTTGGCCAAAATTTGCCCGATGGTTCCGGTTCCGCTATATAAATCAAAGACAATTCCTTTTTCTTGTCCAGCCAAAGCACGGGCCTTTTCATAGATGATTTCTGCTGTCCATGGATTGGGTTGGAAGAAAGAGAAGGGACCAATGTGAAATTTCAATCCCAACAATTCCTCTTCAATGGTTTCCTCACCCCAAAGTAGCGTTACTTTTTCTGGCTTAATGGCATCGGCTAAATCATTGGTTTCGGTGTGATAGATGGATTGAATCTTCCCGTCTAATTCTAAATTTTTCAACATTTCCACAAATTCCGTTAAATCCATGTCCGTCCACGTGGTAACAAGATTTACCAAAATTTCTCCCGTTCCTCGAGCTTTTCGAATAACAAAATGACGCAAAACGCCTTCATGGCGCATGCGATGATAGAAAGAGACTCCTTTTTTATCAAAAAATTCTCGGGTGGCTTTTCGTATGGTGTTCATATCTTCTGGAACCAATAGACAATGATCGGTATTTACCAATTCATGGAATCGCGCTTTTCGATGAAGTCCCAGTGCCAATGGCCCGTCTTTTTCTTCGTCTCCAAAGGTATATTCCATTTTGTTTCGATAACGAAGCTCTTGGTTGCTTTTTGTATAAGGAAGGGGCGCGCCTTCTAACTCTTCGGCAAAAAGCTCTTCTAATAATGTTTTTTTCAATTGGCTTTCTTCTTCATAAGAAATGGTTTGGTAAGAGCAACCCCCACAAATTTCTCCGTGAGGACAAGGGCTTTCTCTTTCGTAATCTGCCCGTTTCGCCACTTGTAAAATGCGGCCTTTTTTATTGTTTTTTCTTGTGCGTGTCAAGAGAATATCTACTTCTTGCCCTACCATTCCTCCTTTTAGGGAGATGGTTTCGCCCTCTTCATTTACTGCCTTGGTTCGATTCGGGAAACTATGGGATACAATTTTCCCGCTTGTTAATTTTGATTTTTTCTTAGCCATTCTGCCTCCGGTCTATTTTATTTCTAATTTATTCCCATCCTGACAATCTTCCCGTATAGAGAGAAACCTCTTCTTTATGGTTTGGATGGGGAATAAATCCTTGATCTAGCAATTTTCTTATATAGATTTTATTATACATAAAACCGAAGAATAAATTAACTATGGATATCCCAAAACCAAAAGTGATATATCCGAGAATCGATTCTGCTAGAATCATAATGAACATCCAAAGAAAATCCCCTCGGAATAAGGGAACTAGAAATCCAAAGAATAATGTTGTCCACGAAAAACCTATTTTGACTTCTTTGTCTTTTCCATTTGGGTGAACGAATAACGCTTTCATAATTTCTCCTTTGCTTTTTCTTTTATTCTATCCTCTAATTTCTCCAATTTCAATGGAATTAGACGTTTTTTTGCTTTTGTTTCTTTTTCTTCTTTGGGAAAATTTTTTCCCGAAATTTTCAAAAAAATAGGAAAAATTTTCCAATTTTTTTATATATTTTATACTCATTTTGTGGCCCTTATGGTAAAATACATGAGTATGAAATGGCACAATCCTAGAAATAGGAAAATCATCTTGAAAGAGGCGATGAAATGAAAAGATATGTTGGAACTGTCACTCGTGGAATTCGTACCCCAATTGTAAAAATGGGCGACAATTTGGTGGATATTGTTTATGATTCTGTTACAAAAGCCGTTGAATCTGAAGACATCCAAATGCAAGAAAAAGACGTAGTTTGTGTTACTGAGTCTTTGTTGGCTCGTTCTCAAGGTAACTATGCCACTACAGACCAAATTGCTAAAGACGTTGCAGCGAAATTCCCTAACGAAATCGGAGTTATTTTCCCAATTTTGAGCCGTAACCGATTCTCTACTATTTTACGTGGTATTGCAAAAAGTGGTAGAAAATTGCATATTTTATTGGCCTATCCTTCAGATGAAGTGGGAAACCATTTAATGGACGAAAAACTTCTTTATGGCAAAAAAATCAATCCTTACACTGATATTTTAGAAGAAAATCAATATCGTGAGGCTTTTGGTCAAGAAGTAAGACATACTTTTACTGGCATCGACTATGTTACTTTGTATAAAGAAATTGCTCCAAATTGTGAAATCCATTTTTCCAACGATCCAAAAACCATCTTAAATTATACAAAAGATATTCTTGTTTGCTCCATTCACACAAGAGAATTGGTGAAACAACAGTTAAAGGACAATGGCGCTGAAATTGTATTTGGTTTGGATGATATCCTAACAGAAAGCATTGATGGCAGCGGATTCAATCCTGAATATGGTTTGCTTGGTAGCAACATGGCTGGGGAAGAAAAAGTCAAATTATTCCCAAGACATGGACAAGAATTTGTTACTGAATTGCAAAAGAAATTAAACGATTACAGCAAAACAAATATTGAAGTAATGGTTTATGGCGATGGTGCTTTCAAAGATCCAGTAGGAAAAATTTGGGAACTTGCTGACCCTGTTGTTTCTCCTGCTTATACATCTGGATTGGAAGGAACACCAAACGAATTAAAAATGAAATATATTGCAGATACTGAGTTAGAAAACATGAGCAAAGAAGAAATGGAAGAAGCGATTCTTTCTCGTATTAACAAAAAAGACCAAGACTTAACAGGTCGTGACGAAACATTGGGAACAACTCCTCGTCGTTTAACTGACCTTTTGGGTTCTTTGGCTGATTTAACTTCTGGCTCTGGAGACAAAGGAACGCCTGTCGTTTACGTTCAAGGATACTTTGATAACTACGCTAGCAACTAATCTGCCTTTCTAGTCCAACCTTCGGGTTGGGCTTTTTTATTTCCTTATTCCTATAGCTTTGATATACTATTTGGTAGAAAAAAAAAGGAGATATTATGAAAAATCAAATACGACTTTATTTATTTAATCATCGAACGTGGGTCTACAACTTGCAATACATAGGAATTTCTATTTTGCTCCTAATCATTGTAACTTTTATTGACTACAGCACCGCCCAATGGAGCCGAAACTTACCACAAATTCTTTTTACTAAATTGGATTTATCCAAAACGGTTTTGTCCTCCATTGCGGCCAGTTTGCTTTCTATTGCAATCTTTACTTTTTCATCGATTTTATCTGTTTTAACCTACTATAGCGGATCCATTACGCCAAGAGCTATGGAAAATTTTGTTGGCAAAAAAATTACCATGAAAGTTCTTGGAATTTTCATGGGAGGATTTATTTATTGTATTGCCTCTCTAAATTTTATGCGTAGTTACGATGAAACTCGCTACGTAATAGCGGGGACCGTCGGCGTTGTATATGCTTTGATTTGCGTTGTTTACATGGTTATCTTTATTCAACAGACCATTCGTGATTTGCAACCGGGAAATGTTATTGCCGATGCCTTTGAGGAAGCCTTAGAAATCGTAAAAAACGAGGTGAAAGAGCGAGATTACGACAATTTGTATGAAAATTTTGACCGAACGGATTTCATCCCAATCTACAGTAGCACTTCTGGATATTTAGAACATTTTGATTTCGGTGCGGCAAAGTCTACTTTCCAGGATTTTGAAGGGACGTTTGTCCTCACTCGTAAAAATGGAGAATTTATCGTAAAGGAGCAAGAAATTGGTCGGTTGTATCTTAACCAAAATAAAAATCAAGAAGAACTAGAGGAGAAAATCGAAAAAATAAAAAAATTATACCAAATCCAAGATACAAAAATCGTCCTAACAAACTACCGCTATAGCATAGAGAAAATAACCGAAATGACTTTAATGGCTCTATCTACAGGAATCAACGATCCTACCACAGCCGTTACAAGCATTCGAAGACTTGGAATTCTATTGGGTGAGCTTGCCTCTGTAGATACCCATCATCATATTATGCACCTAGATAAGGGTTGCATTTATTACACATCCAACACTTTAGAAGAAGATTTGTATCACACCATTATTCCAATCGTAAATTCTGGAAGTCATAGTCCTCAAGTTATTTCCGCCCTCTTCCATGGATTCAATGTAATGGCTCTAAAATCTACAAGAAAGAATTTAAGCCTACTACGAAAAATGGCCAAAGAAATTTATGAATCTACCGTTCCAAACTTTTTACTAGAAATAGACCGAATAAAAGTAAGAGAGCATTACGAGGCTTTTGAATCTTTTGCCGCAGAAAAAGAAGCACAAAAATAACCGTGGAAATTTCCACGGTTTTTTTATTCTGCTTTTGTATCTTCTTTTAATTTTATCCACTGCATTCCTAAAACCAGTAGGACTCCTCCAATAAAAAATATAGGAGAAAATGTTCCTAGGCTTAAAGCGGGAACTGGATTTTCTAAGGTGGTAGGACCTAAAATAATGGGATAAATGGAACCAAACATCATTCCCAATACAAAGAAAATGGTACGAGATCGATAATTTCTCAAACAATATTCTATTACTTTTACTACGCTTTGTGCCCCGATTAATACACCCACTCCAAATACAAATAAGGAAGGAATATAGGAAAAATCTAAGCCCAATACTTCACGAATTCCTGTAATAATGGGTATATAAGCTCCAAAGATTAGAAGAAATGTAGAGCCAGAAATACCTGGTAGGAACATGGCCGAAATAGCAATCATTCCAAGGAAAAATAAACGGATGCTTTGAGATAGAGTGAATTCTCCTAGAGAAAAAGAAGCGCTATCGCCAATATTTCCTAAAAATCCAATTCCGACTACAATAGCCAATCCGATACCAAAAAATATTAAGCTGGCTGGATTGTTCTTCAAATTTCCTTTCTCTTCCATTACAATAATAGGGATAGCACCTAAGATAAAGCCCATAAATAGAGAGCTTACGTTGTAAATATGGGATTCAAATAGAGCGGATAAAATTAGCACGGCCAAAATCATGCCGATTCCCCAGCCAACTCCTAATTTCATCAGATATTTTAGTGCTTTGATCTTTGCGTCTTTGTTTCCAAATGTTAGGGCGTTTATGGAACCGATAAATCGATCGTAGAAGCCCATTATAAAGGCGACGGTTCCTCCTGAAACACCGGGAACGCTGTCGGCAAGTGCCATGGAAAATCCATGGAGTATATCTTTTATCATAAATTCACCTTTTTTCTCTTTTTTAGTAACTCTATCTAGTTTAGTATAGGAAGAAAAAATATTCAACAATTTATAAAAATTCAATTCTTAAGATATTTCTAAGGAGGTTTTATGAAGCCATTATCTGTTCTTTTTTATGGAGAAAAGTCCCGGGAAATCCCCCATACCAAAAGTTGTGGATTTGCTGGAGTAACCCATCGCGATGCGAATGAGTACGATATTTTTTGTGAACTGCAGTCCTTTTTGTCAGGAACCGATGTAAAGGAAAAAATCCAATTTGAATTTGTTGAGTCCTCTTCGGTGGATTCAGAAAATATTCAGGAGCTTTTGGAAAAATACGGCACGCCCATCCTCTCCCTTGGCGATTCTGATTTTCTTATTGGCAGACCCCACAATGTGAACCTTTATTTGAAAATAAAGGAGATTTTAGAAAGAAAAAATTCTTATGAATAAGCGTATTTTTTATTCTATTCTTCTCCTTCTCCCTTTTCTTTTCAGTTTGGGAGGGCTCTTGTTTTTTCCTGATTTTATCAACACTTGGGATCACCGAGTTTTGGAATGGATTCTTACCATTCGCAATCCCAGTCTTTCCCTTTTGTTCCGTTTTCTTACCTCTCTTGGAAATGCTTCCACTGTCGTCATCTTAACTTGTTTTGTCGTAGGATATTTTTATTATCATAAAAATTATTTCCATAGCTTTTGGTTTGCCATTACAGTCATTATTCCCACCGTTATTATAAATCCTTTGCTAAAACAGATTATTCATCGCCCTCGCCCAGAGGAAATCTATCATTTGGTTTCAGCTACTTCCTATTCTTTTCCTAGCGGCCATTCTTTAGGTTCTGTTGTAGTCTATGGTGCTTTGGCTTTTCTTCTGATGGAACATTTTCCAAAAGAAAAAAAATACTCCTTAGGGATTTGGATTTTTGTAGGAGCTTTTTCTTTCCTTATTGCCATGAGCCGAGTTTACGTAGGCGTTCATTATCTTTTCGATACCATTGCCGGTCTTTCCTTAGGAGGATTTTTGTTGTACCAATTCATCCATCTATTCTATAATAATAGTATTGCCAGAAAGTTTAAGGAGGATCGAAAATGAATACATTAAAATTGGCTTTATTGGGTTTTGGAAATGCGGGACAAGCTTTTGCCCAAATGCTTTTGGATAAACAAGAGGAAGTAGAACAAACTTACAATCACAAAATTCTTGTTACAGCTATTTCTACCCGTTCAAAGGGAACTTTGGTAAATCCTAAAGGAATTGATTTGGAAAGAGCGTTAAAAGATGTGAGAGAAATGAATCACTTTTCTAAGGTAACCCCTGGATATTGTTCTCTTTCCAATTTTGAGGTCATTGAGTCTGCCGATTATGATGCTATTATGGAATTGACTCCTTTGAATATTGAAACAGGACAACCGGCTATTGATCACATTCGTGGAGCTTTTTCTCGAGGAAAACACGCCATTACAGCCAACAAAGGCCCTATTGCTTGGGCTTTTGAGGAGTTAAAATCCATGGCGGAAGAAAAAGGCGTGGAATTTTTCTATGAAACTACAGTTATGGATGGCACTCCCATTTTTAATTTAGTAGAAGATACTTTGAAATTTTGTCAAATTGAAGAGGTGTCTGGAATCTTAAATAGTACGACCAATTTCATTTTGGAAGAGATGGCGAAAAAACGTCCTTACGACGAAATTATGGAAGAGGGACGGGCTCGCGGTTTTGTGGAAGCCGATCCCGCTATGGATATTGAAGGATACGATGCCGCCGCAAAGACAACGGCCCTTTTGAATGTTTTAATGAGAGCAAATATTACCCCAGACCAAGTTGATCGTGAGGGAATTGAACATATTACAGAAAAAGATATTGAAGAGGCGGAAAAAGAAGGGCGCGTCATTAAACTTCTTTGTCGCGGATACCGAGAAAATAATCAAGTAAAAGCCGTGGTAAAACCTACCGCTCTTCCTCGAGAAAATATGCTTGCTTCTGTAGATAGCACCACCTCTATCGTTTCTATTACAACAGATTTAATGGGGAAAGTTTCTGTTATCGAACATGCACCTGAAATTGAACAAACTGCTTATGGAATTTTTAGCGATATGGTTCGCTTATTGGATAGAACGAGAAAATAATATGAAGAAACACTCTTTTTTCAAGGAGCATATTGTGCTCCTTGTTTCTCTTTTTTTCGCCCTTCTCTCTCTATTTTTTGTTCCTCCTAGTCGGGAATATTTTTCCTACATAGACACCAATACATTATTGCTTTTGTTTTCTCTTATGGTTGTCGTAAAAACCTTTGAAGATTCAGGCGCTTTCCTCGCTATTTCCAACAAACTTTTGGAAAAAAGTCGCTCCACTCGCGCTCTCTTTCTCTGGATGATTTTCCTTTGCTTTTTTTCTTCTATGATTTTAACCAATGACGTGGCCTTAATTGCCTTTGTTCCCTTTACCCTTCTTTTATTGAAACAGGCTCATTTGGAAACGTACGCCATCCCTTTGTTGATTTTCGAAACCATCGCCGCCAACGTTGGTTCCGCCTTTACACCTATTGGAAATCCTCAAAATATTTACTTATATTATTTCTATGGGTTTTCTTTGGAAGAATTCTTTCAAACAACAGGCCCTTTAACCTTAGTAACGGCACTTCTTCTTTTGGCTGGAAGTTTCTTTGTCTTTCGCCACTCTTCTCCCTTGGCCCTTTCTATTACAAAATCAAACATAAAAAAAGAGACCCTCCTTTGGGCTCTCCTTTTATTTATCCTTTGTTTGTTGAGTATTTTTAAGCTTTTTAATACCTACCAATCCTTTTTAGGAGTGACGATTTTAACCCTTTTTGTAAAGCCTAAGCGATTGATCAGCGTCGATTTCTCTCTTCTCTTGACCTTTGTATGTTTTTTTATCTTTTCCGGAAATCTTCAAAATCTTCCCGCTTTTCAAGAAATGATTCAGAACTTATTAAAGGGTAGAGAGCTCCTTGTTACGGCACTTTTAAGCCAGGGAATTAGCAATGTTCCTGCAGCCATTTTGTTGTCAAAATTCACCATGGCAAAGAACGCTCTTTTGTTGGGCAGCAACATTGGCGGCCTAGGAACCCCTGTGGCCTCTTTGGCTTCTTTAATTACCATTCGCTATTTTTCCAAAGGAGGCGGCGAAATAAAATCCTTCCTTCTACCTTTTTTCCGTTGGAATTTTGCTTTCCTCGCTTTTCTTCTTATTTTTTATTCTATCTAAAAAATCCATGGATTTTCCATGGATTCTTTTTTTAGAAATAACGGTAATATTTTCTCAAAAGGAATAAAAATCCCACAGAAACAACAAAGGCAAATATTTCAGAGGCCCCTGTCGCCCACCAAATTCCCTCTACGCCAAATAGAACGGGCAATATTAACACTGCCCCCATTTTGAAGACCAATGTCCGCAAAAAGGCGATTATCGCCGAAACACGTCCATTGTTTAACGCCGTAAAAAAGGAAGAAATATAAATATTGACTCCAAATAACACAAAAGCAAAGGAAAAAATTCGAAACGCTCGAGTTGTCATGGCCAATAGTTCTGGGCTATAGCCAACAAATATATCAGAAAAAGGTTCCGCCATAAGAAAAGCAAAAACGGCTAAAAATATACCAATCCCTAGCATCAATATCAAACTTTTTTTCAGTAAACTTTGTAGCTCTTCTATGTGATTGGCCCCATAGTGAAAACTGATTACCGGCGCCGTTCCAAAGGAAAATCCTAGAGAAATGGAGACAAAAATAAATTGTAAATACATTAGTACCCCATAGGCCGAAACGCCGCCTTCTCCAATGTAGCGGAGGAGTTGATAGTTAAAGACCATACCAACTACAGAAGCGGAAACACTATTCATAAGTTCCGAAGAGCCGTTGACCAAAGTTTGCCAAATGGCTTTCCAGTCCATTTTCGTTTTCTTTAATTGCAACAGACTGCTATTGGGACGAAGAAAATACAGTACAGGAAGAAGTCCTCCTACACACTCTCCTACTCCCGTTGCCAAAGCAGCACCTGCAATTCCCATTTTGAAGACAACAATAAACACAAAATCTAAAATTACATTGGTAATTCCTGAAGCAACGGTCATCCACAATCCTAATTTTGGCTTTTCTGCTGCCACAAAAAAACTTTGAAACACCCCTTGCAACATAAACGGAACCATAAAAAAGATGGTAACCCGCCCATAAATAATGGCGTCAGAGGCAATTTTCTCCGTTCCCCCAAGCCAATCTACGATTTGAGGAATCAACGCCATCCCTACAATGGAAACAATCGCTCCTAAACACAAGGTAAAGACAATAAGCATTCCAAAATATTCATTAGCTTTTTCTTGATTTCCTCGACCGAGTTCACTGGCAACCAACGCCGATCCACCGGTGCCAATCATAAAACCTATGCCTCCTAGAATCATAATAAAAGGCATAATAAAATTAAGAGCCGCAAAAGACGTCTCGCCAATGAAATTAGACACGAACAAACCGTCTATAACTCCGTAAATCGAAGTAAAAATAACCATAATAATCGACGGTAATGCAAATCGCAATAACCGCCCATAAGTAAAACTATCAGATAATTTAATTTCCGTCTTTATATTCTCCATATTTCCTCTTCTCCAATTATATCGTACTAGTATACAATCAAAAAAATAGAAATGCAAGAAAAAAAGCCTCCTTTCTTAGGAGTCTTTTCCTATTTGACTTGAACTTTTACACCTTTCGGAAATCTAACAACGATAATTTTCTACAAACTCTTCCATTTTTTCTAAATTTTCTGTAAACAACGTTTGATTCCGTTCTTCTTCCGTTAAAAATCCATATTCCACCATTCTGTCAAATAGAACTTCCAAAGGATCATAATATCCTCCTACATTCAAAAGGATACAAGGAGAGGATTTCTGTCCCAAGCGAACCCATGAAATCACTTCAGAAATTTCCTCTAACGTTCCCGGTCCTCCTGGCAAGGCAATAAAAACGTCCCCTTTTTCAATCATAATGCTTTTTCTCTCTCTCATGGTTTCCACAAGAATGCACTCCGTTAGTTGCGGATGTACATCGGTTCTCTCGGCCAAAAACTTTGGTATCACTCCAATGGTTTCTCCCCCATTTTCTAAAACCGCATCGGCTACAATCCCCATAATTCCTGATTTTCTCCCGCCATATATTAGGCGATGGTTCTTTTTTGCAATCCATTTTCCTAACTTTATTGCCATTTCCTTATGGCTTTTTTCTTTTCCGAAATGAGATCCACAATATACTGTAATATTCATATTTTCTCCTCCCTTAAAAAAAGAGCCCAAAGGGCCCTTACATGCGAATTTTTGACACAAAAATATAAACAAATACAATGAACCCAAAGGCATTCATCAAATAAAAATGACGCTTCGATGTTTTATGATTAAAAGCTTGCATTCCCAAAAGTCCACCAATTCCACCGCCAGCCAATCCTAAGATTAAAAGGCTCGCTTCAGAAATTCGAAAATTCCCTTTGACTGCGTTCCGTTTATCCATTCCATACAACGCAAAAACTACTAGATTCAGTAGCAAGTAGATTCGTAACAATTGAAAATCCATGATTTCCTCCTAATATAAATAATCTTGAATCAAACTTCCCAAGCGAGAAAATCCTTCCACTTCGATTAATGTAAAACGACCTTTGATTGGAGAATCCAAATCCAAAACACCGTATACTTCTTCTTCACGGAAAAGGGGAATGACCAATTCGCTATTTGAGGCGCTATCACAAGCAACGTGATCTTCTACGGCATGAACATCTTCTATACAAACAACACGTTTTTCCCGCCACGCTTTGGCACAAACGCCCACTTCGTATTCCAAACGAGTGCAAGCAGGAAGACCTTGAAAGGGACCAAGAACCAATTCTTTCCCCTGAACCAAATAAAAGCCCGCCCAATTCAAATCTTCTACAACTCCTTTAATGGCCGCAGAAATATTACTCATTAAAGCAATGGGATCTTTTTCTGTTTCCAATAATGCCTTCACAAAAGAATGGAGATATTCCATTCTCTCCTCAGCGGATAAATTTTGAATTCCTTTTATTTCGTTGCTCATTTCCTCACCTTCTTCTCTTTTTATATCCATATTTATAGAAACAAAATCAATTTTACTTCTTTTCCCAATCGTAACGCTGAATCATTTTGCTCTGTTGGTGTACCTTACTACCTGAAATGGTAATGGCTTGGGTTGGACACAAATTGGCGCAGCGATAACATAATGTACATTGTCCGCGATCTACTATTTTTTCCTTTTTTATTTCGAAATTATCCATAGGACAAACTCTCATACATTTTTTACAATCCACACATTTGGTTTGATCGATTTTTATTTTGTCGCTATATTGACTAACCATTTCTGTTGCGTGGGCTCTTTGGGCAAAAAATCCTAGCATTTCTGCTGGAATGCTTAGCCCTTGTCGAATGGGCCGATGGCTCATATAACGTCTTGCGGCTCTTTCCAATTTGCGATCGGCCTTAAACAAAATTTTTGCCTGCCCTTCTTCATCCTTTTTGAAAATTTTAATATCGCAGATACAATCAGGCATAATTACATGGATTCCTCCTTGGACCTTTGCTTGGAATTTTTCCATTAAACGAGCCAAAACTCCCGCTCCATCTCCACTAAACAAAGTCATCGTGGCAATTATATATACTTTTTTTCCATAAAATAACGCCCGATGCTCCATTAAAAATTCTCGGAAAATCAATGGTAAATTGCTAGCATAAACGGGATATCCTAATACAATTTCCTCCGCCTCTTCCAAACGTTCCAACGCTTCTGGATCTTCTATTGAATACGCAGAATTTTCATAACCACATTCTTTCAAAAACTTTTCTATGCAATAACGGGTATTTCCTGTACCACTAAAATAAATTCCTATCATATTTCCACCCTTTCCCTTTCCTCTATAAATTATAACATAATTCTAAGGAGAATATTTTTCTCCATTATGCACCTTTGAGGAAAAACCAAGGAATATTATGTTTCATTTATTTTTTCACAAAATTGCAGTTGATATGTGTTATCGTACTTTTTCATTTCAATACCGCTTTACTATAAAGCAGTAAATCCTCGTTATTTACTTATTTTTCTTGCTTTTCCCTCTTTTGATGTTATAATAAAATTGTACTTAAGAATTAAGTTTTTTCATTAAATTGATTTTTGTATGTTTGTTTTACAACAAAAAGGAAAACAATTTTTTATTTTTCCCACCTCTAAATCTTGTTTGTGAAATTTCTTATCTTCTTAAAACGAAAGAAATAAAACTAAAGGAGTTTTTTATGAACAAAAACAAAACCGAAACACAATTGGCCAGAAACCTCAGCTTATTTGAGGCGACCATTTTCGGTATTTCCTACGTAATTGGTACAGGGGTTTTCTTGAAGCCTTCTTCTGTATTGAATTCTACAGGATCTACAGGAATGTCCTTAATCATTTGGGCTTTGGCTGGATTCGTTACCATCTGCGCGGCTTTAACCATTGCAGAAATTGCTGCCTATATTCCTGAATTGGGCGGTATGTACACCTATCTTTCTGAATTATTTGGAGAACTTGTTGGCTTTTTATACGGCTGGGTTTACGTCTTGGTTGTAGGGCCGGGGGGAATCGCCGCCAGCGCCATTGCTTTCTCTACTTTCGCTTCTTATTTCTTGGAAATGACGCCTGGTCAAATGCGAATGTTATCCTTTGGAGTGGTTATTTTATTTGGTATCTTACAAGCTCTTTCCACAAAAGGGGTTATGAAAATTCAAGTGTTAGGAACGATTGGTAAGTTGGCGCCCATTGCTGCCATCTTATTGTTTGGTATTTTCAAAGGAAATATTCCCGGCGCCATTAATCTTTCGATGATCGGCTCTCCTGATAAAGTAAATATTGGAGTTGCTTTAATCGGCGCTCTTTGGGCTTACGATGGATGGATTGCCACTTGTACTCTAGGAGGCGAAATGGTAAATTCTGAAAAGAACTTACCTAAGGCCATTGTGGCTTCTATTATCTTTGTAATGGCAGTTTACATTGCCTTTAACTGGGTTATTTTCAAAACTCTTCCCGCCAACGAAATTCTTGCTACAGAAAATGTTGGAGTTCGCGCCGCTGAAGTTTTATTTGGAGGAACGGGAGGATTATTAATTAGTGTAGGCGTATTGATTTCTAGTGTTGTTACAATGAACGCACAAATGATGAGTAACGAACGTTATATTTTACCAATGGCAGAACGTAAATTATTGCCTGCTTCAGATACTTTCGCCTATATTCATCCAAAATTCAACACGCCCATTCCATGTATTATTGTTACAGTGCTTTTCTCCTTGTTCTTCATTGGAACAGGAACCTTTGAAACCGTATCGAACATGGTAATATTTATTCTTTGGGTATTCTTTACTGTATTGGTTGCGGGGATTTTCAAATTAAGAAAAACTAGAGAACGGGACAACAGCTTGTATCACGTTCCATTGTTCCCAATTATTCCTATTTTAGGAATTACCGGTGGATTGTACCTTGTATTCTCCACTGTGACGACAGATTTCCGTCTTTCTTTGTACGGATTGGCTGCTGCAGCAGTAGGAATTCCTGTATTCTTATATTTTAATAAGAAAAAAGAAAGAGAAGAAAACCAATAATTTTTCTAAAAAAAAGGGATAGCTTTCGCTATCCCTTTATTTTTTTGCCAATCGATACAAATCTACATCTACATTTTCTAATGTATATCCCGTATTCGAAAGCATTCCTTCTATAACATTTTCTCGCAACGTGTAATATTGTTTCGGATCCCCTCCTACTTCACGCCAATACTCCTTGTGCAAATCCTGGGTTTGTTTCCACATAATTCCCTGTGGGTTGCTTTCCATTACCATATTCACATGATCACAAGGCATTCCATTTACGAAAAAATTTTCCATCTGGCGATAGATGGCCTCTGGGTTCTCATCCTCTTCAAAAGGATGACGAACACCAAAATCATAGGCCACTTCTTTTATTTCTTCCCAGCGACTTTCGTCTTCTTTTATTAATTCCGTCACTAGTTTCGCCCAGCGGATTTCTCCGTTTCGAACCTCCTCTTGTAACCAACCATGAATATCTCCTTCATCAATTGCCGATTCCAAAGGAGGAAATTCCTTTGTCCATTGGCTTTCTTCTGCTATCCATTCTTGATTTTTCCCATACTCTTCCAAAGATTTTGTCAAATTTTCTTGATTTTCGATTTTATTGTACAACCAATAATGAATGGGTCCTAAAAATTGGCTCATTTTTCTACCTCTCAATCTAAAACTTTTTTCTTTTTCCTAATTATAGTAAAATAACAAGAGAATGTATGTTGTTTTAACAACGAAAGGAGAGGGTTATGAAAATTTTTTTGAAAAATACTTCTTTATTTCAGGGCATTCAAGAAGAAGAAATAAAAGCTTTGCTTCCTTGTTTAGGGGCCCATAAAAAATCCTTTCAAAAGGGAGAAATTCTCTACCAAGCTGGAGATACTATAGAAGAAGTCGGGTTGGTTTTGGAAGGTTCGGTAAATATTGTAGTAAATTTTTATTGGGGGGACAGTGTTTTATTTGGACACATTCCAAAGGGAGAAATTTTTGGCGAAACCTACGCTGCCATTCCTGGTAAAGAGCTTCTTTGTGATGTTGTAGCTGCAGAAAAAAGCTCGATTCTGTTTTTGAATATGAACCATCTTTTTACAACTTGCCAAAAATCCTGTTCTTTTCACAATCGATTGGTTCATAACCTTATTCAAATTTCTGCACAAAAGAATCTCAATCTTTCTCAGAGAATGTTGCATACGGCATCCAAATCCATTCGCGGTCGGCTTCTTTCCTATTTATCAGAACAATCCATAAAAAACAATTCTCGTCATTTCCAAATTCCTTTTTCTCGACAAGAATTGGCCGATTATCTAGGGGTAGATCGTAGCGCTCTTTCCAATGAACTTTCCAAAATGCAACGAGAGGGATTTATTGAATATAAGAAAAATGATTTTCTCTTAAAAGAAGGAGGGACGGATTTTTAATCCGCCCCTTTTCTTATATCTTGTGATTTATCTGTCCTCGTTTTTTATCTTCCCGTTCCTATACGTATTGTTTTGATAAAACGAAGGAATGGAACCCTTCTCTATCCCTGAAAATATTCTTTGGCAAAATCCATTTCTTGAACCAATTCCATAGTGCCAACATACTCTCCTTTATGATCTCGAACCGCCATATAAGTCACCAATAAAGTACTCCCATTTTTTTCCATCCAAACGGGCACACTGTCTCTTTTGCCTTCCCGAAAATCTTCAATAATGCCTCGAACCATAGGCTCAATTTTGGGAGGATGACAGGAAAAAACTTCCCGTCCTATAGCCATAGATGGACGCTTAAATAATTTTGGTCCTTCGTTGAAAAATCGGTTGATATTCTGATCATCTACAAAGGAAATTTCCAAAGGAATCGCATTGAGCATAGCCCTAAGCTGAGAAACTGTCATATTTCCTCCAGGCATAGAAATCATTCCATCGATAGAATCCACTGGGCTTTCAAAACTTTCCGCCTCTTCCCATTTCTCTCCTTTTACTCCAAATACCATAGGGTAGTCTTTTGCGTCTTGATAAATGGATTTCCATTCATCCAAGGTGAAATTCTCCAAAGCAATAGGAAATAGAATATTTTCTTCCTTATATATCATCTCTTCCATTCGCCCCAAAACTTCTAATAATTTTTCCTTATCCTGTTTCTCATCGAATTCCTTCAAACTTTGACGAATTTCATCGTCTACGGTCCACATGACATTGGAAGGACCTGAAATATCATATTTCACCTTCAAGTGAGGGTATAGCAAATCTCCTTTTTTAGCGTAATGAACCGAAATTTCTCGAATTTTTTCAAGAAATCCTTCCAAATCTTCTTCCATATGTTTTTCTTTTTCAGATAGTAGGCTTTCTAAGGCTTGGTTCTCTTCTTGAAAAAGAAAAATCGGATGGCCTTTGATTCCCTTTATTTTTTCATAAGCCCCTTTTGTTTCTTCTCGTTCCAAGGAAGCTTCTACTTCTTTCTCAGCATTGGCGATTTTTTCTTCTCGTGTGTTTCCGTGGAATAAGGCAGAGTGAACGTCACAAAGTTTTTGCACCTCTTCCAAAGGCGTTCCCTCTTCTAAAAGTTCCTGTTCCGCCCGCATAATTTCCGAAGCTTCCACCTCTTGGAATTTTTTCACAAAATCCTCTCGAACCGATTCCAAATCCTCTCCTTCTCCCAAACGACGTAAGAAATCCTTAATTTCTTCACGAGATCCGTTGGTTGGAGTTTTCTTCATTTCCTCTTTTTCAAGAGAAATTTCCTTTGGCATTTCCCCTTCCAAAACAAACCCCTCTTCCATAAGGGCAAATATAATTTTTTCCATAGGGATTTTTCGCATTTTTGCTCCCTTTGGAAGGGTCATAACACGTCCCAAAGAAGAAAGCATGGCCGGTTTTTTGATTTCATCAAAACCAACGCTGGCCAAAATGTCTTTTACTTCAGGATATTCTTCTACTAAATCATACACGCTACGTGCTAAATTTATTTTTTTCATATTCTTTTCCTTTCTTAGAACACAAATGATTTCTTAATGGTAAATTCATTGTATCGAGAAAGGAATGGAAATTATGTTGTTATAACAACATAATAAAAAGAAAATAAAAAAGACGATGTCAAAAGACACCATCTCTTTTTTACGCTTTTTTCGCCATCTTTCGATAAACCACAGTTAGCAACAAGCCAAAGGCCGCCAAGGCAATGGAAATCAAAAAGGCATAACGATAGATTCCCGTTGTACTATAAACATTGCTTAATAACATTGGACCGATGATTCCAGCTAAAGAAAAACCAATCCACATAATTCCATAATTTACCGTATTGTATTTTGTTCCAAACATATCGGTACTGAATCCTGGGAAAACCGCCATAAAAGTACCGAAACAAATTCCGATTAAAATCAAACCAACGGAGAACAATGGAACCGATTGAGAAGGCTCTGCTAACAATAAAGAGACCAAGGCCACAATGGCAATGCATAAAGCCGCCGTAATGGTATTGATACGTCCCAATTTGTCAGAAATAGAACCGGCAACCAAACGTCCTGCCGTATTAAATAGACAAAGAATTGAAACAAATAAAGTCGCCGTTCCATCTGCGGCTGAAACCATATTTATTGCCAAACCCTTTGCATTGGAAATAATCATCATTCCAAAAGTTGCTCCACAAGTTAAAAGAATCAACATTACGTAGAAAATAGGCATACGCAACATTTCTCCTGGCGTTTTGTCTTTGGCAGAATTGGAATTTGTAACAACTGGAGGAATATATCCTTCTGGAACAAACCCCACTGGGCAACGTTGCATAATAAAGGCTCCCGCACAAATAATTACCATAAATACTACGCCTAAAATATGGAAGGAACTGCGAACGCCAAAAGAATGGTTCAAAGCCGAAGCAATGGGCGCAAAAATTACGGAACTAATTCCATAAAAAGCCGTTGTCATTCCCCCCACCATACCACGGCGATCTGGGAAAAATTTAATGGTATTGCTAATGGTACAGCCATAGACAAAAGCCAAACCGATTCCCAACATAAGACCATAGGTCAAAATCAAATGAGTAACCGATTGCGCATTCCCTGCTAAATACATCCCCAAACCAAAAAGCAAACCGCCACTGAAAACAACCCAACGAGGACCAAATTTATCGTTTAATGTCCCTCCAAGAATCATTCCCACAAAACCAATGGCGTTGGAAATAGAAAACACAATCGCCAGACTCTCCACATTTAATTCCTTAGCCATCGGCCCGGCTAAAGCACTCCAAGCGTACATGGATCCGATACATAAGTTGATTAAACAACTTACAATCAAAATGATCCAACGTTTTTTCGTATAGTTCATAATCCTCTCCTCAAAATAAAATATGTAATCTATTCCATTATAAAGAAAAAGAGGGGAACTTGTATACAACTTTTTCAAAATTTACAACGAATCCAAAAAAGGCCACGGTTTCCCGCAGCCTTTTTCGTTACACTCTTCTTTTTTGTGATTCCTATGAAAATAAAACCCATGGAATTTCATTTCGCTAAAAATTGCCGATCCAACGACCAAAGCAACTTTAACTTATTTCGATCCATAAAAACTCCGCAACAAAATTTTTAATCCAAATCCTTATCCAAAATATCCATTTTCGCCTTTACTAAGAAAACACACTCGCCCTTTGGATCCACTCCCTCCATAAAAATAAAATCCTCTTCTTCCTTTACAAACATAGAAACCGAATCTCCCATAAAAATTTCATTTTGATACTGAATATGGAAAGAACGAATTCGAATGGTTTCCTTCTCTGGATCCAAATTCCGAAATTCTGCAAAAGCATCCATGGCCGTACGAATGTAATAACTACTATGAAAATGGATATTAATGTCTAAATCACTATAACGAACTTTATAACAAAGAACCGGCTCCATTCCCTCTTCGTAGAAAGATTCCAACAAATCCAATTCCTCTGTTAAAGCAATCGAATCATCAAAAAAATCCTCCTGGGCTTCCTGAGAAATCCATCTCGACAACTCCACCGTCTTATGATCCTCCTCCGAAATAATCGCCCATTGGGAAGTATTCAAAGCAAACACATTCTCCTCATTGATTCCATCGCAATAATATTTCGCTTCTCGGAGCAATTTTACAACATCAATTCCCCGAGACCAAGTATCGATAATCATCGCCTCTCCCTCCTTTGGAAGAGGACGAAGAAATTCATACTTACTAGACAACAGAATCAAACGTCCCTTTTTTTCCAATAAAAACTCGTGATCCAAACCCAATTTTTCACAATTGGCCAACTCCAACAACTGAGATTTGTCCATTAAATGATGAAAATGAAGCTTTTCTCCACTATTTACCTCATTCCCCTCAATCAAATATTTTTCCACATTATGGGCATTCCGTTTCATAAAACCCCTCCTATTCTTATACCAACTATACCCAAAAGAAAAAGCCATAAGAATCTATCTTATAGCTTTTTCTTTTCAAATTTTTCATAATTCTTTTTTATTCCATCACCAATTCTTTTTACTATTCCCGTGACTAAAGCATTGCCCATAAAAAACATCCTCATACGATCTGAAACAAGTTCAACATCTCCCTTTTCGTTTCGTTTATACTTTGTCCAATCATCAGGAAAGTCCTGTAATCTTTCTGCTTCAATTGGTGTTAATAAGCGATATCTCCCATCTACTTTCAACAGATGAGTCGAACGGTTCACAGATCCTTCTGAAGTAAGCATTGTTCTACCTGGCAATTCCAAAGAATCATATTCACTCATCCCACCCTCTGAATAGACATATTTATGCCCATCAAAAGATGTCCGTTCTAATTTTTTGGGACCTCTTAGGTATCTAAATTTCTCTAATTTTTTATCATCAATAAAATATTTTTCCTCAACCTCTTCATTTTTCAGAATTATTTCCTTTAGAGGGATTGCCTTTTCTATAATCGGTTCTGTTTCAATGGTGCAAAAAAATCCATGTCGCATTACCCCGCTATTCCAAAACTGACTAGCAAAATTATCAGAAATGTTCGCAATATCTTTATCAACACTACCGGTATGAACTCTTCCTTTAACTGGATTTTTTTTCACAGGAAACTCTTTAGCAAAAATTCCATCTTCAAAAATATATCTTTCATAAAATAGCTCTTTATTTTTATCTTTTTGTAATTCCAAGTCTAAGTGCTTTGCCCAATTCAAGTCATTTTTATAGACAATGATAAAAACTCTTCTCCTTCTTTGAGCCCTTCCATATTCTGCTGCATTTATAACTCTCCATTCAACAGAATATCCCAGTTGATGAAACGCACTTAACATTACACCAAAATCTCTTCCTCTCTGTTTAGAGGGTGCTTTTAGTAATCTATCTACATTTTCTAAAATTAAATACTTCGGTTCAATAATACGAGTAGCCCGAACTATCTCCCAAAATAATACTCCTTTTTTTCCTTCGATTCCCATCTCATTTTTCTTACTTCTTGCAACAGAATAATCTTGACAGGGAAAACCTCCTACAATCATATTTACTCCCGTCTTTCTCATTTCAATAAATTTCGAATCTGGGATTTCAGCGATATCATCGGGAAGATGCACCATATCAGGGAATCTATATCTTCCTACCTCAAAAGCATCTTGGGATTTTCTAGAAGGTTCATATTGGTTAGAATACATTACTTTGTAGAACTCCGAATCTGAGTTCTCTAGCCCAACAATAAATCCTCCTACTCCATCAAACATCGAAAAAACATTCATTTATCCACCTACTCTACTCCATCAATATCACTTACAATTTTAGCCACATATGAGCTATTTAGCCAATATGTCTGTTTCGTTATCATTTGCCCATCTGGCAGCTGAACCTTATCTTCTGCATTTCTCGCCTTTGGTCGAATATGAGCAACGCCATTAAAACTACTATCCGGAAGATTGTTTTTTATTCCTCTTGAGCTTTTCTCTAATTTAACCCCTTTTTCTAATTTATCCCTTACATCTTTCCACAGACCATATATTTCACCTTGAATTGTTTCTTCCGGCATATTCCACAATTTGATTCCCTTAAAAATCAAATTTTCTTCATCATCAAACTGAAATACAACGAATAAAAATTTTGTTGTTTCAAAAGTATTATAGATTTCACTTTCTTCAAAAGGTAGTTCTAACCATTCCTTAAAATCAATTTGTTTGAAAGACATACTTTCCTTAGGAACGCCTTTTTTATTTAATCGTATTGTCTTGAAAACAATATTTGCTTTGGAAAACTCTTCAATACTATCCAATTTATTTCCTCGAATATCTAGAATTTTACTTGTTAATTGTTGAACTTTCGACTTAAATGCTGAATTCAATTCCAAGCCTAGATTTTGAGAAATTTCTTCTACACTCATTCCAATATATGGATTAAAACGAGCATGAAGAATTTCTTCAAAGGATTTTTCCCTTAATTCTCTCTTATCAGTGATTCTTTCTAATTCTTCACTATCCAAATGTTGCCGGGCAATAGTTGTCATATAAGATTGTTTTAAGGAGTAAGCTCTTTGTTTTGCTAAAATAGGAGAAAACGGCTGTTGCCTCATACTCTTTGCATTTACTCCTTTTGTACAAGCACCTAAATACATTGTATCTCCCTCAGACAACTCGTGAGCCTTTCCAGATAAAATTTTATGATGTATGATTTCCCAGTCATTTCGAATGATAGACAAATCTTCCTCTGAATAAGTTAACAGAACCGCTTTCAAAACCTTAAAATTTTGAATGGGGGCACCTTTCTCCCATAAATAAAAATATAATAATATCTCTTGATTTTTAGTCCAAAAGCTAGATGTTTCAAACGTTACATGAGCTTCCTTCATATAGTTTATTATATTTAACACTAATCTTTCTTTAGCTGAAATACTCCCATTCTTATTTCTTTTTAGAGGCGTTGTTTTTAGCTCTATTCCTAATTCCTTGAAGTCCGCTTCCGATCTTGAATTTATATCAAATCCATATACGCTTTCTTCTATAATATGTCCTATCATTCCTTTGGTTTCTTTCTCGGAACGGTGCTTTTTATCTATATCCTTCACTGATTTCCCATATACGGTTTCTGCCATCGATAAAATATCATCACGATTATATTCGTTCATTCTTACACACCTTTCCGTAAAATTATCTCTTTTCATTATAACATTCTATCTGTCTTGGTAAATTAAAAAAGCCATAAGAATCTATCTTATAACTTTTGTTTTCTTTTTACGAAAAAAACGTAGAATTTCTTCTACGCTTTTTCTCCTAGTTTTCTCGCAAATTCTTGGGCTCGTTTTTCTTTTTCTTCATCCCAAAATTCCAAATGGTATCCCTTATGTCGTTCTGCCAAATATCCTAAATACTCCAGTTGAGAATGTTTTATGTAGCGTTTCATTCCTTCTTCCCATAAATCCATTCCTTTTTCTACTTTATAGCCACAAGTTGAAATTAGGGCTACTTTTGTTCCTGCCCATAGAGAAGGTCCTTTTTCTTCTCCATAGTATTTGTTCAAACCATAGACCAAACGGTCCAACATGGCTTTCATTGGCGCGGTACAGTACCAGGAATAAATAGGAGTAGATAAAATCAAAAGTTCACTTTTCAAAATTTCTGGATAAATTTCCATTACATCGTCATCAAACATACATTCATAGGTTTCCCAATTTTTTTGGCATTTTCGACAAGCGGTGCAAGGATGAATTTCTTTTTCATACAAATTATACGTCTTGCATTCATGCCCCAAAGCTTCCAATTCTTTTACGACTACATTGGTTACTTGATTGGTGTTTCCTTGAGGTCTTGGGCTAGCTGTTAATACGGTAATTTTCATAATCGGCCTCCTTTTTTCTATTGTAATCGAAATAAGGGAGGAAACCTAGATTTTTTCCTATTTTCATAAGACATCGGTAAAAAAGAGAACTCACGAAATGATTTTTTCTATGGATTTTCCTTTGGCCAATTCATCGATTAATTTGTCCAATTGACGAATGGATTTTCTTAGAGGATCTTGGATTTCTGCAATTTTTACCCCACAAATTGCCCCGCTAATTTTGTCTTTATCTGGGTTCATCTGTGGTGCTTTTTCAAAAAATTCCCCATAGGTGATTTCACTTTCTAGAGCATCGTTGATTTCAATGTTATTGTAGCCTGTGAGCCAAGTGGTTAGTTCTTGTACTTCTTCTAAGGTTCGCCCTTTTTTCTCTGCTTTTTGGATCAAAGCCGAGTAGACTTGAGAAAATTCCATCTCTTCTACTTTTTTTCTTACCATAATTTCCCTTTATTCTCCTTGAATTATTTTTTTAATTTCTTCCTTTGAAAGAACTTTCCCGTACGATAATACCTTTTCATCCAGAACGAGAGCCGGCGTACTCATAACTCCATATTTTGCTATTTCTGCAAAATCTCGAACGTGGGAAATTTCTTCCTTCATCCCTAGTTCTTCCAAGGCTTCTTTTGTATTCTTTTCTAGTTTTTCGCAAGAGGAGCATCCAGATCCTAAAATCTTCACTCGAGTATTTTTTTCTTCCCTTCCTTTTTTGACCCAACCATTTGTTGTATTTTCACAAGATGGTTTTTTCTTAAAAAATCCCATTTTTCCTCCTTATAATAAAACATTTTGAAATATATTAAATAGATATCCCACAACAATAATTCCTACGGTACAAATTCCTATAAATAAAGCCAATAGCTTTGGTTTGATTGCATTTCTTAATAAAATTAAAGAAGGCAGACTCAATGTAGTTACAGCCATCATAAAAGATAAAACAACCCCTAGTTGGGCTCCTTTTTGTAATAAAACTTCTGCCACAGGAATGGTCCCAAAAATATCCGCATACATAGGGACACCTAAGGCCGTTGCCATCATTACTCCTAAGGGATTGTTGTTCCCCAACACTTTTTCAATCCATTCTCCAGGAATCCAGTTGTGAATTCCTGCACCGATTGCCACTCCTATTAATATATAGGGAAAAACTTTTAGAAATGTTTCTTTCACCTGTTCTTTCGAAAATTTCAAACGATCTTTTAAGGACAATTTCTCTAGGGGAATTTCCTCTGTCATCCCTTGACTCTGTAGTACAAAATCCTCTACGTATTTTTCCATATGAAGTTTATCTATAATGGTTCCCCCAATGACTGCAATGACTAAACCTACCACAACATAAGCTATGGCAATCTTAATCCCAAATATACTCATAAGGAGTACCAAGCTTCCTAAATCTACCATGGGAGAGGATATTAAAAAGGAGAAGGATACACCAATGGGAAGACCGGCGCTAGTAAATCCTATAAAAAGAGGAATGGAAGAACAGGAACAGAATGGAGTTACCGTCCCTAAAAGAGCCGATACTATATTGGCCCCCATTCCACGAAATTTCATTAATATTTTTTTGCTTCGCTCTGGCGGAAAGTAACTTTGAATATAGGAAATAAGAAAAATCAGCGTACAAAGTAGCAGAACAATTTTGATGGTGTCATAGAAAAAGAAATGGATGCTTGCTCCTATTTTACTCTCCATAGACAATCCTATCCCTTCCATCCCTTTTTCAACCAAATCGTATAGCCACTTCATCTTAAAAATTTGGTTTTCAATAAAATTCCACATTTTCTATCCTCTAGAAAATTTTCCTATAAAATTTTCTAATTCCTTCAAAGTTTCTTTTTCAATGGAATAATGAGACCATTTCCCTTCTTTTCTTGTTTTTACTAGATTGCAATCATTTAAGATTTTCATATGATGGGATAGGGTAGGTTGGGTAATTTCTAGTTTTTCCAAAATATGACAAGCACACCGCTCCTCTTGCCCCAAAATCTCTAAAATTTGTAGACGATTGCTATCACTTAAAGCTTTGCAAATCAAAGATATATCGATCCGATTCATATTTCCTCCTTTATAGATTGATAAGTATCTATATACTATACGACAGATTGATGGTTGTCAATCTATAAATAAAAAATAACAGCCCTTATAGAGCTGCTATTATTCCTAAAATTCCGGCTACAATAAGTAGAACCATACCGATTAAATTTTTCTTCTTCCATTGTCTTCCAATTTCCATAAACCATTCCACTCCATAGGATAGAAGAGCGATTCCTATACTAACGAGGCCTAGAATCAGCATTTCTTGCAAAACTTCCTTTGATAGGCTGGTTTTTTCTGCTAGTCCAAAAAATAAAAAGAGAAGAATCAGCCCGATCATACTAAAAATCAGCCCGATTTTGTGTGCTATCTCACTCATTTCCATTGCCCTTATAATCGTAGGCTATTCGCGGAGATCCATTTTCTACATAAATGATTCCACATTCCTTAAACCCATATTTTTCCACCGCTTTTCTCATGGATGTGTTTTTTTCATGGGTATCGATTCGCAAATAGGGAATTTGTTTTTTGGCAAAATCGAAGCAAATCTTTCCAAAGGATTTCACTTTTCCATTGGAGGCAATTCGGTGAATGGTTCCGTATTCTTCCTCCCAACGCCAGTTTCCTTCATAAATTTTTCTATAGGTTTTTTCTTCCCCTATAATCAGAGCGAACATTCCTACTACTTCGCCCTTTTCTTCCACAACATAGGAACTTTCTTTTTCCATGTCTTCCAAAAAATCTTTTTTTGAAGGATAATTTCCTTGCCATTGAACGGTGTTCCCTTGAGAGGCCATCATTTCTTTGGCTATTTTTATAATTTTTTCCATTTTCGGTATATCATTTTCTTTGGCTTTTCGAATGTTCATTTCCCACCTCTTGAAATTATTATAGCGAAAATTTTTTCCTTGGCAAAGAAAAAGACAGGTTTCCCTGTCTATTTGCTTTTTGGATTGATTCCTAAGATTTTTTGTTTCATAAGTCCATGACGGTTACAATAGGCGTATAAATAGCCTGTTTTTCTCAGAGGAAACCTTCCTTCGGCGTTTCCCTCTGGGTACAATTTTTTCAAAATAAATTGATCTGGAGTTACATAGGCAAAAAAGGAAATAAAGTGTTCCTTTGTCATATCATGATGAATTTTTATGAAAGATTCATCCTCCACCCTCTCAATTTCAAAAGCATGGTCCTCGTCTGGATCTTCTGCTTCTAACGGCGGCAAAGTAATTCCGCAACAACTTGCAACAATTTCTCCCATGGAATGAATGGTATTTCCACAAATGGGACATACATAAAACTTGGAACGATAGAGGTTGGATGATGGATTTTTATTTTCAATGGAATCTCCTGACAATAATTCAATCAAAGATATTCCTAGAGATTTTGCTAAAGGTTCCAACAGACTAATGTCTGGTAGTCCCTTTCCTGTTTCCCATTTGGAAACGGTCTTTCCACTTACGCCAATTTCTTCTCCTAGTGTTTCCTGGGTTATATTTCGTTTTTCTCTAAGATTTTTTATAGTAGACCCTGTTACATATGGATTCATATTTTCTCCCCTTTCTTTTCCTAGTCTACCTTAGGAATTTTCTCGGGGCAACCTACGCATCGTGGACAGAAAAAATCCTCCGCAAAAGCGAAGGATGTTTCTTTATTGTGCTGTCCATTCCGAAACTTTTTCTTGATTGTTGTCAACCCAGTTTCTTGCTGCTTCTTCTGGACTTGTGCCTTCTGAAATTTCTAGCATTACAGATTCCATATCTTCAACAGACCAATTGAAATTGTCCAAAACGGAATATACTTCTGGCATATCTTCTTGAAGTCCTTGGCGTGCCATGGTTTTGATTTCTTCTTCTCCACCAAATACGCCTTTTGGATCTTCTAAATATTTTAAGTCATAGGTTTGGAATTTCCAGTGTGGAGACCAGCCAGTTACGATAATGTCGGATTCATTTTCAACAGCTGTTCCCAATGCGGTTACCATCGCTCCGGAAGAAGAGGGAACCAAATCCCAGTCCGCTAAATTTTCATATTCTTCGATAGCTCTTTCCGCACCAGCTACAACGCCTGCACCCGCTTCGATTCCTGTAATTTCTTGGTTTGCTTCTTCTGTTAAATCTTCAATGGAATTTGCTTCCATATATTCTGGAACTACCAAGCCGATTTTTGCCCCTGTTAAGTTGGCGCCTAAATCTTCTACTTGATCTTTATATTGTTCGTATTGTTCTCCATGGGTTACTGGTAACCATGCTGCTACCATTCCGTCCACTTCTCCATTGGCTACGCCACTCCACATAATGGCATTGTCTAAAGGAGTAATTTCAACGTCATATCCCATATCTTCTAGCACTGTTTTTACTACATTTGTAGAAGCAATTTCTGTATCCCATTCTACATAGCCTAGCTCAACAGAACCTTTTTCTCCTTCTGTTGCTGCTACATTTTCTCCCGTATTGTTTCCATTGCTTGTATTGGCCTCGCTACCACAAGCTGTAATCGCAAGCATCATACATAATGCAAATCCTAATGTTAGTAATTTCTTTCCTCTGTTTTTCATATTCCTACCTTTCCTAATTTCTATACTTTCATCGTACAAACAAATTTTATTCCTCTTCCTTAGAACGGAAGGATTGAGTAAATCGATCCATGGCAATGGCTAAGACAACGATACTTAATCCAGCGACAAACCCTGTTCCTACATTGGCTCTTTGTAACGCAGATACAACTTCTCGTCCCAATCCTGGAGCTCCGATCATAGAAGCAATAACAACCATAGATAAAGATAACATTACCGTTTGATTGATTCCTGCCATAATTGTTCCTTTTGCTAAAGGCAACTCTACTTTGAATAGTTTTTGGCTCCCTGTAGCACCAAAGGAATCGGCTGCTTCTCCCAATTCTTTAGGAATTTGTCGTAGTCCTAAAGAGGTAAAGCGAACAGTTGGTGGCAATGCAAAAATAATAGAAGACACCATTCCTGGCACGACACCAATTCCAAAAAAAGCTACCGCTGGAATTAAATATACAAAAGCGGGCATGGTCTGCATAAAGTCGAGTATCGGTTTTAGAATCGCCTCGGCTACGTCATTTTTCCCCATTAGTATTCCTAGAGGAACGCCTAAAACGATGGCAAATAAACTAGACACCAATATTAGGCTTAGAGTGTGAATAAATTCGGGCCAAAGTTCTTGATTGTAGACAAATAACAATCCTATACATAGAAAGATGACCAAACCCCATTGTTTCGATTTTCTTTTTATCCATAGGGCAAAAACGACCACTATTAAAATGAAAATGGGAGCCGGAATAGCACTCAGCAAAGAGTCTAAACCATTAATGATTCCATCACTGAAATTGCGAATCCCATTAAATAGCCCCGAAAAAACATCGACCGCTTGATCTGTTACAGATTCGACCCACTGGGCCACTGGAAGTTTAGGCATTGAATTCATTCTCTGCACCTCCTTCATCGTCAAGCATTTCGATTATGCCTTTTCGCGTTACAATTCCTTCCATACGTCCTTTTTCATCTTCTACTACAACTGGAGTCGTAGAATCTTTCAAAAGAGTATAGACTGTATCTACTGTGGCATCTTTTTGCGTTCTCGGTAAATCCGTCCGCAAAATCTCTTCATAGGCTTCCTTATCTCCGCCTTGATCTAAGAACTCTTGGACTTCCTCATAATCAATATAGCCCAACGCTTTTCCTCTCTCATTTACAACCAAAATATTGGAATAATTTTTTCTCTCCATTGTTTCCAATGCAGACTCTAAATTGTGTTCCTCATGGGATGTTTTATAAGCAACGTCCGTTTCGCTCATTACATAGGATAGATCCAAAATCTTTGTTCGATCCACATCTCTAACAAATTGTTCTACATAGTCATTGGCTGGATTGGTTAGGATTTCTTCTCCCGTACCAACTTGTACAACAACCCCATCTTTCATAATGGCGATTCGATCTCCTATTCTTAGGGCCTCGTCCAAATCGTGGGTAATAAACACTATGGTTTTTTTCATCTTTTCTTGTAACGTTAAAAGTTCATCTTGCATATCTTTTCGAATCAAAGGATCCAATGCAGAAAATGCCTCATCCATAAGTAAGATTTCTGGATTATTTGCTAGGGCTCTTGCTAAACCTACCCTTTGTTGCATACCTCCAGATAATTGGGACGGATATTGGTCCTTGTAAGCCAATAACCCAGAGTTGTCTAAAGCTTGTTCTGCTTTTTTCGTTCTCTCTTCCTTAGGAATCTTTTTTAATTCCAAGCCAAATTCTGTATTTTCTAAAATCGTCTTATGGGGAAATAGGGCGAAGCTTTGAAACACCATACTAAAGGCGTTTCGTCGCATCTCCAATAATTTCTTTTTATCCGCTTTTACGACAGACTCTCCATTTACTAAAATATCTCCTGCTGTAGGTTCAATCAATCGGTTCATCAATCGAATCAGTGTAGATTTTCCACTACCACTTAAACCCATTACAACAAAAACCTCTCCTTCGTATATGTCAAAGGAGGCCTGGTTTACACCAACCGTTGATCCTGTCTTCTTAAAGATTTCGTCTTTATTTTTTCCTTCTTTTAATAATTTACTTGCTGTCTTTTCTTTCTTTCCAAAAATTTTTGTAACTTCTCTACAAGATATCTTTACTGTCTTGTCCAAAATACGCATCCCTCCTTTTCAATAAATTTATTTTTTCTAGTCAAAACACTCTTATCTATTCACCCTATCATAAAAAAAAATAGATTACAAATCGATGTCGCTTTATAACCATTGAAATAAACGTTTTCTTCCCCTTGCCTTTGGGAAAGAAATTTTTTTATTTTTATTTATAATTATTTGATTTCAATTTTTAATAAAAGAAAAAAGAGACTCTCTTTTTTGAAAGCCTCTTTTTCTTTCTAATTTTATATTTTCTCCTATAATTCTTTATAAACGGCCTCTGCCAACTTATAAGAATCTTCATCAAAAGCCACCAAATACAATTCTAACTCTTCCTCTTGTTTTTTCATCTCTTCTAGAGCAATTTTTATGGCCTCTTTCTTAGGATAGCCATAAACACCTGCAGAGATAAGAGGAAAAGCCAAGGATTTTAGCCCCTTTTCCTTTCCAAGATTGAGGGAATTTTTATAAGCGTTTCTAAGCAATTCTTCTTCCCCTTGCTTTCCATCTTTATAAATAGGTCCTACCGTATGGATAACAAATTTTGCCGGAAGTTTGTAGCCTTTTGTTATTTTTGCCTCGCCGGTTTTGCAGCCGTTTAAGGTTCGGCACTCCTCCAAAAGCTCTGGTCCAGCCGCTCTATGAATGGCGCCATCCACGCCTCCACCGCCTAAAAGACTTTCGTTGGCCGCATTAGCAATTCCATCTACCTTCATGGTAGTTATATCTTTTTGTACAATGGAAATACTCATACTCTCCGTCCTTTCTGTACATTTTGAAAAAGAGCCTATTCGGCTCTTAATCGTTTTAACATATCTTCCGTAGGATCGATAAAGGGAATGTTTGTTGCCTTCTCCAATTCTTCTTTTATATAGGGGAAATGGGTGCAACCTAAAACAATGCCATGAATTTTGTATCTTGGATCTTGAATCCCCTCTAAATAGTCAAGCCAACCGTATAGATTTAACTCTTCCAAAATTTTTTGGGGCGATTTCCCTTCCTCTATGTCCAGTACAACCGGCAAATTCCCAAATGTTAGGGTTTGAATTTCTTCATCCGATGCGGTAATCATCTGATCAATGCCATAAGCAGAAATTCCATTGGCCGCAACAATCGCAATATTTTTCATTCCTTCTGGCAATTTTTTATAGGTTTCCAAAGGAGTAATTACAGGAATTCCCAACTCTTCTTGAATTTTTTCGTAATCAATGGCAGAACTTAGGGAATTGCAATAAATAAAGATTTTTTCCACTCCCTCTTTCATCCCCTGGCGCGCCTTTTCCAACACAATATTGCCCAACTCTTCTCGAGAATAATATTGCATTTGAGTTTGCTCTTTGGGATTTTTTGATAGGGGAAAAGAAATCGCCTCATAACCATTGGCTTCCAATAAATCGGCTCCCATTTTTGTGTCTATAAATGTTCCTGCAAATACGCCGACTTTCATATATTCACCTACTTATAATTCTACAGGACCTTGGTAGTCCTGAATTCCACCAATATTTCTTACTCGAGGATATCCCCTTGCCATCAATTCTCTTTCTGCCTGACCGCTTCGCCCGCCACTATGACAATAGACAAAAATCGGTCTGTCTTTTTTCGGGAAGGTTTCCTCTATTTTTTCCAAAACATCCAAAGGAATATTTACACTCCCGGGAATACGTCCTTCCTTAAATTCTTTTTCCGTGCGAACGTCTAATAAAATCGCATCCTTGGTATTCTTATAATCCTCAATTCCTTTGTTAATATCAATTCTCTTAAAAATCTCAAATCCAAACATATTTTCTATCTCTTCTTTCTTCTAATTTCTGCCTTCATATATACCCGGATGTTGTATTTATTTTTCAATTTTTTCTGGATAATTTGCCGAATAATAAATATAGGATCCATCCAAATTCATTACGGAATATCCCGCTTCTTTTAGAATTCTCTCCGCATTATAAGAACGAACGGAGCTTCTACAGTGAACAATATATTTCTTGTTCTTATCTAATTCTTTCAATCGATCTCTTAATTCATCCAATGGAATATTTTTGGCCCCTTGAATATGGCCCGCTGCGTATTCCTTTTCTCCGCGGACATCAATCAACTCATAGCCTTCTTCCAGTTTTTCCTGCAATTCGTAAATCTGAATGGGATTGGTTAATCCCAAAATAACATTATGGGCAAAATATCCTGCCATATTTACCAAATCTTTTGCCGATCCAAAAGGAGGCGCATAAGAAAGTTCCAACTCTTGCAAATCTTCTACTTTCATTCCCGCTTTAATGGCTGTAGCAATAACATCAATTCGTTTGTCTACTCCTTTTTCTCCGATGGCTTGTGCTCCTAAAATTTCATGGGTGTCTTTGTCAAATAAAACTTTCAAATACACATCTTTTGCTGTAGGGAAATATCCAGCATTGCTCTTTCCTACTAAGTGAAGAGCTTGGAAATTTCTTCCTTTCAATTGGGCCTCTTTTAACCCAGTGCTTCCAAAGGCTTTGGTAAAAATCCTTACAATGGCAGTTCCCAAGGATCCCGATAATTTATGTTCGATTCCACTTAACATATCCGCTAACTGGCGCCCTTGTCGATTGGCTGGAGACGCCAATGCAATCATAGCATCTTCCCCTGTAATGGTATGTTTGACAATAATTGCATCTCCTATGGCATAAATATCTTTTACAGAAGTTTCGTAGTTTTCGTTTACTACAATCCCATCCTTCATTCCCAATTCTATACCAGAACCCTTAAGGAATTCCGTTTCAGGGCGAACACCAATGGCTTCAATTAACAGCTTCGATTCCAAAACCGTTCCGTCTTTTAGGGTAAGAGTATTTCCTTCTATTTTTTCAATCTCGTTTTCTAAAAATAATTTCACTCCATTATTCTCTAATTCTTCTTGAGCAAAACGAGCCATCTCCGGATCGAAAGGAGGTAAGACGGAGCCGGAACGCTGAATCATATTTACAGAAATTCCTCTATCTACTAGATTTTCTGCTACCTCTAATCCAATAAATCCACCCCCAACAATGGTGGCTTCTTCCGGTTTTTCCTCTTCAATAAACTGCATAATTCGGTCTAAATCTGGAATATTTCTTAAGCCAAAGGTCCCTTTGTGGCTTTCGATACCTTCTGCTTCTAAAGAGATGGGGACAGCCCCTGGGGATAATACCAAAACATCATAAGGAATTTTCCCTTCTCCCTCTTTTGTCTTTGTCCTTAGAACTTTTTCTTCCGAATCAATAGAAATTACTTCTTCATTGGGACGAATTTCCAATTGGAACCGCTTTTCCAAAGTTTCCTGCCCTACAACAATCAAATCTCCTCTTTCCTCAATTTCATAAGAAATATGGTAGGGCAATCCACAATTGGCAAAAGAAACGTAAGGATTTTTATCCACTACAATGATTTTGTCCTCTTGATTCAACCGACGATATCTTGTAGCAAAACTCATTCCACCTGCTACACCGCCAACAATAACAACCGTCTTTTTTTCTTTATTCATACATTTCCTCCCATTCTAATTATGTACCTTTATTACCTAGTACATACCCTTATTTCCTTCTCACTTCGTTTTTTTACTGTGAATTTTACAAATTTCCTGAGTCATCGTCCCCATTGGACAAAAACCACACCATGTTCTAGGTTTATACAAAACCATAACAATCATTCCTATCAGGGCGGAAGTTACCATTAAACTATAGAAACCGTAGGAAAACTGTAGCGCCCATCTTGGCAAAAGCCCAGGAATGCTTTCCCCAGAAAAAGGGATTCGAAAGGTCCAAAATAGAGTCAAAACTTCTCTTACATTTTCTCCTTGAAGGGCTACACCATAGGTTAGAAAAATCAGATTCCCAAACATCGTCAAAAAGAATAGCAAAAATCCATAACGAAACCACTTAGAATACATCCATGAAGGAGTATTTTTCTTCCTTGAAAATTTCTTACCCAATAGAGAGAACCATTGGCCTCTTCCACACAAATGGTTGCAAAAATATTTATTTCCTCCAAATAGAGCAAATAGCAAAGGAATGAAGAAATCTAACATTCCCAACCAAGCAAATCCAATATAGAAAAATCCTAGAATAAAAAACAAAAGACTCCAAATCCAAAGATAATCAAACCACTTTTTCATGGGTTTCCCTCATCTCTATTCCATTTACAGGACATTCCCTCTCACAGCGGCGACACCCTACACATTTTTCTTTTTCCACTATTGCATAGGATCCTTTCCAAATAGAAATTGCTTTTTTCGGACAAACCTTTAAGCAGGATCCACAAGCAACGCAGCTCTTTGGAATCACTTCTGCTTTTTGCTTTTTAGCCATATATCCCTCCCAATAAAAAACTCTTTCTGTTATCATAGCAACAGAAAGAGTCCTTGTATGTAATTCAGTCACACAATTACAAAATATCTTTTAATTTTTTTACGTCTAAAATTTTAATTTTCCCACGAGAAAGTTCTAAAATTCCTTCTTCTGCCATATATTTCAAAGTTTTCGTCACCACTTCTCGAGCACTACTTATGGATTTTGCCACCTCTTCATGGGTTATACAAATCACTTTCTCTTCTTCCATAGGATTCATCTCTTCCCACAAAAACCTTGCTACTCGGCGATCTGCCCCCATAAATAAAATTTGTTGCATCGTTTCAACTACATCGGAAAAACGAGCATTGGCCATTTGATTTAGGTACAACTCCAAGGTTACATTGTTCTTTATCACAGTATTCAAAACCTCTGTCGGGATTACAACACCCACCAAATCCTTTGTCACTTCTATGATTGCATCAAATTGAATCTTATCCAAGAGACAAACACTGGAAAAAACACAAAAATCTCGTCCATTCATGCGGTACAAAGTTACCTCTCGCCCCTCCTCCGATAGAATGTACACTCGCAACTGACCTTCTAGAATAAATAAGGCCCCTGGGCAAGCCCCATTGTTCTGATTAATAATCTGATTTTTTGAAAATTTTTCTTTTTTAATGTTCTTCCCTACAAATTCCTTCTCTTCATCCGTTAAAAGATTCCAAAAAGGAATTTCCTCTCGATTCCAATTCATAACCTACTCCTTATTTTTCTTCTTAAATTGATTATACCCTAGACCTTAAATTTTCCAAAACATTTCTCTGCATCTTGAAAAATTCTACTCTTTGGCTTACAATTCATATAATTCAGAAATTAGGAGACTTTATGAAACGGCAAATTTCTCACCCCTATGTATCCAATACAGAGCAGAAAAAAATCCCCTGGATTCATTTGGAAAATCCAACTCCGGAGGAAATTCAGTCTATAATGGAAAGCTATCCCATTCCAAAAGATTTTATAACGGCAGGAATCGATGAAGACGAACCCACAAGATACGAAAAATACATCTCCGAAGATTTAAGGGAGTGGCATCTTTTCGTCTTTCTCTATCCCATAAAAACCAAAGACATTCCTCCAGCTGACACCTACGATACTTTGCCCTTGGCCATTGTTTTATCAGAAGAAGTCATGATTACCACTTCCAAGAAACCCTATCCTTTATTGGAAGAAACTCTTCGAACAGAGGCTTACAACTCCCACTATAGCGCAGATACTTGGCTAATGGATATTTTTTGGGCGATTTCGAGAGAATACATTTGCCATCTAAAGGAAATAAAAATCTCTCTTTTGGAAATTGAAAAATCTGTATCCTCTCAAACAGAAAATTCTATTTTTTATGATTTGATTGGTTTGAACAAAGGATTAATTTCTTTTGAGGCTTCCATACAAGGAAATACCAGACTCTTAAAAGGATTGGAGGAAGAGGCCGAAAAAAACGGATTGGATTTTAAAGAAAAACAACTTTTGAGAGACATTCAAGTGGAACACAACCAAGCCATTCATCTCGTTTATAAATATGGATCTATTATTGAAAAGTTAACCAATATTTTAAGCAATGTTATAAACAACAACATGAATCTGGTTATGAAAAAATTAACCATTTGGACCATTCTCCTAACGATTCCCACCATTTCCACAGGATTTTGGGGAATGAACCTTTCTCTTCCCTTCGAAAAAAATCCCTACGGTGTATGGATTGTTACCTTTCTCACTGTTCTCGTCCTATTTCTCACTTATTGGTGGCTTAAAAACAAAAAGAATCTATAAAAAAGACTCGCCTAGGCGAGTCTTTTTTATTTTGCTACTTTGGTTACATTTCCTGAGAAAGTTCCCTCTTTCATACGTTTTGCAATATCAGCAGTAGCTGTAAACAATACGTCTGTTGAAGAATTCAAGGCGGTTTCCGCAGAGTCTTGAATTACTCCAACGATAAAGCCTACTCCTACAACTTGCATTGCAATGTCATTATCGATACCAAACAAACTACAAGCTAACGGAATCAATAATAAAGATCCACCAGCAACACCAGAAGCACCACAAGCACTAACAGCTGCTAAAACACTTAATAGAATAGCCGTAGGAATATCCACGCTTACGCCTAAAGTATGGGCCGCGGCCAAAGACAATACAGCGATGGTAATGGAAGCTCCACCCATATTGATTGTTGCTCCCAAAGGAATCGAAATGGTATAAGTATCTTCTTCCAATTGTAAATCTTCACAAAGTTTTAAGTTTACTGGAATGTTAGCCGCAGAGCTACGAGTAAAGAATGCTGTAATTCCACTATCCTTCAAACATTTCAAAATCAAAGGATATGGATTTTTTCGAATGTTTAAGAATACAATGATTGCATTAACTACCAAAGCATCAAATAACATCAAACCAACCAGTAAAGCAATCAATTGGCCATAGGACAATAGAGATGACAATCCAGTCGTTGCAATAGAGTTAAATACAAGGCCCATAACCCCAATTGGAGCAAAGCTAATAACAAAGCGAACCACAGAAGAAACCGCCTCTGAAATATCGCCTAAAATCGTTTTTGTCGCATCGGATGCAGAGCGCAATGCGAAACCAAACAATAGAGCCCAAGCCAAAATACCCAAATAATTTGCATTCATTAAAGCATCTACTGGATTGGATACTACATTAAAAATAATCGTATGTAATACTTCGGAAATTCCACTTGGAGGAGCTACTTCTGTTGCCCCCTGTACCAAATTTAGTTCCAATTTGAAAATAAAGCTTGCAATAACAGCCAAAGCACCAGCTGCAAATGTTCCGACTAAATACAGCCCGATAACGTGTTTCATATTGGTTTTTTGTCCCGCTTTATGATTAGAAATCGCTGCCATAACTAGGAAAAATACCAATACGGGAGCAACCGCTTTCAACGCATTAACAAAGAGTTCACCAAAAATAGAAATAAATGATAACGGACCTGGAGCTACAACTGCCAAAATAATACCGATGATTAAGCCAATGATAATTTGTTTAACGAGGCTTAATCGCTTCCATGCTGCAAAAAAACTTCTCATCTCAATCCCCTTTTCTATTGATTTTTGTACATTTTACAACTTTCCACAGTAATAATCAATAGTATTTCCGAAAAAAGTGAATTTTTTGTGAAGTTTTTTCACCATTTTTATACAACTCTTAAAATTCGCCATATTACTAGGATTTAATCGTCTTACAAGAAAGAAAAGGGCAAGATATTAGGGCAAAAACATAGTTTTCTCCTATTTTCTTTCACACATTTTTCACTTTTTACCCTCTGACTTCTGATTTTTTTCCTCTAGTCGTTCTAAAATTTGGTACTATTATTCCTCCATCATAGATTCTACCCCCTAAATACCCACAAAATAAAAAAATCCCATCTAGATAGATGGGACTTCTTTATTTTGCTATTTTTTCAATTTTTAGGTTGGGACGTTGTTGTTTTACTATTTTCTTTATTTTCAATGTATCTTCTTGGGTCATTTTGAAGGCCCTAGTTGCCATACCCTTCCCAAAATACACCATTACATAAGGGGCTATTTTTTGAAAATCCATTGCAACTCCTGTAACCTCTTCCCAGGTCCAAAGATTCTCAATCTCTTTTCCAAAGAGTTGGTATTGAATATTGATTCCCTTTTGAGAAACAATATGAGATTTTTTCAAAAAACAAGCCAAAAGAACCAATAAAGTAATCGGAATAAATACATATCGTTTGGCCCATACTTCAAAGACAAGCATGACCAATACGATGCCAACCAATGAGATGGTGTTGGCTTTTTTCCTCTCTTTTAGGATTCCACGAACTTCCATATTACATTTGAGCTGCTTTTCTCTCCGCTAAAGCAGCCATAGCAATTTTCTTCGCTTCTTCTGGAGCATCTGGTTCTGGCAATTGCTTCATTTTTCCAAAAATATTACGATAAGATCCATCGGCATAGATAATATTTCGGTTAAAGTACGCGGTGGTTAAAGCGTAAATTGGGTTGATTAAATTCATAAAGGCAAAAGGAATATAAGCGAATACAGAAACGCCTAAAACAGAAGAATGGTAGGCTCCGCAAGAAGACCAAGGTACCAATGGTGACCAAAGTGTTCCGCTGTCCTCCATGGAACGGGACAAAAGATTTCTTCCCAATCCCATTTTGTCATATTCATCCTTATACATCGCAGAAGGAATAATCAATCCCAAATATTGGTCGCACATGGTAGTAATACAAAAAACAGATGTTACCATTGTTACCAATACCAATTGGAAAGGAGTTTTTACCTTTTTAATCATTCCGCCAATTAAAGATTCGATGGCTCCTATAATTTGAAGAATTCCACCAAAACCAACCGCTACAATTACTAAGTTGTTGGTCCACAACATAGAATCCATTCCCCCACGATTCATAAGGGCATCGGCTAATTCATTTCCAGTTTCTGCGGAATATCCATAATGAACCATTTCCAAACAATCGGCAAAGCTTGCTCCTTGGAAAACGACCGCAAATAAACAGCCAATCGCTGAAATTAAAAGCACGCCTGGAATGGATGGCAATTTCATTACCGCTACCACTACAATTAACACCAATGGAATCAAGAGAATGGGGCTCATATAATCGTAATGTCCAACAATGGCATCACTTAATTCATTGGCAACGGTAGGATCGTAATTGCTAGACATATTTAGGGACAATACAGCATAGATTACAATGGCAATTACCAAAGAAGGAAAAGTCGTTGTAACCATGGCACGAACATGGTCAAACAGCCCCGTTTGAGATGCGCCCGCCGCTAAGTTGGTAGAGTCGGAAAGAGGCGAAAATTTATCCCCTACACACGCTCCTGAAATAATCATCCCAGCAATTAGGCCTGGATTGATTCCCATCGTTTTTCCAATCGCCATAAAGGCAATTCCCAAGGTAGCAGACAAAGTCCATGCAGAACCCAACGCCAAGGCAACCACAGCACACAAGGCACAAGCCAAAGGCAAGAACAAAGCAGGAGTAATGGTTTTTAATCCATAATAAACTACAGCAGGAATCGTACCAGCGTATTCAAAGGAACCAATTAAACAACCTACAAATAAAATTAAAATAATGGCTTCTAAAGATTGGCTTACTGCATCCAAAGCACCGGCTAACATTTCCTTGTAGCTATGTCCCGCACGAACTCCCACAAACATGGCTACAGCAGAAGCAATAATTACGGGAATATGAGGATCCGCTCCCCATTCAAGAACATAGTTCATAATCATAATCGTCAATAAAACGACAATTGGTGCGGCTGCTTCCAGCTTGTTCGGCAATCGCACCGATTTCTTCATTTCTTCCATAAAAACTCCTTTCCATTTTTAAGTCAAATAGGTCCCAACCTAGAAGACTTTGATAACCAAATATCATTTTATGGATTTATTCCGCTAAAGTAAAGGAAGAAATCGCAAAATAACAAGGATTGCCATACTTTTAGAAAAGATACAATGTTTTTTCTAAAAGGCTGTAAAAATATACAATATCAATGACTTTTTTGCCATTTCCCTTGGATTTTATGCAACAAACCAGACTTATCCATAGAGGTTAAAACAACAATGGCAATAATTGTTCCCCCAATTGTGGAAATAAGAAAAGGAATTACAAAGGTAAATAGGGCCGCTTCTTTATTCCCCATTAAAAGATACGCAATGGGATAGGAGGTGATTCCCCCTAAAATTCCTGTGCCAAAAACCTCTCCAAAATAAGCTCCCCAAAGATGTTTGGTTCTCTTGTACAAAATTCCTGAAAGAAAAGCGCCAAACATACTTCCTGGAAAAGCAAATACACTTCCTAACCCCAACATATTTCTAATTACACTGGCCATAAACGCCTGAGCCAAAGCGTACCCCGGCCCCAAACAAACCGCACTAATTACATTGATTAGATGTTGAATCGGAGCACATTTTGCTCCAAAAATCGGAATGGTAAAACTAGATCCAACCACAGCAATGGCGACCAAAATAGCCGTATAAGCCATTTTCTTACTATTGTTTTCTTTCAACGTTCTCCCTCGCTTCCTTCAAAATAAGCCATGTCCCAGAATTTTAACTCATACAAACAACAAACGCGGAATACTTCTTTCAAATATTCTTTCCTTTCTGGCGAAAGATATTTTCCGATTTCATCCATTTGCTTAATATACTTTTGGGCCCCTTCTTGAAACTCTTTCGAAGTATAGCCAAGAATCCATTCCCCGTAAAAAGGATGGTCCTTTGCTTTTGGATTTCGTTTATGAATCCCATTGGCGATTTCTGCATAGGTCCAGGCACAAGATAAAAGAGCCGCTACCACCTCTTCATATCCACCTTTTTGCGATACAGAAAGCATATAGTTTGTGTAAGAACGATTGAGAAAATCCATCTCTGTTTCCTCTGCCTCTTCCAAAGAAATCCCCAGTCGTTTCATGTACCCTCTATGAATCCCCATTTCTCCATTAAGAGTTAAATCCATCGATTGGGCAAAAGAAGAAATCCATTCTTTCTTTTCACATTTTAGAGCACCCAAGGCAAATAATTTTGCATAATCCCATAGATACAAATAGTCTTGAATCATGTAAAATTGAAACTTTTCTATGGGCAAATCCCCTTTTTCCAGCCCTTGAATAAAAGGATGCACATCGTAGGCTTCCCAAATTTCCTTTGTGTACCCTTTCAACTCTTCCGTAAATCTCATAAACAATTCCCTCTCTTTCCCAATAAAAAAACCGCGATAAAAATCGCGGTAGCCAAAGCATTCAGATACACTTCCCTCCGCTAATATTACTTAGATCAGGTTCATAGGGTATTTCTCAGTCTCGCGACACCCCTAGTGCTATCTTTAGCATAGATTATATTTTCTTTCTCGTCAAGGTATATGTTTAGAATAATAAAATATATTAAAGTGTATAAGTTTTTTGTACTTTTCCCAATAAAAAACACCCTAGATTTCTCTAAGGCGTTTTTTCGTCTAAAATCTTATCGCCGACGTTCTCCTCGTCGATAGATTTTCTTTCCTTTGTTGTCTTTTTCTTCGATTAGATAATTATTTTGGATCATAAAATCGATCAATTGATATTTGAACTCTTTTTCATCCACCACAACGGCGGTCTTGCTAGAATAGAAATTCTTTGCTTGAACGCCTTTAATCATTTCGCTTAATTCCTGAGAATTTACGCTATCGTGATGCTTCAAATGATCTAAAACTTTAAGGGAAGCATTGTGTAAGAGTTTTTTTGCCAACTCTTCGTCTTCGCCCATTTTCTTCTTTAGACCAATCATATAGAGAATAATCGTAGCTAGGGCAAACAAGAGGATTCCAATTATAATAATCAGCGTCTCACTCATCTATTGGCTCTCCTTCTTTTGGAACTTTACATATTTTTCCTGGCGAAGAATGTAGAAAAATTTCGACAAACGCTCATACAAAGGCTCCGCCTCTTCTCCAAATTCTTCTTTTAACAAAATTCCAATTTCATAAATGCTTCTTTTCCCATCGATGCACTTCCAAACCATACTCCCGTACTCATCCAAGTGGATATCACTAGTTTTCGGTGTATGGAAAAATTTTTGAGCGATTTTATTGTACATCCCCTTGTGCTCCAAATGGAGAGTCACAAGGCCTTCTTCTTCGCTCCAATTCATTTCCTCTTTTTTTACTGGAATATGATCCAAATAATTTTCTTTATTTTTCTTCATAATCTACGTATAAATCTTTCTTCCATAAAGAATTTTTTAAGAAAGTCAAAATCAACAATGCGAAGAACACCAAGCCACCGATATTTCCTAAACTAATACCGCGAGCAGATAAATCAATGTATTCTCCCAAGGTAATTCCGCCAGCCCATGGAATAATAGCAAGAACGGCAAGTAAAATACCAACTATACCTTCACCGGCAATCATACCTGAAGCATAAAGAATACCACTGGTTGAAACTCTTTCTCTTGTTTCTTCGTTTTTGAATTGTTTTCTTTCAAAATACAATTTGATTAAGCCACCTACCATAATAGGAGTGGATAAGTGAATTGGCAAATACAAACCGATGGCTACAGGAAGAACTGGTAAACCAACAATTTCAACCATAACGGCTACTGCTATACCAACAAATACCAAATCCCATGGCAAGTTTCCGCCCATTACTCCCTCAACAACCAACTTCATAAGAGAAGCTTGAGGAGCTGGCAATTCTTTGGAACCGTAACCCCATGCTGCGTTTAACAAATACAAAACGCCGGCAATGGCCAAACCAGATGCAATGGTACCGATAATTTCACCAATTTGTTGTTTATATGGTGTCGCCCCAACAATATAACCAGTTTTTAAGTCTTGAGACATATCCCCAGCCATAGCTGCAACAATACAAATAATGGTACCGATGATAATAGCGGTAATCATTCCTGCACTGCCAGTAACTCCTGTTGCTCTTAATAAAATGGTTGCGATCAACAAAGTCGCAATCGCCATACCAGACACAGGGTTGTTGGAACTACCAACCAAACCTACCATACGAGAAGATACAGTAGCAAAGAAGAAACCGAATACGATGATCATCAATGTACTACCAATTCCCAATGGAATCGTTGGAGTTAAGAAAATAATGGCTAATACCACAGCCAACATAATAATCAAATATTTTCCATCTAAATCCTTAGATGTACGATCAATGGCAATATCAGCGCCTTCTTTATTTTTCAAAGAAACCAAACTTTCTTTGAAAGTACGAATAATCAATGGCAAAGATTTTACCAAAGAAATAATACCACCAGCGGCAACGGCACCGGCCCCAATGTATCTTACATAGTTAGACCAAATGTCCCAAGTGCCCATCTCTCCAATAGGAGTTGTAGCAGGGAATAAAATGGTATCGCCACCAAAAGCCTTGATCATTGGCATTAAAATAAACCAAGCCAAAACCCCGCCAGATAACATGTAAGAAGCAATTTTTGCTCCACAGATGTAACCAACACCGGCAAGGGCTGGCAATACATCCATACCAATCCCAGAACCGTCAAATTTTTCAATGGACCAATCTACTTCACTTGGGAACAATTTCAATCCATCCGCAATAAATTTGTACAAAGCTGCGATTCCCAAACCAGTAAATACTGTAGAAGCTGCGCTACCACCTTGTTCCCCAGCAACCAATACCTCTGCACAGGCTGTTCCTTCTGGATAAGGCAATGTGCCATGCTCTTTTACAATTAGGGCTTTACGAAGAGGTACCATAAATACCGCTCCCAACAAGCCACCACTAATACAAACAAGAGCCATCGTTAAGTAATTTGGTGCTTCAAAAGCTCCATTGCTTTCCGCCACCCACATAAATACTGCTGGCAAAGTAAAAATCGCACCCGCTGCCAATGATTCCCCTGCAGATCCTATGGTTTGTACCATATTGTTCTCAAGAATGGAATCCTTCTTCAAAATAATACGAATAATTCCCATAGAGATAACGGCAGCAGGAATAGAAGCAGAAACTGTCATACCAACGCGCAATCCAAGATAAGCGTTTGCCGCACCAAAAACAACGGCCAACAGAATACCTAAGAAGATGGACGCAAAGGTAAATTCCGGCATCACTTTATCAGCCGGAACATAAGGTTTGAACTCCGCTGAGTTCTTTTGGTTCTCCATATCTATCTCCTTTACAAATAAAAAATAAAATAAAATACTAACACTTCATAGTATAACATAAACTTTGTTAAAAATGTACCGTAAAAATGAGATTACAACGTGATTTTTATTGAAAAATACACGTTTTTCTTTACTGTGCTAAAGCGATGAATTGTTTCTCTTCTTTTCTTCCTCTCCAACTAAAAACTTTCTGCTTTTCTATCCTCTTCTTAAAATTTATTTTCCTCTTTATTCCCCTTTCCCTCTTACCTCTCAACGCAAACAAAGTTTAGCTCTATCAAAAATTCTTTATTTTTTTGTAGACTATATAAAAAAATATTTTATAATATAGTTTTTTGTGATAAAATAGTGAAAGTGAAAAATAAAATGAAATACAAATGAGGTGAATCATGGATTTATTGTTAGCAGTTAATGGATATCTTTATTATCCGATTCTAATTTTGGTTCTCATTGGAGCCGGTCTATATTTTACATTCCGTACAGGTTTCTTGCAAATTTCTTTGTTTAAGGAATCTATCAATGTACTTACAGAAAAACCACATGATGGAGAGGTTTCTTCTTTCCAAGCATTAATGGTTTCTACAGCATCCCGCGTAGGTACAGGAAACATCGTAGGGGTTGCACAAGCCATCTGTCTAGGAGGCTACGGTGCCGTTTTCTGGATGTGGGCTATTGCCGTTATTGGTGGAGCTTCCGCCTTTATTGAGTCAACTTTGGCCCAAATCTACAAACGCAAAGGTAGCGACGGAACCAGTTATGGTGGACCAAGTTATTACATAGAACACGCTTTAGGTTCTCGTGGTCTTGGTGTTGTCTTTGCTATTTTCTTAATTTTAACCTATGCCGTTGGATTTAATATGTTGGCTTCTTTCAATATGCAAGACTCTTTCAAGATATATGATTTCTATGTACCAGGACAAACTTCTTGGATTATTGGAGGTATTTTAGCCATTCTTGCTGGTTATTGTATTCTTGGTGGCGGAAAGCGTATCATCAAAGCAACTTCTATCTTAGTTCCTTTTATGGGTATGATTTTTGTTGCCATGTCTATTTTTATGATTTTGAAAAACATTAGCTATATGCCTACTGTTTTCTCTAATATTTTCTCTAGTGCCTTTGATTTCCAAGCCATTTTCGGTGGTTTATCTGGATCTGTTTTGGTTTATGGTATCAAACGTGGTTTGTACTCCAACGAAGCCGGTATGGGTTCTGCCCCAAATGCAGCCGCTTCTGCCGATGTATCCCATCCCGTAAAACAAGGTCTGGTTCAAATGTTCTCTGTATTTTTGGACACTTTGGTAATTTGTTCTGCAACAGCTTTTATGGCTATGTCTTCTGGAATTCCTAACACAGAAGAGCTTGCAGGAGCCCAATACGTGCAAGAATCTTTGGCTACTGTTTTTGGTCATTACGGATATATTTTCATCACTGTATCTCTAGGATTATTTGCCTTTACAACATTGCTTGGTAATTTATATTATGTAGATAGCTGTTTAACGTACCTAAACAAAAAAGTTCCTTCCAAAACTTTTATGATCGTATATCGTATCATTGCCACTCTGTTGATTTTTATCGGTGCTGGTATGGAAATGGAATTGGTTTGGAATATTGCTGACTTGCTAATGGCCTTAATGGTATTGGTAAATGTTCCTGTAATTATTATTCTCGGAAACCAAGCCTTAAAAGCATTGAAAGACTACAGAGCCCAAAGCAAAGAAGGGAAAAATCCCGTGTTCTTAGCCAAAAATATTGGTTTGGACGAAAGCAAATTAGAATATTGGAAATAAAAACACAAAACAAAAAAGAGCGATATATATCGCTCTTTTTTTATTGTCTTTTTTCTTATTTTAATAAATTGTCTTATATCTTTTTTCCTTCAAATCAACTTGGCCAAACAAAATTGAACTTCGTGGATTCGCCTCCATCTACAACAATGCTCTGTCCCGTACAAAATCCGTTGACTGCCGTTAAAAAATACGCCCAATCCGCCATCTCTTCCACCGTTGCCCAACGTTTCAAAGGCGTTTCTTCCATAATTTCCGCCCAAAGTCTTTCCTCTTCCATTACACAGCGATTCAAAGGCGTAATTACACCCCCAGGATCCAGACTATTGCACGTTGCCCCAAAAGGAGCAATTCGCATGGCCACATTTTTTGTATAAGCAACGATTCCCCCTTTGCTTGCACAATAAGCGGGAAATTCTGCCCCTGTATGGCCACTGGCCGATCCAATACTTAAAATCGAGCGAATTTTTGGTTGAATTCCATACTTTTCCGTAATGTGAATCAAAGCCTTCAAATTCACGTCAATGTCCTTCTCCAAACTATCCTCGTTTTGTCCGCCCGCATTGTTAATTAAAACTTCTACCTCTTCTATTTCTGGAAGATTTTCATAATCACAAATATCCACTTGATAATGAACGTAATTTTCGTGATGAATCGTTCCCGAATCTTTATCCATTCCAATTACTTTATGACCCTTTTCCAAAAACAGCTTCCCTATGGCCTCTCCGATTCCCCGGGAGGTCCCTGTAATCAAAACTTTCATCCGTCGCCTCCTCCCTATTCTTTCGAAATAAAATCCAAATATTCCTGTCCTATTTTATTCCTACGCCATTTTTGAAGGATTTTATAGCCAATGGGCGAAAAAATAACTTCCATAATCAACTCCAAAACAGCCCCGGTTAAGGCACACATAAAGCATTGCAAAAAGGTCCAATGAAATCCATCCCAGTAGATGGGAGCAAAAAACATAAATACCATACAGGAAAAAATCAAATTGTCCATAAATTGTCCCACAAACGTAGAAATATACGTCTGAGTCGCATAGGCCAATTTCCCATCAGGATTTTTCTTAAATCCCTTGCTAATGGTCCAATTCAAAGAATTGTTAATCACAGCCGATGTCAAAAAGGCCACCGTACTACTCAAAAGGATGAACCACGTTCCTCCAAACAGAGCATTCAAAGCCGTATAATCATCGGCATCTGATGGAATAATGCTTACAGTATAAAAAATAACGCAAGTAAGCAAATTAATAAAAGCCGCCAAAAGAGCAATCTTTGTAGACGCCTTCGCCCCAAAGTGTTTCGTAATAATATCCATGCACATAAAAGACAACCAAGAAATTAAAATGCCTCCATCTACAGCCAACCAATGGGACTGAAAAATCGTCTTATTCGCCAAAAGATTCATACACACAACACTAACCACAAACAAAGTAACGGCAAGAGCTGGAATGCAACGAAGCAAAATCTCCGTTTCTTCCATTTCCCTTCTTAACCAATTGGAAAATTCTCCCGTTTCTTCCATCCATTGTTTTTCTTCCATATTTTCCCCCTAAATCAAATTTTTGACCAAGGATTTTGCCATAAAAAAAAGACCTTGCGCCAAACGCAAAGCCGCTACACAAAAATCACCCATTTCGAAAAATGAGCTGATTTTTCCAATATATAGCAGTCCTGGTTTTGTTTAACGACAGGATGGCACAATCGAACTGTCGTAGAATTATTATATCTTATTTTAGGAGGAAAAGAAATCCCACCAAAAAACAAAAAAATCCTGCCATAGCAGGATTTTATTTACACTTGCATTTCTTTTTTCTCTGCTCCATTTCGTTTTATGGAACGAATAAAAGGAATAAACATTCCCAAAGCAATACACAAGGCAATTAGATCTGCAATTGGTGTCGCCCATAAAATATTTTCTACGCCATATTTTGCGTTAATCAAAAGCATAAGGGGTACATCCATAGTTCCTTTTCGAATAAAAGACAATAGCATCGGCTGAATTTTCTTTCCCACGGCTTGGAATATGGTGATGATTCCAAAGTTAAAAGCCGCCGATGGACAAACCAAGGATAAAATTTGCATATATCGAGAACCAAATGCTATGGTTTTTTCATCGGCAATAAATAAATTGGTAATCCATTGGGCTTCCGCATATAGGAAAATAGTTCCCAGAATAGCCATTCCTACACTAACAAAAAACATTCTTCGAATAGCTGAGGTCATTCGCTTGTGGTTCCCTGAGGAATAATTGTAGGCAATTAAAGGCAAAGTCCCTTGGGTCATTCCTTGGGCAATGGCAAAGGCCAACAAATCTACCTTCTTGGCAATCCCCATTCCTGCAATAGCTTCTGTAGAATTGGACGCCACAATATTGTTCAAAACTCCGTTGGACAAAGTACTCATAAACATCATAATGGCACTGGGCAAACCCACCGTAAAAACTTCCCAAGGTATGGAATTTTTCCAAGAATATTCTTTTATACTAGGGGTAATGATCGTTCTTTTTCGAATATGGTACAAAAGCACGCCGTAATAGAAAAAGGCGATCAAATTCGACAACATCGTTGCCATGGCTGCCCCGCGAATTTCCAAATGAAAAGTGAAAATAAAGAGAGGATCCAAAATAATATTCAAAATTCCACCAAAAGCAACACCAAAACTGGCTTGACGAGAATAGCCTTCCGCCCGGATTAAATGAGCCAAAGTGCCATTCATAACCGTTGGAATCGCACCAATGGTAACCGTCCAGAAAAGGTAGCGTTCCAAATGTTGCCATGTATCCGGTCCCGCGCCCAAAAGATGGTAAAGGGGAGTTCGCACAAGAAAAGCGACCATTCCATAAAGAAGCGCCACACCGGCCGCCGTCCAAATGCAAAAAGCCGCACACTGTTTCGCTCGTTTTGTATTTCCTACTCCCAAGCTACGAGAAATTACGCTGGCGCCACCAATTCCAAAAAGATTTGCCAAAGCCGTTAAAAACATAAATACCGGCATGGCAATGGTTGCCGCAGCCACTTGAGAGGGGTCATTTAGTCTTCCAATAAAAAAAGTGTCGGCCATATTATAGACGACAGTAATCAGTTGGCTGATAATTGTAGGCACAGCCAAAGAAAAAATAGCCTTTCCAATCGGCATAGAAGAGAAAAGCGCATCGTTTTTTGTTTCCACAAGCATTCCTTCTTTCTTCCTTTTATTATAAACCTAGAAAAATCCCGGTCAAATTCCCACAAAAAAAGAACGACTCTCGCCGTTCTTACATTTCTTTTCCGTACATAAGGCACATGACCGGAACTTTTTTCCCTTCCAATTCCATTTCAATTTGCTCTTTTCCTTCTAGAGAAAATCCCTTTTTCTCATAAAAAGGATAATCGCATCCATCATCTGTAAACAAATAGAAAAATTCTCCTGGATATTTCTTTTCAAGTTCCCTCAAGAGAGCACTTCCAATTCCGCTCCTTCGCTTCTTAGGGTTCGCCACCAAAAGCAAAACCTCTCCATAAAGAGTTGTCCGCCCTTTCAAAGACTCCAACATCTTTTCATTGGCACGGCCATAGGAACCAATTTCTTCTCGGAAAAAAGTTCGCTGAAACCAATCCATCAGCGAGACAAAAATTTCCGATCCAAAAGAGCCAAATTTTTGATTTTCGCCTTCTCGATGAAGAAACAAAAGCCCTAAAAGTTCCTCTCCCTCATAGAGAGCCATCTCCTCTGTCGCCTCGTTTCGCATCTTAAAGAAAAAATATTTCTTATAAAAATATAGAGCAAGGGGATTTTCTATATAACGCCGAAAATTCATTCCTTCCGCCCCATAGTCTTGGGCCAAAGAAAAATCTTTTTTCTCTAAAGCTTTCCATTCCATAAATCCCCCTCCTCTCTTTATAAAACATAAACGGTGATAATTCCTTGAATGAATCCAATGGCCGCTCCCATAATCAACCCAAGCCATTCAATGGCCTTTAGTTCTTTATGAGAAACCCGAAGAACCAATTCCTCCATCTGGGCCAAATCCAAAGCCTGAATCTTTTCTTGAATAATTGCAGAAACATCTACTTTTTCTTGAATCTGATTCTCCGCCATGGACTTAAAATCCTCAAACAAACGAGGCGATTCCTGCTCAATTTGCGTATTTACCGCCCCTACCAATTTATATTGAAACGCACTTGGCAAAAACGACGTCTTCTCAATTACCACCTGATTGATTCGGTTGGCAATAAACTCCGTAAAATATTTTTCATCCTCCTGGCTAATTAGGCGATCCATCAAATCGTCTTGACTTAAAAATTCCTGTCCAACAATTTCCGCCACCTTCTCTGCCAACTCGTCCTTCCGTTTCGGAATCAACCCCTGAAACACAATCGGACCCAATCGAAAAGGCACATAAGGACGAAACAAAGCTTTAATCGCAAACACATTGGTCATATATCCTATAAAGCCACTAATCGCCGCAATCAATAAAATTTTTCCAATAATCATTCCATCATCCTTCCCCCGCGAGGTGGTTCCTCGCAAATTTCTATTGCTATAGCATTATATACCCTTTAGAGGAAGTTTGTGGAGGAAAAATACAAAAGCTTGAAATTTCTTTGACATTCACTGACCAATATTCTTCCCACAAAAAAACCTCCCAAAAGGAGGCCTTTTTTATACAATTTTGCTTCCACCAATAAATTCTCGAAGAATCGAAGTGTTTACCACGTCAGAATCGTCTTCCAACGTTACAAAATATTGAAGCAAAGATTCCAGTCGTTTTGCCTCTGTATAGGCAGGATTCTCTGGGGAAATTTCCTTTAATTCCTTCATTAAAATCTTCTTCAAAATCGGAATTTCAAAAATAAAAGAAGAATTAAAAAGCACATCCGCTTCTTCTTGATAAGGAAAAATAAACTCTTTTTCTCCCGCCCGAACCGATTCCCATTCCATAATGGTTTGATCAATGGGCTTTCCACGGAAGGCCTTGTCCCTAGCCATACGACGCAAAATTCGAAGATCCGTTGTAGGAATTCGATTGTGATTGTCTAAATTAATTTGCGTAATTACACTTAAATAAATTCGATACTTATGCTCCTCTGCAATGTGGTCCGTTAAAAGAGGATTCAAGCCATGAATCCCTTCAATCAAAATTGGATCTCTCGCACCAATTTGAATCTCCTCGCCCATATGAACCCGTTCCCCCGTTGTAAAATCAAAACGAATTCGCTCTACCGGTTCTCCTCGCATAAGAGCATTCAAATCTTTGTTAAACAATTCCAAGTCAATGGCATAAATCGACTCAAAATCATAATTTCCATGTTCATCCAAAGGCGTATCCACACGATTCACATAATAATCATCCAAAGAAATCGTCAAAGGACGTAGCCCTAAAACTTTTAGCTTTGTCTTTAACTTATAAGTAAAACTCGTCTTTCCCGAAGAAGATGGCGCCGCAATTAAAACAATGCGTTTATTGTTTCGATGAATTTCCTCCGCAATGTCCATAATCTTTTCATTTTGCAAAGATTCCGTAACGCGACAAACCTCCCCAATTCTGCCCTGTTCAATTAGGGCATTCAAATGAGAAACCTGAGTAACACCTTGTAATTCCGCCCAAGCCTCCGACTCATTATAGCTCATGGACAATTTGTATTGGGGCAGGAAGTTTCGCACGCGATCTCCCGCAAAGCGGTCCACCCCTAAAAGAACCAAACCACAATTGAACAATTCCAAATCAAAAACGTCCACCAGTTCAGTATTTGGCAAAAGGAAACCAAAGAAAGAATCTTGATGCTCTCCCATGGAATAAATCGCAACTCGATCCTTCTCTGTCTGCTTCAAAAGAGCCACCTTATCCATGCGTCCCAAGTTTTCAAACAAAGAAATGGCCTCAGAAACCGGCACTTCCCTCCGAACAATAGGAATTTTTTCCTCTACAATTTTTCTCATACGAGTTAATATTCGATCCCTTGTCCAAGAATCCATAACGATTGGGCGGTCTCCGTCCCTTAAAGTGCAGTAAGTTCCCCCGGAAATCGAATGTTCAAAAACCAAGCGATTCTCCGGAAACAACTCCTTCATCGCCACAGAAAAAACAAAAGACAACGTACGCATATACACACGATAACCATCTGTATCTTGTGTATTGATAAAAAGTATTTCCTCCCCAACTTCAGGAATCTCTTCTCCCAATTCATAAAGAACATGATTTACTTTTCCCAAAGTAATTCGAGAATCAGAAGGAGATTTTTCCTTAGGAAGCAAATCAAAAAAAGTCGTTCCCTTAGAAACTGTAACTTCCTCTGCCTCCACTATATTCGGTCTATGTAAAAAAACTGATCGTGACACACAATCCCTCCTCTAAAATAACGTGTTTAACGTGTTTATAGAAGAATAGATACCCAAAAAAAATCTTACGGACACAATGGCACCATTTCCCCCTGGAAAATCCCCCTTATTTCCACGGAGCACCCCCTACTATGTCATTTCGAGGGAGCATCCTCCCTACCACGTCATTTCGACTAAGAAAAAACGCTAGTTTTTTCGCACGAAGAAATCTCACCAGGGTCAGCGTCCACCTAGAACAAGGCCCTTGGCGATTTATAAAAAATTCTGTTCATTCCTAATCCATTCGAAAACGTCATCTACCTTCTCATCTTCTTTACCCGGGGAGGGCGAAGGGAGTTGCGATTCTCCCTCATGCCCTCCCCGGGACCCCTCCCCTTACACCCTCAAAACGCGCGGAATGTACGCTTTTCTCCGAAAAGCATTCTCTGGATTCGTGGCGGATTGGTTCTTCTGTTGGGGAAAGAAAGAGAGAGTTACAATTGATGAGGGAGCGTCCCTTTTTCTTCCACGGAACGCCCTTCCAATCACGTCATTTCGACTAAGAAAAACGCTAGTTTTTCGCACGGAGAAATCTCACCAGGGTCCACGTTTACCTGGGGGAAAGCCGTTGGGCGTGTGAACGTAAAAAGGCTGTGAGATTTCTCCACTCCAAAATTCTTATCAGAATTTTTTCGGTCGAAATGACGTAAGTGGGGTGGAAAAATCCTCTCAAAATTCTTCGGTCGAAATGACGTAAGTGGGGTGGAAAAATCCTCTCAAAATTCTTCGGTCGAAATGACATAAGTGGGGTGGAAAAATCCTCTCAAAATTCTTCGGTCGAAATGATATAAGTGGATGGAAAATTCTTCTCCTTTATTGACAAAGTGATATATGCTGTTATATACTGTTTTCAGAAAGGTAGGGAGCAATGAATATAATAATTAACCACTCTTCTATGATTCCGATTTACCAGCAAATTGTAGAAGAAATAAAATCTCTTATTTTAAGAGGCGAGCTAAAAGAAAATGACCCTCTTCCTTCTGTTCGAAGTCTTTCCAAAGAATTGAAAATCAGTGCTTTAACCGTAAAAAAAGCCTATGACTTTTTGGAAGAAGAAGGTTTTTCCAAAACCATTCACGGCAAAGGATCTTTTATCTCTCAAGAGAGCATTTATCTTTTGAATGAGAGAAAGCAAATGGAAGTAGAGGCAGCTTTTTCTTCTGTTGTTGAAAAAGCAAAATCATATGGAATGACAGAAGAAGAAATCAAAGAGATTTTCTTTCTTATTTTAGGAGGTAACTATGATTAAAGTAGAAGGACTACAAAAGCAATATGGAGATTTCCAATTAGATATAGATCTTATAGCTCCTAGCGGATATATTATCGGATTGGTCGGCCGGAATGGTTCAGGAAAATCTACCTTCTTCAAATTGTTGCTTCAACTGATCCATCGCGATTCTGGGAAAATTATTTATAAGGGAAAAGATATACTCCATCTTTCTCTTTTCGAAAAAGAAGATTTTGGCGCTGTTTTAGGCGATTCTCTCTTTAGTGAGCATTTAACTATAGAAGAAATCCGCCGTCTTTTAGAGGATTTTTATCGTAATTTTGATGGGGCTCTTTTTGATTCTCTCGTAGAAAAAATGGAACTCCCTACAAAGAAAAAAGCAGAAAAATTTTCCACAGGAATGAAAGCAAAATTAAAACTTCTTATAGCCCTTACTCATAAACCAAAAATTTTACTCTTAGACGAACCTACTTCTGGCTTGGATTCTGTCGCTAGAGAAGAAATATTAGATGCGATTCGTGATTATATGACAGAAAATGAGGATGCCTCTGTAATTATATCTTCCCACATAGCCACTGACTTAGAAAAACTTTGTGACCAAATTTATTTTATCCATAAAGGGAAAATTATCTTACAAGAAGATACAGATGTTTTATTGTCTGATTATGGATTGGTTAAAATAACAGAGGAAAAATGGAATATCTTAGATAAATCCTATATTCTAGGGTATTTGAAAACGGCCTATGGTTACTGTTTCTTAACGAAAGAAAAACAATTTTATCAAGAAAACTATCCCAATATTGCCATAGAGAATTCTTCTATTGATGATTTCGTTGGGATTATGGATAAGGGGTTGAAAATATGATTGCACTTTTACGAAAAGATTTTTACCTAACTAGAAAAAAATTAAAAATTTTATTGCTAATTATCGGTTGTGTTATTGGATTTACTCTTTTCAGCAAAAATACCAGTAGTTCATTCTTTGCTCTTACCTATTTAGCTGGCATAAATGCTTCCATTTCTAGCATATCTATATCCCTAGACGAATCCAACAACGGCTACGCGGCTCTATTCACTCTCCCCATTCTCCGAAAACAATACATTCAGAGCAAATATATAGGGTCTATCCTCTTAGGATTTATTGTTTTAAGCATTATGTCTCTTGTCAGCCTTATAGCCTTTTCCTTATCAACAGATGGTTTTATCCTAACAGAATGGCTTTTTGAAATCTTTTTCGCTTATGGAATATTTTTTATTATGACAGGAATTATCATTCCCGTTATTTTGAAAGTGGGAGTAGAGCATTCTAAATTGTATCTAATGATTATCTATATATGTATTGCGGGAATTGGATTTCTAGGATATAAAATTTTGAAAAGCTCCGTTTTCATCGATTTTAATTCTCTCCTTGAAATTTTTAACAGATTCCCCGATTTATTTTCAATTGTTCTTTTTCTTTTTAGCGCTCTATTCTTTCTATTTTCCTATTTGATTAGCTTAAAAATATTTGAACAAAAGGAATTTTGAAAACCTTACTCCTCTAAAAAAAGAAGACGGCTAAGCCGTCTTCTTTTTTATTCTTTCACTTCTTCAAACATCCAAATACTTGCAGCGCATTTTGGGCAAACCCAATCTTCCCCTAATTCTTCAAATGGAATTCCTGGTTCGATGCCATAATCTTTTACGCCTACATTTGGGTCATAAATAAATCCACAAGGTCTACAACGATATAATTTGAATTTTTTGTCTTCAGACATAATAGCCTCCCTATGCCAAAAATAAATTCCTACTACTATCCTATATTATAAGAGAATTCCCAAAAAAATACCAATCTTTTCCTTATTCTAAACCCTTGATTCCACGAATCAATCGATCCATCGCCTCTTGAACGATCTCTCGAGGCGCTGCCAAATTCATCCGCTCAAATCCAATTCCTTCCTCGCCAAAGATATATCCCTCATCTAGGGCCAATTTTTCTCTATGCATCGCCTTTTCCAAGGCTTCCTGATCTTTCGAATAAGCCGAAAAATCCATCCATGCCAAATACGTCCCTTCCGAAGGAATCAGCTTCGCCTTAGGCAAATCCTTCTCCAATCTCTCTTTCACATACTGGAAATTTCCATCCAAATACCCGCGCAGTTCCTCTAACCACTCTTCCCCCTCATTATAAGCTGCAATGGTCGCCTCCACAGCAAATGGATTCGGACTAGACAAATTCAACACATCCCAAACATATTCTTTCCACTTTTTCTGCCATTCCTTATTGAAAATAACAACGTTAGAAAGCTGTAGCCCCGCCAAATTAAACGTCTTTGAAGGAGCCGTACAAACTACAATTTGATCCAAAATGTCCTCCGCCACAGACACAAAAGGCGTATAGGTAATGCCCTCTCTTGTTAAATCGCAATGAATCTCGTCTGAAATTATCCATTTTTTGTATTTTTTAGCAAAATCCGCTACCGACTTTAGCTCCTCTTTCGTCCAAACCCGCCCAACGGGATTGTGAGGATTGCAAAGAATCATACCCTTTACCGATGGATCCTTGAATTTTTCTTCCAAATCTTCAAAATCCATAGAATACAATTCTCCATCATATTTCAAAGGCGAATTCACTACCTTTCGTCCTCGTGCCTCGATTTTATTGGTAAAAGGATAATAAACCGGCCGCTGAATAATTACGCCATCTCCCTCTTCTGTCATCAACTCCAACAAATAAGAAATCGCCGGAACAATCCCGGGACAAAAAAATACATCCCGCGGATTCATTCCCCACTGATAGCGACGAGAAAACCAATCCGTTATAGACCGCTTTAGCGGCTCCGAATGATACATCGTATAACCAAAAATTCCATGGTTTAACCGCTTTTCCATAGCCGAAAGAATCTCCGGTGCCACAGCAAAATCCATGTCCGCCACCCAAAGAGCCAAGCTATCCTCGGGAGCTCCCTTTGGCAACATCTCATGTTTCACAGCAAAAGTTTCCCTACGATCAATCACTGCATCAAAATCGTATTTATTTCCCATTTTTCATCTCCTGTGCCCACTCTTTCCAAACTTTCTCCGCCAACCCTACTGTCGCTTTTTTTCCAAAACGGACAATCGGCGTCTTTAACAACTCCGGAGACTCTCGCAAAATCTCCTCCCGTTGTTCTTCCACACGATATTGAATATGAGCCAAGCCATCCTTGTCCTTGCTCTCCCAATTTACCATTTCTTCCAATCCGCCAACGTATTGAGCTACAGAACGAAACTCTCCCTTACTCAATTCCTTTTGCGTTAAATCCACAAACTGAAAATCCAATCCTCGTTCCTTAAAGAATCGTTGTGCCTTTTTCGTATCCTTGCACTTTTTCGTTCCAAAAATTTGTAAAGCCATAGTCTTCCTTTCTACCTACAATCCAACCCCCAAATTATGATATACTATAGTACAAAGGAGTTGAATAAATGATTCGATCAATTAAAAAATATATACCCATTTTCCTTTTATCCTTACTACTAATCGGCTGCGACCAATCCCTACAATCCGAAAGTTTACCCGAAAATTGGGAAGTCGGCCAAGTCCTTCGAACCGTAGATGGCGATACCCTCGTCGTAAATATTGATGGCAAAGAAACCCGTGTACGCATGGTAGGAATCAACACCCCAGAAAGCGTTCATCCCTCTGGTGTCGTTGAATATTACGGCCAAGAATCCAGCGATTTTACCAAAGAACAGCTCACTGGGCGAACCATCTATTTAGAAAGTGACGTTTCCCCTGAAGACCAATACCAAAGAGCCCTACGCTATATTTGGTTAGGTTTGCCTCAATCCACCTCTCCCACCCAAGAAGAATTTGACAAACTCTTCTACAATGGGATTCTCGTAAAAAGAGGATATGCCCGAGAAATTATCTACGAACCCAACACAAAATATCAAGACATTCTCTACGATTACGAGCAAGAGGCCATTCGAGAACAAAGAGGCCTCTGGGACTCCGATTATGGTACCAAAGAAGTACCTGTAACTCCAAAAATTCAATCAGACAACCGAACCGAAAGTTCCCTAAAAGCAAACCAAGAAGAACAAAAAATCAAAGGAAACAAAAAAAGCAAAATTTACCATATGCCAACCGATCCCGACTATAACAAAATCAGCGAACAAAACGTTGTCTATTTTAATAGCCAAGAAGAAGCCGAAGCCGCCGGATTTCGACGAGCCGGAAACAAATAAATATCTTTACAAAAATAAAAAGAACCTCCCAAAACGGGAGGTTCTTTTTTTATAGAAAGAAATTTCTTTCATTCACGTCATTCGTCAAAGCACCCTCCAACCACGTCATTTCGACTAAGAAAACCGAAGGTTTTTGCATGGAGAAATCTCACCAGGGTCCACGTCCACCTAGGACAAAGCCCTTACCAGCAACAACGCACCCTCCCTACCACGTCATTTCGACTAAGAAAAAACGATAGTTTTTCGCACGGAGAAATCTCACCAGGGTCCACGTACACCTAGAACAAAGCCCTTACCAACAACAACGCTCCCCCTACTACGTCATTTCGACTAAGAAAAAACGCTAGTTTTTTCGCACAGAGAAATCTCACCAGGGTGAGCATCTACCTGGGGGAAAGCCCTTGGGCGTGTGAACGTAAAAGGCATGTCAGATTTCAACAAACCAAAAACAAACAACAAAAAGAACCTCCCAAAACGGGAGGCTCTTTTTTATAGAAAGAAATTTCTTCCACTATCGATTCAAATTCAAAACTTCTCTCCAAATTTCTTCTACTCCACCTTTTTCAACACGAACGAAAGTATGAGTATTAGAAGCTTCAACTACCTCATAATATCCCCAATGACTAGCGAACAAGTCGTTGAAATCACGAATATTTTTCGCAACATCAATCAATCCTCTATCGCGAACCATTCTCTCGAACAAGCTGTTCAATACCTTCGCCGCTTCTGCACGAGTGATATTATCATTTGGTTTGAATGTTCCATCTGGATAACCATCAATACGATTGTTTCCATAAGCTTGATCAATCGCAGGTTCAGCCCAATGACCTTGAACATCTGCAAATGGAGCATCTCCATTGTTTGCTTTATCAATTGGCTTGATCATTTGAGCAAATTCCGCTCTAGTAATAGGAGCATTAGGACGGAAACTTCCATCTGGATACCCTTGCATCAAACCATTGGCAACAACGGCGTTAATTACACTGTTGTACCATCCACTAGGAGTATCCGTAAAGTTTGGCGCCTCATTATTGTTCAAACTATAGCCCTTCAAACGAGCCAACATAGCCGCCGCTTCTGCACGAGTCATGTTGCCATCTGGTTGAACCGATCCATCTGGATAACCAAAGATATATCCAACATGAACTCCTGTTTCCTCTTCTGGAGTTACAGGTTTCGAAGGATCAATCCATGGCGTTGGTTCAATCGGTGTAGGCTCTACCGGTTTTTTCGTAATCGTAACTGGTACATTTACAATTTCTGTAGATCCATCCGGATAGGTTACTTCCACTTTACCCGTGTAATTTCCTGGCGTATTTACATCAATTGCACCCTCTGGTGTTACATCTTTGAATGTCGGTTGACCAGGATGTTCTGGGTCTTCAACATATCCTGGAACGGTTACATTATCAGTTAAGTCAATTGGTGTTCCTTCCTCTACAGTTTCTCCTACCACCACTGGGTCATAGGTATCTGCTTGGGTTGGATCTTCTTCTTTCCCAGTTACAGTAACCGGTACATCAACTACTTCTGTAGATCCATCAGGATACGTCACTTCCACTTTACCCGTGTAAGTTCCTGGCGTATTTACATCAATCGCACCCTCTGGCGTTACATCTGTAAATGTTGGTTGACCAGGATGATCTGGATCTTCAACATATCCTGGAACGGTTACATTGTCAGTTAAGTCATAACTTCCACCTTGCTCTACTGTTTCAGAGGTAACTTGTGGAGTGTAAGTTTCTGCTTGCGTAGAGTTTGCTTCCACAGTTACTTTTACAGCTACTTCCTCAGACGAGTTATCAGGATAAGTTACCACAACTACTGCTAGTTTATCGCCTGCTGTTGTAGTATCAACCGGTTCTTTGTATGCAAATGTTGTTCCCTCTGGAAGCTCTGCCACATTACCTATTGATTTTTCAGCCACAGGAGTCTCTCCAACTTTTACAGTTTGTTCTGCTGCTGTTGGAGTGTAAGTTTCTGCGTCAGTTGGGTTTGTAGTGTATTGAGCTGTGTGTGTTGCATTTTCATTTAATATAGTGTCTGCACTAAAGCTTGGTTCCCAACTTGCAAAGGTTGAACCGGCTTTGGTTGCGGTTGGTTCTACAAAGTCTGTGTCTTCACTTACGGCATGGCCTTTTAGAACCCAATATTTGCTTGTGCCGCTTAATGTTCCCCCGTCTCCTGCTAGGAATTCTAAGGTTACATAGTCAGGGTCTTGGATTGTTTCTCCTGGATTTTCTGGATCGTCAATCGTTGGTTCCTCGGTCACTACAATATCTTTTAGACTATACGTTGCTGTGTGTGTTGCATTTTCATTTAATATAGTGTCTGCACTAAAGCTTGGTTCCCAACTTGCAAAGGTTGAACCGGCTTTGGTTGCGGTTGGTTCTACAAAGTCTGTGTCTTCACTTACGGCATGGCCTTTTAGAACCCAATATTTGCTTGTGCCGCTTAATGTTCCCCCGTCTCCTGCTAGGAATTCTAAGGTTACATAGTCAGGGTCTTGGATTGTTTCTCCTGGATTTTCTGGATCGTCAATCGTTGGTTCCTCGGTCACTACAATATCTTTATAGACCGCATAAAAATCCATATTCTCATTTGCAGTCCAATTGGTTGGAATTTCCTTATCCCAGCTTGAAAAACTATATGTCAACTGAGTAGCGGTAGGGTTAATTGGTTTGTAGACCATCAAATTGATATTTTCTGTACCTTTTAAGACATCTATTACTTTTTCGGTTTTCCCATATGGGAAGCTTCCTGTTTTAATATTCATCATATCATTGGCATGAAAGATTACCCTTACATAGCCTTCTGGGATAGGTTCTGGAATAGTGTCATTAAGGCCATAAACTATAACAATTCGTTTATACTGAGCTACAAACTCTTGATTTGTTACAGTTGTTTCACCACTCGGTATCACTGAATCCCAACCTACAAATTTATAGTTGCTATCTTCTGTAAGTTTGATTTCATCCCCTGCTAAAGTTGGAACAATAAGGCCATTTCCTCTTGCTTCTGTCCAAGTAAGAGTCTCTCGTACATCGTATGTTATGGCTGGTGCGTTTATCATGTCACCATCATTTTCTTTATAACTTAATGTCCCATAATCTCCTTGATTAAAGGTAATTCTTACATATCCTTCCGGAGCTGTTTCTGGAATTGTATCGTTATTATCATAGAAGATGACATTTTTCCCAAAGTTTGCGGTATAGGTTCCTGCCACATTTACTTCACCTACTTTTGCTGGAATATAAGTAGCGTCTGTACTTACTACATTCCCATCAGCGTCAGTCCAATTTACAAAGGTATAACCAGAACTTGCTGTGGCTGTTGAGCCTTGGGCTATTCCTGTTGCTGGAGCCAATGTTTCGCTTGCTGGAGATACTGTTCCGCCTTCTCCAGCTGTGTAGGTAATGGTTACATTTTCATTTTCCTTAAAGTTTGCGGTATAGGTTCTTGCTACGTTTAATCCATCTACTTTTGCTGGAACATAAGTAGCGTCTGTACTTACTACATTCCCATCAGCGTCAGTCCAGTTTACAAAGGTATAACCAGGACTTGCTGTTGCAGTTGAGCCATATACCACACCCGTTACTGGTGCGGCCGTTTCACTGGTAGGAGATACTGTTCCACCTGTATTTGCTTGGTAGGTAATGGTTACGGCTTCGTCTTCTACAAATTTAGCTGTAATTTTTTCTCCTTCTATAAAGGTTCCTGTTAATTCTGTATCCCAACTATCAAAGTGATATCCTTTGTCTGCCTGAGTTGTTGGTTCAGGTAAAGTTACTTCTATACCTGGATTTACGTAATATACGGTTTCTCCTTCTGTAATCCTTCCGTTAGGACCTGCTTCGAAGGTAACCTTAACAAAGTTTTCAGGTACATTTGGTCTTACATCGTCTGGAGTTTCAGGAACAACATCAGGCCCTGTATATTTATATTGAGCCTGGTGTGTTTTATTCTCAACATACATAGTTTGAACTGCTGGATTCCATTCTGTAAATCCCCAATTGTCCTTCACAGTAAATATTGGGGGAGTAATTGTTATTTCTTGATTTTTTAGAACCCAATACTCTGTAATTTGACCTTTGTTTAATATACCTTGAGACGCTAAATCAAATTTTATATTTACATAATCGTCATCCTTTGGATCTGTTGTTAAAACTTCTTGTTTGTATTGAGCCTGAATAGTTGTTGCAACAGCAAAAGTTCCTGTTAATGCTTTATCCCATCCAACGAATTTATAACCTTCATTGGCATTAATTGTTGGTTCAGGAATTGTAACATTTGCCGTTGGATTTACCCAGTATTTTGTTATGGCTCCCTCAGCAAAAGTTCCGTTTGCTTCTGCAGAGAAATCTACTAAAACGTAGTTAGCTGGCACATCTGGTTTCCCTGTTCCTGGTTGAGGTACAACATTGTCTCCATTATAACTGTACTGAGCGACATGGTTTGTTTCTGCTGTATAAACCTTATTTACTGGAGGATTCCATCCAGAAAAAGCCCATGAAGCCTCTGGAGTTACTGTTGGAGTTGTTAAATTTATTTCTGTATCTTTCAATACCCAATATTCAGTTGTTCCAGATAGAGTTCCGTGTGCTTCAGTCGTAGGGTTACTAAAAGAAACTTTTACGTAATCTGTATCTTGTGGGTCCGTTGTAACTATCTTTTCTTTGTATTGAGCTGTATAAGTTAAATCACTTTTTATTACATCACTACTATTATAATTAGGAGACCAATTTGGTGTTGCCACCTTATATTCTGGCTTCGCTATAATTTGAGGAAGAGTAATATTAGCTAAGGTTTTATTAGCATCTGGATGCACATAGTATTTTCTTATCCCTGTTAAACTTCCATGTTCTCCTGGAAAGAAGGTTACTGATACATATCCTTCAGGTCTGTCTGTATCCGTATCTGGTGATGTATCTTCTATAATAGGGTCCAAAACTTTAATTTCTCTGTTTATTTTTGTAACATTTCCAACTGAATCTGTAACAGAATAAGTTAAGGTATAATCCCCTGCTTCTTGGGTGTTTACTTCCCCTGTAACTGTAACCTTTGTTGTTGCAATAGTGCCATCTTCATCGTCTGTTACGGTAACGCCTTCTAAACTATTGAAAGTATCCCCCATAAAAATTGTCTTATTTTCAACACCTGAAAAGACCGGTGCATCGTCTATATAATAAAAATTAAAGGCATTAGCTGAAGTTGAGGATATATTAACTGTGTCACTTTGATTTGGAGCTAAAACATATTTATCAGGATTGGGAAGGGGTCCGATATCCGCTGTACCAGCAGGTAATCTTCCTGATTTCATTGTGACAGTTGGTACTTTTGAAGATAGATTTATGTTCGTTTTTGTGCCATTTGCTAGTTGAATAAAGTAGTCTACTGTGTATGGGTAGGTTTGTGGGTAGGAGAAGTATTGACGCTTATAGTTTCCTGCAGTAGGTAAACTGCCATTAGAGCCTGATAACGAATAGTATACTTCTGTAGACTTAAAAATTCCGGTGTTTACATTAAAAGCTGTATCGTAAGAAATTCTTTTCGAACCAGATGCTGTAGGCGTTCCAAAAGCGCTTGATACACCTTGATAATATTCATATTTTAATAAATAAATGTTGTCAGTTTCTGAAGACGATGCCCCTTCATTTATTAATGTCCAATATATTTTAATTGTGTTATTATTATTGTTCCATAATCTTGTACTTAAATTTGAAATAGACTCATGTAATACAGTTCTATGAAACAGATATGATTTCGGATTGGTGATTGCTATATGAGAATCTAATATAGAGCTAGAAAGACTGTCGTCATATTCATAAGCTTTTTTGTTGTCAAATTCTATCGATATTGCATTATTTATCCCTAGATTTGCGGTTCGATTAGCATAAATCCCTAAAGCACCAAAATCACCATCCTTTTCTACCTTAAAATTTGGATCATTATGAATAGTGAAAGCAACACCTCCATCTAATGCATCTGGTATTCCATTATTATTAGGCGCTTGATAAACAAACTCCCATACATAATTATATCTTGTTAAATCTATACTTTTATTCGACCTAGCAAAACCTGAGTCAGCTGCTGTCCAATCTGTTATTCTGATAGAATTACTACCTTTAACCATTTCAGCATCTTGGTAATCGCCGTCAGGAAGATAGAAATCCTGTGTTATATCCGGAGTTGCCGTATTACTAGGAAAATACACTGTTTCCCTACTAGCTAGTTCCCCCTGTCGCCGCGTTCGCTTTCTCACTAAAATCTAATAATCCAAATGGCATGGAGCCTAGAAGCATTAGAGCCGCTAAAAAGAAAGCCGTGGCACTTTTGAAAATTCTACCTTTCTTTTTTTCCATACAAATCCCCTTTTCTTCATAATTATTTTCAAATAAAAATTGTCTTTTGTTTTTTAATATATTCGTTGAAATTTAGCCATTTATAGCTATTCTTATTTGAATTCTATCCTATTTTATACTTGATTACAGTAGTTTTCCTGGTTTTTTTATAGGATTAGTGTGATAAATGAATTTTTTTGTGTATTTTTGTTTTTTATACTTTTATTCTTGAGTGATTTTCTATACTTTTTTAAGTTTTGTTGTGAATTTCAAAGGTTATTGAGTCGATTTTGAAACTTTTTCCGTTGTCCTTTTGAGGGAGCGGAGCGAGTCGAGAAATCTCACCGGGGTGAACGCCTACCTAGGGGAAGGCCCTTGGGTGTGTGAGCGTAAAGCCCGTATGCTAAAAAAGGCGGGGGATATGGGAGGAAGGCCCTTGGGTGTGTGAGCGTAAAAGGCATGTGAGATTTCTCCGCTACAAAATTCCTAATGGAATTTTTCCGGTCGAAATGACGTAAGTGGGGGAAATCCTATCGAAATTCCTCGATTGGAATGACGTAAGTGGTGGAATAACGCAAAAGACCTATAATTTTTTCCAATAAAAAAAGACCCTTGTAAGGCTCTTTTTTTATCCTAAGATTAATGCTGGTAAATCCAATGGTTGAACGTATTCATCGCCTTTGTATGCTCTCATGTTTCCACCAGAAACTTCGTCGATTAATAGTACTTTTCCGTCTTTGTCTTTGCCGAATTCTAATTTGATATCGTATAGAGTGATTCCTTTGCTTGCCAAAATATCTTTGATTTCGTCGCAGATTTCACGTGTCATTTTTGCCAATTCTTCGTATTCTTCGTTGGTTACCAATCCTAAAATGGCCAAACCGTCTTTTGTGATTGGTGGATCGCCTGCGTCGTCATTTTTCAATGTTACTTCTACAAATCCATCTAGATCTTGTCCTTCTTCTACGTAGTCTTTGTATCTACGGTAGAATGATCCGACTGCTTTGTAGCGACAGATAAATTCCAATCCTTTACCAAATGTAGTTGCTGGTAATACTTCCATCGTTTTTTCTTCGATGTTGCAATCTACGTAGTGTGTGTACAAACCTTTTTCGTTGAATTTTTCAAAGAAAAATTTTGTTAGTTTTAATCCCGCTTCTCCTGCGCCATCCAATGTTAAACCAACTTGGTTTTCACCTGGGTCAAATACGCCATCTTTTCCTGTTACATCGTCCTTAAACTTCAACAAGTAGTTGCCGTTCTCCAATTCATACAAGTCTTTTGTCTTACCTTGATAAACTAGTTTCATTTGAATCCTCCCACTCTATACACTATAAAATTTCCTCACTCATTATACTACATAGTTTTTTCAAAAAAAAGTGTGTATACAGATTTGGAAAAGTTTTCCTGAAAAATTTTTCCTATTTTTTTGCTTTTTTTCTTCTTTTTTTGTGTGTTATACTTTTTTAGAGGTGATTTTTATGGATATTAACGAACAGTTTATGAATGAATTACGCAAAAGGGGATATTACCATGAATTTCCTTTGTTTTTTACGAAATTTGATAAGGAAGTTGGGATTTCTGAGGCGTATTTAGATATTGAGGATAAGGCTTTGAATATGTATGATTATGGCCATGGGGCGGTTGTTTATGGGTTTGCTGATACTTTTGGCGGCTTGTTGGCGACGGCTATGGGTCCTTTTTTAACGTCGACTTCTTCTTTTTCCTATTTGCGTCCTGTGGTAAAAGGGCGTATACACGGATTGGCAAAAGTGGTAAAAAAGGGAGAGATGTTAATGACGATTGATGTGGAGGTTTTTCAGGAGGAAAAACTTTGTGCAAAGGGCCTTTTTACAATGGCTCGGGCAAAAATTGAAGGACATGAATAAAGGTCGGAAATTCCCGACCTTTATTCATGTCCTTCTAATTTTAAGTCCCAAACTTCGATTTCGTAGGAATCTCCTACTTTTTCTTTTAGATCTTCTTCAATTTCTTTGAAGAATTTTTCTACTTCTTTTCGAACACCTGGCATGGTATCTCCAATGTATTCAAAGTCCATTGCATCGTTTACAAATAGACTTTCATACATTCTTTGCATTTTATCTAGTTTTCCTAAAAAAACTTCGTCTTCTTTTAATTCCTTTGGTGCTGCCGTGTCGATCAATGTGCCGTCTTCACCTAGAATCCATAGGGGGTATGCGCCAAATTCTAGATTCAATCTTACTTTTTTCATACTGTCCTCCTCTGTTTCTGTATACTTCTATTATAAATCAGATGAGGGTTCTTTTCTATCTTTTTCCCGGATTCTTTTTTTCTGGATCTCTTCTTGAAACAAAAGATACAGAGTAGGCAAAATAAGAAGAAGAGAGAGATCGTCAATGGCTAAGTAGACGCCGTCGTATTGAAGGACGGGAGGCAAAGTGGATAGAAAGTTGTTAATGACATGGATCAAAATGGGCCAACGCAATTTTCCTGTCTTATAATAGACCACTCCTAAAACCATTCCAATAAGACTGGTATAAACCGATTGAACAAAAATTCCGTGCCAAATTCCAAATAAAATTCCCGAAAGTCCGATAAAAAACCATGGGCGATTCCAAATTTTGCGTAAGAAGTTCAAAATGAGCCCGCGAAACATGAGCTCTTCTGCCATGGGTCCAATAAGACATACATTTAGGAAAGACCAGAGATAAAGCCCGGAATCCATTTCGTCAAAGGCGCCGTTCATAATTTCTAAACTTTTGGCAATGAGAGGAATTTCGTACAAATAATCACTGGCTAAGATTAACCAAATGAGAGCCATTCCTCCGGCTCCAAAGGCTACCACAAGGGATGAAATGGGGTTTGCCAATTGAGGGCTGCCCGTTTTTCCTCTCCCGCAATACAATTTTTGATAGATTCCGCCGAAAAAGAGAACTTCTACCGTGGCAATGCCTGAATAGATAATGTTGCTGTGAATCGTTTCAATGGAAGGAAAAAGATTCTCCAAAAGTAGATACATTCCTTCGATAATCCAAATATCCGCCACAATGACGGCTAGTATTCCTAGGGTAAAAAGCAGTGTTCTTTTTATTTTTTCTTCCATAAATAATCTCCTTTTTTCTATCCTACCAAAGGAGAGGATTTTTTTCTATGAAATCACTGCAATACCTAGAGCAATTTCTACCCCTATGGCTACAATTACAACAAGGGCGGAAATAATAAAACCATGAACCATGGGGGCGAATCCTGATTGTTTTAATTCTCCAAAATTGGTTTTTAGACCGATGGCGGCAAGGGCGGCGACCATAAAGAATTTGCTACAATCTTTTAAGAATCCTGATAGTTCTGGTGTGAAAACTCCTAAACTGTTTAGGGCTGCCATGGCCAAAAATCCTAGGATAAACCAGGGGAAAATATTGGTGATGGAGTATTTTACTTCTCCTTCTACATTTTCTTTGCGTTTGAGGCGGTTGCTAATCATGGCAAAAACAATTACCGTTGGAATAATTACGAGAGTTCGGGTTAATTTTACCATGGTGGCAAAATCCCCTGCTCCTTCGCTAAAGGCATAACCGGCCGCTACAACAGAAGATGTGTCGTTTACTGCGGTTCCTGCCCATAGTCCATAGGCCATATCGTCAAGTCCTAGAGCGTGGCCCATAATAGGAAAGAGAATAATCATGGCCATATCGAATAAAAACGTGGCGCTCATAGCGTAGGCGATGTCTTTGTCTTCGGCTTCAATAACAGGAGAGATAGCGGCAATAGCAGATCCTCCACAAATCCCGGTTCCTGCTGAAATTAGATTGGATAATTTCCAGTTTAAGCCGAGGGCTCTTCCGACAAAATATCCCCCGCCAAAACAGGTCAATAAGGTAAAGATCATTACAGCTAAGGACAATCTTCCTACGTTCAAAATGGTCGCTACATTTAGACTGGCTCCTAAAAGGACAATGGCAATACGAAGAACTTTTTTTCCCGTAAATCCAACGCCCTTTGAAAAAGTATCTTTCTCTTTTCGAAAAATATTGAATCCCATTCCAATAAATAAGGCCAAAACAGAGGCACTAATTAAAGGAATTGGCAATAAATTTTCAATGCTTTTGGCGAGAATGGCGATGAAAAAGGCCAAAGCAACGCCAGGTATGTATGATATGATTTTTTTCATGTCTTCCTCCTTTATTCTTTCTTGTATCTTCTCATAATTTATTGATAAAATATAGTTATTATTTGGAATGTATTGATAAATATTTTTTATGAGGTGACTATGGACAATCGATTGGAAACTTTTTTAATTTTATGCGAAACCATGAACTATCGTTTAACGGCAGAGCGGATTCACCTTTCTCAGCCTGCTATTACCAAACAAATCCAGTCTTTGGAGGAAGAATTTTCTTGTCGTTTCTTTTATTACGATGGGAAAAAACTCCATCGTACGGAGGAATCTTATCCTTTGGAAACCTACGCCTACAGCTTGCGACACAATTACGAAAAATTAAAAAGTCGACTTCAACAGAAGGAAGAGGGGGGAAATTTTCTGCGCATTGGTTTAACTAAGACCATTGGAGATTTTGTTTTAATAGAAGATCTAAACCGCTTTCTTTCTTCTAAGGAAAACAATGTAGAGCTTACCATTGATAATACGGAAAATTTATTGGAACTTTTGCGAGAAAATCAGAAGGATTTTTTGATTTTAGAGGGAAATTTTGATCGAACAAGATATGATTCTTATTTATTTTCTCAAGAATATTTTACGGGCATTTGCTCTTCTGCCCATCCTTTTGCCCAAAGGGAAATCCCCTTGGAATCCCTTTTTCAAGAAACCATTATTCTTCGAGAGGAGGGGTCGGGAAGCCGAAATATTTTTGTGGAGCATTTGGCTTTGTTAAACGAATCCATTCATCGATTTTCTCGCACAGTTTCCATTAGCAGTATCCACAGTATTAAAAAGTTGGTCGAAAAAAATTTAGGTATCACTTTCGCCTACGAAAATATTTTGGAACCAGGAGATGGACTTTCTACTTTTTCTGTAGAGGGAATCAGCTCCTACCACCCTTTTAATATTGTCTACTTGCCGGATACGGAAGGTTTGGCTTTGGCGCGGCAATTTTTTTCTTAAAGGCGAACATATGTTTCTTTTTTCTTGAATCTTTGGTACAATGGATTCAGGTGATACTATGAATATAGAAGAAAAATTAGGCATTTTAACCGATGCGGCCAAATATGACGTAAGTTGCTCTTCTAGTAACTCCAACCGAAAAAATCAAGGAGGAATTGGGAATGCTCACGTTAGTGGAATTTGCCATTCTTGGAGTGAAGACGGCCGTTGTATTTCCCTTTTGAAAATTCTCTTAACCAACGATTGTGTCTACGATTGCGTCTATTGCATCAATCGCCGTAGTGCTGACACGCCACGGGCAGAGTTTACCCCTGAGGAGGTCGCCCAGTTAACCATTGAATTTTACAAACGAAATTATATAGAAGGCCTTTTCCTTTCCAGTGCGGTGTCCAAAAATCCCGATGATACCATGGAAAAGATGATTCGCGTGGCGAAACTTTTGCGGAAAGTCCATCAGTTTTACGGCTACATTCACATGAAGGCCATCCCCGGAGCCAGCCCGTCCTTAATCCAAGAAATGGGATTGTACATTGATCGAATGAGCGTCAATATTGAAATGCCAACGGAATCTTCCTTAAAACTTTTGGCGCCACAAAAATCCTACGAGTCCATTTATCGGCCTATGCTTGCCATTGGGGGAGGAATTGAACAAAATGTAGCGGAACGGAAGCAGTTTCGCCAGGCGCCAAAATTTGTTCCCGCTGGGCAAACTACCCAGATGATTATTGGCGCAGCTAGGGAAGATGATTTTACGATTTTGCAACGAACCCAGTCTCTTTATGACGATTATAAGATGAAGCGAGTGTATTATTCCGGGTTCGTTCCTGCCGTTGCCTCCCCTTTGACCGAGGGAATTGTAAAACCTCCCCTTCTTCGGGAGCATCGCATTTATCAGGGAGATTTTCTTATGCGTTTCTATGGATTCCATTCTACGGAGATCCTTTCACAGAAAAATCCTTTTTTTGATTTGTATTTGGATCCAAAGGCAAACTGGGCCATTGAAAACATTCATCTCTTCCCTATGGAAATCAACCGAGCCACCTATAAAGAACTTCTACGAATTCCTGGATTCGGCCCAAAATCCGCCCAGAAAATTATTCAAGCTCGGCGATTTGCCGCCCTCTCTTACGATGGGCTAAAATCCTTAAAAATCTCAACCAAACGGGCCCGAAACTTTATTACTGTTGGAGGCGTCTATCGAGGAGGAAATTTTTCCAGCCCCGATCTTTTGCGGGAATCCATGCGAAACGCCGACCCTGACAATTATCAACAACTAAGATTTTTCAGGTGATTTTATGATCTATGAATACGACGGAAGTTTTATGGGATTTTTAACCGTAATTTTTCAGGGCTATAAACATCTATTGGATTGCAAAATCGAGCCGGAAACAGATCAGATGGTTATGGATTTTGATCGGGTTCGGATTTCCACCAATATGGAGGAGGCGAAGCGAGTAGAAAAGGGAATCAAGGAGCGATTTTCCCCTTCTTTTTTCCATTCTATTTCTGTGGCTTTTCGCTCCCACGAAGAAGAAAAAGAAGAAACCATTGCCCGAACCATTCGAAAAATGTATGCCTATGGAGAGAATTTTCTTTATAGTAGCGATGGGGATGCCGCAAAATTTTTAGGATTGGAAAAAAGCGTCTATCGCGAAGTTCACACGTATATGGGGCTTCTCCGATTTCAAGAAATCCAAGAAGGATATTTTTATGCTCCTTTTCGTCCAAAAAACCAAATTCTTGATTTGCTTTTCCCCCACTTTGTCCATCGCCTTCCCAAAGAAAAATTTATGATCCACGACGTTGGTCGGGAAATTTGCGGAATTTATGAAGACGGGCAAAAAGATTTTTTCCTTGTGGAGGATCTCCATATCCAAGGGACGGAAGAAGAAGAATTCTATCAAAAGGCATGGCAAACATTTTATGACCATATTGCCATTGAAGCTCGGAAAAACCCAAAAAGAATGATGGGACATATGCCAAAATTTCGCTGGGAATTTTTACCGGAAAGAAAATAAGTTTTCTTCCCCACTTTGGGTATGAATGAGATAAGAATATTTTTAGGAAAAAGGAGGAGTCTATGAGAGCGATTGATTTTCTAAAGGAAGCACGAGTTTTTTATATTGGTACGACAGATGGCACTAAGGGATATACACGCCCTATTGGGTTCGTTATGGATTTTGGAGGAGAGTTGGCCTTCTATTCCGATACAAGAAAAAATATTTACAAACAAATAAAAGAATATCCAAAGGTACAAATTGCAGCCATTGATAAAAAAATGAATACTTTGCGTATTGACGGAGAAGTCGAATTTATAACAGACGACGCGACGCAAAAAGCTGCTTTGGCAGAACTTCCTATGTTGGAAAATCTGGGATATTCTGTAGGAGATCCTCATTTCCAAATCTATAAACTAAAAAACCAAGAGGTTCATTTGTATGGATTTACAGGGGAAGAATTAGAAATTGAAAAATAAGAAAAAACCACTGGCTATGCCGGTGGTTTTTATTGTCTATAAAAGAGCCCTCCCATTGGAAGGCTCTCTTTTATTCTGAAATATATTCTTTTAGGTTCAAAATGGCTAAATTCTTAAATCCCAAAAACTCTTCCGTTCCGATTTCAATGGTATTGTCTACCACAGGCATAAATCTAGGAACGTGGACTTTTTTTCCTTCGCTCTCGTACATTTTGTATAGATGCTTCTGAGATTTTGGCTCTCCTTTATGAATGGAGGTTACATAAATCCCTGCCGAACCACAACAACCTCTCGTTCCAGCCTCAATATATATCTCGTCCCAACCTTTTTTCTTCATATATTCTTTCGCTTCTTCATTTATAATCACTTTCATAATTACCTCCTAAGGGGCAAAGGTCTCTTTTCTTGCCCAAATCATCAATAGAGAAACAACAAATAGGGCCAAAGCACACCAAATAACTGTTTCTATGGATTTTATACCCAAAATCATTCCTCCAAAGACAGAACCAGCCATAGAACCGAAACTAAATACACTGGACTGAATCGCATTTCCCGTTTCTCGGTCCTCAGGAATTCGGCGAGCAATGGCCGTTTGGAACAAGCTGGAAAGAGGACCGTAAGAAGCGCCCCATAAAAAGAAAGCCAGAGAATGAACCCACAAATTCCTATCCACAAACAAAAACAAAAGCATGGACAAAATCGGAAGAATTACATACAAATTAATAAAGAAATTCAACCTCTTTTCCACCCATTTTACCACCACTTGAATGGAAATAAAGGTTGCCACTCCATAAATCAGTTGAGCTACAGAAATTTTTGCCGGATAGTGAATGTGTTGAGCCAAAGGCTCTATATAGACGTAAAGGATGTAAAATCCCATCATTACAATAAAATTCGTAATTCCAATCCAAGCCATATCCCGATGGGACAACACTTGAAACAAACTCTTTCGCTCCCTTTGAATCTCTCCTGGAACCGATGGCAAAAATCGCTCCACCATCCACAAAATAAAAAGAGACAAAAGAGCAATGGCTCGAAATTCCCAACGCCAAGAAATGGAATTGCCTAAATAGGTCAAAGCCGGAACTCCTAAAAGCAAGCCAATCGGCCCGCCGGACATAATAGTTGCAATGGTACTTCCTGCCTCTTCACGAGAAACCATTTTGCTTCCATAAGCCGACATAATCGGCCAAAGAGAGCCCGATGCCATTCCCGAAAGTAGACGAAAAAACAAAATTCCCTCAAAGGATGAAAGAAAAGAAATCGCCAAATTGGAAATCCCCAAAACCGCAACAATCCATTGCAACAATCTCTTTCGATCCATTTTCATAGTCCAAGTCACAACGGGAATCGCAAAAAGAGCCGCCGCAAAAGCATACATACCAATAAAAAGCCCACCGGAAGACTCTGAAATTCCTAGATCCCTCGTCATCTGTAACAAAACTCCAGAAGGCGCCATCTCAGAAAGAATCGCAATCGTCGTCGAAAAAGCCATAATATAAAATAAATTTTTAGAAATTTTCTGTGTCAAACTGTAACCCCCTGTAAAAACGGTTTGAAAAAAGCAGAGAACACTCCGTTTCTCTGCAAGACACTTTTATTATAATACAAAAAGGCTATAGAATCACTTCTTTTTTTCTCTTTTTGCTTTTCCTTTAGAAATATCCTCTCTTTTATGTCATTTCGACTAAGAAAAAACGTCAGTTTTTTCGCATGGAGAAATCTCACCAGGGTGAGCGCAAATCTAAAACAAGGCCATTGTAACAACTAACAAAAAACACAACCCATTTGAATGAACCCGCCCTTCGCGAATCCATACCAATGCTTTTTCGCAAGAAAAAGCCACCTTCCGTAAAGCGTTAGGGTAACAAGGGTGGGGCCTAGGGGAGGGACATAGGGCGAATCGCAACGCCCTTGTCCCTCCCCTAGAAAACAAATCACAAAGAAATGAGAAAGAACGCGAAATCCACGAAGAAGAGCAGAATCAAAAATGTCCTTTTTTCTTCCACAGAGCGTCCTCCCTACCACGTCATTTCGAGGGAGCGAAGCGAGTCGAGAAATCTCACCAGGGTGAGCGTCCACCTAAGACAAAGCCCTTAGAATAACAAACGTAAAAGGGTTGTCAGATTTCTCCACTACAAAATCCCTAACGGAATTTTTCCAGTCGAAATGACATAAGTGGTGTGAAAACTCCCTTAGAATAACAGCAAAAGCCTATTTACAACAATAAAAAAGAACCTCCCATTTCGGGAGGCTCCTTTTTTAAGGAATTTTACATTCAATTATTTATTGAAAGTCAAATCTAAAATCTCTCTCCAAATTTCTTCCACTTCACCTTTTTGTACACGTACAAATCTGTGAGTGTTTGTTGCTTCGATCATGTCGTAATATCCCCAATGGTTTCCATATAGGTCAGTGAATTGACGAGCATCTTTCATCACATCAACTAATCCTCTATTGCGAACCATTCGATCAAACAAGCTATTCAATACCTTAGCAGCTTCTGCACGAGTAATATTGTTGTTTGGTTTGAAGGTTCCATCTGGATAACCGTTGATTCTTCCATTTCCGGATGCTTGATCGATCGCTGCTTCTGCCCAATGACCTTGAACATCTGCAAATGGCGCTTCTGCGTTATTTGCTTTGTCAATATTTTTAATCATTTGTGCAAATTCTGCTCTTGTGATTTGTGCATTTGGATGGAAGCTTCCGTCTGGATAACCTTGCATCAATCCCTTGGAAACAACTGCATTGATCACACTATTATACCATCCACTTGGGGTATCAGAGAAGTTTGGTGCGTTGTCATTTGATAAATCATATCCCATCAAACGAGCCAACATCGCCGCAGCTTCCGCACGAGTCATATTACCATCTGGTTGAACAGATCCATCTGGATATCCGAAGATATACGCAATATGTGTTTTAATCTCGCCAGTTTCCACTTGTTCTTTTTCACCTGTGTCAGGTTTGCTTGGAGGAATCCAAGGAGTTGAAGAACTTGCTTTCTTAACTGTTACTGGAACTATTACTTCTTCGCTAGATCCATCTACATAAGTTACCGTTACTTTTACTGTAAACTTACCTGATTTCTTACCATCTGGAAGAGTTTGTCCTGGATTAATAGTTACTTTAGATTCCTCTGGTAATCCACTTACAGCACCAATTACATCATTGTCAGTTGTTGGTACTCCAAAATCTTTGCTTACTGGAGTCACTATTGGAGTAATCCTATCTGCTTGTGCGGTTGCATCTGGTTTTGAGTCTTTGTCTTTTGGATCGGTGCCTGCAGCTTTTTCTTCTTCGTCTGTTGCTCCGTCTCCATCAT
>NZ_JAJMZJ010000003.1 GCF_021012875.1 Peptoniphilus sp. KCTC 25270
TTTCAAATGTCGTTCGTCTTTTTGGTTTTTATTCATTTCTATCCACTCCATATATGTCCAACAAACCGATTTTCTTACTCTTCATATTCATATTCAATGGATAGAGCTTCTTGTATCTGCTCATCTGTAATATGCTTTTCTTTTAGAAATTCTACCGTATACCCTTGCTCTAGCAACCGTCGAATTGCCATTAAGCGAGTTCTCCTGTGTATTTCTTCTGCACCTTCTATTTGTGCTGGTGTTAAATCTCCAGATATACTTTGAGAATTGCAACGTTCTTGGAAATCCAAAGCACTTTCATATTCTGTCCATTCTTCTGGCGGTTTCAAATGTCGTTCGTCTTTTTGGTTTTTATTCATTTCTATCCACTCCATATATGTCCAACAAACCGATTTTCTTATAGAGTTTTTTATTCCTTTGGTTGGTTAGATTATATCACTTTCTTTTCCCTATCTACATACATTTCTTTACAAAAAAAGAGAGGATTTCTCCTCTCTTTTTCTTATTTTTCTTTTTTCATTGAGTCGATAATTGCATCGGCTAATGAATCTAAATCTTTTTCGTCTGTTTCTTTTAATGCAGAACTAATTGACATATCGGTTCCTAGTACGTCCATTAATTTCATTTCTTCGTCTAAGAATTCTGCCATTAATCCGCCAGATGTTGGAGCCCATGATCCGTTTTCCATCAAGGCTACGGTTCTGTTTTGTACGTTTAACAACTTCATTTCATGTAAGTAATTGTACATGATTGGATAGATTTCCAAGTTGTAAGTTACAGAAGCCAATACGATGTGGCTGAAACGGAATGTTTCAGAAATCAATGTTGATACATGGGTATTGGATACGTCATAAACGTGTACGTTTGTCATACCGCGTTCGCACAATTTAGATGCTAGGGCTTGTGCAGCGTGTTCTGTGTTTCCGTACATAGATGCGTAAACAATCAATACGCCTTCTTCTTCTGGTTCGTAGCGGCTCCATTTGTCGTATTTTTCAATTAGGTAGCCTAAATCTTCTCTCCAAACGGGACCATGTAATGGACAAATCATTTTAATGTCGATGGTTCCGGCTTTTTTGAGTAGATCTTGTACGAATGTTCCGTATTTTCCTACGATGTTTGTGTAGTAACGGCGTGCGTCGTCTAACCAGTCGCGGTCAAAGTTTACTTCGTCTGCGAATAGTTTTCCGTCCAATGCGCCGAAGGTTCCGAAAGCATCGGCTGCGAACAATACGCCGTTTGTTGTATCGAAGGATACCATGGCTTCTGGCCAGTGTACCATTGGGGCTTCTACAAATAAAATTTCGTGTTTACCGAATTTCATTGTGTCGCCTTCTTTTACTTCGATTTCTCTTCCGTCAACGTTAAAGCCGAATTGGCGCATAATCATGAAAGATCTTTCTGTTGAAATAATCTTAACATTTGGGAAGTGCATCAATACTTCTTCTACGCTGGCACCGTGGTCTGGTTCCATGTGGTTGATTACCATATAGTCTAGGTCACGGCCGTCTAATACGTGTTTTACGTTTTCGATAAATTCTCTGCATACAGACCAGTCTACTGTATCGAATAATACAGTTTTTTCGTCCATTAATACATAAGAGTTATAGGATACCCCTTTTGGAATGGGGTGAATGTTTTCGAATAAGTGGAGTCGGTGGTCGTTGGCCCCTACCCAATATAAATCGTCCGTTACTTTTCTTACGCAATACATTTTCTACCTCCTATGGCCTGATTTACTCAAAAGTACGATCTTCAGGGAATTCCACTTTTATGAAGCTGTCTTTGTCTTCACCACATTGTGGACAAATCCATTCTTCTGGTAATTTTTGGAATGTTGTTCCTGGTTCGATTTCGTTTTCTTCGTCACCGCGATCTGCGTCATATTCGTATCCACAGCCTTTACATACGTATAGTCCGTAAGATGGTGCGGTTTTCTTTGGTTTTTGACGTTTCATCTTAACCATTGGTGGCGCTTCTTCTTTGTTATCCAATCCCAATTCTGCAATCAAAAGTGGAGCGATGGTATGAATATCACCTACGATACCATAGTCACAGTTTTTGAAGATTGGTGCGTTTTTCGCTGTGTTAATTGCTACGATTGTTGCCGCGTCTTTGATACCTTTCAAATGTTGTCCGGCTCCAGAGATACCACAAGCTACATATAAGTTTCCACGGAATTTTTGTCCTGACATACCTACATAGCGTTCCAATGGAAGGTATTTCAATGTTTCTGCTACTGGACGAGAAGCCCCAATTGCAGCACCAAAGGCACGTGCTAAGTCTTTTCCTAGAGGTACATTTTCTTCGCCGCCGATACCTTTACCGATGGATACAACTCTTTCGGCTTCATTGATTGGAGTTTCTAAATCGATTCCTACACCGAAGTCATAACCGTCTTTTTTCAATTGTTCTACCAATGCTTTTACGTTGGCTTCGTCAGATCCTTCATCGAAGATTTGTTTTTTGCGTACGCCTGTGATGGCTGCTTTTTTCTTCGCTGCTTTTGCAGATCCGCCGCTGTCTTTTGCCAAACGTCCAATAATGTTCGCTGCAATTACGACACGTTGGATTTCGTTGGTTCCTTCGTAAATGGTTGTAATTTTTGCGTCACGATAAGCGCGTTCTACTTCCATACCTTTTAGGTAACCGGATCCACCGAAAATTTGCAATGCGTCATTTACTACTTCTAATGCAATATCAGAAGCGTACATTTTTGCCATAGCGGCTTCTTTTCCGTAAGGTTCGTGGTGTGTTTTTAGATCGGCTGCACGATAAATCAATAGACGTGCTGTTTCCAATTTTGTGTGCATATCAGCCAATTTGAAGGCGATGGCTTGTTGAGCGGCAATTGGTTTGCCGAATTGGATTCTTTCTTTTGAGTAATTTAATGCGTGTTCGTAGGCACCTTGTGCAATCCCTAATGCTTGGGCTGCGATACCAATACGTCCACCATCCAATGTTGCCATGGCTACGTTGAAGCCTTTTCCTTCTTTACCTAATAGATTTTCTTTTGGTACTTTTACGTTGTTGAAAATCAATTCTGCTGTTGTGGAGGAACGGATACCCAATTTATCATAGTGATCTCCGTAAGTGAATCCTTCCCATCCTTTTTCTACGATAAAAGCGGAGATTCCTTTGGTTCCAATGTCTGGAGTTGTTACGGCAAATACTACGTATGTGTCCGCTGCTGGTGCGTTGGTAATGAAGATTTTGTTCCCGTTAAGGATGTAGTGATCTCCTTCTAATACGGCAGTTGTTTCGGTTCCGCCGGCATCAGATCCTGCTTCTGGTTCTGTTAAACCAAAGGCGCCTACTTTTTCCCCTTTTGCCAATGGAATTAAGTATTTTTGTTTTTGTTCTTCCGTTCCATAATGATAAATTGGCCAAGTTCCTAGGGATGTATGGGCAGATAAAATTACGCCTACCCCACCATCTACACGAGATAATTCTTCTACGGCAATGGCGTAAGAAATGGCATCAAGACCAGCTCCACCGTATTCAGTTTCATAAGGTACGCCCATAATTCCTAAATCGGCCATACCTTTTACAATTTCTTCTGGATACTCATTGTTTTGATCCAATTTGAAGGCAATGGGAGCTACATTTTCTTCCGCAAATGCACGTACTTTTTTCCGTAGGGCTTCATGAGCCTCCGTTGTTTTGAATAGCATTATTTTCCTCCTTGCAATATATAAATACTATAAATGTGGACTTATGAATTGGTGGATAATACGTTTTCCTCTTGAAAAAATAAAAAAACAAATTAACAACACCTTTTAAGTATAGATTGAGTATAGCACTCCGAAATTCCTTTGTAAAGTGGAAAATATACAAAATTTTTATTTTCACATTTTCCTCTCTAAAATTTCTTCTGTGCTATTCTCTTTCTATACAGAGGAGCGTTCTAGGACGCTCCTTTTATTCATGGGACTTTCTGTTATTTTTCTAGGTTTGATTTTGGGGGTTGATTATTTTTCTTCGCCTAGAGCTTTGATTAACATTGGTCCTATTTCATGAATATCTCCTACAATACCATAGTCTGCATTTTCGAAAATGGTTGCACTTGGATCGTTGTTAATGGCTACTATGGTTTTTGCTTCTGCAATTCCTTTTAGATGTTGGATGGCTCCTGAAATTCCTGCGGCAACATATAGGGTGCCTTTGAATCTTTGGCCAGATAGTCCTACGTAGCGATCCAATGATACGTATTTTGCAAATTCTGCAATTGGACGAGAAGCTCCTATGGCTGCGCCAAAGGCTTTGGCTAATTCTTTTGCCATTGTCATATTTTCTTCGTCACCAATTCCGTTTCCTACAGCTACCACTTTGTCTGCTTTGTTAATTGGTGCGTCTAAGTCTACTTTTGATTTTAAGTCGATTCCATCGGCTTTTAGTTTTTCGATTAAGGCTTTTACATTGGCTTCAGCAGAACCTTCGTCGATCATAATATTTTTACGTTCTCCCGTTGCTGCTACTTTTTTTGTTTCTACTTTGCCTTCTTTTTTCGCATCACGGCTTAATTTTCCGATAATACTTGCTGCGATTACAACACGTTGGATTTCGTTGGTTCCTTCGTAAATAGTTGTAATTTTTGCATCGCGATAGGCGCGCTCTACTAACATACCTTTTAGGTAACCGGATCCACCGAAGATTTGCAATGCGTCATTTACTACTTCATGGGCAATGTCTGATGCATACATTTTTGCCATAGCAGCTTCTTTTCCGTATGGTTCGTGGTGTGTTTTTAGAGAAGCCGCGTGATAAATCATCAAGCGTGCTGTATCTAATTTTGTTGCCATATCGGCCAATTTGAAGGCGATGGCTTGTTGAGCGGCAATTGGTTTGCCGAATTGGATTCTTTCTTTTGAATAGGTCAACGCTTCTTCATAGGCACCTTGAGCGATTCCCAAGGCTTGAGAGGCGATACCAATACGTCCACCATCTAGTGTTTTCATGGCGATTTTGAATCCTTCCCCTTCTTTGCCTAATAGATTTTCTTTTGGTACTTTTACGTTGTTGAAAATCAATTCTGCGGTTGTGGAGGAACGGATTCCCAATTTGTCGTAATGATCTCCGTAGGTAAATCCTTCCCAACCTTTTTCTACGATGAAAGCGGAGATTCCTTTGGTTCCGACTCCTTTTTTGGTTACGGCAAAGACTACATACACTTCTGCATTGGGAGCATTGGTAATGAAGATTTTGTTCCCGTTAAGAATGTAGTGATCGCCATCCAATACGGCGGTTGTTTCGGTTCCACCGGCGTCAGATCCTGCGTTTGGTTCTGTTAATCCATAAGCGCCTACTTTTTCTCCTTTTGCCAATGGAATTAAGTATTTTTGTTTTTGTTCTTCGGTTCCGAACTCTGCAATTGGCCAAGCTCCCAGGGATGTATGAGCAGATAAAATTACGCCTACTCCTCCATCTACACGGGACATTTCTTCTACGGCAATGGCGTAAGAAATAGCGTCAAGACCGGCTCCGCCATATTCCGTGTCGTAAGGAATTCCCATAATTCCTAAATCGGCCATACCTTTTACAATTTCTTCTGGATACTCATTGTTTTGATCCAATTTGAATGCGATTGGTTTTACTTCTGCTTCGGCAAATTCACGAATTTTTTTCCGAAGGGCTTCATGTTCATCCGTTGTTCTAAATAACATAATGTCTCCTTTAGTATAATGGGCTTTGCCCTTAATATTTCTTCAATATTCTCTTTTTACCCGAGAATCTTCCCATAAAACTTTTCCCTAAAAATTCTCTCTTACTATTTCCGATTTTTTTGGTAAGTTTTAATTTGTCTCGATTTTCTTATATTGAGCGATTCCCAAAAAAGTCATTTCCTTTTGAATATAGCCGTTTTCTTCCAGTTTGTTTAGCTTTCCTTCTAACATGGAAATGGTGTAGCTTTTGTGGGTTTTCTTTTCTAGGGCTTGTATCAAGTTTAGCAAACCGGTTGAGGCGTTAATGGGCAAAAATTCTTCAATGTCACGATAAAATGCTTCAAAATCTTCTTTTCGAATTTGAGCCAATTCGTCAAAAGGATTTTCTGTGTGAGGACTTTCGGTTAAGGCCCCACGAATTCGCCCGTAGGTTGTCCGTCCCATTTGAGAGGAGGAAATAAATACATCTCCTGTTCTTAAATAAGGAAGACGGCGGGTTTCTTCCGTGGACAAATCCGTTTCTTCTCGAATGGTGTCAATATCAGAGGCACGAACGGTTCGGAAGATCATCTTTGTATTGAGTTGGGCCGTTATGGTTTCGTCCAATAGAGTAGGCCGTTGGGTTGCTAAAACAAGGAATACGCCATATTTTCTTCCTTCTTGGCTAATTTCTCGAAGAACCGATTTGGAAGGGCTGTCGTATCCTTTGGGAGCGAAGTTGTGGCTTTCGTCGGTAATGATAAAAAATGGTGGGAAAAATTCTACTGCCGAAATTTCTCGGAATTTTGCGTCCTTATATTCTCGTCTTTTGTTGTATAAATCCTTTAACAAATAGGTGGCATAAACTTGGATCATCCGTGTGGATCCTTGAATTACGGCAAGTTTTCCCAATTGCAAAACTTCTTCTATGGCTTTGCTATCTTTGTTGAAGACTCCTTCTCTTTGAAGGGACAACAGACGCCAGTTGATTCCTCGAACGGAGGCAGGAGCGGCTTTGGAATTGTATTTTTCGTACACTTCCTTTACTTTTTGCCATTTTTTCTGATCACTTGGTTTATCGGCGTAATCGATTCGATTTTGAATCCGTTCAGGACTTCCTTCTTCTTGTCCATCCATTAAAAGGGATACTCTTGTCTGGAATAATTCGAAGGAATTTCCCTTGGAAAACAATACATCTACCACACTATTCATACTGTCTGTTAAGGGAGAAATGGCGGATAGAAGATTTTTTAAGTCGCTGGCGCCAATGTCTTCAAATCGAACCCCTATGTCGATTCCTATTTGGAAACGCTCATGGTTTTCCGTAAAGGTTCTTCCATAGGGCTCACTTTTATTGGAAAAGTCCATTTCAAAATGGGGATCAAGAACAATCCCAGGAATGGATTTTTTCATAAATTCTTCCAATAAAACTCTAAGGCCAAAGGATTTTCCGGAACCAGATCCGCCAAATACGCCAATGTGCGGATATTGATGCATTCCTCGAATGTTCATTAAATAAGGGACTTCGGTTTGTGCTCGATATTCCCCTTCTTCAAAAGTGTAGAGAAGATTTTTCTTTTCTTCCCCCATTCCCTTGGCCAAATCCGCTGTGTTTCGAATGACTCCCAATAATAGCCCTTCTGCAACAGAAGTGGGGGTTAAAAGGTTTTCTACTTCGTGGAATTCTGGAATTCGCACGTCGCTCCCCGTCAAAATAGGATAGAGGCTTTCGTTGAAAAATCGTACTTTTGCAATGTAAATGATTTCTTCGTCAATGTCATATCCTATGGCCTTTAGACTACGGAGAACGTCATCGTCTACAAAATCTCCGCCGATATTCATGGGAATAAAACGGTTGTAGGTTCTCGCTTCAATTACCTCGCCTAAAATATCCCCTTGAACGGGGTCCATAATCATTAAAAATTCGTTGATTCGAAAATTATGGTCTCTGGATCCTACCATAACTTCCTGTTGGTTCGTTAATCCTACTACTTTCATATTCACCTCAATTTCTGCGATCTCGTTCCGATACAAAGAATCGCTCCAACAATCCTCTGTCCATATTTTCTTGTAGTAAAGTTTCCAATAGAGCGGGAGTTACCTTACATTCCTTATCTACTATGTCCATCCAATAGGGTACGCCGCGACTTTCCCGTGGGGTCAAAGTGTAAAGAAGACGGCATAAGTCTTTCAAATTTTCCTTTTGGCTTTGCAAAACATCGATCCCAACGACTTCATTGTGTTTCGATGGGCGATAGAAGGCGGAGGAAAAACCTTCCTTCCCCTTGGTATTTTGCTCTTCATGGACTAAGAAAATTTCTCCCCGTTCCAATTTTCCGGCTAAGATTTCCCGGTCATAAAATTGTTGCCCAAATCCTAAAGCTTCTGAAATCATATTGGTTTTAATGTCTTTAATGGCACCGCAGATTTTTATTTCTTCTCTCTCACAAATTTCCTGTAGCTTCTGCCATTTTTCTCCGCAATCAATCCGGTAGCGGAGAAGCCCTCCGTCCATAATTATAATGTCTGGGTGGTGTTCTTCAATGGCCGCTATGGCTGCATCTACTTCCACTTCCGCCAAAAATTGGTTGTGGATTTTGTTCCCGTCCTCTTCCGATTGGGTTCCCAATAAGGGAGTGTAAATTCGCTGGGTAAAACAATCTTCTCCCGTTGTTGTCTTGGCTAGTCCTTGAAAAATCTCCACGTAATGGGGATGTGCACCTCCCATTCTTACAGTGGAACCATCCACGCCAACAATCAGCCCTATGTTTTTTAACTCCTCTTCTCCCATTTTTTCCATGGTTTCTACCACGCCAACGGTGGGAATGAGTTTTTCTTTTAGTTCCTGAGATTCCATATTTAACAAAGCATCGTATTTTTCGTGGAGAACTTGGTTCAAACTTTTTACTTGTTCAATAAATCCTTGGTATTCTTCTCTCATTCCATCTCCAAACTTTCTTTATATACGGCATTTTTCGGCAAGTTCTGTTCCTTCGCAACCGCCTTTACAGCTTGGGACATTTTCATCCCTTCGTCTAATTTTTTTTGCAACTCTTTTTGAATATCCACGGTTTCTTCTCCTGCTTCCTTTGGCATTAGAAGAAGGACAAATTCTCCTTTTAGAGTAAAATCCTCTGGAGATTTCAGAAAATCTTCTGTATTGGTAAAAACAATTCCTTCATAAAGTTTTGTCAATTCTCTCGCCAAAACCAGATTTCTCTTCCCTAAGATTTTTTCTATGGAAGCGATGGTTTTCTCCATTCGATGAGGAGCTTCGTAAAATGCCATAGGCAAGGGCGAATTTTCCCATTGTTTTAAGATTTTTTCTCGTTCTCCTGCTTTTTGTGGGAGAAATCCCCAAAAAGTATAGCGTCCTTCTGGAATATTGGCTGCTACTGTGGCGACAACGTGGGCCGAAGGGCCTGGCAACACTTCGTAGGAAATTTCTTTTTCTATTAGTTTTCCAATTAAAACCTCTCCCGGGTCGCTAACTCCTGGCATCCCCGCATCGGAAATAACGGCAATGGTCTCCCCTTGTTCTAGCCGTTCTAAAATTTCGTCTACGCGAGCTTGTTCGTTGTATTTATGGTAGGAAATCAGTGGTTTTTTGATTTCGTAATGATTGAGTAAAGGAATGGAATGGCGTGTGTCTTCACACAAAATCACATCCACTTCTTCTAAAATCCGCAAGGTTCTCAAAGTGATGTCCTCTAAGTTCCCAATAGGTGTAGGACAAAAATAAACTTGAGATTTTCTTTGTTCTTTATTCATAGAGATTTTTCACCTCCCAGGTATATTCTCCCTTTTCATCGTACAAAAATAAGGGGTCTTCTATTTTCAAATAGGGTTTTCCCAATCGCACACATTCTAAAAGCACGCGAAAGGCCGGTGCTTTTTGTTTTTTGTGAACGAAACGAATCCGTTTGGGTTCCAAATGATTTTTTTGCAAAATAACAAACAGTTGAGGCAAGTGATCCACAGGAAAAACAATATAAAGTTTTCCAAAGGGCTTTAGCCATTTTCCAATGGGGGAAAACCAATCTTCCATAAACTCCAAATGTTTCCCTTGGTTTACCCCTTCTTTCTCCCCTTTTAGAGATTCCAAATAAAAGGGCGGGTTGGTAATCAATGTATCGAAAAAATGGCTGGGGATTTTTTGTTCTTTTATATCCCCTTTATGAAGAACGACTTTGCCCTCCAATCCATTGGCTTCTATGGATTTTTCCAAACAATTTTGGGCTTTTCTTAAAATTTCAAAGGCGTGAACTTCTTTTACTCGGGGATTGTTTGCTCCTCGTAAGGAAAAAAAACCCGTTCCGCTTCCAATATCTCCGAGGATTCCTTTTTTAGAGGCAAACTCGTCCAATAAAACGGAGTCCAGACTAAAGGAAAGGATGTCTTTGTCTTGATAAATAATTTCTCCCGTTTTGGGAATTCGATGTTTTTCCATAGGGCCTCCTTTCCCTTTATTTTATCATAGGCAGAATTTTTTTACTCATGAAAAAAACGCCCCTTAGGACGTTAGATTTCATCCATTTTCCGCTGAATGGCTCGTCCTTTTTTCGGATCGATGCTGGAGATGGATTCCAAATGTTTAATAATATTTCCTATAAATGGAATATCTTGGCCTAAATAGGCTTGAGTCAAACGCTCAATTTCTTTTCCTCGTGGACAAGATTGGTCGTGAACTTTACAACGACGGCAAAGGGCCAAACTGCTTTCCAATAGTTTCAAATAATGTTCGTCTCGTTTTTCTCTGTTCTTCTTGAAGATAAAATAAACCCCCACTGCCGATAGAAGCAAAGCTCCTATTATTATTGGCATGGTTAAAAAACGTTCTGGCAAAGTGGCGTATAGTTTGGAAAAACCAAAATACAAAAACAAAAATCCCGCCAAAATCTTCATGGTTGTTTCAGGAATTCTCTTTCCTAATAATTTCCCTACAAAAATCCCAATGGCACTAACTAGAATCATAGAAGATACCGTTGCTGCAAAAATTAAAAGAGGGGTGGAGGATTCTAAGGCTAAGGTCATGGCTGTAAGTTGGGTTTTATCTCCCAATTCTCCTAAGAAAAAGGTTCCTGCCATGGTAAAAATAGGGCCCATTTTGGATTCTTTTACTTCCTCGTCCTCTTCGTCAAATTCTGCCACAAAGGATTTGAAGCCGAAAAATAGGAACAAAATCGCCGCAAAAATTTGAATCCCTGTCATGGAATCAAAGAAAGAGGATAGAAGAATGGCGACCAAAATTGCCAAGCCATGATTTAGGAATATTCCTAAACTTACTCCCGATAAAACCCATCCCAAAGGATAGGCGGTGGCAAAAGCCAAGGCCAAAAGCTGGGATTTGTCTCCCATCTCGGCCAAAAATATCAATGAAAATGCTTGAAAAAACTCCTTCAATTCTTCCTCCTAGGATATTAACAACAATAAAGAATAGGTTTCGCTCCCGTCTACTGGTTGATTTCCTTTCGGGAAATACAACTCCGTAAAATAAATTTTGTAGCGAGTGGATCCAGAGGTACCTTCAATGGCTAAATCATCTACACTAATGGCCTCTCCGGAGCGATACAAGGCCGACAATTTTTCCCGTACCAAATTCAAGTCCACTTGGACAAACTCCGTACGTTTTTGATTTTCGTCAATTCGCTCAATGATCAATACGCCGCCTTTTCTTGTGGTAACAAATTCTTCTATAGACACGCGCATATAATCACTTTCCATGCGAATCATACGGCGATACCCTTCTGTATTCAAACTCTGTCTTCCCGATAGGGAATAGCTTAAAGATAAATCTCCTGGCGATACATTGTCCCCTCTAAAACTAGGATTGAATCCAAAAACTTCCTTCATATCTTCCAAATTAAAATTGTCGTCTAAATAAGAAATACGCCCGATGTTATGGTTTGTGGTTAAATAGTCCAACAATTCTGTAATTTCTTCTTGTTTCTCTAATGTAATTCCTTCTTTTCTTTCAATGGATCCGGAGCTTAATATTCCCTCTTCCAAAAGAAGATTTTCTAACCTTTTGCTCTGAGAATAAAAACTCATTTCCCTTGCACTTACCGGGCCGCCCAATACCGCCACCAATAACAACCCTGTCATGGCAAGACTAATAAACATGGTGTATTTTTCTTTGTTTAATAAAAAATGCACCATGGACATCGCTACCCAAATTCCTAAAGCTAGGGTTAAATAGCGGTTCAAAGTAAATCCATATTGTACAATACGAATCCCAATCCCATAAAACATTAAGCCCAACAAAGGCAAACTTACCAAAGGATAGAATGTGCGAAATCTCCAAATAATTTTGTCATTGGTTATATGGATGGTAAAGAAGAGCAGTATAACCGCCAAAATTTGAGGCCATAAAATTAAATGCACAATTTCCGTACTAGGCAATTTCCCTGCAAATAAGGCTTCTGCCATATAAAAATACATGGTTACTGTATAAAAAAACAAAATCGGTAAAAAGATGTATTTTAACCAAATGGACAGATAATGATTGAAAGCCTCTGCACCAAAAAGTATTTGTCGCTTGTTTAAGCGAGTTAAAAAATACATCCCCGTCATTCCAATATAAGAAAAAATTGCCGCCATTGAATAATATTGATATTCTTCGAAATCAAATACTTTGGACATGGTGAAAATAATAAAACTCAATGCCACAAAAAATACGCTCCCAAAAACCACCGATCGAAGCATGGAAATAATTCTATGGATGGCATGAAGAGGATAGCCATAATCATCCCCTAATTTTTCAATATAAACAATAATCGAAATCAAAGAAGCCATTACCAAAAGAGCGTGAAGTAAAATTCCGTAACTCGGAACAATCCCACCCGCACGGTCTAATACTCCAAAGGCTTGCACCCCTAAAATAAGGCAGCCTACCCAAATTAAAGCAATGATTAATTTTCGATTCTTAATCTCAATGTCTAATTTTTGAATGAATAAATAGGCATTAATGGAATAGAAATAACCGATTAGAAAAATCGGTCCCATTACCATGGCAGACTTTGATTCGGCTGAAATTCCCACTAAAAAACAGAGGGTAGATAACACAATAAAGAGCATAGAAAGAGGGAAAAGGCGCAGCGCCTTCCCCAAACTATTCAATCCTCGTTGTATATATTGAATCATATTTTCCTTCTCCTTACATCATTGGAGCAAATACTCGCAACAATCGGCCCAATGCTCGTTCCCAATAGGCAAATTCTTTTGTCATTTCGTAGGTGAATTCGTGGGATTTCGACAAAGTATCTTGGAAATCCGCTTCTACTTCTTTGGCTAAAACCTCGTCATAGAAATAACTTCCACATTCAAAATGTAAGAATAGGGAACGATAGTCTAAGTTAATGGTTCCAACAACGGCCTTTTTGTCATCCGATACGATGGATTTTGCGTGAATAAACCCAGGGGTATATTCATAGATTTTAACCCCTCCTCGAAGCAATGGTTTGTAATAACTGCGTGTTACTAAAAATACCATTTTCTTGTCTGGGATATGTGGGGTGATAATTTTTACCTCGACCCCTGATTGGGCCAGATGAATCAAATCCCCCTTGGTTTCTTCGTCAATAATCAAATAAGGCGTTACAATATGTACATAGTCTACCCCTTGATTGACAATGTCGTTATACACTTCTTTTCCTACGCGATTTTCCCCATAGGGATCGTCTCCAAAGGGCGTGATGAATCGGTCTTCTTTGTATTCATAAAACCCATCACATTTTGTTAGTAGATAGGGTTCGTAGTCTTCTTTTTCCTTATTGTTTACATTCCACATGTTCAAAAACATTAAGGTAAAAGAACGTGTACTGCATCCATAGGTTAAAGTTCCTGTATCCTTCCAATGACCGAACAATTCCTTTTCATTAATGTATTCATCGGCAATATTCACGCCTCCTGTAAAGGCGCAACGATTGTCTATAACCAAAATTTTTCTATGATCTCGATTGTTTTGGTACAAACTCAATACAGGAATAATGGGCTTAAATACAAATGTTTTTATTCCTAGTTTTTCAAGTTCTTTGGGAAAGTTCAAGGGTACTTTGGTTAGCATCGCCGTTCCGTCATACAAAATACGGACCTCTACGCCTTGTTCTACCTTTTCTTTTAGGATATCTAAAATTTCGCCCCACATTTTTCCTTGTTGAAGAATGAAATATTCCATAAAAATAAATTTTTCGGCTTTTTCTAATTCTCTCTTTAAGGCCTTAAAATATTCTTCCCCTGAAGTAAAATATTCCATGTCTGCGTTGTGGTAAGTGGGATATTTTTCCTCATTCCACAAAAAGCGGGCTGTATTGGCAGAGAGCGGGTCGGTTTCCTTCATCTTCTCTAAAATTTTTGGATCTTGGATGAATCTGTGTTGGGTGTCTTCTTTGCGTTTTTCTAGTAGCTGAGAAAAACGCGCGCGAATAATATCTCTTTTCCCTAATACATAAAGAATGGCTCCAAAGAATGGGAAGATAATAATGGTAAATAAAAAGGCCATTTTATAGGTAGGGTCATTGCCACGATCGTTTAGAATTTGAACGGCAACAATCGCATCCAATATGTAAAAAATATATCTGGCTACGTCATAGTATTCGTTAAGAAATGTAGATACGTAAAAAATAAGGCCAAATTGAGCCACAAATAAAATAAGGTAAATAAATACTGTTGTTAAAGTTCCTGTTACATTATTTTGAATCCGATTCTTCATGTTCACCCCTCTTTTCTATCTTTCTATTATATCAAATCCTTGCACACTTTCCATTTTTTACATGAAAAAACCTCCATAGAAATGGAGGTTTACAACATTTTTTCATCTTTTCGATTCAAACGGTTTATAGCACGAGCCAAGGCAAGTTTTGCCCGTTCAATTTCAATTTTGGATTGTTCACTGCGTTCTCGCAATTGTTTTTCCGCACGGGCTTTGGCTTCTTCTGCACGGGCAAAATCTACTTCATCTTCCCATTCAAAGGCATCGGATACCAAAGTTAGTACATCATTTTTCATGGAAACATAACCAGAGCTAATGTTTCCTACTCGTTTTTTCCCATCGGCAAAAATCACAGTCATCTTCCCAATGGCCAATGGAGTTACTAAGGGAGCCGTTCCTTTCATAAAGGCCAAATCCCCCTCTACTCCACGAGCTATTACTCGTTTGACTTCCCCTTGGAATCCATTTCCGTAAGGAGTAACGACTCTCAATTGGATCATTGTTCTTTCACCTTTTCTGCTTTTTTGATTGCTTCGTCAATGGTTCCAACCATATAGAAGGCAGATTCTGGTAAATCATCGTGTTTTCCTTCCAAAATTTCTTTGAATCCACGAATGGTTTCAGAAATTGGAACATAGGCGCCGTCTTGTCCTGTAAATTGACTGGCTACGCTAAATGGTTGAGATAAGAAACGTTGGATCTTACGAGCACGAGCTACGGTTAATCTTTGTTCTTCGCTCAATTCTTCCAAACCAAGTACGGCGATAATATCTTGTAAATCTTTGTATTCTTGTAATACTTCTTGTACCCCACGGGCTACTTCATAATGTTCTTGTCCGACAACATTTGGATCTAAGATACGACTTGTACTATCCAATGGATCTACGGCTGGATACAATCCCATTTCTGCAATTGAACGGGACAATACAGTCGTTGCATCTAAGTGAGTAAAGGTTGTTGCTGGAGCTGGGTCGGTCAAGTCATCGGCAGGTACGTATACGGCTTGAACGGAAGTAATGGATCCTTTTTTGGTAGAAGTGATACGTTCTTGTAAAGCACCCATTTCAGAAGCCAAGGTTGGTTGATATCCTACGGCTGATGGCATACGTCCCAATAGGGCGGATACTTCGGAACCGGCTTGGGTGAAACGGAAGATATTGTCAATAAATAACAATACGTCTTGACCGGCTACATCACGGAAATATTCTGCCATGGTAAGGCCTGTTAAACCTACGCGCATTCTAGATCCTGGTGGCTCATTCATTTGTCCAAATACCAAGGCGGTTTTGTCGATTACGCCAGATTCAATCATTTCATAGTATAAGTCGTTTCCTTCCCGAGTACGTTCCCCTACCCCTGTAAATACAGATAGTCCACCGTGCTCCTGGGCAATATTATGAATTAACTCTTGAATCAATACGGTTTTTCCTACGCCGGCACCGCCAAATAGACCAACTTTTCCCCCTTTAGAGTAAGGGCAAATTAAGTCTACAACTTTGATTCCGGTTTCGTATACTTCGTTGCTTGTATCTTGTTCATCGAATTTTGGAGCGGGACGATGGATTGGTAAAGTTTCTTTTCGATCCACTTCTGGTTTTCCATCAATGGCCTCTCCCAACACGTTAAACATTCTTCCTAAAGTGGCTTCCCCTACTGGTACCGTAATAGGGGCGCCTGTATCTACACAGTCCATGTCTCTTCTTAGTCCGTCAGTAGAACCTAGGGCAATGGCACGTACTACATCGTCTCCAATGTGTTGTGCTACTTCTACGGTTAATGTTTCTTCTCCATTTTCAATTAAAATGGCATTGTAAATGGATGGTAGATGGTCTACCTCAAAACGAATATCTACAACTGGACCAATGACTTGGACTACTTTTCCTATATTCTGTTCCATTTGGTCACTTCCTTAACTTAATGCATCGGCTGCACCAACAATTTCAGAAATCTCTGCTGTGATGGCAGCTTGTCTTGCGCGGTTGTAATTGGTTTCTAATGTATCGATCATATCATTTGCGTTGTCTGTCGCAGCTTCCATGGATACTCGGCGTGATCCTTGTTCCGAAGCGGCGGCTTCAATTAACGCTCCATAGATAGAAGATTCAATGTATTTTGGGATCAAATAATCCAAAACTTCTTCGGCAGAAGGTTCAAATTCTACTAAGGTTTTTGCCTTATTTTCTTCCCCTTCGGCTTTTTCCAAATCTTTTGATGGCAACAAACGAATCACTTTTGGTTCGTAGCTAATGGTAGATTCAAATCTTGTATAGATTAAGTTGATTGCATCTACTTCGCCCGTTCTATACAACTCCATGGCAACATCGGATAATTCTACGGCGTCTTGGTATGTTGGATCTTCACTGATTCCTACATACGCCTTGTGAATGTTGTAATTTCTGCGTTGGAAATGGTCACGAGCTTTGCTTCCTACGATTAAAAGTTTCGTTTCTACTCCGTCTTCTTCCATGGTTTTATGGGTTAGTTTTTGAATATTTGCATTATATCCTCCGGCCAAACCTCGGTCAGAAGTCAAAACAATATTTAATACGGTTTTGATTTCTCGTTTTGCCAATAGAGGGTGTCCGTCGTTTACGATTGGTAACAATTCTTGAATATCGTCAAGAACGGTTTCATAGTAGGGACGAGTCGCTTCTAAGTTTGATCTGGCACGTCTGAGTTTGGCTGTGGATACCAATTCCATCGCCTTAGTAATTTGGCGAATGTTATTGATTCCTCGAATCCTTCTCTTTATTTCTCTAGTAGATGCCATTTTCTCCTCCTACATTGTTTTCTTAAAATCTTCTAGGCTCGCTTTCATTGCCTCTTCAATTTCTGGAGTAATGGCTTTTTCTTGTTCCAATTTTTGGATGATTTCTGGATAAGAGTTTTCCACATAACGGATGTAATCTTTTTCAAATTCGTCTACATTGTCTACTTCTACATCCAATAAATAACCGTTGGTTACAGCATATAGAATCAATACTTGATGCTCTAATTTTACGGGCTCGTATTGTCCTTGACGCAATACGCGCATCATACGTTCCCCTTGGGCTAAGCTTCTTTGGGTTTCTTTATCCAATTCCGCACCAAATTGTGCAAAAGATGCTAAGTCGCGATATTGAGCCAAATCCAATTTTAATGTAGATGAAATACTCTTAATGGCTTTGGTTTGAGCCGCTCCCCCTACACGAGATACTGACAAACCGGTATTGATCGCTGGACGTTGTCCGGCAAAGAATAAGTCCGTTTCTAAGAAAATTTGTCCATCTGTAATGGAGATTACATTGGTTGGAATGTAAGCGGAAATATCTCCTGCTTGGGTTTCAATAATTGGAAGGGCTGTAATGGATCCGCCACCAAATTCATCGTTCATTTTTGCTGCACGTTCCAATAGACGAGAGTGTAAGTAGAATACATCCCCTGGGAAGGCTTCACGTCCTGGTGGACGACGCAACAATAGGGACATGGTACGATAAGCTACCGCATGTTTGGACAAATCGTCGTATACGATTAAAACATCTTTTCCTTGGGCCATAAATTCTTCTGCCATGGTTACCCCGGCATAAGGAGCCACAAATTGGATAGGAGAAAGTTCGGCTGCGGTTGCTGCCACAATAATGGTATGATCCATTGCGCCTTCTCGTTCCAATGTATCTACAATTTGGGCTACAGTAGATGTTTTTTGTCCAATGGCAACATAGATACAGATTACATCTTTTCCTTTTTGGTTGATTATGGCATCGATTCCGATGGCCGTTTTCCCTGTTTGACGGTCTCCGATAATCAACTCCCGTTGCCCTTTTCCAATGGGGAACAAAGCATCAATGGCTTTAATTCCTGTTTGCAATGGTTGGTCTACGGATTTTCTTGTAATTACCCCTGGAGCGATTTTTTCAATGGGACGCATTACATCCATTGGAATGGATCCTTTTCCGTCAATGGCTTGGCCTAACGCGTTGACAACACGTCCTAATAAAGCATCCCCAACGGGAACTTGTACAACAGAGCCTGTTGCTTTTACTGTGTCGCCTTCTTTGATGTCGCCATCTCCTAAAAGTACAACGCCGACGTTGTCTACTTCTAAGTTTTGAACCATACCATAGATATCTCCAGGGAATTGAATCAATTCTCCTGCTTTTGCATTTTGTAAACCATAGATACGTGCAATACCGTCTCCTACTTCAATTACGGTACCTTCGTCTTCCATGGTTAAGTCAATATTATAGTTTTTGATTTGCTCTCGTAAAACGGAGCTAATCTCTTTTGATCTTAATTCCATATCACACCTCTTTATACCTGTTGATGCAATTTCTTTTCCATTTCTTCCAATTGACGACGAATGGATCGGTCAAATACACGATTGTCTACTTTCAAAATAACACCGCCAAGAATCGAAGGATCTACTTCGTTATTTACTAAGACTTCCCCTTCTTCTCCTTTTTTGTAGGCACGAGCAATTTCATCAAGTTTTTCTTGACTTAATGCCACGGCTGAAATTACTTTGATTCGATCAATGTGATTCATTTCATAGTAAAGGGTTTCGTAATCTTCCAAAATCTCGTCTATATTGGGAACACGGCGATTGTCCACTAAAATATAGAGGAAATTCAACAAATAAGGAGAAATTTCTCCTTCAAAGATTTCCTTTACTACGGCCTTTTTTTCTTCTGGGCCAACTTTTGGATGGGTTAAAAATTGTTTTAATTCTACGTTTTGAAAACTCTCACGAAGTTCTTTTGTTTGTTTTAGGAACTCTTTTCCGTCCACTTCTTTACTTACTTCGTATAGAGCATGACTATATTTTTGGACGAATTCAGCGGACATGGTTTTTCTCCAAATCTTGAATAAATCCGTCTACCAATTTATCTTGGTGAGAGGTATCTATGGATTCGCCTAATATTTTTTCTGCAATTAAAACGGCCATATCGGCGGTTTCATCGCGAATTTCTTCTGAAGCCATCTGTCTTTCTCGTTCAATTTGAACTCTTGCTTTTTCTAATAAAGCCTCGGCTTTGTTTTTGCCTTCTGCCACATGTTCATGTTCCAAAAGAGCGCCTCGTTTGCGGCTTTCTTCTACGATTTCTTGGCCTTGTTTCTTTGCCTCGGCCAATTGACGTTCGTATTCTTCTTTCATGGCAATGGCTTCTTTTTTCTTTGTCTCAGCCTCTGTAAGATCTTCCATTACACGAGTTTTTCTCTTTTCTAAGAATTCATTCATGGGCTTATAAATAAAGTGTCGAATAACCAAAAATAGAATCAATGTTGCACCCCACTGGGCTAACATGTTCCATATATCTGGCACGACGAAAATATCCATCATAGGTCTGTCTCCTTCCTAAACTAGATTTCGACAGCCGATTAAAGAGCTCCCATTAGTGGTTGTACAAATAGTAGAATGATTGCGATTACAAGTCCGTAAATACCTGTTGTTTCGGCTACGGCTTGACCCAAAAGCATGGTAGAAGTAATATCCCCTTTTGCCTCTGGTTGACGACCTACTGCTTCTGCTGCATATCCTGCGGCAATCCCTTGTCCGATACCAGTACCAATACCGGAAATTACAGCAATCCCAGCACCAATAGCTGAACAACCTAATACGAACGCTTCACTAGTAATACCTTGCATCATTTTTTCCTCCTAAAGATCTTTCCTTGTAACGTTTTATTTATTTTCCTTGTTTTTTTGCTTTTCGAGCTGCTATTTCTTCTTCATCCGCCATGTTGGAATTAATGTAAGTCATACTCAACATGATGAATATGAAGGTTTGCAGTGCGCCACTAAATACATCAAAGTATGCGTGCAGAGGCCAAGCTACAAACGGGATTAAAATTTTGCTTATTTGAGATAAGCCAGAATAAACCAGTCCCATAATCAAAGCCCCACTTAATATATTACCGAATAGACGGAAACTCAATGAAATAGGATTCGCAATTTCACCAAGAACATTAATTGGTAACAATAAGGGGAGTGGCTCTGCATATTGTTTTAAGTATCCACCGATTCCCTTTGTCCGTACGGAAAAAAAGTGAATCAAAACAAATGTAATTAAGGCTAAGGCCAATGTAACATTGTAATCAGAGGTTGGTGGTACGAGGCCTACCAATCCTGAAAGATTTGCAAAGGCTAAAAATACTCCTATGGTTAGCATATAAGGAGCAAAGCCTAAGTTTCTTTCCCCCATGGCTTGAATTACCAGGCCGTTAATGGCTTCAACGACAATTTCTACCAGGTGGACAACTCCTTTTGGCTTTTCATGGACGTCTGCTTGCTTGATTTTCTTACTAATGATTATAGAACCAATGGTTATAATCACCAGGAGCAAGTAAGTAGTAAAAATTGATTCATGAAGCCAAATTTCCTTATTTGCTAGATGGAGTATGATTCCTCTCTTCATTCTTTTCCTCCTTTCCTTTGCCTCTATAGGATGTATAGAGATTATTTCCAATTATGACATATTTTACGGAAACCAACCCCAAAAGAGTGGTCCAAAGATTTAGGTAATCAGCTTTTGCTCCAACAAAAATTACTATTCCATAAATAATATACCGAATGAAATACTGAATCGTAGTATAAACTTGGGCAGATCCTTTGGTTTTCTCTAGGCTTCTTCGAATCGTAAAATACAATTGCTTAAACATAGCCATAGAAACAGCGCTTCCAAAAATCAACCCCAAAATATAAGGGTATGGATCTTTGAAAACGAAAAAGAATACCCCTACCAAAACGAGCACCACACCAGCGGTTTTTAGAATATACTCGTTGGATAAGCGATCTTTCATAGTTTTTTCCCTAACTTTATTATGTTCATAATTCCTGCAGCGGCACCTAGAATTGTACAAATAAGCAATGCCCAATTCCCAGTGTCAAATTTATTGTCAATCCATGATCCAATTAGTATAAACAGAACAATTGGTATTAAAACATTGAGTCCTACTTGACTAATCAACGCCAATCCTTCATACATATTCTTTTTTTTCAAAACCTTTACTCCTCTCGAACCATGTTAACAACATTGTATAGGATTCCTTACTCAACTTCAATAGATTCGCGATATTGACTCGTTGTTTTCCTAGAAATTATACCTTTATAAATTACCCCGCTTCACTAGGTTTTCAAACAAAAAAGAGAGGACTACGCCCCTCTTTTTTCTTATACAATAATTCGTACATCAAATAATTTTTTGTAAATTTTGTAAGACACAAATCCAAAGAATAAAAATCCTATGATTCGTATGGCTATACTATTGATCGCAGCCAAGCCGCTAAATAAAATGGCTCCTAAAGCCGTTGCCGTTACAAGGACTGCCAAGAAAAATACTACTTTTTCGATTCGACTTTCCAATATGAATTTTCCACTGTTTTCTACTTTTTGGTTCTTATGGAAGAAATAGCCCAAAATTCCATAGATCACAGCGAGGACAATGACCCCTTCCTCCATTGAAGAAAAACCAGAAACCGGTCTTAAAACGTATTGGACAAGGGTTGGTAAATTCCCTAAAAATCGATCGAAGGAATCCGATAAATTAAATAGCCAGGACATTTTTCCGCCGTAGAAAATTACATTGAGTCCCACAAGAATCAATTGAACCAGTCCAAGTCCTACTGCCCCAATAAAGGACAAGCCTATATGACCAAGGAAAGATCCTGCCAATTGTCCAATAGCAAATATAAATATATAGAAAGAACTGATTCCAACAACCGTTTGACGAATGGCTCGCCACATTCCCTCATAAACCATTACATTTCGCAAGGGAGAACGAGTCAGAGCCAAAAATCCTAGAGAATAAGCAATGGCTGTAAATAGAAGTAGGATTCCCAATCCCATAAGAAGTTTTGCAAAATAATCGTATTTTTTTGCCCAAGGCAAAGAACGGTTGAACCGATAGAAAGGGGTTATATGTTCTAAGCTACTAAACAAAAAGGCCAATAAAACAGCCCCTATGGCCAAAGTTGCCACTAAACTACCTTTGATTACCTGTGCACCTAAAACCTTGTAATCATCTCCCCTGTTTACAAGATCAAATTCCTTAAGGAAGAATTCTTCTTTCACATCTTCTTCCGAAGATTTCTTTGCCAAGTCCTGTAAATCTTTTTGCGTGATTCCCAATTTTTGCATTTCTTTTTTCTTCGCTTCTTGGGCCTCACTGTTTCCCATATACACGTCTTCGTAACCATTTCCATGGTCTACTCTTTGCATCTCCTCTGTAATTCTCCAAGAAATCATATCTACGTAAGAATTGGCTGCTCCCGAAGAAAGGGTGTAGGAAAATAGTAAGAAAAATAGAGCCATTAGAACAATCCACAATTTATTTTTCTTCCATAATATTTTACTGCTCTTCTTAAATGCGTTCATTGTGCTCCTCCCTTCCTTTGTCCCAATAGAATAGATCCTCCATTTTTACTGGTAGAACATCGTACTGAATCACATTTTCTTGTTGAAAGATTTTATCCCATTCCTCTTGGGTTCCTTGGGCCAAAAGGGTATATACTCGTCCAATTTTAGAACGTAAGACCACCTTAGATAAAATTTCTTCTGGCAATACAGAAGGAGTTACCACTTGGAATTTCAATAATCCTAAACTTCCATCGGCTTTGGTCTCTGTTAAAATCCCCTCTTTATTTAAGTAGAAAATATCTGTAGCAATTCCTTGCAATTCTCCCAATTCATGGGAACTAAGGAAAATAGTTCGCCCTTCTTCATAGGCTTCAATAATAAAATCAAAGGCCACTTGTCGGTTCAAAACGTCCAACCCATCAAAAAGCTCATCCAAAAGTAGAATTTTTGCTTTGGTAGATAAAACCATTAAAAGCCCTACCAATTTGTTCATTCCTTTGGATAATTTCCCAATGCGATCTTCTAAAGACACATGATGTTTTTCCAATTCTTGAAGAAAGAATTCCCGGTCAAAATTGGGATAGACCACCTCATAATAATAGAGAGCATCTTTTATTTTATCGTATTTGAAATAATCAAAATGATCGGGCAAGTAGGAAATATTTTCAAACAATTCCTCTTGAAAAGCCATCTCCTTTCTTTCGTAAAGAAGACTTCCCTCATCCATTTTTAATTCATTAAATAAAATGCGTAACAAGGTCGTTTTCCCCGAACCATTTCGCCCAACCAAAGCCACAATGGCTGGTTCCATTAAGGAGAAATTTACGCTATTTAATACATTGTTGCCATCAAAATTCTTTTGAATATTTTTCCCTTCAAATCTCACGTTTTTCCTCCTTTCCTAGCCCTTCAAAGCAGCGTCGAATTTCTTCGGTTGTTGCGCCAACTTTTTTCGCTTCTTTTACGCAATGCTCCAATTGTTTCAAAACTTTTTGTTTCTCCACATTTCGCATTTCTTGATTGAAAGAAATAAAAGTTCCTTTTCCCACTACTGCTTGAATCATTCCTATACTTTCTAACTCCTTGTACGCCCGAGATACCGTAGAAGTATTTACGGATAAAATTTTTGCCATTTCCCGCACGGACGGTATTTGATCTCCTTGTACCAAATATCCCTTGAAAACCAATTCTTTCATCTGATCTACAATCTGTTGATACAAGGGAATTTCACTCATCGTATGAATGGTAAACATATTTCTCCTCCCTTGTGTGCCGTATGTGCCCATACACTTCTTACACTTAGTGTACCACACCTCCCCATACACCGCAAGTTTTTTCTTGTCATGGTACTGAAATAAGTTTTCCCCTTTCTTTTGTTATAATAGAAATGAGGTGATAAAATGAATCGATTCAAATGGCCTTTATTGCTTTCTACTTTAAGTGTTTGCTTACTTTTTGCTAACCCTGAGGAAGCAAAGGCCGTTTCTCTAAAGGAAAATACACAAACTGTTGTTTCTCCTGGCGTAATCCGAAAGGAATACAAAGCCACGGTTTCTGGCCGAACCAATCGAGTGGATGTGCTTCAAATTGATTTGAACAATCCTTACGCCGATTTGGAAGTTATTGCTGGCCAAGGAGAATATACGCAAAAGGCCACGGTTTCCCAAATGGCCGACCGAGTACAAGCTCACGCTGCTCTCAATGGAGACTTCTTCAATATGAGCAAACAGGGGGCCCCTTTTGGTCCGTCTTTTGTAGAGGGAGAATTGCAATCTTCTCCTCTTTTGTCTGTTGGGCTTTTTGGTTTTGGTATCGATGGAAATCGAACGGGGCATATTGAATCCTTTACTTTTAAGGGAGGCGCTTACGCCAGCAATGGAACGTCCTATCCGATTTCTGGACTAAATAAAACCGATTACGTCATTAACCACACCGGGGTTCCCAGTCATAAGGACAGCTTACAATTGTACAATGATTTTTGGGCCGCTTTGACCCGTGGATTAAAGGGAAGCCCTGAAATTTTAGTGAATAAAAATTTTGTTGTGGAAGAAATTAACTTAAACGGTCCTCTTCCTTATGGCGTTCCTGATGGAAAATACATTTTGCAGGCCAATGGAAAAGCCAAGGAATTTATTCAAAAAAATGTTCGAGTAGGACAAAAACTTCGCTTAGATTACAATATTTCTCCCAACCGAAATTGGCAATTTTTAATTGGAGGCCATGCCATGTTGGTAAACAATGGATCGGTCCTTCCTTATACTTTAGATGCTAAGGACATTGACGGACGAAGAGCCCGTTCTGCTGTTGGCCTTTCTCAAAATGGAAAAACGGTTTACCTTGTTTCTACAGAGGCCAAAACAAGCCGCAGCTCTGGTATGCGTTTGGCGGAATGGGGCGCTACATTAAAAGCTTTGGGATCTTATAAAGCTTTGAATTTAGATGGCGGCGGTTCTACTACTATGGTGGCTCGAGAACATGGAGATTTCAAAAATACCGTTGTGACTCGCCCAGAAGGAAATGGTAGTCAACGACGAATTGTTAATAGTATTGGCGTTATGAACCGTGCGCCCCATGGACCGTTGGCGGGAATTGCTGTATCTGGTCCAAGTAATGTGGTACAAGCTGAGGTAGCAACCTATGGGGTAGAAAAAGGATGGGATGCAAATTATCATCCAAAGGATGTTTCTCAAGCCAATTATGCCATTACCGATACAGTCATTGGATCAAGTGCTTGGAGCGGAAACCGCTTCTTATCTTCCCAACGAGGAGAAACCACCATTCGCTTACAGACGATGGAAGGCGTTGTTGGAACTAAGGTAGTAAAAATTCAAAGTCCTGCTGCCTTACAATCTTTCACTATGAATACAGAAAATTCCGACTTCGTACCGGGAGCAACCATTCCCGTTTCCTTTGATGCCGTTACGAAAAACAAACGAAAAATTTCCCTCGATCCTTCTCAAATGAATTGGGCTGTAGAGGGAATGGAAGCCACTATGGATTTGGATTCTTGGAAAGTAAGAGATGGAAACGGAAAGCTGCAACCTCCTGTTGGAACCATTCAATTGGGGGCTTTGGAAAACCGTGGTTTTGGGAAAGTTACAGCACGTTTTGGGAATTTTGAAGAGCAGATTGTTGTGGAAAATCCAGAGTTTACAAAACTTCACATGATTCTAAACAACAAAAATTATTCCGTTGGAAAAGATTGGTTCTTAATGGATGTAGAGCCTAAAATTGTGGGAGATCGTACCCTTGTTCCTATCCGATTTGTTACTGAGGCCTTTGGCGCCAATGTAACATGGAACCACGATCTATATCATGCTGTCATTGAAAAAGACGGCCATCGAATTGAACTTCCCATTGGAGAAAATGTAGCTTATGTTGATGGAGCTACGGTCCCTATTGATGTTCCAGCTATTTTAGATAACGATCGGACTATGATTCCTATTCGATTCGTTTCTGAACATTTAGGCATGGATGTCAATTATATTCATACCAATCGATTTGTAGATATTTATGGACGCAAATAAAAAAGGAGCCGAAAGGCTCTTTTTTTGTGTCTTATTCTGTTGTTCCTTCTTCTAAAATACAGTTTACGGTCCGTTCTTCGTTGTTCCACTCTACATCATATTTTTTTAACTGAGCGACCAAGCGCAAAGGATAATAGATGTATCCATCTCGCATTTTTACAAAATATTCCATAGGCAGAGCTTCCCCATTAAAATTTCCCCCTGGGCGATCCAAAGGCAATTCCAAATGATAATTCTCTCCCCACAACAAAAATCGCTCTTGTTCCAGTGCTTTTCCTTGAAGTTTTAAGCTTTCTCGAATCAAATCTGAACGCAAATACGTTCGATCATGATAAATGAATCCCTCATTTAACTTATTGTACGTTTTATTTTCTACATTTATTGTTACGGGATAAATTTCCTCGATAGATACTTCTGCTTCTGCTTCAGTGGAAAATAGGAATACAAAAATGAATGTGGCTAGCCATACAAATTTCTTCACTCTTCTCCCCTCCTGTTTGTATTCTACCAAATTTTTCTAAGGAAGTGCTTACAAAAGAGTAACAGAAGGAAAACAGTTGTGTTACATCTTTTCTAAAATAAAAAAAAGAAGAAAGTTCCTAGGGAACCTTCTTCTTAATTTGTTGATGTTTTGTAATATTAGATAACACCTTGAGCCATCATAGCTTCTGCAACACGTTTGAAACCAGCAATGTTTGCACCAGCAACCAAGTTGTATCCCAAACCGTATTCTTCAGCAGCTTCAACGCTTAGACGGTAGATAGTATCCATGATTTTTACTAATTGAGCATCTACTTCTTCTTCAGACCATACAAGTCTTTCAGAGTTTTGGCTCATTTCTAATGCAGATGTTGCTACACCACCAGCGTTTACAGCTTTAGATGGAGCTACAACTTCACATTTTTCCATTAGGTATTCTAATGCTTCGTTAGTTGTAGGCATGTTTGCAACTTCGATGTAGTATTTCAAACCTTTAGCAGCCATAGCTTCTGCTTCTTCCATACCGATTTCATTTTGGTATGCAGCTGGCATAGCGATATCATAATCTACATCAGCCCATGGTTTTTTACCAGCAACGAATTCAACGCCGAATTTATCTGCGTAATCTTGTACTCTATCGCGTCCTGATTCACGCATTTCTAACATATAAGCTAATTTTTCATCTGTAACGATACCGTCTGGATCATAGCAGTATCCGTCTGGACCAGAGATAGCAACAACTTTACCACCTAGTTCAGCAACTTTTTTACAGATACCCCAAGCAACGTTACCGAAGCCTGAAACAGCAATTTTTTGATCAGCGATACGTAAATCAGCATCTCTTAATACGTTTAATAGGTAGTAAACAGCACCAAATCCAGTTGCTTCTGGACGGATTAAAGATCCACCGTAAGATAAACCTTTACCAGTTAATACGCCGTTTTCGAATGTACCTTTTAGACGACGGTATTGTCCATAAAGGAAACCAATTTCTCTAGCGCCTACACCGATATCTCCTGCTGGAACGTCAGTGTCTGGTCCAATGTAACGATAAAGAGCTGTCATGTAGCTTTGGCAGAATCTCATGATTTCAGCATCGCTCTTTCCACGTGGGTCGAAGTCAGAACCGCCTTTACCACCACCGATTGGTAGACCAGTTAAGCTGTTTTTGAAAGTTTGTTCGAAACCTAAGAATTTAATAACACTTTCAGTTACTGTTGGGTGGAAACGAATACCTCCCTTGTAAGGTCCGATAGCTCCGTTAAATTGGCAACGGTAACCAGTGTTTGTATGGTGTTGACCGTTGTCATCTTCCCATACAACACGGAATTTGAATAGACGATCTGGTTCAACCATACGTCCTAATAAATCTACTTTTTCAAATTCAGGATGTTGAGCAATAACTGGCTCAAGAGAAGTTAATACTTCTTCAATAGTTTGTACAAATTCTGGTTCATGCGCATGTTTTTCTTTTACATTTGCAATTACACTGCTTACATAAGCGTTCATGTCTTTTGACCTCCTAAAAATAACATTTGTTCTTTTCCATGGCAGCGGAAAACTCGAAACAGAGTTTTGCAAAGGATTTCCCACTCTTCGAAAGGGAACCTTATATGTAAGACTCTGGGGAGATTCCATTTCCTTGAGTGAACCCACTCAATGTGTAGCTCCATTGCCTTAATCATAACACAAGGTTAAAGGAAAATCCATGGATTTTTTTATGTATAAAGTATAACTTGTATACTAGACGACAAAAGAGCAAAGAGAAAGGCTATTTCTCAATATTTTAAGAAATAGCCTTTTCCTTATTCTCTTCTTAAACGAAATCTCTTGGGCGATTTTTTATAAACCAAATATAAAGCAATGGGTAAATAGATGGCGGTCATCCCTACAAAAAAGAGCAATACGCCGATACTTGGAACGTCCAAAGTCATTGGCATATAACAAATCAAATAAATAGAAAGAAATTGCACCACCCCAAAAACAGGAGATTTTACACTGTAGTTGCTGGTATAGGGTTGAAAATAATAGTAGACAAACAACGTATGAACAGAGAAAAATAAATACAGCAACAGAGCCATGCCTATTAAAATCAAAATTTGGCTTAAACTTCCTTTGGCTAGAATCATAGCCGCTGTCATTCCAACTATGACAATGCTAAGTGGCAATCCATTCCAAAGCAATAATTTTTTTAGACGCAAGGTAAACATGGTCAACAAATCTTTGGGCCGCTGATAAAATCCATATTCCAATAGACTTTCGTCGCAGTTGATAAACATAATTTTTGTAATATTTTCTTGGGAATATAACATATAAGAAACAAAGGGTAAGGCGTTAATCAAGGCCATAAATAGCTCTTTTGTCTCCTTGTAAAAAACTTCCATCCCTAAAAAGAAAGGAACGCCAATTAAAATGCCCAGAAAAACAACTCCTGCGATCAGCGATTTAATCAAAATAGGCCGAAAAATATGTCTTCTATGTCGCTGAAAAAACAGCTCGTTTAAGAAAGCATAGCCTTCTAATTTTTTCTCGTAAACTTTATGGCTCTTTCTTTGGTCCTTTTCTTCTACACGGCTTACTTCTAAGGCGACGGTCTTCGAGAAATCCTCCCCTTCTCCTAAATCTTTCTGGGGTATATCGCTTCGCTCCAAGAATTTCCCATAATCTGAGAAACGATAATTCCTATAGGCAAAATACCCTCCCAATCCAATCCATAGAATTAGAATCGGAGAAGCTAAAATCCAATGAATGGGAATCACGGGAAAATAGATCATGGCCAGGGCCAAAAGAACCAAAGCAATGTAATAGGTAAGAAGTATCCAAGTTTTGTAGCGAATCATTCCCTTTTTCCAAGAAAAATAAGTGTTTTGCCAAAAAAGATTCCCCTGTGCCAATGTGTAGCTCAAAAGAGGAAAGGCCACTGCATAAAACAAAGGTACAGAAAAGATTTTTGCAAGAATAAAATACAATACCATTTGGGATAAAAGAGAAATGGGCATTCGCAAATAATAAATGCTTCTCAGCATTTTCCCCGGGTCCATATGGAAATATTCCCGAAATAAATTTAAGCGATTTCCGCGTTCTATAATTGGAATCTGTCCTGTATTTGCTAATATACACACGACAAAATGAAAAGAAAGAAAACTTGTAATCATTTCCTCTCGGGTCGGTTCCCTGTCAAAAAAACGACTAAAGATAAAGACCATCCCCATTTGAATCCCCAATCCTATTCCATTTTTCAAAAATTCATTGACAATGTCGTAAATCGGAGTCAGAGCCACAAGAATATCTTTTAATCCGTGATAGGTATAGCTTGTGGATTTTCTTCGTAGGATTTTACGAATCCAATGAAGAATAAAATTTACCCGTTGACGAATGTCATACTCCATGGTTTTTTTATATATTTCAATCATGGGATTCCCCTGCCAATCGATTCATAAGCTCTCTCTCAAAATCTTCATTTTCCAGCTTTTTGAAATCCAACTCCGATAGCTTGCCCTTGTGAAGAATGGCAATGTCTTCGCACAAATCCTTCGCCAATTGAAGAATATGAGTGGAAAACAAAATAATATGCCCCTCTTGTCGTTCTTTCAAAAGTTTCTTAATTTCCATTTGGATCAATACATCCAAAGAAGTTAAGGGTTCGTCCATTAGAAGAATTTTTGGAGAAAGCAATACAAACATCAACATTTGCAATTTGTTTCGCGTCCCCAAACTATAGGACTGAATCAAACGGTCTCGCTCCTTTTCTTCCAAAAAAATCCAATCAAAAAGCTCGTCAATGGTCCTTGTATCCCGAATTCGATCTCGGTTGGCCTCTCGGAAAAATTTCAAAAACTCTCGCCCTGTTAAAAAATTAGGCAACTGAGGATTGGCCACCATATAAAAGAAATCTTCCTGTTGAATTTCCCTTGTAACCCCCTCTTCCTCTAATAAAATTTGTCCCTTATCCTTTTCTTTTTTATTGGAAATCAAGTCAAATAACGTCGTCTTACCGGCCCCATTGCGCCCTAACAACCCGTAAATTCGACCCTCTTCAAAAACAAAATTCGCTCCCTGAAGAACCTGGTTTTCTCCAAAGGATTTTTCTAAATCTATAAGATGTAATTTCATATTCCCTCCTTTTTCAAATATTATAGCATAAAATAAAAATCATTTTCATTTCTCATTTAGAATCCTCTCTCTTCACCTACGATTTTCTTCCCACAAAAAAAAGAGCCCGCAGGCTCTTTCTTATCTCATTCGATTTTTCTTTCTAATGTAATCTTTTACGTTAATGGCTTCTCCATTGTGAAGATATACATAGAATTCCCAGCGGGACAAAATTCCTACACCAACGCCTAGTAAAGACGCTAACGGTGCCAATACGGTCCAAATGGCTCCCAAAGTCATGCTCACATTTAGGATTACTGTGTCGTGTTCGTCCATTACAACCAAACGAGTGGCTTCCCCTTTTTCCCAAATTTCTTTTACGGCTTCAAAGATTTCTTCTCCAAATCCATTTACCTTGTCGTTGATTTCATCTACACGAGAGCGTTTTTTTCCAGTTTCTTCTTGTGTTTTATATTCTCCTGAAAATTCTGTCTTCGTTCCTTCTCCCGTTGTATTCAAAATCATTGCAATGGCTTCGTTTACTTCGCCGTCTGTAGCCAATAGAGCTTCTCTAACTCTGGAATAATCTGCTCCTGTTACATTCATTACATAATCAATTTTTTCCATTGTTATCATATTCGATTTCCTCCTTGTTCGAAATCTTTAGATGTTTTATCTATCCTTATAGTACCCAATCCCGAAAGAAAAATAAAGGCATTTTGACCTTTCTTTACCTTAACTTAGATTTTGAAAATGTATTTCTTCCTTGTTCTTCTTTTGAGGATGTGGAATAATGAAAATAGAGAGATTTTTAAGGAGGGACTATGGAAAAACAAAGGATTTTACTAAAAAATGCACAGATTATGGATCCAAGAAATCATTTTGAAGAAATTTTGGATTTGTATTTGGAAGAGGGAAAAATCAAAAATTTAGGCAAAAACTTAGACATTCCCGATGCCGAAGTTTTGGATTTAACGGGGAAATGGATCGTTCCTGGATTTGTGGATGTTCATGTTCATTTGCGAGATCCCGGTTTTCCTCAAAAAGAAACCATGGAAACGGCTTGTCGTTCAGCCCTTGGCGGTGGTTTTACTCATCTTTTGGCCATGGCCAATACGAAGCCAGTAATGGATTCTCCCGAGGAAATTGAAACCTTTTACAAAAAAGCACAATCGGTTCCTGTCAATGTCTATACGGTTTCTGCTTTAACGAAAGATTTGAAGGGAAAAACCCTTGTAGATATGGAAGCTTGTGCAAAGGCCGGGGCCCTTGGTTTTTCAGATGATGGATTTCCTTTGGTGGATTTAGCTTTATTAAAAGAAGCCATGGAAAAAGCACGAGAATTAAACCTTCCTCTTTCTTTCCATGAAGAAGATCCCTCCTTAATTGGAACACCAGGAATCAACGAAGGAAATATTTCCAGAGAAATGGGGTTAAAAGGCGCGCCTGCTTATTCCGAATATTCCTATATTGGACGGGATTGTGCCTTGGCTTTGGATTGGAAGACGAAGGTGGATATTCAACATATTTCTACAAAAGCCGGTGCTTCTCTCGTAGCTTTGTTCTATGATTTAGGAGCCAATGTATTGGGCGAAATAACCCCTCACCATTTTTCTTTTACAGAAGAAAAAATTCGCACCCATGGAACCATGGCAAAGATGAACCCTCCTTTGCGTACCGAAGAGGATCGTCTTGGATTGCAAGATCTTTTTTCTCATCCTTCTTTTGTTTTGGCAACGGACCACGCTCCCCATACGGAAGAGGAAAAAAGCGTAGAATTTTCTAAGGCGCCTTCTGGAATTTTGGGGTTGGAAATTGCTTTTGCTGCGGCCTTACGCCATTTGGTAAAAGAAGGCAAAGTTTCTCTTAAGGATTTAATTGAAAAAATGACCTATCTTCCTGCTGCCTTTTACAATATGGAATATGACGGCATTCAAGAAAGAAAAATCGGGAATTTTTCCATTGTGGATCCAGAGGAAAAGTGGACGGTTACAAGAGATACCTTTAAGGGAAAATCCTACAATTCCCCTTACGAAGGAGAAGAATATATAGGAAAAATTAAATACACTGTATCAAAAGGAGAACTTTTCTCCCTCTAGAAAAGAGTGGGCAATATATACCCACTCTTTCTTTTATTGTTCTACTACGCCACCTTCAACTACCAATTCTTCTGCGTTGGCTTCGTCTCCATAAACAGGACGTAAGGTTTCTTCATAGTTTTTGTGGAAGAAATTTTCTTCTCCTAATTTTTTAATAATTTCGTCAATGGCATCTTTTAATTCTGTGTTGCCTTTTTGAACGGCTGGCGCAATGGTGTCAATATTCCCTAAAGATTCAATTCCTACGGTGAATCCTGGATTTTCAATGGCCCATGCTAAAACTTCTGTATTATCTGTAGATAAAGCGTCCCCACGTCCGTCAATTAAAGCGTTAAATGCCTCGCTATATTGGTCAAATTTCAACAATTTTACTTCTGGATAATTTTCAGAGAAATAGGTTTCTGCTGTTGTTCCTTTACTAATAATTAAAGTTTTTCCATTTAATTGTTCTGGCGCCGTAATTTCTGCTGTTTCTGGAGAAACAACTCCCAAAGCTACCTTCATATAAGGTAAGGCAAAATCGACTTGTTCTTTTCTTTCATCGGTTACTGTAAAGTTGGCTAAGATTACATCCACTTTTCCAGATACCAAATATTCTACACGGCTGGCCGCTTCTACAGGAACGTATTCTACCTCAACGCCTAATTCTTGGGCCAAACGATCCCCGAAATAAATATCGTATCCTTGGTAAGCGCCGTTTTCATCTACGTAACCAAATGGTTTTTTGTCGCTGAATACGCCAACCGTTAACTTTCCGCTTTCTTTAATTTGTTCCAAAGAACGGGCCGTTTTTCCATTGTTTCCCTCTACTTCTGGAGATCCGGCTACATTTACCCCTTCTTCTTCAATGTTTCCACAAGCGGCCAAAGCCATCGCACCAACAAACACCAAGGCCAAGGCCATAATTCTTCTTATTTTTTTCATTTTCTTCCTCCTTACATTTCTTCGTAATCAAATACGTGTAAAAATTGTTTTGCTCTTTCTGTTTCTGGATTTTGGAAAAAGACTTCTGGTGGATTTTCTTCCACAATTTTTCCTCCATCCATAAAAATAATTCGATCGGCAATGGCCTTTGCAAATTGCATTTCATGGGTTACCAATAACATGGTACGCCCTTCTTTCGCCAAATCGCTAATCACTTCCAATACCTCCCGAACCATCTCTGGATCCAAGGCGGCGGTTACCTCATCAAAGAGAATCACTTCTGGATGCATACACAAAGCCCGCAAAATGGCGACACGTTGTTTTTGTCCTCCAGAAAGTTCCCTTGGGTAGGAATTTTTTTTATCCAAAAGCCCCACACGATCCAAAAGTTTTTCGGCTTCTTTTTCCACCTCTGCTTTTTTTCGTTTTTGGGCTTGTATTGGGCCAAGCAACAAATTCTCCATTACGGTCATATGGGGAAACAATTCGTAGGATTGAAACACCATACCGATTTTTTGGCGAATCTCGTGCATATTCTTTTGGCGATCGGAAATATTTTCACCTCGAAGGAAAATTTCTCCTCCTTGAATTTCTTCCAATCCATTAATACATCGAAGAAGGGTGGATTTCCCACAACCAGAAGGTCCAAGGATTACAACAACCTCTCCCTCTTCTACTTGTAGAGAAAAATGATCCAAAATTTGTTGATTGCCAAAATTTTTCTGTAAATTTTTAATTTCTAATATGGGATTATCCACTGATACCATCCTTCCATGTATTTTCTAAATATTTTGAAAACTGCGAAATAGGATAACATACGATAAAGTACAAGAATAACAACAAGGCATACATCCAAAGGGAGGCCATTGGGGCTGTTAGTCGTACGTTTTCAATTACTTGTTGTCCCGTTTTTATGACTTCTACCACTCCAATTAAAGCCACAAGGGAAGTGGTTTTAATCATTCTCGTTACCAAATTAATGGCTTGAGGCAACAATCGGCGAAAAGCTTGAGGCAAAACTATATGGCGATACATTTGTTTTTTGGTTAAACCAATGGCCTTGGCGCTCTCGTACTGATGGCGAGGAATGGAGGTTATAGCTCCTCGCACCAAATCGCCCATTTCTGCCGTTCCCCAAATGGAAAAAACCAAAATGGCGGAGAAAGCGCCAGAAAGATTGATTCCTAAAAATCGTGCTAAGCCAAAATAGACAATGAACAATAAAACCAACTGAGGCATAATTCGCACAAATTCTAAATATAGGCGAGATAAAAATTTAATTGCCGGATTTTCCACGGTCATGATTACGCCGAAAATCAAACCAAAAACAATGGACAATAGGACAGAAACCAAAGAAATATAAATGGTCACCCCTAAGCCTTCCATAATTCGTAGGAAATTATTTCCCTGAAACAGCACTTGTAGTCCCAAATCCCCCATGGCGCATCCTCCTTTCTAAATAAGCAAAAAATAGTGAAATCGGTAATAAAATAATCAAATAGGATAAAACCAACATAGTTAAGGCTTCATCGGTTTCGTAATACAAGCCTATCAATTCCTTGGTAACATACATTAAATCTGCCAAGGCAACGGCTGAAAATACGGACGTTTCTTTTAATAGGAAAATCACATTGGCACTAAAGGACGGGAAGGCAACCGCCATGGCTTGGGGCAAAATAATATGCCTTAGAATTTGGCCTTCGGTTAACCCTATGCTCTTTCCCGCTTCGATTTGAGTCTTGGATAGAGATTCCAATCCACTTCGGAAGGATTCCGACATATAACTTCCTCCAAGAAAAATCAATCCCACGATTCCGCACATTTCAGAGGAAAGGAGAATCCCCAATTTCGGCAAACCAAAATAGAGAAAAAACAACTGAATCAATAAGGGGGTGTTTCTTGAGATCTCAATATATCCCCCAACGATTCGCCTTAAAATAGGGACTTTATAGTATTGAATTAAGCTACAAATCAAACCAAAGAGAATCGCACCTATAATTCCAATGACGCCAATTCGCAAAGTCAAAAGTCCGGCTTCCAAATAAACGGGAGCGTACTCTTGAAAAAATCCTACATTCATCTTCAACCTCCTAAAAAAAGCAACAAAAAAAGGAAAGCAGATTGACCTGCTTTCCTTCCATGGATATATTTCTACCTATTCACAGAATAGGCCTCGCGTATGGAGATCCAATGAAAAATGGCAAGCCAAAAACCCGTATGAACAACAGCACATACAGGAACAGGATGACTTGCAGTTTTCGAAACTCATAATAAATTTCTTTTCCATTTTCATCTCTCCAAAGTTCACAAAATTATTTATCTTTTATATAGTAAATAAGATTACCACTCTTTTTCCCATTCGTCAAACCTTTTTTCCTGAAACGTCATTTTATTTTCCTACAGAAAAATTGACAACTCTTCCATAGAAATCTATAATGAAATCAATCCATTGGAATGGGTACTTATCTTTTTACCCTTTCCAAAATCATTCAATCAAAAAAGAAGAAAGATGAGGAAGTTATGGAAAAAAAGGTTATTGTAAACGTGTTATTTACTCTTGTTGGAATGGGAATCGTTGTAGGACATCATCTCTATGAGTTTTCATGGATGAATGGATTTATCTATTTTCTACTCTATATGTGCATCGCCTTTTCCTCTCCTGCCTTGCGACTTATTGACGAATACCACAAAGCCAACCGGGTATTTACCGCCATTTTTGTTTTGTTTGGCGTAGGGTTTACCATTTATCATTTCACCATAAATCCGATCCCAAGATATTATTTGTATTCTTTATTTTTCATCACCTTTGTGTTTCGTTATTTCGTATTGTTCCGACCTCTTTGGTCTCCAAAGGCAAAAGAAGAAGAGCCCCAATAAGGAGGCTCTTTTTTCTTGCTTATAATGGGTATTTTTTCAATTCTTCCCCTAAGGATTCAATTTCTTCGTCTTTGGTTTCGTAAGTGGTAACAAAACGCACCGTTGAAACCTCTTTCCCCTCAGAGAAAATTTCAAATTGGGTATTTTCTGCTAATGCTTCCAAACTGGAGGTAGGAAGATTTACAAAAATTTGGTTACTAACCGGTCTTTGGGCAAATTCTACCCCAATGCTTTCCAATTTTTCTGCCAATTTTTTCGCTGCCTCTTGAGCTTGTTCCCCAATTTCAAACAACAAATCATCGGTAAATAAAGCTTCAAATTGAGCCCCGTATAAATATCCCTTTGCCAATAAAGAAGATTGTTGTTTCATATAGAAATTAAATTCTTTTGCCAAAGGTTCGTTGTTAAATACCAAAGCCTCTCCAAATAAAGCGCCGTTTTTTGTTCCTCCAATAGAGAAAATATCGCATAACTCTGTCATATCTTCAAATTGGATATCGCATTCTTCAGAGGCCAAACCCGCTCCCATACGAGCACCGTCAATATATAAATACACTTCGTGTTCTTTTGCCAAATCATAGATTTTTTTGATTTCTTCTTTGGTATAAACCATTCCCGTTTCAGTTGAATTGGAAATATAAATCATTCCTGGCAATACATTGTGGAAATCACCGAAAGAATTTAGCAACTCTTCCAAAGCTTCTGGATCCATCTTTCCATCTTCAGATGGAATGGTCAAAACTTTGTGTCCATTGGCTTCAATCGATCCCACTTCATCGTGAACAATGTGTCCAGAATCTACAGCAATAACAGCCTTATGTGGCAACAAACAGAAGGAAATCGCCAAAACATTGGCTGCGGTTCCCCCTTGTACAAAAAATACAGGGGATTTTTTCCCTAATCTCTTTTGAATTTTATCAATGGCATTGGCTGTACGCCCATCATAACCATACCCCACGTTGTTTTCTCCTTGAAGAGTCAATAGAGACTCCAACACTTTTGGATGGCATAAATCGTGATAATCGTTTCGAAAATTGTTCATCATTCACCTCACTATTGTATTTTTTCTTTCTCTATTATATCATAAGCATTAGATCCTAGTGTAAAGGAGGGCATTATGAAAAAAGATAAACATGGAGTAAATTTATTTGAGCTCCAGAGAAAATATAATTTTGATGTAGATGAGGTTATGGATTTTTCTTCCAATGTAAATCCCATTGGCCCAAGCAAAAAAGCCTTGCAATATCTTCGAGAAAATTTAGATCAGGCCAGTGTTTACCCGGATCCAGAATACGTAGATTTGTTAAAGGAAATTTCAAACTATACCCACGCCAACCCAGAGCATATTTTGCTAGGAAGCGGAACCACCAATTTAATCAAAGATTTCATTCACTACGTAAATCCCAAACGAGCTTTGTTAAATAGCCCTTGTTATAGTGAATACGAAAATGAGTTGAATTTAATTGGTTCCGAGGTTTTCCACTACAATTTGGACTATCATCGCAATTTTACCGTTAGTGTGGATGAGGTGATTGAAATCATACAAAAAAATTCCATTGAATTGTATGTTATTACCAATCCAAACAATCCAACAGGTACCATCCTAAATCGTGTGGATATTGAGCGAATTGTAGAAGCCACAAATATTCCGATTTTAATCGACGAAACCTATATTGAGTTTACCGATCGGAGCGTCTATTCTTGTTCGGCCTTTGCAGCAACCAACCCAAATATTTTCGTGGTTCGAAGCACTTCTAAATTCTTCGCCACACCAGGAATTCGCTTAGGCTATGCCATTACTTCCAACCAAAAAGTCCTTGATTCCATGGGAAAAAATTTCTCTTTATGGGGAATCAATATTTTTGCTGAAATGATGGGAAAGGTTATGTTTTCTGATGAAACCTATAAAGCCGTTACCTACAACCACATTCAAAGAGAAAAAGATAAGATGATTTCCGCTTTAGAAACCGTAGAGCAGTTAAAAGTCTTTCCCAGTTACGGAAATTTTGTCTTGGTAAAAATCAAGGATCGATCCGCTACGGCAAAGGAACTTCGAGAATTTCTATTGCCTAGAAAAATCGTCATTCGAGATTGCTCCAACTTCAAAAATTTAGACGAAAGATTTTTCCGCTTCTGTATTCTATCCAAAGAAGCCAACGATTTGTTGATTCAAGGGGTTTATGAATTTTTCGGAAAATAAAAAATGAGGCCTTTAGGCCTCTTTTTTATCCCCCTTTTTTTCACAGATTTCAATCCATGTTTCTGCCATTGTACTTCTGTATTCCCAAAAAGATCATTCTATATTTCACTTTATATTATAAATTGAACTTAGATTATACTAATATTTTTTATTTTATCTTTTTATTTTTTAAATTCTATGTTAAAATTTATTTGTAAATAAAACTTATTTTTATTTTTGTCCAGGGGGATGATTTTATGAAAAAATATCTCTGTCTATTTTTATCTTTACTTCTATTGTTTGTCTCATCAACAGAACTCTATGCTACATCGGAAAATTCATTTTCTATTATTCAAAACAATAAAAATGAATTTACTGTTGTAGATAAACAGGAAGGTCTATCTTTTGTAGATTTTAATTATGATATAAATGGAAATCTCTATAGCCAAGTTATGGATTCAAATCACCGCTTACAACAAATTATTTCCAAGGATGAAGCTGGAAATATAAGCATAAAAGATCCTAAAGGAAATTTAATACATTATATAAATGCATCTGAAATTGAAACGGAAAAAGAAAGCTCCATAGTTCCTTACGCAACTCAATTTTGCTCTGTCGTTGGACAAAAGGGAGGAAATATTTCTAAAAACATTTCATTCCAAAGTATGATAACCACTGCCGGTACTTTTATTGGAATTGCTAGTTTGATTGGTGTAGTTGGAACTGCTGTAGGCACGATAGTAACTTTCTCTGCAAAAGTACGTTCTGGAGTTAATGCCATCGTATCCATTGCCCTTAACGAAGGAGGAAGACATGCAAAAGGAGGGATTCGCTTTTCAGGGCCAAAAGTTTGTCTCCAACGAAGAGGAGGATCCAATGCATATAAAACCTATGTTTTCGAGCCAAATTCGGCTGTGAGGTATCGCTAATGAATACAAAAAAAACAATTCCTTTCTTTTTATCCATTGCCATCTTGATTCTTTCTATAATAAATTTTAAGGAATCAAATGAAGGACGATATCAAAAAATAACACAAAGAATGACTCCAATTCAAGTTCGTGACTTGTCCCAAAAAGAAAAAGAAAGCAAAACAATTTATATTGGAAGCCCCCATTGTGAAGATTGCCTTTCCAATATAAATCAAATCATTCTTACTGCAAAAAAACTACCTGGCAAAGTCTACTATTTGAACGTCGAAAATATGAAAGAAGAAGACCGTTCCTATTTTATAGAAGAATTCGGCATTTCCCACATTCCCAGTATTCTTTTGCTTTCTAAAGAAGAATCAAAAGTCATTGCCCCGGAAGAATGGGAGGCGAAAAAATGAATAAAAAACTAAAAATGCAACTTTGGGATTATTGTTTCCCCGCCACGACCGTTTATTTTATCTGTCTGAAATTTCCAAGAGTTCCCATTACTTCTCTAGAAAAGTCCATCTTTGTGGTTACAGCTTTATTGTTTCTTTTTTCTCTCTATTATGGAGTAAAGAGTTGGAAAGAAATCCTAGGAAGAGAAAAAATTTTGTTCGTTCTTCAAATGCTTGGTTCTTCGTGTTTGCTTCTTCTTACTATACTGCCTCTTCTATAAACAAGGGGGACCGAGTGTAAACCGTTTTTTAAAAGCTATACAAATACAAAAAGAGAAATAACTACAGATTTCGTCGTTATTTCTCTTTTTCTTTTAGTTGATTTTTTATTTTTCTTAAATCTTCGAGAACTTCTTCCCCCAAGCCGTTTCTTAATCGCTGTACTTTTTTGATTCGTTTTGCTTCCAAACGAATGTGATTTTCTATGTTTTCTACCTCAATTTCCAGCTCTCTCGCTGAAATTCTTCGTCCTCCGCGAGCCAAAATCAACTGTTGTTCAATATGATCCGAGGTGGCCACGGCTACATCTTTTACTCGCCCAATATGGGTGAGTTCTTTTTCGATATAATGATCCGCGGTTTCCAATTCTTTTGTATAGACAATTTCAATTCCATTCTTTTTCTCAATGCTGCCTTCGCTTCCTTTGACCTTATAGGCATCAAAAACCAGAATAATAGACCACCCGGTAATGTGGGCGTATTCTATTAATTTTTCCATTAGTTTTTCCCTGGCTTGTTCTAAGTCTTCTTCCATAAGTTGGGAGAGGCCGGCCCATTGATTGAGAATGTTATAACCGTCTACAAAGAGGTAGCGCCCTTCTCGATTATAGCGTCTTCTTTTTCTTGCCATGATTTTGGCGACTGATTTCATAGAGTACCACTGAAGCGGCTACAGAGGCATTTAGGGAATCAAATTCCCTCTCCATAGGAATGGTAATTTTTATATCAACTTTTTCGCCGATTTTTTTGCTCAGTCCTTTTCCTTCTGCCCCAATCACAATGGCTACAGGCCCTGTTAAATTGGTGTCGTATAAGGTTTCTCCTCCTAGATCGCAACCGTAGGTCCAAATTCCTTTTTCTTTTAATTCCTCTACGGCACGACCTAAGTTGGTAACTTTTGCCACTTTCATATGATCAACGGCTCCAGCAGAAGTTTTGAAAACCGTTCCGTTTACAGAAGCGGATCGATTTTTGGGAATAACAACTCCATGGGCGCCTAGGGCCAAGGAAGAACGGATAATCGCTCCTAAATTGTGAGGATCCGTAATTCCATCTAATAAAACGATCAAAGGATCTTCGCCCTTTTCTTTGGCTTCTGCTAGCATATCGTCTATGGTTGAATAGACAAAATCTGTAACATAGGCCACAAAACCTTGGTGGTTTTGGTAGTCGCACATTTCGTCCAAGCGAGATTTGTCTCGTTCAATCACTTCAACCCCTAAATCTTTGGCACGGCCACGAATTTTTTTTGCCGTCCCTTCTTTTAGTCCCCTTTGAACGTAAATGCGATCCATATTTTCCCCAAGGGCTTCTAGTACGGGATTTCTCCCAAATATCATTTGTGATTTCATTTTATAATTCCTCCAGGAAAAATTTTCTCATTTCTTCGGCTCGTCCACAGGACATTTTTCCTTCTGGGCAAGCTCCTCTTACACAACTGGGTCCCGATTTTGCAAACAAAGTCGGATAGGTTTCTTTGGCGATTCGCAACATTTCTGTGGCCATTTCACGAATTTCCCATTGAGCTCTTTGACAAGTGCGAATGGAAAAAAAGTGAAGAAGCGTTCGAATGTTCATGGTTACCACAATTTTTGTTTCGCAAGCATTAGGGAATACGTAGCGGGCATCTTCAATGCTCATTTTTTGTGCTTTTTTCTCCGCTTCTTCCTTAGAAAGTCCTCTCTCGATCCCCTCTTTCACATGGCCTTCCATTAAAGCATCTACCAAAGCGATATAAGCTTGTCGATCCGCTTCCATGGTTTTTTCATAGAGAGCTTTCGCTTCTGGAATGGCTTCAATAGAAGGAGGAATTATGTATTGAAAATCGTCCAATGGAACGTATCTTTGCGATTGTTGAGAATAACTGGCCAAACGATGTCGCACCAATTGATGGGTCAAAACACGGCTTACTCCTTCAACGGCAAAGGTCATACTTACGTGTTCCATGGGAGAGGCGTGGGAAATGGAAGTTAACATGGTCAAAAAAGATTCTACGGAATCTTCGGTTAGTTTTTCTTCAATTTCTTCTACTCCTACAGCGGAATAGCAAAGTTTTGCTGATTTTGCAATGAGTTCTTCTCCATTGGGCGTACTACTTAGTAATTTTACTTTCATCGTCCAATATCCTTTCTATTTCTTGAAAATACCAGGCCAAACGTTCTTTTTGATTGCTAATATACAAATATCCCATTAAAGCTTCAAACCCTGTGGCGTTACGATAATCATGGACTGTGGCATTTTTTGCCATGGTTTTTTGATTGGTATTTCTCCCTCTTCGAAAAACCCCTTCTTCTTCCTTGGTAAAATAAGGAGATAGAGCCACCGCTAAGTCCGATTGCCCTTTGGCGCATACAATTTTTGCTGCCATACGATGCATTTGATTTACCTTTTGCGGTTGAGCCATGAGTTTTGTTCTTACAAACAATTCAAAGACCCCATCGCCTAGGAATGCTAGGACGAGGGGGTTTTGTTGTTGCGCCTCTTGAGGCGTCATTTTTTCTCTAAGAAAGATTTCCATTAGGCTCTCTTCCATGTGGTTCCTTCTCTTGTGTCTTCAATTAAAATGTTCATAGACAATAATTGTTCACGAATTTCGTCAGCTCGTTTGAAATCTTTGTTTTTCCGTGCTTCTTGGCGTTCTTGGATCAACGCTTCCACTTCTTCGTCGGCGCCATCTTCTGCTTCTCGGTCCAAAATGCCCAATACACGAGAAAGCTCTAAGAAAATTTCTTCTACGCGAGTTAATGTTTCTTTGGTTGCCTCCCCAGAAAGGTATACGTTAATATCTTTTCCCATAGAGAATAAGAATCCGACAGCGGCGGCTGTATTTAAGTCATCTTCCATTACAGAAATAAACTCTTTTTTGTATTCTTCCATTTTTTCAATGAAGGCTTCATCTCTTGGACCACTTTCGCTATTTTCCACTCCACGGCGCAAATGATCTCGTACATTATACAAACGATCCAACCCGGCTTTGGTTTGGGCCATGGCATCATAGGAATAGTTAATTGGGCTACGATAATGAGCCCCTAATAAGAAGAAACGCAATACTTCTAAATCAAAGACTTCCGAAACTTCACGAACGGTAAAGAAATTTCCTAAGGATTTACTCATCTTTGTGCCGTCTACTGTAATCATTCCGTTGTGCAACCAGTAGTTGGCGAATGTTTTTCCTGTTAACGTTTCAGATTGAGCGATTTCGTTTTCGTGGTGAGGGAATTGCAAATCTTCTCCTCCAGAATGAATGTCAATGGTATCTCCCAATAGAGATTTTGCCATTACAGAGCACTCAATATGCCATCCTGGACGACCTTCTCCCCATGGACTGTCCCAAGCAGGTTCCCCTTCTTTTTTTCCTTTCCAAAGAACGAAGTCCCCGGGATTTTTCTTGCCACTATTTACGGCAATGCGAGCCCCACTCATTAAATCTTCAATTTTCTTCCCAGATAATTTTCCGTAATCTTCTGCTTTTGTAATATCGAAATACACATCTCCATCCATTGGATAGGCTACGTCTTTGTCCACCAATCCTTGAATGAATTCAATAATGGGTTCGATGTATTCTGTGGCTCTTGGATTGATGGTTTTGTAATCGTAAAGATTCAATCCATTGGCATCTTTTTTGAATTCTTCAATGTATTTGTCCGCAATGGCCAAAACCGTTGTGTTTTCCTCTTTGGCACGATTGATTAACTTATCGTCAATATCTGTAAAGTTTACGACAAATTTTACGTCCAATCCTCGATAAATAAAGAAGCGTCGCAAAGTATCGAACACCACCAAAGGTCTTGCGTTTCCAACGTGAATAAAGTTGTATACCGTTGGTCCACAATTGTACATGCGTACTTCCCCTTCATGAATGGGCTTGAATTCTTCTTTCTTTCTTGTGAGTGAATTATAAAGTTTCATTCTTTTCTCCTTTAATTTCTTCTCGATACTCCTGGGCTGCTTTCACAAAGGAGCGGAATAAATGTCCATTGGCTTCGTCTTGATTGTATAAATATTCAGGGTGCCATTGCACTCCTACCAAATAACGATATTCGGGTCCATATAGGGCTTCAATAAATCCATCCTCAGACCAAAGCAAATCTACAAGTCCCTCTCCCATTTCTTTTACGGCTTGATGATGAAGAGAATTTACCTCTAAATCATTGCAACCGAAAAAGTCTGTTTTCAAATCTTTATTTTTTACACTTACTTTATGAACACATTGATAATAAGGAGTATCTCTCACCTCGTGAGAAATGCAAGCACCACAATCTGGCGTTAAATCCTGATGTAGACTTCCTCCTTTGACTACATTGATCAATTGCATTCCCCGGCAAATTCCAAGGACGGGAATATCCCGCTCCAAAATATGAGGCAAAAGACCAAATTCCAAAATATCTCTAGGAGGAGCAAAGGGACCGATTTTGTCTCCGTTTTCTTCTCCATAATGTTCTGCTGGAAAATCGTGACCGCCTGTAAATAAAAAGCCATCACATCGTTCCAAAATACTTTCAAAGTCTTCTATCTTAAATTCTTCAACAAATGGCAATAACATAGGAATTCCCCCGGCAAAAACCACCGCGTCCAATACTTCTCTTGAGATATACAATTTGTTGTTCTTTTCACTATAGTACGGCGCTACGCCAATTAAAGGTTTCATAAGTTACAGTCCTCCTATAGTAATTATAACGATTTTCCCCCATAAAGAAAAGCTATAGACCGTATCACCTATAGCTTTTTCCTTTTCTTTTCTAACTTAACCACTCATATTCCCTAAGTTGCAATTCTTCACTAAGCCAATGCATAAGAGATGTTGTGTCCATTTCCTTTGCAAAGAGAATGGGGAAATTGTACTGGTTTTTTCGATTGAGAAGCTCTTGGTATTCTTGCGGACGGATGGAATCTACAAATAAAACGTAAATGGTTGAATCGGAATGATCCTCCTCCATAGCTTCTGCTAAATCTTCAAAATTATACCAAGACACCAGACCGCCTTGTTCTTCCAATTCTCGGGTATACTCTCCCTTTTTATGAGGTTCTCCCAACATTCGAATTTCTACGCCTTCTAAAAATCGATCTTCTAAATCGAAACTAGGAAGGCCTTCCTCCCGGCGGGAACAGGCAATGTTTTCTTCTATTTTATGTTTCCAAGTCACTCGTCCATTTAGAATATCTTCTACCCAATAAGCGTAGTCAATGAAATCTCCTTCTTCAATGGACAAATTCCCTAGTTTTGCTTCGTTCAAAATAATTTTAATTGGCGTATTTTCTGCCTCTGAAGATAAAATATAGTAATCTGAAAGTCCCAAATCGTATCGCACTTGGGCAAAACGAATGTCTCGGCGTAGAGATTCGCTATCTCCAAAAGATTTTTCTAGAATCTCGAAATCATATAGCAATTTTCGATTTCCATTGATTACGCGGGTTTCCGCTGCTTTTGCTCGAACCCAATCCCCTTCTTCTACATTCAATCGACGGACAATTTTTTCCGGAATGAAAATTCGGGTATCCCCTAAATCAGCTCCACCTAATTTTAATCGTACTTTTCCTTCGCTAATTCCTTCTCGTTCCTTATGGTATTCCACATGGGGAATTTCTTCTGGCTCTTCTACTTGTTTTGCTATTTCTTTATTTTCTACATCTGGCAATTTAGGAATCATCTTTAACAATTCAAAATATCGTTCCAATTTTTCTGTACTTGCTTCTATGGTTTGCCAATCCATATCATTTATTAGGGCAATCATATCCAACTTGAGTTCCAAAAGCAATTTTTCTTTATTCATAGCAAATCTCCTTTCTTTTCTCTTTTTTTATAAATTTATTTTATCATTATCTACCCTTTTTGTCCTAAAAAACCATCCATATCAAAAAAAAGACCCCCAAATTGGGAGTCTTTATTTGTGCGGAATTACATCATTCCCATTCCGCCGCCCATTCCAGCTAGTGCACTTAAATCTGCACCTTCTGGTTTAATATTGGCAACGGCTGCTTCCGTTGTTAAAATCATTGCCGCAACGGAAGAAGCATTTTGTAAAGCAGATCTTGTTACTTTTGTTGGATCTACAATTCCTGCTTCAATCATATTTACGTATTTGCTATTGAAAGCATCGTATCCTGTACCTTCTTTTTCTCCTTTAATGTGTTCTACAATTACAGAGCCTTCAATTCCGGCATTTTCTGCAATTTGACGCATCGGTTCTTCCAAGGCACGAACGATAATGCTAACTCCGGTTTTTTCGTCCCCTTCGCATTCTTCCAATAGACCTTTGATTTTTTCAATGCAGTCTACCAAAACAACACCACCACCTGGAACAATTCCTTCTTCTACAGCGGCACGTGTTGCTGCCAAAGCATCTTCAATGCGAAGTTTGCGTTCCTTCAATTCTACTTCTGTGGCAGCCCCTACTTGGATTACGGCTACACCACCAGCCATTTTTGCCAAGCGTTCTTGTAATTTTTCCCGATCAAATTCGCTATCTGTTTCTTCAATTTGAGCACGGATTTGGCCAATACGTCCTTCAATATTGTCTTTTTCTCCTGCTCCATTTACAATAACGGTTAAATCTTTTTCTACGCGAACTTTTGCTGCTGTACCTAACATATCTACAGTGGCTTCTTTAATATCGTAGCCTAAATCTTCTGTAATTACGGTACCACCAGTTAATACGGCAATATCTTGTAACATATCTTTTCTACGATCTCCATAGCCTGGTGCTTTTACACCCACTACATTTAGAGTTCCACGCAATTTGTTTACAACCAAAGTGGCCATAGCTTCCCCTTCAATGTCTTCTGCAATTAAGACAATAGGGCGGCTTTCTTGTAAAACTTGTTCCAATAATGGAAGAACATCTTGAATGTTAGAGATTTTTTTATCGGTAATTAAAATATAAGGATTTTCTAATTCTGCTACCATTTTTTCGTTGTCTGTAACCATATAAGGGCTTACATATCCACGATCAAATTGCATTCCTTCTACAACGTCTAATTTGGTTCCCATGGAACGGCTTTCTTCTACAGCAATAACGCCATCTTGGCCAACTTTTTCCATGGCTTCTGCAATCAAACGACCAATTTCTTCATCAGCAGCCGAAATCGCCGCAACATTGGCAATGGCTTCGGAATTGTTTACTGGTACAGAGAATTTTTTCAATTCTTCTACAGTTGCTTCCACCGCTTTTTTGATTCCTTTTTGAAGCACCATTGGATTGGCTCCGGCCGCTAAATTTTTCAAACCTTCACGAATAATCGCTTGGGCCAATAGAGTAGCGGTTGTCGTACCGTCACCGGCTACGTCATTGGTTTTTGTGGCTACTTCTTTTACCAGTTGAGCCCCCATATTTTCAAAGACATCATCCAATTCAATTTCTCTTGCAATGGTAACCCCATCGTTTGTAATTAGTGGGGCGCCAAATTCTTTATCCAATACGACATTGCGACCTTTTGGTCCCAATGTAACTTTTACTGTATCTGCTAGAATATTGATTCCACGAACCATACCTTCTCTAGCGTCTGAACTAAATTTAATTTCTTTTGCCATATTCAGTCCCTCCTATTATCCAATTACTGCCAATAGATCTTGGTATTTAATTACGATGACTTTTTCTCCATCCATTTCCACTTCACTACCAGCGTATTTACTATAAATTACTTTGTCTTTTACTTTCAAATCTACTTTTATTTCTTTATGATTTAATAATTCTTCGCTAATGGCAACGACTTCCGCCAAATTGCTTTCTTCCTTTGCTGTATCTGGCAAAACAATTCCGCTAGCCGTTACGTTTTCTTTTTCTACTTTTTTTATTACAACACGTTCCCCTAAAGGTCTAATATTCATTTTGTGTCCTCCTTTTACTTTTTTGTTAGCACTCTTTCTTATTGAGTGCTAATCCCTCTGTTCTTAATAATACCCTTTTTTTGAAAAATTGTAAAGCTTTTTATAAAGAAAATCCCAATAAAGAGGCTACGCCATAAACAATGACAGGAATGGGGATCGCTGGCAAAAAGTTGGCTACTGGCAAATCTTTTTTATCGAAAAACATTTTGATTCCTATGCCCATTACAATAATTCCTCCTGCTGAAGTTAAATCTTGCATTACGGCATCGGTTAAAAAGGGCGCCAATATTTTGGCAAATAGAAAAATAAGAGTTTGTACGCCAAATACAGAGATACTACTTAATAAAACCCCTACGCCTAGTGTTGTGGCAAAAATCACAGCAGAAACGCCGTCTAAAATTCCCTTTACCAACAAGGTATCAATATTTCCTGTAAGTCCCGCTTGCAACGGACCTAAGATTGCCATGGATCCAATGCAATACACCAAGGAAGTAGCAATAAAGGCTGCCATTGGTTTTGGCCCATCTCCTTTGGCAAATTTTGCGTCAATCCGATTTCCCCATGCGACCAATTTTTCATCGATTTCTAAAGCCTGTCCAATGGCTGCTCCTGCCGTAACGGCACAGAGCACAACGGGAACTTGTCGAACTTCTAATGCCATTTGAATTCCTAAAAATATAATGCAAAGGCCCAAAGCCGACATCATAAAACTTTGGACTTTATCGCTGATTCGATTCCCTACCAATAGACCTAAGACGCCGCCTACAACAATTAATATAGAATTTATTATGATCCCTATCATTTTTTCACCTCAAAAATGTCTTGTTTTGAAAGAGAATTTGTTGCACAAGGCCTGCATTCTCTTGAAATTTATTCTGTCCAAATTGTGCCATAGATTCTCGATTGGGAAAAGAACCGTATAATTCCTCCACGGCTCGTTCCATCCAAACATCTACAGGAAAGCTGTCTTCCTTTCCAAAGCCAAAAAGCAAAATACAATCGGCGGCTTTTTTCCCTACACCAAATAATTTTTGTATTTCTTCTAAAGCGCGGGGATATTCCATGGAATGGATTCTATAAAAATCCACTTCCCCCTTTGCAATTTGTTCTGCGCTTCTTACCAAATACTTATCTCGATAGCCTGCACCAATGGTTTTCCGCAATTCTTCAGGAGAAATTTCTTTTACTCTTTCTGGTTTTGGCAAAGAATAAAACGTTTCTCCTTGGACCGTTTCCAATTTTTCTCCATACTGCTCTCCCAAACGATAGATGGAATTTTGGATTCGCTTCATATTGTTGTTGGTAGACAGCAAAAAAGCCAAGGTCGCATCCCAGGGATTTTGTCGTAAAATTCGAAGACCCTCACTGTTTTTTAATAGAGGACGAAGTTCTTCTTCCTCTTCCAATTTAGAAAAAATCTGTTGATAATCTCGGTTCCATTGAAAAAATTCCTTTAGCGTTTTTTCTTCTCCATGAATTTTCCACTGATTTCCTCTTTCTTCAATAAACCAAAAATCCTCTCCATTTACCAGTCCCCATCCCGTATCCAAGGATTTCCAGTGAAAATATTGCCCCGAACGAAGACAGAGTTCTAAATCCAAAAAAGGCGGCTTTTTCATTATTTTCTCCTATATTTAGATAATAAGAAACCACCGTTATGGTACGGTGGTTAACGATTCGCTTCGGTTAAATAATAACTCAAAGTCAATAAGCTATCATTCAAACGCACACTTTCTACAATTACATCTTCTGGAGCGGATATATCCGTTGGGGCAAAATTCCAAATTCCTTTAATTCCTGCTGCCACCAAACGATCTACAACGGTTTGTGCGCCTTCTTTTGGCAAGGTAATAATCGCTACTTTGATTTCTGGATGAGCACTTAAATAGTCTTCCATATCCTCAATATCAAGGACGATTCCATGGCCAACTTCTTTGCCGACAATGTTTTTATCTCTGTCGAATAAAGCCACAATATCGAATCCGCTTTCTTCAAATCCTTTATAACAGCTAATTACAGATCCCAAGCGTCCAGCCCCTACAACAATGGACTTGTATACCATTGAAATCCCTAAAATCTTTTCGATTTCTTCTCGTAATAAAGTAACTTTGTATCCGTAGCCCTGTTGTCCAAATCCTCCAAAGTTGTTAAAATCTTGACGAATTTGTGATGCAGTAAATCCTGTAAGGTTGCTTAGTTCTTGGGAAGAAACTCTATCTTCTCCATTTTCTAATAGCTCCGTTAAATAGCGATGATATTTTGGTAAGCGACGGATAACCGTTTCCGAGACTTTGTTTTTGTTTTTTTCCATAATGTTGCAACCTCCCAAATCTATAATGAAATATAAATGCCTTGTTAGTTAAATTTTTACCTATGTATTTAGTATACTCGATTTCCCTACAATTGAAAAGGGATTACGAAGAGTTTTGTCAATACTTTTCATTTTTTTTCAAATCTGATATATTGAAAGGAAGGAGGCAGAACGTGGCATTTGTAACTGTATCAAATTTATCAAAAACCTATGTAGCAGATCCTATTTTTGAGGATCTGTCCTTTCGTATAGAAGCAGGAGAAAAAGTTGGCCTAATTGGAAACAACGGAACGGGAAAAACGACTCTTATGGAAATCTTAGCCGATATTATTGGAAAAGATTCTGGCGAAGTCCGATATCAAAAAGATTTGGAAATCGGCTATCTTTCCCAACACGCAACCGTTGAAGATGAGGCGACGGTCTATGATTCCTGTATGGAAAATTTTCGAGATTTAATAGAACTGGAAAAACAACTTCGAAATATGGAAGAAGAAATGAGCCATTTACAAGGGGATGAATTGGAAATTCACATGAATCGTTATTCCCGAAAAATGGAATATTTCGAAGAAAAGGGGGGATACGGTCGAGAATCTGCCGTTCGAGGAACCTTGATTGGATTGGGATTTAAGGAATCTGAATTCTCTCAAAAAGCCTCTACCCTTTCTGGTGGACAAAAATCTCGATTGGCCTTGGCAAAACTCCTTTTAAGAAAACCGGACTTGCTATTGTTGGACGAGCCCACCAACCATTTGGATATTGATGCCATTACTTGGTTGGAAAAATTCTTAGTGGATTTTAAGGGAGCACTACTTTTAATCAGCCATGACCGGTATTTCTTAGATCGTATTGTCAATCGTATTTTACTTTTGGAAAACAAAAAACTCTATTCCTACAATGGGGATTATAGCACCTATGTTGTTAAGAGAAAACGAGATTTGGAAGAGCGGGCCCGAGCCTATGCCAACCAACAAAAGGAAATCAAGCGTCAAGAGGAGATCATCAAACGCTACACGTCTTGGAATCGAGAACGTTCCTTAAAAGCGGCTCGCAGCCGCCAAAAAATGTTGGATAAAATCGAAAGAATCGAAGATGTGGAGCATACCCAATCAGCGAAAATCTATTTTGAACCGAGGAAACCTAGTGGAAAAGATGTATTATTAGTAGAAAATCTTACGAAGGAATTTCCTGACAAACCTCTTTTTACGGATATTTCTTTTCCTATTTATAAAGGGGAGAGAGTGGGATTAATTGGTCCAAATGGCGTAGGAAAAACGACTCTTCTTCGAATTCTACGGGGGGAGGCTCAAGCCACACGGGGAGAATTTCATCTTGGTACGGGGGTAGAAATGGCCTATTTTGATCAAGAGATGATCAACTTAGACGATAGCAAAACCGTTATGGAAGAAATTTGGGACAAATATCCTCAATTGGATCATTACCAAATCCGAACCTATTTGGCGCAGTTTTTGTTCACGGGAGACGATTTGCTAAAACAAGTGGGAGATTTATCCGGTGGCGAAAAGGGTCGTTTGAGTTTGTTAGAGCTTATGTTAAGTCAAGGAAATTTCTTGCTACTAGACGAACCGACCAACCATTTGGATATTGATAGCAAAGAAATTTTGGAAGAGGCTTTGAATAAATATACGGGCACGATTTTAACCATCAGTCATGACCGATGTTTTCTCAACAACGTAGCCACTAAAATCATTGCTCTAGGCCCAGAGGGAATTCTTTTGGTAGAGGGGAACTACGATTATTATCTTCAAAAACTGGAAGAATTAAAGGAGCCAGAAAAAGAGGAAATGATAAAAACTCGCACCGATGTGGACCGAGAAAAGAAAGAATCCCGGGAACAGAGAAAAGAAAAACGAAAACAACAGGCGCTGCTTCGAGATTTGGAAGGGAAAATTTCAGAATTGGAGGAATCCATTGAGACATTGGATGAACAATTGGCGAATCCTTCTACCTATGATGACCATGAAGCGGCCCTAAACATTCATCGAGAGAGAGAAAATTTGCAAAAAGAATTGGACGAAGTCTATGGAAAATGGGTTGAATCCATGGAAGAATAAGCACCTGGAAAAGGTGCTTATTTTTTTGCACTCTTGCACTTTTTATTGGGATTATCATTTAGAAATTTGTAAATATTATTTTCATCTCATTTTCTTTCTGGAAAATATTAACCACACTTTCCACAGTTTTATCCACCGTTATCCCCCTAATTTATCGTTTTCCACAAACTTATCCACATTATCCACAGACTTATGCACGGTTTTCCCGTGGATAAACCTTATTTTGTTTATTTTCTATCTTAGCCTTGATTTTACAGTCTTTTTACATTCATTGCACTTTTTGCCCTTTTCTTCCCCTACTTTATCATTATCATTACCATATATTTTTAATTCTTTTTAGATATTGATGGGTTAGAAAATTTTATCCATTTGGCAAAAGCTTTTTTCCCATAAAAAAACTGCCAAGAATTTTTCTTTCTTCGCAGTTTTTTCTTTTTATTCTTTTTCCAATCCTAAATTGGGATCCGCATAGACTATATTTTCTCGATTTTTAGAATGATATTCATAGTATCCAGCACTGGCAATCATGGCTGCGTTATCTGTACACAAAATGGAATCGGGATAATAAATCGTAAATCCTTCCTTCTCCCCTCGCTCTTCCATGGCTTTTCGCAAAGCCGAATTGGCACTAACGCCACCGGCCAAAACAATGGTTTTCTCTCCCGTTTCATAGGCCAAATGATAGGTTTTTTCTACCAAAACCTCCACTACGGCATCTTGGAAAGAACGGGCCATGTTTTCTGGAACGATTTCTATTCCCTTTTGTTTGGCAATATTCAATTCGTTTAATACGGCTGTTTTTAGTCCTGAAAAACTAAAATCGTAACTATCTTTTTCTAACCAAACTCGTGGCAAATCGTAGGTAGGTTCTCCTTCTTTGGCCAATTTGTCAATAATGGGACCGCCTGGATAGCCAATTCCCATGGCTCGGGCTACTTTATCAAAGGCTTCCCCTGCGGCATCATCTCGAGTTCTGCCATACAAAGTGAAATCTACGTAATCATTTACGTGGATCAAATAGCTATGTCCCCCTGAAACAATTAGCCCCACAAAAGGCGGTTCCAATTGGGGATGGGTAATATAGTTGGCGCAAATATGTCCTTTAATGTGATTTACACCTACAAATGGTTTGTTTAGAGCCAAAGCCAAAGTTCGCCCGGCTGTTAATCCTACCAATAGGGCGCCAATTAACCCTGGTCCCCTTGTGGCTGTAATTAAATCAATGTCTTCATATCCTATTCCTGCTTTTTCCATGGCAATATCCAAAACAGGACTGATGCTGCTAACGTGTTTTCGAGAGGCAATTTCTGGTACAACCCCTCCAAACAACCGATGAATTTCAATTTGAGAAGAAATCTCGTTGGATAAAACTTCTCTTCCGTCCTTTACAATAGAAACCGAAGTTTCGTCACAAGAAGATTCAAATCCTAAGGTAATCAATCCTCTCACCACCTTTTCCACAATATAAGTGCATCTTTATGCACGTCTTGATAATAATTTTTCCGCACCCCTTCTACTTCAAATCCCAAGGAACGATAGAGCCCAATGGCAACGTAGTTGTCTTCCCGAACTTCTAAGGTTGCAAACCGCGCTCCTTTTTCATACAAAGCAAAAAGAAAGTGATTCATTAAATATTTCGAAAATCCTTGGCCACGATATTCTTGGTCAATGGCTACATTTCCAATATGGGCTTCATCAATGAGTAAATAGGCTCCTGCGTATCCAATAACAATATCAGAAATGGTTAAAACTTCATAATGAGCCAAGGGATTTTTTATTTCCAATTCAAAATTTTTCCGAGACCAGGGATTGGAGAAGCTTTCTTCTTCAATGGCCATGATTTGGTCAATATCTTCCAAAGTGGCCGGTCTTGTTTTAAGCATCTTCTCCATGTTTTCTCCTATATTCTCGCATAGCTTGAGAAGGACGTACGTAGTTTGGTTCCAATTCGTAGAGATTGTCGCTTCCCTCTTCTTGGAATTTTCTCTGTGCCAAAATCCCTACCGAAGTTCCACGAATTTTTCCATTGTTTGGAGATACGAAGATACTCTCTGGAAGACTTTCCTTTAACTCTTCCCGCGCCACATCCAGTCCATCTCCAATAAATACGACTTCTCCATATTCTTTGGCTTCTTCTATAATAGAAGAAATATCCACGGCATCATCTTTCTTATGACAAATTACTGTCCCTGCTTTTTTCTCATAAATTCCACGATACAAACGATGGCGGCGAGCGTCTAAAACGGGAATCACAATTCCTTCTCCGTCCCATTGTTCTACTAAGGCTTCCAAAGAAGAAACGCCTTTTACCGGAATTCCCAAAACTTGTCCTAGAATTTTTGCTGTGGTTACGGCAATACGAAGGCCTGTGAAAGACCCTGGCCCCGTTCCAACGGCAACCAAATCCATTTCGTTTACTTTCAGATTCAAATGTTTCATCATTTCTTCTACCATGTCCAACATGGATTCCGAATGACGAATGTGTCCTTGCAATTGAAATTCCGATAACAAAACGTCCTCTTCCAAAACTCCAACTGCAACGGTCATTGTGGATGTATCAAAGGCGATGGTTTTCAAATTCCTTCAACTCCTTTTCCAATTCTTTGCTACGAGAGCCAGTTCCTTCTATGGTAAGGCTACGTTCCTCCTGGCTATCTCGACTCCATTCCAAAATCAAAAGATCTTCGGGCAGAGCATCCATTACCAAATCCGCCCATTCAATAACGGAAACGCCAGGAGCATCAATGTATTCTTCGCCCCCAATTTCGTAAAAAGCCTCGGGGGTTTCCAAGCGATAGGCGTCAAAGTGATAAAGGGGAATCTCTCCCTCATATATATTAATCAAAGTAAAAGTAGCACTAGAAACCACCTCATCAATTCCCATTCCCTTTGCCATGGCTTGGGTAAAGGTGGTTTTTCCACTTCCCAAATCACCAATTAAAGCAATGCAATCGTAAGGTTTTACTATCGTTCCTAAAAACTCGCCCACTTTTCTTGTTTCTTCAATATTTTTTAGTTTCATACTTCCTCCTATCCCTTTATTATATCGAAATCTAACCAAAAGGGGAAATAGAAAAGGCCAGCTTTTGCTGACCTTTGTCTGTTTTTATTGTTCCCTTTGAGAATCTTCTCCTTGGAAAGGAACCAAAGAATTCATCCCTTGTTCTTGTTTGGGAACTTTGTAATCTGAAAATTCCAATTCCAAAACTTTTTCTTCCCCATTTCGAGAAATGGTAAGTTTCACTTTATCTCCTGGTTTGTAATTGTACAAATCTCTTCGCAATTCCCCCATACTCGTAAGATCTCGGTCTCCTAGTTTCATAATGATATCGTTGGTTTGAAGACCCGCATTGGCTGCCGGACTATTTTCCTCTACTCCCGCTACTACAACACCTTTTCCATTTGTTTTTAGATCCATGCGATATTGCTTTTCTACAGCAGAAACGCTAACGCCGCTAATTCCCATAGAAACCGCTTCATAAGAACCTGTTTTCATAACTTGTTCAATAATTGGCATTACGCTATCAATTGGTAGGGAGAATCCCAATCCTTCTGCCGTGTTGATTTTTACCGTATTGATTCCAATGACTTTTCCTTCTTTATTTAGCAAAGGACCGCCGCTGTTTCCACTATTGATGGATGCATCCGTTTGGATTAAGCCATCCATATAATTTCCTTCCACTTCTCCAATGTTACGGTTTAATCCTGAAATGACACCAGAAGTTACTGTACGTTGAAAATCTAAGCCCAAAGGATTTCCAATGGCAACGGCTAATTCACCGATTTTCAAATCTTCACTACTTCCGATTTCCATTGTTGGAAGCCCCGTACGGTCTATTTTCACCAAACCAATATCCAAGGTGCTATCAGCCCAGACAACTTTTCCTTCCGCCTCTGTTCCATTATTTAACAAAACATGAACGGTATCTCCTGTTTTTCCTACCACATGGGCATTGGAAACAATGTATCCATCTTCTGAAATAATAAATCCAGAGCCAGAACCTTCTACAGCCATGGGACCAAAGGCAGTCATTTGTGTTGCTTTTGCTGTAATTCCCACAACTGAAGGGGTTGCTTTTTGGGCAACAGCTTCTACATTGGATACAGTGTCTTTTGCGTCAATGGTAATATTTTGTGGGGCTTCATTGGGCATCGTTTTGGAAAAAGCCATCCAAGAAACGCCTCCTCCAATAGCGCCTCCCAATAGAGAAAAAATCAGAGCCCATAGAACGAAACTCTTCCCTCTCTTCTTTTTTCTCTTTGAAACTGGTGGATGAAACATTTCTTCTTTATTTTTTTCAAAAGGATCTTTTTCTTCGTGAACCCTTCTTTCCTCTTCTTGTTTTTCCTCTTTCAAAGAATATTCATCTGACCCCAAGGGGATGGCTTCGTTTATTTTTTCTCCATCCTGTTTTAATGTATCGTCGTTTTCGTTATGATTTACAAATTTATCGTCCATAAAATATTCTCCTTTCCTAACAAATTTATCGTAGTTATAGAATACCCCTAATACTTGAATTTCTTATGAATAAATGTGAATGAATGATGAATTTATTATGGATTGGGTATAAACTTCCTAGAAGGAGGGTGCCCATGAAAGTAAAATTTATACATCATAGCTGCTATACCATTGAACTGGAAAAAACAATTATTGTATTCGACTATACGGAAGGAGAACTCTTACTTCCAAAAGATAAAGATTTAATTTTTGTTGTTACCCATGGACATGGAGATCATTTCCATCCAAATATATTCCAATACAAAAATCGAGCCAAGTATTTAATTTCCACCCATGTGGAAAGTGGATCCAAAGAGGCAGATATTACGTGGATTTCTCCCGATGAAGAAAAATCCATTGACGATATAAAATTCCACGCCTATGGCTCTACCGATGAAGGCATTAGCGTGTTAGTAGAAGCAGAAGGAAAAAATTTATATCATAGTGGAGATTTGAATTTTTGGCTTTGGCCAAGATATATGGCAGAAGACATTAAAAATATGGCCCATGAATTTATGGGAGAGGTGGACAAAGCAAAGGATTTTGCCCCTATTGATGTATTAATGGCCGTTGTGGACCCTAGAATGGGGGATTATTACCATTTAACCGGACAATATTTCTTAAAAACTCTTACCCCCAAGCACTTTTTTCCTTTACACCTTTGGGAAGACTTCGCCTTATCTGAAACTTTTGCAAAACGGTTTCAAAAGGAGTTTTCAAATAGCAACATCCACTCCATTAAGGGAGATGGAGAAGAATTTATCTTATAATTTTAGGAGGATAGAATGGACTTAAAAGAAAGAATTATTGAACGTAGAGCAACTCGCAAGTACACAGACGAAAAAATGGATTTGGAAACATTAAAAGAACTTTTAATGTACGCTTCCATGGGACCTAGTAAAGCCAATGCTCATCCTGTTGAATTTTTGTTGATTGAAGATCCAGAAAAGAAAAAAGCTTTGGCAGAATTGAAACGTTTTGGAACAAAATTCTTAGGGGAAGCTCCTCAAATTATTGCCGTTTTAGGAGATATGGCCATCGATACGACTTGGGTAGAAGAAGCATCTATTGCTGCTGCTTACCTTGGATTGCTATTGGAGGAAGAAGGATTTAGTTCTACTTGGATTAACATTCGGGAACAAACCAACGCTGAAGGAAAAGATTCCGAAGAAATTTTAAGAGAAATCTTTAATATTCCTGACAATTATGGGGTATTGGCGTTGATTCCATTTGGAAAAAAAGACGAACGTACAAAAAAACGTAAACCTTTTGAAATTGACGAAAAATTACACATTGACGAATTCTAAGAAGAAATTCTTATAAGGAAAGAGACTCTGTAAATAGGGTCTCTTTTTTATTCTCTTTTTTATTTCCTTAGTGTTTTAATAGTCATTCATGGTATTCACAAGTATATTGTTTATTTTACAAAATTTTATCCCCTCTATATCTTTTTTTTTTCTTATATGTTAGAGTTGCTTTGTACGTTGTATTTATATATTGATGGAGGTTATATATGTTTAAGAGATTTACCGCCGCTTGCGTTTCTCTCGTGCAAAAATATTTGCCTGATGCATATATCTTCGCCATTTTGCTTACAATCCTTACTTTTGTACTTAGTATGATTAGTACAGGCCAAACGCCTCTAGCCCTTGTTCAACATTGGGGAAACGGTTTCTGGTCCTTGTTAGGATTTACCATGCAAATGGCTTTGGTATTGGTATTAGGAAACGCTTTGGCAAGTTCAAAACCTGTAAAAAAATTATTGATTCGTATTGCTAGTATTGCCAATACACCAACCCAAGCTATTATGCTTGTTTCTTTTGTTTCAGCGATCGCCTGCTGGTTCAACTGGGGATTCGGATTGATTGTTGGTGCTCTATTGGCTAAAGAGCTTGCAAAACGAGTGCCAAATGTAGACTACCGCCTATTGATTGCCGCTGCTTACTCCGGATTCGTTGTATGGCACGCTGGGATTTCTGGATCTGTACCATTGACCATTGCTTCTGATGCTGCAGAGGTATCAAAAGTAACTTTAGGAGCAGTAAATGATACCATTCCCGTTTCTCGTACATTATTCTCTTTGCCAAACTTAATTATGAGTTGGCTTATTATTTTAACCCTTCCTTTCATTAACCGAGCTATGCAACCTGACGCGGACAAAGTAATTGTTGTGGATCCAGCCCTTTTGGTAGAAGAAGAGGAAGAAATAGAAATACATAAAGATGCTATGACTCCAGCTGACAAATTGGAAAACAATAGCATTTTATCCCTATTGGTTGTTGTATTAGGGGGCGCTTTCTTAGTTCTACATTTTGTCAACAACGGATTCGATTTGAATTTGGACATTGTAAATCTAATTTTCTTAGTCCTAGGTGTTGCCTTCCATAGAACGCCTATCCGCTACGTTCGTGCCATTAATGAAGCCGTAAAAGGAGCGGGAGGAATTTTATTGCAATTCCCATTCTATGCTGGAATTATGGGACTTATGACAGGAGCCAATGCGGAAGGGGTAAGTCTTGCTTCCAATATTACGGAGTTATTCCTAAGCTTCTCCACTCCAAAAACATTTAATATGTTTACTTTCTGGAGTGCAGGCCTTATCAATGTTTTTGTACCATCTGGTGGTGGCCAATGGGCCGTTCAAGGACCTATCGCTATGCCAGCTGCTGTAAAAATGGGACTTGACCCTGCCATTACAACTATGGCCGTTGCTTGGGGAGATGCTTGGACCAATATGTTGCAACCATTCTGGGCTCTTCCTGCTTTAGGTATTGCAAAATTAAGTGCAAAAGACATTATGGGATACTGCGTTATTGTTCTATTGTATGTAGGAATTATTATTTCCTTAGGATTCTTCCTTTGGGCTAGCTTCCTATAAAAAAGGCGAGGCTTTTGGCTTCGCTTTTTTATGTCTTAAATTTATAATCTAAGCGCAACAAAAAAAGCTCCCTCTTGGGGAGCTTTTTCTTTTCTTTTATTTGCTGTAATCGTAGAAACCTTTACCAGATTTTCTACCAAGCAATCCGCCACGTACCATTTTACGTAGTAAGTTATGTGGACGATATTTGCTGTCGCCGTACTCGTTATAAAGTACTTCCATAATGGCTAAGCAAACATCCAAACCGATTAAGTCGCCCAATTCCAATGGTCCCATTGGATGGTTCGCACCTAATTTCATAGCTGTATCAATATCTTCAACAGAAGCTACGCCGTCTGCATAGATTCCAATTCCTTCGTTGATCATTGGAAGCAATACACGGTTTACTACGAAACCTGGAGCTTCTTCTACTTCAACTGGAGTTTTGCCTAATTTTTCAGACAATGCAAAGATAGCATCTTTTGTTTCATCAGAAGTTGCAATTCCTTTGATTACTTCTACCAATTTCATCGCTGGAACTGGATTGAAGAAATGCATACCGATTACGCGATCTGGTCTTTTTGTACAGCTTGCGATTTCTGTAATAGAAAGAGAAGAAGTATTTGTAGCGAAAATAGTTTCTGGTTTACAGATTTCTTCCAATTTACCAAAATGTTCTTTTTTCACTTCCATATCTTCTGCGATGGCTTCGATGATTAGATCACAATCTTTTAAGTCAGCATGTTCTGTAGTAATGGTAATTCTTCCTAAAATTCCATCCATTTCATCTTGTGTCATCTTTTCTTTTTTTACAAGACGAGACAAAGATTTTTCTACAGATTTAACACTAGCTCTTGGATTTTCTGGGTCAATATTTCTTACCCACATAAATACGTTCATGTCTTTTTGTGCGCAAATTTGAGCGATTCCGCCCGCCATTGTACCTCTACCTAAAATACCTACTGTATTCATTCTAGTACCTCCATACTATAACTAAAAAGTGTTACTTAAACTCTGGGCTACGTTTTTCTAAGAAAGCTTTCATTCCTTCTTTTTGGTCTTCTGTTGCAAAACATAAACCGAAGGCTGAACGCTCAATTTCCATGGCTGTTTCAATATCTGTTTGTACGCCATTGTTAATAGCAGACTTAGAATATTGAACAGCAGAAGCGGAATTCTTAGCAATAGTAGTAGCCAATTTTATAGCTTCATCCATCAGTTGATCTGGTTCGTAAATATGATTTACCAAGCCAATTCTTAGAGCTTCCTCTGCTCCAATAATTCCTGCTGTATAAATCATTTCCTTTGCCATACCGGATCCAACTGTACGAATCAATCTTTGTGTACCACCAAATCCTGGAGTAATTCCTAAACCCGTTTCTGGTTGACCAAATTTCGCCTTACTTGAAGCAAGTCGAATGTCACAGGATAAGGACAACTCACATCCTCCTCCTAGGGCAAAACCATTTACGGCAGCAATTACAGGTTTGGAACATTTTTCCACTTTCATGAAAGTATCCATGCCCTTTTTCCCGAATTTGTAGCCTTGGGCAGCTTCCAAAGGTGCCATTTCTGAAATATCAGCACCAGCCACAAAAGAGCGACCAGCCCCCGTTAAAATAACACATTTTACGCTGTCATCTTTATCCAATTCATCAAATGCCACTGCCAATTCGTCCAATACATCGCTGTTCAAAGCATTTAATGCTTTTTCACGATTGATGGTAACAATGGCAATTCCATCGTCTTTCTTCTCTAACAAAATATTTACAAAATCCATCATAACCTCCAAAGGATGTGGGAATTCGTACAATTAGTCTCTTTCAATGATTAAAGCAGTACCTTGTCCCCCACCGATACATAATGTAGCAAGACCTTTTTTCGCATCTCTTCTAGCCATTTCGTATACAAGAGTAGTGAAGATACGAGTTCCTGATGCACCAATTGGGTGACCAATTGCAATCGCACCACCGTTTACATTTACTTTATCCATATCTAAGTTCAATTCTTTTGCTACAGCACCAGCTTGAGCAGCAAAAGCTTCGTTTGCTTCGATTAAATCGATATCTTCTACTTTCAAATTAGCTTTTTCTAAAGCTTTCAAAGAAGAAGGAATAGGACCTGTTCCCATGATTGTTGGATCTACACCGGCAGAAGCGTAAGATACGATTGTTGCCAATGGAGTAACGCCCAATTCTTTTGCTTTTTCTTCGCTCATAACCAATACCATGGCAGCGCCATCATTGATACCAGAAGCGTTCGCAGCTGTTACAGTACCACCTTTTTTGAAAGCAGGTTTCATACCAGCTAAACCAGCAGCTTCTACACCATCACGAATGTATTCGTCTGTATCGCAAACTGTTACAGCGCCTTTGCGGCCTTTTACTTCTACAGGAACGATTTCTTCTGCAAAGATTCCTTCCGCACGTGCTTTAGAAGCTCTTTGTTGGCTTACTGCAGCCAATTCATCTTGCATTTCACGAGTGATTCCAAATTGTTCTGCTACATTTTCAGCAGTAATACCCATGTGGTAATCATTAAAAGCATCCCAAAGACCATCTTTGATCATTTCATCTTCGAAAGACACATTACCCATACGAGCACCCCAACGCATTTCTTTTGAAATGAATGGAGCAGAGCTCATAGATTCAGCACCACCTGCTAAAACAACATCTACATCGCCTGCTTTGATCATTTGAGCTGCCAAAGAAATCGCACGAAGACCAGAACCACAAACTTTATTAATTGTCATGGCTGGAGTTGTCAGAGGAATACCTGCATGAACGCCAATTTGACGAGCCACGTTTTGGCCCAAACCAGCTTGCAATACATTACCAATGATAACTTCATCTATATCTTCGGCTTTAATACCAGCTCTTTCAATTGCACCTTTTGCAGCAGCAACTCCTAGTTCTACCGCACTAACATTTTTGAACATACCACCATAAGAACCAACAGGTGTTCTCGCTGCACTTGCAATAATTACTTTTTTCATAAAGCCTCCTTTTTTCTAAAAAAATTCTCTCGGTTTGCTTCTTGCAAACCCTTTCACTTCGTACCATCATTATATGACATCGATAAATTTTCGTCAATATAAAAAGCAAAGATTTTGAAAAAAAATTAACGTTTTTTTTTAGACAATTTTTTCTACTTTCTCGCTCTAGTGGTTTGATACCCATTCCTTCTACTGACTAAAAGGATTTCTTCTTATTCATAAAAAAGCCAGAAGAGTCTCGAACATCTTCTGGCTCCTTTTTTATTTATTTGCCCTTAGCAACTTTCTCTACTACGAAAGTCGCAACATCTTCTGCAAATGTGTTTGGACCAAAACCGGCATCGTATCCTAGCTCTTTCGCTAACTCATAAGATACACGAGGACCACCACAACAGATTAACATCTTGTCGCGGATTCCTTCTGCTTCAGCCAATTCGATCAATTGTGTCATATTTGGAATATGTGCGTTTTGTTGTGTTACAACTTGAGAAACCAAAATTGCGTCTGCGTTTACTTCAATCGCTTTGGCAATCAATTCTTCATTTGGAACTTGTGAACCCATGTTAATGGCTTCGATTCCTTCGTAACGTTCCAAGCCGTAGTGACCGGCAAAACCTTTCATATTCATAATCGCATCGATACCTACAGTGTGGGCGTCAGTACCAGTACAAGCACCAACAACTACTACATCTCTACCAATGTTTTCTTTAATGAAATCTTCTACTTCTTCACGGCTCATTGTATCTACATCAACTTTTGGCACGTTGATTTGCGTATAGTCAATGTCTACATTCATTTCTGCATAAACTACAAAGTATGTGTAGTCGATGCCTAAGTCTTTAGAGTAGATTACAGATGGTTCTTTGAACCCTTGTTTCAAAACGATTTGTTTTGCCGCTTCCATTGCTTCTAAGCCGGATGGAACTGGTAAAGTGAAGGAAAGTTGAACTTTTCCGTCGTTTAGCGTATCACCGTATGGCTTTACTTTCGTTAAATCAACTTTTTCTGCGTACAAATTGTTGTTTGTATTTTGGCTCATACCTGCGCTCATACTAATTCCCTCCCTTCTGTCATCAATGGAATGAATGGGTTGAAGTATTCTTCTGCTCTTTCTACAACGCCTTCCAAACCTTTACCGCCTGTACGGCTACGTTTTACGCCACCGAATTTACCTTCTTCGATTGTTTTGAAGATTCCTTCTGCTTCAATTTCTTCCAATAATACTTGGGCTTTTTCCACAACTTCGTTTGCGCGAGTTTCCATGATTCCGCCTTTTTTGAATTCGATATCGTCGCCGAAATCTTTCATATTATTGAAGACATATTGTGCGTTTTCAATGGCTAAATAACGGTCTTGCAAGTGAGGTGTATGAACCGCTTCTGTCATCATACCTAACAATTGCAATCCTTGGTGAGTCATAATCGATACGGCATTAAACAATGCATCTTGTACATGACCTTTCATAATGTTTCCTGTCATGAATTTTGTTGGTGGCATGTATTTCAATGGTGCCTTAGGGAAGATTTGGCGAGCCATTTGTGCTTGCGCCAACTCATATAAGAAACCGTTGGTTGTATCTGGATCCATTTCGAAACAGTGACCCAATCCCATTTGCTCTTCTGGCAATGCTGCCATTAAAGCGAATTGTTCGTTCATATATTGAGAAGACAATACAGTATGTGCCTCTTCTACTGCATCAGCTGTAGTCAAGTAGTTGTCTTCTCCTGTGTTGATAATAACTCCTGCGTAACCGTTGATTACACGTGAGAAGTATTGGTCAACCAAAGTTCTTTGCATATTGATATCGCGGAATAGGATACCGTACAATGCGTCGTTTAACATTACGTCCAAACGTTCCATTGCTCCCATTGCTGCAATCTCAGGCATACACAATCCAGAACAGTAGTTACAAAGACGGATATAACGTCCTACTTTTTCCCCTACTTCATCCAAGGCAGCACGCATTAAACGGAAGTTCTCTTGTGTCGCATACGTTCCACCAAATCCTCCTGTTGGAGCGGAATAGGGAACAAAGTCCAATAGAGATTGTCCTGTTGTACGGATTACAGCGATAATGTCTGCTCCTTGTAATGCGGCAGCTTTTGCTTGAACGATATCTTCGTAGATATTCCCTGTTGCTACAATTACATATAGATAAGGACGAGGACCTTCTCCTAGTGTTTCTAGGTATTCGTTACGTTTTGCCACTGTGTTGTCTACGACTTTCATGCGTTCTTTTGCTTCGGACATAACAACATTTTGAATTTCGCTTAAGTCATGACGTGGTAGATCTACTAGATTTAATGTTCCAGCAGCTACTTCTTCAGCGATTTCTTGTGGTTTCATTCCTGTTTCGATCATTGCGTTACCGATCCAGTAAGAAATCCCTTTATTTAATTCGCCAGCTTCGTGGATTTGTTCCACTACTACATTTGGCATTGGTACTTCTGCGTCATCTTGTCCATCGATTCCTAACAAACGCAATACAGCACGTTCTGTAGATACGGTTGTATGGGTGTCGATGAATTCTTGTACTTGCTCTGCAATGGCACGAGCGGAAGCACGAGATTTATCAATGACACTTTGATCAAGATTTAATTTCCCCATGTTTCACCATCCATTCTTTAAGGCATCCTCAGCATAATGTGTGATTTCTTCCGGTAATCCCATCATTCTTGCAATTTGGATTGCATCTTTTGGTACTTCTGTAAATTGTGATACTTCTTTTAATCGATAATCCATATATTGGTTGATTCTCTTCAAAGCCGTAGAATTGGAATCAAAATCCAATTCTTCCATATTGATATTGGCCAGTCCAATCACTTGAAGATGTTTTACTCCTTCAAGGCGAGTAATTTGATCAAAATGGGTTGTAATTAAGGTGATTGAGGGTTTATCCTGTAAATGTTTTGCAATGGCTAGGCTGATTGCATATCCTTCTTGTGGATTGGTTCCACGAGCAAGCTCATCGATGAGAAGCAGGCCTCTTTCCTCTGCCCGTCCAATCGCATAGGTGACATTTTCAATCTCACCACCGAAAGTGGAGAGCCCTGATGATGTCGATTGAAAATCTCCTATGGAAGTTCGCACAAATTCATTGAGTCCAACGGTCATCTGTTTCGCTGGCACAAAAAGTGCCATCTGAGCCATTACGCTTAATAATCCTACAATTTTTAGGCTAATGGTCTTTCCGCCCATGTTTGCTCCTGTTATACAGGTAACCCCTTTTTCTAAAGAGATAGAAATGGGGGTGAACTCCATCCCCTGTTTCTTCAGATTCTCTTGAATCTTCGGATATCGTCCATCCTCAATTTCTATTACATGTTCCTCTACAATTGTTGGCTTAACTGCATCCATTTGAATCGCCATATCGGCTTTGGCAATATACAAATCCAAATTTGCCAAACTATGGATATTCTTTTTTAATATTTTGTATTGTTTTGCTACCTCACGAGTGAGTTTTCGCAAAACCACTTGTTCCTCTTCATGCTCTTGGGCTTTGTAATATTCAATTTCCTCTTTTATTGAAAGCATTTCGTCCGTTTGTTTGAGTGAGAAGACAATAGCATTAAACGTTTCTGACTGAAATACCAACAAAGGACATTGATTAGCCCTCTCCAAGCTTTCTTTATCTTGTTTGGATAATAAAACAGTGGAGTCAGCACTAAGAGATAAATCGTATGATTGTTTTAATTCTAAGCGAAGATTGCGTAAATCTCTTCTTTGTTCATTTTCCAATTGGCTGCGAGTCCGACGAAAATCGGCTAGCCGTTTGGAATAAGAATCATAGAGATAAAAGCTCGTTGTATTTTCCCCTTCTGGGTTCAGGACTTCTTCTAAAGCCGGAATGGGAACAAGTTCTGTTTTTTGAAAACTTAATAACTGGCTATCCTTAAAAAGTTCCAATAAATTTTTCACTGTAAATACAATGGCTTTTATCTCATAGAGTTCTACTTCTGATAAGATGGAATCCCCTCGAGCACGCTGCAAAGAGTATCGTACATCCTTTACAGAGTGAAGCATTTTTTTCGCTTCACCAACCCCCTCATGCTCTTCGATCCATTGTATAAAAGCTTCCAAGTTCTCTAAATCTTGGATTAAATATTTTTCTGTTCCAACGGGATAGGCACGAATGTTTTTCTTATATTCCACACCATAAGGTGTCCTAGGTTGCAATTTTTCTAAAATAAAATCTAGGTCTATTACTTCTCGCACTTGACGATCCATAAAATCAAACATTTCAACCTCCCATCATTAAATCCACAATCTCCACATTGGGTATCTTTTCGACCATGGCTTCCTTAAAAGCTTTCCCATCAAATTGATATCCCTCTGGAGCGTATGGGTTAAGAGTTATAGCTACCAATTCAGAATGATGCAATAACTCAATATACAAACCTCGGCGCAAAAGACGTTTGTACGGTTTTGCCTCTATAAAAACTTTCGTTGCGTCGGCTACAATAACGCGAATGTCTTTTCCATAGGGCGAAAAACGTAAAAAATCTTCTGCGACAGAGGAGGTTAAAGCACCAGGAAAAACTAGATACTCTGTATCTTCCCCCACGGCATCTGCCAATTTACGACCAGCACCTAGCCCTGTTGCTAAATCCAACCTATGAATATTTCCTTCTTTATCTATAGTAGCGTAGGTTTTCTCTTGCAGAAGTCCTTCAATTTCCGCTCGATATTTTTCCACTGTGGGCAAGGTAAATAGTTTCGCTATATGTGCTGTTTCCTCTACTACTCGATCCATGCTTCGATCAAAGCTCGCTCCACTGGCCAAGATGGTTGCCTGTGTAATTTCTGGAGCCGCTGATGACTTTCTGTCCAAAGCACCATCAATGATGGAGAATTCAGCTCCCAGTTCCAACATACGGTCCGAAACCATTTTTGTTTCTTTTAACGTTTGTGGTCCTGAAATTTGTACGTGTCCATCATAAATTACCTTTCCGATAATCACTTCCCCCAAAGGAGTATCGAAAGGAGTAATTTCTTCAATAGATACAGTCGCTTCACTAAGCTCCAACAGTTTCTTTGTGGTCGCTACATAGTTGCCTTGTGGCAAGAAAATGGTCGGCTTATCTGTGTCGGTAACTACATCGATTCTTTCCCCATCTCTTCCAATGGAAGTGATGCCAATAGATACACCCCTCATATCCATTTCATCAATTAGATGGTTTAACGTAAAAGTTTTACCTGCATTTTTAGACATGCCAATTATGCTCATGACGTTGTATTTAGGGTAGACTTTATCGATTAGTGACACAGATGCCTCCTTTTTCCTTCTATTATATTATATGGTCAATTATCTACAGCTTATTCTTAGTGTTTGCTTCTTTCGTGACGAGCTAAGTTAGATGGTTCCATGTTGCGAACATCTTCGCCTTTAAGCAATTCGAATACACCGTGATCTTTCACGTCTGCTGCGTGGTATGGATCTTCGTCTACTACGTAGTTTGGTTCTGTATAAGTTGTAATGATACCTTCGTAGTTTCTCAATACAATTTTGTTTGGAGATTGAGAGATGATGTATTGAGGCATAACTGGAGTTTTTCCTCCACCACCTGGTGCATCTACAACGAAAGTTGGTACGCAGTATCCTGAAGTATGGCCACGAAGACCTTCGATAATTTCGATACCTTTAGAAACTTTTGTACGGAAGTGTTCGATACCAAGAGAAAGGTCACATTGGTAGATGTAGTAAGGACGAACACGCATTTTTACTAATTCATGAACCAATTTTCTCATAATTCCAACGCTGTCGTTTACTCCACGAAGAAGTACAGATTGGTTTCCTAAAGGAATACCAGCGTCTGCTAACTTACGGCAAGCTTCAACAGCTTCTGGAGTTACTTCGTTTGGATGGTTGAAGTGAGTGTTTAGCCAAATTGGATGGTATTTTTTCAACATGTTTACTAAATCATCTGTAATACGTTGTGGACATACTACTGGAGTACGGCTACCGATACGAATGATTTCAACGTGTTCGATTTTACGAAGCTCAGAAATAATGTATTCCAAACGTTCGTCACCAACCATTAAAGCGTCCCCACCAGATAATAATACGTCACGTACTACTGGAGTGTTACGGATGTATTCGATACATGCATCGATACGATCTTTACCAACGCCGCTGTCTTTGCTACCTGCAAAACGACGTCTTGTACAGTGACGGCAGTACATAGAACACATATCAGTGATTAGTAAAAGTACACGGTCTGGGTAACGATGAGTCAATCCTGGAACTGGAGAATCTTCATCTTCATGCAATGGATCTTCCAAGTCAGAAGCTGCAATATGAGTTTCAAAACCAGCTGGGATTGCTTGCAAACGAACTGGATCTTTAGGATCTTCTGGATGCATTAAGCTTGCATAGTATGGAGTAATACCCATACGGAATTTATCCAATACAGATTGAATGTCTTCTTTTTCTTTGTCTGTTAATTTAACAATTTTTTCAAGAGTTTCAATGTCTTGGATACGGTTTTGTACTTGCCAATGCCAGTCATTCCACTGTTCTTCTGTTACATCTGCCCACAATGGGATATCTTTGTAATTTCTCATTTGTTTTCCTCCAAATTTTTTAAGCAAATAGTTTCGTATAAAGCTCTCTCATAGAATCTGAATCACGCATAATTTGAATGGTCAATTCGCCATGGCCTTTTGTATAACCATTACCAATCATCATGTTCACATCTTTACCTACCCCTTCAGCACCTAAGGCTGCTTTTGTAAAGCTTGTTGCCATACTGAAGAAATATACTAAACCTTCATCTTTTGTACAAAGGATAGAGGCCATTTCGGTATTTTCTACGTTTACACAGTTAATTACAACATCGCAAAGTTCGCCATTTGTAACTTCTTCGATTTTTTGTAACAAACCTACCGCATCAGTAGCATCGGCAGCGATACATACATCAGCGATGCCCATTTCTTTGATTTCTTCAAAACGAGTTTCATCATAGTTCACGCAAATTACTTTTCCAGTAGGACCTACGCGACGTTTTGCTTCGTATAAACAAAGCATACCGGCTTTACCAGGACCACCAATAACCATAACTGTATCGCCAAATTTACAGATTTTAGCCGTTTGTGCAGGAGCTCCTGCTACGTCCAATACAGAAAGAGTCAAGTTTTCTGGAAGGTCATCAGGAATTACAGCATAGATACCAGATTCAAATAGAATCGCTTTACCATCGATGTCTACTTGGTCGATTTCTGGACGAATTTCTTTGATATTATCAATGCGAAGTGGAGTCAAAGAAAGAGATACCAAAGTCGCGATCTTGTCGCCAACTTTTAGATCCGTTGTATCTTTAATTCCTTCTCCGATTTCTTCGATTGTACCGATTAACATCCCGCCACTACCAGTTACTGGGTTTTGGTGTTTTCCACGTTCTTCAACGATTCCTTTGATAATTTCTTCTGTTTTCGCCAAATCTTTTTCTGCTTGATTATAGATTTGAGTGAAAGATGCAGAGTCAATGTTCAAAGTTTGAACATCAATTAAGATCTCGTTGTCATATATTTCCATATCATTGCTGATTTTTACAGCTGGTTGAGGCAAAATTCCTTTTGGCTCAATAACACGGTGTGTACCGTAACGATTTCCTTTTTTCATGATTCAATACCTCTTATTTTTCCAATGGTTTCAAAGATAGAATTTCACGAGCTTCTGCTGGAGTTGCTACTTCACGACCCAATAGGTTCGCCAATTTTACAACTTTTTCTACCATTTCTCCATTACTCTTAGCCAATACACCTTTTTCAAGATATAAATTGTCTTCAAAACCTACACGAACATGTCCGCCCATAACAATCGCTAAAGCAGCCATGTTAAATTGATGACGTCCAAGTCCTGCTACCGTCCAAGTGGAACCTTCTGGAAGAGAACTTGAGATAAAAGCTAAGTCCCTAGCTGTTGCAGCCATTTGAACACCCAAGACAAAGTCAAAGTGCATTGGTTTATCAATATATCCCTCTTTTTGATAACGAATCGCTAAATCAACCATTCCTTTATCAAAAACTTCGATTTCAGGCTTAACGCCTCTCTCTTTCAAAATCTTTCCAAAATTACGGATTGTTGTTTCAGAATTTAAGAAAACTTCATCGCCACCAAAGTTTACACTGCCACAATCAAGGGTTGCCATCTCTGGATGTAATTCTGTTGGTTGAAGTCTTTCTAAATCCGTCATGCCTACCGCACCACCAGTTGATGGTTGGATGATTACATCTGGACAAGCTTCACGAATGGCATCCATACAAACTTTGTAACGTTCTTTGGATTGAGTAGGAGTACCATCATCTTCTCTTACATGTAAGTGAATGATGGCCGCTCCTGCGTCATAAGCAGATTTTGCTTCACGAACAACTTCTTCTACCGTATAAGGAACCGCTGGGTTTTGCTCTTTTGTAACTTCTGCGCCACAAATGGCCGCTGTGATAATTACTTTTTCCACCCTAGCCCTACTTTCTTTGACAATCTTTAGGCACTACACAAGTACCAGAAGCACGAGTTACCACGATTGGTTCTTCTAAGAAATCTGCTGCAGAAGCGCTAATGTCTGTACGAGCTACCACTACTTTGCGAGCTTCAAATTTCATCTTACGAGAAGAATTTCCTGTTTCTACGATTTCCCCAACGGCTTCGATATAGTCTCCAGCGTATACAGGAGCTAAAAATTCAACATCATCATACGCTACAAACAAACCCTCATCACCATCGTTGCGAATTAATAGTTCAGTAGCAACATCCCCAAACAAAGCCAACATATGGGCTCCGTCTACAAGATTTCCGCCGTAATGGGCATCTCCTGAACTCATTCTTAAACGTATCATTACTTTTTCCATGCTAAAACCCCTTTCATTCCTAATTTTTGGTTTCCTCACATTGATACGATTTTCTAAAGGGAATTCTAAGGAATGACTCTTTTATAAAAGTATAAAAAAAGAGCCATTTCTTAACCTCAACAAAGTCAAGAAAATAGCTCTCCCTAATCGAATAGATAGGACAGTCGTGCAGACCCTACTCCACATCAACCTGAGATCAAAAGATCCCGTCGGCATCCGCAACCTTCACCTCTTTGGCTACCCTACGAATGCACCTCTATTTTGCATTTCCCTTTATAAAATTATAGCCAGACCTATTGGCTTGTTCTAAAATATCACACCGTTAAAATTTATGCAAGCCATTTTCTGCAATCGGTTCCCTTAGAAAATGAATTTTATAAATTTCGCAACAGCGTTTTGAAATGCCCTTGTAAAATTTACAAAATTTGTTCATGTTTTTTTATGATTTTATTATACTGAAGAAAAATTTATCTGTAAATTCTACTTTCTTTACCTATTATATATGCCTAACTGTAAATGCATTCATCTTCCACCTTTTCTCTTTAGCCTAGTAAAGAGCCCAGTTTTCTCAATTTTTTTCCCCTTGAAAACATTTTTCTTTTGAGATATCATTAATGAACACGCTTGTGTTTAATAAATATCAGACAAGCGTAAAATTCATTTTATTTATTTTTTATAACAAAGGAGAGAGAAATGGAAAATCAAAGACAGTTTAGCCTTTGGAAATCGATTCTAAAGCTAACTCCAATTATTTTATTGGCTTATTTAATGATTGGTGAAATCGAAATCGGCCCCGTTGTACTTAAGGGAGCTGGATACGACGTGTTGATCGCTGCTCCATTGGCTGCCGTTTACGCTTGTATTGTTGCTTTCATCACAGAGGGTGTCCGTCCAACAGAATGTATCGAGGTTGGGGTGGAAAACGTAAGACAAATCCAATTGGTATTCTTTATTTTGATGATGGCCGCTGCCATGGCAAATACCTTTATGGAAACTGGCGTAGGCGCTGCGGTTGTAAACATCGCTCTTAACGCTGGTATGACGGCTCGTACCATTGCTCCTATTGGACTTTTGGTTACTGCTATATTGTCCGTAGCCACTGGTACTTCTTGGGGAACATTCGCTGCTTGCGCTCCTATCTTTTTGTGGTTAAACCACATTGTTGGGGGAGATATTTTATTAACAACAGCAGCCATTGCTGGTGGGGCATGTTTTGGAGACAATATCGGCTTGATTTCCGATACAACGGTAGTAAGTTCTGGTATCCAACGTGTAGAAGTTATTGACCGTGTTCGTCATCAAGGGGTTTGGTCTTTATCTTGCTTAATTCTTTCATTCATCGTTTTCTTTGTAATGAGTATGAATTTTGCAAATGTTTCTGCAACAGGGGCAGATGCCATTGCTCAAATTAGCCCAGATACTTTTGCTTTCTTAGAAGAAGAACGTCCTGCTGCCGTTACTCTATTAAACCAAATCAGCAGCGGTGTTTCTTACATTATGGTAATTCCTTTAATTGCTGTAATTGCTTCTGCTGTTATGGGAACTCCTACTCTTATGTGCTTGGGCTTGGGTATCATATTGTCTTTGGTATTGGGATTATTCACTGGTACTGTAGACTCTGTAAATACTTTCTTAAACGAAACAATCTATGGCGGTTTCGAAGAAGCTGGTGCATGGGTTATCATCATGATGATGTGGATTTCGTTCTTTGGCGGGGTTATGAATCGTATGCACGCCTTTGAACCATTGTCTATTTTAGCTCTTAAACTTTCCAACAGCGTACGTCAATTGATGTTCTGGAACGGTGTTCTTTCTTTGGCGGGAAATGCTTTATTGGCAGATGAAATGGCACAAATCGTAACCGTAGGTCCAATTATTGGTCAATTGGTTGATGAAAACGTAGAAGGTTCTGAAGAAGACATGTACACTCTTCACCTAAGAAACGCAACGTTCTCTGATGCATTGGGAGTATTTGGTTCCCAGTTGATTCCATGGCATGTATACATTTCTTATTATGTATCTATGGCCGCTGCCGTTTATCCACTACACGCTTTTACTGGTATGGATATTATCAAATACAACTTCACAGCCTATATTGCTGTATTCAGTATCTTAATTTTGACTTTAACTGGTTTGGATCGTTTCGTTCCATTGTTCAAAATGCCAGCAGAACCAGCTGTTCGTTTGAAAAAACCAGCAAAACAATAAAAGCAAAAAGCTTCGTCATAGACGAAGCTTTTTTACATCCTTTCAAGAAAAAAGAGGGGCCATCCCCTCTCTTTTTTTATGCGTTTTCTTCCATTTCTTGCATACCTTTTAAGGTTTCTGCCATTAAATCATCCATAGACATTCCTAGATTTTCCGCTCCTTTTTTAATGACTTCTCGGTCACATCCAGCGGCGAATTTTTTGTCTTTGAATTTTTTCTTTACACTTTTTAGCTCCATATCCAAAGTGGATTTACTTGGACGCATAAGAGCTGCCGCTCCAATAATTCCCGTTAATTCATCCACTGCATACAAAACTTTTTCCATTTCTTTTTTGGGTTCGTTGGGCGTTTCTGTCATACCAAATCCATGGCTTGTAATAGCGTAAATCATTTCTTCGTCTACGTCATTTTTTTCCAAAATCTCTACGGCTTTCACACAGTGTTCCTCTGGATACATTTCGAAATCCACATCGTGTAACAAGCCTACAATTCGCCAAAATTCAACATTTTCCGGATCTCTTTCCTTGGCGAAATAAGCCATAACTTCCCCAACGGTTTTTCCGTGCACTAAGTGAAATTCTTCCTTGTTGTATTCTTTTAAGATTTCATAAGCTTCTTCATAAGTTGATATTCTTCCCATAAGACCCTCTCCTATTCATAGTGCAATAAAGAACGTACTTCGTAACCTTCTAATTTTTTTCTTCCGCCTAAATCGTCCAATTCAATTAAGAACAAAAATCCACTAATTTTGCCTCCAATTTTTTCAATCAAATTGGCCGCTGCTTTGGACGTTCCTCCTGTGGCCAATAGATCGTCTACAATTAGGATTTTTTCTCCTTTTTCAATGGCGTCTTCATGTATTTCAATGGCGTCTGTTCCATATTCTAAATCGTATTCTTCTTTGATTTTGTGAAAAGGCAATTTCCCTGGTTTACGAATCGGGATAAATCCACAATCCAACGCCAAAGACAAAGGCGCCCCAACAATAAATCCTCTGGCTTCGATTCCTACAACTTTGTCTATTTCTAAATCTTTTACTGCCTTCGCCAACTGATCAATTGCATCGCGAAAAGTATCTGCATCTTGTAAAACAGGCGTTATATCACGAAATGTCACCCCTTCAATTGGATAATTTTCAATTGAACGAATTGCTTGTTTTAAGTCCATATCTGTTTCCCCTTTTTTCTCAATATATCTTAAGTATAGCACATATATAGTTTATTTGTCTTTTACTCAAAAGAAACAATCTTCTGTTATACTATAAAAATAGGAGGAATTTATGAAAGAGAAAAATACATTTACACAGTCCGAATCCATGGACTATTATAAGCTCCTTGGAGAAAAATATCCCAACGCGCGAAATGCCCTTTCAGAGGCTATGCTTCTTTCGGCTTCCTTAAAACTTCCCAAGCCTACAGAACATTTTCTAAGTGATATTCATGGAGAATACAATGCTTTCACCCACGTATTGCGAAATGCCTCTGGGGTTATTCGTCGTTATATTGGGGAACTTTTTCCTCACAAATCCGCCCAAGAGCAACAGGAACTTGCTACGATTTTGTATTATCCCGAAAAAAAATTAGCCCACTTAAAAGAAACTTTATCCAAAGAAGAATACCAAAACCGCCTAGCTTTGGCTCTATCTGATGCCATTATTGTGGCCAAACGCGTGGCAACAAAATACGATCACAGAATCATCTATGACGTCTTGCCAGAAGATACTCGCCCAGTTCTTGATTCTTTGCTTTTAGAAGAAAAGGAATTTCGCCACAAAGGTCGTTACGTTTCTGAACTCTTGGACCAAATTTTAGAAAGCAACCAAGGGGAAAAATATATCCAAGACATTGCCAATCTTACTAGCCGATTTGCCATTGAAAATCTTCATGTTATTGGAGATATTTACGATCGTGGAGATGAGGCAGAAAAAGTTATGGACTTTTTAATGGACCACCCTGGCGTAGATATTCAGTGGGGAAACCATGATATTGCCTGGGTAGGAGCTGCTTCAGGATCTCATGCTTTAATTGCCAATGTCTTGCGTATTGCTACAAGATATAATGAGCTAGATACCTTAGAAGACGGCTACGGGATCAACCTTATGCCTTTGGTTCAATTTTCTATGGATATATACAAGGTTTCTTCTGCTTTTCTTCCAAAGGTTCCAGATTCTAGTCAAGATCGCAATGAACTTTTGGCAAAAATGCACAAAGCCCTTGCCATTTTACAATTCAAAGCAGAGGGACAGATTATCCAAAGAAATCCTTCTTTTCAATTGGACCATATGCTTTTAATGGACAAAATAGACTGGGACGATAAGACGGCTACTATAGAATACAATGGGATGACATATCCCCTTTTGGATGATTATTTCCCAACAGTAGACCCTCTAAATCCTTTCGCCTACACTCCTAAAGAAAAAGAAGTAATGGATCGCTTAACGAAGTCTTTTTTATCTAGCCAACGACTTCAAAAACACATTCGTTTTCTTGTAGATCGTGGAGCTATGTACAAAATTTCCAATGGAAATCTTCTGTTTCACGGATGCATTCCTATGACCGAACACGGAGAGTTTCGCACTACGGATTTTACAGGAGAAGTTCTAAGCGGAAAAAAATTACTGGATTCTTTAAGCGAAACCGTTCGTTCTGCCTTTTATGAAAAACGCCCCAAATTACGGGAATGGTCTCAAGATTTGCTATTCTATCTATGGTGCGGAAAAGATTCTCCTCTTTTTGGAAAAGATTTAATTACTACTTTCAACCGGTACTTTATTGAGAACAAAGAAACCCACATAGAAAACAAAGACCCTTATTATCGCCATCGAGAAAAAGAAGACATTGCCTTGAAAATTTTGGAAGAGTTTGGAATTCAAGATCCTCGAGGAATGATTGTAAATGGCCACACACCAGTAAAGAAAATCAAAGGAGAATCTCCCATTAAAGCCAATGGTAAAGTGGTGGTAATTGACGGTGGATTCGCTCCTGCTTATCGGAAAAGTACAGGTACCGCTGGATACACTCTAATTTCCAATTCCTATGGACTGTTACTAGCTACCCATACCCCTCTTCCTGGGGAAGAACCTTTGATTCAAGAAAATCTCGACATCACCTCTTCTTTGGAATTCATTCTGGAATACGACCACAGAAGACTTGCTGAAGATACCGACAAAGGAAAAGAAGTGAAAAAATATATCGAAGACTTAAAATTTCTCGCTTCTCTCTATGAAGATGGACGTTTGACAGAAAAATAAAAACACAAAAAAAAGGATGCTGTTTAGCATCCCTTTTTTATTGGTCGATATAGGAAATGATTTGGTTTTTTAAGAATTATTCTACTTTACTTAACGCCTCCTCCATAGCCGAAATTGCTGCTACCGACGTTTCCGTAGCATTGGATACAGTGTCAATTCTATTTTTCTCTATTTTTTCCTCTGTATTTTGCTTCACTCTAGCTAGAGATTCTGCCTTTGTTTTACCTCTAAAATAATCTAACTTCTTAGCCCCTCTATAGTTCTCTAAATACCCTTCACTTCCTTGGGAAGCACGCGTTTCAGAATCATCTACTCCTGTGATTACGCCGCCTTTCATCTTTATTTTCACAACATAATCATAACCCAAATGCCCTACAGGACTTGAGCCTTCGTAAACTTTTTCTCCCGGCTCTGGCGTCACTTCTGACTCTTCCTTTGCTCCTTGATACAGAAACTCTACACTACCATATCCAAATGTTTCTACGGTAATCTTGTACATTTTTCCTTCGGCAAAAACAGGCGCTTTGTTTCGACCAGCTACGGCGGCACCATCAATGGTTCCATCGGCTTTAATCATTGGAGCATCTGCATAACTTCCTTTGTTTCCATGGTGTCCTACTGGTTCTACTTCTACGGCTTTGCTTCCTTCTACGGCTTTATCTTCTGTAACATCCCATTCTTGGATGATAATTTCTTCTATATTTTTTTGGAAGTTTTCAAAGTTATTGTCTGATACTTTTACTTTTCCATTTTCGTAGCTTAAACTTCCTCCTTCAATTACAAGGTAAGGATATTTTCTTGGGGATCCATGGCCGGATTCAAAGTCGGGAGAACGGTAATTACCGTTCTCATCTACAATGTTTACAAAATATTTTCCTGTTATTGCATTGGCATCTTTTACAATCAAACGGAAACCGTCTTTTTCTGCTTTCCATTCCACTTTGGAATTGTCTACATAATTTTCTCCATTATAGATTCCTTGGTTTACGCTTAAATATTTTACTTTGAAATCTTTCGGCAAATTGTTCTTAAAGAACACTTCATAGCCTTTTTCTGTTTTTTCTACTGGACCCGCCACTAAAGTTTGATCGTTTTCTAAGAATTTCTTTCCTGCTTTTCCATCATAAGCGTTTAGTACCGCTTGTTTTAACGCTTTTCCTGTTTCAGTTGCTCCCGATACCACATCGGCTTCTCCCGTTTCCATTTTCAATGCAACCACACCAGCACGATCTAATCCTTTGAATTTATCATAGACTTTTTGATCCAGTCTTTGAAAATAAGCTTCGTTTTTCCCTAGACTTGTTTTTCCTGGTGCCAAACCTTTGGTAGCCGTTTCGTTATCCGTTACGGATTTGATTTTTCCTTCTTTATCCAAATCCACTTTTACTCGTACATTATAGAATGGCGGATGAATAAATGGTTTCACAACGGGATATTGTTGCTGATCCACATTGGCATCGCCGTAAACTGTTTTTTCTTTTCCTTCTGGTTTTGAAGGTTTCCCAGGAAATCCTGGTTTTGTTTCTGGAGTAGAAAGAGCAGAAGGCGCTTTTTCTTTTTCCTTGCCATTCTCTTCCTTTGTCTCTTCTTTCCCTGCAAACGCCTTATATACAATTTGTGCAAACTCTGCTCGGGTTATATTTTCCTTTGGACGCAATCCATTTTCATCCCCTGTTACAATTTTTGCTTCAATCAGTTGATTCACAGAAGATTTTGCCCAAGAGGACACAACGCTTCCATCTTTGTATTGAGATATTTTATCTCCTGCTGTTTTTTCTCCCAACACACGAGCCAAAATTGTAAAGGCTTCTTCTCGAGTAATGTTTTCATTTGGAGCCATCTCTGTTTGAGAACGCCCATTGATAAATCCCGCTTTTACGGCTTTTTCAATTTCATTGTAAAACCAATCTTCCACTTTTACGTCTTTGAAACGAGAAATATCGGTTGTTTCCTTGGTTTCTTTTACACGATTCATAATGGTTGCCATTTGTGCTCTTGTTAATAAAGAATTTGGCGAAATATGTAGAGAATCGATGCCTTTTATGTATTCTTTTTGTATGCAATAATTTAATCCCTTATAGGACCAGTGATTTTCCCCCGGCATATCTTGATAACTCGCCGCCTGAATTCCACTTTGTAAAGCAAGACTTAAAGCCAATGCCATAGCAGCACTCGATAGATATTTTTTTCTTTGTTTCATTTGAACCTCCTTAAATTTACTTGATAATCGATATCATTATTATATCCGTATGCTGCCTTTTTGACAATAGTTATCAATAACTTTTTTTACATTTTTTATTTTTTATGCCATGGCACAAAAAAAGCACCGTCATTTTATGACAGTGCTTTTTCTTATTGATTTTCATCTAGAATGTATACAACTACATTTCTTCTTCCAAAGCGATACGCTTCAGAACGAGTATTGTAAAATAAATCAATTTTATTTCCTTTGATTGCTCCCCCTGTATCCTCAGCTACAGCAAATCCGTACGTTGGGAATCCATCGGCTGACTCAATGTATAATTTTGTTCCCAATGGAATTACACGAGGATCTACAGCTACAGCTCCGACTCTTGCACGAGTTCCCATGGCCGTACGGCTTCCAGCAGAAGGATCATACGCTGTTCCTTGCATTACAATTTTCTTTACGTATTTTTTTCCATGAATCATATTTTCAGGAACCTTCGTTCCTTCCTCTACGATTTTATTTACTGGTTCTGATAGAATTTGAGAAGCTACCACAAAAGATTGAACCACTTCTCCATCTACGGAACGAGAAAGGATTGTATCCATGCGAGAACCATTTTTTCCCTCTTGGATTACGCGGCTTTCCCCTTGATACAAATCTGGGTTTTGGCGAACTTCTGTCTGAAATTCCAATACAGTTTCTTCTGTTGTCTCTTTATCTTCTACACGATGGATTACCAAAATATGTTCTTCATCTAAATCACTATTTACATCTTGAGATAGAGAGTCCAATCCACCAAGTTCAATATTTAATTCCTCTAAAATTTTTCCTACCTTTAGAGAAGAAACAGAATATTGTTTCTTCTCTCCGCGATCTTTAATGGTAATTTCGTAACCTTTTTTAATTTTCACTTCAGATACATCTTTCATATTTGTATCTTCACTTGGAAAGGCAACATACCCTTCTTTCAATTCAATTTGATTTTCGTCTAAAAAAGCACCTACGGTTTCCGCTTGGGTTGTGTAGGTTTTATTTGTAAATCCATTTTCTAGGACCACTTCTTTCTCTACTGCTGCTCCCATTGTTACAAACAAAGAAAGGCTTAAACCCATTGTTACAATGGATTTTTTTATTGAAACTTCCATCTAAATCTCCTTTTTGTTAACACTTTGTAAACTTTTCGCTCTTTAGTATAACCTATTTTGTCATTTTTGTCAAAAAAGAAAAAAAGAAAAAAGGAGAAGAAAAACCTATGAACATGGCTTGTCTTCTCGCTTTCAGTAAAATATTAAAGAGTGTTACAAATTCTTTACATTTCCTTTAGTGTTTCTACAAAGGACCGCATCATTTTTGCTGTAAATCCCCAAATAATCCGCTCTTCATAAATGTAAAAATAAACTGTATCTCGCACTTTTGTAAAATTGTAATCTTTCCCATTTTGAATCCATTCGTAGGGAAAGTCTTCGCTTTCTACACTGGTAAATTCCAACGTATATTGTAAGGGCTCGTTTTCTAAAAAATACTGGAGAGGAACGGTAAATAAATAGGCCACTTCCCCTGGATTCCCTTTAATTTCTCCCATTTCTATATCTTTAATATAACCTACGAAACTATGAATGGCGTTGGAATCTCTCGTTACCAAATAATCCAATTCTTGAATAATTTCCAAATGTTTTGGATCGATAACTAGTTCTTCAATGGTTTCTCGAAAAGCTGCTTCTTCCGGCGTTTCCCCGGGCTCAATTTTCCCCCCTGGAAAACTTACTTCATTGGGCTGATTTCTAAGAGTTTTGGCTCGTTTTTCAAATACAACATGGGGCTCTTCATCTATATCAATAATGGGAATGAGAACGCTGAATAAATGGCGCAAACCCACTGCCGAAATCTCTCGGCCAACAATTTTATCTCGAATTTGGTCTATATTCATAAAACCTCCTAACAAAACGGGAAGAAATTCCATTTCCTAACGCAACAAAGGCGCCAAGGAAACCCTTTTGTGCTTCCGTTGGCGCCGTAGCTTGGTTGAATTCAACCTACAGAAACTTAAACGGTTTCTGCTAATTCACTTGTACAGTGTGGGCAACGAGTGGCTGCAATATCCACTTCTGATTTACAGAATGGACAAGTTTTTGTTGTAGCTGCCTCTTCTGCTTCTTCTTTTTTCTCAAAACGACTTCTCAATCCTGCTACTTGTTTCACTACCATAAAAATAACAAAAGCAATAATTAAGAAATCAATGATGTTTTGAATAAAAGAACCATAGGCAATTACACCTGCGCCCGCTTCTTGTGCCGCGGCCAATGTTGGATAATCATTGCCGTCTAAAGCTACAAACAGACCAGTGAAATCTACTCCACCCATGGCCAAACCTATAACTGGCATAATAATGTCATTTACCAAGGAAGTAACAATTTTACCAAAGGCTCCCCCAATGATTACACCAACAGCTAAGTCAAGGACATTCCCTTGGGCAATGAATTCCTTGAACTCTTGCATAGTACTTTTCATAATACACCTCATACCTTAAATATTTTATAATTTCTATAAAGTATATACCCCTTTTCCTTTACATTATTCATAATTCTAGTAGGTTTTTTTATTTTCTTAAAGATTTTTCCCAATCATGCTATAATATTAAAAAAAGGAGGTTCTTATGCGAAAAACTTGGGATGAATATTTTATGGAAATTACAGAGATGGTTGCCAGCCGTTCCACTTGTGATCGCGCTTTTGTTGGTTGCGTTTTGGTAAACAAGGACTATCGAATCGTATCTACTGGATACAATGGGTCCGTCGCTGGGAATCCTCACTGTAACGATATTGGTCACACCATGCGAGATGGCCATTGTATTGCTACTATTCACGCAGAAATGAACGCTTTGTTGTATTGTGCCAAAGAAGGAATCCCCGTTAAGGACACTCGGGCATATGTCACCCATTTCCCTTGTCTAAATTGCACCAAAGCTTTAATTCAAGCAGGAATTCGGGAAATTATTTACCGAAACGATTATCGAATCGATCCTTACGCCATTGAATTATTGGAAAAAAATCATATTGTCTATCGAAAAATATAAAAAAAAGAAAGCCCTTAGGCTTTCTCTACGGCTTCTTTTGCCAATTGATCGGCTCGCTCATTTCCTTCAATTCCCGTGTGAGCCGCCACTTTTATAAATTCCACATCCAAACGATCCGAAATGGTATCATAGTATGCTTTGTATTCTATGGTGCCTTTTTTGTTGCGCTTCCATTCCCCTTTGGCCCAGTGGGCAATTCCAGCATAGTCATAATGAAGATAAAGTTTTTTCATCCCCAATTCTAAGGCCCGTTTCATCGCGGCCATCGCTCCATAAATTTCCCCTGCTACATTTCGCATGGAGCTCATGTCTTCCTCTTTTAAGCGAAGGGAATCTTCTTCTTTCCAATCTTTTCCCTCTAAGACCATTCCGTAACTAAAACTATGGTTGCTTGCATCAAAGGAGCCATCTACATAGGCAATACATTCTCCCTCTAACAAATCCTCTTTGCCCTTTAGGGTGGTTCCAATTCCTCCCCCCATATAATTTTGGGCTTCTTCCTCGGTTGGAAAAGATTTGTATTCTGCTCCCTTAAAACCATGTACCTGCTCTTTGCATTGGTCCCATGAATGAAAAATTCCCGTTTTATGACCTTTTCTTACGGCATAAAATTTTTTCTTCACCTTCATTCTCCCCCTTCACAAAGAGATTTTTTTGCCTGATCCAAAGTTTGACGCAGTGTCCAATTTTCTTTTAACGCAATTTTTCTCAAATCTTCGTATTCAAAACTTTCCTTCGCATGGTTTTCCCAAAGGCCTCGTTTTACGTGAAATTCTTCTCCTTTTAAGGAGTGTTGCGAAAAGTTTCTTTCCCATTCAACTTTTTCTAAAGGAATTTTTTTCAACCCAAGAGTTGTCGTATGCAAAAATAAAATTTCCTTCATTTTTTCTTGGTTTGGTAAATCCGTCAATACGTCAATACGATGACCTGGACGATTTTTCTTCATAAAAATTGGTGTAAAGGTTACATCTCGCGCACCAGAATCAAAGAGTTTTTCCATTAAAAACCCCAATTCCTCTCCCGTCATATCATCTACATTGCAAGAATACCAAACCGGCAATGTCTCCTCTTCCTCTTCCAAAATAGATACTCGAAGAACGTTGGGAAGTTCATTGTCCCGCGTTCCAGCTCCATAACCGGTAGCTAGAATTCGCCCCTTTCCATGAGTGGAAAATTCATCACACAAAGCAGCCACAATCGCCGCTCCCGTTGGAGTCGTTAATTCTTTTTCCTGATAAATTCCACCAATTGGTGCATGGATTTTCTCTAAAATTTTTGTAGTCGCAGGGGTAGGAACAGGATAATCCCCATGGGCGCAGTGAACCATTCCCCCACCTGTATTGATAATAGAAAATACTACCTTGTCAATTTCAAATACATGAAAGAAATAGGCCGCTCCCAAAGCGTCTACAATACTATCCAATTCTCCCACTTCGTGGAAATGCACTTCTTCTATGGTAGAGCCGTGAACAAAAGCTTCCGCCTCTGCCAACTCCAAATAAATTTTTTTAGCCGTTTCCTTTACCTTTTTTTCAAAAGAAGAATGGTCAATTATGTGAAACACTTCGTTTATCCCTCTGTGTTCATGATGAGAGTGTGTATGGGTATGGTCGTGGTCATGAAAGTGAGAATGATCGTGATGATGAGCATGATGATGATCGTGATGATGATTGTGATCGTTACCATGAGAATGATAAGAATCTTCTAATTTTTCTTCTTCCCCTTTTAGGTTAAAATACGTGGCTGTAATGCCTTGACGATTCACTTTTTCCAATAGAAAATCTTCTCGATTCAAGCCAAAATCTTTCAAGCAAGAAAAAAATTCATCTCCCTCAGCTCCCAAATCCAAAAGGGCGCCAATAAACATATTTCCACTAATCCCACTAAATGGTTCTACAAATAAAGTTCTCATTCTGCCTCCAAAACTAGATTGGTCGATCCGGTTTTATAGCCAAACAAATCCAACGTTACATATATAAATCCAAGTTTTCTTAACTCTTCAAAAACTTGTTCTCGGTCGTTGGCCATAAAGCGTTCAAAATCTTCTGGTAACAATTCAATGCGACATAAGTTTCCATGATAGCGTAAGCGACAATTCTTATACCCCAGCCCTTGAAGCAAACTTTCCCCTTGATCTACCAAGGAAAGATTCTCTTTTGTCAAAGGCGTTCCATAGGGTATCCGACTGGCCAAACAAGCCGCTGAAGGCTTGTTCCAAGTTGGCAAATCGTAACATTCTTTGGAATATTTTCGAATTTCTTCCTTGCTTAAACCCATTTCTCGCAAAGGGCTTAAAACTTTCAATTCCTCTAAAGCCTTCATTCCAGGGCGATAATCCCCTTCATCGTCTATATTGGATCCATCGGCCAAATAGGCAAAACCTTCTTTTTTGGTTTCTTCCAAAATATCTTCGAAAATAGAATGCTTACAGAAATAACAACGATCGGCTTCGTTTCGATAAATTTTCTCTTCTTCCCAAGGATCTGATTTTATTGTTTTTACATTCCAATGATTCATTTCTGCAATGGCATGGGCTTCATACACATCCCGTTGCGGATTCATTGGACTCACTATAAAATAACCTTTTACATTTTCCGGTCCCAAAACTTCATTGGCCACAGCCATTAGAAAAGTGCTGTCTACCCCGCCACTATAGGCAATGGCTAGGCGTTTCAATTGTTTCAATTGCTCTTTTAAGCCTTGTAATTTATCCATAGTCTCCTCAATTTCTTTCCAAATTCCTAATTATAGATATTGTACCACAAAATGGAAAAACTGCTATTTTTCGGAGATATTTCCTTCCAAAAACTCGTTCCAATAAAAAATCGACTAGAATCCTCTAGTCGATCTCTCCGTTCCTAATGAAAATATCTGAACCTTTTGCCTTCAAAATTTCTTGGGCTACTTGATTTCTCACTTCATTGGTCTTTTGAATCAATTCTTCGTCTGCTTTGCTCCCCGCCTTTTTTAATTTTCGGCTATACATGTAAAATTCTTCTGGAACCATTCCTTCCTTTACTTGGAATGTATATCTTTTCCCTTGCTCCTTATTTTCAAATAGGAAATAATACTTTCCTCCATTGGGCCCTTCTGGAGCTTGGACCTTGCTCAATACTTCTTCTGCCATATCAATAACGGTATCCTCGCCCAAAACAAATTTCGCCGTATCTATAATGGCCTGGCCATTTTTTCCAATTCCTGTATAAAAATACCACCCGCCTCTTTCATGGCGATTTTCTTCTGTAAGAAAAGAAGACAACATCTTATAGGAAAGAGCCACCCCCGCAAAAAGAGTTCCCTTGTGGTTTTCTAAACATTCCTTGTGAGAAAATTCTATTTTTTTATTTTTTTCGTAAATGATTAAATTTTCCATTATTTTACAAATAAAGTCTCCACATCCAATTCCTTTTCAATCATATTGGTTTCCAACATGAAATCAGCCGTTCTCTTGAAACCTTCTATATCGCTATCTTTAATTTCTGTGGAAAAATCATACATTTTTACCATATCTTCATAAGATTTTTCGTCAATAGAAAGCTCTTTCATAACAATTTCTTTCGTTTCTTCTGGATTGTTGTCCATATATTCTTGAATTTTTTCTTGGGCTTCACCCAATTTTTCCACTACATCTGGATGTTCATTATAAAATTCTTCCGAAACGGCAACGCAAATAATCGCATCAATTAAGCCTTTTCCATTTACCACTTGGTGTTTGCCCGCACTTAGTGCTTTATATCCCGCTGGACCACCTAAAAGAGCACCATCCACGGCGCCAGATTCCAAAGCGGCCAAAGCATCTGGAATAGACATATCCAAATATTCCACATCATCAACGGTCATATTTCCTGATTTTAAGTAAGCAAGTAACAATTCATGCAAATTCGTTCCAATCGGTCCTGCGATTTTTTTGCCTCTCAAAGATTCTGGAGAGGTAATTCCTTCATCTGTTGAATACAAAGCAAATGCTTCTGGACCTCTTGAATACATATTTAATACCTTAAGATCCACTCCATTGGCTTTTCCTAAAATGGCAGAAGATCCTCCTAAGGCGTAGAGAACTTGCACATCTCCTGAGGCCAAAGCTTGGGTTTGCTCTGCGCCACTGGTAATTTCTGCGTAATTGATTTTCACACCCGGCATGGTCTCTTCAAAAATCTTTTTGTTTTTTTCCACAATGGATGGCACGTTCAAAGGGGAAGTAACATACGTTACCGTTAACTCATCCACCGATAATTTTTCCCCTGAAGCTTCCGTTGCCGCCCCATTGTTGTTTGTCTCTACAGCTTCTTTGTTTTCTCCGTTTTCTTGACCGCTGCCACAGGCCACAAGAACAAACAAAGAAAGAACACATAATAAAACACTATATAGTTTCTTCATTTTTTTCTCCTTTTATTAAATGCAAAAAATATTCTTTTAATTCTTCTTCCGTTAAAGATTGATCTTTCAGATAAAAATCCGATAAAATCTCTCCTTTTTTCATAATAATAATTCTCTCCCCTAGTAAAAATGCCTCGTCAATGGAATGGGTTACAAACAAAAATCCTCTTTTGGTTACATCCACAATTTCCAAAAGTTGTTTTTGCATTTCCGAACGGGTAAATCCATCTAAGGCCGCAAAAGGCTCATCCATTAATAGGTAGTTCTTGTTCGCCACCATGGCCCGGGCCAAACTAACTCGACTCTGCATCCCCCCGGAAAGTTGGGAGGGATAGGCCGTTTCAAACCCCGATAATTTAACCATTTTTATCCACTTGTCTACTTCTTCTTTCTCTACCTCATCCTTTAGAGAAAACTCGATATTTTCACGTACATTCTTCCAAGGAAAAAGTCTAGGATTTTGAAATACCATAGAAGGATCAATCTCATGAAAAAGAATTTCCCCTTCCGTTTGTTCTTCCAATCCCGAAATTAATTTTAATAGAGTACTCTTTCCACAACCAGACTCTCCAATTAAAATCGTTCTTTCCTCCCTATTCAGATTCAAAGTCAAATCAGAAACGGCTCGGAAAGGCTTGCCAGCAATGGAGTAAATCTTGCTCACATTTTTAAGAGTTATACCATTCATTTCGTAAATCTCCTTTCAAACAACGTGTCGCAATCTTTACAAATAGATAATCCGTAAACCATCCTACCATTCCTATAACAAAAATCCCCACAATCACGCGATCGGTTCTCGACATTTGGCGAGCAAAATTTATCATATAACCCAGCCCACTAGAGGCCGCAATCATTTCCGCCGCAATAATAGAACGCCAACTATATCCTAAGGCTACACGAATCCCTATAAAAATGTCTTTTAACGCACTTGGGACCGTTATCTTGAAAAATCTTTGGCTCTTACTATATCCAAAAACCTCTCCCACTTCCAATAATTGAGAATCCACAATCATAAACCCTTTTTGAATGTTCAAAAACAAGGGAAAGAAAGAGGCCAAAACAATCATTGCAATTTTTGTTACCTCTCCAATTCCCAACCACAAAATCAGCAAAGGGACCAAACTAAGAGGAGGCACATTTTTCATAAATTGAATGGCTCCATTAAAATAATCGTTCAGCTGCGGGAAAAGATGAAATACCATGGCAAAGAAACTGGCAAGTAAAAAGGAAATCGAAAAACCAATACATACTCTCTTTACACTAATAAGCAAATCCACAAAAAGGCTACCATCCAAAAACATCTCCTTTGCCACAAAAAGCACATGGAGGGGAGTGGGCAAAATATAAGTGTTCCAGATTCCCGTCATTGTCAATATTTGCCACAATAAAATAAATCCAGCAAATACAATACCTGTTTTTAATTTTTTATTCATTGATTATGCCATCTCCATTGTGACACCCGTCTTTGCAGAACATCGATTCAACAATCCTCCAATTTGTTGGATTCTTGAATCCATCTCCCTTACTCTCCCCCTCTGGCGTTTCTTCCAAATCTTTGAAAAATCCCATGGGGATAGGGCTCTTATGTAGTATTTTGGGTTCTTCGGTAAAAGAGAATCTTTCTATAAATTCTCTCCAGGTAATAAACTTGGTGTCCTTTAATTCTAAGCGTTCGCCTAAATTTTTTAGAGAAGCACAAGGGGTTACAATCCATTTTTCAACACCCAATAAGTCTTCTCTTCCCGCCAATTCCCTAGCTACATGGATTAATATAGGTTCGATTTCAGGAAATACCCAATCTTTATTTTGATTTTGAAAAACTTCCACCGACTTAGGACATCTCATATCACACACATTGGACTCACTAGTTTCAAGAACCTTCTTATATTTTTCTCGCACAATGTTTGCGTGATCTTCCCGAGGAAAAATTTCAACAAACCCTTTTGATGTTAAAAATTTTTCTAAAATATTTTCGTCATATTGTGCTTTTACTACAGGGTTTAGCCAAATGTATTTCATAATCCCTCCTTTTCTTTGATAGTTGTTATCAAAATAAATTCTAAACAAAAATTGTTAATTTTGCAACCATTTTTTCCAAATCCCCCAAATTTCCCATAAAAAAAGAGACGCTGAGTTTCAGCATCTCCTCTATTTATATTTAGTTCATGCAAGCTTGTACAGCAGTAATTAAAGCCAATTGGAAAGCTTCTTCTTTTGTACAACCACGGCTCAAGTCGTTTACAGGTTGATTCAAACCTTGAAGAACAGGACCGATTGCAGTAAATCCACCAAATCTTTGGGCAATTTTGTAACCAATATTCCCTGCTTCTAAGTTAGGGAAGATAAATGCGTTTGCTTGACCTGCTACATCAGAAACTGGCGCTTTTTTCTTAGCAACGTCAGGATCAAAAGCTGCGTCAAATTGCATTTCACCATCACAAACTACCTCTGGATAGTTTTCGTTTACAATTTCAGTTGCTCTTTCTACTTTTTTAACATCGTCTGATTTTGCAGAACCCTTTGTTGAGAAAGAAAGCATAGCAATCTTAGGATCGAAACCGAACTGACGACCTGTACGATCTGTAGCCACAGCGATTTCAGCCAAAGTTTCAGCAGGCATATCTGTATTGATGGCGCAATCTGCCATTAGATATTGTTCGTCTCCACGAATCATAAAGAACAATCCAGATACACGAGAAAATTCTGGTCTTGTTTTGATAATTTGAAGAGCTGGTAAAATTGTTTGTCCTGTTGTATGAACGGCACCAGATACCAATCCGTCTGCATGGCCAGTGTAAACCAAAAGAGTTCCTAAATAGTTAGGGTCTTTTAACATGGCACGTGCACGAGTTTCATCAATTTTTCCTTTACGTCTTTGTACAAAAGCATCGATCAATTCAGCGTCTGCTTCATAAGAACCTAACTCGATAATTTGTAAATCAGAAATATCTAAGTTGTTTTCTTCTGCTGTTCTTTCGATTTCACGTTTGTATCCAATTACGATTGGCTCAAGCAATCCTTCTTTTTTGTGCTCAACAGCAGCCCAAAGAATACGAGCATCTTCCCCTTCAGGGAATACGATGGTTTTTTTCTCATCACATAATCTAGAACGTAGTAGTTCAATAAAATCCATTTGAATAAAATCCTTTCTTTTTTCAAATTGTTTTTTACGAATGGTAAAAACATCCTTATTTATTATATCGCAAAATCAGTGTTTTGGCACCGCATTCTCATTCTTTTTCCGAATTTCTTCCCCTAAATCCGTTAGACGAAAAATATAAATTCCCTCTTCATCCTCTTCTCGAGTAGCTTGCCCCAAGGCAACCAAATGTTCCACATGGGCTTGTGCTTCTCCTGCTGCAAAGAATTTTTGAGATTTTGGAAACTCATCCCAATTTTTCGCAGAAATATCCCAAGAAAGATTTTTCGTAATGGTTCGAATGTTTGCTTCGCCCTCTCTATGAATAATTTCACGTACTTGTTGCAAGCGGAACTCATGATGTCCTTTTAACTCCTCAATACGAGCTGGAACATCGTCGATTAAATAGCGATGGGAACTCAACAACAAATCAATGGGCATATCTTTAATTTTCTCAATATTTTTCAAATAAACGCCCAAACTATCGCCAAATTGATCGCCCCAATAAGTGATATTTGGCGTAATTTTTCCTAAAATATGGTCGCCACAAACAAGAATTTTTTTCTCTTCTTCATAAAGCCCCACCATTCCGGGCGTGTGGCCTTCTTCGTCAATTACGGTAAAATGGAAATCTCCTACATCCACCTTATCTCCTGGGTTTACGGGAGTATAACGAAATTCTACTTTAGGACGGAATCGGAAACCTGGATGATCGTGAATGGATAATTCATCCTCTGCCAAACCTTGCTTTAAGGCACGTTCGCCAATGCCTTGCCAATACCAACCAAATTCATTCTGCATTTCTCGGCAAAGTCTTCCGTCTACCTCTCCCATAAAAATAGGCACATCTTTTTCGTCATAATAATGGGCCAATCCTGTATGATCGGAGTGCAAATGAGTCAAGAACAAACGCGTTTTTGACAAATCCAAATTCAATTCCTTAATAAATTTTTCGGTTTCTTCAATAATTTCCTCTGTATGAAAACCTGTATCTACAATCATATTTTCTCCCTTAGAAGAAAAAATATAAATGTTTATACTCTTCAAAGGATTCCCCTTCAAAGGAATGGTTACATGATAAATCCCTTCACGAATCTTTTCCAAAAGAATCGCCTCCTTAATCTACAATATACAATCCTTTCTAGAAAATTATACCCTCATTTGGGCAAAATAAAAAGCCTTCTCCGAAGAAAAGGCTTAAACAAAACTTAGACTCAAAAAAATAGTGGTCGGGGTGAAAGGATTTGAACCTTCGACCCCATGGTCCCAAACCATGTGCGCTACCAAACTGCGCTACACCCCGTCAATCACTACCTTATCTATTATAGGGTCTCTTCCCAAAAAATGCAAGGCTTTTTTTCAAAAAAAATGTTTTTTTGATCAATGAATTCTTTCCTTCGTTTGACACACTAGAAAATCCTCTATATAATCAAAAGAACGAAAAGGAGTTGATTCCATGAAAGCCGTTGCTTTTGATTTTGACGGAACATTAATTGATTCCATGGGAATGTGGAGAAATTTAGGAAAAAATTATCTTCTTAACCGTGGAATTCCTTATACAAAAGAAGTAGAAAAAAATATTACCGCCATGAGTTTAGCCATGGCTGTGGATTTCTTAAAGGAATATTTTTCCTTTGAAGAACCTACCCAAGAAATTTATAACGAAATGGCTTCGATTCTCCATAGAGGATATAGCAAAGAACTCCTCTTAAAAGATGGAGCCGTTGAAATTTTGGAACAATTTAACAATACGGATTTGCAAATGGTTTTGGCTACAGCCACCAACGAAGATTTTGTTTCTCCCGCCTTAAAGCGATTTGACCTTGGCAAGTATTTCCAATGGATTCAAACTTGTGACAACTGCGGAATTCAAAAGGGAGACGTGCGTTTTTATCATTTGTTGTCGGAAAAATTAGGCGTCCCTTGTAAGGAAATTTATTTCTTTGATGACGCTCCTTATGCATTAAAAGCAGCCCAAGAAGCCGGCCTTTACACCATTGGCGTAAAAGATCAGTCCAACGCAAATGTATGGGAAGAAGTAAAAAAATATTCTACCATTACAATTGACGCATTGGAAGACTTTACCTTGGGAGGCGAAATTCTTTGATTCGATTCATCCTTTGGGCCTCTCCTCTAATTTTATTTTTTAGTTTTTTTGGAACGGCCTTTATTCGAACCAACTTCTTCCGGAAATACAAGCGAAGAAGTAACCCAAAAAGAGAACGTCTTCTTCTACTTATTTCTACCTATCTTCTTTGGCTAGGATTTTTCTTACTTATTTCCAACCAGACTTTGGACAAAATGGGGATTTCTTTAGGAATCGACCCTACCATAATTCGAAATCAGGAATGGTCTCTTAATCTTGTTCCTTTTAAGACCATCACCAATTTTTCCAAACATCTTTCTGGATTTCATTTGTTTACAAATATTTGGGGAAATGTTTTGATTGCCGTACCTATAGGATTGTTTTTTCCCATTTTATGGCGAAGATTTCAAAATCCCCTTCCCCTTTATCTATGGATGGGAATTCTCTCTCTTATAATCGAAACCATCCAATTCTTTATTGGAAGAACCGCCGATATTGATGATGTTTTTCTCTATTTTATCGGCCTTATTATAGGATATTTTATCCAAAAAATACTAAAACCATATTTTCCCCAAAAAATATACCAACGCTAACTCGGAAAAGCTGCGCTGGTATTTTTTTTATGCTTCAAAAAATTCCTTAATACAGGAAACGACTTTTTCTGGTTTATCCAGCAACATAAAATGCCCTGTTTCTCCCACTCTCTCAAAGATCGCTTTTTCTCCTAAACATTGGGCAATATATTCTATCTCTTCAATGGGAATTACCAAATCATCTTCCCCATGACAAATACATATTGGTTGATGAATTTCTACAATTCCATTATCCCCTTGAATTCCCAATATTTTCTCTGGTGAAATATTGTATCGGATCAAAGAACGGGCAATTTCTAGAAGATTTCTCTGTTTCATAATTTCCAAAAGATACTGTTTCTTATCTTCCCCCTCAGGGCTCTCTCCCCGGTATTTTTCCCAAAGAATCTCCGCCTTTAGCTCCTCTTGTTTTTCTTTGTCCTCTTGTCCTTCACGGAAACGATGGGCCAACTCTCCCAAACGATTTTTCACATAGTCTAAAGGAGATTCCACCACATTTTTTGCCTGTTCTTCCAAGTCCGAAAGAATCTCTTGGATTCCTTGAAAATTGGTTCCTCGAATTCCCACAGAAGACAACAAAAAGGCCTTAGGAATTCGCTCTCCTACTATACGGCACATTTCCAAGGTTACAGCGCCTCCAAAGGACCAACCCATAACATACGCTTCTTCCATTCCCATCTTGTCCATAAAAGCAACCATATCCTCTGCATAAGATCGGACATCGTCTGCCTCTTGTTCATAGGTACTTTCTCCAAAACCACGCATATCCGGAGCCACCACATAGAAAGATTCGGATAAAGATTCCATAATGTGTTCCATAAAAAAAGAGGAGGAAAGATTTCCATGTAAGAGCAAAAGATTTTTTCCCTCTCCTAACTCTCGATAAGCTATGGTCTCTTTTTCATTGATTTTTATTTTTTTCATAGTCTCTCCCTAATGTATACTGGATTTTCTACGAATTTCCTCTTTTTTTATTATACTCTCAATCAATCCACTATAGGGTGTTGTTTTTTCTTTTTCCAACAAAAGATTCCAAGATTTTTCTGCTTTTTCTTCATTTTTCAAAACATATTTTCGGTAAAGATATCGCATATAAATTCCGTCTTCTAAAGAAGAAATAAGTTTTAGCGTAGGACGCACTTCCTTATATAAAATACCAAAATTTTCCCAATCTTCCTTATAAGCCAAAAGCTCCAACTCCGCCAAATAATAATTGACCAATCCAACGCCTTGGTAACGACCCTTAAAATTTCGAAGGTTAATTAAAATTTTTTCTCCCCGGAAAACTTGATCTTTCGCCAACCAATAACTTACAGACATGACCCCCGCGTCTCGATACAAATCTTTTGAGCCAAACCGTTCCCCGAAATCATAAAAATATTCCTCTGGCAAATCTTCCCAAGATTTCCCCATAGAAAGTTCCGCTGCCAATTTTAACTGAAGCCAAAGAGCACGTTTGGCTAAAGGATCTTTTAGAATTTGTTGCACATTTTTCCCGTCTGTAGGAACTCCACTGAGAGTCAAAGGCATTAAATTGCTAATTCCTAGAAAAATTCCCGTAATGGCCGCCCCAAGGAAAAATTCCCAACCTCTTCCCTCTTTTAGAAGAAACGTAATTAGCAAAAACACAAAAGCGGTTATTAGATTAAACAATCCTCCACCAATCAAATACAAAAGATAATGAGGACGTTCCCAATCCGCTGGCGGATTCATAATACATTGTCCTCCTGTTCCTGGAATGGAAATCTTTTTACGGACCAACTTTCCCTCTTCTTTTTGAAAGTGAAAACTTCCCACACGATAAGAAATAAAATCAAATCCGCTAATTTTTCCCAAAATCAAATGCCCCAATTCATGGAGAATAATATGCAAAGGAATTGAAATTCCCATGCCCAACAGCAAAAGAATCACAGATACAACCCCACGATCCAAGGTCGATTCCATTTGAAATACATCGGATAAAAATCCCAAAAAAACCCCTAGTGAGCCGCCAATAACAACCGACACTAAAAATAGTACTATTTTATTTTTTCTTCCCTTCATAGAACACCTCAATTCCCATCTATTATAACATGAAGAAAAACAAAGAATCCCCTCTTCTTGTAAAACCATAGGCCAATCGATATAATAAGCATAGAAATAAGAACAGAAAGGAGGAACCCTATGTATAAATCCACACGAGTTTCTATGGACCCTGAATCCAAAGGACAAATTGTAAATGCCACTCTTGTAGAATTAGAAAACGACCTTGGTCTAGCTTTAACCATAGACTTTCTAAATCTATACAACCAAAATATTAACGCTATAAAATTTGACGTATATTTTATTAACTCCTTTGGAAAATTTATCTTCGATAAAACCGCCTTTAGCCATCGATATATCGATTTATCCATTCCTCCTAATACTCTCTATTATTTAGAACCTTGGGAATTAGACGAAAGGCATCACACGGCCCGAAGCCTTTTGATTCGTGTCGCTGAAATCCATTTTGAAGATGGAACCAGAAAATATTTTAGCGAACGAAAAGAAAATATCTACGTCCTACCTATTGTAAGCAACAAAAAACGAGCCCTTTTGCGAAACACCTTCGGTTCTGATGTGATTACTTATGGAGGAAAGCGCAAAGACGCTTGGCGCTGCGTATGTGGAGCCCTCAATCCAAAAGACCTCCCTACCTGCCAATACTGTGCTAGAAACAAAGATTTTGTATTGACGACCCTTACCGAAAGCAAAATCAACGAAACCCTAAAACCTCTTTACAAAAAATCCGAAGAAGAGCTAGATCCTTCCCTTTTTCATCACCAAGTTTCTCGAAGGGGGCAGGCCCTTTCTGAACACGAACGCCATCGAAGAAATGAAGAAGAAAACACGGAACTCCGCCCTGAAATCAATCGAAAAAAAATGATTTTCTATGTTGTCGGACTTATTCTATTGTTTCTTGCTCTCTTTCAAATCGGTCGATTTATTTACAACCAATTTTCTAACGAAAAACAATTGCAACAAGCGCAACTCTATATCGATCAAGGCGAATACGAAAGAGCCTTAGAAATTTATGAAAATTTACCTACCAATATTGAAAACATTGATCTTACTCTAAAAATTCAAGACACAAAAACGCTGATCCAATCGGTAGATAACTATAGCCAAGGAATCGCCCTTGCCATAGCAGGCAAAGATATGCCCGCTATCCGTTCTTTCTCCCGGGTTCTATCAGACGACCATGAAAATTATTACAACGCACAAGTTATGATCTCCACTTTACGAGAGGAATTCTTAAAAAAAATTAAGACGCAAATAGAAGAAGGAGAATATTACAGAGCCCTAGGACAAATTGAAGAATTTATCGATATTTATCCAGATGACGAAGAAGCTCTCACCTTACGAGAAGAAATATTAAACGCAATGAAATAGCCCTAGGGAAACCTACGGCTATTTTTATTTGGGAATTAGAATTTCTTACTGGATCTCATTTTTCCCTTTGGATATAATGAAAAAAAAAGGTGAATTATGAAAAAAGGATTGCATGAAAAAATTTTACAAATTTCCGAACTTTGCGAATTAGAGCGCTTCAAAAATAAAAAAATCCGAAAAGTAGATTCTAGCGATTTGGATTTGAAAGTTTCCTTGGCCTATGAGTCTCTTATTCGAAGAAAATTAAATTCTATTTCTAAAGAAGAAAAATGGCCCCTTCTCTCCAAGCTAAATGAAATTCTTGGGGTAGAAAATTTTGCCACCACTTCCAACGAACCTTCTGAATGGGACCTTCTCGAGCTTTTGGCACTGGGCAAAAACTCTGAGGACTTATACATGTATGAACATTTTCGTCCTAGAACTTCTCTTTCTTCTAGTACGCTTTTTATTGGAGGCTCTAGCGAACACCGAATGATGGATGAAATTCGTAGAGAAATTCGTACGGCGGACGAAATTCAATTGTTAGTTTCCTTCATTAAACATCCCGTTATTCTTAGTCTTTATGAGGATTTGGAATATTTCACAGCATCTAAACCATTAAAAATTATTACTACCACTTATGTAGGCGCTACAGATGCCAAAGCTGTCGAACTTCTTTCCCAGTTAAATAACACAGAGATTAAAGTTTCTTACGATAAAGATACTACGCGCCTCCACGCTAAGGCTTATATTTTCAAACGGAATTCTGGTTTTTCCACCGCTTATATTGGATCTTCCAATCTATCCAAACCGGCTTTAGATACGGGGCTAGAATGGAATCTGAAAATTACCGAACAAACTTCCAAAGACATTTTTATCCAAATGGATAATGCTTTCAAAAGTTATTGGAATCATTCCTCTTTTGAATATTATACAAATACTCCGGAAGAAAATAAAAAATTAAAAGAGTCTTTGAAAAAACATTCCTTTCAAAGAATAACTCCTACTAATTTCTATACTTTAGAACCTTTTGAGCATCAAAAAATGATTCTTGAGGATTTGGAAGTGGAACGGAAAATCCATAACTCTTATCGCAACTTAGTTGTTGCTGCCACAGGAACAGGAAAAACTCTTTTATCCGCCTTTGATTATGAAAGATTTTGTCGCGAAAAAGGCCATCGCCCTCGCTTGTTATTCTTGGCTCATCGAAAAGAAATCCTGGAACAATCTTTACAGAGCTTCCAACAAGTTTTACGCGATGCCAACTTTGGAGAACTATTTGTAGGAGGCTATTCCCCTACCGATTGGAATCATGTATTTGCCTCAGTCCAAAGTATGAATTCCGGAGAAAAATACAAAGAGTTTGAAAAAGATTATTTTGATTATATTATTCTCGACGAATGCCACCATAGTTCTGCACAATCCTACGACAACATTTTACAATATTTTGATCCCCAGATTCTATTAGGACTAACTGCTACTCCCGAGCGGATGGATGGACGTAATATTTTAGAATTTTTCAATTATCGAATGGCTTCGGAAATACGTTTGATTGACGCCATTAACGAACAATTGCTCTGTCCCTTCCATTATTACGGTATTGCTGATAATGTGGATATTTCAAAAATTACTTTTACAAAAGGAAAATACGCCATCAGAGAATTGGAAGAAGTCTATTCTATACATTCGCCTGCAGGAAAGCTTCGCATGAATATGATAGGAGCAAAATTGGAACGATATATCACCAACCTGGAGGATATGAAAGCTTTGGGTTTTTGCGCTTCCATTTCTCATGCAGAAGAAATGGCGGAATCTTTCCAAAAGATGGGCATTCCATCCATAGCGCTTCATTCTAAGAGTACTGAAGAAGAAAGAGAAAATGCAAGAAACCAGTTGGCCGCAGGAGAAGTAAAGTGTATCTTTACCGTGGATTTATTCAATGAAGGAGTGGATATTCCAGAGGTAAATACAGTGCTATTTTTACGTCCAACTGAATCTGCTACTATTTTTTTACAACAATTGGGTCGTGGCCTTAGAAAATATAAAGATAAAAGCGCTCTTACTGTATTGGATTTTATTGGCGCTGCCAATAGCGAATATGATTTTTCCAAAAAATTCCGCGGCATTATTGGGAAAACAAAAGAATCCATCAAAAAAACAATCGAAGAAGAGCGTTGGATACTTCCCTTGGGCTCTTCCATCCGCTTAGAGAAAAAAGCCATGGAGCACGTACTAAGAAACCTCCCCTCTAGTCAATTTAATGCAAAGAAACTAAAAAAATATATTCTCACTTGGAATACACTTCATGATTTGGATCTGAACTTGAAAAATTTCTTAGAAATTTATGAGATTTCTTTGGGCAAATTTTATTTATCCCAAAGTATTCAATCTTTTCGCAATTTGCTTTTCCAATGCGGAATGCTCTCAGAATATATTGCCGAGGATTATAAAAAAATTAAACTCGCTCTCTTTCGTTTTAGTCAAATGGATTCTCGCGAACTCCTTCTATTTGCTCATAAATACTTACAAGACAATTTTGATCCTTCCTGTCTTTCTCCGAGAGAAAAACGGCTAGAATCTATGATCTATTACACTATTTGGGATGAAGTCCCCTCTATTTCTTTTTCTGATTCTAGAAAACAATTGCTCTTAAAGAACACTTCTATTCGCGACGAATTGTTAGATTTGATTGAAATGAATCTATCTAAGACAAAAAATTTAACCATTCCTTATGAAGGAGAAAATGTTCCTTTAGAAATTCATGCCCAATATACTCAAAGTCAAATTTTTTCTGCTTTTGGACTATCAAATGAAGAAAAATTATTAAAAATTCGGGAAGGCGTCTACTATATTTCTGATTTCAATACAGATCTATTTTTTATCACCATTCACAAAAACGAAAAAGATTACTTGCCTTCTACTATGTACAAGGATTTTGCCATAAATGATTATCTATTCAATTGGGAAAGTCAAAGCATCACTTCCCAAAACTCCGCTACGGGTAGAAGGTATATCGAAGACCGTTCCCATTCCCACAAAATTTTATTATTTGTCCGCGATTACAAGAAAACAGAAGGAGGAACCTCTCCTTATATTTTCTTAGGAAATGCAAAATATCACTCCCATAAAGGAGAAAAACCTATTGAATTTATTTGGGAATTAGAACACCCCATCCCTGAGCGTATCATCCAAGAATCTGAGCTTCGAGCTATATCTTAATTAAAAAAAGACCATCCTTTTTGGATGGCCTTTTTATTATCTGTGAATGATAATTTCTTCAATTTCTATGTCTTTGCTTAAGTAGCTTTCTTTTACGGGTTCTTCTTTCATTAAATCCGTAGAGAGATATTTTTTGCTATCGTCAGAAAATACCGTTGCGATGGTTGCGTCTTTTCCTTGTTTTAACTGGGCTTTTACGGCGCCAATAAAGTTTCCGCCAGAACTAATTCCTACTCCAAGTCCTGCCTTTGCTAATTTTTGTGCCATAATAATGCTATCTCCATCAGCTACGCCAATCACTTCGTCTAGCTCTTCCAATTTGCACAAGTCTGGAATAAATTCATCGCTGATTCCAGCAATTCTATGTTTGCCTACTTTGTTTCCTGTACTTAATGTAGGAGATTCTTCTGGTTCCAATGGGTATACTTTTGCTTCTGGATTGGCTTCTTTTATGGCCATTTTCGCTCCCATTACAACTCCGCCTGTTCCTACACCGGCAACAAATCCGTCGCAAGTCTTTCCTAATTTTTTCAAATCTTCTATCAATTCTTTTCCAAAGCTTTCATATTGTCCCTTTGCATTGGCAGGATTTTCAAATTGTTTTGGCAAGAAATATCCTTTCCCTGCTCCTAGTTCTTCCGCTTTGGCAATACTACCTAAAAATCCACCTTCTTCTGCAGAAACCAAACGGATTTCCGCTCCATAAGAGGCGATGAGTTTTTTTCTCTCTTCGCTCATCCAATCTGGCATATAAATAACCACTGGATGATTTAAGTACGCTCCCAAGGCACAAAATGCAATGCCTGTATTTCCACTTGTGGCTTCTACAATGGTGTCGCCCGATTGGATTTCACCTTTCTCATAGGCGTCTTTTAGCACGCCATAAGCCATGCGATCTTTTACGCTGCCGGATAAATTATAATACTCCACTTTTCCATAGATAACCATAGGTTCGTCTTTGTAGCGAATGTGAATTTCTGCTAAAGGCGTTTTTCCTATGGCATTGGCTAGATGCTCCAGTTTTCTCATTGCATTTCCTCCTTTGTCTTTATTTTTTTCTCAATTTTCATTGAGGGATTTGGGAAGGATTCCCAAATAAAACTATTTCTCTATTTTACTACGCTAAAGCAAAAAAGCAATAGTTTTTTTACATTTCTAATACCATTTCAGGGGGAATCAATTCTCGAAAATCTCCCATGGATTCTTCCAACCGCTGTTGAATGGACTCTTTTCTTGGAAATTCAATTTCTCCATTTAATACATCTTCCACAGGAATTACCTCAAAATGTAGTCCATTTCCGTCAGAATATTTATCTACATAGGTTGGAGATGGATCAAATCCTGTTACTCTCGTCTTTCCATCGATTCCTTTTTCCAACCTCGCTTTCACCATCAATCCAGATTCCGGTCTACGATTGTTCATATATTCTCTTCGTTGATTGGATACGAAATTTCCCATGGAATAGGCCACAAAATGATTTTCTTGCCCCACTTTTTTGGAGCTCACCCCTTGAGAAATATGGGGATGGGATCCTAAAGTTAAAATTACGCCATTGTCTGCCAAAAGATTAAAATAGTGAACTTGGGCTTCTGTTGGAGCTTGATGATATTCTTCCCCCCAATGAACAAAAGCGACCATGGCATCGACGCCTAAATCCTTTAATTTTTTTGTATCTTCAACCACTCTCTCATCGCTAATTAAATTAACGGCATAAGGTTTTTCGCCATTTAACATGGTTTGATCAAAACCATTGAGCCCGTAAGTATAGGACAAGAATCCTATTTTCATCCCCTTAACTTCTTTTACAAAGGGTTGAGGCTCTTCTTTTTGAGACCCGATTACATCCAATCCTTGCTCTTTTAAGGCATCAATGGTAAATTCCACACCAGATAACCCTCCGTCAAAAGAATGATTGTTGGCAGTGGATATAATGTCGAATCCAACGTCTTTCAAATTTTTTGCCACTTCTTTGGGAGAAGTAAAAACCGGAAAAGTTGTATATCCCCTAGATCCATCGGTTAAGGTTGTTTCTAAATTGATCAAAGCCAAATCCGCTTTTTCAATATGATTTTCTTGTAAATAGCGGAAAACAGGCTTAAAGTCATATCCCTCTTCGGTTTTTCCTACATTCAGTTGGGGTTGATGGAGCATAAAGTCTCCAAAAGCAACCAAATCCACCGTAATGGGCTCTTGTTTCTCTTCTTGAATCTTTTTTTCTTGTATTTTTTCTTCTTGGAAAAGATCCACTCCACTAAAATACATCCCCACAAATACAAGGGCAAGAACCCAAACTCCTCCAATAAGATATTTAATATTCTTCATTATCCATTCCAATTAGGCTTCTGGCATAATCAGGGCCGCAATTATATATAATAACAATCCAGAACCCCCTGCCAAACTAAACAACACCCAGGCAAAACGAACCAATGTTGGATCTATATCAAAATATTCTCCAATTCCACCACATACGCCAGCAATTACGCGATCGGTACTACTTCTGTGTAATTTTCTATTCATAGTTTTCTCCTTTTCTTTCTACATTTCTTTTTATTGTACCATTCCAAAGTTTTTTTTGTATGTTTTTTCCAAAACTCTTTGATTATTCTAACCATTTTAGGGAATCATTTTAGAAAGGAAGGGAGATTTTATGAATACAAAATCCTATAAAGTAGAACCACAGAAAAAAGTAAATCTAAAAGATTTTTCAACCACCTACGACGGTGACTTAACAAAAGAAGAAGTATATGAAACCCTTTTGCCAAAGAATTTAAGAAAAATGGCCGAGTATCAAGAAAAGTTTTATGCCGAAAATCAGCGGGGCCTTTTAATCGTTTTGCAAGCCATGGACGCGGCAGGAAAAGACGGCATCATTAAACACGTCTTTACGGCCCTAAACCCTCAGGGAACACAAGTTACCTCTTTTAAGCAGCCTTCTTCAGAGGAACTGGATCACGATTATTTATGGCGTATCGCTAAGGCTTTGCCGGCTCGAGGAAATATCGGAATTTTTAACCGCTCTCACTATGAAGACGTTTTGGTTACAAGGGTTCATAACCTTTTGCCTTTGCAACAAATTCCCCAATCTTTGGTTTCTGACGATATTTGGGAACAGAGATTTAAGGAAATTTCTAGTTTCGAAAAATATTTAGGCAACAACGGAATCAAAGTAGTAAAATTCTTCTTACACGTTTCTAAAGATGAGCAAAAGGAACGCTTATTGGAGCGAATTGATCGAGAAGATAAAAATTGGAAATTCTCAAGTTCTGATATTAGTGAAAGAGAATATTGGGATGAATACCAAAAGGCCTATGAGGATTTGTTAGAAAACACCTCTACAAAAGAGGCCCCTTGGTATGTGATTCCGGCAGATAAAAAATGGTTTGGACGTTACTTAATTTCAGAAATTGTTTTAGAAATTATGGAAGAATTGGATCCTCAATTCCCAGAACTTCCAAAGGGAGAAAAGGAACAACTGAGCAAGTGGAGAGAAATTCTTCTAGGAGATGAGAAGGATGAAGAAGAAAAAGAAAAGTCTAAAGGATAAATACGAAAATTTTATTGAAAAAATCTCAAAAGCCAATAAAGATTCTTTCGGCTCCGGGCCTTTGGATTGTTGCGAATTAAATAAAGACAAGAAAAAAAGCCGCCCTTAATGGCGGCTTTTTTTATTTTACCAATTTTTCAAATTCCTTTACATAGGGTTCAAATGTTTTCATGGCGTTTTTCCAAAATTCTGGATTGCGTAAATCCATATCTACAACGGCTCCTACGTCTTCTACTGTGGAGGTCGTAGTTGCTGATAACATGGCGTCATATTTTTCCATAAATTCTGGTCCTTTTTCCTTGGCTTCTGTGTAAAGAGCCATGGCATAGAGACTGCCAAAGGCGTAAGGGAAATTGTAGTAACTAAGGGCCGCTGAATAATAATGGCCTTTACAAGCCCACATATAAGGATGCAAAGATTCCTCCTCGACTCCTTCTCCATAGGCTTTTACTTGCGCTCGATGCATAATGTCGCAAAGTTCTTTGGCCGATAAAATTTCATCATCTACTCGCTCAAATACTTCTTTTTCAAATAAATAGCGGCTTAGAATATCGCAAATGGTTTGGGCGTTTCCCATTAAGAAAGATTCAATCAATCCCAAATAATCTTCCTCATTTTTCGCTTTTTCCAAAGTGTCCAACAAGAAATGGAATTCGTTAAAAGTTGAAGCCGTTTCTGCTACGGGCATGGAATAGGAGCGATTTAAGGGAGATTTGTCCTCAATCAAATAGCCATGATAAGCGTGTCCCAACTCGTGGGCCAAGGTATCAACGGCGTTAAAAGATCCATCAAAATTGGTTAAGATACGACTTTGTTTTATGGATCCTAAATTTTCACAAAAAGCTCCGCCGACTTTTCCTTTTCTTGGGAAGAAATCAATCCAATTGTCGTTATAGGCTTGGTCCATTAATTTTGCAATGGGCGGATGAATGGCCTCAAAACTTTCTACTAAAGCTCGTTGAGATAGGGGAACGGAATAACCCGCTGGGACTTTTCCCATAGGGGCAAACAAGTCTTCCCAAGGCAATTTTTCCTTGCCCAATCCTTTGGCTTTTGCCTTAAAATAGCGATGGAAAATATCTAAGTTTTCTTCCATGGCTTGGATTAAAGCGTCCAAAGTTTTCCGGTCCATGCGACTTTTGTCCAACGTTTCCTCTATGGCGTCTTTGTATCCTCTTTTTCTGGCAATGGTATTTACATGGCCTTTAATGGAAGTTAAAGCTACAGCCAAAGAGTCTTCAATTTTTGGATAGACCTTTAATTCTGCTTCGTAGGCCTCTTTTCGAACTTTTGGATCTGGATCATAGGCAAGGTTTCGAAGTTCGGTTAGATTTTTTTCTTCTCCTCGATATTCTGCCGATGCTTTTGAGGTCAATTGGTCAAATAAATTTTCCCAAGCATTGGTTCCGTAAATGGACACTTCGGCTAAAATTTCTTCTTCTGCTTCGGAAAGGAGATGTTTTCCTCCTTCTTGCATTTCTTTTAGAACAAAGCTATAGGGTTTGAATTCTTCCTTTTCCAAATAAGAATCCAAATTCATTTCTCCTAACACTCGGGAGAATTTTACTTCAAATCCATTGAATTTCGCCAACACTTTTCGACCACGATTCAATAGGCCCAAGGCCTTTCCATTGGATGTATCTGCTGCCAAAACAAATTGCAAATAGGCAAAGGTCTTTTCTACCAATTCTACTATTTCTTCCATAAGAGAAATTCCTTCTCTTAAAATTTTTTCTTCTTCTTTTTCTTTATCAAAAAAAACTTGGCTTCCTTTTACCAAATTTTCCATTTTTTCTATGTCTTTGATTAACGTTTCATCATCTGTACCTTTATACAAAGGACTTAGATCCCATTGGTATTTTTCCATATTTCCCTCCTGAATTTCTGTTACTTCCATTTTACCCTATTTTATCTTATTTATGTGAAATTTTAGGAAAAGGGCTTTTCCTCTTTTATTTGTACTATAATATAGGCAAGGAGGTTGGAATGAATACTAAAAATTTAACTCGTACCGCTCTTTGTATGGCCATTGTCGTTGTTTCTACTATGGTAATTGCCATCCCGATTCCTGGGACAAAGGGTTTTGTGAATCCGTCTGAGGCGGCTATCTTTTTGTCTGTTGGTTTGCTTCCGGGTTTTTTGGGCGTTTTTGCCGGTGGATTTGGATGCGCCATTGCAGATCTTTTATTGGGCTATAGTTTTTATGCCCCTGCTACATTGGTCGTAAAAAGTTTGGAAGCCTTATTGGCTACCGTCCTTTATAAGAAAGTAAATTTGCCTGGAATTTTGGCATTTTTCTTAGCTTCTTTTGTTATGCCTTTGGGATATTTTTTATACGATTTAATTCTATACGATTATCCGGCGGCGATTGCAGCCATCATCCCTAATGGAATCCAAGGAATTTTTGGGGCTGTCGTTGCTGGTTTGATTTTTCCTTTATTAAAAAGAGCCACAGAACATTTTTGGTAAACCTTCTTTATGGGTAGGAATACCAATACATAATTATACGTTTTCCTAAGAAAATGATATAATAATAAAAATACTTTGAAAGAGAAAGAGAGAAAAATGGATATTAGAGAAAAAAACAATTATACTCTTTTGGCGGATTTTTATGAATTTACCATGGGGAATGGGTATTTGGAAAACGGTATGGGAGAACAAATTGTCTATTTCGATATGTTCTATCGTACGGTTCCAGATGAGGCTTCTTTTGCCATCTTAGCCGGTTTGGAACAACTGATTGAATACCTAGAAACTTTATCTTTTACAGATGAAGACATTGAATTTTTACGAGGAAAGGGAATCTTTAGCGAAAAATTCTTAGAATATTTACGAAATTTCAAATTTGAATGCGATGTTTGGGCTATGCCTGAAGGGACCGTTGTCTTTCCACAACAACCTTTGGTTACGGTTCGCGGACCCGTTATTCAAGCTCAGCTTATTGAAACGATGGTTCTATTAACCATCAACCATCAATCGATGATTGCCACAAAAGCCAACCGTATTGTTACTTCTGCCGAAGGACGTCCCGTTACGGAATTTGGTTCTCGTCGTGCCCAAGGATATTCTGGGGCCAATTTAGGGGCAAGAGCTGCCTACATTGGTGGATGTAACGGAACAGCCAATACTTTAGCTGATTTTTCCTATGGCGTTCCTGCCTTGGGAACTATGGCTCACAGTTGGGTTCAAATGTTTCCTACGGAGTTGGAAGCTTTCCGCGCCTATGCAAAAGTTTATCCCGACCAATGTTTCCTTTTGATTGATACCTACGATACGTTGAAACAAGGGATTCCTAATGCCATTCGAGTCTTTAAGGAGTTGAGAGAACAGGGATACGAAGGAAGAGGCGTTCGCATTGATTCTGGCGACATTGCTTATCTTTCTAAAAAAGCAAGACAAATGCTAGATGAAGCCGGCTTCCCTGATGTTACCATTATGGCTTCTAATTCTTTGGATGAATACGTCATTGAAGATTTATTAAATCAAGGGGCCAAAATTGATAGTTTTGGCGTTGGGGAACGTTTAATTACTTCTAAAAGCCATCCCGTTTTTGGCGGCGTCTATAAATTGGTTGCCACAGAGCGAGAAGGGGAAGTTATCCCTACCATTAAAATCTCAGAAAATGTATCGAAAATTACAACGCCTGGCTTCAAAAATGTCTTCCGTTTCTACGATAAAGACCACGGAAAAGCCATTGCCGATGTAATTACTTTACATGACGAAGAAATTCCTAAGGATGAATACGAATTGTTCCATCCTGTATTTACATGGAAGAGAAAGACCATTTCCAACTACGAAGTTCGTCCGTTGTTAAAACGAATTTACGACAAAGGAAATTTGGTTTACGATGTACCTTCTTTGGAATCCATCCGCGAAAATACCGTAAGAGAATTGGATAGCCTTTGGGACGAGGTAAAACGTCTTAGCAATCCTCAAGAATATGTGGTTGATTTGTCCTATCCTCTTTGGAAGATGAAAGATGATTTATTGGCAAAACACGGTGGAAAAAATAAATCAGAATAAGAAAAACCTCGGCATAGAGCCGAGGCTTTTTTATTGTTCTCTTTGAATCAATTCTTCCATTGTCTGCCCTTTTACCCAAATTTCTGCTTTACCATCTTCGACACAAATAACGGGAGGAATGGGATTTTTATTGTAATTGTTGGCCATGGAATAATGATAGGCTCCTGTAGCCAAAATCACCAACAAATCTCCTCGTTCCATTTCCGGTAACTTTGCCTTTTGAATTAAAACGTCTCCCGTTTCGCAACACTTTCCTACAATTTGTACGGTTTTTTCTTCCCCCGATTTGTTTACGGCTAGGGCTTCGTATTTTGCTCCATACAAAGCCACACGAAGATTATCGCTCATTCCTCCATTTACAGCCATAAAAGTCTGGGATTCCTCTTCTTTTATCGTTCCCACTTCATAAAGGGTGATTCCTGCCTCTCCCACAAGGCTTCGTCCGGGTTCTATGGAAATCCATGGGCGAATTTTTTTGTGCTTTTGGAAAAATTCTTCGATCTGTTTCATGGGCTCTTTATAAAATTCTTCCACAGAAATAGATTTTTCTCCCTCTACATAGGAAATTCCTAAGCCGCCTCCTAAATTGATTTCTTTTATGGAGGATAGAACTTTTTCTCCCCCTTCTTCCAAAAGGGAAAAAATGTTTTTTAATCCCGCCAATACACTTGTATTTTCTTTTAACTGAGAACCTACGTGAATATGGATTCCTCGAAATTCCATTTCTTTTGATTTTTGCGAAAACTCCCAAGCTTTCAAAAAATCCTTCCTAGAAATCCCAAATTTAGAACGGCTATGGCCCGTGGACATATGAGCGTGGGTATCGGTTTCTACATTGGGTTTTAGACGAAATAAGATTTTGGCTACTTTCCCTTTTTCTTTGGCTATTTTTTCAAGAAAATAGAGTTCTTCTAAAGAATCCACAATAAATAGTCCAATTCCCTCTTCCAAAGCCAACTCGATCTCCCATTTTTCTTTATTGTTTCCATTAAATTCCAAGGTTTCCATGGGAATTTTTGCTTGTTTTGCTGTAAAGATTTCTCCTCCCGATACAACATCTAAGCCAATTCCTCTCTGAGCCATCAATTGGTAAAGGGCTTTACAAGAAAAAGCTTTCGAAGCAAAAGCCACCCTGGTTCTTTCATAAGGATCCAAAAATCCCTTTTGATAGGCTAGAACATTTTCTTCCAATTGTTTTTTGGAATAAATATACAAAGGCGTGCCAAACTCTTTGGCCAACTCTTTCAAATCCATTCCATCTATTTTCCCTAATTTTAATTCCTCTCGGTTCATTGCGCCTCCTTAGTTGGAAAGAAAAATTTCCTCTCCATCGTCCATGACAACGCGCCAGGCCGCCTTGGTCCTTCCCTGTGAAAATCCAGAATATTCTTCCGACAACAATTGTTCATCCCAATTAAAATAATAAGCTGGTTCCATTTCTACAATTGCTCTCCCCTTTAGGCGAGAATGATTCATCAATTCCAAAATCGCCTTTGAAGCAGGCAGTAAAACCTCTCCGATTTCTTCCTCTTCCAATACATAGAGCCATTGACGATCCATAATTTTCACCTGGTCTCCCTCAATGGACAAATAGGTAGAAGTACTTTCTAAATATCGATCTTTATAGACCATGGTATAGGAAATCTTCCATTCCTTCCCCTCTTGAATTGCTTGAACCAATTCCATATCTTCTAAAGAAAAATCATGCTTTTGCAAAAACTCTTCTCCAATGGCTAAGGCTTCCTCTTTGGTCTGATTTTTTTCTGGTATTTCTCCCGTATAAGAATACATTAGGCGGCTATTGTCTGTAATCGTAAGTTCTTCTTCCCCTCTTACAAGTACCACAGAAGAAAGCGTGTCTTCCATTAACTCCCCTTCTCCATGGAAAAATTTTTCGTTCCATTGTGCCGTTGGTTTGGATTCGAATCCCACTTTTAACGTAGGAATTTCTACATTCCTTGAGGGAATTTCCGTTTTGACTTGAATTCCTTGATTCTCTAAAATCATCTTGGCATCTTCAGAAAAATCATCGTGTTGAATTATCCTCTGTCCGAAGAAATAGGAGCCAGCCATTACCGCATTACAAAGAATCAAAATTATAATTAAAATACTTTTTGCTTTTGACCAATCCATCTATCTTATCATCACCAACTCTCCTGTAATTCCATGATAATAAAAAGTTATCCCTTCAAACTCTACACAATACACATAGGTTAAAGGAAATTCATCTTCTTGGTATTCGTCCATTAGACAAAGATCCCAACCTTTTAGTTCTCTATAAATATCTTCTACATCCGATCCCGGTTTTCCAATACGCAATCCGATTTCCTCTTGATTTTGCTCTATAATTTCCTGAATGGACTTATAAGCCTGAACGTCAATGGGCTGATTTTCAAGCTTTACACTTCCTCGCAAAACGTAAATCAATTGGACAACAGAATTGTCTACCACTTGCACTTCTATAAAAGATTTCACAGACTCTTCTCCCACAGGATATACCACATAATTGTTTTCTAAATAATTAAAACGCACGCGATATCCTTGTTTATCGTTTCGTCGGATTTCCTTTAGAGAATCCAAATAGAGTTCTTTGGTAATTCCTGTTTTGCTCTCCATAAAATTCTTTGCAATTTCAATGGCTTCGATTCCCTTTGTGTCTACGCTTCTTTTTTCGCTTTCGTCTCGGTAAATAACGACTCCATTATTTGTAATTCGCAACGTCTTTTGCCCATTTACATATAAAGTAGAATTTTCTTCCTCAATTACGTGAATTTCGTCAAAGGAACTTCCTAAAAATCGTTCCACCATCTCATTTACATTGTTGGGTTCCATGGTTTTTATCCCATTTTCATACACTCTTCGCAAAGTAAAAGGCAAAGGTCCTTGAGGCAAATACACCAAATTTTCGCTACCATACAATTCATTGGTACTTCGATAGGGCACGTATTTCTGCTCTTCTTTTAAGCTTTGAAAATATCGTTCCACCCCTTGAACACTTACATCTGACAAAGTATTTTGAAAATATCCTTCCTCTGTAACAAGCACCACAGAAGAACCATTGGCCGAAAAATAAATTTCTTGAATTTCGTTTCCTACTTTTCCTTGGCTATTGTCCAAATGATAAATTTCCTTAAACAAATTGGAGTAAACCTCATTCCCAAAATCAAATACAATGGAAGGTTCTTGGTGCATTCGAATGTATTCTTTGGAAGAAATTTCCTTCCAAACAATGGAAGTTCCTCGATTTTCAGGGAAAGATTGCTTCAACATATTTTGGTAAAAGGGCCACATATTTTCAACTTGATATACAATGGCGTGCTCTTTTCCCCCAAAATTGATTAAGGTCTTATAAGGCTTAATGCTCTCCTCTAATTCTTGAGAAATCCCTTGACTTTCCCTTTCTGGAGAAAGCAGAATTTCTGTTTCTGGAGGCGCTTTTAACCATACTACATTGGCCATATACAAAGTCAAGGCAACTAGCATCGCCAATACTACGGTTTTTATATGTTCTTTCATAGAGCCTCCTTATCCATTGGGAAGCTTAAAAGCACCGTTGTCCCGACGCCAAATTCACTGCGGATTCGAATCCGTCCATCCATAGATTCCATTACATCCTTGGCAATGGCAAGACCCAATCCGGTTCCTCCTTTGGCGCGACTTCTTCCTTTCTCTACTCGATAAAAACGCTCAAAAATTCGTTCCAAATCCCGTTTCGGAATCCCAATTCCCGTATCTTCCACCTCAATGTGGACACGGCTTCCAAAATTCTTTGCTTTTACGGTAATTTTTCCTCCATAAGAGGTATATTTTGCTGCATTGGATAGAATATTTAAGATTACTTGATTGGTTCCGTGACTGTCTCCTAAAAAAGGACGAACATCTTCTGGAATATCCAAAATTACACGATGGTGTTTTTCCTTTATTAAAGGCTGAACCGATTCCATTGCCGTTGTTACGGCATCGTAAGGGTCCAAAGACTTAATTTCCCAACGGGTACGTTTGGCATCCATATTGGATAGTTGCAACAAATCCGTTACCAGTCGGTTCATTCGGTCGCTTTCTCGATTGATAATTTCTAAGAATCGTAAGGCGGTGCTTCGTTCCATATTGGCACTCATTAAAGTTTCTGTATAGGATTTTATCGTTGTAATTGGTGTTTTCAATTCATGCCCTACATTGGCAACAAAATCCTTTCGTAAAATATCCAAATTATGTTCTTGGGTAATATCTTGCAATACAACGATAATCCCAATATCTCCTCCAAATTCGTTTTTATAAGGAGCGTAGCGAACATTGTAAAACCCTTCTTTGATTTCAATTTGGCTGGTTCCAGAAAGGGAAGACTTTTCAAAATAATTGATCCCTAAAATATTGAGTTTCTTCAAATCCCAATATTTATCTTCACTCATTTCTTCTTCCCCTAGATCCAAAATTTCGCGAGCTACTGGATTGGCATGAATCAAATGTCCTCGGCGATCTACGGCTATAACGCCCTCTGCCATATAACTAAAAATGGTCTCTAATTTTGAACGTTCTGTATCCATTCGCCCAATGGTTTCTTCTAGTTCCGTTGTCAAAAAGTTAAACATACTTCCCAATTGGCCAATTTCATCGTCACTTTTTACCACAACGCGTTGATTGAAATTTCCTCCAGCCATTTCTCTCGCTTGTTTTGTTACATCATGAATAGGCCCAGTGATGGATTGGGCCAAAAAATATCCTAAAATAGATGTGATAATAAGGGCGATTACCGTTGCGTAGGTTAAAATAATCTGCGCATCTTCTATTACGCTATAAATCATCATCAAATTTACGATCATATAAAACACTCCATGAACGGTCCCATCTTGAGATCGAACAGGCATAACGTAATGATAATATCTTGCCCCCGTTCCTGGGTCTTCTCGCAAAGCAGAAGTGGACTCCCCTTCTAGGGCAGCTAAAACCAATTTAGGGCTTAACTCCTTATAGGTTAAGGCATTTTCTCCCGTAATTAAATCACGAGTATTAACACTAGAGGCCGTAATACGGGGGACTTCTCCATTCCCAATCACATATACGGCCTCTTCACTACCAAATCGCCATTCATTCAAAGTATTCTGAATCCGCTCTTTGCTTTCATCCCAATTTCCATCGGTTAAATAAGTAGAAGAATTTACAATTGAATTTAAGGTTTCCTCCACATCGAGTTTTACTTTTTCCAATTGCGCATCTTCCAAGCGATTCACAATAAATCCACCAATAATCGCCATTACGGCCATTACCAATAGGAAATAAATAACGATAAATCTCCATTTTATACTTGAAAAGAATTTAGCCCCCAAAATAATATCCAACTCCTCGTTTGGTCATAATGTAGGTAAAATCTTTTCCTTCATCTTCAATTTTTTCTCGCAATCTTCGAACCGTAACGTCTACTGTACGAATATCCCCGTAATATTCATAGCCCCAAACTTGCTCCAAAAGCTCTTCTCGACTATAAACCGTTCCAGGCGTCTGTGCTAAAAATTTCAACAACTCAAATTCCCGTAAAGTTAACTCTACGGTTTTTCCGCGTTTTCTCACTTCATATTTTACCGGATCAATAAATAAATCCGCTTCTTCTATGACTTCATCAGGCAAGTAGCCTTCGTTTTCATAATCTTGTCTACGGAAATTGGCTTTCACCCGTGCAATCAATTCCTTTACACTAAAAGGTTTTACTACATAGTCGTCCGCCCCTAGCTCTAAGCCACGGACTCTATCTGCTTCCGACTCCTTGGCCGTTAACATAATAACTGGCAAACGGCTTTTCTTCCGTATTTCTTGTAATGTTTCAAATCCATCCATTCTAGGCATCATAATATCTAAAATTACCAAATCTGGAGAAAAAGTATCTAGTACTTCTAAACATTCCACCCCGTCTGAGGCAACTTGCGTTTCGAATCCTTCATTTTTTAGGTTATAAGAAATGATTTCAGCAATGGCCGCTTCATCATCAACAATCAATATTTTCATGAAGTTCCCTCCTCTTCTTTGCCTTATTATACCACAATTCAAAAAAAATCATGGAAAGAAAGGTAAAAGGGGTTCTTTCTTCCCATTTGTCCACAAAAAAAGACTGGCTCCCTCGCCAGCCTTTCTTTTTTTCTTATCGATCTACACGCAAAATTTCCAAAGTGTTTGCATCCAAAATAACTTCTTGATCGTTTCCTTCAAATTCCACTTCGTATTCCGCTTTTCCATTTTCTACATCTAAGTCAAAACTTTCTAAGCGTCCACCGTTTACTTCTGCTTTTGCTTTTTCTACGGCTTCAGCCCATGGTTTTACTTGCGCTAAATCCAATGGAGTATCGTTGGTACGATCGTCATCCTCTGTATCCTTTTTAATAATTTCTCCCGTTTTTGCATCAATCTCCAAGTCTACTTCTTTCCCATCTTGAATTCCATCAATTTGGAACTCATCTCTTCCGTCATCGAAATCGTAAGAAATTCCTGTGATTTGTGCATTGGGATATTCTCCTAAGAAAATTTCTGCCAATTTCCCATTGGTCATCTCTCCGCTTATAGCCACCTCTGTTGTTGAAGCGTTATTTTCTGTCAAACTTGTGTTTACTGTCGCGTTGTTTGTCGCTGCGTTATTTGTCGTCTCTACCGCTGGTGCGTTGTTTGTTACTTCTGCATTATTTGCAGCCGGTTGTTCTCCTTGCGTACACGCTACAAGCATCAATCCTAATCCTAATACCGGTATTAATTTTTTCATAAATCCTCCTTAAAATACTTCATTAAAACATTTCATTAAAATCGTTCAAAATATTTCGTTTTTTATTTCTACGTTTCTATATATTTACTATACGTCATTTTTAGCAAAATATGCATATAATCAGGCTTATTATCCTTTTGTTTGCCGTTTCTTTGATATCTTAAAAAGAAACTGGAAAAATTCTTCCACCTCTTTGGAAAAATTTTCCGATTTTCCCTTCATCTTTTCTAAGATTTCTTTTTCTCTGTTTTCATCTAAAATAGCAATTCCTCTTTTTCTTTTGTCTTCCCCAATTTTTTCTGAAAGTTCCAATCGGCGAATAAAAAGTTCTAACATCTGATCATTAATTGCATTGATTTCTTTTCTTGCTTCTTCTAAGTTCATAGGCTCTCCTTATTTACTTTTTCCCTCGCCTTTCTTACAATAAATACAGGAGGCGAGTTTATGAAAAAAGGAATTATCGTTTACAATAGTGGCATGAAAAAGGTCAAAAACCTTTATGGCGTCGTAGAAAATTTAGTGGAAGCGGGAAAAAAAGCTTCTACAGAGTGTATACCCATTGGGAACGGAGATTTTGTTCTCGATTACAAAGACAAGGAAGTTTCCTATCCCATTTTGGAAAAAATCCAACCCGATTTTGTTTTATTTCTAGACAAAGACTTGGTTTTAGCAAGGGGATTAGAAGCTATGGGTTATCCCATTTTTAACTCTCCCTCTGCCATTGAAATTTGTGATAACAAATTGCTCACTTGGCAGGCCTTAAAAACCATTTCTCCTATGGCAAAAACTTTGCCTGGTCCTATGCAATATTCCTTCTATCCTCTCTCTCGCCCATTTTATGATCAAGTTGTCTCTACTCTTGGCTCTCCTTTTATTTTGAAAGAGGCCCAAGGTTCTTTTGGAGAGCAAGTCTATTCGATTTCCTCTTACGAAGAAATGAACGCCGTTCTTTCTAAAATAAATGGCCGTCCCTATTTATTTCAAGAGAATATTTCCCATAGTTTTGGACGAGACATTCGTGTCGTTCTTGTGGGAGATGAAATTCTCGGGGCCATTGAACGAAGAAATCCTAAAGATTTTCGTGCCAATATTGCCTTGGGAGGAACCTCTTCTCCCATTGTCCTTACCGAAGAACAAAAATCCGTAGCCTTAGAAGCCCATAGAGCCCTTGGTCTCCAATTTTCTGGTGTGGATTTATTATACGGAGAACAAGGCCCTCTCGTTTGTGAAGTCAACTCCAACCTAAGCTATCTAGGATTTCAACAAGCCACAGGAATCCCCGTAGGAGAAAAAATTCTCTCCCACATTTTATCTATTCTCCCTTAGGCTCAGCCATTCGAACCAATTCGATGGCTTCTTTTCCCATAATATGATCAAAGGATATTTCATAACAAGCCACCGCATCTAGAGATCCTTTGATTTCTTCCTTTCGCTCCTCTATATGTCCTGGCCAATATTTTTCTCCTAAAATATCCAAGGCATGATAAAGCTCCTCTCCCTCTAAGAGTCTTGCTTTCCCGAAGCCAATAACAGAGCGAAAATACGTAGTAAATTTTTCAGGTACAATTTCATCTTGGTCCACAACAGTAAAGGAAACTTTACTGTCTTTTTTTATGGCATCATTTTTGTGTCCTTTTTTTGCGGAATGAAAATAAATTTTTCCCTCTTCATAAGCGTAACTAATGGGAACGCCATAAGGATAGCCATCTTCTCCTATAACCGATAAAATTCCATTGGTTCCTCGCTCTAAAATTTCTTGCACCTTTTCTTCTGGTAAAATTTGACGACTTCTTCTCATTTCACGAAACATATTTTTTGTCTCCTTATAATAAAGCCAATACAGCCTCCTCTACTTTTTCCATCTTCTCCGTTGGTTCAAAGCGTTCCACTACATTCCCTTCTCGGTCTATTAAAAACTTTGTAAAATTCCATTTTATATCGGAATTGTTTTTATAGTCCTTATCCATCGCCTTTAACATGGCGCTCATAGCAAGGGCCTTGGCTCCTTTTCCAAAACCTTCAAATCCTTTTTCCTTTTTTAAGAAAGTAAATAAAGGAAGTTCCTTCTCTCCATTTACATCGGATTTTTTCATTTGAGAAAATTGCGTATGAAAATTCAAGCTACAAAATTGTGCAATTTCTTCATCGGTTCCCGGCGCTTGTCCACGAAATTGGTTACTTGGTACATCAATTATTTCCAGCCCTTTTTCGTGATATTTTTCAAATAATTTTTGTAAATCTTCGTACTGAGGCGTAAATCCACATTCTGTCGCCGTATTTACAACCAATACCACTTTCCCCCTATAGTTTTCCATAGAAATTTCTTTTCCGGTCCCATCTATTAATGCAAAATCATAAAAACCCATGTTTCCCTCTTTTCTTTTTTCCTTCATTATCGTCTTTTTTTATATACCCTTCTTTCTAGGATTTTTTCCACAAAAAAAACAAGGGTATGAACCCTTGTTTTTTTATATTATAAACTTTTATCGCTTTTGTTGGTCTTTTCATTGTGCATTTTGATTGGATTAAAGGTTAAACGACCAATATTAAATGCATGGTCTCCAATTCTTTCCATCGTCCCTAAAATATCTACAAAAACAGAGGTAAGAACCGTTGCTTGTTGATGTCTTTCTGTTAGACGACGTAAGTGAGAAGCTCTCATATTGTGTTCCATTAAGTTCAATGCATTTTCGTCTTCTTTTACTACTTCAAACAAAGATACATTTCCTGTGACATACACTTCTGCACTATTCACGTAAATATGAGTCAATAGATCATAAACTTGTTCCAATTCCCTCAAAGCGTCCTCATCAAATTTTTCGTTGGCATCGAAGACCCCTTCGTAATATTCTACTAGGTTTTGGGCTAAGTCTGCAATACGCTCAAAGTTCTTTGCTACCTGTAAGTTAACAGAATATTCTTCCGAAAGTTCTTCTGTTAAATGTTGTTTTGAAATCTTCATAAGATAACTGGAAATTTTTGTATCCAAAGCATTGATAATATCTTCTACTTGATTTACCTCTTTGAAATATTTTTTATCTCCCGTCATCAGATAATTTTTAGAGGCCGTTACCGTTTGCAAAGCCAAATCTGACATGGATTGGATAGCTAATTTTGATTGTTTCAATGCACCCGCTGGGAATTGTACAATCATTTGTTCGTCCAACTCAACGCTATTGGCGTCAAATTCCACTTCTCCCTTTCCTGGCATTAATTTATATAGTATATCTACACATTGTTTAATAAACGGCAAGAACAATAACATACCAATAAAGTTAAATAGGAAGTGGCCCACGGCAATGGTCATCATATTGTTAAGTCCCAATGCTGTAGAAATGGTTTGAACCACTCCAACATAAGGACGAATTAAAATCAAAAAGACTACCGATGTCGTTACGTTAAATAGTACGTGGAACATAGAAGTTCGCTTTCCGGCTAAACTGCCTCCAAAGGCAGCTAAGGCAGCCGTAACAGTCGTACCAATATTGGCACCAAAAACCAGTCCCATAGAGGCTGGTAAGTCAATTGCGCCTGAATTATATAAAGTTTGAACAATCCCTACTACTGCCGAAGAAGATTGAATAACGCCTGTCATAATGGTTCCTGCAATGGCTGCAATAACAGGTTGTTCAGACATACGAATAACCAAATTTTCAAATCCGGCCACATATTGTAATTCTTTTAGGGCATCCCCCATAATATTCAATCCAATAAAGAGCAAGCCAAAGCCAATTACAATTTCTCCTAAGTACGATGTTTTTTTCTTAGTTGCTACCATAAATACGCCTACACCTAGTAGCAATAAGAAATAAGAATAATAATTCAAATTAAAACCAATTAAAATGGATGTTACCGTTGTACCAATATTGGCACCAAGAGTAATTCCTATGGCTTGATTGAGTCGCATTAAACCAGCACGTACCAAGCTAATTACAATTACTGTTGTTCCTGAAGAAGATTGAATCAATCCAGTAATAATAATCCCGACCAATACGCCCATAATTGGATTGGATGTATATTTTTCAATATAATCACGAATTTTTGTTCCTGCAAAATTTGTGAGGCTATCCCCCATTAATTTAATCCCGAACAAAAATAGTCCAAGACCCCCGGCTATTAAATGCCAGTCAATTTGACTTAACGTCAGAGTAGATTCCATTGTTCCTCCCCTATTGTTTGTAGTTTCTAGTCTACGGATTACATTTTATAAAAAATCATTTGTAACCGATTGTTATTATATCAAAAAAATATTCCCTCTGTAAATTAATTGAAAAAGTTTTGTAAAAGAATTGTGTTGATGATTTTATCGGGTACATGTATACTGTGATATAATGAAAATGAGGTGATTTTATGAGATACCAAGGTTCCATCTATCGTCCACCTAGTGAGGCGTGGAGCTATATTTTACAAGCAACCGTTGGTTGTGGGTACAATAGATGTACCTTCTGTACCATGTATAAAGATGAACATTTTTTCGCTCGCCCTTTGGGTGAAATTGTAGAAGACCTTCAAATGGCTCATCAGGCTTATGGAGATCGTTTGGATAAAATTTTTATTGCCGATGGAGATTCTCTTTTGATGCCTACAGAGGATTTGTTGACCATTCTAAAAACGGCCAATCAATTGTTTCCTAATTTGAAACGTTTAAGCTCTTATGCTACAACAAAATCCATTTTGTCTAAGACGCCAGAAGAATGGAAACTCCTTCGAGAAAATAATCTGAAAATGATTTATTTAGGTATTGAATCTGGAAGTGGAACGATTTTAGAAAACATTCAAAAAGGCGTAACTCCAGAGGAAATTATTGAAAGTGGAAAAAGAGTTCGAGAAGCAGGAATTGAACTTTCCGTAACCTTTATTAACGGATTGGGAAGCCATGCATTAAGCGATGAACACGCCATAGAAAGTGCCCGTGTAATCAATGCCATTGAGCCAGAATATATCGGGCTTTTGACGTTGCTTTTAGAGCCTGCTGCTCCTATGTATAAAGATGTTGCCGAAGGACGCTTTGAACTTTTAGATAGCCACGAAGTACTAAAAGAAATCCGCAAAATGGTAGAGCATATTGATGTGAAGCACGGGGTTTTCCGAGCCAATCACGCCAGCAATTTCGTTCCATTAAAGGGAACTTTCCCTCAAGATAAGGAAAAAATCTTAGCTACCATTGACCAAGGTTTACAAATCGAGAGAGAAAAATTAGAATCCAAAATTCGCGGATTATAAAATTTATGTAAAAAAAAGAGGCCTATAAACGGTCTCTTTTTTTGTGGAAAAATTCCAAAAATACTTTGTACATCGATTTTTGATCGTCACTTCCTACCAATTCTCGAATGGAATGCATGGAAAGACAGGGGGTTCCCACATCTACCATATCAATATTTAATTTTTCCAAAGCGATGGGCCCAATGGTGGAACCGCCTCGTTTATCGGATCGGTTGGTAAAAAATTGATAGGGAACTTCTGCCCCTTTGCATAATTCTTGGAAAATAGCCGACGTTTTTCCAGTGGTAGAATAGCTTCCGTTGGCCGCCGTTTTAATAACAGGCCCTTTATTGAGTATAGGTCGATTGGTAGGATCGGCGGCTTCTTCATAATTTGGATGAAAGGCGTGGGTCAAATCCGCTGAAATCATATACCCCCGTTCCATTCCCAAATAATAGGCTTCCCTATGGCCTACAGACAAGGCAATTCGTTCCAAACCATCTCGGAAAAACGCCCCTTGGGCCCCTGCAATGGTATGACTTCCAATTTCTTCATGATCAAATACAACCACCATTTTTGTCGCCTTAGAAGGTTTTGATTCCCACAAGGCTCTCATAGACAAGTAGGCCATACTTCCATCGTCCAAACGGGGAGAGGAAATAAACTCTTCTTTTGCCCCTACAAAAGTTCCTTTTTCCCTTGGACATAAAAACAAATCAAAGTCCAAAATCTCTTCTTTTTTTACATTACAGAATTCAGATAAAACTTCCAACAAATATCCATCGGTTTCCAATTTTTCTTCTACCATTCCCAATAATGGCAAAGTGTCTTTTTGTGGATTGAATTTATAGCCACTGTTCACTTCCCGGTTCATGTGAATGGCTAAGTTTGGAATGATTAATAAATCCTTATCTACATAAATGTTTTCGCTCTCTACTCTCCCATTTTTGGAGAAGGAAACCTGCCCAGCAATGGTTAAGGGACGATCGTACCATGTGGAATAAATAGGACCGCCATACACTTCTGTATTTAATTTTACGTAAGATTTCCCTGCTTTCATTTCGCTATTGGGTTTGATACGAAATCCTGGCGAATCTCCGTGGCTTCCAATTATATGAAAGGAAAATTCTTCTACTTTTGTAGATCCCATAATAAAGGCAACAATGGCGCCACCTTTTTGAGAAAAATAATATTTTTCTCCTTCTTTTACATCCCAAGGAACATCCTTGGATAACTTTATAAAATCTCTTTTTTCCAATTCCATAGCCAAATTGGAAACGAGCTGATAACTAGTGGGACTCTTCCCTAAAAAATCCATTAAATCTTGATTCATCTTTTTCATATCTTCCTCCTATTTGTCTATTGTAGCACGAATTTCTCCAAGAAAAAAATGTCTCCCTCTTATTGAGAAAGACATTTTTCCTTTTTACTTTTCTCTATCATTTTTATCACAATATAAATTGCTGGTACAATCAAAACAATACTTAGGGGGTCGACAATGTCCAAATGATACTCTTCCACTAGGAAAACACCAAGTATCGACAAGAAATTATTTACAAAATGAACCGTAATCGGATACATTATATTTCGTTTTTTATAATAAAGGAAACCAGCAAACAATCCTAAGAAAAAAGTATATACTGATTGAATGAAAATTCCGTGCCATATACCAAAGAGAAGAGCCGATCCTATAATGGCAAAGGCGGGGCCCTTCGCTTTTTCTAGCGCATTCATGACTAAACCTCGGAATAAAATTTCTTCCACAACGGGAGCAAAGAGTATTGTTGCTAAGAAGAACCCTATGGTTCCCCCGCCCATTATGGAATCCATTCCTTGATTGAAAGCTTTTAAGCTTTCTGCAATAAATGGTATGTTAGAAAGTACATGGTCTAATAGCAAAAACCAAAGACAGGAAATCCCTGCGGCGGCCCATCCAAACAAATGGGAGATTCCCCACGTTTTCCATTTAAGAGGTTCCCGTTTTTCCCTTGGAAAAAAGAAGCGGAACAAAGCAAAATAGATAACAAAGAGGAACAAGAAGGAAGTCGCGTCAAATAAATCTGTATATTTCAAAAAATCTTGTTGGGTGAAGTGTAAATATTTCATTCCGACAAAAGTAACCGCGCCATAGTAAAGCTGCATAAATACCAGATGACTAAGGACGACAGCAAGGGCAAAGACAAAATAAAATATTTTCGTTTTTGAGGAGTCTGTTTCTAAAAAAGAAAGCTTAGGAGTTTGCTTTTGCGTTTTCAAGTGCATCCTCTACTTTTTGAACAAATTCCTTTGCCCCTTCTTCGCCATCAATGGATCCTTCAATTGGATCTCCAATAATATTTCCTTCTTTATCTACAATTAGCGTTGTTGGATAAGCCATTACACTGTTGATAAATTCATCCGATTTTTCTTCTTTGTCAAATACCAACTGTGGATAGGTTACCTTACTTTCTGAAATGATTTTTTTTGCCAATGCATCGGTGCTTTCATCATAACCATAATCCGTGCAAACGCCATACATTCCTACGCCTTTGGTTTTTAATTCTTGGCTAATTTTTTCTAGATTTGGCATCTCTTGAACGCAAGCTTTACAGCCACTAAACCAGAAATTCAAAACATTTAGCTCGTTTTTCTTAAACTCATCTTGGGAATACATATTTCCTTCAAAATCCTTTGCTGTAAATGGAGGGATCGATTTTGCCAATTTTGAACTGGCTCCTCCTCCCCCTGAGCAGGCCACCAAAGAGCCCAAAGCCAATACCATGACCAAAATCATAGTTATCTTTCGTACATGTTTCATTTTTCTTTTTCCTTTCTTTTCCAAGTATTTCCTGTTTCAATGGCGTGGGTTGGACAAACTTTTATACATTCTCCACACCGTATACATTCTAGGGAATCTTGATTTTCACTCATATCCACGTCCATTTTGCAAGTTTTTGCACATTTTTTACAGTGGATGCATTTGTTTTGATCTACTGTGTATCCATAAATGGATATTTTATTAAACAAGGAGTAAAAGGCCCCCAAAGGACAAATCCATTTGCAGAAAGGTCGGTAGAAAACAATCGACAATCCTACAACCGCCGCTAAAATGGTTGCTTTTAACAAGAACAAATTCCCAAGTCCTGCTCGAATGGATTTTGAAGCGAGAGATAAAGGAATCCCTCCCTCTAAAATCCCTTGAGGGCAGAGGTATTTACAAAAATAGGGAGGCGCAAGACCAATCGAGTCCGTGAGGAATATAGGTAAGAGAATGACAGCTACTAGTAAAACTCCATATTTTATTCCCTTTAACCATTTCCATTTTTTTGTACTCTTTTTAGGTGATGGAATTTTATGAAGCAAATCTTGAAACCAACCAAAGGGACAAAAGAATCCACAAATCAGCCGACCAACAAGAACGCCTAAAAAAATTAAAATTCCCGTTATGTAGTAAGAAAAATTATATTTCGTACCTCCTACGACTGCTTGAAAAGCGCCTATGGGGCAAGCGCCTGTTGCAGCAGGGCAAGAATAGCAGTTTAGCCCAGGGACACAGAGTGATTTCGCCTTCCCTCGATAAATACTTCCGGACAAAAAGTTACCCAAATGGGGATTGGTTCCGAGGGTTACAAGTCCTTGTACCCAACTTCTACGGTTTCTTACTAACGAAAAAATATCTTTTACATTAACCAATTCCAACACACTCCAAGCACAATAAAATCGCTTTTGTTAAAACCGTTGCCACTTCTCCTCGACTTGCGCCGATTCCAATAAATGCAAGGCTTAAAACCAAAAAAAACATTCCTATATTTCTCTTTTTTTCTCGACTCATCTCGTCACCTCCAAAGACAATATAACAAATGGGATATAAAGTTCCTGTTAAGAAATACTTGAAAACGAAAAAAGTCGAGAATTATTTCCCGACTTTTGGAAATTCCAAAATAAATTCCGACCCTTTTCCTTCTTTCGAAACAACAGCAATCTTTCCCCCTAAGGTTTTTACAATATTTTCCGTTAAGGACAAACCAATGCCAAAGCCGCCGGTCTCTCGACTTCTCGATTGATCGGTTCGATAAAATAAATCAAAGATTTTCTTCTGATCCTCTAGAGAAATTCCGATTCCCCGATCTTTTACTTTCAAAATCCATGACTCTTCTTCCTCTTCCATATTTACAGCGACCTCTCCCCCTACATTGGAATATTTAATTCCATTTTCTACCAAATTCAAAAGAATTCGGCTTAAGAGAATCTCGTCTCCTTTTACAGGAAAAGATGGGGGATGGTAAAGGAGAGAAATATTTTTTTCCTTGGCTTTTTGATCCAAATTCAAAAAGATTTCTTCCACTAAACTCCCTACATCTACATATTCATACTTCACTTCCGACTCTCTTGTAAATAGAAGAAGCCCCTCCACTAACTGAGAAAGACGGACCACCGTTTGAGAAAGATCCTCTACAAAAATTTCTTCCTCTTCCCCTAACTCTCTTTCCATTTTGTAGACGTCCAACTTCGATTGCATAATGGCCAAAGGCGTTCGCAATTCATGGGCCACATTGGAGCTAAAAACCCGCTCCTTTTCGTACCCTTCGTACAATTTTTTCATGGCATCGTTAAAAGAATTTTTCAGTAGGTCAATTTCATAATCTGCACTATAGGAATCGATCCGTTTGGAAAGATTTTCCACATTTTCTATATCCAGCTGAGCAATCTCTTCAGACAAATCCTTTAAGGGTTTCATTAGGCGGGATAAAACCAAATACATTAAAAGCGTTCCCAGGAAAAAAGTACAACCAATGACAATAATTGTGTAAATCTTATATTCCGAAGTCGCTCGGATTTGTTGTTCTGATAATAAAACAAATATCCCTTCTCCCGCTTCGTCCTCCACAGAATCGGCAATTTCTACCCCAAAATCTTGAAAGATTTGATTGGTTTTTATCCCTATGGCAATGTTGGAAATATAAAGCATCAAAGCAAAAATAAGTACCGCCGCAAATAGAGATTTCGCCACTAGGGAATGGCGCACATTATTTAGAAATTTCTTCATCGATAATATATCCTTTCCCGATTTCATTTCGAATGGGATCTTTTTCTCCCGTTCCTTTAATTTTTTTCCGCAAGGAGGAAATATGAACGCGTACAGCATTGGAAAAAGGATCCGCCTCCCCATCCCAGACGTGTTCCATTAGTGTTTCACTTGTAACAAAACTACCTCGGTTCAAAATGAGATATTCAAAAATCGAAGTTTCTTTTCCCGTTAACTTAATCTCTTCTCCTTCTAAAAAAAGGCTACGAGATACTGTGTCAAATTCTAAATTTCCCACTTTTATCATCGATTCTTCCACAATGTATTTTCTTCGAAACAAGGAGCGAATCCTCGCCATTAACTCTTCAAAGTAAAAGGGCTTGGTTAAATAATCATTGGCCCCTAAATCCAAACCTTCCACTCGATCCTCCACATGGGATCGGGCCGTTAATACAATGACCTGAATTTCCTGATTTTCTTCTCGAAGACGTTTCAAAAGAGTAAATCCATCTAATTTTGGAAGGTTTATATCCAAAATCATCAAATCATAGTTTTCCACAAATAAGATTTCTTCCGCCATTTCTCCATCCTCTGCTTCATCCACAGAATATCCTTGGAGACGCAAACCTTCTACAATGGATTTCCTTAATTCTTTTTCATCCTCTACAACTAAAATTCTCATAGGCCACCTCTCTTTCTATTATTCTATCAAAAGCAAATCATTCTTGTTTGAAAATTCTACAAATTTTTCCTACAAAAAACGCCCTAGGTTTCCTAGAGCGATTTTCTTATGCGAAATGTTTTTTCTCGTTCAGTTTTTTATTTACATAAGTAGCCAACGCCACTCCAATGATTGTAATGGCCAAATTAAATAACACGACATTTCTTGGTCCGTGGATTCCCGTTCCTTGGGTAATAAATCCCGCCAAAGACAATACAACATAATTGGCAATGGAAGAAGCAATCATTACAATGGATGTAATTTTCCCCTTATTGGTTGGGAATAGCTCGTTGGCTGTTGCCGTTGCCAATTGCAAAACACCGCCAGCTCCTGCATACCCTATAACAAATCCTGCCACTGTAATCATCCATGGAGTTTGGATTAAATACACCAACAATAAAGTTACGGCACAAATGGCAGGATAGGCAATTAAAACTTGAGAGGCGCGCCATTTTTTCAAAACAACAAAAGCGGTAAACAAAACGGCACACATGGTTCCTAAGGCGTAAAGAGATTGAATCTTCGCTGGATCTGCCACTCCATATTGCGTTGCCAATTCTTGGTAGCAGTTTAGCCACAATTGGAACGTAGCTGTACAAGTAAATCCTATAGCTATTAAAGCCAAGCTAGAGGGAGTAATGGTAATTTTTCTCTCTACATTGTCCTCTGCCTTTACCTCTGCATTCATTTCAGGGAAGGGAAGCAACCAAATCAAAAGAGCGTCTACTCCAATTAAAATTCCCGCCAAATAAAATAAAGTGGTGTAGGATAAAGACATGGAAGCAACCAAAGCAATTCCCAGTGGCAACAACAGTTGACCGATGGACATGGAGAATTTTGTAAACATATTGGCCACAGCCCCTTTGCCTACAAAAATTTCCAAAATCGATGGAATAACCGAAGTGTCTAGGAAAGAATTGGCACAACCTCCTAGTATGGCAACAATATAGGCCACCATCATCGTATTGGAATAGGGGATGCCAATGAAATATACCACGTACAATAAAATTCCTATCATGCCTGTAATTCTTCTACCAAATCGATCCGAAAATGGTCCCGCAATGGGAAGGGATATCAAACGCCCCAATCCAAGAGCTGCAATTACTTGCAATACCAAACTAATATCCGACGTTCCCCAGCTGGCGGCCACTTCCATTTTGTATTGAGCCAAAATGGATACGCCAATTCCGTGGATGAAATAAGTAAAATAAAGAGCTAAGGCTGTAAAAATATAATTTTTCCGTTTCATTTTTTTCTCCAACATATATTCTAAGTCATTTTATACTCGTATTTATCCATTCTACCACATTTTTGAATATTTCGGCAGAGGAATCCTCCAGGTTCCGTTTACAAAAATAGAATTTATTAGACAAAAATTAGATTTTCCCACAAAAATTTTCACAGGATTTCCCTTTTTATTGATGGATTTTGTGTTAAAATGAGAGAGTAGTGAATACTACATTAAATCGCTTACGACTCCTTATCGAAAGATAAAAGAGAATCAGATCAAAAACCCCGCACTGGGAAGTGCGGGGTTTTTGTGTTTTTATCTTCTCTTTAAGCTACCCAATACATTACGGGCAATTTCTCGTCCAATGGCTCGACTCATCGTTCCTAAAAAAGAATTCATCGATTTTCCTAACAAGTCCTGTTGGCTATTTTTTCTGCCTCGGGATTTTTTGTTTTCTTTTTCCAAAAGTTTTTCTTTTTCTTCCAATTCTTTTTCTCGTTGACGAAGAGCAATGTTTCTTTCTAAAATTTCGTAGGCACTTTCTGGGTCAACGGCTTCTTTATATTTTCCATAAAGAGGCGAAGATTCTACCAAACCGTTCCACTGCGATTCGTTAAGCGGATCAAAGGTTGAACGTGGCGGACAAATCAAAACTCTTTCTGCCATAGTTGGCGCCCCTGATTCATCCAAAACACTAACTAGGGCCTCTCCCGTTCCCAAACTTACAATGGCTTCTTTCGTATCCAAGTTTGGGTTGGCTCGGAACGTTTCAGCAATTCCATTAATGGCCTTTTGATCCTTTGGTGTAAAGGCACGAAGACCATGGATAATCCGATTCCCCAATTGACCTGCAATATCAGAAGGAATATCCAACGGATTTTGCGTAATGAAATACACGCCCACTCCCTTGGAACGAATGAGACGCACCAACTGTTCGATTTTCTCTTGCAACGATTTTGGACAAGATTCAAACAACAAATGGGCTTCGTCAAAGAAAAATACCAATTTTGGCTTTTCTGGATTTCCTACTTCTGGTAAAGTCTCAAATAACTCGGACAAAAGATACAAGAGGAACATAGAATACAAAACCGGATTGTTAATGAGTTTGGACGCTGCCAAAATATTTACCATTCCTCGCCCATTGCTGTCGGTTTTTATCATATCTTCCATTTCAATAGAAGTTTCTCCAAAGAAATTCGTTCCTCCTAAATCTTCCAAATAAACCAATTTTCGCAAAATGGCATGGACGGTTTGAGGAGCAATGGAACCATAGAGTTTCGAATAATCTTCTTTATTTTCTAACAATTCATTTAATAAACTGCGTAGATCTTTTGTATCAATAAGAAGCAATCCATTTTCATCGGCTACACGAAAGGCTGCGTTGAGTACGGCCACTTGTGTATCGTTTAGCTCCATAATTCGCCCAAGGAAAGTAGGACCCATTTCTGAAATGGTTACACGAAGGGGCATTCCCTTTTCTCCATATACATCCCAGACTTGAGTAGGGAAACCTTCTACTGAAAAATCTTCCATATCAATGGTTTCTACACGGCTTTTTACGTTTTCATTTTCCACGCCAGGTTGAGAAATATTAATTAAATCTCCCTTTACATCCGAAAGAATACAAGGCACACCCATACGAGAAAATTGTTCTGCCAAAACTTTTAACGTCACTGTTTTTCCCGTTCCCGTAGCTCCTGCAATCATACCGTGTTGGTTGGCCTTATTGGCCAAAAGATAGACTTTTTCCGTGCCCTTTCCAATCAATACTTTTTCCATTGGGCTTACCTCCTAAAAGTTTAGATTAGCCACTCTCCCAATAGAGAACCGGCCAATGCTACCGCCGCCTTTGCTGTCATATTTTCCATGTCTAAGGCAGGATTTACTTCTACAAACTCTGCACTTACTAATTTTTCTGTTTTCGCTACCAATTCCAAGCTTAAATGCGCTTCTCGATATCCCATTCCCCCTGGAACTTTGGTACCTGTACCCGGTGCAACCGTAGGATCCAAAACGTCCATATCAAAACTTACGTGAATGTGTTCGCAACGATCTTTCAAATATTCAATCGCTTCTTCCATAACGTGTTTGATTCCGTAATAATCCACTTCATGCATGGTATATACTTTTATACCCAAATCTTTCATCATCGTACGCTCGCCGCCATCTAAATCGCGAGAACCAATATATACGATATTTTCTTTCTTCAATAGGCTTTCTTTTTGTCCGATTTCCAAGAGTTCTTCTGCCCCAAGACCTAATAAAGTAGCAACAGGCATTCCATGAATATTTCCCGTTGGGCTTGTGTCGTTGGTGTTAATATCTCCGTGGGCATCAAACCAAATAACACCAAGATTTGGATATTTGTCCAATACCGCTTTAATGGAACCGATAGCAATAGAATGATCTCCTCCAAGAATCAAAGGAAATTGTTCCGCTTTTAATTCTGTTTTTACGGCTTCGTACAAATCCATATTGGCTTTTTTCACAAGCTCTAAATTATTCAAATTGTTTGGAGCACGGTCCATTCCCAAATGATTTTTTACTTCTACATTTCCGCAATCTTTTACATCGTATCCAATTTCTTCAATACGACGAACCATCCCAGCCAAACGAATGGCATCTGGTCCCAAACGGCATCCTCTTAAGCTAGCTCCCATATCCAATGGCGCACCAATAATAGAAATGTTTTTGTTAATTTCTGGTTTCATCTGATCTCCTTTATTCATTCACAATCGGTAAATCAGCCAGTTCTCCATTGTAAAAATGATTAATAATTGTTGCTACATGAAAATCTGCGTCAAAATCTGACTCTTGACTATAAAAGGCGCTGTGCGGAGTTATTACCACTCTAGGATCTTGCAAAAATTCCATCTTTTCTAGATTCGGCATTTCAGACTCTAATACATCCAATCCCAAGCCAAGAATCTTTCCCGTTTTTAAGCCCATTTCATAAATTTTTTCATCTACAACACTTCCCCGAGCTGTATTGATAATGAAAATAGGCTTTTGGCAACCTTCCAAAAATTCTTGGTCAATCATATGAAAAGTAGAGTCATTTAACGGAACGTGAAGGGTTAATACGTCCATATTCTTTTGCAAATCTTCTAAAGAAGCCTCTTTTACTCCTACTTCCTTAAAGACATCCTTCAAAATATAGGGATCGTAAGCAGAAACTTCACAACCAAACCCCTTAAGGCGTTTTGCCATCTGGCGACCAATTTTCCCCAATCCTATAATCCCTACATGAAGGGAGGACATACGGCGAAATTTATTACCAAAGGCGTCATAGTCCCAACGAAATTCCTTTTTAATCGATTCGTTTAAGTTGGAAATATAACGAACCCGATCCAACAATAATGCCATTCCATGGTCTGCTACATCTTCTACGCAATATTTCGGATTGTTTGTAACAAGAATCCCTTTTTCTTTGGCATATTCAATATCTACTGTGTTGAATCCTATACTGGCCATAGCAATGCACTTTAAGTTGGGAAGTTGATCAATGGTTTCTCTATCTAAGATTTCATAAATGGGAACGACTACATCTGCCTCTTTCCCTGCAGCAACAATTTCTTCCTTAGAAGAAACTGGTTGATAAATGTATTCTATCGATGGATTCAAATATTTTTTTACCACCGGCGCATTGATGGCCGAGGTAAATTGAACGACTTTCATTTCTTACCTCCAAAAATATCCATTTTTTCTATTCGGTCAAAGGCTTCATCAATGGCCTTTTCATCGACTGTAACAGCCAGACGAATATATCCCTCACCACATTTTCCAAAAGCATCCCCTGGAATGGTTAAAACTTGTGCCTCTTTTACCAAACGATCTGCCACTTCTTCCGAACTTAGCCCCGTTTCTTTAATATTGACAAACAAATAAAACGTTCCCTTTGGTTCTAACATAGAAGCGTTTTTCAATCTTTTGATTCGCTCATAGGCATAAAAGGTCCGCTTTTTATAGGTTTCAATCAATTCTGGCTGAAATTCTTTCCGATAACGAATGGCATAAATTCCCGCTCTTTGGGAGATGGAAGGGGCTGTAAATACATTATTTTCATTGATCTCTTTTACTACTTTTATAAAAGATGCATCGGCAATAATATAGCCCAATCGCCAACCTGTCATAGCGTAATTTTTGGAAAAAGATCGCAAAGTTACTGTATGAGAAAAGCTATCCTCCAAAGTATTTAGTGGAAAAAATTCTTCCTCATAGCTAAAAGACGTATAGATATCGTCAGAGATTACAATAAAATTGTGTTTTTTTGCCAAAGCACCAATGGCTTCCAAACGTTCCTTTGAAAGGCAGGCCCCTGTAGGATTGTTTGGCGTATTTACAATGATGGCTTTTGTTTTCTCTGTAATTCTCTCCTCCAATCTTTCTAAAGAAATTTGAAATTCCTCTTCTTCATAGGTTGGAAGAAAAACAGGCACGCCACCACAAAGTTCTACTTGAGAAGGATAAGGGGTAAAGTAAGGATCTGGTATAATGACCTCATCTCCTTCATCCAATAATCCTTCCAAAGCAAGCCACATTCCATGACAAGCAGAGGTCGTTATAAAAACATTCTCTCGAGAAATATTCAACCCATACTCTTCTTTTTGAAAACGAACAATTTCATCAATCAATTCTTCATCTCCATAAAAAGAAGTGTAATGGGTATGACCTTTTTTTGCATCGGCAAAAGCCAAATCAATGATTTTCTCCGGAGTGGTCACATCGGGATCCCCCAGAGAGAAATTTACAAGGTTGGGCATGGAAGAAGCAATATCTCCCGAGCCACCCATGGCCGTTGGTGTAATGGTTTGATATTTTTTTGAAATAAGTGATCGTTCCATAATGCATCCTTTCTCTACTATAAAAAATCGTCATTTTTCAAAAGGAAACACTGTTTCAAATCCACTTGTTTTTAATATACCATGAATTTCTGTGGTATACTATACTAAAATCAAAAAAAGGAGATTCTTATGGATAAACAAGTGAAATCAGAATACATAGTTCCCATGTTAGATAAAACATTACAAATTTTAGATTACTTGCGTCAACATACTGGCTATTCTCGCATTGCCGAAATTAGCAACGAATTGGACATCCCTAAAGGTACCGTTTTTCGCATTCTCTATACTTTGTCTTTGGCAAATTTTGTTACAAAAGACAAAGAGGATCGCTATAGTTTAGGGGTCGCTTTTATTAATTATGGATCCACTTTGAAAAATGAATGGGATATTTTAACTTTGACCCGTCCTTTGATGGAAGAGGCCGCCAAAGAAATTGGAGAAACCATTAATATCGGTATTGCCACAGAAAATAAAGACATTATTATTTTAGATAGTATTGCGGGAGAAGATTTCTTCATTGCCCGCCACTTAATTCCTGTTACTCCTATGTATTGTTCTTCCATTGGAAAAATTTTCCTTAGCCAAATGGGCGAAGAAGAATTGGAAGATTATTTGGAGAACCAAGAATTCGTACCTAAAACCATCTCTACCATCACCTCAAAAGAGGGTTTGCTAAAAGAGTTAGAGGAGGTTCGTGAGAAAAACCTTGCCTTTGACCGAGAAGAATATACTTACGGTTTGACTTGTGTGGGATCTGGAGTCTTTGTAAATGATAAGCTACAAGTTGGTATAAGTATTACAGGCCCTACAACTCGCCTTGAACACAAAGGAATGAAACGCATCGAAGAAAGGGTACAATCCTTAGCAAAGGAAATTGAAGAAGTCCCTGGTTTGGGCAATCTTTTGGTTTTCTGATTTCTTATTGTTGTAGTATACCATTATAAAAAAAAATATCCATCTTTTTCTTCTCTCCATCGATTCTATAAAAACCATTTACAAGGGATGATCCCTTGTGAATCTATGTTCTTTGGTTGATGAAATAATGAAAGGAGTAAATAGGAAAATGTATAAAAAAATTGGGTTCGTTCTTTTATCTGTATTTCTACTCACCCCCTCTTCTCAAGTCTTGGCTGATGCTAAGGTGGCTCAGCCGGTACAAATTGCAACGAAAGATATTGATAAAAAAGAAGTTTCCCGTATAAAGGAATTATTTGGCATAAAAAAAGGATTCGAAGATTTTGAAGTAAGCGTTGATCCATCTACTTCGCACAATGGGTATCTAAAAAATTTATCTAAGGACAAAACGACAAAGTCCTATCATTGGCAGGATGAAACAAATGGATCCATCTCTGTGCAAGTCAGTTCTGATGGAGATATAATCAGATATATGAAATTCTTTAATGATGAAGAGATGATTCCTCTAGAAGTCTCCAGAGAAGAAGTCGAACAGAAAATATTAGAAATTTTACCAAAGATGTATAAAAATGCAAAAGAATTTAAGATTACCGATTTCAGTATAATTCCTGAATCAAAGGAATACGTATTTTCACTCAAAAGATACATCCATGACATTCCGGTTGCCGACGGAAATATTCATATCATCTATTCAAATAAACTGCAGGAATTTACAAGAATTGATTTTGAGTCAACACTTGGGGATGCATTATTAATGGTACCTACAAAAGATTTTGACACAAAGGCGAACATCGATAAAGACAAGGCCTTTGAAATATTGAAAAAAGAATCGCCACTTAAATTGTCCCTCCTTCCGTTTGCTATGGATAAGGATTTATTAAAGCATGTATATTATACTGATTTGAAAAAAATCGATGCAAAGACCGGTGAATCAGAAATATATTGGCCATACCAAAATTTTATGGAAACGGAAGCAAAAGATATGGCTCTTGATCCTCAAGAAATAAAAACAATCGAGGGCATAAAGGGACTAAAGACAGAAGCGCAAGCAAAAACATTGGCAGAAAAAATTATAGACGGAGCAAAGGCTGAATCCATTCGACTCACTAGCAACAAAGAGAATTACCTATATGAGATACAACTTAAAGAAAGAAATCATACTGCTTTTCTTACACTCAATGCCAAAAATTTAAAGATTGAATCTTTAGACCATTGGACTGATAAAGATACCAAAAATAAAATGGATGATGCTCAAAATATTAAACTTGCAACAGATTTTATTAAAAAATACTCCAGTTCTAAAGAACTAAACTTTGAAGAAGCATTTACAATTCATAACAATGTATATGCAGAGGTTCGAATCCCAAGATTTATCGATGGAAAAAAAGTCGTAAATAATTTTGCTGTAATTGCAATCGATGGAAGTGGCAAGGTTTCATACTATTCAAAAAACTTTTTAGACTATGAAATCGAAAAAAATAACCTTACCATTAATGAAATGGAAGCAAACGACATTTATTTCAACTCAGGCGATTTTGGACTTACATTTATAATTAAAGATGGCGGACCAAAGCTTTATTGGAGTTCATTGTCCGGAAACAATCCTATCATAGATAATGACAAAGTCTTAAAAGACGTTTATCTTAAGGAAATCCATTCCTCCTTTCAATATGAAGACCTCAATGAATCAAAAGATAAAGAGATCATCGAAAAATTATCCCATATGAACATCGGGTTTACTGGCAAAAAGTTAAAAGACAAGGTAACCCTCGTTGAATTTATAAGTCAAATGAATGGATACGACGACATAAACGACAAAGAAATGCTAAATAATTATGGCATAAGGGATGCCGTCAATAAAAGAGACAAAAATCTACTCGAAAAGGACTTGGTCTCTTACTTGGTTTACAGCAAAAATTTAAAACCCGCTTTGGAACTAGATGGAATATATAGAGAAAATCTATTTGAAAATCAGAAAAGATTGAAAGAATATGAAAAAGTATATATCTTTGCATATGCTTTGGGCTTAGTGGATAAGTCGATTGCACCGGAAAAGGAACTGACTGTAGAAGAAGTTTTATTGATGATGAATAAAAATTTATAATCCGTTTCTCAGCTTTGTAGAGAATATTCCCCAAGAAAAAAATTATGTCTTGCCGTAATAGAAACAGGACAAATTCGTCTTGGAAAAGGAAAACTACAAAGACAAATTATATGGATTGGACGGTATGTTTTCATCGTCATACTGTAGAATAAAACAAAAAAATTATCTTTTAAGTGTTAAAAAAAAGAATCAGGGTATACTATATACAATAAGCCACATATCCATAATTTTTCTATAGGATAAATTTTATACTTACACCTACATAGCGCTCCTTTTGGAATTTTCCAGGCGCTACAATTTATATTTATAGGAGAATAATATGGAAAAACAAAAAAATCGTTGGCTTATACTAATTGCCGCAATATTAACAAACGTTTCTTTAGGAGCAGGATATATGTGGTCTTTATTTGCAGGACCCTTAAAAGAAGCTCACGGATGGACTGACTCTATATCATGGGCTTATAGTATTTCCTTTGCCATGGTACCCATTGCAATGATATTTTTTGGACCAAAAGTAGATAAAATTGGCGGAAAAAAAATAATATTTCTCGCAGGGATTCTTTTTGGAACGGGAATGATATTAACTGGTTTTATTACAAATCAATCTTTACTTTATATCACATATGGACTTTTAACAGGATTTGGAATTGGAACGGGCTACGGAACAGCGACTGCTACTTCTGTAAAATGGTTTCCGGATAAAAAAGGTCTTGCTGGAGGATTGACTGCAGCAGGATTTGGCTCGGGATCTCTTATTCTAACGCCAATTGTACAGCCACTTATTGCAAATGTGGGAATTCAAACAGCCTTTAAAATTATGGGCGCAGTGTTGCTTTTCATCATAGTGGGTTGCTCTTTCTTTATGGAGAAAGCACCGGATTCTTTAACTGGTAATACAAAAACGGTTGTTGCAACTGCCCATGATAAAACTCCACCAGAAATGAAAAAAGAATCAAAATTTTGGGTTTTATGGACAATCTATACTTTAGCAACCACTGGCGGAATGATGTTAATTGGACATGCTGCAGGTATTGTAAATGAATTCTCATTAGGAAGTGCAGCTGTCGTTATCATGATGTGTGCAGCAGCAAATACTGCAGGAAGAATTATTTGGGGTATGATTTCTGATAAAATTGGTAGATACTTGACCGTTATTGCCATGTTGATTTCCAATGGAGCAGGACTTCTACTTCTAAACTTTAACACCCTATTAGGAGCAACTGCAGGAGTTATTGGGATGTTATTGATTTACTTCTCCTTTGGAGGATTCCTTGGAGCGTTTCCAGGAATTACTGCAGAAAATTGGGGAACCAAAAATTCCAGTGCAAACTATGGATGGATGTTTACAGCTTATGGTATAGCGGCAGTCATTGGACCTCAAATTGCCACATTTACAGGATATAGTAGTGCATTTATTATTTCTACTATAATGTGTGTTGTGGGAATCGTCTTAATGTTAATGTTTATGTCTCGAAACAAAAAGAGTGCGGCATAAAACTCTTTGTCAAAATATTGATCGAGAAAAATAAAAACAATAGGCTTAAGCCAAAGGCTTAGGCCTATTGTTTTGCCTAAATTTAATGGAATTATTCCTATCAAAAAACAAAAAAAAGGAAAAGAAGGGATGCGCCTGCCTATCTGCTTGTAAAATTATATAGGAAGATAGGCACAGGTATATACAACCCGTCGATTTATTCTCCATTACAAACTAAATATTATTTATTTTTTACACTGTAATATTTACTTCCACACCCACAAAAAAAGCAAAGAACCAAAATTCATGGCCACTCAAGTTTCTTCCCTTATATGTATATATTGATAATGTAAGTACAATAAATACCACTATAGTGCCTCTCAGCCATAAACTCTTCTTACTCATTTCCTCTCTAGAAAACTTTTTGCTTTAAAAATCACACCAATCCATATTTTGTTTGTCACCAAAAACTTAAAACTTAGTCGCCATAATTACGATTCCCATGTTTCAAAGTCAGGCGTTTTTTGATTGCATTCGCTCTTTTTTCTTCCCATTAAGTAGTAAGGCAAAGCTACAAAAACCACGCCTCCAATCATATTTCCTATGGTCGCCCCAAAAATATTATAAAAATATCCATATAAGGAAATACTAGAGGTTTCTTGAAGAAGCTCCAAAGTTAGCAAAGTCATATTGGCCACACTATGCTCAAATCCTGATGTAAAGAAAGCATACAAACACCAAAAGACCATAATCAATTTCCCCGATTCTGATTTCAATCGAATGCTGCAAAATACTGCCAAACAAACCAAAATATTACACAAAATTCCACGAATGACCAAGGCTATAAAGGGAATTTGCGTCTTTGCCAAAGCCGCTTTTGAAACCGCGATTCCCATGGCCCCTTCATAAAGTCCGGTTTGAGAAAATAACATGGCAAGGACAATTCCTCCGATCCAGTTTCCTACGTAGCAAAAAATCCAAGCTTTTATAAGATCTGTGCAGCACAAATCCTTTTTTAAGGTTCCCACTGCCAAAACAAAATTATTGCCTGTGAACAATTCTCCTCCCGCTGTAATAACCAGGCTTAAAGCGACACCAAAGGAAGCTCCCATTAAAATCTTTCCAAAAGCAGCTCCTTCTAAAGCACCTGAAACACTAAAAGCCAATAACACTCCAAATCCAATAAACATTCCTGCCATTAAAGAGGCAAAGAAATATCCTACAGGATTTTCTCGTAAAAATTTCAACTTATTTACGGCTCCTTTTGCTACCAAATCTACCGGTTCTGAAAACATCTCTCTCTCCTTTCCTAAACAACAAAAAGAACCGCAAAAAAATCACGGTTCTTCCTACAACAATCCCCTATTTCTTTTTTCTCTAAGCCCACACAGATAGGATCCATCATTTCATAGGCACCTCCCCCTAGGAAGGAAACCGTTTCGATGTTTTTCTTTGGGAATCCAACTATTTTTTCCAAAAAATATAGTTTTTTCCCCTTCCAAACCATCATGGATTCCACCTCATTTTACAAACTTAAAGACTTTCCTTTTATCTACCCCTAGTATACACTATTTTGAGAAATATACAAAGATTTTTTTAAGAAAGAATGGCGTCCTTTATTTTAGGCAACATTTGTTTCTTACGAGACAAGAGTCCTGGGGCAACAAAGGAATTCTCTTCTAATTTTTGATCAAATTCTCTCGCCAACTCTTCTTGGTATTTCCCTGTGGTCACAACTTCTGAAACTTCCTTAAAAATGTCCGTTAAAATTAAGAAGAAGGAGTCGTTACGTTTTTCCTTTCGAATCATTTCCATTTCCCGGAATAAATCCTCTTTTATTCCGGAGATATTTTCCAAATCCATAGTAAATACCTGGGCAACGCGTACAGAAGCTCCTTCAATTAAAAATTCTTTCACATCTGCATTCAACAGTTCTTCCGGTTGCACCCCTTCCAAAGAAGTCCCCGCTCGAAACATTTCCATAGCATATTTTTCAATATCAATATTGGCAATTTTTGCCAATATATTCAGAACTCGTTTGTCTTCTGGAGTGGCCGTTGGAGATCGGAACAATAACGTATCCGAAATAATAGCCGAGGCCAAAAGTCCCGCAATGGCTTTGGGAGGACGCAGCCCTTTTTCCATAAAAATTTTTCCGATGATCGTAGAAGTGCTCCCAACGGGCTCATTTCGAAAATATACGGGCCCAGATGTAGAGATATTGGCCACTCGGTGGTGATCAATAATTTCTACAATTTCTCCATCTTCAATATCCTCAATGCTTTGGCTCTTTTCGTTATGGTCCACAAGAACCAATTTCTTTCTACTATTATTAATCAAATGATAACGAGAAATGGAACCAATCACATGATCTTTATGATCCAAAACAGGATAGGAGCGATAGCGAGAATCTCCCATGATCGCCTGTACTTCATCTACAGTGTCGTCTTCATAAAATACCACTAAGTCCTCTGTAGACATGACCAACTCCACTGGAGCCGCTTGAGGCAAAAGCCTTGCGGTCATAAAGGAATTGAATTGAGTGGATAAAACCGTAATTCGCTTTTTTCTCGCCATTTCTAAATATTCTTCTTTCATATCAAACCCGCCCGTTAATATGATTAAAGATACATCTTTTTCTATGGCATCTCTTTGGGCATCGTATCGATCCCCTAAGATGACTATATCTCCTTCTTGAATATGGTCTCCAATATTTTCCGGATGCATAGCATAGATAGTAATCTTTCCCTTAAATTCCCTTCCATTCTCTGGGGGTGTTAAAGGCGTTGCAGACAATACATCTACAATATTTTCCCATGTGGTATTGCTTCTTCCTAAAATTCCATCGTCCCAAATGTCCATATAAGATTTTGTAATATCCGATAGAGAAACAATTCCTATTAAATGTTTTTCTTCATCTACAACGGGCAAATTCCCAATTCCAGACTCAGACATAAGTTTCAGGGCCTTATATAAAGATAGACTTTCTTCAATGGTAATTCCCTTGTCCATTTGAAAATCCCGTACTTGCGGTTTAATGGATTCCTTAAAACGGGGAGGCTCTACACCAAAATAATCCAATACAAACTGAGTCTCCCGATTGATTTCTCCTAAACGGATCGGTTGTGGATCGTATTCCGAACGATTCTCCAACAAAAAGCTATAGGCAAGAGTCGAGCAAATGGAATCCGTATCAGGGTTTCTATGGCCAGTAATATATATTTTTTCCTTCATTTAGCCCTCCTTATAATCCAACATTCCAAACAATCCTACTTCTTGAAATCCTAGAGATTTGTAAATCTTTCCTGCTTGAGGATTGTGATAAAAGAGTAGGAAAAATTCTCGTCCCCTTTCAAATCCCACTTTGCACATTTGAGAGACAATGCCAGAGGCCAATCCCCTATTTCTATGATTTTTGTCTGTGGCTACCCCAATAATCATAGACCCTTTGGGGGTATCGGCTGAAGTTCGAGCAGAAGAAATCCATTTTCCTTCTTCTTTGTACCCGAAAAACAAACCTCCATTTTTCTGGTCCCATTCCATCTTCTCTACTTCTTCCCCCCGATTGGGGCGAGTCGGAAATTCTTCAATGGAATTGGTAAAATCAACCAGTTCCAAAAAATCTTTAGAAGAAAGCTCTTCCCCTAAATATTTTTTTGGCTGAAAATACTCTTCTTTTAACTCGGCCAAATGGGTTTTCTTCGCCTCAAAATCTGACAAAAAAGCCGCCAGTTTTTGAATTTCTTCCCATGGTCCCGTTATATGTTTTAGTTCTTTTTCTAAAATCCACTGGGCCACCGTTTCTCTATCCCAATTTCCTTTTTGAGAATAAATACAACCACTATCGAAATAGGTTAGAATAATTCCTTGAATCTCTTCCCCATATCCATATACATCAATGGCCGGATGATCCAATCCCAATCCTACAATATCCCCATAGATAAAGAAGTTCATGGATAAATCCGGAGAAATATAGGATAAAATTTCTTCTTTTTGATTCGTTTCAAATTTTTTCCACATAATTTTATTTTTTTTCTTGTTCATCAATAATATTGTCTACAGCAATCATAATCGCAACAATTAAATCCTGTTTGCTTTCATCGTGAATTTTCATTTCAAACACATCGGCAAAACGGAATAGTTCTCGGTCAATGGATCCTAAGACTTGTTCTCCGTCCAATACTTGAAAGGAGCGGCTTAAAAAATCCCCTTGAACAAAAAGTTTTTGTCCTTGGGCTTCGACATCAATGGCTTGTTTGAAAAAAGTAAATCGACTGTTTAAGAAAATCTCTCTTCCGTCTACAAACTCCACCTTATAACGGGGTAAAAAAGTAAATATTTCTCGATTAATGGTAAAAATTGGATTCCCTTCTGAATCTTTTACATGAACCGTATTCCCCACAAACTTAAAATCCTGGTCCACAAAATATACCGGATTTTTGTTTTCATCTAAAATAGGATAATGGTCCGTAACCTTAAATACCTTTTGTTGCACATACAGTGATCTCATGAAAATTCTCCTCTCTTTACCAAAACCCCCATAGAGCGATGGAAGGTTGGTTGGTTAAAATATTTCCAAAAATTCAATTTGTATCTTCGTCCCCAACTGGAAAAATAAATGGTCGCCTCTTCTCCTTCTTCTCGAAGTTCTGTAATGGTAATCCAATGAAGGCGAAAAGCTCTGTGTCCAAAATCCGTATTTAGCATTAAAACCGGCTGATTTCTTTTTAGACAACTGCGTATATAATCCAAAGCTTCTGTTCCATAATCTTTTCCTCTATAGGGAATGATTTCATAATAGGGATTTCCTCTTCGGGCCCATTTTTTCAATCCCATATTTAGAGCCCAAATGCTTCCAATCCCCCAAATTCTAGGGCGTAAAGAAGAAAATAAATCCTTCATAAAAGCCAAGGCTTTTTTCTTTTCCACAGAATACTCTTCTTCTAAATAAAAGATGGCGTTGGCAATGGCCGCCACACCACAACCTCTTAATACATAAAAATCAGAAACCATTCCTCTCATCCAATTTTGATTAAACCCATAACTTCCATTTACTTGAACAAATTCGTCCTTATTTATTTTTGTTATTTTCATAAATATTCCTTGTTTTCCTTTGTCTTTTAGGGTATATATAAATGTTAGCACTTACAATAGTTTTTTAGAATAGGAGATGCATTTGAAAAAATATATAACCCCTTACATTCCGCAAATTTGCATAATTATCCTTTTGATATTTGCAAGCATTTTTGCTGATTTGTATTTACCACAATTTATGAGTCGAATCGTCGACGAAGGGGTTCTTACAGGAAATATTCCCCTTATTTATGAGTTGGGAATCCAAATGATTGGATTGTCCCTTGTCTCCGTTTTATTGACGGTAATTTCTGGGCATTTTTCCGCGAAGGTTTCCATGTCTTTTTCTAGAGATTTGCGAAATGGCTTATTCTCCCACGTTTTGGGGCTAAGCTTTGAGCAATTCGAAAAATTTGGAGCGCCTTCAATTTTAACAAGAACCACCGACGACGTTACCCAAGTAGAAAGAATGGCCATTGTCGCTTTACGTCCTTTGGTTCGTGCACCGATTATGTTTATTGCAGCTACAACCATGGCCATTCGTACAAATTCTCGTCTTTCTCTTATTATACTCCTATCGGCGCCTTTGTTACTATTAATTGTTACTTACATTGCCCGATCCAGTATTCCTTGGTTCCATAAAATTCGAAAATTAACGGACCACATTAATTTATTATTTAGAGAAAGATTGACCGGAATTCGCGTAATCCGAGCCTTCCATCGAGAAGAATCGGAAGAGGTCCGATTTGGAGAAACCAACAAAGATATGTTAGAAACTTCCATTAAAGTAAATTATTTATTGGTAAGCATGCTTCCTGTCTTTAACTTAATTTTTAATTTAAGTATGATTGCTGTATTGTGGTTGGCCGCTGGGCAAATTGATGCCGGAAGTATGGCTGTGGGAGATTTAATGGCTTACATTCAATACATTACCCAAATTATGTTTGCTGTAATGATGTTTTCCATGTTATTTGCTATGTATCCAACGGCCCAAGCTAGTTATTCACGGATTGTTGAAGTATTGAGGGAGCCTGTTGCTCCACCCCATGGAATGACAGAAATTCCTGAAGGACCTGTTGAGTTAACTTTTGATCATGTTACCTTTCAATATCCGGGAGCAGAACGCCCTGTTTTGTATGATCTTTCTTTTACTGTAAAAGAAGGAGAAAAATTGGCCATTATTGGAGGTACCGGTTCTGGAAAATCTACCATTTTGAAATTAATCAACCGCTTTTATGATGTTACAGAGGGAGAAATCCGCTTAAATGGAATCCCCATCCAAAAAATCGCTTTGGAAACATTGCGAGATAAATTGGGTTACGTTCCTCAAAAATCTCTTTTGTTCTCGCGTACCGTAAAAAGCAATCTAAATCTTGGCTTGGAAGAAGATCTTTCCGATGATAAAGTTTGGAAACTTCTATCCATAGCCCAAGCCAATGATTTTATTTCTGGTATGGAAAAAAATTTAGAGCATATGATTGCTCAAGGTGGAAAGAATTTATCTGGGGGACAAAAGCAACGTCTTTCCATTGCTCGGGCTTTGGCAAAAAATCCTCTCGTCTATATGTTTGATGACTCCTTTAGTGCTCTTGATTATAAAACCGACCGTAAGCTACGCCAAGAATTGGAACCATTGTCTGAAGAATCGGCTACCATTGTTGTGGCCCAAAGGGTCATGACCGTTACCGATGCAGACGAGATTTTGGTTTTAGAAGATGGAGAAATTTTATCCCGCGGCACCCATGAAGAATTATTAAAATCTTCAGATATCTACCGAGAAATTGCCATTTCTCAGTTGGGAGAAAAGGAGGTGCAAAATGGGTAGACGTTTTACTGTTGTAGAAGAAAGAGATCGTCGTTCTCTTCGTTCCAAGGAAAGTCTCGATATTGTAAAACGACTCATGAGCTATCTGAAAGAAGATAAAATCTTTGTATTTTTGGCTATCTTTTTTACAGCAGCCAGTACAATTTTTGATATTTTCACCCCTTGGATTTTAGGTTTGGGCGTTACTTCGATTTTTAATAGCATTACAAATGGAACAGGAATTGATTATAGCTATCTTATAAGAATTATTCTCATTCTTGGGGCTCTATATATTACCAGTTCTCTCTTCCTATTGTTGCGAGGTCGAATGCTGGTAAAAGCAACCCAAAATATGACCTATCGCTTGCGAGAAGATTTATCCCGCAAAGTCAAAAAACTTCCCCTTTCTTATTTGGATCAACACAAGGTAGGGGACTTGCTCAGTCGTATGACCAACGATATGGATTCCATTGGAAACAATATGCGCCAAAATATTGCTCAAATTATCAGCGCTTTTGTTACCATCATCGGAATTTTAATTATGATGTTTTCTATTGAAATCCGTCTGACTTTGGTCGCCTTAATTTCTCTTCCTCTTAGTGGATTGATTACAGGCCTTGTGGCCTCAAAAAGTCAACACCACTTCCGAAAGAAAAGTTCTACTTTAGGAAAATTGGACGGATATTTAGAGGAAATGGTCAGTGGACAAGAAGTAGTTAAGTCCTATACTTTTGAAGAAGTCGCTATAAAGGAATTCCAAGAAATCAATAAGGAATTGTACCAAGCCAGCTATAAATCTCAATTTATTTCCGGATTGATTATGCCTCTAACCAGTTTTGTTTCCAATATTGGCTATGTAATTATAACTGTTTTAGGTGGTATTCTCGTATTAAATAACGCCTTAACCATTGGAGCGATCCAAGCCTTTATTCAATATTCCAGAAAAATCAATCAACCCATTTCTCAAATGGCCGAGGTCGTTAGCTCCTTACAATCTGCCATTGCAGCCGCTGGTCGTATCTTCCAAGTTTTAGACGCAGAAGAAGAAGCTCCTGTAACGAATCGTGAAGATTTACCAGAACATTGTTGTGGAGAAGTTTCTTTTGAAAATGTATTTTTTGGCTACAACGAAGACGAAATGGTTATTCAAGATTTTTCCCTTGAAGTCAATAGCGGCGAAACCATTGCTATCGTTGGCCCAACAGGCGCTGGAAAAACTACATTGATTAACCTATTGATGCGTTTTTATGACGTAAACAAGGGGTCCATTAAAATCGATGGAACCGATATTCGAGAAATTCCACGAGATGATTTACGAAATATTTTTGGTATGGTTCTTCAAGATACTTGGTTATTTTCCGATACAATTTTCGCCAATATTGCCTACGGAAAACCTGGAGCAACTATGGAAGATGTAGTGAAGGCGGCAAAAGCCACTTTTGCTGATAATTTTATTCGAACCCTCCCAGAAGGATACGATACCATCATCCATGAAGATGGATCCAGTATTAGTTCGGGGCAACGACAACTTCTAACCATTGCTCGTGCCTTGGTTTCGGATCCGGATATTTTAATCTTGGACGAGGCCACAAGTTCCGTGGATACTCGAACCGAAAAATTGATTCAAAAAGCCATGGACGAATTGATGAAGGGACGAACCAATTTCGTTATTGCCCATCGTCTTTCTACCATTGTTGGGGCAGATAAAATCTTAGTTTTACAAAATGGAAATATTGTAGAACAGGGAAGCCATGAGGAATTAATTGCAAAACAGGGCGAATATTACAACTTATATAATGCACAATTCGATGAAGAAGAATCTGCATAAAAAAATAGGCTTGTTTCTATAACAAGCCTGTTTTTTATTGATAAAATCTGTAACTTCTGGCATTAATTCTTCACTCATAATCGTTAAAATGGACTCTAATTTTTCTAAATCTTCTTCATCAATTCGATTTTTCAACCGATTCAAAACCGTATTGAGATATTCTTCTTTCAAAGCATAATAATCATAGAATTTATCAGTTACCTCTAAATAGTATTCCCTCTTATCTTCTTCCGATTGAATTTTCCGAAGATAACCTTTTTTTACCAAAGAACCTATTTTATAGGCTACATTGGGATGAGACATTTCCAAAAATGCAGTGATTTCACTAACTCTTGGTCGATCCAAAGCATGAATTACCTCTACAGTAAAAGTTTCTGTCGCTGTTAAAGTCGCTTCTCTTCCTTGAAGGTTTCGAAACATATTTTTGTATAGATTCAATTTGAATTTATTGTACACTTCTGAAAATTTTTGTTCTAACATAGTACCACCACAAACTAAGCAATCGCGAAAGAAATCTCGCAGGACATAACTTTTTCTCCTGCTACAAAAATTTCTCCCTCTCCAAATCCTATATTTCCTTTGTGTTTTATTATACTACATTTGATCTCTAAAAGGTCCCCTGGAACCACTTCTTTATAGAATCTTGCTTTTTTTATTCCGCCAAGATAAGCAATTTTCCCCGTTTCTTCCATTAACAAAGCCACTGCCCCCACTTGGGCTACTGCTTCCACTTGCAAGACCCCTGGCATAACTTTTTTTTCAGGGAAATGTCCTTGAAAATAGGGTTCGTTTCCACTTACACATTTTATCCCCTCTGCCTTTTCTCCTTTCTCTACTGAAAGAATTCGATCTACCATTAAAAATGGATAGCGATGAGGCAGAATTTCTTGAATTTCTTCTATATTTAATGTCATTTTTCCCACCTTTTCAAAACCAAAGACGCATTGTGCCCGCCAAAGCCTAAAGAGTTTTTGAGAAAATAATCTACCTTGTGCTCTTCAATCTCTGTTACAAAAGACAATTGGCACTCCTCGTCAAAATATTTCGAATGAATTAAAGGAGGCAAAATATTTTCGTTTATGGTCAAAATCGAAATTCCCGTTTCAACCGCACCAGAGGCGCCCAACAAATGACCAATTTGAGATTTTGTAGAAGAAACCAACACTTCTGGATCTTCTCCAAAAACAGAACGAATGGCCGCCGTTTCATAACGATCGTTTAATGGGGTCGAGGTTCCATGGGCGTTAATGTAACCAATTTCTTCCGGTGAAACGCCTGCCTCTTCCATGGCTAAAACCATGGCCTTTGCTGCATATTCTCCCCCTGGAGCTGGTGAAGTAATGTGATATGCATCGCAATTGGTGCCATATCCTACAACTTCTCCCAAAATATTGGCCTTTCGCTTTTTTGCATGCTCTAATTCTTCCAATACAAAAATTCCAGCTCCTTCTCCCATAACAAATCCATCTCGATCTCGATCAAAGGGAATGGACGCTCGGTCCTTGTCTGTGGCTGTAGATAACGCCTTCATAGAAGTAAAGCCGCCGATTCCCAACTCGGTAATACTCGCTTCGCTTCCTCCGGCAAAAATAATATCTTCATAGCCATGTTTTATATTTCGGAAAGCTTCTCCAATGGCATTGGTGGAACCGGCACAAGCCGTTACATGACATTGACAAGATCCGTGGGCATGGAGTTCCATGGCAATATTGGCCGCAGTTAAATTGGAAATGGCCATAGGGATAAAATAAGGGCTGACTTTATCAAATCCTCGTTTTAATCCTCGGCTATGTTCCTCTTCAATGGATTGCAATCCGCCAATTCCAGAGGAAACAAATACGCCTACCTTTTCCTTCTCTATTTCTTCCACCGTTAAATTGGCATCTTTCATGGCTCTTCTTGCTGCAATCATTCCCAATAGATTTACGCGGTCTAGTCTTTTTTGTTCTTTGCGAGTAAACTCTTCTTCTAGATCCAAATCTTTTATTTCAGCCGCCAAGGTAACTTCTCTACCTTCCACATCATAGGCCGAAATTTGATCGATTCCACATTTTTTCTTTTTTACATTTTCTAAAATGGTTTCTCGATCCGAACCAATGGGGCTAACCAACCCAATTCCAGTAATGACTACTCGTCTCATATATTCATGCCTCCATCAACAGAAATAACTTGTCCGGTAATATAGCGAGAATCTTCAGAGGCTAAAAATCCTACTACATTGGCTATATCCTCTGGTTTTCCAAAAGATTTTAGAGGAATTTGGCTTAGAATATTTTCTTTTGTTTCCTCTTTAAGTCCCTCTGTCATGGGAGTTTCAATAAAACCAGGAGCAATGGCATTAACCAAAATATTTTTGCTTGCCAGTTCCTTTGCTAATGTTTTTGTTAGGCCAATCATTCCTGCTTTGGCAGAAGAGTAGTTGGCTTGACCAAAATTTCCGTGAATCCCAGAAATAGAAGAAATATTTACGATTCTTCCCCCTTTTGCTTTGATCATCGGTTTACACAACAACTTACTCATATAAAAAGCACTATTTAAGTTGGTTTCTATTACTTCCACAAAATCTTCTGGTTTCATTCGCAAAATTAAATTGTCTTTTGTTATTCCTGCATTGTTTACAAGAAGATCTACTTGCCCAAAATGTTCCAAGCATTGGGAAACGATAGACTCACAGACTTCGTATTGGGACAAATCTCCCTTTACAATATAGGCATTCTCTCCCAGTTCTTCCTTCAATTGGTTTAGCTTCTCTTCATTTCTTCCATGGAGAATTACAAAATATCCTAGTTCTTCTAATTTTCGTGCCGTAGCAGATCCAATTCCTCCTGTAGCTCCACTAACAAACGCTATTTTTTTCTTTTCCATATCTTCTTTCCTCCACAAATTCTATGGCCTCTTCATCATTGGATAAGGTATAGATTTCTATTTCTTTATCTGAAAATTCTTTTTTCAAAATATTAGAAATAACTTTTCCTGGCCCAATTTCAATAAAAGTAGACACGCCATCTTCTATCATATTTTTTAAGGTCTTATACAACATAACGGGAGAAACAATCTGATCTTTTAGCAAAGAAGGAAAATCCTCTCCTTTGTATATTTCTCCTGTAAGGTTTGGGTAATATTTTTTCTTTGGACTTTGGAAATGGATTTTTTCTAAAGTTTTCTCATATTCTTCCGCCGCTTCCTCCATAAAGGGAGTATGGAAGGCCGCACTTACCTTTAATGGAATTCCTTTGTGTCCTTGAGATTTTAGAGCCTTTCGCAAGTTTTGAATTTCTTCTACGCGGCCACCAACTACAATTTGCTTTGAGCTATTTTGATTTCCGATAAATACCTCAGGAAAATCCTTCTCTAAAAAACGCTCTAAGTCGTCTCGCTCCATGTTCAAAACAGCAAGCATGGTTGTTTCTTCTTTCTCTGCCGCCGCTTCCATAACTTTGCCACGCTCTTTTACCATTTTGATTCCGTCCATCTTATCTATGGATTCACTTACAACTAAGGCGCCGTATTCCCCTAAACTCAAACCACATGTAGAATCCACTGTAACAAAATCCTTTATTAATTCCCAAATTCCCAGTTGAAAAGTAACCATAATCGGTTGTAGGTTTTTTGTTTTGGAAATTTCTTCCGGAGTTCCCTCAAAGGCAATTTTTTTTAGGGGTTCTCCCAATTCATCAAAAAGATCTCCTATTTCTGGATATTTTTCAAAAATTTTCTTTCCTAAGCCAACGTATTGACTTCCTTGTCCTCCAAATACTACTGCTGTTTTTTTCATCTTATTCTCCCAATATTTCCTTCAAATAGTCTTTTACAGAAAGGATCTCTTTTATTCTGCGACCGTCCGACCCTGAGAAAAAAAGCCCTTCTTCTTGATTTCCTTTTACCCCGCGAATTAAGGCTTCATTGATGCAATAGGGTGTTGTCTTTGGATTGCAAGTAGAAATACAAGCTACACAATGTTTGGCAGGAACTTTTTCTTCCTCTACTTTTCTCACAAATTCTGTATTTAAGGCCCTGCCCAAAAGTCCTACAGGACTTTGAATAATTTGGTCTTCTATTTTCCCTTTTCTCAATGATTCTACCAAGCATTCTTTTGCCACGGGATCCAAGCCAGATTCTTTTGTAAATAAAAATCCCGTCCCAATTTGAACTCCATCTGCCCCTTTTTCCATGGCGGTTTGAAATCCTTCTTTGGTTCCAAACCCTCCCCCTATAAATACAGGAATGGATTCTTCCCCATATTCACGAAGAATCTTTTTTATTTCTTCTAATTCTTGAAACAAATCCATGGATAAATCTTCTTTTTTGAAGCCTAGATGTCCCCCAGCCTTTGGACCTTCCAAAACGACAAAATCTGGCACTCGATTGTATTTTTTCTTCCACTTTCGCAAAATAATTTTCAAAGCCCTTCCAGAGGATACAATCGGGGCGATTCTCTTGTCTTCTCCAATATATTGAGGCAATTCTAAGGGCAAGCCCGCCCCTACTACAACACCGTCAATCTCTGTTGTATTTATAAATTCTAAGTATTCAAAAAAATGATTGACTACGTGCATAATATTGACCATTAAAATTCCTTTTCCTTGAGAAATTTCCTTGGCTTTTTTTAGATTTTTTTCAAAAGCTCTTTTGTTTGCCTCTATGGGATTCTGGTAAAAATCTTCTTCTTCATATCCACAGTTTACAAAAGAAAGAGTTCCCATTCCCCCCTCTGCGGCAACGGCACCGGCCAATTTCCCTGTTGATATTCCAATGCCCATGCCCCCTTGAACAACGGGGATGGTCATCTCTTTTCCTTTTATTTCAATAGACATTTTTTCGCCTCTTCGTATTCTCCTAGAATCTGCTCTATAAAATCTTTTACTGGAAGAATTCGATCCAATTGCCCAACTGTATATCCTGTCATAACCGATCCGTTTATTACATCTCCATTTACTACAGCTTCTCTTAATCTTCCTACAGTAAAAGTTTCTAATGTTTCTATATTGGACTCTTCCTTCTCTAGTTTTTTGTATTCCCTTGCCATATTGTTTTTCAAAATTCGCATGGGAAGTCCATTTATATTTCCTACGGTCGTTACTTTTGATGCCGTTGCTTTCAAAAGTGATTTTTTGTATTCTTCATGGATTGGACATTCTTCCGTTAACAAAAAGGCCGTTCCAATTTGGACTCCTTGTGCCCCTAGAATTTCTGCCGCTAACATTTGTTTCCCTGAAGCAATTCCGCCGCCAGAAATAAGGGGCAAATCTGTCGCTTCTTTTGCTTGAGGAACCAGTACCATAGTAGTCATTTCTCCAATGTGACCGCCCGCTTCCATTCCTTCGGCTATAATTCCTCCCAGTTTATACTTTGATAATTTTTTTGCCTGTATAGGGGATGAAATCACAGGAAAGACCAAAATTCCTGCTTCTTCTAACTCCTTCATAAAGGGTCCTGGGCTTCCTGCCCCTGCCGTAACAATTTTTACGCCAGACTCTAAAACAATATCGATAATCTCTCGAATGTCTGGGCGCAACATCATAAGGTTTACAGCAAAAGGGCGATCAGTTAAAGATTGACAGATTTCAATTTCTCTCTTCAAACGTTGTGGACTCATTCCACCAGAACCGATGGTTCCTAAGGCCCCAGCATTGGATAGGGTTGCTGCAAATTCTCCTGTGGCAATATGGGCCATTCCCCCTTGTAAAATGGGATATTTTATATTTAATAATTCATTGATATTCATCTTACCACTCCATTAACACAGAACAGATACTCAAACCAGCCCCAAAAGCAGAGAATAGAATTTTATCCCCTGGTTGAAATTTTTTATAGGACTCTGCCAATAAAATAGGAATCGAAGCCGCGGATGTATTTCCGTATTCTTCTACATTCGATAAAAATTTTTCTTGAGAAATTTCTGTTTTTTTCGCAATTTGTTTTAAGATTCTTCCATTGGCCTGGTGAGCCACAATGTATTGGATTTCCTCTTTCTCTACCTTTGATCTTTCCAATAATTCTTCGATTGATTTTGGCACTTTTTCTACGGCAAAGCGATACACTTCTCTTCCTTGCATTTGCAAGTACTCTCCCTTTTTTTCATACAGTGCCTCTTCGTTTCCAAAGGTTTTTTGATTCGTTTCCCAGCGTTTTTCATTTTTTTCCACAAGGGCTCCTGCACATCCATCTCCAAATAAAATAGAGGTTCTTCGATCTGTAGGATCCAATACTTCCGAAATTTTTTCCGTTGCAATAATTAGCCCCTGTTCGCCCTTTTTCAAAAATCGTTCCCCTAAGATCATGGCTCCTACAAATCCTGTACAAGCCATATTGATATCCAAAGCCAAACAATCTTCCTCTAACTCCAACTCCTTATGAATCAACCCAGCCACCGACGGCAAAATCAAATCCGATGTAAAGGAGGCCACAAGAATGAGCTTTAATTTTTTCTTGTGGATTTTTATTTTTTTTGCCAACTCTACAGCCATTTCAGAAGGGGTGGATTCTGAATAATATCGATTTTCTATCCCGGTTCTTGTTTTAATCCATTCTTCCGTCGTTTCTATCTTATCTAAGAAAAAGCGATTGGAAATTTTTTTGGACAAATCCAGTTTTTTTATTTCTATAAATTCAAGTCCCATCCTATTTTCCTATTCTTCTATATTTTTCATACTTTTCTCGGCGAATTTCTTCCCCTGTCATGGAAAATGTACGTTTTAACTCTTCTCTTAATAACTTCTTCATTTGTTCATAATTTGGAATATTCTCTTTCTCCTGAACCACTTCATCTACGATTCCAAATTCATGCAAATCCTGAGCCGTAATTTTCATAATCTCCGCCGCTTTATCGGCCAAACTGGCATCCTTCCATAAAATACTGGCAAATCCTTCGGGAGATAAAATAGAATATATCGCTTTTTCTAGCATATATATTTTATTGGCTACAGAAAAAGCCAAGGCTCCACCAGATCCACCTTCTCCAATGACAAAAGCTATGGTTGGAACCGTTAAAGAGCTCATCTTTTCCAAAGAACTTGCAATGGCTTGAAACTGGCCTCTCTCTTCCGCTTCAATACCAGGATAGGCCCCGGGGGTATCAATAAAGGCAATGACCGGTCGGCGAAATTTTTCTGCTTGTTCCATTAGGCGAATTCCTTTTCGATATCCCTCGGGCAAAGGCATTCCAAAATTGGTTTCTACCGCCTCTTCCACTCCAGATCCTTTTTGCATTCCAATAAAAGTAATCGGTTGTCCTTCAAATTCTGCGATTCCGCCAATTACTGTCTTGGAATCTCCAAAATAGCGATCGCCTTTTAGATAGAGAATGGATTGAAACAGTTCTTCTATTATTTCTCTTCCTCGAATTCTATCCTCTGAGCGAGCGTTTTTTACCATCTCATAAATTCGACTCATATTTTGCACCTGTCTTTCTATGAAGGGATAAAAAAGTATGAATGGTCTTCCTCTGTTCTTCCCTTGGAGAAATACAATCAACAAATCCACATTCTTCTAATTTTTCTGCTCTTTGAAATCCTTCTGGAAGGGTCTGTCTCACTGTTTGTTCAATGACTCTGGGCCCTGCAAATCCAATTAAGGCGTCTGGTTCTGCAATAATTACATCCCCTAAAGAGGCAAAACTTGCACTAACTCCCCCTGTTGTGGGATTGGTTAACACACTAATATAAAGAAGGCCTCTTCTAGAAAATTCCCCAATTGCCGCCGCAGTTTTTGCCATTTGCATTAAAGAAAAAATCCCTTCTTGCATTCTCGCGCCGCCACTGGCAGAAAAAATAATCACGGGAATTTTTTCCTCCATAGCTTTCTCAAACATAGAGACAATTTCTTCTCCCATATAAGTGCCTAAACTTCCCATTAAATATTCCTGCTCCAATAGACAAACAAAGGCTGTCTCTCCATAAATTTTCCCCTTTGCGATAACAAGAGCTTCTTCCAAATTCGTTTTTTTCTTGATCTTTTCTCGAAGTTTTTCATAGTCTGGAAAATCTATGGGATTGTAAATTCTAGAATGAAAATGGATTTTTTCATATCCTTTATCAAACAAGGCATTCAATCGTTCTTCCCCGGAAATCTTAAAATGATTTCCGCAATGAGGACAAACCCATAGATGGTTTTTTAGATTCTCTACTGAACTTCCTCTTCTACACTTAGGGCAGATAACAAAGGATTTCTCCTTAGAAATTTTCTCTTCTTCCCCTTGTTTGGAACGAAATCTCCGAATCATCTCCAATAATTTTCTTCTAGTATTTAAGCTCCCCATCTACTCACTTCTTTCAAATATTCGCATTCCTTCTAGAATCCCATGTCCCTTTTCTTCTACATAACCTGTGTGAATTCTTCCTCGTAAAAAATCTTTTTCATGCAAAATTCCATATTGAAACCCTAAGTTGGTTTTGATTCCATCAATAATAGTTTCCTCTATGGCTCTTCGCATTTTTTTAATGGCTGAAAGTCGAGTATCTCCTTTGACAATAATTTTTCCAATCATAGAATCATAATAAGGAGAAATCTTTAACCCGCTATAAATAGAAGATTCTAAGCGAGTTTCCATTCCACCGGGAGGAAAGAAAAAAGAAATTTCACCACATTGGGGCATAAAATTCTGTAACGGATCCTCTGCATTGATTCGTACTTCAATTGCGTGTCCTTCTTTTTTTACATCCTCTTGTTTCCAACGAATGGGCAAACCAGAAGCAATCTTTAATTGCTCCTGAATAATATTTATTCCAGTAATCATTTCCGTTACGGCATGTTCCACTTGCAGACGAGTATTCATCTCCATAAAATAAAAATTTTCCTCTTTATCTACGATAAACTCAACAGTTCCCGCCCCTTCAAATCCACAGGCTTTACCAGCATTTATAGCCGCTTGATACATTTTTTCTAACAATTCTTCTGACACAAATCGACAAGGTGCCTCTTCCATAATTTTTTGATTCTTTTTTTGAAGGCTACATTCCCTCTCAAAAAGATGAATGACATTTCCATAGGAATCTCCTAAAATTTGAACCTCTATATGTCTAGGATTTTCAATGAATTTTTCTACGTAAATTTCCTCTTTCCCAAAGGAGGCCCGAGATTCTTTTTTGGTAACCTTAAAAGCCCATTCCAAATCCTCAAGAGAATCCACTCGTCGCATTCCCTTTCCTCCACCGCCTGCCGAGGCTTTTAACAAAACAGGAAATCCAATTTCCTCAGCCACTTCCGAAAGTTGTTGCAGAGATTGAAGATCCTCATTAAAACCTGGCACCGTTGGAATCTTGTTTTCGATCATTAAATTTTTGGCAGAAATCTTATCTCCCATTTGGGAAATAACCTGGGAAGAAGGACCAATAAACTTCAGACCTTGCTCTTCTACTTTCTTAGCAAATTCTCCATTCTCCGATAAAAAACCGTAACCTGGATGAATCCCGTCGCAATGGGTTTGAAGAGCGGCCTGTAAAATGTGATTTTCATTCAAATAAGAAGAGCGACTTTCCCCAGGGCCAATACAAATCGATTCATCGGCCAAAAATACCACCGGTTCCTCACGATCTGCCTCGGAATAGACCGCCACCGTTTCGATTCCCAACTCTCTGCAATTTCTCAAAATACTTAGAGCCACCTCGCCACGGTTTGCAATTAAAACTTTTTTAAGCATCGATTTTCTCCAATACAAAAATCTCCTGATTGAATTCCACCAATTCTTCGTTGTCACAACAAATTTTTTGGACTCTTCCCTCTTCTGGCGCCTTGATTTCATTCATCATCTTCATGGATTCAATGATACAAAGGATATCTCCCTCTTTTACAAAATCTCCTTCTTTCACAAAAGGAGCATCTTCTGGACTTTTTGCCGAATAAAAAACACCTACCAAAGGAGATTGCACCAAGATTTGATTGCTTTTGTCTTCCTTTTCTTCTCTTTGTTTTTCTTCCTTATTCTTCTCTACCTTTTCTTCTTTTTCCAAAGAAACAGCCCCACTCTCACAAGATTGTTTCAAAGATAAAGAATATTCCCCGATTTTTACTTCTAAAGAAGAAATCCCCGAGCGATGAAACTCGTGGATTAAATTCTTCGTTAATTCAAAATGTTTTTCCATTATTTTTCACTTACAAACTCCAACAAATCGCCAAAAGTTTTCAAATTGGCAAAATCTTCATCTGGAATCTCAATTCCAAATTGTTCTTCAATAGCCATAGATAATTCCACAGCATCCAAAGAATCCAAACCCAAATCCTCTTGCAAGGTAGATTCCATTTGAATATCTTCTTTATCGTTTCCAAAATTTTCGCAAATTAATTCTTTTAATTGTTCCTGTGTCATAATGACCTCCCATTTACTTAAAAATTTTTACATAAATCATTTTATGTTATTTTTCTTATTATGTCAAATTTTTTATATAAATATTTTATTTGTTTATTCGCCTTTTCTGGGGGTATGTATTAAATAACAAAAATTATAAGAAAGTTTTTAGAATTAATTTATATTTTTTCTAAAATTGAAAGGAGATTTATATGGGTATTATTAGTTGGTTAATTTTTGGAGCTATTGCAGGTTGGATCGCTAGTATGATCGTTGGTAAGAACGCTTCTATGGGAGCTGTTGCAAATATCATTACTGGTATTGTTGGTTCTTTCATCGGTGGATTTATTGCTAGCAATTTCTTAGGCGCTGGAAAAGTGTCTGGATTTAACTTATACAGTTTCTTAATCGCCATTGCAGGTTCTGTAATTTTATTACTAATCGTGAATGCCGTGAAAAGAAGATAACAAAAGAGCAGGCGAAACGCCTGCTTTTTTTCTCTAAAAAATCTCCTCTATCTTATAAGATAGAGGAGATTTTTCTTTGGAGGGTATTTCTTATTTTCTTCTTTGTTTCATTTATCTTCAAAAAACACACCTTCTCGAATGTGCAAAATCCGATCCGATACTTCTAAAGCAAAGGGTTTATCATGGGTTACAATAATTTGAATCATCCCTGTTCTTGATAAATCTTTTAATATGGAAACAAAGCGTTCACTGGTTTCCTCATCTAAGGCAGAAGTTGGTTCATCGAAACAAAGGACTTTCGGTTGCAACATACAAGCCCTAGCAATGGCTACCCGTTGCTTTTGTCCACCAGAAAGTTGGTGAGGCTTTTTGTTTTTGTGCTCTGTCAGTTCCAATTGATCCAAAAGAGCCAAAGCTCGCTCTTGAATTTCTTCTTCTTTTTGTTTGTGATATTTAGGAGCCAGGACAATATTTTCCCACACCGTCATTTGAGGAAAGAGATTGAATCCTTGGAAGACCATTCCAAAGGGACGTTCATCCCCTCCCATTGTGGTTAAATCGACTTCTTCTCCATCAAAAAATACCTGACCTTTTTCTAAGGGCTCTAAGCCGTTTAAGCAGCGAAGGAATGTCGTCTTTCCTTCTCCACTTTTCCCATGAATACTAATAATTTCCCCTGACTTCATCGTTGTACAAAGATTGGTCCATATGGTGTTTTCATTAAAAGATTTTTTGAAGTTTCTAATTTCCAGTTCCATAGCTTTTCCTATCCTTGTACCTTTCTTTCAATGGAATCCAAAATTCTTGTTAATATGGCAATCACTACGAGATAAATCACACCTACATATAAATAAGGCATAATCGTAGAAAGAGAATTGGATACCGATTTTGCAGCTTTTAATATATCCATAACTCCTAGAATATAAACTAAGGAGGTATCTTTTACCAAAGTAATAACTTCATTTGATATAGATGGCATAACCCTGGCCAACACTTGGGGAAAAATAATCTTCCAAAAAGTATATGCTTTAGAAAATCCCAGTACTTTCGCCCCTTCCCATTGACCTGGATCAATGGATTGGATTCCCCCTCGGAAAATTTCCGCAAAATACGCCGTATAATTCAAAACAAAAGCAACATAAATCGCTGTAAATCTTCCCAATGTGATGCCAATTACAGGAACCATGGGCAATCCAAAAAATACAAACATCAATTGTAGTAGTAGAGGAGTGGCACGCATTAAATAAATGTAGAACTCCACCAATTTGGAAAGAAGTTTATTTTTAGAAAGTCTTCCCTTTGCCACCAATATAGAAAGGGGCAAAGAAAATAATAAGGTGATGCCAAAAACCGAAAAGGTGGTAACCATTCCTTCTTTTAATAAAGGCAACAACATGTTTAATACGTTCACAATTTCCTCCTACTTACCATTCGATCTTATTCGTTATCTGCAAACCATTTGCTGTAGATTTCGTCATATTTTCCATCGTCTTTTTGTGCGGCAAAAGCATCGTTTAGAGCTTCCAACAATGCGGTATCGTCTTTTCGTACGCCTACACCAAATTCTTCATCGCCAAAGTTTTCTTCCAATACCTTATATTTTTCCTCGCCATTTTGTTTCATATAATAGCGGGCCAATACTTCATCTACAACAATGGCATCGGCACGGCCAATTTCCACATCTTTGAAAGCTTCGTTATTTGTAGCATATTCTACAGGCGCTTCTCCCAAAGCATTTACAAAATCTGGCTCTTTATTTACGGCATCCAATGCAGAAGATTCTGCTTGAATGGAAATGACTTTTCCTTCTAAATCGGCTTTTGTATTGACTTCAGAATCAGCCATTGTAACAATAATTTGGCGATTTTCCAAATAAGGAGTTGAAAAAGCTACTTTTTCCTCTCGCTCTGGTGTGATAGAATATCCATTCCAGATAAAATCTATATTTCCAGCATTTAATTCAGTTTCCTTCATAGACCAATCGATTGGTTGAAATTCAATTTGAATTCCCATACGCTCCGCTGCATCTTCCGCAAGCTCTACGTCAAAACCAACCAATTCTCCATTTTCATCTCTAAATCCCATAGGAGCAAAAGTATCGTCTAAACCAATGATATAGGTTTTTTCCTTATCCAACTCTCCTCCTTCTACAGCTGCCGTTTCATTTCCCCCAGCATTTCCATTATTTGCTGGCGCATTTCCATTTTCTGTCGTTCCACAAGCTACCAATAAAAACATGGCGCTTAAAAGTAAAATCAATTTTTTCATTCTTTTCTCCTTCACTTTTATACTTTATCACTTTATTGCGCTAAACTATATATAATCATAACGGATTCTTCTTTCTTTGTAAAGGGGTTTTTTCTTTTTTTTCTCTTTTTATTATGATACCATTTATTATAGAGAGGTGTTTTATGAAAGCGACAAAAGGATTTTTTATTTTTTTATTCTTATTATATATTGGAAATTTACTTTCCATTGCTTTACCCATCCCCATTCCTGGCTCTGTTTACGGAATGGTCATTTTATTGCTCGTTTTATCTTTTCGATGGATTTCCATGGAACAAATTGAGGATATTACCGAAATTTTATTAACTCATATGCCGATTCTTTTTCTTCCTGGGGCAGCAAATATCATCATTATTTATACAGATATTAAGGGAGAAATCTTAAAATTGGTTATAATTACTACAGTGAGCACCGTCCTAGTTATGGTTTCCACCGGTTGGACGGTACAAAAGATGATTCAATGGCAGGAGGCGAGAAAACAATGAACGAAATTATAACAACCTGGCTAAATTCCCCTATTTTTGGTGTTCTTTTAACCATAGCCATGTTTTTCTTAAGTACAAAAATAGCGAAGAGAATCAACAATCCCCTCCTTCCCAACTTGCTAATTGCCGTAATTCTTGTGGTATGCTTCCTTGTGTTTACGGGAATTTCTGTTGAAACGTATCAATTGGGAGGCGATTGGATTACATTTTTACTCGGCCCTCTTACCATTGCTTTGGCCGTTCCTTTGTATCGCCAATTGGACGTATTAAAAAAACACTTTATTCCTATTTTGGTTGGGATTATCGTAGGTGCTTTTGTGGCGACAATCTCTGGTATCGGCTTGGGCATTTTGTTGGATTTGGATCCAAAAATTATCGCAAGCATTGCGCCAAAAAGTACAACAGCAGCCATCGCCATGGATATTACCAATACTTATAAAGGGAGCGTTGCTCTTACTTTGGCTCTTGTTACCTTAGCTGGAATTTTTGGCTACGCTACGGGACCTAGTATTTTGAAATTTTTCAAAATCACAGACGAAACCGCCAAGGGAGTTGCCTTAGGTACAGCCTCTCATGCCATGGGTACCATGCGCGCTTTTGAATCCAGCGAAGAAGAAGGAGCCATGGGTTCTCTTTCTATCGCCTTGGCTGGAATTGTAACAACTTTTGTTCTACCTATTGTTTTTGCATTATTTTCTATGTAAAGAAAGGCTTCGGTCTTTCTTTTCTATTTATTTATAGAAGGAGTTTTCCATGAAATATTTACAAGACGTTCTTCCTTTGGATGAACTACAGAACAGTCGAGCTCGGCTAAAAGCAAGGCTCATTGTCTATGGTTTGGTCGTGGGATTCATTAGTGGATTGTTTGCTGTGGCCTACCGTTTTGCTTTAAGTAATATTGACAATTTTCGAGATGCCCTATTTACTCAAAAGGAGGGAAAAAGCATTCTTCTCCTCTTGGGAATTATGGCAATCTCCAGTCTAATCCTTTCCCTATTCTTAAAATGGGCACCCTATAGTGGCGGTTCTGGAATTCCTCAAATTCATGCCGAACTTTTGGATCGCATTTCCATGGATTCCGTTCCTACCTTGGTTTCCAAATTCTTTGGAGGCTGCTTGTCGGCCCTTGGCGGCCTGGCCCTTGGGCGAGAGGGCCCATCCATTCAATTGGGAGGAATTTCTGCCAAACTCCTTAGTGAGATCAAAGGATCTACCATATTGGAAAAACGATACTTAATTAGTGCCGGAGCCTCTGCCGGTTTGGCTGCTGCTTTTAATGCTCCCATTGCCGGGGTCCTTTTTTCTTTAGAGGAAATGTACAAGAGCTTTTCCCATTATTTATTGATTCCTTGTATTCTTTCTTCTGTTACAGCCAACTTTATTAGTTTTCAACTGTTAGGAATGGAGCCCGCCTTTTCCTTCCCTATGCTTCGAATGTTGCCCACTCGTTATATTTGGATTGTGATTCTTTTGGGCATCGCCGGGGGAGTTGTTGGAACCATTTTTAACGCCGGACTCTTAAAAACGCAAAAATTTATGAACGAATTGCCTCTTCCAAAATACGCTATTATTTTTATCGCCTTTTTAATGGCCCTTGCCATCGGTTTATGGAACCCTGAACTATTAGGTGGAGGCCATCATTTGGTTGAAGATCTTGCCATGAATGGCTTTCCCGTAAAAAGCATTTTGATTTTCTTCCTGATTCGAATGGTCTTCGTTTGGGTCAGCTACGGAACAGGCGCCCAAGGAGGAATCTTTCTTCCCGTTTTGGTTCTTGGAGCTTTGGTTGGTTCTTTGTTTCACATTGGCTTTTCCAATGTTTTACACGGAGAATTCTACCCTAACTTTTTGTATTTAGGAATGGCCGCTGTTCTAACCTCTGTGGTGCAAGCTCCCCTTCTTTCCATTCTATTGATTTCAGAAATGAGTGGAACGATGATGCAGATGATGTCTGTAACAGCCGTCGCCTTTGTTTCTTATTTGGTTTCTCAAGCTTTAGGATCTCATCCCATCTATGAATCCCTCTATGACAATCTTGTATCTGGATTGGAAGAAGAGGAAGAAGAAGAAAACTCAGAAGAATCTTCGCTATCCATTCAACATTTTCTTGTTCCAGGAGATGCCAGCTATGTCGGGAAACCTCTAGGCAAATTAAATTGGAAAAAAAGTCCTCTCATCCTATCCATTGTTCGAGAAGGAGAAGAATTTATCCCCAATGGAAAAACCAAATTATTAGGGGGAGACGACCTTCTCGTAGTTCTTGAAACAGAAGATATGGAAGATTTAACTGCATGGTTTGAAGGAAATTTATAATGAAAAAAATTCTCTATTTATTTCTCCTATCCCTTTTTTTGATAGGATGTCAAAAAAATATACCTAACGATGACCAAATTACCATTGGTATCTTTGAGCCCATTTCTGGACAATATCAAGAAAGTGGAAAAGAAATTGTAAAGGGCATTCGCCTAGCACAAAAAGAGCGTCAATATATTTTAGGAAAAAAAGTAAAATTGGAACTTTTTGACACCAAAAGCTTAGAATATGAAACCGCCAATGGCGTTAGTTTCTTAGCAGGAAGTGCCCACGCTCAGGGACTTATTGGCACCTATGGAGTAGAGAGTATGTCCAATGCTTTGCCTGTTATAGAAGCGGCCAAAATTCCCACAGTCGCCTCTGCCTCTACCTATTCCAAAATCAATTCCAGTCAATGGGCCGTTAGCCTTGCTCCAAACGATTATTACCAAGCCACAGCCATGGCCCAATTTGCCGAAGACGTTTTGCAATTGAAAAATATTGCCATTGTTTTTGACGAAGAATTATTACATGGAGAAATGCTTTCTTATACTTTTGCCAATCAGCTTTCGAAAAATGTAAAAACGACCTCCATTCATTATCACACGGGAGATACGACTTTTCGTTCTCAAATGGCCCGGTTAAGAAAACTTTCCATTGACGGAATCTATTGTCCTGGCGATTCCATTACAAGCGCTTCTTTGATTCAAGAAATTCGAAAGGAATTCCCCTATATCTCCATTATGGGCGGAGACCGTTGGGAAAATCCTTCCTTCTACGCTATTGGAAAAGAGGATGTAGATGGCGTTTATTTTACCGCTCCCTTTACAAAGGATCGTTTAACAACCTCTCGTGCCGTGGATTTTGTGAACCGGTACCAAAAAGAATACGGAACCGCCCCCAACAGTTACGCGGCCCTAGGCTACGACAGTTATTACCTATTAGCCGAAGCCTTCGAAAAAGCAGAATCTACAGATCCACACAAAGTCCAATACCATTTACAAAAAATTCGTGGAATGGAGGGAGCTATCGGTCGGATGGATCCTGGAAATCAAGACCAAATTAAATCCATAAATATTTTACAACAACAGAAGAAATCGGCTATTTTAATAAAAACCGTTGAGGTGATCAATTGAAACCATTAAGAATCAAAGAAATTTTATTTTCCGTCGTCCTCTTTGCCTTGCTCTGTTTTCTTTCCCTAGAATATCCCGACAAGATTCGGCCCCTCCTTCCCGGCGTTGCCTTACTCTTTGCCTTGGGGATTGTGAATATCTTAGCCCAAAATATCCACAAAAATCTTGGCTGGGGAGTCGGAATCTTTTCCCTCCTTCTCTATCCCTTGACCTTTGACTTCTTTCATCTCCTACCAAAGGGAGGATATTATACGGGATGGTTTCTCTTTTTCTTCCTCCTTTATTTTTCCAAACTTCTACAACTTTTTTATGAAGCCCTCTACGGCCTCACCACAAAAAAACTAGGAAAAATCGCCCTTTCTCTTCTGATTTCCCTTGTTTTTGCCTTTGGAATCTATGGGCTAAATCTCGATAAAGCAGCCTTCTTTTCTCATTGGCAAACCATTGATTTCACAGGAATCCAAACGCGAATCCAAAATCCCATTTGGGATAAAATTCTTTTGTTTTTTACTGTCCACTGGATTTTACAATGGATTGTCCTCTATAAAGAAAAAATTTTTAGCAAATAAAAAAAGACCTAGGGTTTCCTAGGTCTTCTTATTTTGCGATTATCTAGCGTTGTAAGCTTTCAAACCTTCATCTAAGATATGCATTGCTTTTTTCAATGATTCGCAGTTTAATACGAAAGCAATACGTACTTGAGATTTATAATCTTCTGAATGTTCATAGAATCCAGCCGCTGGAGCCATCATTAAAGTTTCTCCATCTACCTCAAATTCTTCCAATAACCATTTGCAGAAATCGTCAGCGTCTTCTACTGGAAGATCTGCAATAGAGTAGAATGCTCCGGCAGTTTTTGAAGTAGTTACGCCTTCAATGTTTGTTAATAATTCATAGATGCAATCTCTGCGTTTTTGATATTCTTCGTTTACATCTTTGAAATATTGTTCGTCCATACGATAAAGAGCTTCTGCTCCAACCATTTCCAATGTTGGCACAGCCAAACGGCCTGTTGCCAATTTTGCAACGGCTGCAATTAAATCTTTATTGCGGCTTGCTACACAACCAATACGTGCTCCACAAGCAGAATATCTCTTAGAAATAGAGTCTAAGATTACCATACGATCATCGATACCTTCTACAGAACCGAAGCTAATGTAATCTGCACCGTCAAAGATGAATTCACGATATACTTCATCGGCTAAAATGTATAAATCGTGTTTTTTCGCAATGTCAGCGATCATATAAACTTCTTCTTTTGTATAAACGGCACCGGTTGGGTTTCCTGGGTTAGAAAGAAGGATACAACGAGTCTTGTCAGTGATTTTTGATTCGATTACTTCTCTTTCAGGTAAGTGGAAATCATTTTCTACTACTGTTGGGAAAGTAACGATATTTGTTCCTGTTTCGTTAAAGTATGTGAAATAGTTTGCGTAATATGGTTCGCAAGTCAATACTTCATCGCCTGGATCTGTGATGGCCAATAATACAAATAACAATGCTTCAGAACCACCAGCAGTTACAATAATATCTTCAGCTTCTAAAGGAATATTTTTGGATTTGTAATAATCCGCCATAGCTTCCAATAGACCTTGAGTACCTGGAGTTGGTGCATAACCCAAAACATCCATATCTAAATTGTTGATGGCATCAAAGAATTCTTGTGGAGTTTCCACATCTGGTGCACCAATGTTTAGATGATAAACTTTTTTTCCTGCAGCCTTAGCAGCATTTGCATAAGGAGTCAATTTACGAATCGCACTATATGGCAATTCATTAATACGATTTGACAATTTCATAGCTATCGCCTCACTTTCTTTACTTCATTATATTCCAACGTAGTTAAAGAAACAAGGGGAATTCCCTTTCCTACGAAAATATACCCACGACATTATACTGTATACTTATCCTCTCTCTTTTTGCCTTATATTCACAGCGGGAATCCCAACAGCGGTATAGTTACTAGGGACATCTTTTAGGACAACAGCGTTTGCCCCCACCTTGGCATAATCTCCTACAATAATCGGCCCTAAAAGTTTAGAACCCGTCCCCAAAAGAACATGGTTGCCTATGGTTGGATGGCGTTTTTTCCCTTTTTCATTTCCGGTTCCCCCAAGGGTTACCCCGTGATACATGGTTACATAGTCGCCTACAATGGCCGTTTCTCCAATCACCACTCCCATCCCATGGTCAATGAATAAATACTTCCCAATTTGAGCACCTGGATGGATTTCTATTCCCGTACGTTTTCTCGCTTTTTGGCTAATCCAACGGGCAAGGGTTCGGTTTCCTCTTTTATAAAAATAATGGGAAATTTTATGAGAAAACAAAGCCCTTGTCACAGGATACATAAACATCGCCTCAAATAGACTATGGCAGGCGGGGTCCACTTTCAAAATATATTTTCCGTATGAAACAAACTCTTTTATCATCTTATTCCGCAAATAACTCCGTACTTAAATAGCGTTCCCCCGTATCTGGAAGAACCGTTACAACAACAGAATCTTCTCCTAATTCTTCGGCAATTTTATAAGCCATATAAGCGTTAGAGCCGCTAGAAATTCCCGCTAAAACGCCCGCATTTTTCGAAAGTTCTCTCGCTCCTTGGAAAGCTTCTTCCGTAGCAATGGTATAAACCTTATCCAAAATCTCTTGGTCCAATACCCCTGGAACAAAATTGGCCCCAATTCCTTGGATTTTGTGTCCTCCCGCTTTTCCTTCCGTTAACAGAGGACTATCCTTTGGTTCAATTCCAAAAACTTTTATCTCTGGATTTTTCTCTTTTAAGAAACGGCCCACACCCGTTACCGTTCCCCCTGTTCCAATTCCAGCAACAAAAGCCGTAACTTCTGGAAGATCTTTATAAATTTCAGGGCCTGTTGTTTCATAATGAGCCAAGGCGTTGGCTGGATTTTCAAATTGAGACACTAAGAAATATCCCTTTTCCTCCACCAATTCATTGGCCTTATCTACAGCCGCTTGCATTCCGCCTTCTCCCGTTAAAATCAATTCCGCTCCATAAGCGCGCATCAATTGCTTTCTTTCTTCGCTCATAGACCCGGGCATTACAATCACAACATTCAGTCCCAAAGCACGACCAATCATAGAAAGGGCAATTCCCGTATTTCCACTAGTTGCCTCTACAATGGTATCACCTTCTTTTAACAAGCCCTTCTCTTGGGCATCACGAATCATATACAAAGCCGCACGATCCTTTACCGATCCTCCTGGATTTCTCGATTCAATTTTGGCAAAAACACGGCCCGCTCCCTCTTTTCTAGGTAGCTCAATCAATGGTGTATGGCCAACAACTTGTACAATATTTTTATATTTCATTAAAAACTTCCTTTCTTATTTTAATTCAGAGTAACTTACTCTGATTATACCCCTTTTTCTCCTTCCTTACAAAAAAAAGACCATGAATCCATGGTCTTGCTATATTTTTTATCGCTCCCAACGTAAATCGGGCCCATAAAAATGTACGGGAACAAATTTATCGAAAATACGAGAAAAAATTCGATCCGTATAGGTCTTAGAAATATCCGATGGAGATAAATTGGTAGAAATCAAAGTTTTCTTTCCTGAAATCAAACGAGAATTGACAATATTAAAAATCTGAGAATTGGTAAAATTATTGGCCATTTCCGTTCCCAAATCATCAATCACCAATAAATCCGCCTCTAACAAAAGTTCATATTTTAATTTCAGTTCTTCGCTTCCATCGTTTCGAAATTTTCTTTGTTCCAAAATATCCACCAGAGAAAAGGCCGTTTGATAGACAACAATATAATTTCGTTCCAAAAGTTCCCCGGCAATGGCGTTGGACAAAAAAGTTTTTCCCTGTCCCGTAGAACCGTAAAACAATAAATTCATATCGTTTGGCTCTGGGAAAGTCTCCAAAAAGGCGTCCACCACCTCTAAAATATCATTCATATTTTCCCAAGGGGTTTTCTCATAATCCTCAAAAGGAATTTTTGAAAACACATCCATTTGAAACGTGCTGAAATTTTGTCTTTCAATCATTCGTTCTACATTGCTCATTTTATAAAGATGGTGGGTTAACTCTTTTTTATAACATTGACAACGTCCGCCGTCCTCTAAGGTTCCCGTATCTTTACACAAATCACATTGATGGATTTCATCCAAATAATCTCTTCTATACCCAGAAGAAACCAGCAATCCCTCTTTCATGGCCTTGCCCTCTTGGATGGACTCCATAATTTCTGAAGCCTCTTCCTTGTCGCCCCCTAAACTGGCACGGGCCGCCCCAAAGCCCAAAGAGCGAATTTCCTTATCAATTTCTCGGATTTCGGGAATTTTCTCATAAATCTCCTCTACCCGTTTTCTATGAAGTTTTTCGTTTTCGTCCCTTCGTCTTTCCAAAGTTTTTTCGATTTCTAGATAAATTGAACTCATGAACGATTCCCTTCTCTATTTTTCTGAAAATTCTCCCATTTTTTCTTCGCCATATCGTCCAAAGATTCCTTACTGTAACGGGAAGTTCGAGAATCCTGAATGTTTCTCTGCGTCCCTCTTTCCCGTTGAGGTTTCACATCCTTTTCCACATCGGCCAAAGTAAAGATTTCCTTACTCTTCCAAGAAAGCAAAATCTTCTCCATATAATTCCAATTGGGATTTTTGCTCTTACTGGTACGCTTCGCCGCCTCTTCTAACATTTCCATGGAAAAACCCCAAGACTTATGCCAAGAATCCACTCGCAAAGCATCCTCTTCAATATATCCCTTATGGCCAATTCCCATACACTGCATCAAACGATTGTAGCGATAATAGACATCGTCTCGGCGACGGAAATTTTCTTCCAAAGCCTCCGGCGTCCGCACATTTTCATCCGCCCAATTTCGGACAATTCCTTCAATATAGGCCAAAGAACGCTTCCCCTTAGACTCCGTACCATAACGAAAAGCCTCAATAATCAAACGAGGAGGCATATTGTAAAGCTCGATCCACTCCCCAATTTTTTGTTTCTGTTGGTAAGGCAAATCCCTACGCATATAATAAGACGCTTGAGAAAATAAATTGGCAATTTCTGGATTGTCCAAAGAACGATAAAATTTCTCCCCCTTGGACTCCCCGCCATACATTCTAGAATACACATTTTTTGTATAGAGCTCCTTCAAATTCAAAAAACGCACCCCAAAATCGTCCGTTTCTGAATCGAAAATTTTCTCAATAATTCCCTCTTCTTCCCAATAATCCCAAGCACGGATTACATCGCTTTCCAAAATTCCCAAACGCTGGGCAATGGCATCATGAGAAAGATGAACCGCTTCGTTTACTCCTTGTTTGGCCAATTGATACGCTATTAAGTAGACCTTAACAAAATCCCCATTGGCCTGGGGCATATAATCATTCAAAAAAATATTTTCAATGGACGTATCTCCAAAATCCATCTCCAATTTTTCTAGTTCATATCTCAATCCGCTCACTCCATCTATCTTTTGACAATCGCATTTGAATCACTTCCACAAAACGGGGGCGCTCCTCTTCAAGAACTACACCGTCTATTACCAAAGGAACTACCGCACGAACTCGGTGACGCCCTACCGTCTGAAAACCCAATTTTTTATATATATGTATCCCTAATTGATTCCAAGGCAAAACTTCCAAATCCACCCGATTGAGATGCATCTTATAAAAAGCATAATTCATCAACCAAGTAATCGCTTCGGTTCCCAACCCCTGATTCATATGATTTTTATCCAAAATAATTCCCAAGGTTCCACGACGAGCTATTTTTTTAATATCCTTTAGTCCCATATAACCAATGGCCAAACCATCCAATAAAATGGCAAAATACACATCCATCTTACCTCCCGTTTTCCACCGATACCAATCCTCTAGGGTCGATTCCTTTTCCTCGAAATTATAGATTTTTAACAAAGGATCCTCGTGAACACCCCATTGGAGAAAATCCCTCACATGATGCAATTGTAATCGTTCCACTTGAATCATAAAGAATCCCTCCTATCTTATCTATTATAGCATAGGGGATCCCTTTGATTGAAAAAGGAAAAGAAAAAGTAACAGAAAAAACTCTTCCTATTTTCGTTTTTCTTTCTTTTCAAAAAAATATATCCGTCAGGGAAATCCCCAACGGATATATAGAACCTTTTATTTTTTGCTTTATTTGTTTTCTTATTTTATTAGTCTTCTAATGCTTCTGGGCTAGAATTGAAATCTGATAATGTACCAGGGATAAACGCCCCGATAATGGTACCTACAAGAGCAGGTACTACCCAGTTTAATCCAAATGATGCCAATGGAAGAGAGTGAACCCAACCAAGAGCTTCAACATTAAATGGAGCTCCATTTAATACAGTCAATGCACTAATAACAAATGCTGCCAAAGCGCCCAATCTATAAGCCCATACTCTTGGGAACATATTATAGAAGAAAGCGGCAATCATTAGGTAAATCAATGCAGGGTATACCAATGTTAAAATTGGTGCTGCGATACTAATGATTTGAGCAAGTCCTAAGTTAGAAACAAAAGCAGAGAATATACAAATTACTGCAACGAATTTTTCATAAGAAATTTTGTTGTGTGTGAATTTTGAGAATATATCTCCTGCTGCAGATGTTAAACCGATAGCAGTTGTCAAACAAGCTAACAATACACAGATACCGATTAAGATTACGCCGACTCTACCTAACAAGTGATTTACGATATTAATTACCAAACCAGCTTGGTCAATGTTTTGAGAAGCAACGTCTGCTTTCCAAATAGTACCAGTAGTTGCACCTAGATAAGCCAATCCACCGTATACGATGAACAATAAGATCAATGCAACGATTGCAGCCTTACCTGTTTGTGTATTGGATTCTTTCCCTTTTGCATACCCTTTTTCATAAATAGAAGCAATGATAATTCCTGCAAACAATACAGAAGCCATAGCATCCATTGTTTGGTATCCAGAAGCGATACCTTCTTTGATAGCTCCGTCAATTAGTCCCGCTTGAACTTCTCCACCTGGGTTCATAATTCCCACTGCGATCAATACTAGTAATATAACAACTAGTGCAGGTGTTAATACTTTCCCTACGATATCAACTACCGCAGATGGACGAACCGCTAAGAAAAATACGATTATAAAATAGATTACTGAGAATATAGCTAGAGCCATAGTATTTGCTGGATCTATTCCAAATACAGGAACTACACCTAGTGAAAATGTTACAGTCGCTGTTCTAGGAATCGCAAGTCCAGGTCCGATACAGATAACAATTGCTAAAATTAATATTGACCCTAACGTTTTTCCGATTGGAGCTGTCATTCCTCTATATTTACCATGGAATCTCATGATACAGAATACACCCAAAACAGCCAAACCAGCATCGGCAATGAAAAAGCCCATGAAACTAGAGAACCAGTCAAAACCAGTTTTTACACCTAACTCAGGTGGAAAGATTAGGTTCCCTGCTCCAAAGAACATGGCGAATAACGCAAGACCTACGAATAGAAAATCCGTGGATTTTTTTGTTACTTTGTTTTCTCCCATAATTTTACCTCTCTACTTTCTTTACCTTTTGAATTTCTTCAAATTCTGTACTTCTTTCGTCTTACTCAACCTTCTCTGTGTCAAGAAGAGTTAAATTTTGGACTCATTGCAATATTTCCATGAAATCTAAATATAAACCGATATTTATACTATCTCTCATAAATGGAAACAAAGCCATCAAACAAATAAAGCTCTCTTCCTATTTTTCATCAAAGGTTCTTTTTAAGAAATATAATTGCTCACCCTTACACCAACACGCTGGTGTCAATGTTCTTACACAAATCCAATCGCTTAAGACTACCAGAAAATACAGTTATTTATAAAAACAAAGACAAAAAACCTCTGTTTTTATCGACCATCCCCTCCACGGTTCTCTCTATCCAGCACAATGGCGAATAAAAATCTCGCAAACAGAATTTAGACGGTATAGGGGTCTTTTCGAAACGATTTGGAAATCGTTTTACTTATGACGACGCACCCGTCCTATTTTATCTGCTTCGTAAAGGGATTTCTTCTATTATAGCTACATACCAATTATATTTCCACATATTTCTGCAGCTTCTAGAGAAGGTAATACAAGAAAAATCTTTGCATCCATTACAATATCTCGTTTTGTAATAAAAACTTTTGTAATTTTCGGAATATTTCCAAACCATATCGGGACGAAATGAAACATTTCTTTATCATAACGTTTTCTTTTATCTCATCTAAAATGTTAAGAATTCTATGTAAATATGTTTTTATAAGCTTTCGTCCTAGGAGTCCAGGTTTTAAGACCATCTCTCCTTTGGTTTTTTATTCCTCTTTCTCTTGGTAAAACTTTCTCTCCCCATAAAAGAAACTCCAAATCAAAACTGCAATCTACCTAGTTGTCATTTAACTTGCCTTTATGACCTTATCTAGGGCTACCACTTTTGATCATATTCTTTAATGAAATCAATATCTTATACTTCTTACACAAACATTTTATAATTTTTTCTTCTATTTTGCAAGGTATTTTAACAGGATTTCCATCTTTCTTCCCTAGGAACTCCGCCGTCTTACATCCCCAGAATTCCTAGAATTCTTTTGATCTTTCGCCTTTTTCTTACCAATTTTATCCATAAATTTTTCCAAATCCTCTAAATTTTTCCACAACAAAAAAATCGACAGAAAAGATTTATACCTTTCTATCGATCCTTTTAGGAGAAATCCTTCCCTCCATTATTTTTTCATCAAATGTTCCTTATAAGACGCTTTCCGCAGATCGTACTCCTCTTTCAATAGGGAAAAAATCCACTGATTGGCAAATTCTCCCTCCTTGGTATCGCTACGACGCAAAATCCCCTCATGGACCATTCCCGCCGAACGATAAAGAGAAATCCCTACAGAATTGTGCTCATAGACATCCAGCCAAAGCCGTTGGGCCCCAAAATTTTCAAACCCATCGGCAAAAGCCAAATAAAGCGCCCTCCGTCCCAAACCTTTAGAACGCTGACTCACCGCCACACGACGCAATTCATAAACTTTATTCTTCGGATCAAAAACCCCCAACAAAAATCCCACAGGGAACCCGTCCCACTCAAAAATTCCCAACGTATAATTTTCATCGTAAATTTGATGCAAATGTTCCTCTCGGGAATTGTAGGAAATATAGGGCGTATAATCTGGATCCGCCTCTAAAGATTGGATAAAATCAATATCTTCCTCTAACGCTTTTCGTAATTTCATATCTCTATAATTTGGGACGATAATTCGCCACCAAAATATCCTCCACCGATTTCACAAAACCATAGAACGCCTCAGAAGTCATCGGTTCCTTTACCAAAAATTCCCCTTCTTCATCCTCAAATCCCATGGAAACAAAAATATCTCGATCCTCTACAATCGAAGCACGGAAATACAAACGTTGGTCCGTAAAACTTCCATTAAAATCCGATTGTTCTCCTTCTAAAATCCGCATTAAATTATCGTAGACATTTTCCAACTCCGAAAAACGCAACAAATTCTCCTCCACAACGCGAGAATCGGCACCATCTACCATAATAATTTCCGTTTCCAACCAATCCGTATCATAAGGCATTCCCGCCCCCCATCCTGGGGGATATTCATACCCATTTACACGCCACTGAATTTCCTGACTTCCCTCTTTTACTCTCATAATTCCCTCTTACTCACTTTTCAAATTCAAATCAAATCCCTGTTTGCGAATCGAATTTACCACTTCCGTACGCTCAGGAATCACACCTTCCAAACGAGCCACTACCTGTTTTGAGAAACAATCCACACGATTGTTTGCATCTCGCAAATCGTAATACGTTTCCATTTCCTTATCGTAATCCGCAATCAATTCCAAATAATTATCGTAAGTTTCATAACGATCCTCAAAAACCTTCAACTTCATTGGCATCCTTGGTTTCATTTGAGGTTCTTGATTAGGTACACCAAAACCAAGGCCCACAATTGGGAATGTCAACTCTGGCAATTCCAAAATTTCAATGACTTTGTCCACATTGTTTTGAACCGACCCAAAATATACAGCCCCCATTCCCAAAGCTTCCACCGCATTGGTCACATTTTGTGCCGCCAAAGATCCATCTACATATCCTTGGAAGAAACGATCCATATCCCGTTCGGAATCCAAATGAACCCCTTGCTCTCTAGCAATGCGGCTATTGCGATAGGCATCCACAATAAAAATCCAAAGCTCCGTCGCACGAGCCACATACTCTTGCCCACAAACTTCCGCAATGGCTTTTCTCTGGGCCTCGTCCTTTACTCGAACAATACTATAGGACTGCATTCCCGTAGACGTCGCCGTATGGTTGGCCACTTCCAAAAGAAGATTTACCGTTTCCTCGTCCACTCTTTCCTCTGTAAACTCACGAATCGTACGATGACGTAAAGGCACTTTCAACAAATCTCTTTTTTCTGTCATATCTATATCCTTTCTACTCCATAATTCCGGCTATTTCTAAGAATATAATACCCAAAAATTTCCAATTAAAAAGAGGACAGAAAAACTGTCCCCTAAAATCAAACTTATCTTTGGTTTTCTTTAATCCATTCCGCTGCATCTTCCACAGCATCTTCCGTAGGAATTTCTACTCCCGTTTCAGGATCTTTTCCTTCGATTCTACCATAAAGATCAGACGCTGGCGTTTTTTCGTGTTTCGCTTCGTTTTCTTGTTCTCTACGATCTTCTGCCGCTTTTTCTCTCTTATCAGTCATTTCATAACCTCTTTTCTTAAACAACGGTTTTCACCATATAATATAAGTAATTCTACACAAAAAACCAAAGGTTCCTTGCCTAAAATGTAATTACCCACAAGAGCTCCTCTCAAACAAAAAATAAGAAAAAAAGGAAAAATAGCATACAAAAAAACAGACGGGTTTTCCCATCTGTTTTCTTTTTTTATTTGTGATAGCTATGGCCGTGTTCAATTCGGCACGCTCGATACAACTGTTCCATTAAAATCAACCGCATCAGTTGATGAGGAAACGTCATATCAGAAAAAGAAATATTTTGATTTCCTCGTTTTTTTACGGTGTCGCTAAGTCCAAAGGAGCCACCAATTACAATGTCTACATTGGACACGCCTTCCATGGCCCGTTGAAACAAAAAGGCCGAAAACTCTTCCGAATCCATTTTCTTTCCTTCAATGGCCAAATTAATCACGTAATCTCGCTCTCCGATTTTATTGAGAATTCGCTCCCCTTCCTTCGCCAATACCATCTCTTTCTCTGCTTCCGATAGATTGTCTCCAGCCGGTTCGTCCTTTAACTCAATGATTTCCACAGGCAAATAGGATTGCATCCGCTTTTCGTATTCGGCAATTCCCTGTTTGAAAAACTTCTCCTTAATTTTCCCTATGGCGATGATTCGAATTTTCATCTTATACTAATTTTTTTGCTTCTTCCAAGGCTTTGTCATAATCTGGGTGATCGGTTACTTCTTTTACGTATTCCACGTATTTCACTTCGTCGTCTTTGCCTACAATAACAATACCGCGAGTCAATAGACGCAATTCTTCAATTAAGAAACCATATTTTTTACCAAAGTCTAAATCTTTGTGATCGCTTACGATTTCTGCATTTTCAATTCCTTCTGCTGCGCCAAAACGAGCTTGTGCAAAAGGAAGGTCGTTAGAAATCGTTACAATATGAACGTTTTCGCCCAACTCTGTTGCCATTTCGTTAAAGTTCTTTGTTTGGATTGCGCAAACTCCAGTGTCCACAGATGGAACCACAGAAAAAATGCGTACCTTTCCGTTTAAGTCTGCGGAGTCAAACACAGACAAGTCGTTTTTTAACGCTTTGAATTCTGGGGCTTTCGCTCCTACTTTAATTTCTTCTCCTACTACTGTAATTGGATCTCCGCCAAATGTAATTCCGTTCATTTATTTGTCCTCCTTAAAATTTGAAAATATCTTTATTCTAACTGTTTACATATATATCCCACATCCTTAAATTAAAACAAAGGAGAGAAAAATTCATAGGATTTTTATATTTTTCTCCTGGAGTTCATGAAATCTTGTCTTATATCGTGTATGATAAGAGTAGAATGATTTTGGAGTGATAATTGTGGAAATGATGAAAAATAAAGCCGTTGTACTTGGTACAAATTATTATATAGGTTTATCCATTGTTCGAAATTTAGGCCGTAACGACATTCACGTTGTTACCATGGACTATGAGCCTTCCAAATACGGCGTAAGTCGCTACGTAGAAGAAGCTCTTTTGGTGCCTCACTACGAAAAAGAAGAGGCGGCGCTGGTCCAATATATGGTAGATTTTGCCAAAGAACAAGAGGCAAAACCCGTTCTTTTTCTAAGTTCGGATCCCTACGTCCATTTTTTGGACCGAAATTTTGATTTGTTAAAGGAATTCTACCTTTTCCCCATGGAACAAAAGGGGCTTTTGTCTGATTTAATGGACAAGGAAACGCTTTTGAAATTTACCGAGGAATACAACATTCCTACGCCAGAAATTATCGATATTCACGAGGAAAATTTTTACGAACGAGTGTTAGACGAAATCGGCTTTCCTTGTTTAATCAAACCACGAGATAGCGCGGAATTTGTACGAAAATTTCGAGAAAAAGCCTTCCGCATTAGAAACGAGGAGGAATTAAAGGCAAAACTCGCCCTATTGGGAGATTCTGACGACGTCTTTATTCAACGAATTATCCCTGGCCCCGAGTCCAATTGTTATAGTGCCGATTGCTATTACGGACCCGATTCCGCCCTAATGGGTTTTGTTACCACGGAAAAAATTCGCCAATGGCCCAATAATTTTGGCGCCAGTACCTACGCGAAACAAAAATGGATCCCAGAACTCATCCCCTTAGTTCACAAATTGTTCCAAGGAATCCAATACCGAGGATTCGCCGAAGTGGAATTGAAACGAGATGAATTTACCAATGTGGTCTATTTAATCGAAATCAACGTTCGCTTTATTAACTTTACAGAAATGCTCTGTGCTTTGGGCTTCAATACTCCTCTTGTGTATTATAGGGATTCCATTGGAGAGCCCATTCCAAAAAAATACGTCAATTACGACACCAACGTCCATTGGAAATACAAATACGAAGACATCTCAGCCATTTTCGGCTATTTGAATTCCGGTCAAATGAGTCTAATGCGAATTCTTGTAGACTATAAATTCCGGAAAGTTTCTTCCACTTGGGCGTGGGACGATCCCGGCCCTGGCCTTAGTTTTACCAGCCACGCCATAAAAAAAGCAGGGGCAAAGCTCCTAAAGAAAATCAAACGCAAATAAAAAAGCACCCTACTAAAGTAGGGTGTTTTTCTTCCTATTTTTCATTAAGTAAAGGAATAAAATTCATCACTTGGGTTTCGTATGGATGCACACGATCTACAATACGGCGAACTTCTTCCTTATCTTCGGCACGAATGCGAAATTCCATCTTGATCTCCTCTTTGGAACTCACAACGCCAATTTCTCCATCAAATGGATTGGCCCCTTCCAAAGGACGCCAATGGCCAATAGAAGACATTGTTGAAAAAGAATAATCGTAATTTCCCTCTAATAAAATTCCATTTTCATTCAATTCATTGGCCAATTCCACAACATATTCTTCCGGGATATAAATTTCTACTTTAATGTATTCCAAAGTCCATTCCATTAGAATTCACTCTCCTCTGCCATTTCCTCTAAGCGCTCTCCATCAATTCGATACACGGTCCACTCATCCATGGGAACGGCACCAATGGATTTATAAAATTCAATCGATGGCGTATTCCAATCCAAACACCACCATTCAAAACGGCGGGCATCTTTTTCCACGGCAATGGCTGCCAACTTTTTCAAAAGGCCATAACCATATCCCTTTCCACGGTATTCTTCTTTTACAAACAAATCTTCTAAATACAGCCCTGGGCGACCGGTAAAAGTAGAGAAATTAAAGAAATACAAAGCAAACCCAACAGGAACACCCTCTTCTTCTCCAATAATTACCTGAGAATATTTTTCTTCAAAAATAGACTTTCTCAAAGTCTCTTCATTGCACTCTACCAATTCCTCCATTTTCTCATAACGAGCCAAGTCACGAATAAATTGGTAGATCAAAGGAATGTCTTTTTCTGTCGCTTGTCGAATTTGAAACTTTTTTGTCTCGGTCATCTTTATTTTATCTCCTATTCTATTGTATCTTCCTCAGAATGATCTTCTCTCTCTTCTTCCCACAAAATTCTTTGCTCTTCCTCTTCCAAACGACGCAAATCTTGTTCCATTTCTTCCTCATTGGTAAGTTCTGGATCAAAAACATTTTTTTCCATCAATTCTCTAAAAATATCAATTTGTGGAATATACATAATCATTCCCACAAGAGATGTAATAAGAGTTCCAATCGCCCCTATAACCATAGTCCCCATGGTAGGTTCGCTTCCCATAGCCGAATAACCGCCAAAAGCTGTGCCTCCAACAAAAAACATCGTCATTACAAAACCAATAACAGCACTTAAAGCCACCATTATAATTCCATAAACAATCAATCGACCAAATACCATGGTCTTATGACCCTTCATTTTACGCCAAGTTTCTTTCATAATGGCAATCGGTCCAATGAGATTTTCCTCTTGGGCTTTGGCAATAAAAACACCAATCGGATAAAATCCCATAGAAATAATAATTCCTGGAACAATCAAAAGAAGCAATCCCAAACCCGTTACAATAGAAACCAAAATTCCAACCACCAAAGTCAAAACAAAATGGCGATTAAAGAAATAAAAATAATCAATCAATTGAAGGTCTGTGTCGTATTTTATTTTGCGATAAATGGCCAAAGAAATCCCATATCCCAAAAACAAAGAGAACACTCCTGTAATGGCATTTAATACCAAAATCAACAATCCATGGAGAGAAAGATCCAAACTAGGAATCATATCCGCTCCCTCTAAACCGCTTAAAGCAGCCCCATTGTTAGGATCCGTTAAGGCAGGATTTTGAATAATTAAATTTCCCAAAGAAAATCCCGCCAGTTCAACAAAAACCCCCATTACAGCAAGAATTAAAGTTATGATTAACAACTGGGGAAACATCTCTTTGAAAATTTGACTCGTTGACTTATACATAAGGCCTCCTTTATTCTTATAAAAACAGTAGACAATAGTCAGTATTATTTATTCTATTATATCATTTTTTATAATAATTCCATATAATCTATGCCACTTTATTATTACGATTTGGTTTCAAAAGCTTAGACCCAAACTGTGCCACCATAATGCCCAAAAATACCAAACTACAACCAATCACTTTTTGCAAAGTAAAAGATTCTCCCACAATGAAATAAGCCGCCAAAGCACCAAATAAAGATTCCGTACTAATAATCAAAGCCGTCTTCGATGGACGAGCATATTGTTGAGAAAAATTTTGAATCCCGTAGGCCACAGAAGTATTCAACAAAGTCAAATACAACAGTCCCAAAATAACCGGAAGAGTCGGCGCCTGCGTAAACACGCTGCCCCCTTTAACAAAGGCCAATCCCAAGGCCACAAACCCGGAAGTGTAAAGTTGCACAATGGTAAACCCAATGGGAGAAGAAACAGTCCCCGCATGATAATCCACCCGCAACATTTGAATCGCAAAAAGCAACGCATAAATAAAAGTCAGAATGTCCCCAAAATTAATGGTAAATCCATCCTTTAAGCTTAAAAAGCCCACGCCAACAAAAGCCAAAAGAGAAGCCGACAACATAATATTTCCCGGATATCTCTTATAAACCAACCAATAGAGAAGAGGCACCGTAACCACATAGGTCACAATAATAAAACTCTGTTGGGCCGGCGTCGTATATTGAAGGCCAATCATCTGAAAAGCCGTACCCACTCCCAAAAGCAAACCAACCTCTATACCAGCTTTTATTGTTTTCTTATCTAAAGCACGAAAGTCTTTCGGGAAAATCATCGCCAAAAGCGTCGACCCGACAAAAAATCGAATCACCATAATCCAGTAAGGGTCCATCCCCTCTAGGGTAACCTTTCCCGCCACAAAGGTTCCACCCCAAATCATAGCCAACACAAATAGCAATCCCTCCGCAAGGAGAGTTTTTTTATGATTTTCCACGATCGCAAATCCTACCTTTCTTCAACCCAAGAACCCACGCGACGGATCAAATCACGATTGTTCATATCATAAATCAACGGAGTCAACGTAGCATATCCATCATCCAAATACGCACGGTCCGTTCCCTCTAAATTCTCAGGACGGTTTCTTCCCTTTAGAACCAAACTTCTTTGACCATCCACTTCTTCCTCATAATAATAATCATAAACCGGACCGCCAATTTCAGCCACCTTCACGCCCTTAATTTCCTCATAATCCAAATAAGGCACATTAATATTCAAAACCATTATTGGCGTATCCTTTTGCAACCACTCATCCTTTACCTTATTGCAAATTTCCAAAGCAATGCGAGCCGCCGTATCAAAACGAGCCGTGCCATTCACCCATTTCGAAGAAACCGCAACCGAAGGAATCGAAAACACATTGGCCTCAATGGCAGCACTTACAGTCCCTGAATAAATAATGTCCATTCCCGCATTGTATCCCAAATTGATTCCCGAAAAAACCACATCCGGTTTCTCCTCCAAAATCTTATCCAAAGCCGCACGAACACAATCCGCTGGCGTACCAGACACACTATAAGCCTTGGAACGAACGCCCTCCAACTCCACATCTTTCACAATCAAAGGACGATGGATCGTAATCGCATGGCTTTGCCCAGAATGTTCCTCCTCTGGCGCCACAATAATCACCTCATGATTCTTCTCCAACTCCATCGCCAAAGTACGAATCCCCGGAGCAAAAACACCATCATCATTGGTCAACAAAATTTTCATCCAAACCTCCTAAATTTCAATCACATTAGAATTCATCTTCGGTTTCGCAACCTCTAAAATAAAATCAATTCCCTCATGGAATTTTCGTTTCTCCAAATATTCACGAGCCGTACGAGAAGCAATAATCGGCATATTATTCTCCCCAGACAAATGAGCCAAAACAACATGTTCCCCTTTTCGACTCAAAAGCTGACCCAAAATTTCCGCCGCATGATCATTGGACAAATGGCCCCGATTCGACGCAATCCGATCCTTCAAACGACGAGGATACGGCCCATTCTGCAACATCTGAAGATCATGGTTCGACTCCAAATAATACAAATCGCTCCCACTCATCTTCTCCAACATCTTCGAATTCACCCAGCCCGTATCCGTCAAAAGAGAAATCCTCTTCTCCTGGTTTTCAACAACAAATCCCGTCCCCTCCACACAATCGTGAAAAATCGACATAGGATAAATCGCCAAATCCTTATAGAAAAAAGCCTCTCCATTCACAAAACAATTCTGCTTACTCGTCTCAATCTGTTTCACCGTATTCTCCATGGCCAACCACGTATTTCCATTGGCAAAAACATCCAAATGGTAACGGCGCGCCAAAATACCAACGCCCTTAATATGATCCGAATGTTCATGGGTAACAAAAATCGCATCCAAAGAATGAGGATCCACACCAATCTCTTTCAAATTGGTCTCAATCGCCTTACCACTAAGGCCCGCATCCACTAAAATCCGCGCATTCTCCGTTTCTATATATTGACAGTTTCCACTACTGCCACTAGTAATCGAGCAAAATTTCATAAATCTCCTCCACTCTCTATTATAACAAAGAATAAGCAATTAAAAAGGAAAAGGGTGGAAAAAAAGGAAAATGATAATGTTTATCTTACATTTTTTTAACAAAAGAACACAAAAAGAGGATTTCCTCGGAATAACAAACGCTCCAACCACTTTATTTCCACGGAGTCCTCCCTTTTATGTCATTTCGAGGGAGCGAAGCGATTCGAGAAATCTCACCGGGGTCCACGCAAACCTGGGGGAAAGCCCTTGGGAATGAGAACGTAAGACCCCTGTCAGATTTCTCCACTACAAAATCCCTGGCGGAATTTTTCCGGTCGAAATGACGTAACTATCAGAGGATAATACAACTGTATGAACCCGCCCTCCGCGAATCCATACAATGCTTTTTCGCCAGAAAAAGCCACCGATAGAAAAGCGTTAGGGTAACAAGGGTGGGGGTCCTAGGGGAGGGACATAGGGCGAATCGCAACGCCCTTGTCCCTGCCCCTAGAAAGCAAAGCACAAAAGAATGAGAAAGTTTGCGGAATTCACGAAGAAAGGAAGAATCAAAAATATCCCTTTTTCCTCCACGGAGCACCATCCCAACCACGTCATTTCCAGGGAACACCCTCCCTTTTATGTCATTTCGACTAAGAAAAAACGTCAGTTTTTTCGCACGGAGAAATCTCACCGGGGTGGGCGTACACCTGGGGGAAGTCCCTTGGAACGACAAACGTAAGAGGCATGTGAGATTTCTCCGCTACAAAATCCCTAACGGAATTTTTCCGGTCGAAATGACGTAAGTGGATAAGGGAAAAAGAGGTTTTGTTGATTCCTAGGTAACCGAAAACTTCATATACTTTCTTATTTCTTTATTTCTTTACCCGGGGAGGGCGAAGGGAGTTGCGATTCTCCCTCATGCCCTCCCCGGGACCCCTCCCTTACACCCTCAAAACGCGCTGAATGTACGCTTTTCTACGAAAAGCATTCTATGGATTCATGACGGATTGATTCTTCTGTTGGGGAAAGAAAGAGAGAGTTACGGCCCACCCGACCTTTCTTGTTTTCTGAGGGAGCACCCCCCCCTACCACGTCATTTCGACTAAGAAAAAACGTCAGTTTTTTCGCACGGAGAAATCTCACCAGGGTGGGCGTACACCTGGGGGAAGGCCCTTGGAACGACAAACGTAAGAGGCATGTGAGATTTCTCCGCTACAAAATCCCTAACGGAATTTTTCCGGTCGAAATGACGTAATGGGAAAAATCCTTCCGTGCTTACTCGGTCGAAATGGCGTAAGTGGGGAAAATCCTTCCGTACTTCCTCGCTCGAAATGACGTAAACGGGGAACCCCCTCCCTCCTCCCCCACACACAAAAAAAGACGAAGGACACACGTCCCTCGCCTCTTCTCTCTATCCACGCAAATATTTCGCGAAACGCCACAACACAAAAAGCAACAAAGCCCAACCAAGAGCCGTAACAATATACACCCCATAAGTTGTCCATGTCACAATCCGATTCGGCGCCCGATCCACAACCGAAACATTTCCCGCCTCATCCGAAACCACCGGCGTATCCAACACCCGTTCCGCATGAACCAACAAACGCAAAGGCCTTGGTGCCCGACGAGGATGACAAGTCAACAACGTCAAAATATCCTTGCCCTCCACCGGCATCAAAGTCTCCCACTGAGCCGGACGAATAACCTCCTCCGTCGTAACCGAATAGGTCAACGTCTCGCCCTTGCGATCAATATAAATCCGATCGCCCGTTTCCAATTCCTCCAAATGAAGGAACATCACATCATTGTACCAACCACGATGGCCCGCAATCACCGAACGCGTACCCACGCCGCCAACAGGCAAACTCGTCCCATCAATCTGGGCAACGCCCTTAGCCAAATTCCGAGCCGAAGCCCCTAAATAAATCGGCTTCTCAATCTCCAACGCCGGAATTCGAAGAAAAGCAAACACGCCATTCTCATCCACAGAAACATCCGTCTCCGGCTCGTAATCCTCCGCCAAGAAAGGATCCACCGCATCCGGCTCTCCCTCCTGCAAACGCTGCTGATACGCAGCAATCTCCGCCTCTTGGGCCGCTTCCTCTTCCTGAGTCTGAGCCTGCGCATTTTTCATAAACTCCTTATACGCAAGCCCCGAACTCCACTGATTCCAACTCATTCCCGTAAAAGCAAACAAAGGAATCCCAATACCAAGAAGGATCAACAAATATCCCAAGGTACGCTTAATCGTCTTTGGTTTCTTTTTCATAAGATTTCACCTTCTTCGTAACCTTTCGCTCTTCCTTAAACTGATATCCAGCAATCGTCGATAACAACAAAACAATAAACAAAGCAATCTTCAAATAATCCAACCAATCCATGTTTGGCAACAAATTGGTCAACTTCGACTCATCCACAGGAGGCGTATAAGGAATCCGATGCCCCCGAACCAACAACCGATGAGAATTGATCATATAAGGCGTACACGTCAAAAGCGTCGCATAATCCTCGCCCTCCACAACCAAAACCGGCTCAAAATTCGTCGGCTCCACCGTCAAAATTTGATCCACCTCATAAGCCAACACCGTCTCAATATTGTGAATGTAAAACACATCCCCCTCATGAAGACGATCCAACTGACGGAACAACTTCTTCGTCGGCAAACCACGATGGGCCGTAATCACCGTATGAGTACTATTGCCCCCAATCGGCAAACTCGTACCCTCCAAATGGCCCGCACCCTTCTGCAAAATGCTCTCCGACGTTCCCGCATAAATGGGAATATCCTCATTCATCTTAGGAATCTCAACATGCCCAATCTTCTCCTGAATCTCAAGCATACGAGCATACTCCGCCCGGCCACGCTCCTCCAACTCCGTATAGGGATCCGAAAGACGAGAAGGATCCAAGGTCTCATTATACGCCCGAGCCAAAGCCATACGCTCCGCAATTAGCGCCGGATCCATCTCCACACGCTCCCCCTCAAAAGAAGCAATCTCACGGCTCGCCTCCACACGATAATACCACTGAGAAAACATCGGATACATCATAATCAAAAAGCCCATCAGAAAAAGAAGGCCAAACCCAAAAGACTGTCTCCTCTTCTTATTCTTCTTTTTCTTCATTGGATTTCTCCTCTACTATAGGAACTTCTTTCCCGGCCTTCGCCTGGGTCAACTCCTGTTCCTGCTTCTTCATCTCCTTCAATTCCCATTCCATCTTCTTCCGTTTTTTTCGCAAATAATAAATAACAATCAACAACAAAAGAATCAAAGCCAACGAAATAAAGAATAAATATTTATACATAAAGCTAGCCGCATTCTCAGCAATCAACGCCTCATCCACCGCAGGAATATATTCCACCTGATGCCCACGCACCAACAAACGATGGGTATTCACCATCAAAGGCGTACAAGTCAAAAGCGTCACATAATCATGCCCCGGAACAATTAACAAATCGCTAAAATCCGTCGGCTCAATCACCTTAATTTGGTCCACCTGATAGGCAAGGATACCGCCCACATTGTGAACGTAAAACTTATCCCCGATTTCCATCTTCTCCAAATCCGTAAACAACTTCGCCGTCGGCAAACCCGAATGAGCCGTCAAAACCGCATGAGTACTATTGCCCCCAATCGGCAAACTCGTACCCTCCAAATGGCCAACACCCTTTTGAAGGACCTCCTCCGCCGTACCCGCATAAATCGGAAGCTTCTCATTAATCTTCGGAATCTCAACAACCCCAATCTTCTCGTGAACCTCAAGCATACGAGCATACTCCGCCCGACCCTGAGCCAAACGATTCTCAGCATAAGGATCCTCCGAAACCACATTATTCAAAGAATCATTATACGCCCGAGCCAAAGCCAAACGCTCCTCAATCTCCTCCGGAGAAAGCTCCGCAACACCCTGCTCAAAGCTCGCAACCTGCTCATTGGCCTCCACACGATAATACCAACGAGAAAACTGAGGATAGAGAAGGACAAGCAGACCCAACAAGAAAATGAGCCCCAAAAGGAATTGCTTCCTCCGCTTCTTTCTACTTTTCTTCTTTTTCTTCTTCTTTTTTTTCGTTTCGTCTGTCATGTCTCTTCCCCTCAAAAAAGGGTCTCTTACGAGACCCCCTTATCACTCGGCATCAGAAGAATCCTCTTCCTTCACCAATTTACAGCCAATACCAGATAAGACAACACCGGCACCTACCATAACATAAAGCAAAATATCCCCCGTTTTAGGAATGGCAATACGCTTAGAAGTGCCACCATTATTTGGCGTTCTAGTAGTTGTTGTCGTTCCACCGCCGCCACCTCCGCCACCGGAGTATGTGCCGTCTTTCTTATTCTCAATGAAGCTCACCTTCTCCTCTTTGGAAGAAGCCGTAACCTCAAAGGCAACTGGACTAGATAAAATTTCATAACCCTCTGGAGCCTTAACTTCCCATAAATAATACACTCCAAAAGGCAAATTGTCTACGGAAAACTTTCCTTGCTCATCAGAAGTCAACGTATAGTCTCTTCCCTCACGTTGAATGGCTATATATTTCCCTTCATCGTTTTTCTGGGCCACCTTAAAAACAGCAGCAGCCAAAGGCGTCTTGTTGGCGTCATTGGCATGTTTCACAAAATGGAAACCACCCGTCTCTCCAGGAATCTTATCATTGATTACCTTCAAGAAACGAAGGCGCCCCGGCTCAATCACAAAAGAATGATCCTTCTGGCGAATAGAATACCCATCCAAAGGCGCCACCTCACGGAACAAATAATTCCCCGGAGGCAACTTCGTAATCTGAATCAAACCACTGGCATCCGTATACAAAATGTCGGTCTTTCCCTTCTCATCATACACGTTTCCAGACAAAGGAACAAGAACTTCTTTTCCCTCATCAATTCGATACAATTGGAACCCAACGCCCTGCAAAGGACGATTCTCGTTGTCAACCTTCGTCAACTGAACCCCCGACGATGTCTTCTTCGGTTGAAAAACAACCTCGCCACCCGGCTGAAGCACCGCCACAAAAGGCAAAAACTCACCCATTCCGCCATCTTCCGTCTGCATGCGAACATAATAGCGACCCGGAGCCAAATCCGAAAAAACCGTCTTACCCTCTGCATCCGTCGGTTCAGAAACCCTAGGTTCCCCATACTCTTTCGTCAAATTCTCTTTCGATTGAACATACAAAGACTGAGCCAACTTCAAAATTTCCTCGCTGGAGCTCTTCGTATACTCCTCATCAATCGCCCATAACAAAAAACGATATCCTTCATAGCTACTACCCGATTCTCCCTCTGTAGGAGCTACATCAATGGTCAAGCGCTGGCCCCCCTGCCCAAAGACAAGAGCGCCTTGCATAACCACCGTTAGAACGAACAGGAAGGCCACCAACGGGGCTATTCTATGGAATTTTGTTTTCTTGTTTTGCATCCTTCAATACCCCCTAGGTCAGCCTCGGTTCATAAGAAATCTAAGAACGTTGCTGATTATTCTTCGTCTTCGTCCTCATCATCATTGTTTTTCTTAATAGCAACAGCAGCGCCACCCATTAAAGCAACACCGGCAACGGTAAAGATCAAAGTACCAATACCACCAGTTTGTGGGATTGTTACTTTCTTGTTTGTGATTTGAGTTGCATCACCAGTAGTAACGCCTTCACCTAGAGGTCCACCTTCAGCATAGTTAATATTACCACCAGTTGAATATGAACTTGCATTTACTGTAAATCCTACTTCATCTTTTTGTTCAGCATATCCTGCTGGAGCTTTAACTTCGACGAATTTGTAATCGCCATAAGCTAAGCCTACAACTTCCCATTGACCTTGTTCGTTAGTAATAAATTTGAATGCTTCATCTTCAGTATCTACCCATTTCCATTGCATATTCATCGCTTCATAAGCTTTATCGCGAGCTTCTTTTAAAGGAGCGATTGCTTTGAAAGTTTCAGAAGCCTCTACTCTTGCTTTATAAGCTTCATCTGTTTCTTCTTCAGTTTTTGGATTGTCTGCTAAATATTTATTATGAGCTGCTATTGCATCTTGATATGCTTTTTCTGCTGCTTGATATCCATCTGTTTCACTACCAATTTGAGTAGCATCTTTTAATGCTAAATATTTATCATTATAATCACTCTCTGTAACATTGTTTTTAACAACGAATTCAGCGCCTGCAAGTCTTTCAGTTCCATCTAAGTTAGTTTTAACAAATTTCTTTCCACCAGTTCTAACTGTTACTGGATCTGGAGTGATAGGTTCTGGGTTGCTGTCATTTTTCTTGTTGACAATTTTTAATGAACCATCTTCTTGTTTTTGATAGTTAGGAACCCAACCTTTTACTTCAACTTCGACTACTTTATAAGTTTTTGTATCATCAAGATTTTCAAATTTACCTGATTGAGTTGTTGAATTTAATGTTAAAGTTTTACCTGCTACATCTGACCAAGTGTTATCTCCTGGATTATAAACTTGTAGTTTTAGTGTGATTTCTAGACCTTCTGGCCAAGTAGTAGCTTCACTTGTTGAAAGAGGTCCATTTGTAAATGATTTGTTTACAGTAATTTCTTTTACATTAGGGAATTCTTCTGGCTCATTGTCACCTGGTTCTGGAGTATATCCAGGATTGTTACCATAGTGTAATGTGTTTGTATTTTCTAACGCTGTGTCAATAATTGCATCATCATTTACAACAGAAGAATAAGTGATAGTGAACGTTACATCTGTGTTTTGACCATTAATTGCTGGATCTTTTCCTAACACTTTAAAGTTCGCATCTGTAGGAGCAGTTTGTGCTGCTAATTTTCTTAAACCTGATTCAGTTAATACTAAAACGAATCCTAAACCATCATCACTGTAAGTTAAAGTATAATCTGTCTCTGCTAATTGTAAATCAGGAGATGTTGCAATTTTTACATCTTTATTGAAAGTAAGTCCTTTAGACATTCTATCTGTCCAAGCTACTTTATTGTAAGTTGAACCGGCTAAAATTTTAGTTGTTACTTTGTATGGTACAGTTTCGCCCTTATCAACTAGTCCTTCTGGAACAGCTAAAGTTTTTGCATCGTCTCCAATTGTTTTGTTATGTTCTGGTTTTCCAACTTCTGTATTTTTTGGATAAACATGAACAGTTTCTTGAACGCCGTTTGTATTTACAAGTGGTAATGTAATTTCTACTGGAACAGCTAAAGTTTTAGAAAGAGTAGCTGGATATTCTTTTCCATCATCACCTGTTACTGTACCAACATAAGTTGATTTTTCTTTTACTTCCACGATTTTATATTTTGTTGGTTCGTCTTGTGGTAATTTGCTTGTGTCAATAGATAGATAAGTACCATCTGCTTTCTTTTCAGTCAAACCACCAAGTGCTTGATCAACAGAGTTAACAACAGTACCATTTGCGTCAATCCATTGACCTTGTTCATTTTGTACAGCAAAGTATACATTAGGAATTTCTGTAACATTAACATTTTCTCCTAAGTATCCTTTTAAAGCTTCAAAATTTTGAGTTCCATCATAACCTTTAGTTTCAATAGCCTTGTAATCCCAACTAGTTAAAGTTGCATCATCCATAAGTAACTTATGAAGATTAACAGTGTTTGTTTTTGTTGGTGCAGCCGCACTTGCAATACTTGGTGCAAATACACCTAAGATCATTACCATTGCCATTAGCAACGATAATACTTTTTTCATGTTTTTCATTTTTTTCTCCTTGTTGTTGTCTCTTTACACGCCTGCGTTCTTACCTTTTGATTGTTCTCTATAAAAACTCTTTCGAGGTTCTTAGGAGTTCAGGGAGATCTACCCTGGCTTCCCCTCATCAGAGAAGCCCAGGCCCTCCTTAGAGAGGAATTATTCATCGTCATCGTCCGAATCCTCCTCCTCTCTATTTTTTAATTTACCAATTACACCAGCCCCCATAGTAACAAGACCGATGATCGTAAACAACAGCGTACCCATACCACCCGTTAACGGATATTCCGCCAACTCATTCACAATGGTAAGAGGGTTTGTTGTACCACTTGTTGAAGGATTGGTTTGTTTTGGATAAAGAACCATGTCTTTAGTTAAACCATAAGGCATAGTTGTTAACTCAGTTCCATCCTTATCCAACACCCTAACCAAAGTAATTTTATTATTGGTCCAATCAACATTAATAACATATTGATTATCCGTCATAATATAACCCGCTGGAGCCTTGGATTCCGTAATGGTATACTCCCCATCCGGCCAAGTGTTTGGAACTTTAATGGTACGATCCGCTGGATTTGACAATATGAAACTTTGTTCAACAAAATCTTCCTCATTTTCTCCGATTTTTGAACCCGTTGGAGCTTGAATCTTCAAAGTCAACTCCCCAGTGTTGATTGGGTCAAAAGTAGTTCCATCCTTGTTCGGTCTAACCTTCGCAATATCAAATTCCATTTCCGCTTTTTCGTTAGGAACTGATATTTTAGCGATATTCGCTTCACCTACTGCTTCAGAATAACCTTGTCCAGATTCCCTAACATTTGAGAATCCCATCAATCGATTACCATAGTAGTCTTCTATTACTCCATATACGTTGATAGTATCTAATGGATCATTTAACGTCCCTGTAACTTGTACAATATAAGTCTTGTTTGAAAGAGCAATCGTAGAATAACTTTCATTGAATTGTACACGGATATCACCATCTGTTTGTTTAGTTATATAACCATAACTCATAAAGGTATTTGTAACATCTGTTTTACTCATATTTGTAACATCTGTTTTACTCATATTTGTAATATCAAAGGATGGTGGCATTGTTCCTGAAGCTGTATAAATTTTTACAGAGTTAGAATCTAAAGTTACATTACTTGTTCTACTACTTGTATCCAATCTATAATTTGTGCCAATATTCGCCTTATCAATATTTAGATAATAAGTCAAAGTTACTGTTTTAGCTTCATGGTTAATATTCGTTATTAACGAAGTAGCTCTTAATGGAGAATAGTCTGGATAAGATACATTCCAAATATAACGCCCATAGCTGTCTAAGCCAATGCTGTAATCTACAGTAAAAGTTTTGGGTGTTTGCGTTTTTCCAGCAATGGTGTTGGAAATTGTTACATCTTCTTGGGCGCTGTCCTGTCTAACTTGACCATTTGTGCCTTTATTTGTCTCCGTTATCCCATCCACTGTTTTTCTATCGATTCCAAAAACTTCACTTTTGTTTATTGCTACAGCATTGATATCAAACTGTTCGATTGAATCTGTGAATGTATAGCGTACAGTCTTTGTATTTTGGTCGTATTGTGCAGTGGCAAGAATAACGCCTGTTTCTTGATGGATTAAGTCTCTCGGTACATAGGTTTCCATAATGCCTTGTGGCCACGCTTCTTTATCGAATTTCACGTCAAAGTAATCGCCTGCGTTAATATCTGCGTCTTGGACTGGGTCAAGGATATAGGTTTCTCTTAACCATTCTCCTTTATTGGCCATAATTTTTGTGCCAGTTTTTCCATCTACCGTTAATGAGTAATTCTTTACATCGAGTAAATCACTGACATCTTCTGGTGTCGTCGTTGGATCAGCTATAGTCGGATTTTGTCTTATAGTTGTATAGCCTGTTTCGTAAACTGTGACAGTCCATGTTGTGTCGCCTTTGCTGTAGCCTTGTGGAGCTTCAATTTCTTTTAAGGTATAAACACCAGGAGCTAAGTCAGTAAATTTCGCAACTCCTTCATTATTGGTACCGCTACCTGTAATTATTGTTTTAACAGGTTGTGTTGTTTCAGATAGGTCTTCTAGCTTGCCCGAATATAAACCAAAAGTTGCTCCGTTTAGAAGAGTTTCTGTTATTACACCGTTATTGCTCACTAGCTTTTTGACTTCTAAAGTTCCAGTACCTTTATTCATTTCTTCTTTTGTGTTTATAACTTTTAACTGGTCAGTCGTGAACACTTCTGTGATAACATTGGTTTCGCTTACCGCTCCTACTAAGTTTCTCCAAGCGACATTTCCTTGGTCATCAATAATTACTTCCCATTGATCGACTGTCTTAATGTAGCCATCAGGAGAGGATGCTTCTTCAACTCTGTAGACGCCAGGAAGTAAGTTTTCAAATATAACTTTTCCTGATGTATCTGAGGTTTTTACAATAGGCGTAAATATTTCATCTCCCTGTTTTATAAGAACCATCTTGAAATTTGCTCCAGAAAGAGGATTTCCATTTTCATCAACTTTTAGAAGTTCGAATTTGCCTTCTATTTTTTTGTTGACTACTGAAAAGTTAGGAGTCTCTATTTTAACCCAATTTTCTGTAGTTTCTATAGATCCTGGTTCTGTTACAACAGTCTTAGCAGTCATGTACAGAGAAGAATTTAATTTCACTTGCTCTATATCATAATAGGTGGATCCTGTTGAGTAAGTGGATTGTTGATTAACAACTAGATTTGTGTTTAAATATCCAGCCGATGAATCATCATACTTTCCTTTTATCTCAAAAATTAAAGTATCTGGTCCACTATATCCACTAGTATAACTATAACTTTTTCCACTTAAAGTTCCATTGGCAACTGTAGTCCCACTATAATTTTGGTAATTATCAACGGTGACTGGATTGCTTTGGGCTGTGCGGATAACTTTATAAGATGTGAAGTTCCCATCTATGGAAGTATTAGGTATTGATAATGACAGTGGATTTAATTTTGTATCTTGACTGTCGCGATTTTCAACAATTATCACTTGTGTAAAAGTATTGTTTGTTGTATCAATATCTTTAATTAAAGTTGAAACTTTTGCTCCATAGAATCCGTAATTTACAGCTGAAGGAATTTTGTATAAACCATTGTCTACATTTGTAAAGGTCTCATCTGTTACTGTTTCACTTCCAGGCTGTGTTGTTTCTGTTATTTCTTTTTTGAAATATTCAGTTACTGGGTTTCCTTCTGTGTCTAGTGATACCTTCACTAACCAAGGTCCGTCAACTTTAGCATAGCCTTCTGGAACTTTTGTTTCTTCAAGTATATAAGTTCCCAGTGGTATAGCTGTAAATGATACTTTTCCGTTCAAATCTGACTCTGCTTCACGAATAAAAGTAGAATCATTTTCTTGGCTTAGTTTAAATTTTGCCCCTGAAAGCCCTTGACCCTTTTCATCAACTTTAGTAAAGGAGAAGTCTTTTCCTGGTTCTTTCTCATTTTTCACTTCAAGAGTTGGGTTATAATTTAGGACTGGTACTTCTATTTCTTTAGTAGTTAACAAAGGATTAATTCTAGTATTGTGTTGAATATTTGTTTGACCAGCTGTATTATCGTCTGTAAGCCACGCAAAATTAATTGAAGAAGCCCTGTTAGGATCTTTAACTTGACCAGTAACTTTTACTAGGAAGGACCATCCAGCTGTACCTCCAAACCTTTCTTTCGGAATTTTTATTTGAGTATTTACTAACCTATTTAAATAAGGGTCCGAAATACCGCTATCTTTTGTAATTGGATAGTTATGTTGGTTAACTCCATTTGTAAATGCAATCTTTCCTGCAGTATATTGAGAACCAATTTTTTTATCCATATATCCAGATACTATATCCCTGTAAGCAGGCGCAACATCAAACATTTCCACATTATCAGCTGTAAAGGAAATATTATCACCAAAAAGGTTTAACCTTGTATTCCTATCTGTACTACCTCCTTCTACGTTTGCATCTGGCTTAAGCATTAGGTAAAACTCAACTGTGTCATTTTCAGGATCTCTAATATTTGCGTAGGACTTAGTATTCATATAGGAAGGCCACCTTGTATCTCCTACCTTATATTCTGTAGAAGTAGAATAAGGTGAAATATACTCAGTTACCGTTTCTGTCCTTGTAGCTTGGGTTGGGGAAGATGAAATCAATCCTCCTTCCGTCCATGTTACCGAGCCATCTTGTCCTATAGTTATTACACTTCTTTGGTCATTTAGTTTATATCCTGCTGGAGCCTTCGTTTCCTCTATTAAATAATTACCTGGTTCCAGATTATCAAAGGTTAATCTACCGAAGACATCAGTAGTCGCTGTTTTAATGATAGTATTATCGCCCTTTGTTAATTTGAATTCTGCTCCTGATAATTTATTTGCTGAATCTTCTGTGTCTGTCTTCTCTATAGTGAATTTAAAGTTTTTCTTGTTAACTATATCAAAGCTTATATCTTCATTTGTAGCTGTTGGTATTTCGCCATAAGGTGGTGGAAGTTCCAAAGGTCTTGTTGTTTCTTTCTTATTTAAGACATGTAAGGTATCTTTTGATGTTACTGAACCTACTATAACTTCTTTTAAATAGTTGTATGGTTGTCTAACATCCACTTCCAAATTACCTGTTTTGTTGTTAGTAACAACATTGACTTTCCAGTTTCCCTCTGCGTTAGTATAGTCTCCTGGAATACCAGTTTGTCTTATTATATATTCACCTGGTTCTTCTAATGTTACAGTATGAAGGTTGTCTCCAGAAACTGTAAATGGTTCTGAATTGCCGCCAACTTTTTGGATAATAAATTCTCCGCCTGATAGTGGTGTACTACCATCTTGAGTATACAAGTTTAGTTTTAAGTCTAATGGTCTATAGCTTGGGATATTTTCTATCCTGATATTTCTTGGATCATCACCATCATTTTTTGCCAATCCATTTGTTGAACTTAAAACATATTCAAACAAACCGTCTAAGTCTGTATCGTCGACTATAAGCTTCCAAGACCTATCTTCAAGATTTTCTGCCAGTTTGTATTCAGGTCCACCAGAGTCTACCGGGGCATTTGTCTCTAGGATTATATAATTTCCTGGTCTTATTCCATCTTTTATATTATAAGTCGAAGCTACATAGCCTGGATCAGTGACGGATGTCTCTATTGGAGTAAAGTCAGTTTGTTCGCCTGTAATATTATTGATAAGCTTAAAGTCTGCTCCAGATATTGGTACACCTAGATTACTTACTTTTTCTAAGTTTATCGATCCCCAACCCCTGTCTGCAGAGCTTGAAACTGCCGCTCCAGAATTAGGGAATTTTATTACTGGGAATGGTTCTACATTTCCTGCAGTATTTATTGCACTTGCACTTGAATAAACTTTAGTGTTGTTGTTTTCTGCCTTACCATCTAAAACTACTATATAAGTAGGGTAAGGAGAAGTATTAAAGGCTCCACCAAAATTAATTTGGTAAGTATCATTTGATGATACATATACATTAGGCATACTTAAAGTCACATCTTGAACAGTATATGTTCCGCCTGTTGGATTAAAGTCCTTAGGGTTTTCTGGAAGTGTACCTGATGTCAATTTATAAATTTTAACTTTAGAATCCTTTAATAAAGTTGCACTTGGTGTACTTGTAGGTTGACCTAGACTATTTAACTCTTTTCCAAATATTGTAAATACTGTATTTGAGTTTGATGTTGTTGGTGCAACCCCATCTGGGTTTACATAAAATGTTTGATTAAATATTGGATTAATAGCCTCTATCAATATTGGAGCATGGGTTCTAATCGTTTGGGCCCCTTCGCCACCTTGTTGACTTGGATAGCTAATGCCCTTGTTATAGTTCTTTTCTTTTTCTTCGTAAGGCAAATCTACTCCTGTCGCAGCGTAGGCTGTGCTTGGTTTTAAACTAGAGATGAGATTTTTTATGAAACTTCCAAAAGATGACTCTTCTTCCTTTTTAACGGATTCGCTATTATTTTCTTCTTTATCTATTATGCCTCCAAAGCTACTTGTAGAAGCTGTTGTAGTATTTGGATTTGAGGTGTAGTATATTCCACCATTTGCTACCCAAAATTCTTTTTCTTCTGTAGACTTATCATAGCCATTTGGAGCCTTAGTTTCCCTTATTATATAGTGTCCTTCAGGGAATTCTCCAGCCAATAGAGTTATTTTACCGTCTTGGCCACTAGTCCTATATACTGTTATCCCTGTATCTTTGTTGATAATGGCAAATTCAGCTCCTGGTAGTGGTTTACCATCTTGGTCTTCTTTGTTTATTGTTAGTGTATTATGAGGATTTTCTAATTCGTTTTCTACTGGGGCATAGCCTTTTTCTGAAGTCTGCACCCAATTATTTGAGCTATCAAGATATACCAAGGTATTGTCTGTTTCTCTGACAAAAAATGTTATACTTCTAAGATTATTTTTAAATCCTGTTGGAACACTAGTTTCTTCTAAAATATAGTTTACTCCGGCTTTTGGAACCGTAATAGTTAAAAGCCCCTTATCATCAGTCTTTAGGTTTTCCCTTATTGTATTTCCCTTGTCATCTAAAAGCTTAAATGTAGCAGGGTTACTTGCTACTGCATATTCTTCTTTTACCCCGTCTCCATCTTTGTCGGCTTTTACAACTTTTACGAAATTAGCAACTGGTGATGGGGTGATTTCTGCTTCAAAATAAACATCTACATCTGCCCTGTATTTTGTAATTTTAGGATTTGTGTTCATTTCAGCTGTAATCAGCGTGTTTTTATTATTAGGAGCTATAGTGACTTTCTGCTCTACAAAAACAACAGGGGCAGGATTAGTTAAAGTACTACTTGTTACTACTTTATTTACCAATCCGTCAAATGTTTTAGTATTAAGGAGGGTTCCATTCACTTTAATATTATCTTCGTTTGTAAAAATTTCTTCATATGGTCCAATAAAAGATCCTGTATTAGGGTCTCCATTTGTAGCTTTATATAACCTACTAGTCATAGTTCCACCAGTATTATCAGTAAACGTAGTTGTATATGTTTTAGATCTATCACCACCATTTAAAGTGTATCCAAACTTAGCATATTTTACGCCATCAGAATAATATGTTAAATAGGTGAACTGGTCTATATGTTTGTTAAATCCTTCCAAACTATACAGTGGTAAATATTTAGTTCCTGGTGGACTACCTTCAAGATTTTTGTTCCCATAAAGTAGGGTTGATTGATCTTTTAATATAGCAGCTTGTCCATTATAAGAACTTGTAAATGAAAAAGTCTTTGTAATAGAAGTATTTGTAGGTTGCGGTGATGCCCAACGATTCATAACCGGGAATAAGCCTGTTGATACTGTGGTGTAAAACTTAGTTCGATCAGGAGAACCCTGTGGTGTTGTATACCATACACCATCTTTACTAGCTGTTTGTACTTCTCCTCCCAGTGTAAATGTACCATCATAGTCGAAACCAGAATCATTAATTATTTTTGCTCCTGCATCTGTTACCTTAAATTCTAGATAATGGTTTAAATCTAAAAGTTCTGGCTCAACTCCATCAGGAGTTTTATAGAATACATCTATAAGAGAAGTTGTCCTATCGCCCTTTTTATAAATTCTTCCTATTGGTTCATCTCCATTTAGCGGAGAGGATATTGTGAAATCAGGTGGTAGACTAAGGGTAAATGTATCTCCTCCCTTCACATCTTTTGGAATCCTAATGCTTATGTCCATATTGGATGTAATGTTTGCAGCCGTTTCACTACTATTAAGATCTTGCCGGTAATGAAAATCTTTTACATCTACAGAATAAACCCCATAGTTAGTTCCAACTGTTGTTGCACTTGGATTTGTGCTAGTGTTGTAAGCATTTGTTGTAGCTGTTGGAGTTGTTGCGTTTCTCGTGTACATTGGTGCCGAACGAAGCATCCTAGGAGACATCATCATCATTGGTTGTGCCAATTCTTCGACGATTTCTTCTGTTGTTTCTTCTACGGTTTCCAATGTTACATCTACAGGGTCGATGTTTTGACCGGCAATTTTGTTTTCGATGGTATAGGTTTCTCCTGCTAAAGCTACGGTTTTATCCAATACGAAAGTTTCGTTTAGGGAAATGGCTTCTGGCTCTTGAATTCCATCGATTGCTTCTGTAAATGTATAGGTTATGGTTTTGGTTTCGGAGTTGTATTCTCCTGTGGCCAAAATCTTTCCTGTTTCTGATTGTAAGTTTTTTGGCGTTGTACCTTCTATTGGTTTTAGATAGGTTGAGATTTGCAAAGTAAATGTATCTCCTGGATTCATTTCTTCCGTTGCTATAATCTCTCCTTTGATTTTGAAGGTTCTTACTTCTTCTGGTTTTTGTACGGGTTCGGCCCCTTCTTCTGTGCTTATAACGGTTACAAAGGGCTGATCCAATTCTGTTGGAACATTTCTTGTTTCCATTGTTTCAAGAGTCGTTTCGTAATGTGGTTCGATTCCTTCTTGTCGCAAGAACTCGTCTGTCATTCCATAGGGTACGTTTCTTGTAATTTTATTTTGGCTGTTAATTGTGTTTAGAATTTCTTCTTCGTTAAGTGGACTTTCTACTACCTCTTCTGGTACTACTCGATCGGCTAAGGTAGTTTCTTCCGTCATATCTTGTGGAATTCCTGTGTTTTCCAATACAACTTCTTGGAAGGAGAAATTCGCTACTTCTAAAACCCCATCTAAATTTCTTGCCTCAATGGTTGGTTCGCTAGATACGCCTACGGCAAATAGTTTTGTTGTTTTTATGGTTGTCTTTGCTTGGGTGTCTTCTTCTACCGTTTGTCCTTGGTAGTTTTCTAAGTCCGGGTTATTTGTATCTATAAACTTCATTTCCAAATATTGGATTGGAGTTAGGTTCATGGTTTCGTCTGACTTGCTTGTTACGGTATAGAAAATTTCTCGTTCTCCATTTACCGATACATTGAAGGCAGCGTCAATTCCGTTAAATCCTTCAGCGTTTTTGCTTTCGGCGATGTAATAATCTCCTGGAGATAGATTTTCAAATACGACTTCTCCTTTGGCGTTGGTTGTTCCTACGGCCCTTGGAGCTCTTGTTGTTGCTTCGTATAGTGTAAATTCTACGCCGTAAATTCGGTTACCGGCTTCGATGTTGTCTATGGCAGTAATCGCTACATTGGCTTGGTTTGTTTCAGGTCCGATGTTTTGTTTTTCTTCAGCCACGATTTCTTCCAATGGATCTTCTTCTTCCAATAGATCGATTTCTTCAATTGGTGGAAGAGTCGCTTCTTCTTCCATGGTCGTCCCTTCTGCTCCTTGGAACAATTCTTCGGCTGTTGGATCAACAGATCCTGCTGTCGATTCTTCGGTTGTCGTTTCTACTTCTTGAGCCTCTGGAACGTTTTCGTTATTTTCTTCAGGGGCTAGAACGCTGTTGTCTTCCGAAATTAATTGATCAAATACGCTGGTATTTTCTAAGTTTTCTTCTATTATATTCGGTATAATTTCGTTCTCTGTTTCTTCTGGAACAACGGGTTCAGAAATTTCTTCTCCATCTGTTGTGTTGTTTTCTTCTTGGGTTTGTACTGTAATAGGAATATTTATATCTTGTAATCCTTGTTTTGTAATGCGAATGTTTGTAATATCTCGAGTTAGTTGTGTGTCTCTGTGTTCAATGGTTACCGTTGGATCGGTTAATAAATCGTGTCCATATAATAAGACTAGATTGCCGTTGGTGTCGATTCCGTGAATTTCGATTCCTTCCAAAGAAAAAACATCGCCGACTAAGTATTTTGTTTTTGGTTGTGTTGCAATTTCCCAACTTAACAATGGAGGGATTGTTTCTTGGATTTCGGTTTCTGGTATGGCAACGTCTTCTATTATTGCAGGTTCTGTTTCTATAAATGGGTTGTTTTCTTCGTAACTACCTGCATTGTTTGTTAAATCTTCGGGAATAACCTCTTTCCCATTGGCATCTTCAAAGGTGATTCCTGTTTCAGAAGCTTTCGGTTCGTTTGTATACATTCCTGTCTCCAAACGTAGGGAAGCTGTTGCGTTGTCTGCTAGGTCTTTTAATGTAATGAAATCGCCATTGGTTAAAGGGCTAATGGTTTCGCTGGCTGAGTTGGTTTTAAAGATTATGCTTTCTAGGTTTGGGGATTGGATATCAGTAGGAGTTAGTTTGTAACTTCTTGTTGTTTCTACTACTGACTCTGCTTGAGAAAAGGAGAAAGGGGATTCAAATAAATCGAAAATAGAAGGGGTTTTTCCTTCCAACTGATCTACTTGCTCCTGGGTTAATTTCTCTGCTTTCCATCCTTTTTGTTGTAAGTCCCAGTCATCTAAGGTTATATCCTGATGTAGCGTTAATAAAAGTTGATTCAATTGATAGTCGGATTGTATTTTGACACCAAAAACTTCTTCCTCAGACAAAGGCAATTGGCCTGGATCACTCCATTCCAATTTCAATCCGTTTATAGGATCCACTTCTGAGAAAGATGCTGCGAATGCATTTCCTAGTTGTCCAAATACCGTTTGGAAAATAATTAATAACGCTAATGTTAATGATAACAACTTTTGTCTTTTCGTTCTGTCCATATAACCCCTCCATAACTACCATTTATAAGCTAGTAATCTTATAGTCTCTTAAAAGACTGTCGTTTAATCGTAAAAAAATTTTGGGGCTGATGTTTCCATACTTTTTTTCTGTATTTTTATTTTGTTAAACATTTTTTTACATTATAAAAAAATCATTCTTTGCCCATTTACTTTTACTTAACTATTATACTCCAAATTCTCAAACTTTTAAATAAAAAAGTTGGACAAATTTTTAAAATTGTCGTATTTTTTTGTCAACTTTTGTCAAACTCTTCCCAAAATGTTCATTTTTAGCCATTAAAACGGCGTTTCTTTTCGCAAAAACTGTCAAACTCTACCATTTTACTAGGTTGAAAAAAAGGACCTTGTTCTGTGTGAACAAGGTCCTTTTTACATATTTCTTTATCTTCTTAGTAAGGATACGCCAATCGCTTCTGGGCCGGCGTGGACTCCTAACATTGGGGTTAATTCTGTTACAATTACCATTTTTGCTTTTTCAATTTCTTCTTTCAAAAGTTTTTGAAGTTCTTCTACTTCTTTGTCGTTGTTTCCAGAAAAAATGGCAATTCGGTAATCTTTTGTATCGCCAATGTATTTTTTTACTTCATCGACTAAAAGTTGAAGGCTCTTTTTCTTGCCTCTGGCTTTTCCTATTACGCCTACTTCTCCGTCTACGGCTTGTAGAAGAGGGTTAATGTGAAGGAACGTTCCAAGCATTCCTTTGTATTTGTTGAAACGCCCACCTTTTATAATGTATTTCAGAGTTCGGAAAAGGGCGAAAATCGAAGCGTCCTTTTCTTTTTTTATGGATTCCAATTCTTGAAGAATTTCTTCGCTGGTTTTCCCTTGATCTCTAAGTTCTGCTGCATAGATGGTTTGCAATCCTGCAGAGGCCGCAATTTGATTGGTTTCGAAAATGTGAAGCTTTAGGCCTTCGTAACTAGAAACCATAGCTGTGTACAGTTGAACCATTCCCGTTAGTTTTCCGGAGCTTGTAATTAATATTGCTTCTTCGGCTCCTTGGGCTTTTACTTTGTCTAAGGCATCGATGGCATCTTGAAGGTTTGGCGTTCCTGTGGAAAGAACTTCGTATTCTTCCATTCGCTGATAAAATTCTCTCGATTGGATATCTACTTGATCCTTATAATGTTCTTCCCCCATTTGGAGTTGATAGCTTAGAATTTCAATTCCGTATTTTTCTTGCATATCTAAGGTTAAATCTTGGGATGTATCTCCGAAGATGGCAATTTTTTTCATATTTATTCTCCTATATTATGGATTCCTTTTTGGGTTACGATGTAGTTTCCTAATAGTTTCATTCCGTAAGCGTAGGCTATGGAGGCTACACCGATTTCTTCTATAGGGATTTCTTGAGAAGAGAGAAAAAAGCCATGGGGGTTTTTTAGTTTTTCAAAGAGAGCCGGGATAACTGTGTTCATATGTTTTGCAAAAGTTGAGTAGCTGTCTTTATGGCTCATTTGTTTTAGTTGTAGTTCGATTCCCGTTTTTACCATTTGAATGGGAATGACTTGTTTGTATATGGTTATGGCTATTAGAACAGAAAGGTCTTCTCGTCTATATTTTCGCCCTTCCATTTTAGGCATAATGCCCCATTTTCGATAGTTTTGTACCATTGTTGGCGTGATTATATTTTCTTCCAAAGCGATGGGAGAGAGAAATTCTTGAATCAATTCAATGGCTTCCCCAATGCGAATTCCTTCCTGGGGCAACTCTTCCCATTCTGGGCAATGAAATTGTATATAGTTTTGAAGATGATTCATAACTCCTCCTTGTATCTAGTTATGATAACTATATATAATCATAATAGATTTTTTTTGATTTGTAAAGAAGTTTTCTTTCGCTTATGTTATGCTACGGCCCACTTACGTTATTTCAAGCGAGGAAGTACGGAAGGATTTCCACCACTTACGTCATTTCGACCGAGGAATTTCTATGGGATTTCCACCACTTACGTCATTTCGACCAAGGAATTTTTGCAGAAAATTGCGAGCGGAGAAATCTCACAACCTTTTACGTTTGTCGTTACAAGGGCCTTCCCCCAGGTAGACGCCCCACTTACGTCATCTCGACCGGAAAAATTCCGTCAGGAATTTTGTAGCGGAGAAATCTCACAACCCTTTTACGTTTGTCGTTACAAGGGCTTTGTTCTAGGTGGACGCCCACCCTGGTGAGATTTCTCCATGCGAAAACCTACGGTTTTCTTAGTCGAAATGACATAAAAGGGAGGACGCCCGTGGAAGAAAAAGGGATATTCCCTAACCAATTGTAACTCTCTCTTTCCCAACAGAAGAATCAATCCGCCACGAATCCATAAAATGCTTTTCGGAGAAAAACGTACATTCAGCGCGTTTTGAGGGTGTAAGGGGAGGGGCCCCGGGGAGGGCATGAGGGAGAATCGCAACTCCCTTCGCCCTCCCCGGGTAAAAAATAAGGAAATGAGAAAGTATATGAAGTTTTCGGTTACTTAGGAGCCAACAAAAATCATTTTTTCCTTATCCACTTACGTCATTTCGACTAGAAAAACGGAAGGATTTTTCCCCACTTACGTCATTTCGACCGGAAAAATTCCGCCAGGAATTTTGTAGTGGAGAAATCTCACACCCCTTTTACGTTTGTCGTTACAAGGGCTTTCCCCTAGGTAGACGCTCACCCCGGTGAGATTTCTCGACTCGCTTCGCTCCCTCGAAATGACGTGGTAAGGAGGGACGTTCTCATTCCCAAGGGCCTTCCCCTAGGTGGACGCCCACCCCGGTGAGATTTCTCCATGCGAAAACCTGCGGTTTTCTTAGTCGAAATGACGTGACTGGGAGGGACGCTCCGTGGAATAACGTGATGCGTTATCAGATATACTGAGCGTTACATTCTTTTCTTTGGGTATGTATATTTTAAGAGGAAAAGAACCAAAGGAGGTTTTTATGAAAAAAGTTGCGATTTTATTGGAAAATTTGTTTAATGTGGAGGAGTTTGTTTATCCATATCATAGATTACGGGAAGATTTTGAGGTGCATTTGGTTAGTCCGGAAAAGGGGAAGGTGTATAAGTCTTCCAATGGGGTAAGTTTTGAGAGTACCCATTCGACTTCTGAGGTTTCTCCTACGGATTATGCGGGTGTTTATATTCCTGGTGGATATTCTCCCGATAAGATGCGTGTGAATGAGGATTTGTTGGCTTTTGTTTCGGCCTTGAATGATGCTGGAAAGCCAATTGCGGCCATTTGTCATGGACCTTGGGTTTTGGCTTCTGCTATGGATCTAAAGGGAAAGAAAATGACGAGTACAAAAAATATTAAGGACGATTTGATTCATGCGGGGGCCGATTGGTCTGATGAGGAAGTGGTTGTTTGCGGAAATGTTGTTACGAGCCGTACGCCTAAGGATTTGCCTGCTCATGTGAAGGCTTTTGTTGAGTTGTTGAAATAATGGTTAGGGTGCCTTATAGGCACTCTTTTCTTTGGGAGGATTTATGGAATATACTTCTTTTGATGAAATGGAGCGATTGTTTTTCCGTTCTAAGGGATTTTTTGCTTCGGGAAAGACTCGTTCTTTTTCTTATCGAAAAAAGCAACTTTTTTCCCTATTGCAAGGGATTGAGGCTCATAAGTTGGAGATTTATGAGGCTTTGAAGGCAGATTTGAATAAGAGCGAGTGGGAGTCTTTTTTGACGGAGGTTTATTTGGTTAAGGATGAAATTCGTCATATGATTCGCCACCTTTCGTCTTATGGTCGTAGGAAGAAATTGTTGCCTGGTTTGGCTCAAATTCCGGGGCGTTTGGAGATTCGGAAGGAGCCTTTTGGTTCGGTTTTGATTGTTAGCCCTTGGAATTATCCTTTCCAACTGGCGATGGTTCCTATAGTTGGGGCGATTGCGGCGGGAAATTCTGTGATTGTGAAGCCTTCGGAGTTTTCTCCTCGTGTGAGTTTGGTTTTGGCAAAGATTTGCGAGGAGGCTTTGGATCCTGGGTTGGTCTCTTTTGTTTTTGGGGAGGCTAAGGAGGCGGAGCATCTTTTGTCTTTGCCTTTTGATAAAATCTTTTTTACGGGAAATCCTTCTGTGGGAAAGGTAGTTATGGAGCGAGCTTCTCAAAATCTGACGCCAGTCACTTTGGAGCTGGGAGGAAAATCACCGGCGATTCTCCATTCTTCGGCGGATGTTAAGGAGTCGGCCAAGCGGATTGCTTTTGGGAAGTCTATGAATGCGGGACAGACTTGTATTGCACCGGATTATGTTTTACTTCCTCGGGAGATTCTGGCAGATTTTATTGGGGAGATTCTTCTTTGGTTTGAGGAGTTTTTTCCTTCGGATACGTATTTTCGGGAGTATTTTGGTCGGATGAACCATCAGGGGCGTTTTGATCGGATGTTGGCGTTGGCAGAGGGGCAGTCGATTCGTTCTCTTCATGATCAGATTTTTTATGAGGAGAGTTTGCAGGTCTTCCCTTGTGTTGTGGAAAATCCTTCTTGGGATTCTCAGATTATGAAAGAGGAGATTTTTGGGCCGTTGCTCCCGGTTTTGCCTTATGATTCGGAGGAGGAGTTGTTTGATTTGTTCCGAGATAAGGAGAAGCCTTTGGCGCTGTATTTGTTTGGGAAGGATCGCAATTTCTTTGAAGAGGCTATGAATCGGATCGATAGCGGGGGCGTTTGTATTAACGATACTTTGTTGCATATTTCTTCGAGTAAGGCTCCTTTTGGTGGCGTTGGGAATTCTGGTATGGGGCAGTATCATGGAAAATATAGTTTTGAGGCGTTTTCTCGAGAGAGGACGGTTTTGAGGAAGTCTTGGATTTTTGATGTAGATGTGAGGTATCATCCTTTTGGATAAGGTGAGGGATTCCTGCCCACTTACGTTATTTCGACCGAGGAAGTATGGAAGGATTTTCCCCAGTTACGTCATTTCGACCGAGGAATTTCGATAGGATTTCCCCACCACTTGCGTCATTTCTCCACTCGCTTCGCTCCCTCGAAATGACATAAAAGGGAGGACGCTCCGTCAAATGACATGCTTGGGAGGGTGCTCCCCGAAAAAAATATTCTAAAAGAAAAAAGGCCTGGAATCCTGCAATCCCAAGCCTTTTTTATTCTAATTTAAAATAAAATGCCAATTTTCCAAAGAACGATTCAATTCGTCTTTTTCGCCTCTCAGCATATATTCATGAGTGTTTGACGCTTCGACCATATCCCAGAAATACCATTCTTCCAAAGATAAATCCGTAAAAGATTTTATCTTCCCTTCCTTCAATGTTTCCAAAGATTTTTCGTCTACCACACGATTGTATTTTCGATTCAACATCGCAACCGTTTCTCCACGGGTAATCGACTGATCCGGACGAAAGGTTCCGTCTTCAGGGTATCCCAAAATTCTGGCATTTCCATACGCTTTATGAATGGAAGATTCTGCCCAATGTCCAACAATATCTGCAAAAGGAGCCAGACCATCATTCTCTGGATCCATCGCATCCAACATCTTTGCTAATTCTCCCCGAGTAATGGGTCGATTCGGTTGAAAACTACCATCTGGATAGCCTTTCATAATTCCCTTATCTACAACGGCATTTACATACACATCGTACCAATCGCCTAAAGTATCTGAAAAGTTAGGCACAGAAGAATTTTGAAGAGATAAACCCTCTAAACGCGCCACCATCGCAGCGGCTTCCCCACGAGTAATAAAATCCATCGGCCGAATGCTTCCATCTGGATAGCCTTCTATATAAGCTGAGTGTTTTTCTAATTTTACCACCGGCTTCACAGGTATCCACGGTTCTGGAATTTTCTCCCATTGCCCATACAAATGAACGCAGGCTCCATCTATCTCGGCAACAACATATTCACTTCCAATTGCCACGCTTTTGCCCGTTCCATCTGCCTCTGTATTCCAACCCAAAAAAGTGTACCCATCTCTTTTCATATTGATCTTTGGATCCTCTGGTCCTAAGATTGTATATTTCTCACTGGCTTCATTAACATCGTCATGAAACTCTCCTTTTCCGCTATTTGGCCAGTAATTAAAAATATGAACCTTTTCCTCTGGTTTTGTTGGATAGCCGTTTCTACTGTAGTCTCTTTTTTCTTCTCTGGTTAAATCTTTTAAAAATTCCTCTTGAACAAAAATATCGTAATTATTTATAATGTTATCTTTTTCTAAAAAATAATCCGTTTTGCTTAAAGTAGAATTTGTCTTTCCTATATATTCTCCATGAAGAATGAAACCTGTGTCCGCATAGTTACACTGAAACAACACCTTTGGCTCTATACTCAATTGATCCATTTCATAGGAATAAATCGCTCCACCCTCTACTTCACTTCTATTGTTGAAGAACTTCGTGTTCCCAGAAAGATTCAATTGGCTATAAGAATTAATCGCTCCTCCTTGTTCCGTTGTGCGATTTCCTATAAATTGGCAATTGTCAACATTAACAATCGCTTCTTCTGACCCAGCATAGACAGCGCCACCCAATGATTCTGTTGAATTCGATAAAAATTGGCTATCTACAATATCCAAAATTCCCCTTCCGCTACTTGTTATAAAAATAGCTCCTCCATATTCTTCCGCCAAATTGTTTTTAAACTCACAATTTTCTATCCGATTTCTATTTTCTACTTCATTTCCTACAGATAAAACAAGAGCTCCACCAGACACAGCATAATTATTGTGAAATTTGCAATTTCTTATTTCGCATTTCCCTGCTGTGACCATAGCTCCTCCAGCGCCAAGTCCTCTATTATTGATAAAATTTGAATTGACGATGGATGCATTTTGAACAGAGTAAATTAGAACACCAGTAGATAAATTATCAAAATTACAACCTATAATTTCTATATTCTTCCCTTCAAAAATAAGGCCTATCCCGCTATCCTCTTTGGAATCTCCTAAAAAATTTACATTACGAATCTTTCTATAATGAAAAGATTCCTCCGTTTCGCCCGTAGCGCTCAAAAAATATTGCAAAGAGACTTCTGGATTCTTTCTTATTGTGTGTCCATTCCCTTCAACAATAAAATTGGTTTTCAACTCCAGAGTCTCGTCCAAAACCACGTCTGCATTTAGAGTTAGAACATATTCTCCTGACTTCAATTCTTTTAAAAAAGAAATCATCTTACCTGTTTCCTCCTTGGAATAGCTACCTACCACTTTCCCTTCTTGATTTGTTACCACATAATCATTACTAGCGGCCCAAATCCTTGTTGGAAACAGAAACAAACTTAACAACAATATCAACATATAACATTTTTTCATTTTCATCCCTCTCTATAGATAGAAGAAACCTGCGCTTGGCACAGGTTTCTTCTATTCTCCATTATTCTGCGTATCCCGATACGGCAAAATTAAATTCTTCTCCATTCAATTGAATCCAGTCTTCATCAATTCCGTTTTCCAATCGGTTGTAATCATGACCGTTTGTTGCTTCTTGAATGTTGTAGTATGCCCAGTGGGCTGGAGTTAAGTCGGTGAAGTTTGTGATTTTGTCTATGTTTTCGATGACAAAGACTTCGTCGGCTTTACGGTTTAACATTCGGTTGGTTACGGTTACGACTTCGGCTCTGGTAATGGATTGGTTTGGTTTGAAGGTTCCGTCTGGATATCCGTTTACCCATCCTTTGGTTGCGGCGGAGTTGATGTAGGCTAGAGCCCAGTGATTGTTTTCTACATCTATAAAGTTTGCTCCACCGGTTTTTGCCAATTCGTCAAACCTTGAGGCCATAGTGGCGAATTCAGCTCTTGTGATTGGTGCGTTTGGTTGGAAGGTTCCATCTTGGTAGCCTTCTACAATGTTCATTTCGCTCATATATCCTACGGCTTCGTAATGCCATTGATCCATGGCTACGTCTGGGTAGTTGATGTTGTAAGTTCTTTGTTCTTTTGGATAGTCTTTCATCAAGCGGGCAAACATGGCTGTGGCTTCGGCACGGGTCATATTTCCTTCTTGACGGAAGGTCCAATCGGGATAACCGAACATATAGGCTTTGTGGTCTTCTTTGTTTAACAATCCTGAGTCTGGAATTGGTTTTACAGGCATCCATGGTTCCGGTTTGCTCTCTTCTTCTGCCCAAATCGCATACAAAGTCATATCTTCTTCAACTTTATCATTGTCTTTTTGATTTAGCATATCTGGAGTTATAACCGTTTCTCTTGTTACAAATTTTCCCTTTCCATCCGCTTGAGTATTCCAACCTTTGAAAATATAGTCTTTTCCATTGAAAGTTATTTTGGTTTCGACAATTTTGTAATTGTCGTCTTTAATGAAGGTATCTCCTGCTTGAGATAGCTCTATATTAGGTTGGGTTCCAGTATTGAAATCATCAGAATTCATAGCACCATTAAGGGCGAAAATAGAAAATCCTTCATTTTGCTTGTCTTCATTTTCTCCAAGGTTTAGAGAATTTCTATCAAAACGAGCTATTGGAGCTACGAAAGTGATACTAAAATCACTTGAATCAACTCTAGGTATTTCTGATTTCAGCGATGCAGGATTAGATATACCATCTATAAAACCATTAGAAATTAAAAAATCTAAATCTTTGTTTACATTTTCATAAGTTCCAAAATTTTTCCCAATATTGTTTTTAGCTAGATTTTTTGCTATATCTTTTTTTATAATAAAATCTTGTATCCTGTTGGATTCTAGTTTATATGGTGATGTTACTTGAGCGTAATCTCCAACTATTGAATACGTTGTATTAAAATCATTTCTTATTGTATTTCTAAGTTTTATGTGATTAGGATTAGTATCGTTATTGCTTGCTTCCATTCTCACTGTAGGGTCGTTTTTCGCTTGTACTTTAGCTCCATCTAATCTAGTATTATCTTCACTTATAAAAGCATGGGGTTTAAAAGCATAACTAGTAAAACTTAAATCTAAAGAATTCGCTACTGTTATATCCTCATCCATATTCAACTCAATGTCAATATGAGTATATTGTGCTCCATCATTTAAATTGGCCCAGTCCCCTGCATTAGATAAAACTCCCCCAGGATTTGCATAGGTCATTAAGGCAACGTATTTATGTGGAATTAAATATGTGCTAAATTTAATTTCATTGATTTCTTTTTCTTGGTCATAATAAGCCACTAAATATTTATCAGAAGAACCATCAAAACCTTCAGAAACTTTAATTAAGTTATTAGGTAAAGTTTCTTTATCTGATACCCCTGAATTTATATCTATTACTAAACCATTCTTTGCTGATAATGTTAGTAAATCAAGGCCTCCAACCCAATGAGCATATAAGGTCTTTTCTCCTCCATTTGGTATTATTTTTCCTATATTTTCATGGCTAAAATAAAGGGAAGTTCCATCTGGGTTGGCCTCATTACTCCAGCCTACAAAATATTGTTTAAAAAAACCAGACCCATTATCGTATTTCCCGAAATTTCCTATTGCTTCATTGGGATTTGTGAATTCTTTTGTAATAGTATTTGTTCCATTAGAAAATTTTTGAGTATTGTCAATAAATGTTATAGTGGCATTATAGTCTCCATCTGCTGCTTTTGCCTCGTACGGTAGTATGGTAAATACCATGACTACCGCGAGGAATAAACTTAAAAATCGTTTCATTTTTTCCTCCTATCTAAGGTCTTGGGAATTTATATCCGGATACAGCGAATCGGAATTCTTCCCCATTTAATTGAATCCAGTCTTCATCAATTCCGTTTTCCAATCGGTTGTAATCATGACCGTTTGTTGCTTCTTGAATGTTGTAGTATGCCCAGTGGGCTGGAGTTAAGTCGGTGAAGTTTGTGATTTTGTCTATGTTTTCGATGACAAAGACTTCGTCGGCTTTACGGTTTAACATTCGGTTGGTTACGGTTACGACTTCGGCTCTGGTAATGGATTGGTTTGGTTTGAAGGTTCCGTCTGGATATCCGTTTACCCATCCTTTGGTTGCGGCGGAGTTGATGTAGGCTAGAGCCCAGTGATTGTTTTCTACATCTATAAAGTTTGCTCCACCGGTTTTTGCCAATTCGTCAAACCTTGAGGCCATAGTGGCGAATTCGGCTCTTGTGATTGGTGCGTTTGGTTGGAAGGTTCCATCTTGGTAGCCTTCTACAATGTTCATTTCGCTCATATATCCTACGGCTTCGTAATGCCATTGATCCATGGCTACGTCTGGGTAGTTGATGTTGTAAGTTCTTTGTTCTTTTGGATAGTCTTTCATCAAGCGAGCAAACATGGCTGTGGCTTCGGCACGGGTCATATTTCCTTCTTGACGGAAGGTCCAATCGGGATAACCGAACATATAGGCTTTGTGGTCTTCTTTGTTTAACAATCCTGAGTCTGGAATTGGTTTTACAGGCATCCATGGTTTTGGCGTTTCTTTTGGAGTGAACACCCATGTTCCCGTAAATTTTACGTCTTTGTCTTTTACTGTGACATTTTCTGGATTCCATGATTGGAATGTCCATGTCCCATCATTTGTCTCATCCTGAATTGTCTGAGTTATTTTTTCAGGAGTGATTGTCGTTCCAACTGCTACATTTTCCTGTGTTCCTGGAAGATATTCATTCACTCCTTCTGGAAGAGTTTTTCCTGCTGTTCCACTTACAAATTGATACGTTACTTTATAGGTCTGTGTCTTTGTGTTGGTAACCGTAAATCCAGCGTTGTCATATAAGTTTTTGCCTTCTATTGATTGTGGTAAATATGAAACGGAAAAACCTTCTGGTACATTAGTTTCTGTTACACTATAAGATTTGTCAGAAATCTGTTGAGTTTGAGTTTCTTTATTGAATGACCATTCATAAGCGGGATGTTTATCAAACGTACCTGTCCAATTATTAGCTGTGTTTAAGTCTACATTTGACGCTTTTTCAGCTCCATTTAGTTGAATAGTTACAGATTGTTTTTCTGTTTCACTTGCTCCACTCCAAGTTTTAGATACTTTTATTTCTGGATTTATTGCCCATCCAGCGTAAGTGTTGACAATATATGGATCTAGTATTCCAGTTATTTCATTGGCGTTAGAATTATTAGCCATAAGTGTCGTATTGTTAGCGGCATTGGTTGTTGGTTTATCGTCTGTAAAACGCTTTTCTGAGAAATCAAATAGGTATTGCTTATAATCCTCTATATCTTTTCTTAAATTTTGGATCGCTTTTTTTACAGCATTAGCCCCATTTGTATTCGTAGACTCATCATCATAATACCACCCAACAAAAGTATATCCTTCTCGCGTTGGTTTTGTATCTAGTGCAAGCATCTGCTCTATGTCAGAGTATGGGGCTACATTAGTGTAAATTGTATAAATTTGTTCTTGAGAGTCTTGAGTTCCAATTTTACCCGAGTTTCCATGGTAAACCATTTTAGCTCTTTGGCCTAAAACTATTTGATTGGTTTGAGGGTTAAGAACATAGTCCCATGCTCCTACGCCAGTGTGGTTGGTTTCTTCTGAACTAGCTTGGTTATAAATATTATCTTCGTCATCTGCTTTATATTTAGTTACATAATGAATTAGCTTAGCGTCTTCTGCTGTTGCAGTATATCCGTCTGTTCCTTTTGCCACTACATAGCCAATATGTCTAACCATAGGCTCGTTTAGTTTTGGATGAACTGGATATTGTGGATTATTTTTTGTATTATCACTTTGTTCTTTAGCTTGTTCACTAACTGAAATATTTATTTGGTTCGTTAGTGGACCTGTTAATAAAACGGCGGATTGACCGTCTAAAACACGAATGTCTCTTCCGTCAAATTTTGCATTAGGGGTAATTATTACGTCTTGAACTGCGTAAATATTTTCCCCAGACATCTCAGCTGTATTATAAACGTGTTGATTGGCGTTAGACCTGTCGCCCTTTTGGTTGCCAGAAAATTGAGCATAGTCTACTTTCAAATATCCGTCGTTTAATATACCTGCTGCCATGTGGTAGGCCTTGTTGTTTATAATTTTAGCTGGTACATCTGCTGTTCCTGTTACTGTTAAAGTACCAGCGTTGTAAATGGCTCCACCTGTAGAAGAGTATTGAGAAGAAGAGATTTGTCCTCCTTCTATTACAACTGTATTACCAATTCCGTTAAAAATTCCTCCACCATAGGCTGTATTGTTCCATGCATAGGTAACGTTATCGATTATCTTTGTATTTTTAATCGTTAGGTTTGTTGAAGATTCTGGTTGCGTTTCCGTTTGTTTGCCCTTCCCAATTTGAGCATTTAGAGCAATCGCACCACCGGAAATCTCCGCGGTAAAGTCGTTTATTTTTGTATCTTCAATTAAAGCGTTTACACTGGAGTGATCATAGAAGACTATGGCTCCGCCGTATTTGGCAGTTTTGTTGACTCCAGTTTGGTTCCAACCTATTCCACTTCCTGTTAATCTTGAGTTTTTAAGGTTAAAAGTTCCCGTTCCTACAACTTGAATCAAACCTCCGGATTCTTGTACATAGGTTCCTTTTCCTGTGAGAAGCGTAACTGTATCCATAGTTAAATTAGAACCTTCCGATGTTATGGCTCCACCGGCAACTCCAATTTGTCCTTTATTATCCTCTAATTGAAAATAGGAATATTTGATTATTGCTTCCTCACAGCCTTCAAATTTGATGGCTCCCCCTGTATTAAATGGACCTGGTATGTTAAAGGTAGTCCCGTAGATGTAAACTTTAGAGCCTGTTGCTTCTATGCTACCTCCTTGCAATCCCCCAGTATTGGATGAGTCTGCAACATGATTGCCTATAAATTGGGTCTCGTGAGTTCTAGTGATTTCATCATTTATTTTCAAAGTAGAGTTTTCTAATTTTATCGCTCCACCTTCTCCATGGGCTCCATATTCTGTATTTACCTTCCCTGTGGAGTTATCGTAAAATCCTCCCCCTTTAATATTTACTACTGAATTTGCTGTAGCAAATATGGCTCCGCCATGGGGCGGCAAAGGAGGGTCTCCTGGATTTTCCGCCACTGGCGTTGAAGATTTCGTTGTATTGTCGGAAAAGGTCGTATTTTCTATATTCAAAGTTGCTCCGGTAGCATAGATAGCACCTCCAGAGTATTGTTGCTTGTTCACACCAGATACTATATTCTTTTCAAAGGTATCGGTTGAGCCATTTTTTAGAGCGGAGTTTTTAATGGTAACCTTTGCACCTTCACTAGCAAAAATGAATCTACCTTCGTTTTGCCCATCTAAAGTAAAGTTTTCTAGGGTCAGGTCTCCTGTTCTTCCAACAGAAAACATGTTTTCAACATTTTCTGCTAGTTTTATGGTTTTCCCTTGACCATCTACCGTGTCCGTATCTGTAATCGAAATTGTTTTCGTTACAGTAATCTTTGTTTCTCCACTGCCAATTGCATTTTTTAGTTCTGCTAAGTCCGAAACATTCGTTGCCGCAAAGGCTACATTACTATCAAGACATAGACTGCAGAAAAATACAAATAACAAGCTGAACAACACTTTCTTATTCATAGGTCTCCTCCTTGGATTCATATGTAATACCCCTAATACTATACTATGATTATATATTTAATGTGATCCTCTGTCAATCCGATTATATAGCCATTAAACACGTTTTTTTCTTTTTTCTTTATAAACTCCTATTTAATTGTTCTGTTTTTATGTTTTTGTTTGTTTTATTTGGATTTTTACATTTTTACGGATGTTTTGGTTTTATTGAATTGATTATTTTAGAGGGATGTTTTTTACTTTTTATAAAATTTGCTATATTTCCATAGACAATTCCCTTATCCACTTACGTCATTTCGACCGGAAAAATTCCGTTAGGGATTTTGTAGCGGAGAAATCTCACATCCCTTTTACGTTTGTCGTTACAAGGGCCTTCCCCAGGTAAACGCTCACCCCGGTGAGATTTCTCGAATCGCTTCGCTCCCTCGAAATGACAAAAAGGGAGGACACTTCCCCCTAACCTTTTGTAACTCTCTCTTCCTCACCCCAACAGAAACATCAATTCGCCACGAATCCATAGAATGCTTTTCGGAGAAAAGCGTACATTCCGCGCGTTTTGAGGGTGTAAGGGGAGGGGTCCCGGGGAGGGCATGAGGGAGAATCGCAACTCCCTTCGCCCTCCCCGGGTAAAAAAAATAAGGAAATGAGAAAGTATATGAAGTTTTCGGTTACTTTGGAATCAACAAAACCCATTTCCCTTATCCACTTACGTCATTTCGTTCGAGGAATTTTGATAGGATTTTCCACCCCAATTACGTCATTTCGACCGGAAAAATTCCATTAGGGATTTTGGAGTGGAGAAATCTCACACCCTTTTTACGTTTGTCGTTACAAGGGCCTTGTTCTAGGTGTACGCTCACCCTGGTGAGATTTCTCCATGCGAAAACCTTCGGTTTTCTTAGTCGAAATGACGTGGTTGGGAGGGTGCTCCGTGGAAATAAAGGGATATTTTTGATTCTTCCTTCTTCGCGAGTTTCGCCCACTTTCTCATTCTTTTGTGTTTCGTTTTCTAGGGGCAGGGACAAGGGCGTTGCGATTCGCCCTATGTCCCTCCCCTAGGACCCCCACCCTTGTTACCCTAACGCTTTTCTATCAGTGGCTTTTTCTGACAAAAAAGCATTGTATGGATTCGCGGTAGGGAATTTTCTTCGCTATTTATGTCATTCCACCCCACTTACGTCATTTCGACCGAGGAATTTTTGTAAAAAATTGCGAGTGGAGAAATCTGACAGGGGTCTTACGTTCTCACGCCCAAGGGCTTCCCCCTAGGTGGACGCCCACCCCGGTGAGATTTCTCCATGCGAAAACCTGCGGTTTTCTTAGTCGAAATGACATAAAAGGGAGGACTCCCTCGAAATGACGTAGTAGGGAGGACCGCCTCGAAATGACGTGTAAGAAAAATACTCTTTCCAAAAGAAAAATTTTTCCAATAAAAAAAGAACCTTCTTTGGGGTTCTTTTTGTTTTCTATTTATTTTTCGCTAGCTCGGCTTATGTAATAGGCTTCTTGTATGGAATCTACGACTTCTCTTTTTTTCTTTTCGTCGACAGTTTGGCTTTGTATGTATTGAATTAAGTGATCTAGGGAATGTTGTATTTCTATGGGATCGTCCCAATCGAATAGACGCCATTCGTCGTCTTCGTTGAGTAGATCTGTTACACTTGTGTCTAGGGCTGTAGCTAATAATTTGTAGACGTCCCGATATCTGGGCATGACTCCTCGGGTTTCGTAATTGGCTACCGTCTTTAGACTGACTCCAATGGCATCGGCTAGCTCTTGTTGAGTCATTTTTTTGTTTTCTCTAAGACTTTTTACTTTCATGCCAAATTTCATGATTCCACTCCTTTTTCCTATAAAATAGGAAACAGACTTTCCATTTTTTGTCCGAAAAAGCAATTCAACTACCTATATTATAGAACTTATTCAAGTTTCTGTCAAAGTTTCTACAAAAAAGGCCTCCCGAGGGAGGCTTTTTTTATGCTTTTTTTAGTTTTCTTTGTAAAATAATCTTTATATCTTTGGCTTCTTTTAAGCCTAGTAGGTAGAGTAAAGCTCCGTATACGACTACGGATCCGGCTACGGCTATCATAAAGAATAGGAATTTCATTGTTAGTCCTGGGTTTGGTCCCATGACCATGCCGCCTAATCCAAAGAATACTAGGTAGGCGAAGATTCCCATAATAATGGATGCGATTCCGGTTTTGATAAAGAGTTTGATATAGGAACGCATTCCGATGTTGCCGAGTTTTTTTCGTAGTAGATAAAAACTTGCGATGCATACGGCGGTTGTGGCAATGGATACGCTTAGGGCGAGTCCGTTGATTCCCATATAGTTTACGAGAAGTAGGTTGAATCCTACGTTTACGATTACATTTACTACTCCTAAATAGAATGGGGTTTTGGTGTCTTCTAAACTATAGAATACACGGTTTTGTACGTTGTTTACGGATAAACTTACCAGTGTTAATGTGTAATAGCGTAAACATACGGCGGTTGCATCGGCGTCAGCTTGAGTAAATACCCCTCTCATAAAGGCGAGTTCTACAATGGGTTGTGCCAATACCATGAGTCCGACTAGGGCTGGAATGGTGATTAGCAATACGGAACGGATGCTTCCGTTCATGATTTTCTTGCCTTTTTTTAGGTTTCCTTCATCAAAGGCTTTTGCCATGGCGGGGAAAATTACTGAGGTTATAGCGGTGATAAAAATCCCGATAATCAATACGTTTAGTTTGTTGGCGTAGTCCAAGCGGCTCATGCTTCCTGTTGGAAGTCCTGAGGCGAGGGCCCGGTTAATGAGCGTATTGATGTTGTTGATACTTACAGTTATTATGGCTGGGATGGCTAGTAGGATGGTTTGTCGTGTGTATTTGTCTGCTAAGTCAAATACGGCTTTGAAGCGAAACCCTACTCTGGCCGATCCCCAGAATACGGCAATGGCTTCGGCGACTACGGCAAGAACGGACACGATGGTTAGTCCTCGAATTCCGTATTTGTCGGCGAAGAAAAACAAATAGCCTAAGTATACGGTGTTTAGCCAGATGGGCACGGATGCTGCGATTCCAAATCGTCCGTGGAAATGGAGATAACCGGTAAAGATTCCTTCATAAGCGGAGAATATAATTACGGGCATCCCCAGTTGGATTAGTTGAATACAGAGTCTGGCGGTTTGTTCGTCAAATCTTGGCCCTACGAGTTTTGCTAGTAGAGGGGCTCCGAAAATTCCTAGAGCGGTTAATAAAAAGGTCAAGAGAGAGACGATGTAGAATATATTGTTGGTAAACCGCATTTTTCCTTCTTCTCCTCGGTCGGATAATACGGATTGCAATCCGGGAATAAATACGGTGCTGATACCCATTACGATAAACATACTGACAGTGGATGTGGCGGATTGGGCTGCTACGAAGGCGTCTTTTTCAAAGCCGGCTCCGAAGACAGAGGCCACTAAGGATTCTCGTCCGAATCCCATCATCTTTCCGATAAAGGAAAATAGAATGATGATCCCTGTTGATTTTGCTATGGATGATGATTTTGATTTCATACTTCCTCCTTCATACCTAATCTATTATATCAGATAAAATGGAGGTAGAAAAAAAGATTTTTTGTGAAAAAAGAGAGAGGAGAAAGACATGGAAGCCTTGAAAATTACAAGCGTAAGCGAAAGAAATGCCGAAATCATTGCCGATTACTTCCAAAACTGCCGACTAAGAGGGCTAAGCAAAAACACCTTGAAAAACTACAGAGTGACGCTTTTCCATCTTTTCGATTGGCTAGAGAGTGAAAACCTTGAAATAACCGAAGTAAGACCCCGAGACCTTAATAATTACTTCTTGGAAAGCTTTATCGGTATGCGCCCAAGTACCAAGCACGCGAAGATATCAAGCCTAAGGACTTTTTTCGAGTATCTCATGATGATCGGAGAAGTCGAGCAGTCTCCCGTACTTAAAATTATGCTCCCAAAGATAGAGAAAGCCAAGAAAAAAGCTTTCACAGACGAAGCCTATAAAAGCCTTGTCGCGTATCTTGAAGAGCATGGCGGAGAGCCTTGTGTTTTTATGGCGGAGCTTATGCGATATAGTGGCTTTAGGATAGGCGAGACCGTGACACTAGATATCACTAAAGACATACAAAAAAGGGTCGACATGGAGACAGGAGAAGTCGCCTACTTTGCTACTATACACGGAAAAGGGGCAAAGGATAGGATAGTGAAAGTATATAGCCGAAAGGCACAGGAAATCATAGAAAAGCACCTTGAAAAAATCCGCGAGTATCAGACCGACTTACCTTATATAATTTCAGTCTCCGCAAGTACTTTTTCGTTCCACCTTGTGGAGTGGAGAAGAAAGACCGACCAAAAAACGCACTTTACAAGCCATGACATGAGAAGAGCTTTTGCTCAAGACCTTATGGAAAGTACTGGAAATATAGAGCTTGTGCGCACGCTTTTAGGTCATGATTCCTATAATACAAGCTTAATTTACTTGTGGAAAGATAGCGAGCAAGTATATGGGAACTCTAAGGAGGTCGGACTATATGAGTAAAGCCGTTCTATATATGGGCTTCCCCCAAGCCCATGGCACCACGAAAAGAGAGGGGCCCAAGGCAAGAGAAGAAGCGCAAGCGACTCTTGCCCTGGGACTTTTCGTGGTAGCCTTTAGGGCGGGGGCGCCCGAACTGTCACACCCCCGTACTGTAATACGGGGGTAGTAATGACATGAAAAAAATACTGATAGATTGGATAGCTTTCACCCTAGTAAAAGAAAAAGAAGAAGCCCCCGTGATAAATCTTTTTCCTTTATCCCCGCAAGACTTTTCCCCCTTGCCAAAGGGCGGACTAGGCTACAAAAAAATTATCGCTTGTAGCGGTATAAAGATTTTCACTGACGGAGCGGAAAGCATGGGAGTACACACGCAAATAAGCGGACAGGGCTGTCGCTTCCTTGAAGCTTTAGGGGTCGACCTGTGGGCTTTCCTCTCCGAAAAGAAAAAAGAAAAAGACCTGAAATTCACGCGACTTGATATAGCGCTCGACGTGGATACAGACCTTATAACCCCATGCGTGGAAAGTATAAGAAAAGGGCTTTATATATCAAAAAGTAGAAGTATAAAACTATATGAAAAAATTGGAGAAGATAAGAAGATGCATGTCGAAACGATCTATATCGGGTCACGGTCGAGCAAGGTTTTTTTCAGAATCTACGACAAAGCCAAGCAGATGAAAGTCGGCGGGATATGGCAAAGAATAGAAGCAGAGGTAAAAAAAGACTACATCATCACACTTATAGAAAAGCTAGAAAGTAGCATATCAGACACTTTTTGCGGCCTTTTGCTTTCCTACTTCCGCCCCATCAGCAAGAAAGAAAGCAACATATCGCGAAGCCCGACGGCAGACTACTGGCTAAAACTGATAGGAGAGTGCAAGAAAGTCACTTTATATAGAGAGCCAAAGAAGAAAGGAGTAGAAGAAAAATTTTTATGGATTGATAGCCAAGTAGCGCCAACGGTAGCCCTGTTGTCCGAAGCTTTCGGGGGCTATGAGTGGATAGAAGCCGTAGCAAAGAGGGCAAAAAGTAGAGTGAAGCCCATTGACTGGAAGATTTTAGAGGAGGAAAAACTATGAACGTAGTAATTTTGAACGGAAACCTTTGTGCAGATTGGGAAGCAAGATATACAAAAGGCGGAAAGATGATAGCAGATACATCAATGGCCATAAGAGAGACCCAAGAAAAAACAACTTTTATAAGATTGAAAGCGTGGGAAAAAACCGCAAATCTAGCCTTGAACCACACAAGGAAAGGGGATAGAATTACAGTAGAGGGTAGACTTCAAGTTGAAAGCTACCAAAAAGACGGAAAAACAAACTACTATACCTATGTAGTAGTAGATAGGATTTATTTCGGGTTTAAGCCAAGAGCAGACGAAGCTACACAAGAAGCAAGGGAAATTTTTGAAGAAAGGTAGGAAAAAGCAATGAAAAAAGACTATTTCAAGGATTTGGTCAGCATTTATGCGCCTATGTCACACCATACAAGCCCAAGAAAAGAAAAAATTAAGTATATTGTGATACATGACACGGGAAATTCCAGCCGAGGGGCTGGAGCTGATTCCCATGTCAGATATTTTCACACTACCGACAGAAAAGCGAGTTGTGACTTTATTGTAGATAGTAAGCATATAGCACAGATTACAAACTTCACAGAGCGAGCGTCATGGCACTGCGGAGACGGCGCAAAAGGTAACAGAACGATTACAAATCAAAACTCATTGGGAATTGAAATGTGCATCAATTCCGACGATAACTACAAAAAGATGTATAAAAACACACTGGATATAGTAGAAGCTTTGATGACTTTCCTTGATATACCACTAGATAGAGTAGTAAGACATTTTGATGCAAGCGGAAAAATTTGCCCAAACCACATGAGTAAAAACGGCTGGGCTTTATGGCAGACTTTCAAAAGAGATTTAGCCTATCAAGTAAGCGGAGCAAAAGAAGCCCCCGAGGGTATCACAAGCCCTGCAGAAGCAAAGCTGATTTTTAAGCAAGAAGAAAAAGAAATCACTATAAAAAAAGTAGATGTTGACGGAAAAATTTTTGTACCACTCTATGACCTTTTAGAGCTTATCGGATACAGTGCAAGCAAAAAAGACCAATCTTTTTACATCTCAAGGTAAAGCGCGCCGACCTATAACCCTTTAGTAATAAAGCGCTTTAGTCGGCCGTCCGGCGCTCGCCACCCCTCGCTCCCACACTGCGAGGGGTTTTTTTTGTCTTGCTCCGCCATGGCGAAGAAAAACCCGCGCCTAGAAAAAGGGCGCGCAAGCCCTCCACCCACCCATTAGCGCGCGCCCTTTTTCGTCGACGCTTGGAAGCTTTTTTCTTTCGCTTTCCTTTCCTCCCCTCGCGCGTGGGCGCTCTGTCTTCTTCCATTAAAGCGCCCGTTGACTTCTTGCAAAAATATAAAAAATATTTTTGCCAAAGTCAACGAGCTTCCCTTTTACGGCCTTTTCTTCTCTTTCGCTTTCCTTTTCGCGCTCCTCAAGGAGGCGCTCGAAAGCAGAAAAAGTCGGCTGATCATTTTCGCTACCGCGAAAAAGGCCGACTTTTACAGCTTCCTCGCCCCCCGTCGTCGCGCGAACGCTGACCCCGTCTAATTCGCCCGCTTTCGCCCTTTTATTATTTTGCTTTTTTCCACTTTTCGTCAAGGGCCACTTCGTTTTTCCCCTTGACTTCAAAGAGTGAAAAAAGCCTTTTTCACTTAAGGGCGCAAGCGGTTGAAAAAAGCGTTTTCATGTGATACTATAATCGTAGTTGTGCAACTAAATTTCACTTTCAAAATTCAAGGAGGAAAAAAATGGCAGTACAAAGAACGAAAACCATCAGCCGTATGACAATCTACTTTGATAACGGCTTGACAGATAGCGGAAAAATGCGTCTGAAAAGAAAGTCTTTCAGAGATATCAACCCAGAAGCAACAGACGAACAAATTTATGATTGCGCCGTACAGCTTGCGAGCTTGTACAAGAAAAATCCTGTAGAGTATGGAAAGGAAGAAGACCATACACTAAAGCAAGGATAAGGAGGTAAAGCATGGAAAAGAAAAAATTAGTCTTAACTTTTATGGATGCAGAACAAAATGAATATAACATTATCGTAGATGACCCAAAAGATGACCTTTCAGCAGCAGAAGTGCGCCCAGTAATGGAAAGCATAGTATCGACAGAAGTCTTTAGAACGGAAGCGCCATTAGTTGGAGTTATATCCGCTTACTTTGTTATCACTTCTTCAAGCACGCTTTTTGATACGGCAGTATAATGAAATTTAAGAAATTTTTGCGTCCTTATCGCGGAAAGTGTGATGTGTGCAAGCGCACGACGGCGGTCGCAAGCGTGGCAGAGATTGAAAAAGACGGCTTACTTATAGGGCAAATTTCCTTATGCCCTACATGTGAAGAAGCCTTGAAAAAGTCTTTAGAAAATGGAGCGCCCGCGGAAAAAATCCGCGGTCGCGATCCATTTCCGCATGAGCCTTTTTCTAAAGGTAGCGTAATAATCGAAGACGACGAAGAAGAAGAAAATTTTATTTTACCGCCGGGCGCGAAAAAAATCGGGCTTTTTTAGGAGGTAAAAATGGAAAATTTAGATATCATCAGCATGATAAACGCAGAAAATTTTGCGATAGTGCTTTGCGTATATTTAATTATTCGCTTTGAAGCAACATTGAAAAGCTTGGATAAGTCTATCGCAGAGCTTGTCATGCAATGCAAAAACTGCAAGGGGTGACCCTTGCAGTTTTATTTTTTACAAAAAAATTTGAAAAAAATTGGAAAAAATCCAAACTTTTCGATATATATACATATGTAGTTGACTTAATCTATTATACATGAAGTTGGAAAAAAGATAGTCATTTTTCTTGTGGTTTTGCTATTTTTTCACAAAAAAATCCCTCCAATGAGGGATTTTTCTTAACGATACAATAAATAAGGTTCTCTTTGGGCCTTAAATTGTTCTACATCCTTTTGATAGGCGGCTACAATGGATTCTGGAGAAGCTTGGTTTCTAAACATTTGTGCTATGGTTTCGCTTCCTTGAATCAAGTAGAACATATGATACGGCTTTTTCAATTCTGGTACGGTGATGGGACGCATTTGGTTGGCGATGGCCAAAGTATAAACGCCAGTACGAGCTGGGTTGAATGTGTGGAAATCTGTTACTTTTACACTTACACCGCCTCGCGTTCCTCGTGGTGAGGCGTGGAATCGTACCCCTGGTAAGTTGGCTGCGTTCAAGCGGCGAGCGTATTCGTTAGAGTCCAAATTTTTTCCGCCAACCCAGTGGAATTTATCGGATTGTCCAATTCCTGTTCCTTCCCCAGAACCCGTTGCCATATATAAAAAGGCGCTACTTAAATCGGGAATATTTGGGCTCGTTTGTCCAAATACTAAGCCTGTATCAGGCCATACCATGTCTCGAGTCCAGTTTTTCAATGGGATTACGGTTAAATCGGCTTTGATTTCTCGGTTGAAAAATTGTCCCAATTCTCCAGCCGTCATCCCATGGGCCATTGGCATTTTATCGATTCCTACAAAACTTTTGAATCGGGTTTCCCTTAGGAATCCTTCTACAATATTGCCCCCCAATGGATTGGGGCGGTCCAATACCACAATAGGAATGCCATTTTCTTTGGCAGCAATCATGGCGTAGTTCAAAGTAGAAATGTAGGTGTAAGTGCGAGATCCAATATCTTGCATATCGTATAGTAATACATCTACTCCCTTTAGCATTTCTGGGGTTGGTTTTCTTGTTTGGCCGTAAATACTATAAACGGGCAATCCTAAATTGTTATCAAAATAAGAAGATACATATTCCCCGGCTGGTTGTTTCCCGTCCAATCCATGTTCAGGACTATATAGAGCGATCAATTCCGCTTTTGGATAATTTTTTAGTTTTTGGGCAATTGGCGTTCCTTCTGCATCAACGCCTGTTTGGTTTGTAATTAAACCTACTTTTTTTCCGTCAATTAAATGGGAATATTCGCTAAATAAACGTTCATTTCCTAAGATTACTCGTCCCCGTGGCTCTGGTTGCTCTGCATTTGTCATTACCAAAGCTCGGTTGTTTGGCCCATCGTAATCTACGCCAAATCCAAGAATCTCCCCTACATCTCGTAAGCGGAAGTAGTTGAACCCGTCAATATTATAGGCTTTTAGGTTTCGTATTTGCACTTGTCCATTGTCTATAATTTGAATGGTTAAGTTTTTTTCTATGGCGGTTACCCTTTGGCTTGTGGCGCCTACGTCACTGGAAAAATGTACATAAGGGGTGTTTTTGTAGATAGTTATATCATCAATGGCTCCCTCTGCATTAAAATCTACTTTTCCTTCCAATAGGGCGGCTAAGTCTCTTAAGCGATAGTAGTTGTAATCGTTAATGTTGTAGCCTCGTAATTCTGTTGGTTGATTGTCCAAATACAGTTGTTGTGGACTGCGCAATCCTTGTTCGCTCTTCGCATAGATATCCGTTGGCAATAACACAAACAGAGCCATGGCAAAGGCAAAAATGACTGTCCATTTTTTCATCTCTTCATCTCCTTTTTTTCATTTCTTTTATTATATAGGAATTATTCTCATCTCTCTCTTCTTTCACGAAAACGTTAAAAAATTGTAATAAACAGTAATAAAAAAAACCGCTATTTGCGGTTTTTTGTTTTTTCTCTTCGTTGCATTTTTAAGGCTTTCCGCTGTTCTTTTACTATTTCTGAATTGCTAAAACAGTCGTTTACAAAACGCATGGTTTCGAAAAATTGCCTTTGTTCTTCTAAAGTCATAACCTTGTTTAGTTTTTCGTAGGAATCGGATACGCATCGATTAAATTCTTCCCTATATTTTCGCCCTTGATCGGTCAAATACAGGAATACCACCCGATTGTCTTCTGCTGATTTTTCTCGATAAATATAGCCCTTTTCTTCCAATACGGTGCAGATCTTAGAGATATTTCCATGATCTTTTTGAAAACTACGAGCCAATGCACTAATTGATTTGTCTTCGTAGGCTTCTACTTTTGCCAAAACATTAAATTGTAATTGTGTTAAATTGTACTGCTTTCCCAAGCTTTCTTGAATTACGTCCTTTGTTTCATTGGCTTCTTTTAATAGGCTCCAATAATTCCAAATAAAGTCACGAGATTCCATAATATCCCCCTTTTTTTCAACCTGTCTAATATCCTCGTGGTCAACGATTTCCTACGTTTGTTTTATGCTTTAGAATTATTCCCAACATACGCTTTTCCCCAATATCACGGCAAAATATATGTTAAAAATATTCTAACACACAAAACCGATATAATCTATATGCAATAACAAATTTTCAAGGGATTTTCTTCTGTATTTTTTCAAAGAAACGGTGTTATTTTTTTGTACAAATTTTATATTTTTCATTTGTGATGAAACTGTGAAATATAAGTGACTGAATAATGTTGCTTTATTCTTCTAAAAGGGTATAATGTGTATAATGTATACATTTTGCCGTAAAGAGGCTTATTGGCATCGATATCGTTAAGAAAGGAAGTGAAATATGGTTAGACAGAATTTGTTGGACATCGTTTCCATTTCTAGTATTACGAATACCAACATCGAAAAACAGGCAGAAGACTGGATTTTTAACTTTTTATCTGAAATTCCTTATTTCAAAGAACACACCGATCAAAGGGGACGTTTTTCTTTAGAGGGCGATCCTCTGGGCCGTGAAATTGTCTGGGGACTTTATTTAAGCCCCGAGTCAAAGGGCCGTACGGCTTTGTTGATCAATCATCACGATGTGGTTTCTGTTGAGGAATATGGCAAGGATGCAGAGTTCGCCTTTAGAGGGGAAGAGTTGACGGAATTACTGAAAGAGAGGGATTTGGATTCTTTGGTTCAAGAGGATTTGGATTCTGGAAATTGGCTTTTCGGTAGAGGGGTTGCTGATATGAAAGGCGGCCTTGTGATTCAATTGGACGTTCTAAATGCTGCTATTTTGCGAAATTTGCCTTTGAATCTTTTGTATTTATCGGTTCCTGATGAGGAAAATTTATCGGCTGGTATGCGCTATAGTCAATATCTTATGGATACTTTAGAAAAGAAGTTTGATTTAGAGTATGTTTTGGGAGTGGATGGGGAACCTTACACTTCTAATGATAATGGCGATGTTATTTATTATGATAGTTCCGCTGGTAAGGTTATGCTCAATGTTTATATTCAAGGGGTAAAATCCCATATTGGGGAAGTTCTTACGGGCTTTAATCCTTTGATGATTCTTGGGAAACTTATGGAACAGACGGAACGAAATTTGGATCTTTGTGATCGTACGGAGCATGTTGTGGCACCTCCTCCTACTTGGAGTATGGCTCGGGATTTTAAGGAGCGATATGACGCTTCGATTCCTTTGGCTGCTGGGGGGCTTTTTGCTCAAGTTACGGTTTCAAAATCTGCTGGAGAGATTATGGAACATTTCCATTCTCTTTGTCTCGATTTGGCTCGTTCTGAAATCGAGGCCTACAAGAAGGACTATCTTTCTTTTTATGGGAAAGAGCGTTCCATTGCTATGAATGTTTTTTATTATGAAGAACTTTTGCAAATGGCATTGGAAAAGGAAGAGGATTCTTGGACTCGTCATTTGGATTCCATAAAGAAAAAACACGAAGAAGAGCTAAATCAGGGAGATTTATCCACTCCTGAGTTTAATTTCTTCGTTATTGAGGCTCTATTGGAATTCTTGGATTATACGGATCCATGTATTGTTTTGGCACAATCTCCTCCTTATTATCCTTTTGCTCCTGATATTCTACCGGTTTCTTGGAAAGAATGGATCGAAGAAACGGGAGAAGAAATCTATGGGCGAAAGGTTTCTAATGGACATTATTTTATGGGAATTAGTGATTTAAGCTATGTTTCTACAAAAGAAACCTTAGAGGAAAGTCAAAAAGTGAGTGAGAACATTCCTCTTTGGGGAGAATCCTATTCGATTCCTTTTGAGCTTCTTTGTAAGCGCTCCATTCCTGTTGTAAATATTGGTCCTTGGGGAAAAGACATTCATAAAAAATCAGAACGGGTTTACCTACCTCATATTGAGGGAGAGGTAAAAGCACATTATTTGGCATTTTTTACTAAAATTGCCCATTCATTCGGAGGTAAATAAATATGAAAGGCTTATTTGATATTCTGCTGGCCATTTCCAACTGGATTTGGGGTATCCCTATGTTGGTTCTATTGGTTGGTGGTGGTGTTATTATCACTGTTTATCTTGGATTCTTCCAATTTAGACATTTAGGTTATATTTTGAAACAAACTTTTGGTCGTATGTTCCAAAAATCAGAGGGAGACGGTTCGGTTTCTGCTTTCCAAGCGGCTACTGCAGCTTTGGCTTCTTCTATTGGGGCAGCCAATATCGTTGGGGTTCCTGTAGCCGTTGCTACTGGTGGTCCTGGTGCGATTTTCTGGATGTGGATGACCGCTCTTGTTGGTTGTGCTACGAAATTTGCGGAAATTAGTTTGGCGATTAAATATCGTGAAAAAGAAGGGGAAAACTTTGTTGGGGGACCTATGTATTATTTGAAACATTCTCCTATTCCAGCCTTTGGTACATTGTTCGCCTTCTTCCTAATGATTGAGTTGGTTCCTTCGATTGCGACCCAAGCTCTTTCTTTTACACAAACGGCTGAAACGATTGGTATTCCTCCAATTGCCGCAGCAGCTGTCTTGGCGATTTGTGTTGCTTTGGTTGTTTTTGGTGGAATCCAAAAAATTGCTAGCTTTACAGAAAAATTAGTACCTTTTATGGCTTTGTTATTTATTCTTGGTGGATTGGCTGTAATTTTAGCGAATGTAACTCATTTGCCTGCCGCTTTCTTAAGTATTTTTGAAAATGCCTTTACACCTACTTCTGCCATTGGTGGTTTTGCTGGGTCTACTGTTGCCGCTGGTATCCGTAATGGTATGAGCCGTGGTGCTTATTCTAACGAAGCGGGTATGGGTACTTCTGCCATTGCTCATGCAACAGCAACAACAGACCATCCTGGTCGCCAAGCGATTTGGGGTACTTTCGAAGTATTCGTTGATACAATCATTGTATGTACTATTACAGGTCTTGCTATTCTTGTTACAAATACTTGGACACAAGTTGAAACAGCACAAGCAGCTTCTATGCCATCGGTTGCATTCCAAAGCCTACTTGGTCCAACCATTGGTGGTGGAATTGTAACTATCAGTATCTTATTGTTCGTATTATCTACGATTATCGTAGTAACATATTACGGCGAACGCCAAGGATCTTTCTTATTTGGTCCTAAATTTGGCGTATTTATGCGTTGCGTTTATATCGCTTCTATCTTTGCAGCGATTTTACTTGATTTAAGTACTTTGTACCAATTCCTAGACTTAATGTTAGCTTGCTTAATCGTACCAAATATGATTGGTCTATTGCTAATGTTGCCTGAGGTTAAGGAAATCAAGGACGACTTTGTAAAACGAGAAAATTTGGAATAATTTTTTCATAAGAAAACCTCCCTATATAGGGAGGTTTTTTATTTTTTCAATATTTCTCGTAAAGCCGTTACAAAACGATCGATTTCTTCTTTTGTGATAACAAAGGGAGGCAGCATTCTCAATACATTTTCTCTAGTACAGCCTGCTATAAATCCCTTTTCTAGAAGTTTTTCTGGAATGTCTGTACATGGCTCTTTGAAAGCAATTCCTACAATCAATCCAAGTCCGCGAATTTCTTCGATTTCTGAGAATTCTTCTTTTAGTTCTTCTAATTTTTCACGGAAATATTCCCCTTTTTCTTGAACCATTTCCAACGTTTCTTCTTTGTTGATCTCCTCTAAAGCTACACTTACTGCCGTAGCGGCAATGGGATTTCCTCCATAAGTGGTACTATGATCTTTTTGACCCATAATAGAGGCAAATTCTTCTTTTGCCAATACGGCACTGACGGGAATCCCGTTTCCTAAGGCCTTTGCTAAAGTCATAACATCGGGCTCTACGTCAAAATGTTCGTAAGCAAATAATTTTCCTGTACGGCCCATTCCACATTGAATTTCATCAAAAATCAAAACGGCATGGTGTTTGTCTGCCAATTCTCTTGCTTTTTCCAAAAATTCTTTCGTGGCTACATTGACGCCGCCCTCTCCTTGGACCGGCTCCAAAATAATGGCTGAAGTGTGGTCGTTTACAGTTTCTTCCAACTCTTTTACATTGTTGAATTCAACAAATTTGAAGGATTCTTCCGATTCTCCAAATCCATCCTCAAATTCCATACTGTCGGTTACTTCAATAGCGGAAGAGGTTCTTCCATGAAAGGATTTTTTCATGGCTACAATTTCTCTTGCCTCTGTATCTTTACTATACATATGGCAATATTTTCTTGCTATTTTTAGGGCCCCTTCATTGGCCTCCGCTCCAGAGTTTACAAAATATGCTCTATCGGCAAAGGAATATTCTACCAACTCGTTAATGGCTTTTTCTAAGGGCTCATTCAAAAAGTGATTGGGTACAAGAATGACCTTATCGATTTGTTCCTTTAGAGCTTCTTTGAATTTTGTATTGCTATGGCCTAGGGCATTTACTCCTATGCCACCTAAAAAATCTATATATTTTCTCCCTTCTGTATCTACTAAAGTAGAATCGTAGGCATAGGAAATTCCTATGGGTTCTTTTTTCGATATGGGGATTCGTTTTTCTTTTAATTCTATCCATCTATTTTTTTCCATATTTTCCGCCTCCTATTTACTTATGCCCTTTTCTTTCCTTTTTCCGACAAAAAAACCGAGGATTTCCCTCGGTTTCTTTTCTTATTTTTCTAAAATTCCCTTTAAGGTATACCATGGCAATACGGCACATTTTACCCTTGCTGGAAGTTGGGCAATTCCTTGGAAAGCTACAGCGTCTTCCAATGGTTCCAACTCTTCTTCCTCAACGGCTACGCCTTTGATCATATTAATAAATAGATCTGCCATATCAATGGCCTCTTGGCGAGATTTTCCGCGAATGGTATCGATCATAATAGATGTGGATGCTTGAGAAATGGCACATCCTACCCCTGTGTAGGACAAGTCTTCCAATACATCTCCGTTCATTTTAATTTGTAGAGTAATTTCGTCGCCACAACTTGGATTGTGTCCCAATTCCTTGTAGGTTGGATCGTCTAAATCCCCTTTGTTATGGGTGCTGCGACTTTCTTCCATAATTAGAGTGGTATAAATTTCATCGAGTGCCAAGGCCCATCAACCTCCTTACTTCGTCTAGGTTTTTAAGGAAATATTCTACCTCTTCCATTGTATTGTAAATGGCAAAACTCGCTCTACAAGAGAAGTTCATTCCCAATTTACGATGCAATGGTTGAGCACAATGGTGACCAGAACGAATTGCGATTCCTTTGGAGTCCAAAATAGAAGCCACATCGTGTGGATGAACTTCTTTGAAGTTAAAGGTTAATACGGCTCCTCTTGGTCCCTTTGGTGTCGTATAGATTTCGATATCCTTCATTTCCTTCATTTGCTCGTAAGCGTAATCCATTAAATAGGATTCGTATTCGTAAATTTTATCCATTCCTAAATGGTTCAAATATTCCACAGCCGCTGGTAGAGAAGCCGCCGCTCCTACATCTTGCGTTCCCGCTTCAAAACGGCCTGGTGCGTCTAGGAAAGTTGTGTGATCTTCGTAAACATATTCAATCATATCTCCACCATATAAGAATGGTTTTGTTTTGTTTAGAAGCTTCAATTTTCCGTACAATACGCCACTTCCCATAGCCGCCAACATTTTGTGGCCACTAAATACAAAGAAATCTGCGTCTAAATCTTGTACATCCACTGGTTTGTGAGGAGTGGATTGACAACCGTCAATAACACAAATTGCGTCTTTGGCATGTTCTCTTACATGGGCAATCATTTTCTTCACTTCTGGCATAGTTCCCAATACGTTGGAAGATTGTGTAATGGCAAATAATTTTACCTTTTCATTTACTTTTAAGGTAAATTCTTCCCATGGAATTTGTTTGTCTTCATCTAAATACATGAAATTTAATTTCGCGCCGGTTTTTTCTGCTACATATTGCCATGTTACCAAGTTGGCATGGTGTTCCATAATAGAAATTAGGATTTCGTCCCCTTCTTTTAGGTTTTCCAAAGCCCAAGAATAAGCCACTAAATTCAAACTTTCTGTGGCATTTCTTGTAAACACAATTTGATCGGCAGAAGGTGCGTTAATAAAGTCTGCAATAACTTGTCTTGCTCCTTCATAAACTTCTGTCGCTGCCATAGATAGACGGTGAGCTCCACGGTGTGGACCGCCGTTGGCGTAGCTATAGTAGTTGTTCATGGCTTCGATTACGGATTTTGGCTTCTGTGTTGTAGCGGCTGAATCCAAGTAAATCAAAGGTTTTTCTTTTGTGTGAAGTTCCAAATAAGGGAAATCTTTTCGGATTTCTTTTATCTCAGCTTGCGTAAACATTTTTTCTCGCCTCCAAGATTCTTTCCATTGATTCGTAGATTTCTTCTCGAATGTCTTCGTATTCAATGGCATCAATAGTTGGTGCAAATTTTGCATCAATGATTAAGCGTTCGGCTTCTTCTTCACTAAATCCACGGCTCATAATGTAGAACAACAAGGAGGAATCAATATGCCCTGCTGAGGCTGCGTGATTTCCTTCTACATCGTCTTCATGGGATAGTAGAGCTGGTACAGACAGACTTCTGGCGTTTTCGTCTAATAGAATCGCGTATTCTTCTTCGTTTCCAACGCTTCCAGAAGATTTTTGGGCAAAGTCTAGACGACTTTTGAACACTTTGTAAGCATGCCCCATTAAAGCGCCATTTACTTGTAAATCCGATTGGCTTTCCTTTCCTTCATGCATTACATCGTATAGAAAATCCAATTCTTGTTGATCTTTTGCTAAATACATGGCTTGAATATTTCCGGAAGATTTTTCTCCTTTCAAATATTCACGAATGTTTGCCGCTACATTGGCTTCGCATAAAGCGTAGTAATAAAGATCTAAAGTGGCTCCTTCTTCTAAAACTACGGCCAAGGACAGTAAGCTTACGGTATCTTTTTCGTCCATATTGGCTAAATAGATTTTTCCGTGGGCATTTTTCCCAATGTGAATTCTATAAAGGGAAGAGTGGAACGTGCCCGCTTTTTGAGAAGTGGAAATATAACCTTGTACGGAATCTCCTTCTTCTACAATAAAGTCAACGGTTTCAATTAGAATCTCTTCAGATTCTCTTTTGATTTTTCCAAAGTCCCCTGTGTTGTATTGTTCATATTTTGTTGTATGGTTTTCATGGAGTTCTATGACTTCTGAGCTTAAACCATATTCGTAGTTTTCTAAGAATTTCGCTTCCTCCAAGTTTTCTCCTTGAGGAAATTCCCATTCTCCTAAATCCATTTTCTTTTCGTTTACTCGCAGATATCTATAGGTTTTATAGGCGAGCTCATTTCCTTGGTTGATGATCATTGATTGTTTCATTTAACCGATACTCCCCTCCAACTCTAGACTGATTAAGTTGTTCATTTCTACTGCATATTCCAATGGCAATTCTTTTGCAATTGGATCCGCAAATCCGCGTACAACCATAGCTCGGGCTTCTTCTTCAGAAATTCCTCGTGTCATCAAATAGAAGATAACCTCATCGGAAATTCGTCCAATTTTTGCCTCGTGTCCAAAGTCTACGTCTTTGTTGGCAATGTCAATGGCTGGGATTGTATCTTGGCGACTTTCGTCATCCAACATCAAAGATTCACAACTTACCGTTGATTTTGTTCCAACGGCATCTTTGGTTACTTTTACCAATCCGCGATAGGTACCGATTCCGCCTCCTTTGGAAATGGACTTGGAATTGATAGTACTCTTTGTATTTGGTGCCGCATGAATAACTTGGGCCCCTGTATCGATATTTTGCCCTGCGCCGGCAAAACTAATTCCTGTATATTCGTTCTTTGCTCCTTCTCCCAATAAAACAGAAGTTGGATATAGCATACTTACTTTGGATCCGAAAGAACCAGATACCCATTGAATGGTTCCGCCTTCTTCCACCATGGCACGTTTTGTGTTTAGGTTGTACATATTTCTAGACCAGTTTTCAATGGTAGAATAACGTAACGTCGCGCCTTTTTTTACAAAAAGTTCTACGGCTCCGGCGTGTAAATTCAATGCGTTGTATTTTGGTGCAGAACATCCTTCGATAAAGTGACATTTTGCGCCTTCTTCAATAATAATTAGCGTATGCTCAAATTGTCCCGCCCCTGGTGCATTTAGACGGAAATAGGATTGCAATGGAACATCTACATCCACACCCTTTGGCACGTATACGAAAGAGCCACCACTCCATACGGCGTAGTGAAGCGCTGCGTATTTATGCAAAGATGGGTTGATGCATTTGCTGAAATATTCCCTTACGATTTCAGGATATTCTCGCATTCCAGTTTCAAAATCTGTATAGACAACTCCTTGGTCTGACAAATGCTTTTGAATGCTGTGGTAAACGACCTCAGAGTCATATTGGGCTCCTACCCCAGATAACATAGATTCTTTTTCTGCTTCTGGGATTCCTAATTTATCAAAGGTTTCGCGAATCTCTTCCGGTACGTTGTTCCAGTCATCGGCCAAATCCGCATCGGGATGAATATAGGTGATGACCTTTTCCATATCTACTTCCGATAAGTCCGGTCCCCAAACGGGGTTGTCGATTTCGTGGAATAGACGCAAGGCTTCTAGACGCATTTCCAACATCCATTCCGGTTCATCTTTTTCACGAGAGATTTCACGAACGATTTCTTCGTTTAATCCTTGTTCGGTTTTTTTTCTATAAGTGAAGGGATTTTTAAGATCGTATATTCCACGATCCATCTCTTCGACTTGGGTTCTTTTTTTCTCACTCATTGGCACTCGCCTCTTCTTTCACCCAGTTAAATCCTTCTACCTCAATACGATCTACTAGAGAATCGTCTCCTTCTACAACGATTTTTCCGTTATAGATTACGTGAACGTAGTCTGGTTGGATTTCTTTTAAGATCTCTCTATGGTGAGTAATAATAATGGCTGAATTTTCGCCGTTTAGGTATTCTTTCAAACCTTTACTTACAGTACGAACGGCATCTACGTCCAAGCCAGAGTCGGTTTCATCTAAAATGGCAAGTTTTGGATTCAACATTAACATTTGAAGAATTTCTGTCTTCTTCTTTTCTCCTCCAGAAAAACCTACATTTAGGTAACGTTCTTTGTATTCTGGCTTCATTTGCAATAGATCCATTTTTCCGTCTACTTCTTTGCGGAATTTAATCAATGAAGATTTTTCTCCACGAGCTAGACGACCTTGACGAATAAAGTTTTCTACACTAATTCCCGCAACCTCTTGTGGCGTTTGGAAAGACATAAACAAACCTTTTAAGGCACGTTTGTCCGTAGATAGATCGGTAATATCTTCTCCGTCAAAAATAATTTTTCCTTCGTCCAATGTATAAACAGGGTTTGCCATAATAATATTGGCTAGAGTCGACTTCCCTGAGCCGTTTGGCCCCATAATTACATGGACTTCTCCTGGTCCGATATCTAAATTGATTCCACGAAGAATTTGTTTTTCTCCTACACTTGCTTTCACATTCTCAATCTTTAATAGAGATTTGTTTTCCATTTCTATATAAATCCTCCTCAATGTATTGGACTGTCTACTTATTTTCCTTATTCACTATACCATTATACCCATCTTCCCGTCAATCCTTGCAAAGTAGTAGGATATGAAATTTTTCTGTAATTTTAGCCATCTTTTCATTTTCAAGCATTTTACTCTGAATTAAATCTCCTTTGGTCTGTTATAATGGTAGAGGTGATACTATGATTTCAGAAAAATTATTGAATTATTATGATAGAGAAAAACGAGATTTGCCTTGGCGAGAGAGTCCCACTCCCTACCGAGTTTGGATTTCAGAAATTATGTTGCAACAGACGCGAGCTACGGCTGTAATCCCTTATTTTCAACGTTTCTTGGAACATTTTCCTACAGTTTTTGACTTGGCAGAAGCCCATGAAGATTTGCTTCACAAACTTTGGGAAGGGTTGGGATATTATTCGCGAGCAAAAAATTTGAAAAAAGCCGCCGAGAAAATCGTTTCAGAATATGGAGGAGAACTTCCGGCCTCTTACGAAAAACTATTGTCTTTGCCGGGAATTGGCCCTTATACAGCAGGGGCCATTTCTTCCATTGCCTTTCAACTTCCCGTTCCGGCTATTGATGGCAATTTGCTTCGTGTCTATAGCCGTCGATTTTTAATAGAAGAAACCATTGATAGTGCCAAAGGAAAGAAAAAAATTTTTGCTTTGGCGGAAAAAGAAATTTCTACGAAGCGACCCGGCGATTTTAATCAGGCCTTAATGGATTTAGGAAACAATGTCTGTTTACCAAAAAATCCAAAATGTTCCATCTGTCCTTTGAAGGAAGATTGTTTGGCTTTGGAAAAAAATTGCCAAGAAGAATTTCCCAAACGAAAAGAAAAAATCAAGAAAACCGACGAAAAATGGACGGTTCTTTTATTGGAATATGACGGCGAATTTTTTATTGAAAAACGCCCTTCTAAAGGACTTTTAGCCAACCTTTGGCAATTTCCCATGATTCAAGGCCATTTGAAATTAGAAGATGTAGAAAAATTCTGCCAAGAAAACTTCTATATTCCAAAAAATATCGAAACTCTCCCTTCTTCCTCCCATGTTTTTAGCCATAAAGTTTGGGATTTAATTGGATATAAAATTTCATTGGAGCGAGTTTTGGTTTTGGAAGAAGAAATTCCCTTTGGAGAAAAAACTTGGGCGAAGAAAAAGGATTTAGAGGAAGTCTATGCTTTTTCTTCTGCTTTGACAAAATATCGAGAGGAGGCCATTTATGGAATGGATTCAAAATTATAAGCCACGGGATCGAAAAGAAGAAAAGGACCGGGACCACCTTCTGAAACTTCCCTCTACTTTTGTGGGAACGAGCCGAGATTGCCCTTATCACTTTACCAATTCATCCATTGTGATTGATGTGGAACAGGAAAAACTTTTGATGATTTATCATCCCATTTACGAATCTCTCAGTTGGCCGGGGGGACATATAGAAGAAGGAGAAAATCTTTTTGAGTCGGCCTTGCGAGAATTGTATGAGGAAACGGGGTTGGAATACGTTCAACCTTTAAGCCAAGATCCCATTGGAATGGAAATACTTCCTGTAAAGAAACACCAGCGCAAAGGGGAAAGCGTTGAAATGCATTTTCATGTAAATTTTACTTTTGGTTTTATGGGAAAAGTTCGAGATACGATTTTTCATAACGAATCGGGAAAAGTTCATTGGATTCCTCTAGACTCTTTGGATACTTTTGTAAATGAAGCCCATATGCTTCCCATTTATAAAAAATATATGGAGCGTTTTCAGAAGATAAAAGAGGAAGAAAAAAATAAATGATAAAAATTATCAATTTTCTATTGACCTTGCTTTTTGTCTATGATATATTTTATTTAAGTCATTCATATACCAAATAAAAAGCCCTTGCCTCCAATTTCAGGGCTTTTTTCCTTGTCCAAATTCACTTATCCCTTGCCTCCAACGGGCAAATTTTTTTATAAAAAAAATGAATATTTATGAAAATTAGGGTATAAATTCGACATAAATTAGGTACAAAGAAGGAATACAAAAATGGTTAACATTTTTAGTGTACCAAATCGAATTTATCACGGCGACAACGCCATGGATGTTTTAACAACCCTTGAGGGAAAAAGAGCGGCTATTGTTACTGGCGGTAGTTCTATGAAACGCTTTGGCTTCCTAGATGAAGCAAAAGAAAAATTAGAAAAAGCGGGTATGGAAGTTCTTATTATTGATGGAGTAAATCCGGACCCAACTTTACAAGAATGTTTAGAAGGCGGAAAGAAAATGGAAGAATTCGGCCCGGATTGGATTCTTGCTATTGGTGGCGGTTCGGCTATGGATGCTGCAAAAGCTATGTGGGTTTTCTATGAACACCCAGATTATGATTTTGAAAAACTTGTTGCTTTTGATAATCCACCATTGAGAACAAAAGCTCGCATGGTATGTATCCCTTCTACTTCTGGTACAGCTTCTGAAATTACGGCTTTTTCTGTAATTACAGATCCAGAAAAACAAATCAAATATCCTTTGGTACATCCTGATTTCGTTCCTGATATTGCAATTATCGACCCACGCCTTCCTGCAAAAATGCCACCGTTGATTACAGCTCAAACGGGTATGGACGTTATGACTCATGCTTTGGAAGCTTTGGTTTCTACGGCGGCGGATGATTATACCACTCCTCTTGCTATTCGTGCCATTGAGTTGGTATTCGAAAACTTGAAAAAAGCCGTAGATAACGGCGAAGATATGGAGGCCCGTACAAAGATGCACGATGCTTCTACTTTAGCTGGTATGTCCTTCTCAAATGCTTCTTTAGGAATCGTTCATAGTATGGCCCATAAAATCGGCGGAATTTTCCATTTAACTCATGGAGAAGCCAATGCGATTATGTTGCCTTATATTATCGATTACAATCGAAAAGGCACAGACCGTTACGAATTGATTGAAAATATCCTTGGCGTTGATGATATCGCCGAAGAAGTTCGCAAATTAAATGCGGCTGTTGGTTTAACAAATAATATCAAAGAAGGCAAAAACACAGAAATTTCCGAAGAAGAATTCAAAAAAGTTTTGGATGAAATGTCTAAAAATGCACACGCAGATGCTTGTACTCTTACAAATCCAAGGGAAACAAGTCCAGAAGATATTAAAAAAATCTATGAATGTGCGTATTATGGAGAAAAAGTGGATTTCTAATCCCATACAAAAAGACCTAGCTTTTACGCTAGGTCCTTTTTTATAATCTTCCTCGATTTTCAGAAATCTCTACATGGACTTTTTTTCCACGAATTTTCTTTCCGCTTAGTTTTTTGGCAGCGGTTTTTAAGAATTCTTCTGGCAATTCTACGAAGGTAAAGTTGTCTTTGATTAAAATATTTCCAATGGCTTTTTTAGGGATGTTAGTTTCTTTATGGAAGGCGGACAAAATGGACTTTGGATCCAATCCATCTCGTTTCCCTTTGTTAATGAAAACTCTTGGGCGACGGTCGTTTCTTCCTTTTCCACGACCTTTTCCCCCTTTTTTTCCATTTTTTCCACTACGAGAAAGGCGATATTTTTTCCCAAAGTCAACTTGATCCAACTCCTTGTGAGTTCGCAATCCTTGGGTATCGGCCAACATTTTTAATAAAACCGAAGCCACTTCTACGGCTCCATATTCTTGCAATAATAATTTGTCAATGGAAGCACGATATTTGCTTAAATCTTCTTCTTTTGACAATTCTTTTTGAATGCTATCGATTAATTTTTCTTCAAAAGTAGCCGTAATATCGGAAATCGTTGGAAGCTCCATATATTGCATATCTGCTTTTGTATAGCGAATAATATCTTGCAATTTGTAAACATCTCGGCCTACCACAAAGGTAAAGGCGCGGCCTCTTCGTCCCGCACGGGCCGTACGACCAATGCGGTGTACGTAATATTCTTCATCTTGTGGCAAATCGTAGTTTACAACTACATCCACATTTCCTACGTCGATTCCGCGGGCCGCTACGTCTGTTGCCACCAAAATATCAATGGTGGATTGACGGAATTTTTTCATCACCGTATCCCGTTGGGTTTGTTTCAAATCTCCGTGTAGTCCGTCGGCACTAAATCCACGAGCCGTAAGCTCTGCCACCAAATCGTCTACGCGGCGTTTTGTGTTACAAAATACAATGGTTAGTTCTGGATTGTAAATATCTACCAATCGACTTAAAATTTCCGTTTTCATTGGAGCGGTCATTTCCAGATAGTATTGGGTAATATTTTCTACGGTTAATTCTTTGTGTTTGATTCGGATCACGGCTGGATCTCTTTGATACATTTTGGAGAAATCCATAATTTCTTTTCCCATAGTGGCGGAGAAGAAACAAGTTTGTCTTTCTTCGTTGGTTCCATCCAATATGGTTTTCATATCGTCACGGAATCCCATATCGAACATTTCGTCTGCCTCGTCCAATACAACCATTTTCAATTGGGATAAATCTAAGGATCTACGACGCATATGGTCCATAACACGACCAGGGGTTCCTACTACAATTTGTACGCCTTTTTTTAGAGCGCGCAATTGGCGTTCCATACTGGACCCACCATAGACGGGAAGAATATTTAATCCTTTTTTATATTTTCCCAATTTCATTAATTCGTCTGCCACTTGAATGGAAAGTTCTCTTGTTGGGCACAAAATCAAACCTTGTACATATTTTTCTTTTGTTACCATTTCCAACATAGGAATCCCAAAAGCGGCGGTTTTTCCTGTTCCCGTTTGGGCTTGTCCAATAACGTCCTGTCCACTAAGCAAAGGGCGAATACTCTCCTCTTGGATAGGGCTTGCTTCTTCAAAACCCACTTCTTTTATTCCTTTTAGTATTTGATCCGATAATTCGAATTCGTTAAATCTCAATCTTTGCACATCCTGTTCTTTTTTTCTCATAACAAAAGCAGCCGAGTAGACCTCGACTGCCAAAATCTTCTACTCTCTAGTATGAGGGATAAAAAGAGATTTTGCAAGTAATATTCTTGAAAACTACTTCCCCTTCTTTTTGCAATATTTGACAAATCTTAACTTCTAAAGACCTTTGCTTATGATATGATAATGATGAGGTGGTATATATATGGTAAAGAAAAACAAACTGGCCGATACCGTTGATAAGGCCATTGATAATAACGACTTCTCTCAAGTTTCTGATATTATTGAAAAAAGTGTAGAAGTTGCCATCGACTTAACAAAAACGGGAGCAACGGCTCTTTTTAATGGAATTCAAAAAGGATTAAGAAAAGAAGAAAAAGTAGTTCGTATTCCCATCAATAGAGACCCACGATTTGTAAATCAAAAGGTTCGTATGCCCAATAGTTATTTTTGGTTGCGAAATTTGCTTGGATTTTTAAGCGTATCTTGGGGCCTTGGAGCCATTGGAACATTTGTAGATATGCTCCGTTTCCAATCTCCAGAGGCGCTTTTTGGGATTTTGGTTTGTGTTGTAGCGGCAGTGGCTTCTGGATACGGTACTTTTTGGGCCCACAAACGCATGCTTTTGGAAAAGAGATTTCAACGTTATAAAATTGAGGTAGGAGATAGCCGCGTTTTGGCCATAGATGATTTTTCTACGGCTGTATCTCTTCCTCCTGGTCATGTGGTAGAGGATTTGCAAAAGCTTATTTCTCTCGGCCATTTCCCACAGGGACGCGTGGTGGAAAATGGGCAGCTTTTCCTATTGGACAAGGATGCCTATAAAGCTTATAAGGAAAATTATCGGGATACTATTCATGTAAAGGAACAACCTCGTTCCCTTGAAGAAACGGAAACGGCTCTTCCTGATGATCAAAGGGCTACAGCCATTGTGGAATATATGGAACATTTGGCGAATTTGAAATCTCAAGTGTCCAGCGAAAGATTTCAAGGGAAGATTCAACGCCTCCTTTTGATTTTATCGGCGATCAAAGAAGCCATTGCCAAGGATCATAGTCGCATGGATGATTTGAATAAATTTGTTGACTACTATACGCCAACAACCATTCGTTTGGTAGAAAAATATTTAGAGTTTGAAAAAACTCCCGTTTCGGTATCTAGTTTAGAGAAGTCCAAAGGAGATATTGAAAAATCCATTGAAACAGTTATCTCTGCCTATGAAAATTTATTGGGCGAATTGTATCAAGAAGATTTGTTGGATTTATCTGCCGAAATGGAAGTTATGAATACAGTGTTAACCCAAGATGGGTTGATTCAAAAAGAAAAATAGGAGGAAAATATGGACGAAAATAAAATTAAATTAACCTTAGACGGACTCGATGAAAACGAAGCAATCACCGATCTTACCGTTCAAGAAGAAATACGACTTACGAATGATACTGCCGTTCATTTGACTCCAGAAGAAGAAAAACAAGTAGAAGAATTTGCAAAAACCATTGATTTAACCAATTCTTCTGTGGTTTTACAATATGGTGTGGGAGCCCAAAAGAAAATTTCCAGTTTCTCAGAAAAAACGTTAAATTCCGTTCGTGCCAAGGATTTGGGAGAAGTGGGAAAGCTTCTTTCTTCTGTTGTGACGGAATTAAAGAGTTTTGATGAAACAGAAACCAAGGGAATTCGTGGAATTTTCAAGAAATCTTCCAATAAAATTACCGCGATGAAAGCCAATTACGATAAGGCAGAAAAAAATGTAGACGAAATTGCCCGTGCTTTGGAAAATCATCAAATTACTTTAATGAAAGACATTACTCTTTTGGATCAAATGTACGATTTGAACGAAGAGTATTTTAAGGAACTTTCCATGTATATTCTTGCAGGAGAAAAGAAATTGGAAGAGGTCCGCACAAAGGAACTTCCTGCTTTAATGCAAGAAGCCGATGTTACTGGAGATGGAATCGTAGCGCAAAAAGTTACGGATATGCAAAATTTGGCCAATCGTTTTGAGAAAAAACTTCACGATTTGGATTTAACTCGCATGGTTAGCCTTCAAATGGCGCCACAAATTCGCATGGTCCAAGCTTCCAATACGGTTATGGCAGAAAAAATTCAATCTACCATTGTAAATACCATTCCTATTTGGAAAAATCAAATGGTATTGGCTTTAGGAGTTCATCATTCCGCCCAAGCAGCGGCGGCTCAACGAAAAGTATCGGATCTTACCAATGAATTGTTACGACAAAATGCCGATATGCTAAAAACAAGCACCGTAGAAATTGCCAAGGAATCAGAACGTGGCATTGTGGATGTAGAAACCATTCGTCATACCAACGAACAATTGATTTCTGCTTTGGATGAAGTTCGTACCATTCAAATTGAAGGGCACGAAAATCGCGTAAAAGCCGAACACGAACTGCGAATTATGGAAACCCAATTGAAAGAAAGATTGTTAAATACAAAAGAATAAAAAACGGCCCGAGGAATTCTCCTTGGGCTTTTTTTGTGGAATGGGTATGGATAGTTTAGGTGATGAATATGAAAAAAATACAATGGAATTTTAACAATAGTTACGAAACACTCCCCTCGTTTTTTTATGACAAAATTGATTTGTCCCCAGTAAAAAAAACAAAATGGGTGGTGCTCAATGAAGATTTGGCTCAGTTTTTAGGTTTGGATCCTGAAGCTTTGAAAGAAGAGGGATTTCTTCCCCTTTCTGGTTCAGAGTTTCCCGAAAATGCCAGCCAAATTGCTCAATCTTATATGGGACATCAATTTGGTTTCCCTTCGATCTTAGGAGATGGGCGGGCCCTTTTATTGGGGGAACAAATTACGCCTAAAGGGGAACGCTACGATTTGCAATTAAAAGGAAGTGGCCCTACCCCCTATTCTCGCAATGGAGATGGACGAGCAACGCTACAAGCTATGTTACGGGAATTTTTAATTAGTGAAGCCATGTTTGGGCTAGGAATTCCAACAACCCGCTCTTTGGCCGTTGTTTCCACAGGAGAACCCGTTTACCGAGAAAGGGTAGAAAAAGGAGCCATCTTAACTCGTGTTGCTGCGAGCCATTTACGAGTGGGAACTTTTGAATGGGCCGCCCATAGCCAAATCAAAGAAAATCTAATTTCCTTGGCTGATTACGCCATCCAAAGACATTACCCAGAACTTGAAAACGCAGAAGACAAGTATTTTCAATTTTATTTGGAAGTGCAAAAACGACAAGCAAAACTTTTGGCCCAATGGATGAGCGTAGGATTTATTCACGGAGTTATGAATACAGACAATATGACCATTTCCGGCGAAACCATCGATTATGGCCCTTGTGCCTTTTTGGACGTCTACGCTCCTCAAACGGTTTACAGCTCCATCGATATTTATGGGCGTTATGCCTACGAAAAACAACCTCAAATGGCTGCCTGGAATTTGGCCCGCTTTGGCCAGGCCCTCTCTCCTCTCATTGGAGAAACCCACGAAAAAGCAATGGAACGTGTAGATGGAGCTTTGGAAGAATTTGCCAAAGAATTTCAACGGGAATTCTACCGAATTTATGGCAGAAAACTAGGGCTTTCTCAAGTGGATGGGGACGATCGGAAGCTCATTCACGAATTGTTGGAAATTATGGAAAAAAATTCCACGGATTACACCAATACCTTTGTAGATTTGACTTTAAGGGATTGGGAGCAGGAAATCTATCAAAGAAAAGATTTCTTCTCTTGGAAAGAAAAATGGCTGAAACGTTTGGAAAAAGAGAACCCTGAAGAAGTAGAAAAACGAATGAAAAATAGCAATCCCTATATTATTCCAAGAAACTACTGGGTGGAACAAGCCCTTTTTGAAGCAAAAGAAGGAAATCTGGATCTATTCTTAGAATTATGGGCAGCACTAAAATCTCCTTATGATTACGAAAAACATAAGGAAAAATTTCGATTTTACAAGGAAATATTCGGATACAAAACGTATTGCGGGACATAAATTCTATACCAGTAAAAATAGGGAATTGTATATTTTTATTCTTAAATACTTGTATACTAGTTTGTAAAAATTACAACGAAATTTGCTCAAAAATGGAAATGCGTAGAAAAAAGATAGAAATTAAATATTTGACTATTAAACCTTTGTTTATATTGAATTTTCAATATTTAGACAAAATAACAGTAAATTCCTATAAATTATGTATATAAAATTGATGGGAATTGTAGGTTTTATGAAATTGCAAAAACCCTTGGAAATGTTGAAATTTAGCGTTTTTTTAAGGGTTTTTTAGTGGTATACTAGCAATAGCAAGAAATACTATAGTGATAATACAACTGGCCATTGTAAAAATATTTTCTAAGAAAGAGGCTTCTTTATGAAAGCTTGGAGTAGAATTATTATTACCAGTTTAGCCATTGCTACATTATTCTCTAATATAAGTTTTGCTTATTATGGGAATGATTTTGTCCAACAAAAAAGCCAATTATTAACTCGTGCTATTGAACAGGGGTTTATTAGTGGTTACGAGGATGGCAGTTTGCGGCCTGATTCCACTTTAACTCGTGCAGAGCTTACGACTATATTGTCTCGGACCATTTCTTCCAATCAAATAAAATTAGTGGATATTTCTCATTTTACAGATGTACGAAGATCTGACTGGTTTTATCCTAGTTTCCAATTGGCCGTTTCTGTTGGTTGTATTTCAGGAACTTCCAAAAATACCCTAAGCCCTAGAGCTTATATCTCTAGAGAAGAGGCTTTGGTTATGGTCGGCCGATTATTGGATTTTGGATCCTACGATCCAAATTTTTTAGAAATCTATAATGATCATTCCAAAATTAGCGATTGGGCAGAGCCTTTTATTTCTATTTTAATTGAAAAGGGAATTGTAAAGGGATTGTTGGATTCTCTAGATCCAAAAAAAGCCATTACTCGATCTGAATTTGCCATGGTTTTGATGAACTATGTTTATTATAAGGGCATAGCCAGAAGCTACGAAACCCCTACAAATCCAACCGTTCTTGTAAAATGGGAGGATCCTTCAGAAAATTCTTTCTCTGAAGCAGAATTCGAAACTTACTATACCAGCCAAAACCAAGGGGCAAGGGGATATTTTTACGAATCTTCTATGATTTATGATTTATTAAATCGAGTCAATTCCGCAAGAATGGAAAATGGATTAAGGCCCCTCTCTCTTCAGGGAAGCATCAATTATTATGCTACCAACCGTGTGTTGGAAGAAAGTATCCAACAAGCGCAAACAGGTAGTATGAACCACTTACGACCAAATGGAGACATTTGGTACCAAGAAGGCATTCAAATCTACCCAGAATATTATTTTATCGGAGAAGTGGTTTCCTATATTTACAATCGAGGAAGCGATGAAGCCAATGCCAATGTGATTGTTCAGAATTTTATGAATTCTCCTAGTCATCGCTCCATTTTAATGGATCCCTCTGCTCAAGAGATTTCCATTAGCGTATTCTATAATGCCGATACAGATAATATTGCAACTTGTATGATTCCTTTGCGGAAATAAATCCACACAGTTTATCCACATCTTGTTAATAACTTATGTGAATATCTTTATACAAAAAAAGGAGGGCTTAGCCTTCCTTTTTTATATGCTCTAAAATTGTTTTATAATGGGTTCGAATTCGCTTTTCCATGGGCTTTGCAAAGAATCCATCCTCTAACATTTTATCTAGTTTTTCTTGATCAATCCATTGAAAATCTTCCACTTCTTCCTTTTGTAGTTGAATGTTATCCACAGATTTTATCAATAAATAGATTTCGCTGAATTTTCGGTTTTCTTTTGCTTGCCCTAAGAATTGAAGCTCCTTGCCGCTGGCTTTGATTCCAACTTCCTCTTCCAATTCTCGAAGAGCCCCTTCTTTTCCCGTTTCGTCTTCTACCACACTTCCCATGGTGAATTCCCATTTATGGGCAAATTCTTTTCCTTCGGCCCGTTGGGTTACCAACAATTTCCCTTCAGAAATCACAAAACTTCCTGCCACCAAATAATATTCCTCTGGAGACAAAGTTTCTCCTCGTTCTTTGTAATATCCCATGGGATGAAAATTTTCGTCGTAAATCTTACGCATTTCCGTCATTTTCTTCTCTTCCTTTCATACGTTTCAATCGGAAGAAATCATCTCTCTCTTTTTCTTCCAATTCGTTTTGGATTTCTTTTTTCGCTTTTTCGTATTTAGGAATTTGAATTTTTTCTAGGGCATTGGCCCGTTTTACACTTTTTTTGATTTCCTTTGCCAATCGATACAAACTGGTTTCAATTTCTGCCAATTCATAGATTAACTCTCGCATTTGATCCATTTCAAGATAGGCCTCATCAAAGGCAACGGTTGTTTCATAGAGAGAAAAGCTATGTTTTGGATTGAAATGTTTGTATTGTACCTCGGGAATTTCCACGCCCATTACAGAGCGATAGCCCATGATATATTCTTCTTCTTTTGGCATGGATTTCGAAATATCTACTACTGCTTCCCAACCCATGGTTACAGAGGCCATGGTCAAGGATTCGTAGGATTTTTGAAATTTTCCTTCAATTTCTTTTTGAATTTCTGCGGCTCGATTGTTCAAACTCATCATTTCTCGAATCAAAACCGTCCGTTTTTTGTCTAGTAGGCCATATCCTTTTTCGGCAAAGGCCAAACTATCTTTTACTTTCATTAAGTTGGCTTTTGTTGCTGTTAATTTCTTTGCCATTTTGGCCTCCTAGAGGTATTTTTCCTTCATTTCTGGCGTAATTCGAGTCAACATATCTTCTGGTAAAATTCGTAACAATTCCCATCCCAAATCCAATGTTTCTTCAATGGATCGATTGGTGTGGAAACCTTGACCAATAAATTCTTCTTCCATACGCTTTCCAAATTGAAGCAAAAGTTGATCTTCTTCGCTTAACTCTTCTTGTCCGATAATTTGTGCTAAGGCACGAACTTCAATTACCCGTGAATAGGAAGCAAACAACTGAGCCGAAACATCGGGATGGTCGTCACGAGTATATTCTTCTCCAATTCCATCTTTCATCAAACGAGAAAGGGAGGGCAAAATATCCACAGGAGGATAAATCCCCTGTTGGTTTAGATCTCGACTTAATACAACTTGTCCTTCGGTTATATATCCCGTTAAGTCAGGAATCGGATGGGTAATATCATCGGAAGGCATGGTTAAAATAGGAATTAAAGTTACAGAGCCTTCTACTCCATCAATCATGCCGGCTCTTTCATAAATAGCTGCCAAATCGGAATACAAATATCCTGGATAGCCCTTTCGAGAAGGAACCTCTCCCCTTTGGGAGCTTACCTCCCGTAAACTTTCTCCATAACTGGTCATATCGGTCATAATAACCAAAACATGGCGGTGTTCTTCAAAGGCCAAATATTCTGCCGCGGTTAAAGCACATTTTGGAGCAATAATTCTCTCCATAATGGGATCATCGGCATAGTTCAAATACATAACTACCTTGTCCATTACTCCCGATTCCATAAAAGAATCTTTGAAATAACTGGCTACTTCTCGTTTCAATCCCATTCCACAAAAGACAACGGAAAATTCTCCTTCGTCTCCACGGATACGGGCTTGTTTTACAATTTGTGCTGCCAATTCATTATGAGGCAAACCGGAGCCGGAAAAAATCGGAAGTTTTTGTCCACGAATTAAGGTCATTAAAGCATCAATGGAACTAATCCCTGTTTCTACAAAGTTTCTAGGATAAAGACGAGCCACAGGATTCATTGGGCGACCATTTACGTTATAAAATTCGTCTGCGTAAATTTTCCCCCCTTTATCTGTTGGTTGGCCAATTCCGTTAAAAGTACGGCCTAAAATATCTTTGGATAGAGGAATGGTAAAGGGCTTTCCTTCAAAAACGACTTTCATATTGGTGGGAGAAATCCCTAAAGATTCCCCAAAGACTTGAACGGTTGCCTTATCTCCATCAATCCCAATCACACGACCGGTTAAAACTTCTTTCGTATTTCGATTGGTTAAGCTTACAATTTCCCCATAGCTTACATGGTGTAGCCCGGATAATTCCACCAAGGAACCATGGACACGGTCAAGAAGCAAATATTCTTTTTTCATCCTAGAGTTCCTCCTGGTATTTCAATCGTAGATTTCGATAATATTCTCGAATTTTATTGTTTAATACGGTGAATTTTGACATGGTCTCATCATCCATATTGTATTTCATATTGATAATTTCTGTAATCAAGGGAACGTTCCGTACTTCTGCCATAGAAATTCCCATCTGAATGGTTTCCATTCCTTCTTCGTACAAAATATCAATCGTTCGAAGCATTTCATATTGGCGTTCCAAAGATACGAAACAATCCTTTGGATGGAAGAAATTTTGTTGCAAAAATCCTGTTTTCACAACGCGAGCCACTTCCAACACAAAACGTTCTCTATCTGGAAGGACATCTTCCCCTACTAACATAACAACCTCTTGTAATTTTGCCTCATCATGAAGCAAGCTTAAGAATTTTTTCCGTAAAGCTGGTAAATCTCCCTCTAAGCGGTTGTCATAATAATTCCCCATAGCGGAGACATAACCAGAATAAGAATCCAACCAGTGAATCGCTGGATAGTGACGAGCATAGGCCAAATCTCGGTCTAAAGCCAAGAAAGTATTTACAAAACGGCGAGTGTTTTCCGTAACGGGTTCGGAGAAATCTCCTCCCGCCGGAGATACGGCGCCAATGGTTGTTACGCTACCTTCTTTTCCTGATAAAGCCACCGCTGGTCCACTTCGTTCGTAAAAACTAGCAATACGACTTGGCAAATACGCGGGGTAGCCTTCTTCTGCTGGCATCTCTTCCAAACGTCCAGAAATTTCCCGTAGCGCCTCTGCCCAACGGGAGGTACTATCTGCCATCATGGCTACATCATAGCCTTGATCGCGGAAATATTCCGCCAAAGTAATGCCTGTATAAATAGAGGCTTCACGGGCCGCCACAGGCATATTTGATGTATTGGCAATTAAAATGGTACGATCCATTAACGGTTTTCCAGAATAAGGGTCAATTAGTTTTGGGAAATCTTCCAAAACTTCTGTCATCTCATTTCCCCGTTCACCGCATCCAATATATACGATAATATCGGCGTCACAATATTTTGCAATTTGATGTTGGGTCATGGTTTTTCCTGTGCCAAAGGATCCTGGAACGGCTACGGTTCCTCCCTTTGCAATAGGGAAAAATACGTCAAATACACGGGTTCCTGTAGCAAGTAAAGTGTCTGGATCCGTATATTCTTTTACAGGTCTTGGAATACGTACGGGCCATTCATGGCTCATGGCGAGTTCGTGAATTTCTCCCTCTTCATCCTTTAATTTCAAAACCGTTTCTACTACATTGTATTTCCCTGGTTCTGCAATCCAAACAATTTCGCCTTTTACTTTTGGAGGCGTTAAAATTCTATGGGTAATAATTTGTGTTTCTTCCACTTCCCCAAAAATGGCTCCTGGTTCTATTTTCTCCCCTACTTCTCGCGTCGGTTGAAAATCCCAGAGTTTTTCTAAGTCCAAATTCATAAGGCCAATTCCTTCAGGAATAAAATAACCCTGTTCTCTTGCAATTCGGTCCAAAGGGCGTTCAATTCCATCAAACATATTTCCCAAAAGTCCTGGACCTAAACGCACAGAAAGGGGAGCCCTAGTTCCTTGAATCGGCTCGTCTCGTTTTAATCCTTCGGTTTCTTCATAAACCTGAACGATTCCATGATCTCCTTCTACAGAAATCACTTCTCCAATGAGTTTTTTCTCTCCCACTTGTACCATTTCCCGCATGGCAAAGGAGGACATATGGTTACCGATTACAACGGGACCGTTGATTTTTTCAATAATTGGTTTATTTTCCATTTTGATCCTCCCTATGGAATAATTTATAGAGAAGTTTCCCAATTTCGTAGCGTTTTTCTTCTACCATTGTTCGAAGATCGTTGTTTAGATTATAGGTATTGGCCTCATCACTTACTACATGGCCGCCAATGATTTCCTCTCCCATTACATTAGGGATCAAAGAGATGCCTAGTTTTTTTCCTTTTTCTTCAATTTCTTCAAAAAAAACGTCCATATCTTTTTGGGTTAATCCCATACGATAGGTTCCTGGGGTTAAATGAGAAAAGGTTACATCAATCCCTTTAAGTAATATTTCTCTATAACGGTCTTCTAAGGTAAATTTTTTTGCCCGTTCCATAATCGCTTCTACAAAATCTTCTTCTAGTTGGTCCATTTTTTGCAACTCAAGAACGCGGCGTTGCTCCTTGGCCTTAGAAATTTTTTCATTTCCCAAAACGGTAGCCAATTTATGCCGTCTTTCCATCATTGTCTCTTTTTCTTCACGTAGTGCTTCTTCTTTTTCTTTTACAATTTTTTCGGTCTCTTCTTGAATTCGTGTTTTCCTCTTATCGAAATCCAATAGTCGAGACTTATACACCACATCTTCAAAGAGCTCCAATTTATTTTCAATCATTAACATGATATCACCTATCCAATTTCAGTCCGATGGCTTCTCGAACGTATTTCATAATAAAGTCTTTCTCTTTGAATCCTTCTCTACCTGGTACGGTTACAATCAAAGGACTTCTTGGCTTCGATTTTACTTTCAAAATTTCTTCTCTTAATTTCGTAAAATCCTCTTCTCCTAAGAGAATAATGCCAATTTCCTTGTTTTTTACCCCTTCCAAAAAATTCGCCCTTAACTCTTCTTCGTCACGACAGAATTTTCCTTCAAATCCACTCATTCTAAGGGCTATTAGCAATTCATCGTCGCAACTTAGCACCAAAGAGCGCATTATAGTTTACCTAAAATCATAATAGAGATGATCAATCCGTAAATGGCAATCCCTTCTGCCAAACCTACAAAGATCAAAGTTTTACCAAGAATGCTATCGTCTTCCGATACAGCACCTAGAGCGGAGCTTCCTACAACACCTACAGCGTAACCAGTTCCGATTGTTGCCAATCCAGTTGATAAAGCCGCTGCCAAAAGTCCCAAGCCGTTTACTTGTGTTGTTCCTGTGGCGGCTTGTACCGCTTGTGGTGCCATTAATACCATCGCTCCCACAATGGTTGGAATAAATACAGCTAAATTCGTACGCAATACTTTCTTCAATCTTGGACGATCAGACTTTGCTCCTCGTTCCATTAAAATCATTCCATAAGCAATGGTTCCCAATACAACAAATGATGCAATCCATAAAATATTTTCCATTTTTTGTTCTCCTATTTTTTATTCTTTAATGACAATGTATCAGAGTTAAAGGCAGTTCCACTTCCATCGTAGTAACGGCTAAATAACTCATAATATTCCAAACGAAGACCTTGAATAAATACAATCAAGCCTTCCAATCCAATAATTAAAATATTTCCTAATATTAGGATGATAAAGTTTCCAATTCCCGTTCCTGCCATTTCTGCCATAGTATGGAAAGCCATAAACAAACCAACGTGGTTAATGGCAAAGGCCCCTACACGAATAAAGGAAACAATTCCGGATAAAGTGGAAATCAATAACTCAATAATAGAGAAAGAAGACTCAATGTAATATCCAGTTTTTCCTTCTGCGTAATGGGGTGCTTTATTCTGGATTTTCGCCATAATTGGCTTCTTGAAAATCATAAGAACAATGGATAAAACCAAAATGGCGCCTGCCACTTTTGCTGGAATCAAAGTTAAAAATCCTGTTAAATCCAATAACATGAAAATTAACATTAAAAATACCAAGAATCCCAACAATCCATGTTCGCCAAAAATCCCTTCGTAGAGATTTTTATTTCGGATGGCATTGGCAAAACTAAGTCCATAGGCCATAAACAATAACAACATCCCAAATCCTATGGCAATAATTAATACCTCGTTAATATTGTGGAAAGGACGAATCCATAGGGCCGGCAAAATCTCTTCATTTCCAAATAAAGACCCATATAAGAATCCAAATACAATACTGGCGCCACCCATTCGGGTTAATAGGCCGCCCATATCTTTTAAGTTGGGCTTTCTTCTAATGAGAAGTCCCCCTAACAAAAAGATTAACCCTTGTCCAACATCTCCAAACATCGCACCGAATAAAATCATATAGGTAATTCCCACAAATATCGTCGGGTCGATTTCGTTATAATGAGGCACTCCATACATTCGGACTAAAAGTTCAAAGGGCTTAAAAAAGGAAGGATTTTTTAATTTTGTAGGAGGAGTGGAAATAAAATTTCCATTTCCTTCATCCAAAACCGTTAAGTGGGTTCCTTCGTATTTTTTCACACGATTCCGAACTTCTTCTACGCCTTCTTCGTCGGTCCATCCAGAAAGTAAGAAATATTTCTTAGAATGGGCCATTTGCTCTTTGGCTTCTTCAATTCGCCCGTAGAATAGAGCCTTGGCCAAAATTTTCTGAATTTCTTCCGAACGCTCATTGAACATTTCGTGTTTGTGTTCATCCAATTCTTCCAAGCGTTGGTTCAACTGCTCCGTTTCTCTGTTGAAATACTCAAACGTTTCCTTTGTGGTTCCCTCTGCATGCTCCAAAATCGGCACGTCTATCCAATGCAAACTTTGTAACACCCGTTCCGCTTCTTCGCTTACTTCATTTGGATAAATGGCCAAGTATACTTCTTCATTTTCGTAGCTACCTGTATGAAATACCATGGCCAAAATATGATGGTAATTTTCTTTTAAGCGAAGGCGAGCCGCCTTTTCCAAACGACCAAAACGAGCCGTAAAAAATTCCATATCTTTTAAGGCGTTTAAGTCAATATCTACATTGTAGAACAAAGATACATTTTCCTTAAAACTATGGGCCAAAGCCAACTGCTCTTTGATTTCTTCTTCTTCTTCAAAATAAACCTTGGTTTCCTCATAAAGAGCATCCAAATCTTCTCGGGTAGCCAGAGAATCTTCTAACCCTTCCAACTCTTCCTCTGTCAGACCAAAATATTGCATTAACTGCCTTGTATGAGCCAATCGCTCCCGTTCTACGGGATTCACTTCATAGGGAATCAGGCGGCTTACGTCCACCATCATGTCTACATCCCTAGATTCAACATCGTAAATTGCATTGGCTTGGTTTAGCTGAGCCATTGCATCGACCATATCCAAAGATCCACTGTGTAAAATTTCATAAAGCATCTCTTCCATATAGTCTAATTTCCCAACGATGTTAAGCATTAGCATTTTCTCTACAGCCATTATATATCACCTACTTCCTCTGGAATGGATAATAAACCTCTTGTACGACTTCCTAAGAATCCTACTCGTTTGGACTCAATAATCGTAGAAATATCACGGACAGTGTATTCCAATAATATGGGGAGGGCGATAATCTTTGCAATATCAAAAGCCGTCGATTGTATCCGTTTTCGATACATTTCATATAAAATATGTTCTACTTCAATATCAATAAGCCCTACTTCCCTGGAACTTGGAAATAAATATCCATAATGGGTTTTTTGTACTTCTTTTACGTATTCTTCTAAGGTTTCACAACGTACCAATTTTCTTAATTTTGGCAAATGAAGAGAATATCCTCCATCAATAATAAAATTTGCCATTTCTTGAGGAAGAATTTCATAACTTCTCTTTCCTCGATAAATATACATTAAATTAATTAAATCAATATGGGTTCCTATTAATTCTCTGGCTATTTTTTGGTCTTTTTTACCCAATTTCTTCATATGATTAAATATATTCTCATAATAACTTCGATCCAAGGTCATCTCTATGTAAAAGAGGATGCGATCCATCGGTTGATCTTCGTATACTATAAGTTTTCTTCCATATTCCGTTTTTTCCAAATTGGATAAAAAACTTCGTATGGTTAATTCGCCCCCTTCGCTTCCTAAAAAAGAAGGAGGGAGGGCCAAAAGACCTTGCCGTAAAGGCGCCAAATCTTCATGATGGACCAAAGCACGCATCACTCGCTTAATATCTCGGATTTCGTATCGTGCTAAAATGGCTTTATAAAAAGTCTTGGTCTCTCCTTGCAAATAATAGGATAGACTCACCAATATGGAATAGACTCTTTCTTCCAACATTCGATTGATTTTATATAAATCAAAAGTCGGACCAAAATCCAATCCCCACCAATTTTCCACAAAGGAAACCACTTCTGCTACAGTATTTCGCTCCAACGCTTCCAATTGTGGTTGCTCTTTAATATATTTTGCATACGTAGAGCGTATTTTTGTATTTACTGCATGGAAATGCATAGCACACCTTCTTTATTGAATAATCATGCGAAAAGCTTTCTCTACTAAATCTTCTTTGTTTTCTTGATAGAAAGCATCTACTGCATCGATTTTCCTCTGATTTTCTTCTTCAATTTCTTTCACTTCATCCAAAGCCTTCGCATAAACACGATTGTATTCATCAATAGCAGCCTGTTTTGATTCTTCGTGGCCCTCTACTTCCAATTGATTCAAACGGGTTTCCGTTTCTGCTTTTTCTGCTTCTAACTTTTTTTCGGATTCCTTTACCAATTTCTTGGTTTTTTCGTCCATTTGAAGGACTTGGCGAATCATATCTTCCATTTCATTTCCTCCATAAAAAATAAAAGTGCGACCGGCCAAAGGTCGCATCGTTTTTTTATTTAATTATCTAGTTGCCCCATCCGGAATAATTATCAATATAACCTTTTTTATATAAAAATACAAGGACTTTGTAGAAAAATTTTAGACTTCCTCTTCCTCCTCTACAACTGTATATTCATATTCCACATCCTGGGGATGCTCCCTTAAATCATGGTCCGCTTTTTGCCTATATTCCCAATGAATCAAAAGAGTCAAAAAGATTCGAATAATGACCAAAGCTGCCACTTCTAACAACTGATCCGTTGTTCGATAAGCGATGGTCTTCAAAACCTCCGCCGCCAATAGAATTTCCAAAGCATTATTAAGACCTGCATTAATGGAAAAATCATAATGAGCCGCATTAAAATCCATCTTATATACAAATATCATTCGATACAATCCTTGAAGAATCGTAATTGCTACAATAGCCGTTCCCAAAAGTTCTATAATTCCAGAAACAAAATCTACGATTCGAAAAATGATTTCGTGCACGATATTCCCCTCTCTTATTAGTCTACTTGATATATTTCACAAATACAACCATTGGCTTTTTTTCAATGATTCTAAATATTTTTATTCCATGGCCTCTAAGGCGTTTAGGCGGGCTTTCCATTCTTTGGCCAAAGAATCTACTGTATCAAACCCCATAAGAGCGCCCAGTTGTTTCTCTGCGATTTCTTCCCCTTTTTCATTGACGAAAATCACACTAGGGGTTGTCTGAATCTCTGGAGAAATTCCATAAATTTGATCCACCCTTAGGAGTATATTTTCAAAAGTTAAGCCCCACTCTTCTACTCGAGCTTGTGCGGCCTCTTTGTCTTCCGTTACTACCAACCCAATGATTTTTGTGTTTTCAAGCTCTGGAAGAATCTTTTCCATCGCCTTGGCTTCCTCTTCACAGAAATAACAATCGGGTTGCCAAACCATTAATACATTTACCTTTTCTGTCAATATTTCGTTGCCTACTGCTTTTCCTGTTTTCAAATCCATTCCCGTCATTTCGATTTTTCCCAATCCTCGGATCCCGGAAGGAGTTTCAATGGCCACGTTTTCTTCTTCTGGAGCTGCTGGATTTTGAGAAGTACAGGCTGTAAGAGAAAAAAGGAAAAGAAAAGCCAATATGCATTTTGTAAAATCTTTTTTCTTCATATTTGTCTCCTATTTGTTCTTATCTTTATATATACCCAGTGTATTCCTTTTACTAAAACAAAAAACCTAGAAACTTCCACAGAAATCCCTAGGTTTTCTCTCTATTTTGTTTTTAGATTGCACAAGGACTATAGCCACAATCTTGACATTCTGCACATCCACCGGAATGGTTCATATGTCCACCACACATTGGGCAGGTGTCTGGATCTTCCATCATTTGATGAGCAATTTCACGATTCAGTTCATCTTGTAATTCTTGAATTCGCCCTTTTTTGCTCTTTTCTGTAGAAAGAATTCCTGAGCGAGCACATCCATCTCGATAAATGGTTACTCCTTTTAATCCCTTTTCCCATGCATAAACATATAGATTTTCTACATCTTCCACTGTAAATTCATTTGGTACATTTACAGTAGAGGAAATGGAAGCATCAATAAATTGTTGCCATGTAGCTTGTACATCAATACGATCTTTGTAATTTAAGTTTTCCGTTGTAATGATATAATCTGGCAAATCTTCTTCATGGGAGATATTCAAAGCTTCCATTAAGTCTTTGATGATTTGTGTATAAACCGTATAATAGGTATCTTCTACATGAAGAGATTCTGATTTTCTTGTATAAGAAATTTGGAAAATCGGTTCTACTCCATTGCTACAACCAATTAAAGTCGAAATGGATCCCGTTGGAGCGATGGTTAAAACTTGGGAGTTTCTCAAACCATGTTCTTCAATCAAAGCCAACACATCTGGATCGGCATTGGATTGTAGGAATTTTGATGCCAATACTTTTTCCCTGCGGTAGCGAGGGAATGTTCCGTCTTTTTCTGCCAATAAAGCCGATTGACGCAAAGCCTCATTTACTAGGCAACGGCCAATTTGATTGATTAAGTTTAAGGACTCTGGAGAACCGTAACGAATTCCCATTTTAATAAACATATCTGCCACGCCCATAATTCCTAAACCAATTTGGCGTAATTCTTTTGATAATTCTCTTTGTTGCTCCAATGGGTGCAATTGCATATTCTCATCTAAAACTTCATTTAGATAGATGACTCCATCTCGCACCAATTGACCAAAAGATTCAAACTCAAAGCGAGCGTATTTACTGAAAGGATTTTTTACAAATTCTCCTAAGTTGATACTCGCAAGGTTACAAGATCCAAAAGCTGGCAATGGTTCCTCTGCACAGGGATTTACTCCTGCGTATTCAAAGGTATCGTCTTCACTCATTAAATGCCAAGAGTTAATGCGATCCTTAAACAAAATTCCTGGTTCTGCCATTTCCCAATTATTAAAAGCCAAATTTTTCAACATTTCTCGGGCTTCTACTTTTTCACGAATCTTTTCTCCTGTAGACTCCACATCGAAGGAAAGTTTAAAGTCTTTTCCTTCTTTGTAAGCCTTAAAGAATTCATCGCTACAATTTACAGAAATATTGGCACTGGTTACCTTATCCAAATCTTTTTTTACATTAATAAAATCCATAATGTCTGGATGATTGCAATCCATATTCAACATTAAAGCGCCGCGACGGCCACGCATTCCAATTAGAGAAGTTGTTAAAGAATATAGATCCATAAAACTTACGGCTCCTGTTGTTGTGGAAGCTGCATTGTTTACCTTCGCACCCTTTGGACGCAATTTATTCAAAGTCAATCCAACGCCGCCGCCATAGCTATAAGTTCTTGCCATCCATTTGGCCGTATCGTAAATGGACTCAATGTTGTCCTCTACTTGTGGCATTACATAGCAGTTACTTAAGGTAATTTTCTTACCCATTTTATCCAATCCACGACCTGCTAAAATACGACCTGCAGGCATAAATTGTTTGTTGGCAATGGCCTTTTTAATTTGATTGTTTCCGCCACTTACTCGGTCCAAAAATCCTTCAAAAGACTCGTTGTCATAGCGATATTTCTTCTCGTAAATATCTCTTTGCAAATCGGTCATATTCCATCCATGTTCTCTTAAACGAGTTCTTTCTTCTCGATATAGGATGTATTTTTTCGCCACGTCTGGACGTACGCGCATCAATGCAAGCTCTACATTGTCTTGAATGGACTCAATGTCTACAATCGCACTCTCTCCCAATTCTGCCACTACAGCATCTGTTACAGACTGAGCAACTTCTTCGTCCACTCCTTTATCCGTTTCCTTCATTGCTTTTTGTACAGCAATTTTAATTTTTGACGGATCAAAATCGACTACATCACCGTTTCTCTTACGTACCTCCATGAAACAACCTTCCTTTCTCCTTAAATCATAAGCATTCCTTCGATTTATCCCTATGTTATCCACAATTTATCAACATATTGTGGTTAATTTCTTTTTCGAAATCTACATATAGTATAGTACTACATGTGAGCCCTAGGTTCAATAGGAATTTTTACAAAATAACTATTGATTAAAGATCTTCGTCATAGGTCTTCAAATTGTACTGTTCCACTAAATGTAGCAGAGAATCCCCATAACGAGGATTGGTACTATATCCTGCTTTGTACAGATTTTGAGCATATTCCTCTGGAGAGGCAGCCTCCCTTACAATAGAATAACGACTGGCTTTGCCAATTAAATTTCCGTAGTCCTGGAAACTTTCTTTTACAGAATCATAGACCCGGAAATAGTCTTCCACAGAAACTCGCTCTCCATCATATATTTCATCGGTATTTAAGGAAACGCCATTCTCTTTCGTTCCTTTGATCCCAAAATAATTATTGTATTCTTTTGATAAAACACTTTCTCCATAATTGGATTCCAATGCCGCTTGCGCCAAGATAATAGAAGGATAGAGGCCGTGTTTTTTTCCTTCTTTTTGGGCGTAAGGAGCCATTTTTTGAAAAAATTCCTCTCGGTTGTTAATGGGAAATTCTGGGTTCGAAGGAATCGCAAAATTCATTACCAAAACAAACAAGCCCATTACCATAACCAAAGATAGAAGCAAAAAGCCTATGGTTCCTCTTTGTCTTTTTTGTTTTTTTCTTCTTGTTGCTTTTTTCATTTTCTCCTCCATATCTCCCATCTATACCCATTTCCACAAAAAAAGAGACCCGACTCGGGCCCCTTTCTTAAAATTTCCATTAGTCAATGTGAACAATTGTGTCTGGATCGTCTTTTGCCCAGAATACGTTTTGTCCAATGGCTGTTAAAATAATGGTTACAATTGGCATGGCAATATTAAATACCGCAAATGGTAAATACTCGAAAGTAGAAACCTTCAATACCCCTGTTAGATAAACCCCGCAAGTGTTCCATGGAATCAAAGCTGAAGTTACTGTACCAGAAGCTTCCAATGTGGCAGATAATAATTTAGGATGCAATCCACGCTCAGCATATACTGGAGCATACATACGTCCTGGAACCACAATAGAAATATATTGTTCTGGCATAGTGATATTGGATAGGAAACAAGTAAAGATCGTAGCGGAAACCAAACCAGTTACGGATTTTACTCCACCCAATACGGCATGAATAATTGCCTCTAATTGTCCTGTTCTCTCTGCAATTCCACCAAACATCATGGCGATAATTGTTAAAGAAATAGAACTCATCATACCCATAAGTCCACCGGCTGTTAATAGGCTATCCAAAGCTTCAATCCCCGTTTCAGAAACGAACCCATCTTTCCCTGCAGAAAGAATTATACCAAAATCAATATCTTGGAAAATAGGTCCCATAATTGCAGCCACAATAATACCAATGGCAATTCCTGGTAAGGCAGGCATTTTGAAAGCAATACTTACAATTACAATTACTGGTGGCAATAGTAACAAGGGAGAGATATTAAAGCTGTCGCTTAGCCCTTGTTGCAATTCCACTACAGCAGAAGTATCAGCTCCTGCAACATTGTAACGAGTTGTCATAATACCAAAGAAAACCAAAGCGATAATATAAGAAATAATTGTTGGTTTTGCCATGGCTTTAATATGAGTAAATACATCGGTCCCTGCCATAGCTGGCGCTAAGTTGGTTGTATCAGAAAGTGGACTCATTTTGTCCCCAAAATAAGCTCCTGAAATAACCGCACCGGCCGCCACTGGCAATGGAATTCCCATACCTTGTGCAATACCCATTAAGGCGATACCCATGGTACCAGCCGTACCCCAACTAGATCCTGTAGCAATCGATGTAATAGAACAAATCAATACGGCAGCTACCAAAAAGATCGATGGTTTCAAAATCATAAGTCCATAATAAATCATAGATGGTACAACGCCTGCTGTAATCCATACCCCTACAAGGATACCAATTACCGCCAAAATAATAATAGATTGTAAGGCCTGTGTAATACCTTTTACCATGGAAGATTCAATATCTCCCCATGTATAACCAATTTTTAACGCCATAAGAGCGGCAATAATTACCCCAATAAACATTGGCATATGTGGATCCACTTCAAATACAATAATGGATACAAACATAATGGCAATAAGCACAATAAACGTAATTAACGCTTCCCCTAAAGTCGCCTTACGCGGATTGTAAGCTCCTTGGTTTTTGTTGTGTTCTGTCATATTTTCCCCCTTCTACGCTACAAGGATAGCGTTTTTATTCTGTATTTTTATTATACCTTCAAACAATCTAGAATGTCTATAAATCTATCATTATATTGATAGTAAAAATTACAAAATTTTATAAAGAAAAGAAAATTTATTGATTTAATTTTTATATATTAAAATTTCATAAGAAGTTTTTCCGTTTTTAGGAAAACTTTTTCCTTTCTTTTTTCGACAAATTACAGAGTTTTTATGGAATATATACAATATGCAATGCCCTGTCATCTGTTCACTTTTCTATATATTTTCCTTTCTTTGAAAATATATAGAAAAAACGTTGTTTCAATTTATTAAATATTAAAAAAATAAGCTGCCAGGGCAGCTTATTGAAATTTGATGTTTTTTCAAAAATTTCTTTTCTTATGAAAATTTTCCTAAAACTTTTAACAAGAAAAGAAATTTTTTAATTGTAGTATTTTATCTTGGATTTTATTCCACGTCTTCGGAAGCAGCAATTAAAGAAGAGGAGTTCATAATCATAACCAATTCGTCTTTTTCATCTTTTACTACCATTTCAAAAAATACAGTACCTTTGGATCCGTCGTCATAGGGAACAATTTTTGTAATGGTTACCACTCCATATAACATCATATCTGGATAAACGGGTTTGTGCCATTTTAAGTCTTGGATTCCCTTTCCTGCAATTACGCCTTTTTCGTCATGTTTTAGATGAACGTATTGTCCCCAACAAGCAGATGTTGCGTGAAATCCTGAGGCAATAATTCCACCAAAGCGTGATTTTTTGGCTTCTTCTTCATCAACGTGAATAGGTCTTGGATCAAAGACTTTTGCAAAGGATATAATTTCTTCTTTGGATAGAGAAATGGGCTCCAAGGGGAATTCCATTCCTACTTTATAGTCATTTAGATACATATTCTTCCTCCTTAAAATGATTCTACTATGGTTCCGCCACCGATTACCAAATCTCCATCATATACAACAACGGCTTGTCCTTTGGTTACGGCTCGTTTTGGCTCTAAAAAGTCCAATCGAATTCGGTCTTTTTCTACTGTCAATTTTGCTGGGGTTTCCTTTTGATGGTAACGAGTTCTTGCCATAACTTGAATTTCTTCCTTTGGCTCTTCTCGACTTACCCAGGTCCAGTCTTTTGCGTAAAGTCCTTGGGAAAATAGCTCTTTCTCCGGCCCTACGGTTACAGTGTTCTTTTCCATGTCTTTTTCTGTTACATAAACAGGGTGACCGGCGGCTACGCCCAATCCTTTTCTTTGACCAATGGTATAGCCAACAGCTCCAGAATGTTTGCCTAAAATTTCTCCCTTTGAATTGAGAATATTTCCCTCTTCATAGGTTTTCCCTTGGTAGGATTCTAAGAAGGATTTATAATCTCCGTCTGGAACAAAACAGATGTCTTGGCTATCGTGTTTTTTTGCGTTGATCATTTCTGCTTCTTCTGCGATTTTTCGTACGGTTTCTTTGTCCATTCCTCCAAGAGGCAATAAAGTATGGGCCAATTGATCTTGGGTCATGGAATAAAGTACGTAGGACTGATCTTTTTTCTCATCGAGTCCTTTTTTTAGTTGATAGCGTCCCGTTTTTTCGTCCTTTACAATCTGTGCATAATGTCCCGTTGCAATGTAATCGCAATCCAATTCTTTGGCTCGTTCGTATAGACGATCGAATTTCAAATATCGATTGCAATCGATACAAGGATTGGGCGTTAAACCCGCTTCATAGGCTTGAACGAATTTTTCTACCACTTTTTCTTCAAATTCAGGAGAAAAATCATAGACAAAATAGTCAATTCCTAATTTATAGGCTACCATTCTAGCATCGTCAATATCATCTAAACTACAACAGGTATGGGAATTTTTCTTCCCTACCAAATCATTTTCGTACAATTTCATCGTTACGCCAATTACATCATGGCCTTGTTCTTTTAGTAAATAAGCCACTACAGAGCTATCTACGCCACCACTCATGGCAACAAGCACTCGACTCATTTCTTCCTCCGTTCTATTATTTCTTTCAAAGCTTCTCCAATGGATTCCATTTCTTCTATGGTATTTTCATGACTTAAAGTAATCCGCAAAGAAGCACTGTTTTCCAAGTGAATTCCTAAACTTTTTAATACGTGACTTTCCTCTAAAGCCCCTGCAGAACAGGCACTCCCCCCAGAGGCACAAATTCCTCTGCGATCCAACTGAAACAAAAGTACGTCTCGATCGATTCCTTCGATTCGAAGATGGATGGAGTTTTCTGCCACACATTCTTGGGAAATCGTCCAATGGATTTCTGGAATGTCCTCGATTTTTTCTGTAAAATATTCTTTTAATTTTTGGATTTTTTTCTTTTTCTCTTCTAAATTGTCCTGTGCAATCTCCAAGGCCTTGGCCGAACCTACAATAGAAGCCACATTTTCTGTGCCTCCTCGATATCCTCGTTCCTGTCCTCCGCCAAAAATCAACGGCTCTAGAGGGGTATCTTCCTTCGTAATCAAGATTCCAATTCCCTTGGGACCGTTGAATTTATGGGGAGAAAGAGAAACGTAGTCAATTCCTATAAATTCTTTGGCCTCTCGATGGCCAATGGCTTGAATGGCATCTACATGAAGAGGGATTTTGTAATTTTGAGCAATTTCTTTGATTTCAGAAATCCTTTGAATCGTTCCAATTTCATTATTGATCGCCATAACGCTAATTAAAAAGGTGTCCTCTTCTATAGCTCCTTTTACATCTTCTCCTTCAATTACTCCTTTTTCATTGGGAGGTAAGTACGTTACCCTTACCCCCTCTTTTTCCAATTCTTCGCATTTAGATAAAACCGCCGGATGTTCAATGGAGGTTGTAATTATATGGTTTTTACCTTGCTTTTTTCCTAAGGCATAGGCACTTTCAATGGCCAAATTATCCGATTCCGTTCCACAACCTGTAAAATAGACATTTCGCATACGAACTTGGAAATAAGAAGCAATTTTCAAACGACTTTCATCCACTGCCTCTCTGGCTTTTCTTCCTTTCCTATGAAGACTAGAGGGATTTCCATATTCTTCGGTTAAATAAGGCATCATTTCCTCTAAAACCTTTGGATGTAGTTTTGTTGTTGCTCCGTGATCTACATATATCATAAGGACGCCTTTCTAATGGTTTCTACCGTTTATAATCTTTCAGTTTTTCTTTTAGTTCTTGGGAAATTCTTCTACTCTCTCTCGCCTTTTGAATGGATTTATTTTGTACCCAGGGAGAAAGAATCCGTTTTTTGTACAAATCAATGGTTTCCTCCTCATAGTAAAACAAGGCCTCTGCAAAAAACCAAGCAATGGCCATATTTACATAATAAAATTCAGAGGAAATCCCAGCCACCTCTCTCATCGCTTCTTTCCAAAAATCACTTTTCAAATGAAGCTTCATCATAAGTAAAATCCCGTAGCGAATGGTGTATTCCTCTGAAGAGCAAACCCATTTTTTTGCCAAATCCCATGTCGATTTCTTCTCTTTTTTAAAGGCCCTCGGAACGAATCCATCGGTTAATGCCCAATTGTCCAAATAGGGCAAAAGCGACTCAACCTTCTTCTGAGCCTGAAAAAAATTGTTTTCGTAGACCAAAATTTGGCAGTGTAGCTGATTTTCCTCATAATATTTATGGGGTAAATCTCCCAAGAATAATTCTACTTCTTCTCTTCTAGCCCACTCCTTGGCTATTCTCTTTATTTCAGGCATTCGAACCCCAATGATGGTATCTGGATCAATATTGGGAATGATTTTTTCTTGAAATTTTTTATATCCCTCATCTTTTTGAAAGAACAGTTCTTCTTGGATATCCATTATTCCTCTTCAATAGGGAAAACCACTGTCAATAACATTTTAAAATCCATATCTCCATGAACAGAATGGGGCTTTTCTGCTGGCATCAAGAGGGTCTCCCCTTCTTTTACACGAAACTCATGGCCATCTACAACAAAGCGCCCTTCTCCCTCTAAAACATGAACCAAAGCATCTCCATTGGACCCATGGGTAGAAATCTCTTCTCCTGCTGAAAAAGCGAATAAAGTTAAACTTACGTAATGATTTTGAGCTAATGTTTTGCTTACTACTTGTCCTGGCAAAATATCAATTTGTTGAGACATTTTACAAACTTCTTCTATTGGATAATTTTTAATCATATTGGGCTCCTTACTATATTTTACAATAATTTCCTTAACTTTATACCCTATTTTCCTTCAAACTAAAAAACTCAAGGATTTCTCCCTGAGTTGAGCTATATTATTTCTTTTTGTCTTCTCTTCATTGGAATTTGAGCCAAAATAATCGCTACAAACATAAGAATGCATCCCATTCCTTCTCGAATGCTTAGACGTTCTCCCAATAAAACAGCTCCTGCCAATACAGCAAATACAGATTCCAAACTCATTAATAAGCTTGCTGTTGTTGGATCGGTATCCTTTTGTGCCAAAATTTGGAAAGTATAGCCTACCCCACTAGATAAAACTCCTGTATAAAGGATGGGAATGGCTGCGTTCATTACATTTTCCATGGAAATATCTTCCAAAAATAGCATAATAATTCCAGATAAAATACCTGCTACTAAAAACTGAATCATACTTAATTTTGTACCATGGGATTTTGGACTGAAATAGTCGATTACCAAAATATGCAATGTGTAACAGAAAGCACAAATTAAAATTAACAAATCTCCAAATTGCATAGTAAATCCCGCTTTAATACTCAACATATAAAGCCCCACTGCTGCAAGGGCTACGCAAAACCAAATTCGAAAGCCTATTCGCTTTCCTAAAAAAATACCAGCAAGGGGAACCAAGACAATATAAAGAGAAGTAATAAATCCGGCTTTTCCCGCTGTTGTATATACAATTCCTACCTGTTGAAACGCCATAGCTGCCGTTAGAATCACTCCGCAGGCAATTCCTCCAATTAAAGTCGGTCGTTTCATTTCTTCTGTTTCCACATCAATGGGACGTTTCATAATCATTGGCCAAACTTGAATTAAAATAAAAAGAAATAATGTCGCTATAATATTTCTTGAAAAGTTAAAAGCAAAAGGACCAATATGATCTCCCCCACTAATTTGAGCTACAAAAGCGGTACCCCAAATAAATGCTGTCAGAGTCAACATTAAGTTTCCCCGCATTTTTTTCGTCACAATCATCCCCCCAATTCTCTATTCTGTATCTATTTTAACACAGTATTTCTTCTAAGGGTTTCTTTTATCTCCCCATTTTGCAATTTTTGTAAAAGGAGAAAAGAAGACTACTCAACTTTTGGAGTTTCTATGACAGCCATAGTAAATGTACTTTTCAAACAAAGTTTTCCCCCTTGGTATACCTCGGATTCAATTACATTAAACTTACGACCCCGCTTCACAAAATACGCTTTCCCATCTACTTTACCAGGACGGATTTCTCTCAAATAATACAAGGAGCTATCTGCTGTCACACAAGGAGCCTCCGATGCAACACTTAAAGCTGCTGCTAAAGTATCCGCAAAACCATAACTAATAGCCCCATGGCAAATTCCTAAGGGGTTGCATCCCTTTTCTGTTAGATGAAACTCCCCTTCCAACCAATCTTCTTCGTAATTGGTAAAATGGGCAGGGAACTCTGCCCCATACCCAACACTCATCATCAACTCTTCAACTTCTCTTAGCTCCATAAAACCTCCTATAAAAAATACAATTGCTCCATCTTTGCAGGGACTAAATTCGATAACGTCAGCCCCATCAAACGTAATTTTTCCTTAAATTCCATCTCATCTAGAAGAATGCGACCAATTTTTTCCAAATCTTCTTTTTTTGTAATTGGCCGCTCAAAGGTTCTAGAACGAGTATGTACTTCAAAATGCACCGTCTTAATTTTTACCGTAACGGTATGGCCATAAAATCCTTTTGCATTCATAGATTCTTCAATCTCTTTTGCATATTTTTTTAATTTTTCATACAATTCTTCTTTTTTCTGGGTTGGATTTTTGAACGTTTCCTCACTGCCAATGCTCTTTCGAACTCTATGGCTTTCCACAGGACGTTTGTCGATGCCACGAATTTGATTGTACAACAAAACCCCTGCTTTTCCCATTTTTTCTTCTAAAAATTCCAAATCCAATTCATATAAATCCCGCCCAGTCTCGATTCCAATCCGTTTCAATTTCTGTTCCGACTTGGCGCCGATTCCATGAATTTTCCGAATGGGCAAAGAATCCAAAATTTCTCGAACTTGAGAAGGGCGAATTCTAGTGTAGCCATCGGGTTTATTAAAGTCCGTAGCTAACTTGGCCAGAAATTTATTATAAGACAAACCACAGCTAATGGTCAAACCTATTTCTTCTTTTACTCGTTGGCGAATTTCATAGGCCACACGAACCGGATCATCTCGATGGGATAGATCCAAATACGCTTCATCAATAGAAACCTGTTCCATTACGTCGGTATAATCTTCCATAATAGAAAAAACTTTTCGGCTCATCTCAGCGTATCGCTTTTTTCGAATGGGAACGAGGACCAAATGAGGACAGAGTTTTTTTGCCATAAAAACGGGCATGGCGGAATGAATCCCATATTCTCGCGCTTTGTAATTGGCCGTTGTAATAATTCCTGAATCCGATAAACCACTTACTGCAATGGGATAATTTTTTAGTTTTGGATTGTCTAATTCTTCTACAGATGCATAAAAGGCATCTAAGTCAACATGTAAAATTTTTCTCATTTTGTCCTCCTTCCCCAAAATATTTTACCACAAAAGATTTCCATAAAAAAAGAGACCCCTTAAAGGCCTCCTTTTAAGAAACTTATTTAATGCGTTTACGCATATCTCCCATAATTGCCATTGGCACTGGAACATCAAGCATAGTCAATAAACCAGCTTCCCCATTGATTACATTAGGGATAGAGTTTACACACATAGCGATTGTACCGATACCACCTGGAACTTCTGGAGTGATAGCCATAGAAATGTTTGGCTCACCAGTGATTTCAATGTAGTCACCAGTATGAACGCCTTCATCTTCTGGTTCAACTTGTTGTGGATGAATCATTTCGATTTTGTCTTCTCCGTCTACTTTACCCCAACCTAACATGTTAACACCGGCAACATTACCAGCAGCAACTTCAGCGTATGGAGCGTGACGATCTACAGAAGAAACGATGCTGTCCATAGAAGTACGAACGGGTTCATCTAATTCCCAACCAATTCCTTCAGCAATAACGCCTACAGATTCTTCGAATCCAACGTGACCAGCCAATTCGCCAGATTCAACCAAACGGTCAAATTCTCCTGGCTCAAGACCTACACCTTGTTCTTCCATTACAGCTCTACCAAATGGTGATAAAGAGTTAACACGTTTTGCAACGATGTGCTCAACATCTTCACAAGCACCTGTTAAAGTCAATACCAACAAGTCCATAATAAGACCTGGGTTGATACCTGTTCCCAATACACTTACGCCGTTTGCTTTGGCAATTTCATCCAATTGTTTTGCCAATTCTGGTTCTTGTGCTTGTGGGTAAGCCATTTCTTCAGCCGTAGTGATAACGTTGATTTTGTTTTCTAAGATAAATTTCATCTTATCAAAAGCTTTCGCTGTGAAAGAGTCTGTAGCCAATAATACTACATCTGCAGCGCCTGGTTTAATAATAGATTCTTTTTCTGTATCCAAAGTAATTTTAACTTCTGGATGATTTGTTTTTTCTACTTTAAGAACTTCGTGCATTTCTTTGCCAGCTAGTTGATCCCAACCATCTACAACGCCAACAATTTCAACACCTTGTTTTTTCAGTAGCATTTTAGCCATACCGCTACCCATTGAGCCGAAGCCCCAAATGATAACTTTTACATTTTCTTCTCTCATTTTATACCTCCACATAGAATAATCATACGTCTTATACAAAAATTAGTATACTACAAAGATGCTATTTGACAAGGCTTCCTCAATATTCTAAACGAGTGAAACCGGTTTTTCTTAAAATTTTGCCATATTGAGAGCGGGCCCTTATATTTATACTACCCAACTTTCTTTTATTCCACCCTATCCTCGGGATTTCTCTACAAGAATAGCGTATACTAAGGTATAATGAATAGAGTAGGAGGGGAAAATGAAAACAAAAGTAGCTTTATTTGATTTTGATAAAACCATCATTGCCCAAGATAGTATTTTTCTACTCTATAGAAAAACGGTAAAAGAACACAAAGATTTTCGAGATCAATTGTACAAAAAAATGTTCCGATTGATTTCCCGTGTCCCTGGGAATCCCAATTGGAAAAAGGATATAAAAACCGAATTTTTACAAATGCTTCATTATTATTCCGATGAAGATTTATACCAATTCGTAGCAAAGGATTTAATGGAAGAGATGATATTTCAGGACGCAAAGGAGGAAATTCTTCATTTGAAAGAAGAGGGATATTATTTAATCCTCGTTTCTGCTTCTGTAGAAAAATACCTGAAATATGTTGGCGATTTCCTACCTTTTGATCATATTATTGGAACAGAAACCAACGAAAACTATGAAGTAGTAGGGAAAAACAACAAACAAAAAGCCAAAGTAGAGCGAATTGAAGCTTTTCTTAAAGAAAAAAATCTAGCCATCGATTACGAAAACAGCAGGGGATATAGCGATAGTCTTTCCGCCGATGGTCCGATGCTTGAAATAGTAAAAAATCGCTATTTAATCAACGCCAAACGAGCTCCAAAGGGATACAAAATTTTGGAATGGAAATAAAATTTAGATATACAAAAAAAGAGCCGAAAAGGCTCTTTTTTATTGGTTCGTTTCCCTATGAGCATATCTTTTTTCTGATACCAAATAATTTCCCAATCGATTGTTGACCACTTTTCCGTCTTTTATGGCAAATTGTCCATCAATCCAAACGTATTCGATTCCTTCTGGTTTTAAGGAAATATCTTCATAGGTCGCACAGTCTATAATCGTTTCTGGATCAAACAATACAAGGTCTGCATCCATTCCTTCTTCAATTCGCCCTTTTTCAGACAATTTCAACCGTTCTGCCGGCACATAGGTCATTTTTCGTAAGGCATCATACATAGACAATACGCCTTTTTCTCTTACATAACGGCCCAACACCCTTGGAAAGGTTCCTGCTGCCCTTGGATGGCCATTTCCATTGTTTATAATTCCATCACTGGCAATCATTCCTTCTTTGTGGGCCAAAGCCATCTCAATCTCTTCTTCGTTCATTACAAAGGCTACCGCCAACATATTGGGATAATGTTCACGACATTCATCGAAAATTTCTTGGGTACATCGAACATTTTTATAGGGTTCGTCCGTTAATAAAATATCTTCATAATCTTTTTCCCAATGAATGAAACACCCTTCTGAAAATACTTCTGAACCCATGGAAGTAGAAAAAGCGTTGTAAGGATACATATCAAAACTTAAATTTGGATTTTCTTCGATTCCTTTTTCAATTCGATCCAAAGTCTCTTTCATCTGTCCCATGGCAGAACAGGAGCTTAAATGAGAAATTTGGAATTTTTGTTTGATTTTATTTTGAATTTCTATCATTTCCTCAATGGATTCAATCGCTCCCATTCCATCTTGTCGAAAATGGGCTGCTACTAAAATCTCTTCATCTGGAATGGACCAGACAACTTCTAACATTTCATCCAAAGTAATTCCTGGATCGTATTCAATCCCAAAACTAACACCAAAAGATCCTTTATGAATTTCTAGATTTACTTCCTCAATCAATTCTTGTAATTGTTCTTCTGTAGGCTGTTCATGACGCCCAATTCCCTTTACGGTTCGCAAGGTATTATACCCTGTCAAGGTAATGTAGTTTACTGGCGATCCTCCCATTTCCTCAATAATCTGGCGAAAATCGTCCACCTTCTGTCTAAGGACTCCACATTGTCCTCCCACACAAGTCGTTACCCCTTGCTCTAACATCATATTGGCTATAATGTATTCTTTTCCTTCAATAAGAAAATTTTCCTCATGCATGTGTATATCAATAAATCCTGGAGATAAGACCTTTCCTTCTCCATCGATTGTATTCTCCGCCTCTTCTTCATCTTCCTTATGAATAGAGTCTTTGATCCATAAAATCTTTCCTTCCTCTAGGGCAATGTTTCCCTTTTTCATCTTTCCTTCTAAGAAGTCTGGATACTGGCAATTTTTAATCAATACATCCATGTATTCTCCTCCTTTCCTAAATGGAACCTTTTTTCCTAAAAGGTTCAATGGTTAAGGTATACCCCATAGGAAGGGAGGATTAAACAAATAGAAAAAAGCAGAGAACTTATCGTTTCTCTGCTTTTACTCTTTCAAAAATTTCTATTGCATCTTTATAAACAGACATTGCCGCCTCATCAATGTGGGAAATATATTCTTCCTCGTCCCATTCTGACAATGCTTCTGTGGCTTTTTGAATGAATTCATCCTCTTTCCCGTAGAAGAAAGTCGGATCCATTTCTACTTCGCCTCGGTTGCGAATATTTAATTCTTCCAATATAAAATCATATTCTCCGTCACTTTCTTCTACAAAAGAATCTACCGTATTCGGGGCAAACTCTTCCAAAAAAGAAACCAAAGAGTTCCATTGATTGATGCTTACATTCAAATTTTATTCTCCATACATATCTTCTATATCTTTACTTACTAGGCGTTTTTGCATAATGTAACGGTGCATTCCTTCTCCGTAGAAGTTTTCAAATTCTTCCATAATAGCAAAGCCTAGTTTTTTGTATAAGTTAATCGCTGTAACATTTTCCACATCTACCGTTAAACGCACTCTTGCAATTCCTTGATCCTTTAGATTTTCTAAAACCAATCCCAAGAAACGAGTTCCGAAATCATTTCCTCGAGCATCTTCAGAAATGGCATAATCAGATAAATACGCCAATTTTCTATCATCCCAAGCACGGTTAAAACAAGCAATACCTAAAATTGTATCATCGGTTTGCTCCTGTAGAATAAATACATTTCCATAATAAATTTGAGATACGATTCCAAAAGCATCGTAAGCATCTTCGCCAAATACTTTTTCCCCAAATTTTAACAATACTTTTAACCATTGTGGATCAAAGTCCTGAAACTTATAAATATGAACATCATCATAATCTTCTAAAGATCCGACAAATTGTTCCCCTAATTTTTCCACCAATTCAAAACGTTCATCTTTTTCGTCTACTCTTAATCTTTCTGACATACTTATCACTCCTAATTTTCTATGTAGGGAGTCCCTAACATATTTCCCTTTAACACTATTTCTTTGCTGCCATTTTCAATAGAATAGGAAAATTGAATCCTTTCCTTTTGATTTTTTTCGTAAACGTCTTCTATGACAATCTTACATGTAAGATGATCTCCTGTATATACAGGTTTTAAGAATTGGAAATCCATTCCATAAGCAATTATGTCATATTCTCCACCAATCCATCCAGGGAGCATTCCCGTTAAAAGTCCTTAAACCATATATTCTCCCTCTTCGTTTGGTGCAGCATGATGCTTTCCAACGTATTGAGCGAGTTCTGAAAATCCAAACACTTCTGCCTTGGAAAAAGTTCGCTGAATCGTATAGATCTGATCTTTTTCAAACTTCATTCTCTATCTTCTTTCATTAAATATAGGTGAGAATCATCTATCTATATATATCCATTTTTTTATATTCTAAACATTTGTCGCTTCTCTTTGGCTATTTTCTCTCCTTTGCTTGTTTCTCTTCCTTTTGGGTATAAGATATTCAAATGATAAATGCGAAACTCAAAAGAATTTCAAAAGGAGTGTCTATATGAAATATAACCAGTTGTATATAAATGGAGAATGGGTAAATCCTATTTCCAATCAATTTTTAGATATTGAAAACCCGGCCAATCGAAAAATCATAGAAAAAGTTCCTCGTGGAAACGAAGAGGACGTAAATGTAGCAGTTGAAGCGGCCAAAAATGCTTTCGTTTCTTGGAAAAATTTAGGTCCTGGAAAACGACAGGAATACGTTCAAGGAATGATTGATCACTTGGTTTCTCGCTTTGAAGAAATGGCTCCTGTTTTGGCCTCAGAATTGGGATCTACGGAAAAATTTGCCTTAAAAGGTCACTTAGAAGGCTATGAGGAATCTATGTATGCTTTTTTGGAGCATCATAAATCCATTTCTTATGTAGAAGATCGAGGAAACTATCGTTTGTATCGCCGTCCACAAGGGATTGTTGCTTGTATTACCCCATGGAATTATCCTTTTGGACAAATTGCAAAAAAAGTTATTCCGGCTCTTTTGGCTGGGAATACAGTAATTCTAAAACCTTCAAAATCCACGCCTCTTACGGCTTATTTCTGGGCGGAAGCAGCGGAAAGCGTAAACTTACCAAAGGGCGTGTTTAACTTAGTTACAGGAAAGGGAGGAGAGGTTGGAAATGTTCTGGCCGATCATCCAGATGTAAATGCCATTACTTTCACTGGTTCTACTAATGGAGGAAAAGAAATTGCCTCCCACGGAATCTCTCATTCTGTAAAACGAGTTACTTTGGAGTTGGGAGGAAAAAGTGCTGCGATTTTCTTAAAAGGAGCGGACTATTCCGATGCACTAAAGGGCGTTCTCGATTCCGTCTACCTAAATGTAGGGCAAACTTGTTCTGCCAAAACGCGGCTTTTGATTCCACGAGAAGAAAGAGAAACCATTGAAAAACTTTTAATTGAAAAAACCAAGGAATATCCTTTTGGCAATCCATTGTTGGATGAAAAGGCCAAAGTTGGTGTCTTAAATAGTGAAGATCAGTGGAATAAGGTGAAAAAATATGTAGAACTTGGATTAAAAGAGGGCGCAAAGATTCTCTATGGAGAAGTTCCTGAGGAAATTGGTACAGGATATGAAATTCAGCCTGTGATTTTTACGGATGTATTGCCTGATATGAAAATTGCCCAAGAGGAAATTTTTGGTCCTGTTTTAAGCGTTCTTTTCTATGATACAATAGAGGAGGCCATTGAAATTGCTAATAATTCCATCTATGGCCTTTCTGGAATTGTCTACGGTCCGGATAAGGAAGAAGCCCTTTTGGTTGCTTCTGAAATTCGTACGGGACAAGTTCAAGTAAATGGCGCTGCCATTAGTCAAGACTCTCCTTTCGGCGGTTTTAAGGAAAGTGGAATGGGTCGAGAAGGCGCCTTGGAAGGTTTGGAAGAATTTTATGAATACCAAACCATCTTTATTTAACTTTATAAGAAGGAGAAATAGATATGTCGCTTATTTTAATCTATCAAATGGATCCAATGGAAAAGCAAGAAACTCTTCTTTCCATTGCTAAGGATCTTGATTTGGAAGTGAAGGAAATTTCACAGGGAGAAGTCCATCAAAAGGTTGGAGCTCTTGTTGGCCTAGAAGGTTATAAAAAAACCGATGAAAAGGGAGATTTAAGTCGTGCTCCTGAAAGTGAAATGGTTCTTTTCGCAAATGTAGAGCGCCAAAAAATTTACGATACCATTGATCGTCTTCGAGAAGAGGGATATACCATTCCTCATAAGGCGGCCCTTACGCGCACTACGCAAGATTGGACTTTCCGTATGTTGGTAAATCACATTGAGCAGGAAAACAAAACTGTTCGTGCTTACACTCGCTTAATTAGCCGTGTAAAAAAAGCAGAAGTTCTACAAGTGAAAGTAGAAGATAAAGAGTTGCAAAAAGCCATTGAAGCCGCTTATGCTTTGCGGGATTTAGGAGAAGATCTTTCCGAAAGAAACATTCGCGAAGTCCAAGTTCAATTGGACGAAGCCATGGCCAAACATGTATAATGAAAAACCTTACGCCCTTGAAAGCGTAAGGTTTTTCTTTTTATTTTTCTTTTTTTGAATCCAAATACATGGAATCCATATCTTTCGAAACTTCTGTCATTAGACCATTTTCCATGATTTCCAATACATCGCAAAAGGTTTCTAAATGTTCTTGATCTATACTGCCTTCTAAACGATGGATAATTCCATGAATATAATTGTAATTTACGGAATAATGTTCTTTAAACTTATCCGTAACATATAAGTGAACCTGTCTTTTATCGATTGTAGAGGGGATTTTTTTTATGTAACCTTTTTTCACTAGATTGTTTACTTTATAAGCTGCGTTCGGCTGGCTTACCTGTATAAATTCTGCCAATTCATTAATATTTGGTCCCTTTAGAGCGTAAATCGCCTCGGCACAGAAATTTTCCATTACCGTTAATTTTTCTTTTCCAAACTCTCCATTACGAAATAAATTCCGATAAAAATTCAATTTGAATTTTAAGTAGACTTCGTTCATGGTTTTTTCTAGATCGCAACTCTTATCCATAACTCTTCCCTCTTCTAAGCTTCTCTTCGAATTTTCAATGCAGTAAATATACTGTTTTTACTTGTATTAATCACACTCATCTTACTTTCTCCTCCTTTTTGATCGTAATATAGAACAAAAGGAACTTCAGAGATTTTGGCACCACAACGATGCAGTTTATACAAAAGCTCCATCATACAAGCAAAGGAGGATTGCTCAATTAATTTTTCTCCATATTTTTCTCTTCCCTTTAGAAGAATTTCTCTCGTATAGAGTCTATAACCACAGGTGTAGTCTCGTACATTGGGAATTCTAAGAATCAAAGTATAGTACCACTTAGCAAAAATACTTAACATTTCTCGAAATTTTGATAATCCACGAATCGACGCTCCTTTTTGGTATCGAGAGCAGATAATTACATCAAATTGTCTGTGCTTTTTTAACAGATCCTGGACGTATTTGGGATGATGGGTATTGTCTCCATCCATTACAACCAATAGGTCTTCTTCTTCTGCATTTTCTAAAAAGAATTCCACCCCTGTGCGCATTACGCCACCTAGGTTTTGATTTTTTGTATGAAAAAGAGGATGAACTCTTTCCGATTCCATCTCTTTTATTTTTTCTTTTGTTTTATCTGTTGATTTATCATCCACAGGAACGATCAACAGCTCATATCCTTGCTCTTTCAAAAGAGGCTGTTGATAAAACCACTCTTTTATAAGAGCTTGAATATTTTCTTCTTCATTGTAACAAGGAAGAAGAACAAATATCCTAGGATCGAGGTTGGAAACGGTCATATAAATACCTCCGAAGGTAATAAAGTACAAAAAAGGGAACCACCATGGAAAACCCTTTGGAAATTAAAAATACCAGTTTTTCTGAAAATGTGGTATCCAAAAGTTCATGAACCACGTAAATAGTCACATCGGCCAAAAGCAAACCCACAAAAAAGGTTCCAAAAAAAATAATGGCGGATAAGGAATTCTTTTCTCTTTCAAATACGTGGCGCATAGTTAAGAAATATTGTACAACACATCCAGTAATAACGCCAATAGTATTAGAAAAAACCAAATTTTGATCAAAGGCAAAGCGTAAAATGTAAACGACTCCCAAGTCAATCAACGTAATAAATATGGAGATGAGTAAATACCGTATTAATTTTTTCTGTTCTAGATTCAACTCATTCCTCCGTCTTTACCTTATAGATTACAATATATGAATTTTGTTCTACCAAATCCACGTGACTACGTATTTTTTTCATTATATTTTCGTCCATTTCTACGTATTTATGGAAGATATAATATTGCAGCCCATCCTTTAATAAGGCGTCAAATTTTTCTGGTGTATCCGATTTGTTCATTGGATAACGCACACCGGGATAGCCTGTTGCACTAAATAAAACCGGACTTTCTCCATTTCCTGCAATATAGGAATTTTCAGGAATATTTTTTTCCATTAAAGCAATGGCAGAATGAAACATAGGGTTCACCCTTGCCTCTCGATCCAAGTAATCTAACCCAAGAAAAGTGGTGGAAAAAAAGATAAGAAAAATAAGTCCATAGGATAAGAAAGATTTCTTTATACTTCCCAAAACTTCTCCCGCAAGATAAGCCCAAAAAGGCATCCAGAAAATAATATAGTATCCCAAACGGATTCCTTGAAAAATAACCATAGTACTTAAACAAAGACCCAAAAACCAAAGGCCTAAAAACAAATCTTTTCGCAAGTAAATTCCAATAAGACCAAAAATTCCTAAAATCAAAGTTAAAGGAGTATAAGCTGTTTTTGCCGTTGCAAATAGAAAAGAAAGACTATCCTTTACTCCTTCCATTCCCCCTAAAACAAAGCGATTGATAATTTGGCTAACAAAGGTATCTGTGGCATTTTGCCCCACAATGTAATAATACAATAAAGGAATGGCCAAAGAAATCAGTCCATAAGTATAGGCTTCTTTTTGCACAAATATTTTTTGTTTTTGATGGAATAAGAGAATTCCTACGGGAACAATTCCCAAAAATCCCAAACTTAATTTTTCTAAAAGAGCAAATCCCATTAATAAGGCACTAAAAATCAAAGTCTTATACTCTTTATCCAATTCCCATTTTGCCAAGAAGTAAAAAGCTCCTAAATATCCAAAAAGAGCCATGCTTTCTGGCATAATGGCTCGCCCATAAAATAGAGCATAGGGCAGGATAATATAGTAGAAACCACCCAATATGGATGCTTCTTCTTTCTGGGAACGAATTCGTAGCAATTTATAGAGAAACATCGCCGAACCACAAAAGGCCGAGGCAGAAACTACTCGTAAAACGGCTGGAGTAAAGCCCACACCTTTACTTAATATCGCTCCTAATGCCGGCATAATCATCCATTCCAATTGAACGGTTTTTGGTTCTTTTCCATAATAAAAAAAACGAGGATTCAAAAGGTCGATGCCGCTTTTGTTGTAATCATAAGCTACACTAAAAGTGTCCGCTTGACGCCAACTATCTCCCACTTCCCAAGAAGGGTTGCTTAAAGTTGGCCAAACGGCAAGAAAAAAAAGAATAAATAACAAAAAATATAGAGTTGTATCGTATTTCCTATGATTCATTCTTATTTCACCTCGCTATTTTCTATTATATCATAGCCATTATCATCCGACAAAAAATAGCCTGCAGCTTTTTGCAGGCTATCTGGCGGAGCTGAGAGGAATCGAACCCCCGGCACGTGCCTTAGGAGGGCACTGCTCTATCCTACTGAGCTACAGCTCCATATCTTTATCATATTATAAGAAAAAACAATCTCTGTCAATTGATAAAATAGCTATAAAAATTTATTGCACTATATCTTGTGTTTCTATAGATATTTTTTCCTATATGTTGTATAATCAGTTTGTCAATTGCCCTAGAATCAAAAGGAGAGAAACATGTATCAGGTAATCAAAAGAAATGGGGGACGAGTAGATTTTGATCCTCAAAAAATTGCCATTGCTATAGAAAAAGCCATGCACAGTAGTAGTGGACTTTACATAGAAGGACAAGCGGAACAAATTGCTAAGGAAATTGAAACTTTTGTTCAAAAAATCCAAAAGGATATTACCATTTATCAAATCGAAGACCAAGTGTATTATAAACTTTTGGAATACAAAAATCCGGCAACGGCTCGTGCTTATGAAAATTATAAAGCAGTACAATCTTTTAAGCGTATGGAAAATACAACAGATGGCGACATTGCCGGTCTGTTAAACCGAAGCAATTTCGAGGTTATGGATGAAAATTCCAACAAGGATGCCAATGTAGTTTCTACTCAAAGGGATTTAATTGCTGGAGAAATTTCCAAAGATATTGCCCGTAGAAAAATTATTCCTACTGATATCGTTCAAGCCCATGATAGTGGGGCGATTCATTTTCACGATATGGACTATATTATTCAACCTATGTTCAATTGTTGTCTAGTAAATTTAGAAGATATGTTGAAAAACGGAACCGTTATTAATGGAAAACAAATCGAAACACCAAAATCTTTTCAAGTAGCCTGTACCGTTACTACACAGATTATTGCACAGATTGCCAGTGGACAATTTGGGGGACAAAGCATTAATGGAATTGATCGTATTTTGGCTCCTTACGTACGAAAATCTTACGAAAAACACTATGCATCCATTTTAGAAGAGCAAAAAGAAGTTTACGGAATTCAGCCAGATGAAAAAAAGGCTGAGGAGATTGCTTGGAAGAGAACGCGAAAGGAAATTAAGGACGGAATCCAAACCATCCAATATCAAATCAATACTTTAATGACAACCAATGGCCAAGCACCTTTTGTTACTTTGTTTATGCATTTTCTTCCTGGATACGAATACGAAAAAGAAGCGGCTATGATTACAGAGGAAATTCTAAAACAAAGAATCGAGGGAATTAAAAACGAAAAGGGCGTTTCTGTTACGCCCGCCTTCCCAAAATTGATCTATGTTTTAGACGAACACAATATTACGGAGGATAGCCCTTATTATTATTTAACAAAACTAGCAGCGGAATGTACTGCAAAACGCATGTATCCCGACTATATTTCCGCCAAAAAAATGCGGGATTTATACGAAGGAAATGTCTTTTCCCCTATGGGATGTCGTTCTTTCTTAGCTCCTTATAAAAACGAAAAGGGAGACTACCAATTTGAGGGACGTTTTAATATGGGCGTTGTTTCCTTAAATCTTCCACAAATTGGAATCCTTGCCAATGGAAACGAAGATTTGTTCTTTGAAATCTTAGAAAAACGCCTACAATTGGTGAAAAAAGCCCTTTTGTTGCGTTACGATTTACTAAAGGATACAACAAGCGACGTCTCTCCCATTCATTGGCAATATGGTGGAATTTCACGTTTGGCCAAAGGAGAAAAAATTGCTCCTCTTCTAAAAAATGGCTATGCAACCATTTCCTTAGGATATATTGGAATTTATGAGGCCACCTATTTAACAAAGGGAGTAAGCCATACGGATCCGGAAGGAGAAAAATTTGCCCACAAAATTATGGACCGATTAAACGAGGCCGTACAATCTTGGAAAGACGAGATGGGAATTGGTTTTGCTCTTTATGGAACACCAGCCGAAAGCTTGACCAATCGTTTCTGCAAATTGGATCGAGCTCGTTTTGGAGAAATTAAAAACGTTACAGACAAAGGATACTACACCAACAGCTATCACGTAGATGTCCGAGAAGAAATCAATGTATTTGATAAATTTTCCTTTGAAAGTCGTTTCCAAAATAAGTCTAAGGGAGGTTCGATCTCCTATGCAGAAATTCCTAATTTGGGAAATAATGTAGAAGCCTTAGAAACGATGGTTCAATACATTTATGATAACATTATGTACGCAGAGTTTAACACAAAATTGGACTATTGCCACCAATGTGGTTACGATGGAGAAATCCTTGTAAACGATGATAACCAGTGGGAATGTCCTCAATGTCACAATACCGATCGAAATCAATTAACTGTCATTCGAAGAACTTGTGGCTATTTAGGAGAAAATTTCTGGAACGAAGGGCGCACCAAAGAAATTAAGAATCGAGTGTTGCATATCTAATGAAAATTGCACAATTTCGAGAAATGGACACGGCCAACGGACAAGGAATTCGCTCCTCTCTCTTTGTCAGTGGTTGCACCCACCATTGTAAAGAGTGTTTTAACGAAGAATATCAGGATTTTCACTTTGGAGAAGAATATTCCAAAGCGTGGGAAGAAAAGATCTTAAAAGCTCTAAAACATCCTATGATTTCTGGAATTACTTTTTTAGGAGGAGAGCCCATGGAAAATACAGAGGGGCTCATTCCTCTATCAAAAAAGATTAAAGAAGAAACCAAGAAAAACATTTGGATTTATTCTGGCTACAACCTAGAACAAATTTTAGAAAATACAAAACAGAAAGAACTCTTGCTTCTCTGTGACGTCTTGGTGGATGGTCCTTTTGTCCACTCCTTAAAAGATTTGCGACTTAAATTTCGAGGAAGTAGCAACCAAAGAATTATTGATATACAAAAATCTATAGAAACAAAAGAAATTGTCTTGTTTATGGAATAAAAAAAGACCTCTCCTTAAGGAGAGGTTTTTTATATGGAAAGGTTTATTTTTTAATATTGTACATATCCCAATGGATTGACTTGTACGTTATCTACAATGACTTCAAAATGCAAATGACTTCCTGTTGAACGTCCTGTAGACCCCATTAAACCAATCAATTGGCCTTGAGTTACTTTATCTCCAACCGATACCTTATATCCACTTAAGTGAGCATAACGTGTTTTGTAGCCATTTTGATGGTCGATTTCAATTAAGTTTCCATAGGAACCGGAATAACAAGCTTTGGTTACAACTCCACCATCTGCAGCCAAAATACTCGTTCCAATAGAGTTTGCTACATCAATTCCCTTGTGCATACGTCCCCATCTTGGACCAAATCTAGAAGTAAGGCGTCCCGTTGTTGGATTCATAAAAGTTCCTGTCGCCGCACGTTCCTTTGTGCCTTCCACAACCACTCTTTTTACTGGTTCTGCAGAAATGGTTTGGTTGTTCATTACACTAAAATCAATGTTTCCATTGGTTTTTCCTTGGTGAATGGTAATGACTTTTTTCCCATTTACGCCCTCTTGCAATACTTTGCTTTCCCCTTGGTACATATTTCCATCTTGACGTACTTCGGTTTCGAAAGGAAGATCTTGTTCCATAGAAATGATTTGTTCCATCTTTACTTGGATCATAGGGCAACCTTGGTAAACTTTTACATGGGTCCCTTTTTCAATTGGATCCACAAGTTCTGGATTCAATTTTTGAATCTCTTCTAAGGTCATGCCGTATCTCTCAGCGATGGCCTCTAAAGTTTCCTCTTCTTCTGCTATGTATAAAGCCTCTTGACGTCCACCTTGGGTTAACATTTTATAAGCTTCATCTGCTGTTTTTACTTCTTCAAAAGTAAAGCTTTTTTCTTTTAATTCCATGGCTGGCTCAATGTTAAATTCAACCACTTGGGCCCCTTCATCTGTAAAGTAAGCTTTGACTTTTTCCGTTAAAGCGTCGTATTCCTCTTGAGAACTTAAACGACAAATTGCTTCTTTTCCTACATATAATACGAGATTTTTTCCCACTTTGTTTTCATGGGTCGTTTCCACTGCTGTGGTATTTTCTGCTTTTACTTCTTGGGCAAAGGCTACATTCGGAGTTAAAGTTTGCCCCATCATAATTCCTGTTAAGGCCATAATGGCTAGTGTTTTCTTACTGTAATTGATTTTCAATCCTATATCCAACTTTCTAATTTTATCTTTTTTGTAATATGTCCCTAAAAATTACATAACTTGTTACTTTTTTGTAACCACTTTCGGAACACAATGGATATTATATCACTGGTTTCTTAAAAAAATCATTACATATTTATTACAATAAAAAAAGAGGTAGTTTCCTACCCCTTATATTCTATGGCATTTTTGATAATTTCAACCTTTACAGGCCCTTTATAAAAATGAGATTCTCCATCGAGATTGACAATCGCTTCGTTCTTTATTTCCATAGAAAAAGTCTCGATTTTATCCCGGTAAAATCCTCTTTTCCACAAATGGTCTTTTTTCAAATAAAGGCTTCCAATCAATAGCGGCAGACGCCTCATTTCTTTTCTTTCTACAATCAATAGCTCCAGTTTTCCATCTTCTACGGAACTACTGTGAAAAATCGGAACGCCTCCTCCATAATATTTTCCATTTCCCAGAGTAAATACTGCGATTTCTTTCTCTTTCCTCTCTCCTTTCCAAGGAAAGACTATGGTTTTTGCCTCGTATTGAAGGGCCTTTTTCATTAAAGAGATAATAAAACCAAAGGTGCCGTATTTTTTCAAAACTTCTCGATTGGTTATATAGTTTACGTCAGCATCGAATCCAATAGAGGCTATGTTTAAGAAATATTGGTCGTTCCATTTCCCTACATCGATTTTTCTACTTTTTCCAGAAAAAATCTTCTCTAATTGTTCTCGAACTTCCCTGGATGCTTCCAGCGTTCGGGAAAAATCGTTTCCGCTTCCTGCTGGAAGTATAGAGAATTTCGGAATATTTCTTTCCATGGCTGCATTAATGCAATAATGGTTGGTTCCATCTCCTCCAACAGAAATAATATGGTCTACTTCATAAAACAACGCATCCCAATTTTCCCAACGTAAATCTTTTGTTAAAATCTTGTATTCTTGATGAATTTCTTCCATAAATTTATGGATTTCTTCCATCATTTTTTCTTTATTGTTTTTCCCCGCTGTTTTATTTACAACAAACAAACACTTCATTCTTTTCTCCTACATAGGGGAAAGATGCTAGTTTTCCTCTTCCAACAGTCTATATCTTTCCAATTCTTTTTCGTAATTTTTGCGAATTTCTTCGTCTTTTAAGGATTCTAAATTCAAGTCAATGGTCTCCAAAGATCCTACTATGGCTGATTTTCCCAAACTCTTAGCAATTTTAACATCGGTAATCCCGTGGCTGCTCCATTTTTTATCAAATTTCTGCAAGATTTCCAATATTTTTGCCGATAAAACCACTGTTTTTTTGGGAACTTCAATGGCATGAATATATCCTTCTTGAATTTTTTGTTTGCGAAAGGCTTCTTCCTCTGGTGTATTCTTCGGCATTTTGAAAGCTTTTAGAACGTCATCAAAAGATTTTCCATCTTCTTCTATAGAATCCATTAGCTGTTCTTGTACTTCCTCTAAAACTTCTATCGCCTCTTGCAATTTCTCTTGCTCTATATTTTCTTTGCTTAACTTTAAGCACATCATTCCCAAAGAAGCCGCTAAGGATCCATTTAAGGCACAAATGGACCCTCCCCCAGGCATGGAAGATGTATCGGAGGCTTTTTTTATATAATCCTTTAAGGTGTATTCATAGAGTTTCTTTTCCATTATAAGTCAATAACCCCTTCAATAAAGGTAGTAGCTTGTCCTCCTACCAATATTTTTTCTTTCCCATCTATTTCTTCTATGGAAGCATAAATCACAGAAGGTCGCCCCATTTCAATCCCCTGATTGGCTACGATGCTTTTTTTCTTCAAAACTCCCGCTTTATCCAAATAGGCTAGCAACGCCCCGGTAGATGTACCAGTGGCAGACTCTTCATCAATTCCTAAAATAGGGCAAAAGTTTCTTTGATACACTTCCAAAAGAGGAAATTCACCTGTAAATACATGGTAGGAATAAAAATTTTCTTCTTTTGACAATTCTTCCATTAAGGCAAAATTCGGTTGAATATTGTTTAGAATTTCCTTCGACTTTACTGGAATCATCAAATCTTTAATGCCAGTAGAAACATATTCCAAAGGCAATTCACAACCTTCAATGCCTATATCTTCCTGCTTTATTCCTAAAGCCTGTACTAATTTATCAATATTCTTACAATTTCCAAAATATTGAACTTCTGGCTGTTCCATTGTTACTTTTTGGAGCTCATTATTTCTATAGTCCAAATACACAGGAAGAGCCCCCGCTTTGGTATGTTGTATGATAATTTTTCTTCCATTTTCGATACTTTCAATATATCCCTTGGCACCTTTTACCCAAAAAGTAGCAATGGTCGCATGGCCACATAGATCCACTTCTTCCACAGGAGTAAAAAAGCGCACCTCATAAATATCTTTATCCAATCTTTTAATAAAGGCTGTTTCTGACTGCTTTAATTCCTCCGCAATCTTTTGCATATCTTCTGTTTTTAGATGATCATCAGATAATACCACACCTGCTGGATTCCCTTGTAATGGGGTATTTGTAAATGCATCTGTTAAATAAAAAGTGTAATTATTCATCAATTGAGTCACCACCAAGAATAATGTCAACAATACGAGTTAAATCTTCTTCTGAATAGAAATCAATAATTAATTTCCCTTTTTTTGTCTTTCCCTTTAATTGTGCTTTTGTCCCTAATTTTTCCATAATTTTGTCCATTAATTGTTCTTCATAGGGAGAACGAGCCGGTTTTTCCTTAATATGGCTTTGGGTCTGCTCTACCGTTTCCCCTACTTGGGCAATATGGAGTGCTTTTTTTATTTGTTTGTCTCGATCCTTAATCATAAGAAGCAATTTCCCTTGGGATGTATTTAATTTCCCTTGAATCAAAAGCTCCTGTACCTCCGGCTCCAAATTCAAAAGACGCATTGTATTGGCAATATAAGGGCGACTTTTTCCCAATTTTTTCGCCATATCTTCCTGTGTATATTTATAATTTTTCTTTAATTTCTCATAAGCAAGAGCTTCTTCAATTGGATTCAAATCCTCTCTTTGAATGTTTTCAATTAAAGCAATATTATCTGTCTCTTCCTCCGTAAAATCAGAAATCAATACAGGAACTTTCTCTAGTCCAGCCATTTGAGCCGCTCTCAATCGACGTTCTCCCGCTATAATTTCAAATTCTTCCCCTGCTTTTTTTACTAAAATAGGCTGTAAAATTCCCACTTCTCCAATACTTTTTGATAAATTCAAAAGCATTTCCTCTTCAAAAACCTTCCGTGGCTGATCTTTATTAGGAATTACCAACTCAATGGGAATCATTTCTATATTCTTTTCTTGCTTTTTTTCACTTATTTCCTCGGTAAAGGTAGAATCCTTAATAAAATTCCCCAAACCTCTTCCAAGAGCTGATTTTTTCGCCATAATTACCCTTTCTGTATAACTTCCTTTGCCAATTTCTTATAGGCTTCTGCCCCCTTGCTCTTTGGATCGTATTCTAAAATACTCTGCCCAAAAGAAGGAGCTTCTGCCAAACGAACATTTCTAGGAATCATTGTCCGGAATACTTTGTTCTTAAAAGCCGATTTAATTTCCTCCACTACTTGTGTAGAAAGATTGTTTCTTCCATCATACATAGTCATTACTACGCCAAACAACTCAATTTCTGGATTGAAATTGTTCTTTACCAATTCAATTGTATCCATTAATTGGGCCACACCTTCTAAAGCATAGTATTCACATTGCACAGGAATTAAAATGCTATTCGAAGCCGATAAGCTCATTAGAGACAAAATCCCTAAAGATGGGGGAGAATCGATTAAAATATAATCGTATTCCTTAGTTAATTTTTTTAAGGCATTTTCTAGTTTTTTATTCCATCCCTCCATAGAAGCGAGCTCCATTTCAATTCCTGCCAAATCGCCTCCAGATGGGATGATATCTAGGTTTTTTGAACGTTCTATTATCTCTACGTTCTCTCCTTCATTTATAATAAAATCATAGACCATATAATCTAAATCTTTTTCAATCCCCAAACCGCTGGTTGTATTGGCTTGTGGATCAATATCGATTACTAGAACTTTTTTCTTAGATAAACTCAAGGCTACTGCTAAGTTTACAACAGTGGTCGTCTTCCCGACACCACCTTTTTGATTAAAAACAGTTACAATTTTTGTCACAATACGCCTCCTTTCTTTTATAATATCAAATTCAAAGATAGAAAAAAAGACTTGCCCTGAAAACTATTTGTTCTATGTGGAACATTTTATTTGTTCTATGTGGAACATTTTATTTGTTCTATGTGGAACATTTTATTTGTT
>NZ_JAJMZJ010000004.1 GCF_021012875.1 Peptoniphilus sp. KCTC 25270
TGTTACGGTTACCGGAGTAATTTCATTACCTGCTACAACTTTTTGGTCATCAATTGCTGTGATGACTGGTGCGGTTGTATCTGGTTCACCCCAAACAGCATAAACTGTTTCGCCTGCTTTTAGAGTGTTCAAGTCAGTTACATCTGGTTCTATAGCATCAGATGTATTTGCCCAGCCTTTGAATTCTTTACCATCTAAAGTTGGGTTTGTTGGTGCATTTACACCGTCTGTTATATCATCTTTCTTTTCACTACTTCCATCTTCAAAAGTACCACCGTTTGCATTAAATGTTACTAATTGTTCTTCTGAATATACAGCGTAAACTACTATGTGAGTATCTACTGGTGTTGTTTCTGTAAATACTTCAGTGTCTTTTGTTAAATTATTAAACTTCTCAGCTGTTGTAATGGCTTCCGTTGCGCTTGTTTGTAACGCATCTAAACCTGCTTGAGTTACCCAGCCTAAGAATGTTTTTCCTGTTGGAGCTGCTGGGTCTTGTGCAAATGTATCTCCTGTAGATGTGTTTGCATTTTCTCCAGTAAAGCCGTTTACAGTATAACCATCTTCAGCGTAATACTTAACGTTGTCTGGAACAATTTTTACACCTGTTTCATCTGCTGCATTTAGTTGTCCTATTGTTGGATTAAATAGTACTCTAGTTTTTACTCTTGTATCTAACCAATTTGAAGGTAAAGCAGAACCATCAGAAGAGTTAAATATTAGACGCATATCTTTGTGAAGAGTAAGTGGACTTTCATTTGCGTTACTCACTGTTGTATTGAAGAATTGAGTTGTTGATGATAGAGGAATACTGTATGAGTAAGCAGAATAGTTAGTTCCATTTATTGTCAATTGTTGACTATTATCTTTAGTTATTTCACCACCATCGTTATATTCATTTCCTATAGCTTCTGCTCTTCCAATGATAACATCTCCAGTTGGAGGAATGTAGCGCATTCTAATTTTACCAGACTCATAATGAGAATATCCTCTAATAGCAGAGGTCTTTGTCATAAAGTTCTCATCTGTACCTGGAGCTACATTTGGATTTACATACCAATCATCTTGGCTAGCTGTATAGTCATTTGTATATACTTCTTGGAAAGGTACATACTTTGACTTACTAATTACTATTGAAGATAGAGAATCAGAATGATCTGTCCAAACCATTCCATTGTATTTTTCTGTAGACTTTGTTAATGGTTTGTATTTTACTGTAGAGGTTCTAACAGATCCATCTTTCATAGTTGTTACAGCTGTTATAGGAGCTCCTGGTTGTAGCTTGTCACGCATTAGATAAGCATATGCTCCAGTACCTGCTGCCGCCCTATTTTTCCATAAATATTCATCACCTGCTCCTGGAATATTACTTCTCCAAAATCCTATTGAAGATTTGTCTACTGTTATTGTCTTTGTTGTACCGTCGCTTAAGGTATAAGTTAAATCTGTTTTTTCAGAATCCCCTGTAAATACAACACTTAAATTACCTTGGCTTCCTGAAGTATATTCAAAGGTTGTTGAATCAGCCTTTTTTCCGTAATTGTCTATTTCAACAAAATAAACAGGTAAACTATTTCCAGTAACTGCATCTACGTGGTCTGCTGTATCTGGCATAATTACTTTAATAGATTCGCCAGCTTTTATTTGGGCCCCTTCTCTTAGATAAATATTGAAAATACCAGGAGTTACCTCTTCTATCTTATCAATTCCACCTAATCTTCCTACGCCTGCATTATCGATATAGTTTCCAACTTGTTTACGAAGTAATGCTTCTTCATTACCTACTTGTAGCATAATACCTCCACCTGCTGGTGTTTGGGTAGTATCTACAGTAAACATTTGTCCTGCTTTTATAGTAGCATCTTCATCATAGGAGTCTTCAAAGGCAGTCCATCCTGTTGGATTTGATTCTACCCAACCTGACATAACAGGATATCTTACTTGAGATGTTTCCCCTTCAGGTGTTGTAAAGGCATCTGCTAAAAGTTCTTTGTCCATATTAAAATCAATGGAAGTAAAGTTAGACCCACCTTCATAAATAGAACCATCCATCTGTCCAATTCTAACAACCTTCACTCCGTCTTTTTTGAAATTATCTTCTGCCAAAACAATATAGGCAGTCTTGCCGTCTGGAGTAACGTTAATCTCGTCTTTTTTAATTCCATACTCAACATATGGATAAGCTGAAGATCCTTTATATTCCGTTCTGTCAGCATTTAAAAGTCGGGTAAAAGCTACATTGCCAGATGCGTCCGCTTTTAAAAATTTAAGCATTTCTGCATCAAAGGCTTGAACATAACCAAATGGTTTACCTTTTCCATCTTTAGCAACAGGATCCATTGAATTTGCTTTGGCTAAAGACTTATGTTCCCACTGATAGGCTGTTCTAAGAATACCGATATTTGATGAGTCGTTGTATCTTTCAGGATTCGCTATAAATTCAGTTTGAAATGCTCTTTGCGCTACAATTAATTCATCTTTAGGTTTATTTCCTTTTTTAAATAAATTATCAACATTTGTCACTGTTGGGATGATTGTAGATCGAGTATAAGAAGAATAGTCCATACTAGATTTGCCTGGAGCAAAAGTATAAATATCTTTATAGTCACTAGTTGTTAATCTCATTTGAACCAACAGATTTCTTTGTGGCAAGTCATTTATAGTGATGCCTTCGTTTAAAACAAGATTAATAGGAATGTTATTCTTCATCGCAGTTCTAATACTAATTAAGTTTCTAATATTAAAACCTTTTGTGTTGGCCTGAGGAGATGATTCAAATAAAACCTTATTTGAACCATCTTGTTCTGAGCTACCATATGATTTATCAAAATCAATAAGTTTATATAACTCACTATCAAAATGGAACAAGGCTCTATGCCACACACCAGATACTACGGTAGATTTTTCCCTATAAACAAGTCTTAAATTTGTGCGTCCTTCTGCATCTATAAAGTAACCTTCATAGTCTACGTCGAAGATATCAATAGGGTCTGATAATGTTACTCTACGCAGCCTTTGAGCAGGACTTTGTCCTTCGTCTTGATAGAGACCCCAGTCATCATTTCCTGTACCTTCTTGTTCATCCCAGTTGTTTTCAGTAACAAGATTTTCTGGCATAGCATTATTAGCTGCATTAGCAGTTGCACCATCTGCCGCAGCAGTTGTTGTTATTGCTGTTGGTACCGCTGTTGCATAAGCTGTTATAGGCGTGGAAACCAACATGGTAAATCCTAATAAGCAGGATACGAAACCGATAGATAGACTACGCATTGCATATTTTGGATTTCTTTCTTTTGTGCGAGCTCTTTTTTGCTCCACAATTTGTTTTAATCTCTCCATAACTCACTCCTTTTGAATTACTCGCTATAGGCGAAATATTTTTCCGAAAAAATAACTTATTCTTCTTGGGGTTAGATAATTTTTTTATACTTCCTTAAATAAGTGTAGATTCGTTGTGAGTCTAATTATACTACCACCCCCCCTATTTTTCAACAAGAATTTCCCTATTTCCCAATATTTTCCAAGATTTTTCTATAAAATTAATTTTTTCATTCTTTCTATATAGTAATAGTTTTTATTCTCTCATTGTATACGCTTTATTGTGCTAAATTATATTTTTTTGTAACCAATTTTTGTTTATTTTTATTTTCGTCATTCTTTTAACTCTTTTTTCTTGTATTTTTATCCATTTTTTGGAAGTTTCTATTTTGTTTTTAGATTATGTTTTTTCTTTTTATGTATTCATTATTTTGTTGGAATTTTCCTATTTATAATGTGGGGCATAAAGTCTTTAAGAGGGCTTTTGGCGAGACAAATGTAAAAGGAATGTGAGATTTCTCCACTCGTAACTTCTTTACAAAAATTCCTCGGTCAAAATGACGTAATTGGCGAGGATAGACAAAAGGGAGGGCCTTTTCTTCCACGAAATACCCTCCCAACCACGTCATTTCGACTAAGAAAAAACGTCAGTTTTTTCCCACGGAGAAATCTCACCGGGGTGGGCGTACACCTGTGGGAAGGCCCTTGTAATAACAAACGGAAAAACATAACCCATTTGTATGAACCCGCCCTCCCGCGAATCCATACAATGCTTTTTCGCCAGAAAAAGCCACATCTAGAAAAGCGTTAGGGTAACAAGGATGGGGGGGTCCTAGGGGAGGGACATAGGGCGAATCGCAACGCCCTTGTCCCTGCCCCTAGAAAACGAAACACAAAAGAATGAGAAAGTGGGCGAAAGTCGCGAAGAAGGGAAGAATTAAAAATATCCCTTTTTTCTTTGAGGGAGCACCCTCCCAACCACGTCATTTCGACTAAGAAAACCGAAGGTTTTCGCATGGAGAAATCTCACCAGGGTGAGCGTCCACCTAGAACAAAGCCCTTGGAACGACAAACGTAAAAGGGATGTGAGATTTCTCCGCTCGCAATTTTTTACAAAAATTCCTCGGTCGAAATGACGTAAGTGGCGGGGAAAAATCCCATCGAAACTCCTTGGTCAAAATGGCGTAAGTGGCGGGGAAAAATCCTATCGAAACTCCTTGGTCAAAATGGCGTAAGTGGCGAGGAAAAATCCTATCGAAATTCTTCATTCAAAATGACGTAAGTGGATAAGGGAAAAGGGGTTTTTCTGATTCCTAAGTAACCGAAAACTTCATATACTTTCTCATTTCTTTGTTTCTTTACCCGGGGAGGGCGAAGGGAGTTGCGATTCTCCCTCATGCCCTCCCCGGGGCCCTCCCCTTACACCCTCAAAACGCGCGAAATGTACGCTTTTCTTCGAAAAGCATTTTATGGATTCGTGGCGGATTGACGTTTCTGTTGGGGTGAGGAAGAGAAAGTTACAATTGGTGAGGGAGCGTCCTCCCTTTTACGTCATTTCGACTAAGAAAAAACGCCAGTTTTCTCGCACGGAGAAATCTCACCAGGGTGAGCGTCCACCTAGAACAAAGCCTTTGGAACGACAAACGTAAAAAGCGTGTAAGATTTCTCCACTCCAAAATCCCTAACGGAATTTTTCCGGTCGAAATGGCGTAAGTGGCGGGGAAAAATCCCATCGAAACTCCTCATTCAAAATGACGTAACTGGAATGGAAAATCTCGCGTATTTTTCCACAAAAAAACACCTAGAAATTTCTAGGTGTTTTCGTGTTTTTTTATTCCCACTCTTCATTTTATATTATCAAATATGTGTGAAAGCCTTTAATTTAGGCATTGTTTGTCAGTTCATTTATGTACTGTTCACCTGATTTAAGTACATTTATAAATTATTTTGCCCGTTCCAGTTCCAGTTCCAGTTGAAAGAAAATAAATTAGTTTTCCATAGTGTATAATCTTTGCTAGTTTCAACTCCAGTATTATTTCTTCTAAGCATTCCTACTCTTATAAAGCTTTTCTTCAACCTCAGTTGGTATATAGCCTAAAAAATAATCCTCTATTTTATCCCAGAAAAAATCTGTGTATTTTAGAATCCTTTCTTGTGGGCTATTAGCTTCTATCTTGTAGGTAAATAGATATGTCAGCATCTCAACACTAATTTTATGTCTCAAATAAATATTACTTAATAAATTATTTTTATAATAATCACCTTTTTTAATAGCTTGCTCCATAGGTAGGATAGAGTTAATCCTTAAATATATCTGTGGGCTATTGCCATTTTCAACAGTATAACTTACCAAGCCAATAGCCTCAGCAAGACCTAGTACTATTGCATCATAATTAAATTGAGAACTAGTATTCCTTAAGTAAAACTTTATAAATTGTTCATCATCTTCATAGTATTGGTCCTTCTGCCTAAGATAGTTTTCAAAGCTTACTTCAAGGAAATCTATAAAAACATCATAACTATTTTGATATTTATACATAAGTTCATTGCCTTCCGCCCTTTCTCTAATAAATCTATAGTCTTTTATTTTTTGATACTCAAAGCAACTATTAATTAGGGCCTGTCCTATTGATCTAGCTTTAAACTTATCCTTAATTTTTAACTGTATAGCTAAATAGTGTCCTAATTCATTGGTAGTAAAATACTTGTCTAGTCTCTTTTTTTCTGCAGAAAAGTCTGAAAATGTTTTTATATATTTATTAAATGTACTAATTCCATCATTTACCTCATTCTCAGACATTTTAGCTATTGCTATACCTGTTGAATATGAAAGTTGAGAGAGTAGATTTCCATGTTTTAAAGCTTTACATTCATCTGATGTAAATAAGATTCTTTTAAAATTAGGAAAAGTATAATTTTTATAGTGGTCTTCCCAAAGATCTGATAAATTTACTGAATAAATACCATGAAAAATACTATTTTTTAAAGGATATTCAAGCTTTATATATTTCTTTATTGATGAAGACATTAATCTATTAGCTAAATCTTTCTTTGCCAATATCATTTCGTTTCCAAAGATGCTTCTTGGTCTTGCTACAAAAGGTGGATAACCAATGTTATTAGGGGATGAAAAATCTTTTTCAATCAACAATAGGGCTGTTTTTATCTTATTCTCCAAGCCATCCTTTTCCTGATTATCATCCATAAAAGCATATTTAAAATCTTCAGCCCTTACTAATAGATTACGGTTGAAGCCTTTCTCCTTGTAAAGTTGGACTATTTTTCCCATTACTTGTTGCAATTGGCTGTTCTTTATACTACTCATCCCATACAGTCTTTTTACTTCGTTAAAATCTCTAGGTAAAAAATCACAGTTTGCTACACCTTTCTTTACTAATGTCTTATCCCTAGCCACTCGTCCTATTTCTTGGATATAATCTGTTACACTTCCTGTAGGAGCATAATGATATACATGTTTTATATCCGGAATATCCACACCCATACCAAAAGCCTTTGTAGCCAAAACGAAAAGCATGTCACCATCCTTAAAGCTTTTTAGTACTTCATCTTTTTCTTCCTTTTCTAACATTCCATGATATTGACCGGTTTTTTCATATATCTCATTATTATTCTGCCTAATGAAGGATCCAAAGTCTCTTAAGGTTTTTATGGTGGGGAAGTATATTAATGACTTCTGCTTGTTTTTATAGGCAAGTTCTAAATGATCTAAGGCTAATTGATGCTTGGTTTTCCTATAATCTCTACTATTTCTGTCAAAGTCTTTATCAGTATCAGATAGGGAAGATATCATCATATAAATATCATCTCGTCTAACCTTTCCAAAGTAAGAAATTGGATTAATCATGTTTAAACTATCCCTAGTTTCTAAATACATATCTTCCCTGCCACCATAAATAGCAGTTGCTGTAAAAGTAACTATAGGAAAACGGTAGGCCTTACGTAATTTTTGTAGAAAAATCCCTAAATACCAATAATCCGCCCTAAAAGTCTTCCCCCAAGTTGTAACAATATGGGCTTCATCTATAATAAGTAAGCCTAGATACCTACTACCTATTAGGGTCTTAATATCATATCTTGCTTGTAGGGTTTCTGGAGATAAATATAATATTGAACATGTCCCATCTTCAACTTCTTCTAATATTTTTTCTCTTTCAAAAGGTAAGGTATTAGAGTTTATAGTTCTAGCAATATCAATTCCGGTCTTTTTTAAGGAGTTTACCTGGTCATTCATCAAGGCTATCAAAGGTGAAATAACTATTGTAAGAGGTTTTAAATCCTTATACTGTTCTGAGATATATATTGATGGTAGCTGGAACATTACAGACTTTCCAGAACCTGTAGATGAAGTAATAAAAATGTCTCTGTAGCTCTTTCCATCCAAGGCTAGCGAAGTTTGTCTTACTATATCATCAATTATTTGCGCTTGAGATATTTCCATCAATTCTCTTTCTCTACTTCTAACATCCCTATATATATCTAAGGTTCTAAAGGACTTATAACCCCAATATTCCTTCAATATAGATAAATACCCTGGAAGACTTTCTATGTCAGAGGCTTCCATGGTTTTCATAGCAAAGTAAAATTCTGTTTTACCTATAAATAGATTTCGTAATATTTCAGTTCTTTCCCTATACAAGTTAGGTAGGTCTGATAATTGAACCATGGTAATTATATATACTTTTTCTGGCAATTCACTACTAGATAGAAGGTCCATAGTTAAATCTAAAAATGCTGTTTCATCTTCTGAAAGCTCTAATAGCAATATATCTTCAGTCTTAGGCTGGACCTCACCCATCTTAACCTTATATGTATCATCTTCAATCTCGTATAGGTACATATATTCAACATCACCAGCCAAAGAATCATTATAGGTAATATAGTAGTTATCACTTTCATAGGAATATAATATATCACCATAAAACTCAACTATAGTTGAATATTCCAAAGCTTGTTCATCTTTAATCTCTTCCTCTACATTATAGAAATAAGTATCATAGACTCTTTTTATATTGTCAATAGTTCCATCATGGGGAAATTTCTTGTTGAAAATATTATTTTCAATTACTTTAATATCAAAATTATTTTTTATAGTTTCATATGATAAAATAAGTTCCTCATAGGTCATCCAATAAACTTGCTTGTCACTATTCATGACTTCAAAGGTAGAATATAATACTTGGCTTTTTAACTGCTCTAAGTCTATCTTGTTTACAATTATCTTATCCCATTGTGTAAAATATTTATTATCTAATTTTATTAGCTCAGAGTATGGAAAGCCTTTAAAGGCAACTATTGTTTTTTTACTTGATTCTTTTTCTATTGAACTTAAAAGCTTTTTAATTTTATCTATCATATCTATCCCTCACAGTAAACCTTAATTTTTTTAGTTCTTGATGGATGCCTTAGTTTTTTTAATGCTTTGCTTTCTATCTGTCTAACTCGCTCTCTTGTAAGATTGTATATCTCTCCTATTTCCTCTAAGGTCATAGGTTCTTGGCCATTTAATCCAAATCGTTTTATTATTACATCTTTACTTCTGCCATCTAATATATTCAATATTTCTTCCAAACTATTTCTTAAATCCATACTTGTAATTATTTCTTCTACACTATAGTCTTCATCGGCTATAAATTCTCCTAGTCTTGTATTTTCATCAATCCCTACAGGAGTATCTAGACTTACATTGTTCATAAAGGTATTTCTAATCATAACTAGTTCCATAACCTTTTCTTTTGATAGATCCAATTCTTTACTAATCCAATCATAGTCCACCTTGTTAAATTTTTCTTCAGACTTATATTCTAGTTTTCTTAAATTTGCTAATGAATCCCATCTATGAACAGGAATCCTGACTAATAGGCTACTATCATTTATTCCCCTTGTAATAGATTGCCTAATCCAGTATGTTGCATAGGTTGAAAATTCATTTTCCATTTCTAAGTCAAATCTTTCCACTGCTTTTAGTAAACCAATATATCCTAATTGATACATATCATCAAAATCCATGCTGGTGGTTTGATACCTAATAAATTTATTGGCCTCTTTGAGAATCAACCTCTCATTTGCTTTAATTAAAGTTTCTAAAGTATTCATATCATTATTTTTTTGAAAGTCTTCTATATAGGATTTGTTTTCCTTAAAATCTGGAACTTCTTTAGTCTTTTCTAATCTCTTTTTAAAATCATCAGATTCTAATACTTCTTCCAAATCAGGATTGAAAAATTCAGCCAAAAAGTTCAGTTCTTCATCTTTTTCATATACTTTTATATCTTCTTTCTTATCTTTACCTAATTCTTTCTCCTTGCCCATAATCCTATTTTCTAAATCAAGGCCTTGTCCAGTAGGTCCTTCTAATTCTTCGATTTTTTTGGATTTATTTTTCATATATTCAATAATCTGGCTACTATTTTTATTGGTTTTTAAAAAGTCTAAGATATTTTGACTTAATAGCATCTCTCCCAGTTGTTCAAACGAATAATAATCTTCTTCACTAGGATTTATAGACCTAGTCTCAAAAGTCAAATACTCCTCCGGAAAATCAAAGATAGAACCCATTTTATAAGTGTCTCCATCTGTAAGCAATATAAGTTTATTAAAATTGAAAAACATTGGAAATTCCTCGAAATCTGCCTCTAAGCCTATAAAAGCACTTTCAAAAGATAATTCATCTTTATCAATTACTTTTATAAGAATTAGAGGAAATCCATTGATTAAAAGTATAAAATCAAAAATCTTATTTCCCTTACCATTACTTATCCAGATATTTTTTAAATAAGTAAAACTATTTTTTTCGAAATCATTTTCGCTAGAGATTAATTGTATATCATTATCTTGCTCATTGCTTACCCAATTATATAAACCACCTTTTAACACAGATTGAAAGTAATTATTATTAGTTATTAAGTTTCCTTTCATCCCATTAACAAAGTTTCTTGTGTAGCTCCATGCCTCATTGGCATTCAAATCTGGGTTAGCAATCTTTATGGAATTTAAAACTGTATCAGCAATTGCTTTATAGGAAGGGTGATAAAAAGACATCTTTGCTACTTTACTGTATAATTCTCTGCTAAAACTATAGCCTAAGGTTACCAGCCATGACTCTATTTTATTTTTAAGATCTTTTTTCATCATCTCACCTTCCTTAAAAGTCAATTTATCTGTTATCTTTTTTACTCCCCTTTCAGAGTTTCCATCAATGCTTGAAAACTCTCCAATCCTGCTTCTATGTTTTCTATTATCTCGTTGGCCAAAATATCCGGATCTGGCAAGTTTTCTAAATCTGTTAGGCTATCATCCTTGAGCCAAAATATATCCAAACTTGTCTTATCTCTTTCAATGATTTCTTCATAGCTATATTTTCTCCATCTTCCTTCTGGATTTTCTTCTGACCATGTTTCCTGCCTGTCATGTCTATTGGATGGATTATAGCATTTAATAAAATCCTCTAAGTCCTCAAATTCCATAGGTTTCTTCTTCAACGTATGATGGACATTAGTTCTATAATCATAAAACCATATCTCTTTTGTCCAAGGATCCCTGGCTCCTGGCTTATTATCGAAAAAAAGTACATTGGCCTTAACACCTGGTCTATAAAATATACCTATTGGTAGTCTTAGTATGGTGTAGAGGTCAGTTGTTTTAAGAAGTTCTTTTCTAACTGTTTCTCCTGCTCCTCCCTCAAATAAAACATTATCTGGTAGAACTACTGCAGCCTGTCCATTTTCTTTTAATAATGTTCTTATATGTTGTAGAAAGTTTAATTGTTTATTTGATGTGGTTACCCAAAAGTCCTGTCTATTGTAGACCAAATCTTCCTTGACCTGCTCGCCTTCTTCATTGGTAATGGTCATAGATGATTTTTTCCCAAAGGGGGGATTAGCTAGAACATAATCATACCTATTACCCTCATCTGCGATTAAGGCATCTGCAGAGGAAATAAAAGTCTCACCGTCCATTTCTCCTATATTATGTAGAAACATATTCATCAAGCAAAGTCGTCTAGTATTGGCTACAATCTCGTTACCATGAAAGGTTTTATTCTTTAGAAACTCCTTCTCATCCCTATTTAAATCATGGCCTTGGCTAATATAGTCATAGGATGCCAAGAAAAATCCACCTGTCCCACAGGCTGGGTCCACTATGGTTTTAATGGGTTCAGGTTGAACACAGGTAACCATTGCCCTTATAAGGGCCCTAGGTGTAAAGTACTGTCCTGCTCCACTTTTAGTATCTTCTGCATTTTTTTCTAAAAGGCCTGCTGGCTCCCAATCATCTTCTTGTCTACATGCTTCTAGTTCTTCCTTAGACAGTAACTTGCCTTCAAAAGCCTTTTTCAAGATGCTTTGTCGTAAAGCTTCAGCTTTTTCAAGAGCTTCCTCTATATTAGCTTCTATATTTTCGCAAACTGAAAGACGGGATTCTATTTCTTTTATAATTTCTTCTTGTTCATCTATTGAAGGTAAAGGTATTGGTAGCATTCTTAAACCTCCTAATGCTATAAATTTTTGTGTAGTCCCCCTTATTAGTTCTTGATCTAGCATTATTTTTTCAACAAACCAACTTGATAAATAATAATATAAATATTTTGGATTTATTAAATCCTCATTCTTTTTGAATAATCCCACATTCTTTATACTAAAAAAGTTGTTTTCTTTAACAATTACTGGATTGCCAATTGTCCCTATCATCCCAAAAAGGATATCATTTTTCTCTACCTTAGATCTATTACTGATCTCTTTATGATCCGTCAGAGAAATGTAGTTTACGTTCCCAAAATCTATATTTCCTTTTTTTAATAAGATTTCTATGGTGTTTATCTTTGTAAGCCACTTGGCATTATTTATTAAATTATTCTAAAAAACTTTTTTACCCATTTTTGTTCCAGTTGATGGTTTTCAACCTCTGTAAGCATTGGTTTTATAAGCTTTTATCTTTTGTTTTAACTATTCCCACTCTTCATTTCTAAACGTTCATTACATTCAAAACCTTGATAATTAGGTCTTTTCTTCAGTTCATATTCGTTTTGTTCGCCTTAATTCGCCTTGTTTTCAAATTATTTTACCCATTCCAGTGCCAGTTCCAGTTGATAATAATTATAATCAATGTTCTTCATATTGATTATTAATCTAACTACTACCTAAGATTTTTAATTTCTTGACTCGCCCACTATTCCTAATAAAATAGTTTGCTGAAGAAAGAATTGTGCCATATTCTTCTTTCATCGGCTTAGAGATGCTTACACCTGGCTGAACGATATACACCGTTACATTCATTGGTTTATTTACTCGCATTAGCTCCTTAAAACTTGTAAAATCCCCTGTGATAAAAGTGCTATTTCTAGTATTACGATTTCTCTCGTCAATTTTATTTTGTAATTCTACCTTGTTCTTCAACCATTTTGTACATTTTACAGCTTGTTGTGCAACTTCATAAACATCCTCTAAATTTGAATTGAATCGCTTACCAGATCTTGATTTACAATGATATAAATTAATATTAATATGAGAAACATCTTCGTTGAAAGTAATAAAGTCCGCAACTTCTCCTGATCCATGATCATAAAAAATATGAGTACTACTCCCACTATCAACTAAATATTGCTTTAACCCTTCTTGAATAGAAATTTTACTAGAATCCTTGCTCTCACCGAATTCCAAATTTGTATCGACTGAAAGACTATCCCAATCAATTACCTCAACTCTAGTCATATCAAATTTTTCTAACTCAACATTTCCTTTGAGCACTTCATTTCCAGTATAAACTGTATCTCTCGTAGTCTTAAAGGTGATTGGATGTTCCGTAAAGTATTCTTCTAGCGAATATGTCTCCTTACCATCAAGACACATAAATATCGATTTTGATGATTTATATATACCTTGTATATTGCATTGCAATTGCTCTTCCTCACCAAATATCTTAACTTTGAAAGAAATGCTTAAATCAGAAACGCTCACCACTTCTAACTCAACATCGGTTATAAGAGCTTTTTCTTCTTGATTACTAGAAAAAATAATCCCAGGAGAACTAAAACAATCATCAGATAGGAATGCAAAAATTACATCACTTTCGAATTTAGTAATTCTTTCAGCCAATGGTAATTTATCATAGTTAGTATTTGTTCTCACTCTTAGTGAATTATTCGAGATTTTTAAACCTAATTTATCGCACAAACTTATGTATTCAGGAATATTCAAATAGATTTGACTCCAAATTTTGGAACCGGAACTATAACCAATTGTAATCTCCTCACCATTTTTTCTAGCTTTACAAAAAGCATGTCCAGCAGATAGCATTCTTCCTGTATTTTCATCTATCGATGACGCAGTATTAGAACCTGCATAGATGCGATATGACTCACCATTTTCAGTATATCTGTTTTGCATTCCAGTATTGAAAAATTCATAATTTTCTAATCCTGCAAGAACACGATGGATTTCATTGCGTGGGATTTTATCAAAACTACTTGAAAAGCACTCAGCAATTGATTCATAAGTTGCCTCTGTTTTAGAGTGTGCATAAATGAACAACAGTTTAGTTTGTTCCTGGTAGTGGACTATGTATAGACCTAGCTCTTTATTTATTGGCATTTCCCCATCGTACCAAAGTGGCACAGTATATATTTTAGAAATTCCTACAATAGTATTGTTTTCATAATTTTTGTATATTTCATCATCAATGCCTAACATTTCCGGTAAGGATGAGTTAATGTCAAAATCATTAACTTCGTATACTTTTGCGTGAAAATTAGGTCTAATATTAGCAATTGGTATAGCTTGGCCCTTCAAGTCTGGTTTAGTAAAATCATTTAATATAGATTGACTTTGATATTCACCTTCTATTGTTTCATCTGAAATATTCATAATCATTTCTTGCCAAGCGATATCACTAGAATATAACTTTTTATTTCCAATTCTAAGATTTTCATCTTTCATTGCAATAAATTTTGCAGAACCAATATTCTCAGCATTTGTTCTAGCAAATCTTCCTATGAATTGTAGTGTACTGGCTAAAGATTTCTGAGGCTCATGTACTGCGGCTATTTTTAAATTTGGAAAATCAAATCCTTCACCAAGCATATCAACACAAATAATACCGTCCAATTTCTTACTCTTCAAATCATTTAACGCTTGATTAACTGTTTTATAAGTCATTGAACTATCGATACGTTTTAATCTAAGTGAAGTTGACTCCTTATAGAGAATTTCTAATAATCTAGCCTTCTCTTTAGTGTCGGTTCTAACCATCATATAATGATCTAAGCCTATTTCCCTATCATTCAAGAAAACTCTCTCTGCTTCCAATGCTATTAGGCGATCCTTTTCTGGTGCTTCTTCGATTGGATGGAAAACTATTTCCCCAAAAATCCCATCACGATAAGCTTTATATAAAGGATAATTGTAAATTTGTTTGCCATTAATATCTTTTCTATCAAGCCTGAAGGGCGTTGCAGTAACAAACAAAGAAGAAATATTTGGCATATTAGTTAATATCGATTGCCAAGATGGCGCGGGAACATGGTGAGCTTCATCTATAATAATATAGTCAAAACTTTTACTTATATTTTCGCTAGAAATAGAAACAGCTACTTTATGTGTTGCAATCACAACATCAGCTTCCCTAATATCATCTAATTGATTGTCAGCATACAATTTCTTTGCTTCAAATATTCTAGGTGCAACAATTTCTTTTGAAAAAACACCTATTCTCTTTAGTGTTTTTAACTTACTATAATCATCATAAATTTGCCCCCTTACCAAAGCACTAGGAGTAACGATTAACACCTTACTCTTTCTTAAAATATACGGTGCCATCATCAAGACTGTAGTTTTTCCTGACCCTGTTGGCATTACAATCATTGAGTTCCCATTCTCTTCGAGCGTATCATTAGCGGCTATAGCATGTATTGCCCCTAACTGAGCATTCCTCAAGCCAAACTCTTCTTCCCCAGATATCGGGTATTTAATGAAATCATATAAAGCTGAAAAATAACTGATTTCTCTCACCTCCTTTTGCCTATTGCTCTATCCTCTTTACAAATAACCTTTAAATACATTTCTCATTAGAACAACTCTCTCAATAACTAGATTCATTAGTTCGGGGTAATTTCCTTGTTTATTGAAGTTCAAACCAGGGATGTATGACTTTATTCTAGATGCTTTCTTATCATCTAGCCTTTCCCAGTGCATATTAAAACCAAGTTTGTTTTCTATTTCTTCTTTATGCTCATACAGATTATCAAATAAATCTTTGCAATCTCTAACATAGAGCTCAACACCGATTGTTCCATCTTTATTTACCAGGGTAATGCTGATATGTGCGTCACTTGTACCAATTGCAACATCATACCAGTGGTCAGTGGTTGCTTTTCTTACATTGAATGGTTTGCCATTTTCAGTTACTACTCGGTTAAACTCTGTCCAGAAGTTAAGTCTTTCTGCTTGTGTTTTGGATAAATCTCCATCCTTTACACTTTTATTACTCTTAATAAAATCATTAGGTTTCTCAACTACTTTGAACATTGGTGCTGGAAGTGAATCCCCAATTCTATAAGCCTTAATCTCTAACAAGAAGAAAGAAATTTCTTTTGCCATGTTGTTATTCAACCATTCAATGGCACTTTTATGCTCTTCTCTTGCTTCTTTTACAATCCAAATAATCACATTGGCATCAAGTCCTGATGCATAAGTGATAATTTTTCCTAGGTGATCATGGTCGGTAGAATCTAATTGATTCTCTATAATAATCTTGATATCAGTCGTTTCATCAACAGCCACTAGATCACATCGATATGATCCAACATAAACTTCCTTGTCTATATCAGTTAAAGTAAGACCCACTGTTTCATTAAGCAATTCAATATTTTCCTCTTTCGCTAACCAATTAGAAAAGTTATATTGCTCATGTGCCCATAACTCTCTAATGTCTACTTCTTTTAGTCTTCCTAATGGAATATTTGAACTCATTTTTCACCTACTTATATTTCTCTGTAATAATCCAAAATCTTAAAACTTTGCTTAATCTCTTCAATCTGAATGTATTGTCTCATATAATCATAATCTGGGATGCCATCTTCTTTGACAGGCAACATGATTTTTTGTCTTTTCATACGTCCAGCATTAAATTTATATCCATAAGCATATTTTACCTTCTGCTGAAGAATGGCTTGTTTTAAGAATAAATAGGTATACCTATCTTCCTGTCTCTCATCTTGCCAATGGATTCGTTTAACATCATCTGAAAAAATTGCTTCATATGGATGATAAAAATTCTCTACAACAGAACCGTTATAGTTTACTCCTAAAACATTTCTATCTAAACTATTATTAGTGTTGCTAACAAATTCTGTAACACCATTATTACTATCCGAAGATCCAATAAAAGGTCTATTACCTTCTTCCTGATTAGCTTTTGTTAAACGTACACCTGAACCTATAGAAACAATATCCTCCATCCAAAATTCAGACCAAACTTTTTCATTGAGTGAACTCATCTGACTTTCTTTGAGTATCGCTAACCTATATATATATATATATATATATAGGTTCAAGCACTTCTTGGACTTTTTCAGCTTCTAAATTTTGCATAAATTGACTCATATATTCCCAATGAGGATTGCCATTTTCATCAACAGGTAAAATAATCTTTTCCTGCCTAATTCTTTTATCATTAATTTCTCTATTGAATGAATATTTTTCTTCAAGTCTTCTGACAATTGTTGACATAAATAAATAGATATACTTGTCAGCATTATCTATGCTTAAAGAAGTAACATGATCACTAGCTATATATTCATATTCATGATAAAAGCAGGCACCCACACTACCGCTATTAGCAATTGAGATGTTATTTGAAAATTTTCTAACTCCATCTTTATTACCTATAAACCCATCGAGGCCATTATTCATAGCGGTTGACGAAATATATGGAGTATATCCATCAATATGGTCAGCTTTTTTTAGTCTCTTACCTCTTTGAATTTTCCTAAATATTTTATTGAAAGGAAACTCCCTCCACTCAACATTCTCTAAGCCTACCAAATCAAATGCTGTTTCTAAGATCTTTTGCTCATAATAATCAATAACTTTTCGAGCAGCTTTCTTTTGTTCTTGTTTGATGTATTGTTCCATGAAAGACCAGTTTGGTTTGCCTTCTGAATCTATAGGTAGCATAACTAAACGATCTTTCATTCTAGTTCCTGTTAATCCTTTTCCATAACCAAAACCACAATCTTTGATTGATGAACGAAATGCTTGAACTAAAAACAATCCTATGCTTTTATTAATCTCTGGATGAGATATAGAATACATCTTATTTCCAGCAATATAATTATAAGGTTGATAGAAAAAATCTGCATTTTCAGCCCCTAAACTAATGCTATCTCTTTTATTAAATTTAAAATCTGATCCTTTAATAGTGTCTTCGAGTCCATTATTAAGTGAAGTTCTAGTGATGTATGGCACCCCGTATTTATATTGCTCTAGCCTATCTTTATGATAAGGCTTAGAGTTTTCTACAGTAAAGATATCTGAGACTTTAAATTTACTCCACTTTACTTGATCTAAACTAATTCTATTCTCCATAATCATCACCATCTTCAGCAACTAATAGCATTTCATCTTCTGTAGCTGAATACTCTTTCTTGTCTTCCACGCCAAATAAATATCCTTTACCATGAGTTATCATATTAACTTCAAATGTTATATAGTCAGCTATCGTGTTTCTAAAATCTTCTTCTGAGGGAATTTCATCGTTAAAGTAATAGAAAGAATGCAACCACTCATCGTCTGCTTCTATAGTTGTTTCAACACAGAATTTAGTTTCTGTTTCAATTGTTCCATTCCAAACATCAAGTAGGTGTTGTTTCTTATCTTTCGCATTTGGAGTTTCAACAAGTCCTATGTGTTTTGAAACTATAAAGCCATCATCTTCAAAGTTAATAAATTTACATATTTTATCTTTATGATGTGGTAAGCCAGCTGTAAAAATTGCTATACAAGGATTTACACCGACTCCATAGAAAGTATCTTTATTAAGTGTAATCACACCCTCTAAAGTATGTTTCTTTAGGATATTTGCTTTAATCTCTTTTTCAATATTAGTTTTTCCTGTCATCGTTGACTGAGGAACGATAATAGCAACTCTGCCCTCTTCTACCATGCTATCTAGTAAATGTTCCGTAAAAGAAATTTCATATAAGTCAGGGTTTGTTGATGATCCTTGAGAGTATGGAGGGTTCATCATTCCTACTGTTGGGTGCCACTCTTTTTGTATCTTTGCTGGATTTTGTTTTAAGAAGTCAGCATTTTCTAAGTTGCTTTTACCATCACCTCTAAGAATCATGTTAGTAGTCGCAATGGTGAACATATATGACTGGCTCTCAATACCAAAAAGTTGATCTTTTTTGATAGCCCTACGATCCTCGTAGTCATTAGTTTGAGAAAGCATGTCATGCATACCAGCAATTAAAAAACCAGCAGTGCCACAACAAGGGTCGAAAACTCTATCTGTAGGTTTCAAATCTAAAAGATCACAGAATAAGTTTGTTATGTGTTTTGGCGTAAGGATAATTCCAAGAGTTTGACCATCTCCACCTGAATAGGACATAAATTCCCCATAGAATCTGCCTAGATAGTCTTCACCATCCCTGTTATAACGAATATTTTGATAAACTCGTTTCTGCAAAAATTCTGTGTAGTGTTTCAGAGGCGTTTTCCCTAAAGTATCATTAATTTCATTGATAAGGGTGTTATCTCTGATTACAGAAAATTGACTTAACAGCTTATCTTTTTTAACTTGAGGAGATACATTGGCTCGGTCAAGGTTACTTTCGATTGCTTTATAAATCTTTTGTCCGTCAGTTGATCTCTCGTTAGTATCTCCAACTAAGCTATCAACTGAAAAATTTCCAAAATCAGCTTCTCTTAAAGCTAACAAAATTCCTGAAACAATTAGTGGCTTATCCTTATCTTGGATACTTCCATAGTTACGTAAATCTTCATGAAGTTCAGCTGCATCCTTAAGAATTTCTTTTGTTTCTTTTTCTTCAGCTGTATCTTCTTTTAGGATTTCTTTTATATAATATTCATCTATATTATCTTCATTAAAAAGAATGAAGCCTTCTGTTTCTGGTAACTCTTTATAGTTTTGACGCTCATCTACAAAAATAGGTGTAATTCTATGACGCTTCTCATTTCCAGAAACACCAATAGCAAGAATCTTTTTATATGAAGTATTCTTTGCTAGGTGCTTCCCATAAAACAAGGCTCCATTCACTGCATAATCACAAATAGCTGTCGTTTCTTCTGAAATTAAATCATCTTCTGTCCTTAGTTCATGATTTGAGACAGAAACCTTATTTTCGATAACAATTAGGAAATCTTTTACGACACCTGTATATTCTGGATATCCAATATTCCCTGTGCCTCTTTTTGAAGCTGTTTTCAGGGCTTCGCTAATTTCTTTTATTGTTGAACCTTGTGGATCTAATTGAATATCCGCTTCTTTCAATAAATCATAAACCCAAAGGTCCGTACTTTTTTCTCTCACTCTAATACTCATCGCTCTGCTCCAATTTTTCTTCAACTAAATAACTTACAATATCTCCAACATCACACTTAAGACTTTCACAGATTCTACCAAGTACATCCATACTTACAATCTCATTCTTTCCTAGCTTTGCAAGAGTTGCTGAAGACATCCCTGTGTCGATTCGTAAATCTTCTTTGTACATTTTCTTTTCTTCAAGTAGTTTCCAAAGTTTGCTGTAATCAAATGCCATTTATTTACTTCTTTCCTCTACAGTACTTATAGACTTTTAATTATCTTGGATTCTTGAAACCTCCATAGGAAAAGACCCACTTTAATAATTCACGATCAAGTTGATCTATATGGCAGTCCCTTTTCTCCACTTCATTCTTTTCGCCTAACCAGATTGAAAATATTTCTAGACTATCTTGACCATCTAAGGCTTGCTTAATATACTCCAAAAGTTTCTCGGGATTCCCTAAATACTTTCACCCAAAACTTATTCCTTAAATAAATGGAGCATTTGTATAAGGATTTAATTCTTTGAAAAGATCATCTACAAATATTTGAATATGATTTCTTTCATCAATATATAATTTATTGCCCTCACGTTGAATACCATAAGAATAAGGGTTTAGTTTTATATTTCTCGCTATAAAATTATATGTGTCATAAAATCTTCCCTACTTAATCTTTATCTTATTAAAGATAATTATATCAAATAATTACCTATTTTAAAACAGATAAAAGCTGATGCCCCAAAACACCAGCTCTTAAAAACTTCTATACTATTTTTCCTAGTAAGGCTTCATAAGTGTTCTTGAAATTATGATTAAACTCTACAAGCATATCTCTTAAGTCTTGACGATAAATATGCCCCTCATTTTCACATCTATCTTATACTTCTTGATAAACTTCTCTCACCTCATCTAGTTCCTTAATTAAGTCCTCAAAACCTACTACGCCGATATAAAAGGCTTCTTCTTTCGTCAATAATCCTTTCTCATCAATATAATATTTCATTTCTCATTACCTCCTAAAATTCTTATTTTTATCTTTATTTTTTCCTTAATAAATCATGTATCGCAGTAATCTTATTGCTTATCACTGCCAATCTTTCTTTCATACCATCCATTTCATATTTTCTTAAAATGCCTGTTGTATTGACACTTTTAGCAACCTGATTGGTATAGTCAGTCAGGACTTTTAAATCAGTTTGTAAATCATAAAATGGACTTAAATCCACATGGTAAATTTCCTTTTCTAGTACCGTCTTCCTGATAAAGTGATTCATATTTTTTGCACCAGACTCTTTCTTCTTTCGCTCAAATAATTCTTTTTCTTCATCTGTTAAATTGAATCTCAAGCGATTATTTCGTTTTCTGTTTTCCATATATGTCATCTCCTTTTTTGTTTTTTTTCGGGGTCTTAGGGTTCTCCCTAACAAGTTAAAAATGAAGCTCAAAATTAAATATCTGATTTAGTTTTGAAGTCATTTTTTAGTAAGTGGTCACACACTTACTGTGCTTGCTATTAAACTTTTCTCTTTTATCTTCTTTTCTTTAACTTCTAAACTAGACACATGTAACTTTTGTAACTGTAACCTACAAAAACAAAACTCCTGAAATTAGGTAAGTTTACTTTCACTTAGGCTTCTAAAGCTTGTATTATCAAGCCTTTTGCTTTCTCTAGTCCTAATTCAGAAGGTTTTAAAATCTTGGTTACAAGTTACAAGGTTACAAAGTTACAATTTTTCTTTAAGTTTTTCTCTCTCCTGTGTCCATTTCAACTTGAGTAAATTTGCTCCACTCTGGAGGAAGATTGTCTTGAGACACTTCTATCAAATCATTTCCCATATCTTCCTTCTTCTCATAATAGAGTTTGACTGGAATAGATATCCCACTAGGTGAAATCCTCTTTGTCTTTGATGAACGAATAGGAATCCAATCAGGGAAGTAGTTGTCCATAATTTCAGAAAAAGATTTTGACTTAATCTGATAGCCCTGCATGCTTAATTCCTTAAAGCAGGTAATATGAGGTTCATTAGATTTCGGTTTATATTCTTCAAGGAAGAACCTGATATCTTCTACATCAGGATTTAAATACTTAAACTTCTCTTGTTCCTCATATAGATCCTTTAATAAATCTTTTGGTATCGTCCAAGAATGCAGATTATTTTTATAAAGTTCATAGCCATAAGCTAGTGCTTGATTAAAGTCTTCTCTAATAGACAAGAGATATTCTTTTTCAGACAAATCTCCTAAGTATTCCTTATCGGGATAGCCAGCTTTCGTTCTCTTATCCTTATGACATTCAACAGGCAAGTATCTTCTTTCTCCTGTATGGTCATTTAGAAAAGTTCTTTCATTTAATGTTCCAATTAAAATACAAGTTCTAGGAACATCGGTAGAAAACTTCTCATAGGGAATTCTGATTCTATCGCTTAACTTGGATAGAAATGACTTTGCTTCATTGGCAGACTTGGCATTTCTTAAGGCTACAAATTCTTCAATTTCAACAACTGTTTTTCCCATGAGATTCATCACAGCATCTTTACCTTGGATATTTTCAATGGTACAAAACCAATCATCTTTTATGGCTAAGTATCTTGCAAAAGTAGACTTACCAATACCTTGGCCACCAACTAAAACCATCATCTCATCAAACTTAGATCCAGGTTCAAACACTCTTTTGATTAAACCTAAAATCATATGTTCCATAATCCAATGATTAAGTTTCGTATCTTCAGCTCCTAAATAGCTAGGCAGAAGTTTTCTGATGGCATTTCTATCACCCTTCCACTTTAGGTTTTGAAGATATTGTTTGGGTGGACTGATTTCATATTGGTGGGCTACAAATCGAATGGCTTCCCACATCTTATTGGCGTTATAGTTAATGCCAAAATGCTTTTCTATTTCAAGTCCCAGTCGATTGTTTAATGAATCATCCCAAAGCCTAATTTGATTAGGTCTAATATTTCTTTCTCCTATAATTTGTCCTTGGAATTTAATCTCATTGGTAAATTTATCGTAGAAGATTTGTCCCTCTATGATTTTCTTTTTCTTACAATACTTAGGATTAAGGATAGCAGTAACAATATTGCCTGTAATTTGCCTGACATGCCCTTTATCTGTTGTTTGTAAGTCAATATAGGAATAAGTCTGATCAATTTCTGGAAAGACTAGTTTAAGTTCGTTCATAGGCTTCCATCCTTTGCTTGTAGGCTAGATGCCTTGACCAATCAAAAGGGATATAAGAACCAAGCTCTAAAACGCTCTCTAAAGTCTTATCTACATATTCAAGATACTTTCTATCGTCTTTTCTTTTTTCCTGACTTCCTATGCGATTTAAGGGCGTCATTAAAAACAAATCTTTCATAAGTTCTGGATTCCCATCGGTATAATTTCTAGCTAAAACTAAAAAGATAAAATCATCTCTACTATGGTCTCCAGTAATAGATTCTCCATTAATTAATAATTTTGCTTTTGAATTGGTCTTTTCCATGGTATCTAGAATTTCAGATAAAGATAAGCCATTCAAATGACCTTCTTGACTTAAAATAAGACTTTGAAAGTCTTTTATCTGACTTCTAATAGAAACTTTATCCTGTGTCCATTTCTTATAAAGCTTATCTAGTTCTGCTTGTTTATCTAGTAGCTGATTGCTGATAGGAAAGTAGCTTCCATCCCCTACATCTCCAGTTAGGGCGATATATCGATTGCTCTTATAAATTTCTATTCCTTCACTAGGCTTAATCACATTATCTAGAAGCTTTCCCTTACAAAAGATATGAATCCCTTGCCCTGATTGAGAAAGCTCCATATAAGTCCCTGTGAAGGCTTCTACAATAGCTTGAGCCATAGCTGTTAAGCGACCATCTACAATCGCTTGGTCTAAATCGACACAGGTGATATGGTCTTCTTCTGTTAGAACAAAACCTAAAGGCTCATTTTTATCCTTTGCTTCTTCAAAATCTAGCCACCTATCTGGCTTGTTCCAGCCTATCCCTTGTCCATCTATTAATGAAAAGGGAAGTTTAGCTACAGTATCTTTTCTTCTTTCTTTTCTCCAGCCTATAAATCGTTTTAAGGCTTTCATCTCTTCTGGTATATAGTTATATTTGTTTTCCATTTTTGTCCTCCTAATTTGGTATTAGCAAGACTCCTGTGATAAAATGGACTTGTCTAGAGAACATTCCCACAGGAGTGTTTTGCCTTTGGCCTTTTGGGTTAAAGGCTTTTTTCTTTTTTAAGTTCTTCATAAATTTCTAAAATAAATATTAAGATTTCTTGTTCTTGGTCATCTAACTGACCGAATTTTTTAATTACTCTAGCTAATTGAAAGATTTCTTTAGCAACACTATCGGCAAGGCGATAATCTGGTACGATTCTAACCTCATGATTAAGCAAACTTTGAATAATATAGTCCTGTTTTAACAAACCACTCATCTCAACCTTTTTATTAAGTAAGTCATATTCATCGGGTGTTACTCTAAAATTGACATATTTATTTCTGACTCGATTATTTTCTTTCTTTTTAAGTTTTTTCTTTTTTAGTTTCTGAATACTTTCTCTTCTAAATATTTTCGCCATCTTCATCCTCCTCAAGCAGGCTTGCCCAATCATTTTCTGTAGTTTTTCTCAAGTTATTTAATGAATCAGCCATTTCAATCTGTTTGCTAGGGAAAAGGTGAGCATATCGATAAGTTATATCAATGGATTCATGACCAACACGGTCTGCTATAGCAATAGCTGAATAACCAAGTTCAATTAATAGAGAAACGTGAGAATGCCTCAAATCATGAACTCTTATTCTTTTAACTCCAGATATTTCGCTTCCTCTTGCCATTTCTCTATGAAGAGAACTTTTAGATAAAGAAAATATTAAATCTGTATCCTTAAGTTTATAGAAGCCATCTAAGTAGGCTTTTATGTTTTCAGAAAGAAAATCAGGCATAACAATCGTTCTGATACTCTTTTTTGTTTTAGGTTCTGTAATGTAGTTTTTACCTTTAATCCTTTGTAGAGACTGATCTATACGAACAGTATTATTGTTAAAGTCAAACTTCTCTTTGGTTAAAGCTAGAAACTCACCCATTCTTAAACCACACCAATAAAGAATTTCAAAAGCATGATAATGTTCAGGCTTATCTTTTATAGCATTGATAAACTTTTCGAATTCTTCCTGTGTCCAGAAAGACATTTCTTGCCCCTCTTTTTGCCCCATAGTACCAACTTGTCTAGCAACATTATGCTGTAGATTGTAGTATTTACAGGCATGATTTAGGACACTACTTAATTGAGCATGTATAGTCCTAAGATAAGTTGGAGAGTATCTTCTGCCATTCTCATCCATCATGTTTATAATCTTGTTCTGCCATTGAATAATCGTGACCTTACTAATTTCATTCATTTTCAAATTACCGATATAAGGCATGACTTTACTTTTTATAATATTTTCCTTGGTATTCCAAGTATTCAATCTAATCCTTGGTGCCTTGTCTCTTTTATAGACTTCAAAGAATTCTTCAAAGGTCATGTCTAAGTTTCCAGATTGTTCATTTAAAAAGCTTTGTTCCCATTCAAGGGCTTTTTTCTTCGTTTTAAATCCACGTTTTTTCTTATTAACCTTTTTACCTTGCCAATTGTAATAACTAAATTTGCAGTACCAAGTTCCGTTTCCACTTTCATCTCTGTAGGCTCCCACACTATCCCTCCTTTGTTTTTTGATTTCCATAGCAATACTTTTCCATAAAATATTGACGATTAATTTTGCCTCTTTGAACACGGTAACCAAGTTCTTGTAACTCTGTGTTCATTTCAGCAATAAGTTGATAAGCAGTTGTTCTGCTTACTTCCAAGAAGTCTTGAACTTCTCTTGCTGTCATAAATACTTTGCTCATTTCTTACCTCCTTATTGTTTTTTCTTATAAGGTTCTCATCAATGAATTTATGACGAGCGTCAATTTGGTTTTCTTATATTCTAACGACACACTTCCGTGCTGTTTAATTATATATTAACAGCACGTATTCGTGTTGTCAATGTCAAATTTAAATTGTTTAGTATTTTATGTGCTGATTCTATTGAGCATTTAAAAAATACAACAGTTCATTTCTGTTGTGATTAGTATTACCATGTGATAAAATATAGTTAATTATTTTGAGAGGAGGCCGTCATGATTTCGGGTGAAAAATTAAGAAAACTAAGATTACTAAGAAAGTTGACACAGAAAGAATTAGCCTATATGTCAGGTTTAACAGATTCTGCTATACGAAATTATGAGTTAGGATATAGATCTCCTGACAATGAACAATTAAAAAAAATAGCTGAAGCACTACAGTGTGATGCCTCTGCTTTAGTTGACCATACACCAATTTCTATTTTTGAATTTATGCAAGTTGTATTTGATTATGAAAAATATTTTAAAATAAGACCATTAGTAGAAGATTCTACACTTGGTCTCATTTTCCATGATGAAAATTTTAATGACTTTATCAAAGAATGGGATGAGATGAGAAAGAAACATTATAATGAGGAAATTTCTGATGAGGAATTTGATGATTGGAAATTGTCTTATCCAAAGAAGTCTAGAAATTTGAAGAGGAAATAATGATAGTCGAATTCAACCCTAAACTCTTATTAGGAAATATTACAGTTTCAACAGAACTGAAACAGTATTATGAAAAAAATATTGAAGCAATCGCAACAATTTTTTCAGAATATATAGACATCTCAAATGTTGAAAAAATAGTCGTCCCTAATAATTTTGTTGATGAAGTTCTTGAATACCAAGTGCAAATTGGATATAAAAATCCGTCTGTTACCAATAATGAATTCGGGAAAGCATATGGAAAACTTCTTCTCAATCAGCATTCTGGTAAACACATCGTCTTTCTTGACTCAGAAATTACAACATTCTTAATGAGGGATTCCCTTACTGAAAATATAATCAAAATAGCTGGTGAAGAAAATAGAAAAACAATAGAAGACGGAACTCAGAAAGCATTAAATTTATTAGCCCACGAGCTGTCACATGCAGAATTTGCTAATAAGGTGAAACAACCAACTTTTAATAATAGCTATCAAAGTCAACTTGAAAATCTATGTTATCAATTACTTGATGAGTATTATGTCTGTAGAAAATCAAGCTATCTCACTTCAATAAATCTTCTCACCTATGACGAAAATTATATTTATGATATCGAAGAACGAATTATAGAAGAGAAATGGAAGTACAAAACACACCAAATTAGTTTAAATGACTTTTGTAATTACTTTCATTTACTAACAAGACAAACTCTAATTAATATGGTCTCGATCGTATCTGTTTTAGATAAAGACTTATCGAATTCTGCCTACTATGAAAATTGTTTGATAGGAATGATTGTTGATATTTTCAAAACAGAGTTTGATAGAATCTATTACGATATTCATGATGATAAAAAATTTGTAATTCCAAATTCTCTGCTAGAAGCGATAAATTCTTACTATCAATCCTTTGGAGTTTATATTTCTGAAGAACCAACAGGCTTATATTATTACACTCCCGACTAATCGTCAGAAAATCTTACCACTAAAAAAGACCGTAACATAAATTGCTACGGTCTCATTTTAATTCATTTCTAAGCCACTCGGGAACATTCCCAGCATTATTCTTTTAAACTTTTTTACCCAATTTTGTCCCGGTTGCACTTTTAAAATAGCTAAACCCCTTGATTTTACGCCATTTGTTATTTTCTTGGGCCTATTCCCACTCAATGGTTCCTGGTGGTTTGCTTGTAATATCGTATACAATGCGGTTAATGTGATCGACTTCGTTTACGATTCTTGTAGCGGTTTTGTCCAATACTTCGTATGGGATGCGGGCCCAGTCCGCGGTCATAAAGTCGGTTGTGGTTACGCCTCTTAGGGCCAATGTGTAGTCGTAGGTTCTGAAATCTCCCATTACACCAACGGTTCTGTTGTTTGTTAATACGGCGAAATATTGGTTGATGTCTCGATCTAGCCCTGCGTTTGCGACTTCTTCTCTAAAGATGGCATCGGCGTCTCGCAAGATGTCAAGTTTTTCTTTGGTTACTTCGCCCATTACGCGGATTCCTAATCCTGGTCCTGGGAATGGTTGTCTCCATACGAGTTTTTCGTCCAATCCGATTTCTAAACCTAGTTGACGTACTTCGTCTTTAAATAGATCTCGCAATGGTTCAATTAAGTCATCAAAGTCTACTACCGATGGCAATCCGCCTACGTTGTGATGGCTTTTGATTACAGCAGCGTCTCCCAATCCACTTTCGATTACGTCTGGGTAGATGGTTCCTTGGGCTAGGAAGTTTACGACGCCGATTTTTCTCCCTTCGTCTTCAAATACGCGGATAAATTCTTCCCCGATAATTTTTCGTTTGTCTTCTGGATCTGTTACGCCTTCTAAACGTTTTAGGAATCTTTCTTCGGCTTTTACATGGATAAAGTGCATGCCGGATCCTTTAAAGGCGTCTTCTACTTCTTGTCCTTCGTTTTTACGCATTAAACCGTGATCTACGAAGATACAAGTTAGATTTTCTCCAATGGCGTCGCTAATTAATTTGGCGGCTACGGAAGAATCTACGCCTCCGGATAGGGCAAGCAATACTTTTTTATTTCCTACGGTTTTTTTAATGGTTTCTATGGCTTCTTGAGCATAGTTCGCCATGGTCCAGTCGCCTTTCGCTCCACAGATATCTTTTACGAAGTTTTCAATCATATCGTGTCCGTTTTCTGTGTGATTTACTTCTGGATGGTATTGCATAGCATAGAATTTTCGTTCTCTATCTTCCATGGCTGCAATTGGACAAGAATCTGTTGCGGCAATGGTGCGGAATCCTTTTGGTAATTCTTTTACGAAATCTACATGGCTCATCCATGTAATTTGTTCTACGGCTAGATCTGTAAATAAAGGAGAACTTGGATCGATGTTGGTTTTGGTTTTTCCAAATTCACGTACGTCGGAGGAGGCTACATTTCCTCCTAATTGTTTTGCCATAAGTTGCATTCCATAACACAATCCTAGGATAGGGATATTTAAGGAATATATTTCTTCTGGTAATTCTGGGCTTCCTTCTTCGTATACACTGTTAGGCCCACCAGTAAAAATTAGTCCGATTGGTTTCAATTTTTTAATCGATTCTAAGGCTTTGGTATAAGGCACAACTTCACAGTATACATTTTTTTCGCGCACTCTTCGTGTGATTAGTTGGTTGTATTGACCTCCAAAGTCAATGACAAGTATCATTTCTCTATCCATTATCTTCCTCCTTTTCTTCGGATTTATTATAACACATTTTTCTCGTCTTCGGTATTGGAACGATGTTTCGAAAATTTTTTTGAAATATGAAATTTTTATTTCAAAAAGATGAATATGGTGGTATAATTTTACTATCTATAATAAATATATTGAAAGGGGTTTTTGTATGTCTTCAAAATTTTCTGGTCATAAGATTCGCATTATGAGAAAGAATATGGGAATGAGTATTAAAGATCTGGCTGAAAAGAGCCAATTGAGTACTGGATTGATTAGTCAAATTGAAAGGGATTTGGTATCTCCTTCTGTGAATGCTATGACACGCATTGTTGCTACTTTGGAGACTACTATGGGGGAATTTTTTGATGAAGATTATTCCAAACAAAGTCCTGTGGTTATTGAAAAAGATCAGCACAAAGAAATCCTTTTAACAGAGGTTCAAAGAAAATACATAATCCTCTCTCCTACTGATAACCGTACAGTAGAGATGGTTTTTATGCATATTGATAAAACGGAAGATCCAGACAATATGCCTGCTAGTACTCACGAAGGGGAAGAGTGTGGCTATATCCTTTCTGGTCGTTTAACCGTTGAGGTCGAAGGGGAACGTCATGCGTTGGAAGAGGGAGATAGCATTTATTTCGAATCGACAAAACCACACAAATACATTAATTACGATGATGAAGTTTGTGTTTCTATTTGGGGAATGACTCCTCCTAGTTATTGATTTTGAATAAAAAAAGACTCAGGAAATCCTGGGTCTTTTTCTTTTGCTTTTTTATTTCCAATTGTTGAAGAAATCATGATAATAAGATAATTTGGTCAATTTTTTCTTAAAAATCCAGTCTTTTAATTCTTCATAGGTTAAAAATCTTGCGGCTTGTACTTCTTCCATATCAATTCTCACTTCGGTAATTTCTATATCTTTTTCAATTCGATAGATATAGTAATGGCCGGGATGCGTGGTGATGATTTGGTCAAGAATCAACTCGTCTTTTGTTAATTGGATTCCCATTTCTTCTTTCATTTCTCGAATCATGGCATCCTCTGGTTCTTCACCAGCCAATACAGATCCTATGGCGGTACAAGACCAGTAGTTGGGGTAATTTTTTTTCTTTTTGGATCTTTGTTGCAACAAATACCGTCCGTCGCTGGTTCGAATCCACCCTTCGACTACGCGATGGAATTTATCTTTTGGAATCCATTTTCCCCTTTGAATGGTTTCTCCTGTGGGCTTGTTGTTGCGATCATACAGATCCCATAGTTCTGCCATTATCGGCGTTTGCTTGCGGCTTCTACAAATCCCTTGAAGATTGGGTGGACATCGTTGGGACGGCTCTTAAATTCTGGATGGAATTGGCAAGCCACATAGAAATCATTCTCTGGTATTTCTACGATTTCTACTAAGTCTAAGTCTTCATTGATTCCACTTAAGGACAATCCTGCCTTACGCAATTGTCCACGATATTCGTTGTTGAATTCGTAGCGGTGTCTGTGACGCTCGGTAATCACTTCTTTTCCGTACAATTCGTAGGCTTTAGAATCTTTGTTTAATGTACAAGCATAGTCTCCTAGACGTTGCGTTCCTCCTAGGTTCTCTACATCTCGTTGGTTTTCCATTAAGTCAATAACTGGGAATGGCGTGCTTGGATCGATTTCTGTTGTAATGGCGTCTTTTAATCCCGCTAAATTTCTGGCTACGTCAATAACAGCAATTTGCATTCCTAAACAGATTCCAAAATAAGGAACGTTGTTTTCACGGGCGTATTTACTAGATAAAATCATTCCTTCTACGCCTCTTTCACCGAATCCACCCGGAACGATGATTCCGTCCATTCCTTCAAAGGTTTCTTCTACGTTTTCATCGTTTAATTCTTCGGCGTTTACATAGTGAATTTTTACTAAATCTCCCATTTCGTATCCCGCATCCAAAAGAGCTTGGGTTACGGATAAATAGGCATCTGGCAATTGTACATATTTCCCTACTAAGGCAATATTTACTTCTTTGTCTGCTTTTTTGAAGCGTTCTACCATTTCTCGCCATTTGTTGTTGGTTTGTTCTTTTCCTTCCAATTGCAAATGATCTAGGATCAATTTATCCAATCCCTGTTCATGGAATACCAATGGTACTTCATAAATTAAATCTACGTGTTTGGATTGAATTACCGCTTCGGCTGGTACGTCACAAAATAGGCTAATTTTTTTCCGTAAACTTTCGTCTACTTCTCCATCACTTCTTGTGATGATAATATCGGTTTTGATTCCTTGACTCATCAACTGTTTGAAGCTATGTTGTGTTGGTTTTGTTTTTAATTCATCAGATCCTGGAATGGATGGAACCAATACCGTATGAACAAAGATTACATCTTCTGCTTTGTTTTCGGAATGGATTTGACGAATCGCTTCGATAAAGGGTAGGCCTTCAATATCTCCTACGGTTCCGCCAATTTCTGTAATAACAACGTCTGCCCCTGTTTCTTTTCCGGCACGGTATACGGCCTCTTTGATTTCGTCGGTTACATGAGGAATTACTTGTACAGTGGCTCCGTCATAATCTCCACGACGTTCTTTTTTGATTACACGGGAATAAATTTTTCCTGTTGTGATGCTGGCAGATTTGGTTAATTCTTCATCAATAAAACGTTCATAATGTCCCAAATCCAAGTCGGTTTCTGCTCCATCTTTTGTTACGAAAACTTCTCCATGTTGGTATGGACTCATAGTTCCTGGATCGATATTCAAATAAGGATCAAACTTTTGCATAAAGACACTAAGGCCTCTGTTTTTTAATAAACGCCCAATACTTGCGGCGCTGATTCCTTTCCCAATCCCGGAAACAACACCTCCGGTTACAAATATATACTTTGTCATCTCTGCCTCCTATTCTAATGCAGTAAAAATATCTTCATAGGTTGGTAATGTCCAGTTTTTACGGCTGACCATAAGTTCCAACTCATCGGCAATTTTTCGAATGTTTGTAAAATCTTCTGAAATTTCTTGCATTCTTTTTGCTTTGTCTTCTAAAGAAAGCTCTAAAGCTTCATTATAATCCATTTTCAACTTTTCGTGGCGATCCATTAATTCTTCCAATAGAATATTTAGATCTTCCATGCGTTTTTTTACTCCAGCGTTTTGCAATTCTTTTACTACAGGCATTAACTCTTTAATTTCGCTAATTACCGCTGGCTCAACGTCTTTAGAGAGCATTGTCAATAGGGCGCGAGTTTCCAAACTATGATAATTTACAATGGATTCTAAGGCGATTTCATAAAGAGCATGGGCTTCATTTTTAGAAAAGATTCCATATTCTTCAAAAATTTCCATGATTTTTTCATCTTTCAAAGTTTCAATGGCTTCTAGATAGGTACGGAAATTCGGCAATCCTCTTTTTTCTGCTTCTTTCACCCAAGCTTCACTATAATTGTCTTTGTTATATAAAATGCGGCTATGTTTTACTATAATTTCCTTCATGTATTCTCTTGCTTTTAATTCCAATTGATCGGTGTCTTCAAATGGCGCTAAGAAATCATACATTTTTTTCAAGCCGTGACCTAAGGCTGTATTAATAATCATATTGGTGTCAGCACAAGAAATACTAGATCCTACCATACGGAATTCAAATTTATTTCCCGTAAAGGCAAATGGACTGGTTCTATTTCGGTCACTGGTATCTCTTGGTGTATATCCTAGGGAATTGATCTTAATGGCTCCCGCTTTTGGCTCTTTGTATTTGTATTCTTCAATGGCGATATCTTTAAGGATCGCTTCCATATCGGCCCCTAAATACATGGAGACAATTGCTGGTGGTGCTTCCAATCCGCCCAAACGATAGTCGTTTGACGGTCCAGAACTTGCCACACGAAGCAAAGGAGCGTATTCATCTATGGCTTCAATCATTGCTGTCATAAACAGTAAGAACAACGTATTGTTCGCAGGATCATCTCCTGGATCAAATACGTTCAATCCATAATTTGTAGCCAAAGAATAATTGTTGTGTTTTCCGCTACCGTTGATTCCAGCAAATGGTTTTTCGTGTAATAAGCATACCAATTGGTGTTTGCGAGCTACGCTTTTTAACAAACTCATAACCAATTGATTGTAATCGATACTAATATTGGCATTTTCAAACAATACAACCACTTCGTATTGCCCAGGAGCCACTTCGTTGTGTTCTGTTTTGGCATAAATTCCCAAAGCCCACAATTTTTCGTTTAGATCTTCATAAAAATCCATAACGCGACGAGGAATGGCACCAAAATAATGGTCTTCCATTTCTTGGCCCTTTGGCGCATTGGCACCAATCAAGGTACGACCACAAGATTTCAAATCGCTTCGACGATTGTAAAGAGATTCGTCAATTAAGAAAAATTCTTGTTCCAAACCTACCTTTGGTTTCATTCGATAAGTATATTCCGCTTTTTCAAATAAATTCACCACTTTAGATCCATATTTGCTTAATAGATTCATGGATTCAATCAATGGGGCTTTTTTATCCAATTTATCTCCGTTATAGGATACAAAAATCGTTGGAATATATAAAATTCGATCAATAATGAAAGAGTTGGCGGTTGCATCCCAATAGGTATATCCACGCGCTTCGAAAGTGGAGCGCATTCCCCCAGATGGGAAGGAACTTCCGTCCGATTCTCCTTTTACCAATTCTTTTCCTGAGAAACGATAGATGGCCTCTTGGCGATCGGTACGATCTAAGAAAGCGTCGTGTTTTTTTGCCGTTAAACCATTTAATGGTTGAAACCAGTGACAATAATGTGTGGCGCCATTTTCTATGGCCCATTCTTTCATAGCATGGGCAATGGCATCGGCTGTTTCTTGATCCAAATCTTCTTCATTTCGAATGGCGTTTTTCCATTTCAAATAAATCGGATAAGGCAATCTTTCTCGCATTTTTTGCTTATTAAATGACATTTCACCAAAATGTTCATAGCCGTTTTTCTTCATAAAACCTCCCGTAATACACCTTAAAATGAAAAAATTGGTTCATCTCGAAAGATAACCAATATAAAAAAACGTATTACCCCTGTGGGGTGTTTTCTTTTATTCTATAGAAATTTTTTTCCTCTGTCAAGATTGGGACATTCCTTTTCCCGCGATTTTTCCTATTTTTGTATAGGTTTTTTTCTTTTTGGGTATTTTATATTCAATAAGTAAGCAAAAACAGAAAGACAATAAAAATAGATACAAAGGAGATTTTATATGGGTATTTTGAATCAATTGGGACCAGACTTTATCCGCAATAGGGAAAATTTACAACGGGCTGGTGTTAAAGAAAGAAACGACGATAGCCTTTCTAAGGCAGCCGCTTTGGCCATTCCTGCCATTCTTTTTGGTTTGTATCAAAAATCAAAAGACTCTAAGGAAAAAGAGCGTTTGGAACAAAGAGTAGAACATTACAACCGCGACCGTGTATTGGTTGATGATTTGGATCGTGACTTTGGTCAAGCATTGGACCATGCAGATCGTAAAGAAGGACAAGATATTTTAGGAGATTTGTTCGGAAACGACAAAAATGATGTGGCTGCTGATATTGCAAACAAAGCCGGCGTTTCTCAAGAAGAGGTAGACGCTGTTTTGGAAAAATTGGCTCCTACCATTACGGCTATGTTGGCAAAAGAAAAAGCCAAAGGACGTGATTTGGAAGAAGTTACTCGCCAAGAAATCGAAGATCTAGACCAAGACGATGACTTTAATTTAGCAGATATTGCTGGAACCATCTTCAATCGTAGAGGCGCTTCTGGTGGCGCAGATGATTTGTTGGGAACTTTAGGCAATGTCATTGGAAAATTTCTATAAAAAAATAAGAGCCTCTAGGGGCTCTTTTCTTTTTCAAAAAAGGATGGAGAAATTCTCCATCCTTTTCTATTGTTCTACTTTTTCTCTTTCTTCGATGGGTACCAAATGATCTACGTGAGTTCGTAGAATTTTCCGTAAGGCAAAGAAAGAAATAGTAATCGCCGTAAATTCAGCAATGGGCAAAGCAAACCATACATTGTTTACATTTCCTGTACGACTTAATAAATAGGCCGCTGGACAAAGTACAATCAATTGGCGAATCAAAGAAATAATCATACTGGCTACGCCATTTCCTAAGGCTTGCAATACAGAGGCCACTACAATAGGGAAGAAAGCCAATAGGAAAGAAATGGAACAAATTCTTAAACATTTTCTTCCTAGTTCTAATAATTCTTGGGATGGCTCAAAGAATCCTAATAATACGTCGGGAGCGAATTGGAAAAGTAAGAACCCCGCTACCATAAATACAAAGGCGGCTGTTAAGGCTACTTTGATTACTTCATAAATTCTTTCCTTATGTCCCGATCCATAGTTATAGGCAATAATCGGTACCATTCCGTTGTTCATACCAAATACAGGTAGGAGCACAAAACTTTGGAGTTTGAAATAAATTCCGTAAGCTACAACGGCCGTTGAAGAGAACCAACCTAAAATGGTGTTGATGATGAAAATGGTTAAGGAACCGGCGGCAATCATTACCATGGTGGGAAATCCGATTCCATAGACATTTTTTACAATATTTGCGTTAAAATGGAACCCCTTTTGGAATAAATTGATTTCTTTGTTGCGCTTTAAGTTCAAGAAAATTCCCATTAAAGCGGCGGTTATTTGTCCACCGACGGTTGCATAGGCCGCACCGGCCACGCCCAATTCTGGGAAAGGTCCTAAACCGAAAATTAAAATCGGATCAAAAATAATATTTATAAGCGCCCCAGCAATTTGGGTCAACATGGATTCAAAGGAACGTCCTGTAGATTGCAACAACCGTTCACAACCAATTTGAGCAAAAATTCCTACGCTAAATAGAGTGATAATATGAGTATATTGTACGCCATATTCATGAATCAGCGGATTGTTCGTTTGTGTAGCAAAAAAAGCATCGGAAAAAAGTAGACCGATTAAAATAAATAAAAACGTACTGGCTACGGTTAAAATAAAACCGATTTGCCCTATTAAGTTTGCTTTTTCGAATTTTCTCTGTCCTAAGGAACGAGAAAGAAGAGCGTTCATTCCGACACCGGTACCAATGGCTACGGCGTTCATTAAGGATTGAATGGGAAAGGCCATAGATACAGCCGCCAAAGCTTCTTCTCCTATTCTGGAAACGAAAATACTATCGACTACGTTGTATAACGATTGAAATAGCATAGACAAGGCAATGGGCCCGGACATATTAAATAATAGTTTTGGGATGGGAAGATATCCCATTTTATTTTCTTGCATAGTTGTCCTTTCTACATATAAAAAAGGGCCAAAGGCCCTTTCCATACATTCTAACTTTATATATTTTACATCATTTTCTTTATTTTTGCAAATTACTCTACGGCTTTTAAGGCTTCTACCATATTGATTCGTTTCAATGAGAAATGAACAATCACGCAAACTATAGCGGATAAAAGAAGAGTAATCATTCCTGGAATAAAGAAATTCATAAACCCTAAAGCGGGATCCAACATGGATTGACTTGGTACGACTACAGACATTACCATTCCATGAAGCCATTTTCCTACAACGAATCCTATAAGAATTCCTACCACACTTAACGTTCCTGTTTCCCGGTAAATATAGGCGGTAAGTTCCTTTGGATAAAATCCTAAAACTTTTATGGTAGAAAGTTCTCGTTTTCGCTCTTGGATGTTGATATTGGTTAGAGTAAACAATACAACCACCGCTAACAAACTAGAAGCCGTCAAAATTACAAATACAATTTCTCCAATATTTCCTGTTAATTGGAACATTACTTGTTTGGCTACAGCCATATCCATTATAGATAAAATGGATTCGTTGTCTTTGTAGTTCAAGTAAATCTCGTCTTGATTTTCTTTCGCCAATAAGAAATCGGCGTTGTCTGTATATTCTTCTCCCACCATTTTTCCATAAGCTTCTGGGGACATATACATGGAATGACCGGCGTAGGCTTCTGCAATTCCTATCACTTTCGTTGTGAAATATTCCTCTTGAGAATTGAAAACTTGGAAACTATCTCCTATTTCTAAATCCATAATCTTGGCGAATTTTTCCGTTACAACGGCCCCTTCCTCTTGCAAAGGAATTTCTTCTTGGGTTCTTCGATCTCGTAACAGAATCATATCCTTATAATTTCCTTCTGTAGGAACAATTAAATTAATCTCTTGGTCCAACCCTTTATCATATTTTGCCTTTAGATTTTCAATTCGACCGTTAAAGAATTTTTCAATCCTTGGATCTTTTTTGATTTCCTCTTGGAATTGCTCATACGCTTCTGGATTGAGTTTTTTCTCATGGAGAACCATCATATTGTATTTGGTCAATTCACCAAATTGTTTGTCTACCAGTCCTTCAATACTCGTATTGATTCCAAAACCTAAAACCAATAGAGCCACACAACCCATTACCCCAACAATGGTCATAAGCATTCGTTTTTTGTAACGGAAAATATTTCGAATGGCCACTTTTTGCATAAAGCTCATTCGTTTCCATAAAAAGGGAATCCGCTCCATGAAAATTCTCGTTCCATGTTTCGGTGGTTTTGGACGCATTAAACTGGCTGCGTTTTTCTTTAGACTGCTACGAACCGTAAAATAAGCTACGGCCCCCGTTGCTAAAATCCCTACTAAAATCGATAAAATAATATTTACAGGATACAAGCGGAAGGCAAACTCGTCAAAGGCAAATCCGGAAGAATAGGCGGTTACAATTAGTGGATTGACAATGTAATTTCCTCCCAATCCTCCTAAAATTCCTCCTAGGACCGCTGCCATAATTCCATATACCAAATATTTTTTTGCAATGGATCCGTTTCCATATCCTAAAGCTTTGTACGTTCCAATATTGATTCGTTCGTCTTCTACCATTCGATTCATGGAAATGGAACACAATAACATGGCTACGGCAAAGAAAAATACCGGGAAAACTTTCGCCAAACGGTCAATGCTTCGGCTAAATTCCATATACATATGAATATTTGGATCTTCGTTTCGTGGCGTAATTTTATAGGATGGTTTTTCCAATAGAGTCAAAAGATCTTTTGCTTGTTCTAAGTCCTCTTCCCCTTCTTGTAAATCCAAAATGGCTTGAGGATATTCTCGGTCAAATTCTTCTTTCCCCTCTTGATATTCTCGCCATCCCTCTTCCAATTCTCTCTCTGCTTCTGAAATTTGAGCTTGGCCTTGGGCCCGTTGGCTTTCTAATTCTCTACGGCCTTCCACTAGGCTTGCTTCTCCCTTTTGAAGCTGAATTTTTCCCGCTTCCAATTGCAAAATTCCCTCTTGTAGTTTTGCCTCTTGGGCTTGCAATTCTCTTTGGGCATTTTCTAATTCTGCTCTTCCGGCGTCTAATTTTGCTTTGGCTTCTTCTAAAGGTCGTCCTTGCTCACGAATTTGGCTTTCTTGCCGATTGATTTCGGCTTGGCCCTGTTCTAACTGATCTCGTTGGGCTTCTAAAACCGCTCTTTTCTTGGCCAACTCTGCCTCAAGGACTTTTTTCTTGGCTTCTTGTTCTGCCAATTGTTTTTCTCCTAAAGCAATGGCATTTTTTTGTTCCTGAATTTTTTCCTTGGCTTGAGAGATTTCTTTTTCTTTCTCTATGCGATTTTTTTCTGCCTCATTCCAAAGACTTTGTTTTTCCTTTGCCATTTGATTTTTCTCATTCCACTGTTTCCAAAGGTCGCTTTCTTCCAAAGTCTTCGTATTCTCTAATTTTGATTTTTCTTCCAATAGGAGAGAAACTTCCTTCGCTAATTCCTCCCTCTCCCGTACCATTTCAGGCGTCTGTTCTTCCTGTGGAAGTTTTTCGATCTCATCGATTCTACGATTTTTTTCTTCTATAGAAGTAGAAATGGAAGTGATTTCCTTTTGAATCTCTTCTTTTGTTGGCAAAGACAAGGCGTTTTTTTCCACTGCCAATCGATCCGCCTCTTTTTGAGCTTCTGTAAATTCTTTTTTCCTTTGTAATTCTTTTTCTTTTAAGGAGGGGAGCTCTTTTTCTCCATTTGCTACCGTTTTTCTAAAAGCCTCCATTTCCTTTTCTGTATAAGGAATTTTTATGGGGCTAATAGAGTCTAACTCTCCCGCTTTTTCCAACTCCTCCAAAGCAGAATTTACCTGATTTTCTTTCGCCAAAAGTTCTTCCCTTTGTCTTTGAATCTCTTCAAGTCCCTTTAAGTATGGATTGTATTGAATGGAAAATTCATTTTCTTGTCTTTGAAACAAATCCCATTTTTCCGCCATTATCGTTTGGCCAGAAGATAGAGCTTCTTGACCCGCTGTAATTTCTCCTTGGGATTGTTGCAAAAGTTTTCGGTTTTTCTCTATTTCTTCTTGCCCTTCTTGGAGTTTTTTCTCCCCTTGGGCCATTCCCTCCGAAAAATCCTGTTTTGCTTGGGATAAATCTTCTTCCCCAGACAATAACTTATCTTCTGCATCGGCCAAATCCAACTGAGCGTCTTTTAATTCCTGACGCCCATCTACCAATTCTTGTTCTCCTTCAGCGATGGACTCTCTCCCATCGGCCAAAGATTCTTCCAATCGAGTGGCGGGACGATCCGAAAACCATTCTTTCATCTCTTGGAAATGTTTATGGACCTTTGTTTCATATTCTTCCTCACTAGTGGAGAGACCTTCTAAATCCTTAAATTGAACCAAATATTCTTGATAGGTTGGATCGGCAAAAGATTCTGGCAAAATATAGCCAAATCCATCCAATGTGCCTCCACGTTCAGATGTTCCTGTTCTGGATTTATCTAAAAAAAACACCGAACGGCCAAATCCGGAAATGGTGTAGGTATATTCCTTTAATCTAGCCTTTGCCTCTTTATCAAAAATATCTTCTTCTTGGGCAAAAACAATGGAATCACCAATTTTATATCCCTTGTCCTTCATATATAGATCCAGTAAAATCTCGTTTTCTTTTTCCGGAAGCTTCCCTTCATCTACAATGGGAACAGAAATTTTTTCCGGTAGAGATTTTAGATGAATATTTTCCCCTTTATTGGTATAGAGTTCAATGTGGCGAATCAATTCTTCCCCTGATTTTCCCTGAATTTTGTGGATTCGCCGCAAATCTTCTTCTTCTAGTCCATCTCCTACGGCAATTCTCATATCTTGGGCATTGGTTTGTCGGATTATTTTTTCTATGCTCTCTCGCATAGTTGGTCCGGCTACGGTTAAACCTACCAAGACAAAAACCCCTAGGGCAACCAAAGAAAATATGGCAAAAAACCGCCCTTTGGATTTTTTGATCTCCCGTAAATAATCTTTTTGTAACGACTTCATTCTCTCACCTTACCATTCAATTTCTTCGATGGATTTTGGATGGTCGTTGACTTCCATTCTTCGCACTTTGGCGTCATTGATTTCAATCACACGATCTGCTGTTGGGGTAATGGCACTATTATGGGTGATGATTATTACAGTGGTGTTGGTTCTGCGACAACTTTCCTGTAACAAGGACAAAATTTTCTTCCCTGTTGTATAGTCCAAAGCCCCCGTTGGTTCGTCACACAATAATAATTTTGGATTTTTTGCCAAAGCTCGAGCAATGGCAACCCGTTGTTGTTCTCCCCCCGAAAGCTGAGAAGGAAAGTTGTTCATTCGGTCCTTTAATCCCACTTCTTCTAAAACTTCTTTGGCGTCTCTCGCGTCTTTTACGATTTCGTTGGCCAGTTCCACATTTTCCAAAGCCGTTAAGTTGGGGATGAGGTTGTAAAATTGAAACACAAAACCCACGTCGTTCCGTCGATATTTGGTCAATTCCATATCGTTATATTGGGCAATATTTTCTCCATCCACCAATACGTCCCCTCGATCGTTTTTATCCATGCCACCGAGAATGTTTAGGATTGTGGATTTTCCTGCACCAGAGGGACCAACAATTACAACAAATTCCCCTTGTTCAATTTGGAAATTGATATTGTTGTTGGCAACAATGGTCGTATCCCCCATTTTGTATTCCTTTGTACTATTGATAAATTCTACGTATGACAAATTTTTTCCCCCTATAGAAAAACTCCCCCTAAGAGGAGTTTTTTCGATGCAAATTTTATTGGCCAAAAGTTTCTGTAAGCCTTAATTTTACAGAGAATCCCACTCTATTCTTGTTCTCTGTATTTTACCATAAATATTTTTTCGATTCAATTTGACCCTGATGCAAATACAGCCAACCAATTTGAACTCATTCTTTTTGTATGGTAGAATGAAAACTTGCTATAAGCTTCACAATTCAGGAGGTGAAATTACATGGATTCAGGAGACCCTAGTAGTAGGAATCATACAAATAATAGTCTTTGCGATAATTTATATGGAATTTTAAGCTTGCAAAATCCATGTAATAGGCACTTGAATTGCTAAGTCGATTTTATATGCCGAAACTACCGCTTAGACTAAAGGCCGCTGAGCGTTATTTTTATGCTCATTTTTAATGAGGAGGTATGTAAAATGAAAATAGAATATGACACAAGAGAAATTCAAGTATTACAGGAAGAAATAAACCATTTGAATCCTGTAGATTTAGCTGAAGAACTTATACATTTGTCAGAATCAGATCTTGCTATCTGGATAAAACTTTTAGATAAGGACTTATTGGCGGATGGGTTTACGCTTTTACCCCAAGAAAATAAAATTCAAATTATTGAGTCTTTGTCTGATGAAAAAACAATGATTCTGATTAAGGAACTCGATGAAGATGAATTGGTGGATACACTTCAGGAACTCCCTGCAAACATGGTAAGGAAACTGATGAATCATTTTATTAGTGAGGAAAGAAGACCTATCATCAACCAATTGTTAGGGTATCCAAATGAGAGCGTAGGCTCGATCATGTCGGTCAATTTCCTCTCTGTAAAAAATACCGTCAAGCCTTCTGTTGCCATAGAAAAAGTTTTAAACTCTGATCTCGATGCCAACAGATTGGAACAGATTTGGATAACCGATGACTCACTGGTTCTCACAGGATATGTCTATTTGGCAGACCTTTTGAGAAACAAAGATAAAGATATTCGAAAACTTTCCTATCCCATTACAAAGAGTGTATATGCAACCGATGACCAAGAGATCGTTGCTAAAATTGCATATAAATATGATTTGGCAGAAATTCCAGTTACCGATTCAGAGGGAAGGCTCATCGGCCTTGTTCCGGCTGAATGGGCGATTGACATTATGCATGACGAGCATGAGGAGGACTTGGCCTATATTCACGGTATTACTGAATCTTCCCATGACTTATATTGGAAAAAATCCAGTTTTCAAATCGCAAAAGATCGAACGACTTGGTTGATTATTTGTCTGTTGACAGCAACTTTAACCGGTTTCATCATTCAAAGATATGAAGCGGTTATAGCCAGCAGCGTTATTTTAACAGCTTATATACCCATGTTGATGGATTCTGGGGGGAATGCCGGCAGTCAGTCTTCTACTACAATCATTACCAATCTTTATTCTGGCCAAGTCAATTATAGAGATGCATACAAGGTAATTTTCAAAGAATTTAAAATCGGTATTATTACAGGATTGGCTCTTGTTATTGCCAATATGATTAGAATGTTTGCTTTAGATGGTGTGAGTACCCAGGTAAACCTGACCGTATCTATTACGTTGCTTCTGACGGTTATTCTGTCAAAAATTATGGGAGGTATACTACCTTTAATCGCTGACAAAATTAAATTAGACCCTACAATAATGGCGGGTCCCCTTATTACTACAATTGTTGATACTTTTGTTTTGCTGGTATACTTTGAAGTTGCAAGTTTTTTCTTAGGTATATAAGCCCACTAATAAATAGGAATAAAAACCTGTAGAGAGGTTGGAAGATTTCCAATCTCTCTCTTTTTTATAGGAAATTTGATTGAGGAGGTCAATGACAAGGAGCAACGGAAAGAAAGTCTCTAATCACAAAGGGATACCTAAAAATAAAAATTTATAAGGGAATCCCAAAGAAAAGGCGATTCCCCTATACATTTCAGAAAAACGAGAGAAAAAAATTAAAAAGTAGAATATAGAAATTAAGATGCTCAAAAAATAGGAACGTCCACTTATAAAGTCATCCTTTATCTCGATGAAAATACCACCGAAACAATACAAGATAAATTAAAATGAATCTTGGTTCGAGAAGTGAAACAGGAAAAACAAATAGAATGATACTCTCGATTCAAAAGTTCCTAATCCATATCAAGGGAATCATTCCATCTGTACTTTATCTTATAGGCAGACTTTTTCAATTTGAAGGTTTTCCTTATTTAAGAGAATGTCTACCGTTTCTTTTCTTCTATATATATTTTTTTTATTTTTAAACAAAGTATAAATTTCTAATTATCTTTTTATATTTTCTTAAATGCTCGTAAAGCCTTATTCTATGTGCTTTCGAGTATTTTTACTGTAGGAAGATACTTCACGTTTCTTTGCATATTTCCTCATGTCTTAGCTGTCAGAAGTGGTAAATAAGTAGTAAATTCATTTGTACTACTAAGCAACAAGACGCTCCTGTTGCTTCTCTTTATTCAAGCGTTTCATTTCTGCCATTGCAGAATCGAATGTTGCATGTGCGTAATAGTTCAGCGTCATGGCTATATTAGCATGTCCCATAATGTACTGTAATGCCTTTGGATTCATTCCTGCATTTGCATAGTTGGTACAGAATGTATGTCGCAAACTATGTGGAGTGATGTGTGGCAATTTATCCTCGTTATACTTATTGTATTTCTTAACAAGACCTTTCATCATGCCGTTGTAATCACTTGCCACTTTTGGATAGTTCTTTCTATTAAGAAAGAGGAAATCACTATATCCATCAATCTCAACACGCTTATCATTCTTTCGATTCGCTAACACTCGCTTAAATGCTTGATAGGCTTCTTCAACCATAGGAACTTGACGTTCGCCACTTTTGGTCTTTGGTGTTTCAATGTAGTACCCAATTTCAGTATCTCTCAATAGCTGATGGTCTATATTGACAAGACGATTCTCAAAATCTAAATCTGGAAGTGTCAAACCACCAAACTCTGAAATACGAAGACCTGTTTTTAAGAGTATCAGAATTTCATCATAATTTTTGCTGTAGGTTTTATCAGCTTTTGCAAAGGCTAACAGTTTTTCTTCCTGTTCTTCTGTTAGTACGGTCTTAGGGACAGTATCATCATCAAGAACTGCTTTCAGTTGAAAGTCAAATGGATTCTTCCGAACACAATCATCTTGTATAGCAATATAGAATGAAGCCTTTAAAGAACGTTTGTAGTTATTGATGGTTTGATAAGCATAACCATTTTCACTCATTCTAATAGCCCATTCTTTAGCGTCTGATGGCTTAATACTGTCAATACTTCTTACACCTAACTTGTCTTTCTTCAAAATATCCATAAGATATTTGCGTCCAGTTTCAGTGTTTTTTCTAACCTTTGGTCTTTGAGCGTTCTGTTTTGCGTAAAGCTGGCAGAGTGTCATTTTCTTTCCTACAACATCAATACCATCATGAATGTCTTTCTGTAACTCTGCGATTTTCTCTCTAAGTGAGATACAATCACGCTTTCCTGCTGGTACTCGGTCTGTAGCCACAAGTTTCCACGAGTAAACAAATTGCGGTTCTCCAAATGAATCTATATATTTGTATAAGTATCTTCCGTCTTTTCGTTGGCTCTCTCCAGTCTTTAAGATTCGACCTTTATTGTCACGTCTTTTTTCTGACATGGCATTTGCTCCTTTCCTTTATGGAAAGAGCCTTGATACGACTTAATACTATTTTATCATATACAAGACCCTTTGGCGACGCTAGATTGCGTCCAATGTATCTATAATTTTTTCAAATTGTTTTCGTTTAATCTGAATACGATTGCCATTCATAATCAGCCAATTTGCATTTTTATTTTCCTCTGCCAAGCGTCGTAGCTTGTTTTCGCCAATACGAAAATATTTTGACGCTTCTTCAATGGTTAGGGTATAACGTTCCCAAATAGGAATGTCAGTCTGCTTCATAAAATCCTCCTTTCCAAATCACTTATTTGGATTTCATAAAAGTTGTTTTACCAGCAATCGAACAGCTTTAGCAAAGCTCACGGGAGTTCCACCCCTGCATGGTTCTCATGTAGCCATACTCATTGCCTGCGACGGTTTTATCACGCTCGGACTATTGACTGTATGGGAGTATCATTATCACGATAAGAATGTCGTTGCAGGCAATCCTGCTAAAGATTGCTTCTCGGATCACTAACATGAATCGCTCGCTATCTTTATAAGATAGGTCATGGCGGTTAGTTCCGTTGGCTCTTTTCTTATCGAAACGTATTCGATTACTTTTATTCAGTTTTCAAAGAACAATGGCTCGTTAGCCTATCAAAACACATTGAAAGCTCAATATGCTTTGGTGGAATAACAAACCTCCCTGTTCGGGAAGCGTGGAATGGTTTAGCACGCTTCCACGAAAGGAGAGAGGATATTACTTAATTTCAAATGACAAAATCTTTGTAATCAGTCTGGTTTCCATTCTTCCACGTAAGACTTCATCAACGACCATACTTTGATTGCCATATTCATCTTTCATAAGTCGTAGGGAACGCTTCGTTATGTACCCTCTGTAATGATGTAGAATCTGGTTAATCGCTTCGGTATCGCCATCTGTTGCCTTTACAATGAGAGGAAAGGGAATCATAGGATATTGTGTTTTCATTCTTCAAATTCCTCCATAAACTTTTTAATTAAGGCTAGTCCACTGGTTCTATGCCGATAGACAGTAGAACGGTTCAATTTCAACAGGTCTGCAATTTCTGAATCGCTCATGTCCATAAAGTAAAACAGCAGTAGAATTTCACGTTTCTTGTCTGGCAACTCACGTAATGCTTCACTCAACAAATCATTTTCAACGCCTACTGATAACCCATTGAGTGTAAAAATCTGAAAGTCAGTTGAATAGTTATCTGTTGTCGCAAACTGGCTAACAAGATAATCGCCAACATCCGAAAAGGACACCTCACGCTTTGCAATCCTTGAAAGATAAAGCATATAATTCTTTCGCTCGTCTTCCATAGCACGTTTACAGATATAGTCAAACTGATTTTCTATTGTGGTCTGAAAAGAAGATGGTTTCATGTTTCTCACCCCCTTTCTGTCTAGGAAAGGAAGTGAGCCTTGCTCGTTTATCTCCTTTCACTCTTAGTCCCAATGTGAAAGGGGGATTTGTTGCATTACTGATAAATAAACTTTGTAAAAAAGTTCTGAATAGCCAAAAAAGCATATAAACAGATTTATTTCTCTGTTTACATGCTTCTGTTATTCTATCTATATGATTTATAAAACCACATTGGTGGACGTACTTATCTATTGCAGATAGACGACTTTTTTTGACAAGAACCCAATGTAAGGAAATTTATTGTATATGATGTACTTCATGGCGACGTTGACCTCCAACAAACCGCCATTTGGAAGTAATATACAATATTTTAACAGCGTAAATAGCACTACCATATAACGGTTTTTTTTATTGGCGTTTAGTAGTGCTTTTTATTAAATATAAACCTATAAACCATATAACACGTTTTTCTATACCTGTTTTTAATTCAGTAGGAACAATAAAATGTATAGAGGTGGTCTACTATGCGTAAAAAAGAAGATAAATATGATTTTAGAGCCTTTGGTTTAGCCATTAAAGAAGCTCGATTGAAACGAGGTTTAACTCGTGAACAAGTGGGAGCATTGATTGAAATTGACCCACGGTACTTAACTAATATTGAAAATAAAGGGCAACACCCCAGCATACAAGTTCTTTATGACCTTGTATCGTTACTTCATGTTTCCGTTGATGAATTTTTCTTACCTGCTAATAACTTGGTAAAAAGCACCCGACGATTACAGATAGAGAAATACATGGATAGCTTTACAGACAAAGAACTATCCTTAATGGAATCTTTAGCCAGCGGTATCAACGAAGCAAGAAACATCGAAGACTAATTAAAAGAATCCATACATAACGGAAAGAGCCGATAAAATGAGATTGTATTAATCTCATTTTATCGGCTCTGCGTCTTTGCGTCTGGCTCTGTAATCACAGTTACTTTGAACTGCTTTATTTCAATTAAATTTTCTTGTCTGCATTTCGGACAATAGAGGGGGAATTTTTTTAATTCAGTATCTTCCCTTATCTTTAATCGTGTTTTATTTCCACATACAGGACACAATATCCACTTGTAGTTTATAATAACTATCTCCTCCTTTACACTTTAATTCAAATCTTTATTAAAAAATATTTCATCTTATTTAACAAGAAACCATATTTATATAACAACATAAAATACACTAAGTTATTTTATTGAACATATATCGTACTTTATCTATCCGACTATTTGGACGACGGGGCTGGCAAACAGGTTCACCGGTAGTAACATGGTACCCTTTTAACTCTGTTAAACAAACACTACGTCCATTTGTAAAGAAAGTTAAATCACTACGATATTCTTGAATACACCGAGCAGGGATTTCTCCACTAAGAATGACCTCATTATTTTTCAATTGAGTGTCTACGATGTTCGCACAATATTTAGGAGCATCGTTGTATGCTCGTGAAAGATATTCCTGTGGCGCATAAATTTTAAAACTAAGATATGGCTCTAACAATTCTGTTCCAGCTTTTTTTAAGACTTGTTCCAATACAATAGGAGCAAGCATCCGAAAATCTGCTGGGGTACTAACAGGGCTATAGTATAAGCCATACTTAAAACAGATTTTACAATCCGTCACATTCCAACCATATAATCCTTGTTCGCAACCATAGCGTATCCCTTCCATAACTGCATTTTGAAATGATTGATTTAAGTATCCAAGAGAAACCGAGCTCTCATACTGCATTCCACTTCCCAACGGAAGCGGTGATACAGATAAACCAATGGAAGCCCAGAAAGGATTTGGCGGCACTTCGATGTGAATGGTATATTCTGCATTTTTTAACGGTCTCTCCATATAAATGACTGTAGGCTCTTTTAGTTCTATCTCCACATGATACTTTTCTTGCAACAGTGCACTAATCACTTCCATTTGTACTTTCCCTAAGAAAGAAAGTATAATTTCATGTGTCGTAGAATCCACGTAATATCGTAGAAGCGGATCACTATCTGAGATTTCCAAAAGGGCATCAAGCAACATTTCTCTCTGTTCAGGTTTACTCGGTTCAACAGTTGTTTGTAGTAGAGGGTGCGGATTTTCAATCTTTTTTCTCTGTGGCAATAGTTTTGTATCTCCAAGAACACTATTTAACTTCAAAAACTCATTTTGCAAAATAACAATTTCTCCAGAATAAGCTCTATCAATCTTACATAATTCACCATTTATTGAAGTATACATTTCTGTAACTTTTATTTTTTCTTTTTCTGATACTCTAACCGAATCTCGTAAATGTAGTACTCCACTATAAAGGCGTATATATGCAAGACGTTGTCTTTTTTTTGTATATTCAATTTTGAAAACATTTCCGCAAAGTTCAGACGGACCTCGATGTGTTGATGAATAAAATTTATTCGTAATCACTTCTATAAGGTTATCAATCCCTATATTGTTTTTTGCACTTCCGTGATAAACAGGGAACAGGGAACAATTATGAAATCTTATGCTTTCCTCTTGTTCGAGTTCCAATGCTTCTAATGATTTACCGGACATATATTTCTCTAAAAGGTCATCGTTTCCCTCTATTACCGTATCCCATTGTTCAGATTCGGTAAAGTTCGTCACACACATATTAGGATACAGTTCTACCTTCTGTTTGATTACAATTTCGGCAGAAAGTTTCTCTTTAATATCCTGATAAACCGTTGATAAATCAATTCCATTTTGGTCAATCTTATTGATAAAAAAGATTGTGGGAATCCCCATTTTCCTAAGTGCATGAAATAATATACGAGTTTGTGCTTGTACGCCATCTTTTGCAGAAATCAGTAGAATTGCCCCATCTAAAACTGATAATGAACGATATACTTCTGCTAAGAAATCCATATGTCCTGGCGTGTCTATGATGTTCACCTTCGTATTTTCCCACTGAAAAGAGGTTATTCCTGTCTGAATTGTAATTCCTCTCTGACGTTCTAAAAGCGTATTATCCGTCCTCGTTGTACCTTTGTCCACGCTTCCTAATTCTGTAATCGCTCCACTGTTATATAATAAGCTTTCTGTTAAGGTAGTTTTTCCTGCATCAACATGAGCTAAAACTCCAATATTAATAATTTTCATGTGATTTTCCTCCATTCAAAAACCCAAAAGGGCATAAAAATCCCAGTGATAAATACTTTTATCACTGGGATTTTTATGCATAACCATAGGTATACAAAGCATACAGATATTCTCTGGATACTTTAGAATCACATGATAAAGGTATTCTTAAACTGGGTACAAAAAACTAAGCCCTCCTAAAAAAGGACATCTAATTATTTGTTCCCGCTATCAAATTGACAGTTTATTTAAGAATACCTTGCCGCATATTTATTAACTCCTTTTAAATAGTCACTTAAATAATAGCACGTAAGAGCATATTTGTAAAGGAATCTCCAATTTTTTATCAAAAAGAGTACATGATTACAAAGTATCTGTAATCATGTACCAATATTTGTTATTTTACAATCTTCCAATTACTCCCGTTCTTTTCAAGTACCAAATCAAATTGAGATACCTGCGTTGCTTTGGTCTGCTGGTCGATATACTCCACTGTCAGCGATACCGTGACTTGATTATCCTTACGATTGTGAATAGGATTTACCAGTTCTTGAAAGATGTACTCTTTTCCGATTGGTTTTAATATCCCGTCATTCACATAGTAGGAAAGTTCACTGGCTGTCGCTGTAGGATAGAGCTTGAAGAACGTCGTTAAAAACTCATTGATTTCATTGGTTGTAATGGAATCAACCGTCCCCTCACTTTCAATGGCTTTTGGTTTATAACTTGATTTCTTAGGTATGTTGGTAATGGTCGGATTCTTAACCAGTACCATATTTCCAGAACCATCTACATAGACACTCACTATATAAGCAGAGTGGACGGTCTTTGTATTTTCTCCCTCTGTAATGAGCTGGTCTACACTGTAGGTTACATTAAACTCATTGTCGCCAGTTGGCTCTACCGTCCATATCTGAAATCCTCTTACAGAAGACGATACAGGAATATCTTTGCGTACTGTATCAACATTGAGAGCTTGAAGTTCATCTGTCAGATAGCCTTTTAGACTTTCCATTCGATTATCAATGGACTTATCGGATTGCTCCCATGAATAGTAGACTTTCGCAAAGTTCTCTACAAAATTTTCTACATGATGAGTATCAACGTATTCCTTTTCTATGATAGTTGTTTCGTGAATAGTATGAGTATCTATAGCTGTAAAGTGCTTGAATATCGCAAAGCTGAAACTAAGCCCTAAAAGTACCCACAAGGCAATCACAACCTTTTTATGAGGATTGACCTTATAGACACGAGGTTTCTTTTCCTTTGGTATCTGTTTTTCTTTATTCTGATTTTTTCTAAATTTCATCATTAAATCTTCCTTTCTCATTGTTTGATTCGTCCTGCTCCCACTAAATGCTGTTGCCAGTAGGGGCTTGTTAAGTCGGCATAACCGATTGGGTCGCCTGCATGAAACATACGGTTATTGCCAAGGTATATCCCAACATGAGTAATATAAGAGCCAGCGTTATAGGTAGAATGAAAGAAAACCAAATCGCCAGCTTGTGCTTCCGATAGTGGGATATGCTGGGTCACATCATATTGCTGTTGTGCGGTTCGTGGTAAGTTAATTCCAGCTTTTCCATACGTCCATTGTGTCAGTCCGCTACAATCAAAAGAAGTAGTCGGGGAAGCTCCACCGTAAACGTATCGCCAGCCCTCATATTTCAGTGCTTCGTCCATGATGGCTTGTACCGTATCATCATCAAACTCTGTTGTGACAAGATACTGCGTTACCAGTTGCACATAAAACATATTGCCATAGTTGTATCGCCAGCCCCCATTGATAGGTATGGCTATGGGATTGGGGTAAGACACTTTTTCGCCACCTGAATACTCTTTTGAGAAACTTTGAGCCAGTTCAAAGGTATATTTATTTCCACGATTAGCCACATACCCTAAGAAACCACCACCATAATTGTAGGACTGGATAACCGATTCTAAATCTACACTGAGCCTTTCGCTACTGGCTAATAATTCACTGAAATACTTCACACCTTGCTTAATGGATTCTTCTGTACTCAATGAATTAGGTGGAAGACCGAGGGATTCCGAGGACTGCATAACATCTTCCGCAGTACCGCCCGATTCCACCTGTATAATCGCAAGAAGTATGTTGACATATTCTTCAACGCCATATTCTTTGGCATATTTTTCTACCATAGGCTTATGAGCCAGCACTTCTGCGGAAACATTCACACCTCCATAATGAATATTGGAAATTCCGCTGTCCTGTTCATCTGAAAATAAAATGGCAACAAACAGAAGCAGTGAGAAGACCATCAAGAATAATCCAGAACCACCAATCACTAAAGTTTTCAACTTCATGGTTTCTTACCGACTTTCTTAATGGTGGCGGTTTTGATTGGTGGTCTACTTCTTGTATTTTGTAGTGGTACTCTTTGAACAGTAGACGGACGTTCTTTTGTGATTGGACGTTGTGAAGTTCTATCTGCTGTAGTGGTTGAAGTTGCTGGCTTTTGAACGGTTTTTTCTTGAACGGTATTGCCTTGGCGTTCCACTTTTGGACTTGAAAAATCGGACTTAACTGCTGGACGCTCTTGTTTGGCTTGTTGAGATTCCTTATATGAAGTCTGAATATTAGACTGTTTTGAGGTCTGTTCATCATGATATTGTTCTTGTCTTGTAGTCGGTCTTTCATGAACAGAAGAAGCAGGCTGTTTTTTCTGTTTGACCTGTTCCATTTCAGAGCGACGCTTCGCAATGGTTTTTCGCCTTTGTTCCTGCTGTTCCTTGCGTCCACTGGCTCTGTCCGCTTTGGTTTGAGAAATACTACTGGTTAAATCACGGACATTCTCTTTTACTTTGGATTTTCCTTGATATACTGCATATCTTGCATTGGTCGGCAAATCTTTAACCTGTTCTTTCAAACCACTAGCAGTGTCTACCATTCTGTCTTTGGTATCAGCTACTGTACCGATGGTTTGACCGATACGTTTTCCAAGTGTTGATTTTTCCTTTCCGTCTGGTCGGGAGTGATCTGCTTGTGTCCTTGCAGAACTCCCCGAACCCGACTGTCCTTTTTTACCTGTAACAATGGCAGACCCAGCCCCTAGAGTAGTCATGGAACGTCCAAGTTTCCGCTGTAGACGGTGCATGTGAGCGTGCATAAGCATACGAGGTTTTCTCATCACACGACTTCCCACACTTTGAGAATCGTTACTCTGTAGAGAAAACATACTCATTAAATCGCCCAGCTTGAAGTAGATTCCTGCAAAGGTCACAATCTGTAGAAAAGCAATCAAAAAGAACGGATAACCAGCCGATAAGGTATAGAGCATGGTTGAAATACTAAATGCTGTCGTAATAATCAATGTGATTCCAGCTCGTGTCAAAATGGTATTAAAGAGCTTTGTTATGGCTCGTTTTGACATACCATCAAATGATGGAATCATGCTTAAAATAAAGCTCACAGGCAGAAACATAGCATAGATGATAAAAAGTACCTGCGAGAAAATCATGATTCCTGTTAATAGGAATACAAATATGGAAATCCCAATATTGAAGACAAATAGGAAGAAGACTGTACCTAAACGGTTAATGGTCTTTGTAATGGTTAGATTGGTATTGCTTCTGTCTTCAATTTCTTCCGCAACAATTTTTTCTCTGTCTTCGCCATTGTTGGAATCTGGGCTGGTGGAGAGCAGGCTTTCCACACGGTCAATACCGATACTTTCAATGTCTGAACTGTTGTATTGAAGCAGTAGCCACGGTTGCTGAACCTGTATGGAAAACAGGCTATCTCTGATTAAGTCCACGCTGTCCTTGCCTTGACTATCGGAATGGGGCATGACAATCTTCGTGCCAAGTGATAAACTGGCATTACTGATGTCTGATGAAAAGTCATTGATTTTTTTAATGTAGTCGGGAGCGTAGGCAATAAAGGAAGCCGATAGGATAAACACCAGCACAAAATTCATAATGGCATGAATTGCCTTTGTGGTTTCTCTCTTTATCAGTCCCGTATAGGCAACATAAACCCCAAGAACCAAAATCAAGAGTAAGAGGAATCCAACATAGAAACCCTCTGTTGAAAATCCGTTTGCACTCACACCAGCTAAGGTCTGCATATTCTTACCAATGGAATCTGCTGTAGCGGAAATGAAGTCTAAGGAATAGGCTTCCTGTACTAAGTAACCTGTCGCATTGGAAACATACAAACTGATTGTCCAAATAAAATTGGTAATGGCATATAGTCCATACATGACCTGTTTTCCAATCCCGTCCGACCAGTTCCACGGAAGCCAGCCCCAGCTATTATCCACATAAAAATCCAGTTGATAGTTTTCAAGTGGGTATCGGCTGTATTCATTTGCCACATTGACCGTATCATCTACCAAGCCCGCAGCTTGAACCACCGTTCCCAGCATGGCTAAAAGAAAAATGGCAATCACAAGTGTGAAAGCCACTGTCATTGCCACTTTACCTAGACGTTTCAGCGTCCAGTTTGATTTTATTCTGTTTACTATTGATGGTTTCACATTTACACCTCTTTTCGCACAGGTGGTCTGGTATCAAAGGCATGGAGCAGTTCTTCAAATACAGGGTGGAACTGTATCACACCGACACGACCATATAAATCACTGATAAGGCATTGCCCGTTTTCCAAATCACGCAATCGCTTCTGATTGTTTTCGTCCTCTGGGTCTACACCAAAAAAGGCTAAGGTCTTTTTAATCTCGTTAAGGTCAGTGGAACGAAATGCAAATTTTAAGCCGAGGTTATTTTTCAGTTTTTCATCTAAGAGGTCGTCTGTATTTTGGGTCACGAAATATACCCCAGCGTTCATAGCACGACCAGCCCGAACCAGCTTCATAGATAGTGTTTTTCCTTGTGCTACCTGTAAAAAGCTCCATGCTTCGTCTAAATCTACAATCTTGAAAATGCTTCGGTCTGTATGGATAAAGTCTAAAGCAAAGGTACTAATGACAATCAGCATAGCAACGGATAAAAGCTCCATAGTGGTATATTCCTCAAAGGAAGTTTCCTTGTCGGGAAGTACCAAGTCCGCAACCTGTATAATGTTCAGTTGTTTTTCTAAGCTGATAGACTGCTCCACATAACCATTACTGAATAATAAATGTGCAAAGTCATAGTCTGTAAAACTTTCGATATGGTCGGCTATACTGGTACTTAGTGGCGTATTCTCAACCCGTAATTCCTCAATCACTTTCATCAACCCTCGTACTTCACTATTGGTTACTGCACGAATGGCTTTTCTAAGGATTGGGAAGCGTTCCCCATCACGAGAGGAAATCCCCGTAAGGAATGTCAGAATATCAATAGCCAGTGATTCAGAATCTTTGGGATTTTTCATAATCACATAAGGGTCAAGTAAGCCTTTGTTTTTCTCATCAGAAGTCAGAGTGACGATATTGATTTCATGGGAAATCTCTGGCAAGGTTTCTTTCCATCTGCCACGTTCTGCTTTTGGGTCTACAATCACTGCTTGTGCCCCATAAAGCACCGCATAATAGACGATAAGGTTATTCGCAAAGGATTTACCACCACCCAGCGAACCAACAAAAGCCGACGCTAACGCATTGGTTACTGAACCCTTAACCCCTTGACTGGCAAGAGCAGGTTTCAGATAGACATTGCGTCCAGTATCTAAGCTGTAGCCAACATAAATCCCCTCATTTTCCCCCAGCATTTGAGTAGCACCAAAACCTAAACCAGCGAGGAAATCAGAGGTCACGTATTGAATATAATCATTCATATAACGCTTGCTGGCAGGTAAAAATTCTTCATGTAAGCCGAGCATATCCCCAAATGGTCGTACCAGTTTTACGCTTAAATCGTCATAAAAATCTTTCACTTCATTACAACGACGTTTGAGTTCGTCAAGATCATTTGCTGATACCCTTACCACATAAGACAGCTTGTACATAGATTCCTTGCTTTGGTCTAAATTGGTTTCCAGCTCATTCACACTTTCCAGAGCTTCCGCCACATTGGAGCTGGTTTCATTATCACTTTGCCAAGCGTGGTTATCCAAGTCTTTCAGTTCTTTCTTTTTATTGCGGACAGTAGATAGGGCTTTACGATTCGCTACAATTTCCACATTCATTGACGTATCAATCGGGAATGTAAATTGCTGTTGCTGGTAGTAGAAGATTTCAGAGGACGGGAAGTCCAGTTCTCCGACAATGCTGTTAATGGTAAAGTAAGCTACATAGACGGTTTCATCTTCCTGCTGGATTTTCAAATATCGCTGTTTTTCTTCCACCAAACAGCGAGTAGGCTTAATCAAGTCATAGTATTTAATCAGCGTTTCATTATCCAGCTTTTTCTTTGATAGATGGTACTCATACTCTTCATAGGCAGTGCCTGTCTGTCCGTAAAGGTGTTCAATCAGATAGCCGAAGTCGTCCTTATCTAACCTGCGGATTTTGAAACGACGAGAGATTTTATTTTCTAAGAGCTTTTCCATCTTCTGAAAACGCAGGATTTCATCATTACTCATACTAACAAAATCGCCCATCAGCTTATGGTTCACATCATAGACAAAATCAGACAAAGCATTTTTTGCTTCAACGGTAAGACTTTTCATAGAAAACTCCTGATCGTTGAGAAGCAACTTAAAGCCGATAAAGAAACGGTAGTTCACTTGATTTTCGCCAATCATGGATATTAAAGCGTCTGTCTGTTGGTCGATTTTGTCATAGGCAACCGCTTTGAGCTTGCCAGTGACTTCATTTTTGGAACGCTCTTGTGCAGAACGTATGCTGGATTCTGTACTGATTTGTAAAGCATGAATTTTGCCATCACGATTTTGTGCGATAAGCTGTCTGAAAGAATCATGCACTTGTATTTTCTGTTCTGGACTTAGAAATGAGTAATTGTAAGGAACAAGCTCATAGTAAGCATAACATTCCCCGTCTTTATTCCAGACGAGATTGTTTTCAATGTATTTAATTGGATATGCCATAAAATTCACTCCTAACTGCTGTAATGGCTTCTTGTGGCTGGTTTCTGCCAAGCGTTACTTTTTTTCCTGCATAGGTCAGCTTTGGTCGCAGTGCATAAGCAATGACAGACTTCAAAAATCCATAAGGCTTTTTACCATCAAAAGTTTTTGTAGACATAAACCATGTGAAAGCCACAGGAATCCCAAAGTATTTGAGAAATGCTCCCTCTATCATGGAAAGAGGGGGCAAGTTGCCAAGTATCATCACTGCAAAGAGTGACACGACAAACCATGTCATTTGCGTAAAGGTTATGGGAAACGGAAGTCTAAAATCATTGATAGAATACAGTACCTTTTCCACAGACCAGATACTGGTATAGCTTCGTATTTTCTTCATGTAATCAATCCTTTCATAAAAAATAGGGGTAGCTGATTGAGCCACCCCGTAAAATAGAAAATCTGCCAGTAGTAATGTACCGACAGATTTAATAGACGATTTCAAAAATCCCATGATTGGTTGAGATAAACGTTCCTGAAAGGTCTAAATCCCGACCATAGGCTTGATAATCAATATAGTTTTGAAGACTAGCTGGTACTTCGCCTAAAGCACCCGTTTCTTCAATGTAGTAGCGTGCCACGTCATACATATCATCACAATCGGAATGAATGATAATATCCTCTTGATGTTCGCTTAGTTCTTCAATGCTTGAAAAATGAGTGAGCAGAGCAGATAGCTCCGATTGTAATTCTTCGGGTAATTCCGATACCATTTCCCATAGTCGATTGAGTTCGCCAATGGAAGTGTATTCGTCAACCGTAAAGGGTAACTCGTAGTCATGAATGGCGTATTCCTCATATTCATCATTCAAGCCGATTTTCTCTTTGACTTCCTCAAAGTCAATGGGAAAGGTAAACCACGCACCGACCAATTCGCCCTCATTGTATTTGCCTAAATTCGCAATATAGACTTGCATATCGTCCATATATTCACGTCCTTTCTTTGTAGAGATTCAAAAATCCCTACCGCACTTCGTTTGGTGTACCATTCCTTTGCGGAACATAAGAAAACCACTTATATTCCACAAAAGAACGGTTTTATTTAAGCACCAATAATGCGATTGAATAGCTCTAGTAAAATGTCTTTTACTCCAGCAGCGTTGAAGACTAAGCCAACCGCAATAATCGCAATAATTAAAAAGCCAATCAGTTTGCTAAACTCACGCTTGAAGCCAAGATACAAGCCAATCACAACGATTGCTAAAAGCACCAGTGATTGAGCGTTTGATAGAAACCAGTTATAAAGGTTTTGTCCAAAATTCATAAAAATGTTCTCCTCTCTATATTCAATGAATTTGTATTTGAGTTATTTTTTTGTTGTTATCACGTCCTGTTCTTTTACTGACTGTTGCTTCAAAATCTGCTTGTGTCGGTCTGTCAGTTTCGCATGGTCGAGAATGTCTTTTACAACCTGCGTCTGGTTGATTTCATCAAGTTTAATCGCAACCTTTAAGGTCGGGGCAACTTGATGAGATAGCCAGTTCAGCGTCCTTTGGAAGGAGTAAGGCTCTGGTTTTGTGGTTAGTTTTAATCGTTCACGATTGTTCCCAATAAACCAAGCCCATTCTTCATTCAGTTTCCAATCAGAACGAGGTTTGGAATCGTCTTTATCTACAAAACGGATATACCGATTGATAATTTTAAAGGCGGTATGCTCTGGATTGTCATAGACGAGTAAATCACGGACTGCATAATAGGCACGCTCATTTTTCAATCGAATCTCAAAACGGTTTTTTACTTCTGCGTCTTCAATGGGAATATCATTTTTCTTGTACTGCTCGTAGTCCTTTTCATAGATACAGAAATAAACTTCACTTTGTAATGAACCGATATAGAGGGTGTTTCCCATACATTCCTTTTCCTCTTTGCGTACCAGTTCGCCACTGCGATAGCTTTTAAAACTGCGGAAGACGGAGATACATTCTTCCTGTTGGCACTTTTCAGTGAGTACAGGGATATTTAAAATCCCTGTCTTATCGTTAATGGCAAGGTCAAGGCGTTTCATCACACCGCCAGCCACCAAAACGTCCATAAAGAACTCATACCAGCTTCTTTGTTGTGCCAGAAGATAGCTTTCAAATTGTCTGCACCCACGACCTTTCAATTCCACCAGAACTCCTTTGTCCAGTTCATGGGAGCAAAGGACGAATATGTCGCCTAAAGCATAATGCTCTGAATAAGAATAGAAACCATAGTCCTCATGAAGAAAATAGGACAGTTTCAGTTGTAAGATGTTTTCGACCACCTGCTGTACGTCTGTTGTCGGAAAGCGAATTCTTACATAATCAAACAGCATTTCAAGGGGAGCGTCGGGATTGAAGCGTTCCAGAGCTTCCCAAAGGGACTGCTGTAAATCCTCTGATGGCTTGACTTTTCCTGTTTCAATATCGCTTAGATACTGCCTTGTAATACCAGTCGCAACAGCTAAACGGTTTTGAGATAGTCCATAAGCCAAGCGTTTTTCTTTTAAATGCTGTAACCAAGTTTGTTCATTCAGTAAAAATCCCTCCAATCAAAAAGGCGTATGTCAACTTTTAAAGCCCATTTGACATACGCTGAAATTTTGTAAATCCCTTGTAACCAAAGGATTTTCTAATGTTTTTTTGACTGTTTCCTGTCGATTTGTACCCCCCTGTTAGATACGGGGGGTTAAGTGCTGGCGTGGCTATTGCCACACCAGCCAGCAAGATCAGTCCACACCTGCGACTTCCGCTTCGCACGTCGCCTGCGTGGACTGTCTGCTGTTGGATAACTTTTTAATTTCCTCCAAGAAATCATATCCTTTTGGTACAAGGGGAGTATAAAACTCTGATATGACACTTGTTCCTACATCAACATAGCCACGACCTTTGATTCGCTTTAAGAAGAAATCCTTTTGTACGTCACTGCCAAACATCATGCCATAGCCCATTTCAGACATACGACCTAAAGCCACTCTGAAATTAAACTGATCACGGATTCCGTCGCCTAAATATTTTGCGTCTGGACGTTGACAAGCCAGTATTAGAAAGAAGCCAGCTTGACGACCTAACATGACAATCTGTTTCAGCTTATTCATAACTGCGGTGTTTTCTTTTGTTCCCAGCATTTCCATGAAAGCGACGTATTCATCAAAGATTAAGAAGTGTGCCGGGAGACCTAAGTAAGCATAATTTTTGCCAGTCTTATAGTTCTTCATCTGCTTCATTTCCTCACTACGTTTCATCATTTCTTCATAGAATGTTTCAATGCAAGAAAGCAAGTCTTCTTTTCTATAGTAGACATTTGCCATCACAGAACCTAAGTCCGCAAGATCAGCATTTTTCGGGTCAAGAATATACAGTTTTGAATCTGTATGAAGCAAGGCTTCAATCAGTGTCAGTATAAAGTAAGTTTTACCGCCACCTGTACCACCAGCAATCAACATATGAGGGAGCTTATCATATTCCCACCATACGTTTTTCATTAAGCGAAGTTTACCATCTTTAGCTTCTACTTCATCAATAGAAATACGACTGGCTATGGTGTCATAGAGCAAAGTATATTCCACATAGGAATCCTTTAACTCTTTATCCGTCAGCTCACAGTACAAGCCACTCTCTAATTTCTTTTCCAAGTGTAAGAGTTGGTCTTGATATTTTCCCAGCGTGATTTCCACCCGTATCTGTATCAAGCCATTTTTAAGTCGATAATACATTTTAGGGAAGTAGGTTATCTTTTCCTTTGTACGACCAGCACTATCTTTAAAGAAACCCTCTGTTTTGACCTGTTCAGATTCATACCACTTGTTTTCAAGTATCATCTTTGCCAGTTTTTGACGGTGGTAAAGTTGTTTAACCGTATCATAGCGAACCCGTTTGAATACAAACGCTACCAGCAAGCAGATAAGAATTGCGACACTGAAACTGATAATTAAATAGGGAATGTCAATCTTATCTGCTTGTGATAGGTTAAAATCCTGCCAGTTGATCTGCTGGATTGTCTTCACATGAAACAGTCCGACAACCAGCAGGAAAACAGGCAGGAGTGACGCTATCGTAAAATGAAAGACTAAATCTTTACCAGATGGGCGAATCCTTTTACCACGCTGTTTCATGCGAAAAAGTCTCCTTTCTACCTAGCGACTATTTGTCTTGTGTCGGTTCTTTCTTTGCTTGTGGTTGAGCTTTGAATGAACTAGAATCCTTTGTCAGCACAATATCGTCTGCCTTGATATACCAGTCAACATCTGCTCCTTGATAGGTGGCAGTAGCAACGGTGTCCGCAATGGGATTGATAAGTTCCACCCGTGCGTTATAATCAAACTCTTTCAAAGGCACGCTGGCAGGAATACTTACTTGAATCATGCGTCCTTGTCCTTTGGATTTTAAGTCATAGGTACGTTCCTTGATTTCATCTGAAACCGACCCGTCTTCATTTTGGATTCTCACTTCACGACGTAGAGCAGAGAATTTCAATTCTCCAAAAGTCGTGTCTTTATCTAATACAATGCCATTTGCTAATCTCATCATTTTTCCTCTCTTTCTTTATTCTTTTATCATGTCGTCAGCATGTAAAAGGTAATTTGTAAAACCACGAGTGCCGATTTTGTAGCCCTCTGCGGTAATACGTGGATTGACTAACTTCACACGTTCCTCAAAGCCGAAATGTTTTTCGCCAGCTTCAGCAGGAAGCACCACCACAATATCATCTGCTCTTTGAACATCAGAATAGAGATTATAGCTTCTTGATAAGACAGTTAGCCGTCCGTTGATTCTTCGCTGAACGACTTTATCCTCGCCAGCAAATTCTAAATTGCCGAATGTTTTTTCCATGTTGGGAATCACAAATTTAAGTTCCATATTTTTACCTATCCTTTCTTTTTTATTGGCTGAATGAATGTTTGATGGTCTTAAAGAGTGGGGAACGACCTTTTGATTCTTGATTTTTTGTTTTCATAAGTTCACTTCCTTTCAAAATCGGGTAAAAAAATAGACACCTCATTTTTTGAAGTGTCTACCTATTAAATATTCAAATTTTATTGGAAGTATCTTTATATCTTCACTTTTCAAGGATAAATCGTCGTATCAAAGCTCATTCATAAGTAGTAAATTAGTAGTAAATTGAGTGGTTTTGACCTTGATAAAGTGTGATAAGTCCAGTTTTTATGCGGATAACTAGATTTTTATGCTATTTTTTAGTATAAAAGAAGTTCATTGGCCTAAATATTCTTTTTTCATTTCTTCTGGTACCAAAGCACCACCTGTGGCCCAACAAATATGGGTTGTATTTTCCCCTAAACCTTGTTCTTCAAAATATTCTTGGACTTTTTCTTCTTCTGATAAGGCGTAAACTCCTTGGAAGGAAGCCGCCGCTGATGGCTCGATGAAAATGTCTTCTGTTTTGTAGAGTTCTTGTAGAAACGGAAAAAGACGATCGTCTTCAATTGTAAAGAGACCATCTAGAATGGGATCCATAATTTTTCCTACAAATCCAGAAGGACGTCCAACGGCCAAACCGTCGGCTTCGGTTTTTCCATCAATTCCCACATCTTCTACGGCAATTTTGTCGTGAAGTTCTGTTACCATTCCCAAGATCATACAAGGAGCATGGGTTGGTTCAATAAAGAAAATATGCACATTTTCTTGGAAAATGGATTTCAATCCGTAGGCAATTCCTCCAGGAGCGCCTCCTACGCCACAAGGAATATAGACACAAAGAGGGCGAGACTCATCCACTACTATCTTGTTTTCTTTTAGCTGATTTTGTAAGCGCTTGGCCGCCACGGCATAGCCCATAAATAAATCCACGGAATTTTCATCGTCAACAAAATGGCTCTTTGGATCGGCGTCACTTTCTTTTCTGCCTTGTTCTACGGCCAAAGAGTAGTTGGATTCATATTCTTTTACCGTTACCCCATGGGAACGCAACAAATCTTTTTTCCATTGTTTTGCATCGGCCGACATATGAACGATGACTTTGAATCCAATTTTTGCACTAGAAATCCCAATGGACAATCCTAAATTTCCTGTAGATCCTACTTGAATGGTGTAATTTTCAAAGATTTTTCGATTTTCTGGATCTGCTAATGCCCCGTAATCGCCGTCTTCCAACAATCCATGTTCTTTGGCTAAAATTTCAGTTCGCTTCAAAACCTCATAAATTCCTCCACGGGCTTTTACGGAACCGGCCACCGCCAAATGAGAATCCATCTTTAGCCACAAAGAGCCGGGAAATTCTCCTACGGATTCTTTCATCTGAGAAATTTCTGCCAAAGGACTTTCAATAATTCCGCCTCGTTCCTTTGTTTCAGGAAATACTTTTTCAATAAAAGGAGCAAAACGTTGAAGTCTTGCCTCTGCTTCTTCCACTTCTTCTTTTGAAACAGGCAAATATTTTTCTACCCCTTGAAAAGATACGCGTTTTGGATTGATCCAAAAAACTTCTTTTTGATCGATGATTTCCTTTAATTCGGGATATTTTTTGCCTTGTTCTTCTATCGTTTTCTTTAACATAACTACCTCCTCTATGGATTCTCTCTTTCCGTAGCTTGTTCTATTCTAGTTCTCATAGTAAAATAAATAGAAGGAAAAGGAAAGGAGAAATTATGGAAATTCAATATACATTGGAAAAAGAAGATTTTATCCAATTCAATCTAAAGCAACTTAGCATGGATCCAAAAACTCGCCGTGCCATTGGAGGGCAAGTGATTCTTCCCATCCTTGTAATTTTAGCTTTAACCATTTTCAACTATGTTCAAGGTACCCTAAGTACTTTACGCCTTGTTTTATCCGTTGCCCTTATGGCCGCTTGGCCCTTTTTTTACATGACTTTCTTTAAGCGTGGCGTAAAAAAACGTCTAAGCAAAATCATCGATCAAAAAGCCGATGAACTCAATCTTGGACCTCGCACTGTATTTATCGACGAAAAAGGATTAAAAGATTCCCTAGGACTTTTACCTTTTCATAGCTTACATCACTTAGAAGAAAGCCAAGGATATTTTTTCTTCCACCAAACAAAAGATGCTGCTTATATTTTACCCAAAAGAGATTTGTCTCAAGAGCAGATTGATTATGTGAAAGAAATCTTTGAGAAAGTACAAAAAAAATATACTTAAAAATCTCCCCAATGGGAGATTTTTTTATTTACCAGCAGTTCTCAATATAAATGATAAAGCTCTTTGGCTTTCTTCTTACAAAAAAAAGCCCGAATCAACGGACTCGGGATTTTATCTCTATATTTTATTTAATTCCTGTATAAGTGAAAGCTCGAATGATTTTATTTTGAGCAATAAAGTAAGCAACCAATATGGGCAAAACCAAAATAACGTTAGAGGCCATAACAACATTCCATGGAATTCCTCCATCTGTAGCTTTTAGAAGGGCAATTCCTACAGGTAAGGTTCTTGCATTTTCAAGAGTTGTCATTACAAGGGGCCAAAAATAATCGTTCCAACGACTAATAAAGGTAAACAACATTACCGTAATGACAGTTGGTTTTGCAATGGGCACAAAAATTTTCTTCACAATCATCCATTCAGAGGCATTATCAATGCGCGCCGCTTCTAAAAGTTCTTTTGGAACTTGCTTAAAGGTCTGTCTTAGCATAAAAATCCCAAAAGAAGAGGTGGCAAAGGGGAAAACCAAAGGCCAAATTGTATTTAATAGACCCATTTTACTAAATAAAATATAATTCGGTAAAAAAATCAACTGCCCTGGAATCATTAGACACATTAGCGTAATGGCCCAAAAAATATTTTTTCCTCTAAACTCATAACAAGCAAAGGCATAGGCTGCGGGGATAATGGTTAGAAGCTGAAAAAGCATGGTTAAAGAGGTGGATAGAATACTGTTTAGTGTATATCGAAAGAAAGGGCCACCTGTCCAGGCTTCATAAAAATTACTAAATTGAGGCGTTTTCGGAATGAATGTGGGAGGGGTTCTCATAATTTCCGCTAAGGTTTGAAAGCCCGATGAGAACATCCAAAAAAAGGGAAAGGCGAAAATAATAATAAGGATAATGTTTACTATATTGGATAAAATTTTAGATTCCGTTTTCATAATTACCTACTTTCCATACTGTACTCTTTTAGCCATTACCCTAAAGTAGAAAAATGTAAAGACAACGAGGATAACAAACAATATCATCCCTGCTGCAGAGGCGCGTCCTACATTAAAAAACTTAAATCCATCTTCGTAAATAAAATAAACGAGAGTTTTGGTTGCGTTGGCTGGCCCACCTTCTGTCATAATATTAATGGTTTCAAAAACCTGTACGGCATTGATAATATTAATGATAATTACAAAGAAGATGGTTGGCATAATATTGGGAATGGTAATTTTTGTAAAAGTTCGCATCCAGTTGGCACGGTCCATTTTTGCCGCTTCGTAAATATCTTTGGGAATGGATTGAAGAGCCGCTAAAAATATTAAGGTGTAATAGCCGAGGGATTTCCAAACGGAAACCAACACCAAAGAATTCATGGCAATATCTCCATTGCTTAACCAACCGACTGGCTCTATTCCAAAAACCCCTAGGATTTGGTTGAACATCCCAATATCTGGATCCATCATAAACATAAAAATAAGAGAAACCGATACTAAGGCTACAATGTGGGGCGAAAACAAGGCCGCTTGGGCTATTTTGTGGATCAAAGTATTTTTATTTAACCAAATGGCCAAAGGCAAAGATAGAACCACTACCCATAGTACATACCAAAAGGTGTAGTAAAAGGTATTTTTTACCACCTTCCAAAAAATCGCATCGGCCAAAAGGGTTTCGTAATTTTTTAATCCCACAAAGGAAAAATTCATCCCAGCCATGTTCCAATCCGTAAAGCTTAAAGCCCCCATAGAGATTAAGGGAAAGAGATAGAAAATAACTAGAACAAGGGTGGATGGAAGAACGAAGAGATAAGGAATGTATTTTTTATCCATAAATCCGTTCTCCTCTTTCATCAAAGAAGTATAAATCCTCCATTGGAATATGAACGTTTACTTTATTTTTTTTAATTTCGTCTAATAAGAAAGTACGAACAACCTGTGTTCCTAAATTGTTTTTTACTCTGTAAAGTCTTTCGTTTCCAAGCATTTCTCTTGTTTCGATTACACTTTCTAAAGTAAGAGCATTTTCCATTGAAGTATTTTTAGAAGTTATTTTGGCTTTTTCTGGACGGTAGCCTATATATTGTCCTTCTTTTAGCTTTTTATTCATAATCTTTTGATCAAATTCAAGTCGTATTACATTCATTCCAGGAGTTCCCATAAATTCTGCCGCCATAATATTGCAAGGATTTTGGTACAATTCTTCTGGTGATCCTACTTGAACAATCTCTCCATAGTTCATTAACACAATTTGATCGGCCATACTCATAGCCTCTACTTGATCATGAGTTACATAGATAAAAGTTGTCTTCAAATTTTTGTGCATATGAATAAGCTCTGCACGCATTTGATTTCTTAATTTCGCATCCAAGTTTGAAAGGGGCTCATCGAAAATATAGAGTTGGGGACGCTTTACAATGGCACGGGCAAGGGCCACACGTTGTCTTTGTCCTCCGGATAGGCGATTGGGTTTTTTGTGCAAAAATTCTTCCAACCCTACAATCTTTGATACTTCTTCTACTCGTCTTTCAATTTCATCTTTTGGCACTTTATTATTTTCCAAACCAAAGGTCATATTTTCTTTTACCGTCATCGTTGGATAAATGGCATAATTTTGAAAAACCATGGAAATGTTTCGTTCCCCAGCTTTTACATCATTTACCAAAGTATCCCCTATATAAATTTGGCCACTTGTTATTTCTTCCAATCCCGCAATCATGCGAAGAGTCGTGGATTTCCCACAGCCAGAAGGACCTACAAATACGGTAAAAGATCCATCTGGAATTTCCACAGAAATAGAATCTACTGCCTTAGAACGAGCGACTCCATTTTGCACTTGATGGCCTTTTTTCTTTTTTTCTGGATTTTTCTTAAAGCGTTTCAATTCATCGTCATAGACTTTTGTTACCTGTTGTAAAAAAACTTTCGCCATGTATACCTCCTTATAAAAGAAGATAGAGTCCCTAGGGGCTCTACCTTTTTTTATTCACTGTTTTATTTTAAGGGTTTGCTTGCAATGGCCTCATTGGCACGTTGAGTTGCTGTTTCAATAGCCTCGTCAACAGTAATAGAAGGATCCGAAACCAAAGATTCTAACATCTCATTGTAGATTTTGAACACTTCTTGATAGGCTGGCACCGTTGGAGCTGGTTTTGTGAATTCCAATTGTTTACGAGCTACAGAATATAGAGGTTCTTTTTCTTCTAAAGCTTTTCTTTCTTCTGATTCTGCTACAGATTTTCGAATCGGAAGATATCCTGTGTGTTCGCTACCAAAGGCATTGTTTTCTGGACTTGTCATAAACTTGATAAATTCCCAAGCCGCTTGAGCCGTTTCATCGTCCATTCCATTTACCATTACAATATTAGATCCACCAACCGTTGCCGCGTGTTCTTGATCCATTGGCATCATAGCTGCCCCTAGTTCCCATCCATTTTCTTTTGCCCCTTCTAAGAAGTTGGAAAGATTGGCTGTAGAACCGAAGAACATACCCCCTTCTTGAGAGAAGAATTTTTGTTTCATGGTTTCCGCGTTTGCTGCATTGTAAGGAACAGGGAAGTCCCAATATCCTTCACGAATTAAATCGGAAATAAAGGAGATGGTCTTTTTTCCTTCTGGCGTATCAAAGTTTACTTTGTCTAATTTTTCAGAGAAAGGAGAATTTTTTGCAGAATAAATGAAAGATTCATAGATCCACATGGATTCGTTGGTTAAAATCCCCGTTTTTCCTTTTTCAGAAAAAGTTTTTGCTGCCGCTTCCATTCCAGCCCATGTATCTAAAGAAGCCGGATCAATTCCATATTCCTCAAATAAAGTCTTGTTGTAATACAAAAGACAAGTGGAGTTAAAATAAGGAAGACCCCATTGTTCTCCGTTATAATTTGTAGAGCTAACGATTCCTTCATAAAAATCGTTCATATCAAATTCTTTATCTGCTTCAATAAAAGGAGTTAGCGGTTGTGTTATACCATCTAAGCCAAGACCTACCACCGAGTTAATTACATTAATATATACATCTGGTGCCGTTCCAGCAGGAACTGATTGACGTACTTTTTGTTCAATATCTGCATAGTCTACTTGGCCTACGGCTGTAACGTGAATCTTGTCTTGGGATTTGTTAAATTCTTCTACAGATTTTTCATTGGCTTCTTGAATTTTTCCTGTAAAAGGATACCAGAATTCCACTTCGATTTTCCCACTGTCCGTTTCTGTTTTTGCACTTTCCTTTGCTTCTCCTTGAGAACAGCTGGCAAGGATAAAACATAAAGCAAAAATACTAAGTGCTTTCCATACTTTTTTCAAATTTTTCCTCCTAAATTTTCTTTTCTTTTTCGTTTTTTCCAAAGTTATTTTATGGGACAAGTGTGTACTAGACATCCAGAATATATTAACTTTATATAAATCCAAAAATTTTTCAAATGGCTAAATTTACGGATGCGAAAAAATTTTCCTCTATTTCCTTCACATTTTCTTCACATTTTAATTTTTTTCATAAATCTTTTTTATTTTTTTCTAATTTTTCATTAATATTTATTTTCTATACTTTTCTCGTAGATGAAATGAAAAAGAAGAAAGGAAGAAAAATGAAAAATAAATTATTGGTTCTCTCTTACGATGCCTTAGAGGGAAAAGACTTGGAATTTTTGAAAAACAAACCTTATTTCTCTCAAATTTTCCCAAAAGCCTCTTATGTAAAAAATATGACTGAAATTTATCCCACTCTTACCTATCCCATTCACACTACTTTAATTACTGGTCAATATCCAAAAGATCACGGAATCTACCACAATCAAAAATCCGACATTGATCCTAAGTATCCTGATTGGAGTATAATGGGTTCCAATTGGTATTGGGAAAAAGAAGCCGTTAAAGTTCCTACTTTAATCGATACGGCCATAGAAAATGGTTATACTACCGCTTCTATTTTGTGGCCCGTTACGGCAGGGGACAAAAGAAATGTTAACCTACCAGAAAAATGGCCCGATGAAAATCAGCCTTGTTATCAAACCATTCTAAAAGAGGGAGGAACCGAAAATATTCATCTTTCCTATAATGATGATTATCTCTCTCGATTTGACTTTACCAACACAGAAGATATGGTAAGTTATGGAGTGGAAATTGCTTTGGATGTATTTAGAAAACAAACCCCTGATTTGATGCTGGTCCATTTGGCACAACTGGATCATATTCGTCACGTTTACGGGAATGATTCTCCAGAAGTGGAGTCCTGTTTGCGACAAATGGATATTTATCTTGGACGGTTTCTACAAATTGCAAAGGAGCTTGGCATTGAAGACAACTTAAATGTTGTTGTTCTCGGGGATCATGGTCAAATTGATATAAAAAAAGTTTTTTTACTCAATCAAATCCTAAAAGAAAAAGGATGGATAACAGCCGATGAAAAAGGTCATATTATAGACTACAAAGCCTATTCTTTTTCCTGCGGTTTCTCCACCCACATTATTCCTAAGGATCCTTCTGATACAAAAACCATGGACGAACTATATAAAGTATTAAAAGAAATCCAAGAGGAATATCCCGAAATTATCGAAACCATTTATACAAAAGAAGAAGTCTTAGAACGAGAAAATCTTTCGGGAGATTTTTCCTTTGTTCTGGAAGGCAAAGAGGGAATGCTTTTTGCCAATGAAGTTTTTGGTGATCAACCGGTTATTTCTGTAGAAAATTCTGAAAAATCTCATTATGTAGCTATGCACGGCCATCATCCTTCCAAGGGAGATAAACCTCCTTTCTTTGCCTTTGGTCCTGATATTGAAGAAGGCCTTGTTATTGAAAAGGGACATATTATTGACGTTTGTAAAACTCTTGCTTCTCTTTTACAAATGGATATGCCCACAGCCAAAGGCGCACCCCTTCCTATTGTTAAAAACCTCTCCTAAGGGTTTTTCTTATACAAAAAGATCCCCAGTCAAAATTGACTCGGGATCTTTTTTTCTATAAGAAATTTTATTTTAGAATCGCTTTATGGAATACTTTCTTTCCTTTTTTAATCTTAATGCCATCAACCAATTGTTCTTTTGAGAAGGATACGTCAATGGATTCTACTTTTTCACCATCTACAGATACGCCACCTTGTTCAATCAAACGACGGGCCTCTCCCTTACTCTTTGTAAGTTCTGTTGCCACCAAAAGATCTACAATAGAAATCGCGCCGTCCGTTAATACGCTTTCTTCCAATTCAGTAGTTGGCATATTGGCGTCGTCTCCTTCGCCACTAAACAAAGCACGAGATGTTTCTTGTGCTTTTTGTGCCTCTTCTTCCCCATGAATCAAAGAAGTTAAGCTAAAGGCCAAAATTTCTTTCTTTTCATTGATTCGGCTTCCATCCCATGTTTCCATTTCTTCAATTTCTTCCAGAGGAATGAAAGTCAATAGACGGAAACAGTTCATAACGTCTGCATCGTCTACGTTTCTCCAGTATTGGTAGAACTCGAAAGGAGATGTTTTGTTTGGATCCAACCAAACGGCACCATTGGCTGTTTTCCCCATTTTATTTCCTTCGCTATTTTTCAATAGAGTAATGGTCATAGCAAAGGCATTTTCTCCTTCTTTTCTACGAATTAAATCCGTACCGGCCAACATATTGCTCCATTGGTCGTCTCCACCAAATTGCATATTGCAGCCGTATTCTTTGTGCAAATGCCAGAAATCGTAAGCTTGCATAATCATGTAGTTAAATTCGAAGAAACTTAATCCTCTTTCCATTCTTTGTTTGTAACACTCTGCACGAAGCATATTGTTTACAGAGAAATGAGGGCCTACTTCTCTTAACATTTCAATGTATTTCAAATCCAATAGCCAATCTGCGTTGTTTACAACAATGGCTTTGTCTTCTCCAAATTCAATAAATTTCCCAATTTGTTTTTTGAAAGCTTCACAGTTGCTTGCAATGGTTTCTGGAGTCATCATCGTACGCATATCCGTACGGCCAGAAGGATCGCCAATAAATCCAGTCCCCCCACCTAACAATACAATGGGTTTGTTTCCAGCTTCTTGTAGACGTTTCATTAAACTCAAAGCCATAAAATGGCCAACGTGTAATGAATCGGCCGTTGGGTCAAAACCAATATAGAAACGAGCGCCTCCGTTATTTACCAACTCACGAATGTCTTCTTCATCCGTAACTTGGGCAATCAGGCCACGGGCTTGTAATTCCTCATAAATTTTCATATCAAATCTCTCCTTTTCATAAAAAAAGCCCTCTGTTCTTTCGAACAGAGGGCGAATTCACGCGGTACCACCTCAGGTTTTACAAATCTTCACAGACTTGCACTCATTGTGTGCCATCACACACGTAACGCTATAGCGGGCGTACCCGTCACTCCTACTACAAAAAATTCAAAGTGATGCTCAGGAACGTATTCGGAATTCTTCGTTTGCATTTTTCCACCAACCAAATGCTCTCTATAAAACATCCAAATTCTTACTCTTTTCCGTCATTGCTTAAATTTTTTATTATTATAACAATAACTTACCCTTTCGTAAAGGAAAATATCCATTTTTTGCAAAAAATTTATTTTCCCACAAAAAAAGACCCGATTTCTCGGGCCCTTTTTATTTATCTTTGTGCCAATTCGCGGTCGTAAATATACAAACCGTTCCAAGATTCGTTGATTCTTTCTAATCTTTCAACGATTCCACGGAAAGAATCTTCTTCTTCTCTTTGTTCTTCTAAGAACCAGTTCAAGAATTGTTGTGTATCTAAACATCCTTCTTCTTGAGCCAATTTATAGATTTCTTTGATGTTTTTTGTAACCACTTTTTCATGTTCTAAGGCAGTTTCAAAAACTTCTTTGAAAGTACCGTATTCCGCTTTTGGAGCAGGAATTTCTGTATAAACAGGAGTTTGATCCATTTCCATCATATAGTCATAGAATTTTCTAGCGTGAGCCATTTCTTCTTTGGCTTGTTGTACCATAAAATGGTTGAACCCGCTCATTCCCTTGCTGTCTACGTAAGCAGCCATTGCCATATAAACATAAGCTGATTCGATTTCAAAGTTAAATTGTTTATTTAGTGCATCATATAATTTTGACATTCTTCATTCCTCCTAAAGATCCATTATTAATACGGTTTATAGGGTTGATATACACTGTAAATCTGAATCCCTTTTTCCGTTAAACCTTTCACAACTTTAGGGACATCGGCTCCCTTCATACGCAGACTAATTCCGTTGTATAAAAACAAACATTTTCCGGTGTAGATACAATTTGGATCATTAAAACTATCCATTAACATATCCCGCACATTTTCCATTTCACCAATTTGGAAATATACTTCAATTTCTTCCTCGGAAAAATGGTCCATATTGATTTTTTTTATAAGCATCGTGCTGTGCATAATTCACCCTACTCCCTAATTATTTCTTCATTAGTAAATATACCCTGAAAAGAGTTTTATAATCACAATTTTCTAGGAATAAAATCCAATATTATCTAAATAAATTTCTCCATATTCCTCGCTAAATATCTCCATTTTTTGAATTTGTCCTGGATACAAATCTGGATTGTTTTCTTGGAAAGCTTTTATAGGAATTTCTAGAGTTTGCAAAGAATTTTTGTATTGATATTCTTCAGCGATTTGTTGCCATTTTGTTAGGGCGGTTTCCTCTTTTTCTTCCCAAAAAATCCAATCTTTTGAAGAAACAACACTTCGATTTCCAAAGGCATCGGTTAAAGCAATTTCTAAATCCATCGGCTCTTCTTCAAAGGCTACATCCATAGAAAGAGATTGGGGAGAATTTTCTAACGGATTCCATTCTAGTACAAAGGATTTTTCCCTAGGGAGAGAAATATTTACAACATGATCTTTCGATGGACTTCCCGTTGAAGTTTCAAATAATTCTTCCTTCCAAATTCCCATATCTTCCCCAAAGATTTTTCCCTCTGGAATGGTAGCTGTTTCTAAGCGACTATCTTCTTCAAAGTTCGCCACCATTTCTAAATGGCCTTTTTCATAGCGTTGAAAATATCGTGTTTTTGGAAGATATTTTGGAAGATTTCTCCAAATTTCTTCCTCTTTCCCATCTATTTTTCCCATAAATCCCAAAGCGTAAACTTCTAGAATTTTTTCTTGGTCCTCTTTTTTCAATAGATCTTCTGTGTTAAGGAAGAACCCATTGGGATAAGATTTATCACGGCGTCCCCAATTTGCGTTAAATTGGCCGTGGTTGGCCTTTGAAATCAATACTTGTTTTTTTATTTGGCCCTCTCCTGGATGAACGTATTTGTATTGGTTCATTCCTTGAAAGGAGCTTACATCTTGGTCATGGGTTCCTTGTAAGACCAAATAAGAAAGATGGGACAATTCTACAGAGTGATCCGAGGGAAGATATTGCCCATAGGTTGGCGCCACTGCCAAAACGCCGGCAATTTCCAATTTTTCCGGCAAGGAATAAAATCCATCGTCCACCAAGAAATCATTTTGATTGAAATAGGCTGCCGTTGCTGCCGCCTCCCCGCCACGACTATGTCCTCCCAAGACCAGTTTGCTAAAGTCAAAGCGATTGTACAGCGGGCTATCTGGCAATTCATTTTCTTTTTTCAATCGATTGGCGTGTTCCAATAGGGAAAGGGCACGAGCATCGTTTTCGTTTCCCGTTCCCGCTCCCATATAGGCGTTAAAAATAGAATGATCCACCGTTACAAAAGCATATCCTTGAGAAGCCAAAAAGCGTCCCAAATAATCGTATCCTCCCATATTGTCCGCTATCATATTATGATTTCCGTGAACAAAAAGCAAAAGGGGTACATTTTCCATTCCTACAGGCAAATAAATTTTCCCTTTGTAAGGAATATTTCCCAAACCATATCCCATGATTTTGTTACGCAATTTTCCCTTCCATCCGCTAGTAGAGGCTCTATCGCTCATTCGCAGAATTCCGAAGTCCAATTCTTTATCCGGTCCATATTCTACCACTTCCACAGAATATTTCGATACAATCTTTTCGTTTTGATAGATTTCGTGGGGAGTTGGATTTTCCGTCCGGTCCCACCCTTGGGAAAAGACAAAATATCCGCTTCCTGCTACAGCTATGGCCATAAGTACGCTGAAAATACCGTGAAAGATTCTATTTTTCCCTTGAAAAAATAGGGTGACACAATGGGCAAAAATCCAAGGAACCACTGTTAATGCCGCCGCAATTCCCCATTCCCATTCGTCGTCCCTTACGCCGATTCCATTTACGGAATAGAGGATTTCTTTTAAGGTGTAGATGCAAAAAATCAAAAGAAAAACTTCCACTACGAAATTGCTTATGTATTTTTTGAAATATCTTCTTTGTAGGAAAAGAACCCCTTGAAGAAGGACAAAATAGACCAATGCCACTAGGAAAACAAAGGGCAAAATGGGAATTTGATTTTGGACATCAAATCCCGGGAAAATAGAGGGCATTAAAAAAGCGAAAAGAAGCCCCAAAACCCATAGACGACCAAAATAGGCCGCCTCTATGGTTTCTTTTCCTGTTCTTATCGCTTTTTTGAATATTTCTATTGCCTTTTTCATAGTAAATCCATATCGAAATCTTCGATTCCTAATTCTATTTCTTCTTCTACAGAAACATCTTTTGGTTGATTTCCTTTGTGGCAGTCCCCGCCACATTGGCAGTTGTGTTTTTTCTCTCTTTTTCCCGTAGAAATTTCTTCTCTTGGGAAAACATGAATTTCAAAGCTGTCTCCATTTTGGATTTTTACTTTTACCATTTCTTGAATGGTGTAGGTATCCAAAACAATTCCTTCTCCCAAAGGAGTTCGAACTTTATTTCCATTTTTTGGCATTCTTTTTAGAATTTCTTCGTAACCATCTTGTTCATAACGCAAACAACACATCAATCGGCCACAGATTCCACTAATATTCGTTGGATTCAAAGAAAGCCCTTGATCCTTTGCCATTTTAATGGACACAGGGGCAAATTCTGATAAGAAACTAGAACAACAAGTTTCTCGACCACAACAACCTAGTCCTCCTAAAAGTTTTGCCTCATCCCTTACGCCAATTTGACGCAATTCAATTCGCGTACGGAAAATGGCCGCCAAATCTCGTACCAAAGCACGAAAATCTACACGACCTTCCGCCGTAAAATAAAATAGCAGTTTTGAGTTATCAAAAGTATATTCTGACGAAATCAGACGCATCTCTAAATTGTGCTCTTTTACTTTTTCTTGGCAAATTAACATGGCCTCTTTGGCTCGATTGCGATTGTCTATATATTGTGCTTTATCTTCTTCTGTAGCTATGCGAAGAACATTTTTTAATTCTCCATGTATTTCTTCTTTTGGAACTTCCCTTGGAGCAATGGCCGTTATACCATATTCAATTCCTCTGGATGTTTCTACAATAACAGGTGTGTCTTGCTCTATTTCAAAGTCCTGTGGAGAAAAATAATAAATTTTCCCGTGAGGTTTGAAACGAACGCCTATGACTTCAACCATTCTATCCTCCTATTTCTAACAACATGTTTTCTATAACAAGCTGCTTGTTTCCGTTATAATGCAAATATTCCTTCCCTTGATGAAGAATATTCATCATTTGAAGGCTTCGTTCCCCTAAAATTTGGGCGTCTTCTACCATTATATCCATAAAATCCGTATTGGCAATTTTTTCTTTTTCCTGAGTCACAAAATATACGGCTACATCCCGAGCCCAAGACTCTAAGAAAAAGAAAATCTCCGTCCATTGTCCCTCTTTTTCTTCAAAAAATTTCCAGGTTCCCAAAGGGGTATATCCCTTCTCTTTTACCACCTTGTGAATCGCAGAAAAAACTTCCCTTCGCAATTCGCTAAGTTCTCCGCCTGAAGCAATGGACTCTGCCCGTTTCAAAGAGCCCGATCCCATAACCAAAATTTTTCTTGCCATGGATTCAGAATAGCCTCTTTTCATTAGGAGTTCCAACGTTTCCTCTTGGGTCATCCCGTTAAATTCTACTACATTGGAACGAGATAAAACCGTTGGAAGAATGGATCCTTCCGATTTTGTAAGGAGAATAAAATGGATTCCTCCTAAGGGTTCTTCCAATGTTTTCAAAAGAGCATTTTGCCCTTCAACGGTCATGGTTTCCATTCCATGAATAACGTACACTTTCCCTTTTCCACGATAGGATTTCATTCTTGTGGATTCCATTAAATCCATAACGGCTTCTTTTTTTATAGATTCTTTACTGGTGGTTTTTGTAGGAAAAATCTCTTCATAATCGGGGTGATTTTCTCCAAAAATTTCTCCCCCATGAAAAAGTTGGCAAGATTTACATCTTCCACAAGGTTTTTCTTCTCCTTCACACAAAATTGCCTTGGCCATTTCTCTAGCCATGGCAATTTTTCCCTCTTCATCTTCTCCAATAAAAAGATAGTTATGCAAAAAAGACTGTTTTTCAAAGGATTCCTTCAATGCTTTTTTGGCACTGTCATTTCCTAAAACTTTCTCCCAGCTTTTCAAATGTGTAACCCCTGTTCTAAATCAACCGCGAAGAAATGAGCGCCAGATTCCTTTGGATCATCTTTTTTCTTGGTAATGACTTTCGTAAAAACTTTATCTAAAATCGCCATTTTTTCCTCTTTTACACCGATGACAATGGTTGTATTTCCCTGGGATAAAAATCCTCCTGTAGAAGAAATTTCCGTAACAGAAATTCCCACATCCATTAACTCGTCCACTAGATTTCGAATAAAGCGATCGGCTACTACGGCAAATATCATTTTCATGAAAATTCCCCCTAGTATCTCTTGTAAGTTTCTACATCTAAAACGAAGATGGTCGCTCCACCTACTCGGACATTAATTGGCTCTGGAATGTAAGAATCCCCTGGGATGCTCATGGCCATTAAAGAAGTTGGCATATCTCTAGCGCTACAATTTTTTTCCAAAATTTCTAACAACTCTGGCAATTCTTCCTCTTCCACCCCCATAAACAAAGTGGTGTTTCCCGCCTTTAGAAATCCCCCTGAACTAGAAAGTTTCGTTACGCGAAAATCATTTTGTGTTAGAGTATCCACTAAATCCGCTGCGTCTTGATCTTGCACTATGGCAAATACCATTTTCATACTTCCAACTCCTTTATCATTTCTTCTAAACAATCTTTCAAAACCTCTTCCGGATTTTGGGTCGCATCCACAAAATGCAGCTGCTCTTGCATTTTCTGGGCCAAAATTCGATAATTGGCTTGAACCGATTGGGTAAATTCTTCTTCCAATTCCAAACGATCCAAAGGCCGCTCTTGTATACGGTCCCTTGTGATTTTCTCCTTCGGATCCAAATACAAAATCAAATCCGGCTTCACATCCGATGTGGCAAAATCGTTAATCGTTTGAATATTATCGATTCCCATATCCCGTGCCATTCCTTGGTAAACCAAACTCGAGAAGACAAAGCGCTCACACAAAACGTGAACCCCTTTCTCTAAATGAGGGCGAATTTTTTCCTCTACGTGTTGAGCCCTGGACGCCGCATAGAGAAGAGCCTCTGTGCGGGGGTGAATCTCCTTATTTTCCGGATCCAAAAGCAAGTTTCGAATCTCTTCCCCTACAGGGGTCCCCCCTGGCTCACGGGTGTGAATCATAGGGATTGCCTTCTCTTGAAAATATTCCAAAATGGAACGCGCAACTGTAGATTTTCCCGAACCGTCTGGGCCTTCTATAACAATGAATTTTCCCTTCATAATACCTTCACACGTCCTCTCTCTATTCCATAAATGCCACGATTTTTTTCAAATATTTCTATATGTTTTTCCGAAATCCTCTCCCCTGGCAACAACAAAGGCACACCAGGAGGATATTGAAAAACAAAATGTTTCGAAATTCTATGAAGCGACTCTGAAATAGGAACCCATTCTCCTTCCCACTCTTTTGCTTCATACATCTCTTTTTCCTTTTTATTTTCCAAAGGAATATAGGCACTTTTTGGGTACTTTCCTTCCCTTTTGGGAATCTCAGACATCACTCTTAAACAGCGATTCAAGTCCTCTTCCGTAGTAAAGGAAGACAAAACGCCTAACAAATACGAACCATCGCTCATTTCAAAATTAATGCCCTTTTCGTAAAAAATATCAGATAGTTCCTCTCCAGAATATCCTGGATAGCGAAAGAAAATTTTCAAAAAGTCCAATCCCCCAACGTAAGGAGATTTTGGTGCCTTATAAAATTCATATCCCAATTCCTGCGCTTTATTCTTAAAATCCTCAATTTGTTTCTCTAGATTCTCCCAATCCTTCTTCTTCCATTCTACAGCCTTTCCAATGGATGCTTCAATGGAAGTCATAAACAAATACGAAGGAGAAGTAGAAGTAAATAAAGAAATCATCTCCAACACTCGTTCTCGGCTAATTCTTTCGCTGTTTCGATGAAGAAGAGCCGTTTGAGTTAAAGCCCCCAAGGATTTATGAGCCGAATGGACGACAATATCTGCTCCATGGGCCAAAGCCGAATCCTCTCTTCGATGACTCAAAGGCAAATGGGCGCCATGGGCCTCGTCTACCAAAACCCCTACACCGTATTTATGAGCCAAATCGATTTGCTCCTTCAAAGGCAAAATTACCCCATAATACGAAGGATTCGTTAAAACAAGCAATGAAATTTTCGGATTCTCCTGTAAAAATTTTTCCAATTTTTCTGTAGAAATTCCCAGAAGAACATCTCCCTCTTCATCGTATTCTGGCGAAAGAGTATGCACTCGGCTTTTCCGCAAAAGAGCCCCTTGATACACCGATTTATGACAATTTCTCTGAATTAAAATTTCTTCACCCTCTTGGGCTAGGGCAAAAATCCCTGCGTAGATGGCCATGGTCGATCCTCCGACCCCGTAAAATGTGTCCAAAGTCTGAAAAGATTCTGCCGCCAATTTTTGGCTTTGACATAAAATTTCTTCTGGATGCAAAAGGTTATCTGTTCCATAGGTTTCCGTATAATCCAACAAAAAAGACAACGCCGGATCAAAACCACCCTTGCGACCTTTATGTCCTGGATAATGAAAACGCACAAAATCCTTTTCTATTAAGTTTTTCAAACGATTTTGCAATACCTTTTCCACAGAATCCCTCCTTATTCTTATTATATCATGTAGCCGCGTTAAAAGAAAAACTATACTCCCATGATTTAATACTGTATATTTCTAGGAATCTTTCCCTTAAAATTTGCTTTCTTCTTGGGACTCTTCTATAATAAAGACAGGATAATAAAATAAATAAGGAGGATATAATGAGCTTAAAAGGTACAAAAACAGCAAATAACTTATTAACCGCCTTCGCCGGAGAATCTCAAGCAAATATGAGATATACTTATTACGCAAGCCAAGCCAAAAAAGATGGTTACGTGCAAATTCAAATGATTTTTGAAGAAACAGCCCGCAACGAAAAGGAACACGCTAAACGCTTCTACAAATTCCTACGAGAAGATTTAGAAGGGGAAGAATTAAACGTAAATTGGAATTTCCCTGTAAATTTCGCCGATACAAAAAGCAATCTTTTGGCAGCGGCTGAAGGAGAACACGAAGAATTCGTATCTATGTATCCAAAATTTGCCGACATCGCAGAAGAAGAAGGGTTTGAGAATATCGCCTACGTATTCCGCGAAATCGCCGAAGTAGAAGAGCGCCACGAGCTTCGTTTCCGTAAATTACTAGAAAATATCGAAAAAAATCGCGTATTTGAACGAGATGAAGTTATGCTTTGGAAATGCAACAACTGCGGCTATATCCACGAAGGAAAATCTGCCCCAGATGTTTGTCCAGCCTGTGACCATGGACAAAAATTCTTTGAAATCTTCAAAGAAACATATTAAAAAACAACAAAAAAACGAGGTGGAAAAACCACCTCGTTTTTTTTTACATACTTATACGAAATTTTTGCGTTACAACATATTTGGAAAGATCGTAGACTATAAATTTACACTTTGAAAGGAAAACTCGGTTGTAACACTTCCAATACCCTGAACATTTACAATCTCCTCTTTGGCTATGAAAAGCTTCCACATCGGTCACTGGATATCCCAGAAAAATTCCCACTTCATTAGGGCAGTTTTTACTTTGAGCGAAACGATTTTGCAAATGCTGCATATATTCCGTCAAAGTTTTGCAAGCACCATAGCCCATTTTCTCTAAAAATTGAATTACTTTTTTCTGTTTCAATCGCTTTTCCAATGTTATCGGATTGTAAAAGTATAAGAGTACCGCCTCTTCCGAGGACTTAAGTTCAATGAATGAAAGAGATAATCTCTTTTCAAATTCCCATTTGTAACGATTCCAACAGGAGGAAACGTCTCGGTCAGCGCTAACGAGATTTACCATCGTACCTGTTTTGTTTCCAAAAGCGGTTGGCGCTGTATAATATTGCAAAAGGCATAAGACATAGTGGAAGTCGTCCAAATGTTTCATTTGGTTAAAGTAGGCGATTGTAGCCTCTCTTTTATTACGCGCGAACCAATGCTTTACCAACACGTTCACACTCGTCTACATCGTCTTCTTTTGGATGGTCGTAAACAGCAAGAGGGTCGTCCACTAAAATCCCTCCGAAGCTTTCTACTTCTTCCTGCCAATCACGGATCCATTGTCCATCAGCCCACTCATAAGAGCCAAAAATAACAATTTTCTTACCACCCAATAAAGGATTTACGCTATCCATAAAAGGACGCATGGTAGATTCTTCAAGCTCCTCAGCGCCCATCGCCGGACAACCAAAAGCCACTTTATCTACATTCTTAACATCATCCACTGTGGCCGAACTTACTTCGATTACTTTTACTTCTTCGCCCTCAGCACGAACGCCATCGGCAATAGAATTTGCCATCTTCTCCGTATTTCCGGAGCCACTCCAGTAAATAATATGAATCATTTTCTCACTCCTTTTCCATTGGACATTACATATCGCAATGTTTGAAAAGTAAACTTTCCCAATGAAATATGGCGAAATACTTTACTATAAGAAATCTATTTAATTTTTCGTTTTGCAAGGGATGCAATCAATGCAAATATGTATGTCGTTGATATAATTGATAACGCTTATCATTTATATTTATAGTATACCTCCAAAACAATAAAATTGCAATAGGTTTTTGATAATTTTTATCATTTATTTTTTTCTGAAATGATTTTCTCTTAAAAAGCTTTGTAAAAAATAAGAATTTCTGTGGATAGAACGCAAAAAGAACCCGATTTCTCGGGTTCTTTTTTTAGAATGGTATAACATTGGGGGACTATTTTACTTCCAAGTTCAAAATAACTTGGGCCACTTCTGCTCTTGTGAAGTTGGCTTTTGGATCGAATTCTCCCGTTTCTCTTCCTTGCAATAATTCCTTTTTGCTTAGATTTTCTACGGCTTCTTTCGCCCAATCTGAAATTTTATTTTGATCGACATATTCTTTGTTTGTTCGATCTTTATATTCTTTTTGAGTCCATTGTAAATAGCGATGGAGAATGGTTGCCATCTCTTCTCTTGTAATATTTCGGTCTGGCTCAAAGAGATTTTCTCCTATCCCTTTTACAATTCCTTTTTCTACAGCCCAATTTACATAATTTTCATAATATACACCAGAAGCGACGTCTTTCATCGTTCCTTTTGTATATTTACTTGGATCTACATTGGCCATACGTCCCAATACGGTAACAAATTCCGCTCTTGTGGCTTCCTTATTTGGAGTAAAGGTTGTTTCGCTGGTTCCATAGAAAATCCCTTTTTCCATGGCGTATTGAATCGCCGGTTTTGCCCAATGATTAGCAATATCGGTCATATTTTGGAAGCGTCCTTTGTTTTCCAACAATTTCTGTTCCGCATTTTCTTTTAGTGTTTCTTTGCTAATTTCTTTATTCTCTTCTTTTTCCACAGGTTTTACTGGAATCCATGGTGTTGGTTTTTTCTCTGGTTCTGGCTTTGTAGGATTTTCTTCCTTGATTCCTTTTTGTGGTTTGTAGCCTTCTATTGCATCTTTTAACTCTTGGGTAGCTTTATCCACTTCTTCTTGGGTTGCATTGTCTTTGACTAAAATTTCTTCTGCGTTTGTTAATGCCTTTTCAAGCGCTTTTTGAACGTCTTCTGTTACCCAAGTTTTGTCTTTTTCTACATCTTTTCCATTGGCACTTGTTGTATCTGCTTTTGCCAGTGCTTTTTCTGCAGTAATGGCTTCTTGTAAAGCTTCTTTGTTTGCTACTTTTTTCGTTCCAATTTTAATGATTTGGTCTACTGGTTCTTTCGTAATTTCTTCTTTAATAACTTCACGACTTGTTTCTATTCCGTCAGTTAAGATTACTTTTTCTGTAATTACTTTTTCTCCCTTTTGACCTTCTTGTGAAATTACTTCTTTTCCTTCTTCAATAGATGGATCTTCTTCTTTCACTTCTTTAAAGTCTATATCTTCTCTTCTCGTTTCTTCTTTTTCTTCAATAAGTGCTTTCGTTCCTTTTTGTGGTTTGTAGCCTTCTATTGCATCTTTTAACTCTTGGGTAGCTTTATCCACTTCTTCTTGGGTTGCATTGTCTTTGACTAAAATTTCTTCTGCGTTTGTTAATGCCTTTTCAAGCGCTTTTTGAACGTCTTCTGTTACCCAAGTTTTGTCTTTTTCTACATCTTTTCCATTGGCACTTGTTGTATCTGCTTTTGCCAGTGCTTTTTCTGCCCCAATGGTCTCTTCTAATGCTGTTGTATCTATTTTTTCTGCTACCGTAGCCATTGGCAAACGAATCTCCGGCAATTGTCCCAAATAGGTACTTACTTGAACTGCATTCATAGAAGCTGCATGACCATTTACATAATCAATGTCTCTGTGACCTCCAATTTTGCTACCGAATCCACCAGTAAATAGGCTCCCTTGGTTTAAGACATATTCTTTTCCTTCAAAATCAGCAGGAATGGTGAAAGTTAGAGTTTGGAAGGCTTTCTTTGCTGGAAAAGCATAATTCCCAAACGGTGTTCCCTTTCCTTTTACCTCTTTATTCAACGGATTTCTATAGGAAATAACAGGACCAAAGTTATAAATGGCTGCCAATTTATCCGCCGGATGGAACAATACATCAAATACGGCTACCACTTTATCTCCCGGCATATATGTTCCATCACTTCTGGTTTTATTCGTGATACTTACATTTACTTTTTTCGCCTTTAGAACTTGGTACGTTTTCGCATTTCCTTTGGAAATTTCAAGAATATTTTTTCCTTCTACTAAACTTGCTGTAAAGGAATTGTCTTCATTTTTTTGTACACCATTTTCTGTAAATCCTCCATTATAGGACATTTTATTTTCAGAAATGGTTGGCTGTAATAATTTTACAGTCGATCCGTCCTCTGGCGTAAATGTATATTGAGCCGATTCTTCCTCTTGAGAATAATAAAACACATCATGCTCCGCATCTACTTTTTTCTTTGCTAATTTTGCTGTTTTTTCTGAGTTTAACGCATCATTCATCAAAAGATTTGCATTTACATTGTTATTTTGCCCTACACTTACAACCATTACACCGGTATTTTCTGGCCAAATTTTACTATACAATCCACCAGATGTAGGCACATTTAATGCATCATAGGTCACCAATACAATGGCCGTGCCTTGTGCATTTGCTTTTAACATTCCCTTCTCATCAATGGATACAACGGAGTTTTCTTTCTCTCCATTGGAATTTACCACTTCATAATGAAATTTAGGTTCTACAATTGGTGTGTTCGTAGATGTGATGGTGTTTTCCACTACTTGCCATTGTCGAAGGGGATGAATTTGAAAACTCTCCCCTACATTTAGATTCAGTTGACCTGTATGATCTGCATTTAGATAAATGTCTGCGGGAAAATCAGAACCCTCGCTATTATAGGTATGCTTATAAAAATTGGATTCTCCCATTTTTTCTAAAGAAATATCAAAAACGGGAGGATTTTCTACATCTGACACCTTAAAAGATTCTGAATATCTTGCCTTTCCTTCATGATCCACAATAAAAATATATTGTTCGTTGGCTGGAACATCGTAAAAATAAGTGGTTGTTCCGTCTGTGTTTTCTGTGTTTTTGACAGGTTCAAGATCTGTTAGAGGATAATAATGTTTTACTTTCTTTCCAACTTCTACCTTGGAACCATTTGCCACTGTAATTTTTGTATAAGGTTTTTCTGGTTCCAATTCTTTTGCAATGGTAAAAGTATAAACTTTAGAAGGTTCATTTCCTTCATTCATAGAAGGCCATGACGGATTTCCGATTTCTACAGTAATTTTATCTCCGTCTTTTACGGGAATATTGGCCGTTCTTTTGTAAACTACGCCGCCCTTTTCTTCTGTTTCTCCAAGGGTTGTTTTTACCATAAAATTTTTATTTGCAGCGGTTGGCGTTACAGAAATCTCTTCTACATCGGCTGAAATATTTAATATATAGTCATATACATTGGGCGAAAATTCTTTATCTAAAGATCCTGAAGCAAAAGAAATTGCTTTTAATGACTTATCCGCATTTCCCCAAGATCCTCCTAGGTCTTCTCCTAAATTATTGGTAAATTGGATATGAATGAAATCGCCAGATTCTAAAGTACCATTGGCTACGGAGAAATCTCCAAATCCAGAATTTGTAAACCAATCATTTATTGTTCCCATCCAACCGGATGAATAACTCCCCGAAAATTCACCTAAGTCATTAATGCTTGAAATATAATTGTTCTCTGCTCCTTTTTGAGTGTGTCCTTCACTTTCAATGGCTTCTTTTACGGCGCTCATCATGGTTGAGTTTTCATCAATATCAACCCATTTATCTACTAACACGCCATCCCATGGAGCGCCTTCGCTTACAGGGTAAGTTTTATTTTCTACCATTACACGAACTTGATTTTCGCCTCCTTGTGCAAAAATTTGCACAGGAAGCATGGTGAAAATCATTAAAAAAGCTAGTAGAAAACTTATTGCTCGTTTCTTCATATTTTTCTCCTATTATTTTGTCAATTGATCCAATCTTTGGATTACGGTTGCAATTTCTCCTCTTGTTGATGTTGCTTTTGGATCAAAACGTCCATCTTCTCGTCCTTTTAGCAAACCAGTTTTGCTTAATTTCTCTACATATTTTTCTGCCCATGGAGAAATCATTTCTTGGTCTTGGTAGTTTGTTCCTTGGGCTTCTTGTGTCTTTATGGCTTTATAATCCATATAATTGCTTAGGATTTTTGCCATTTCTTCTCTTGTGATTTCTCGATTTGGTTCAAAGGCGTTGTTTCCTACTCCTTCTACAATTCCTTTTTCTGCAGCCCATTGTACAAAGGGTGCGTAATAGGAATCAGGGGCTACGTCCTTAAATTGAGCCGCTCCAGAGTTTCTGTTTTCTCCGCTCATTCGTCCCAAGACGGTAACAAACATTCCCCTTGTCATGGCAATATTTGGACCAAATTCTGTTGGGGTCATTCCTTTGAAATAATTTTTAGAAGCTACATAAAGGATAGAATCTTTTGCCCAGTGGTTGGAAATATCAACAAATGGCAAAGTTTGTGGATTTTGTGCCGGTTTGTCTTCTACTTCTGGCAATTTGATTTCTTCCTTGGTCAAATCTTCTTTTTCTTTTTCGCTTAAAGTGCTTTCTTTCACAAATACTGGCGTTAAAATTGCGCCGTTCTTTACGTTGTCTACAGTCAAAGTCAAACTTTGGCTACGTCCAATATTTTTTCCGTCCAACAATAGATGGGACAATACATAACCTTCTTTTGGTTGGATGGTAATTTTTACTGGTTTTTCTTTGGTAATGATTTGGCGTCCACTTGGGGCAATGATTCCCCCTTCGGCTCCACGAATGGTGATTTCTTTTTTCACGCCGCCTAATCCGTCATCTCCTTCGATTCCATCTACATATCCACCAATGTCTTTCCCTAAATCTCTTGTATAAATCCACTCAACAACATCTCCGTCTTTTAATTTATAAAGGGAAGAAGAATAGTTAGGGAACCATCCATTTACTTTATACATCCATCCACTATAGGGACCGCCATCAAATTCAGCCAGCCCTTCAATGGAAGAAACGTAATATCCTGCATAGACTGCGTGGCCATTGTAAAGAAGGTTTAAGCCTGTTTTTTGCAAAATAGAAAAAGCGGTATCTACCCCTGTTTGGATTTCAAAAGCCTTTTTCGCCTGCATTACTTTTCCATTTGGATAAACCGTTGGCCCGGCAGGAACCGTTACCGAAACATAAGCTTTTCCGTCTGTAACCGGTTTTTCTTTTACTACGATGGAATAAGAGGTTGTCTTCCCATCGTAAGCTACCGTTACAGTTTTTGTACCTGCTTTTGCCGTGTCAGCTTTGGAAATTTGTAGGTCCTTTTCCCCTAGTACTTTTGTTGAACCGTCATTGTAAGTTGCCTTTACTTGGATTCCTTCCGTTGTAAAAGAATCCCCTACAATATACTCGGTTTTGGGAGATTTAATTACAGAAATTTTTTCCAAAGCTTTCGCCACAACCGTAATATTAAAATCGGCAGAGAACGTTCCATAATGTACCGTTACGGTTTTTGTTCCTGGTGTTGCTGTACTTCCCCCAGAAATAGTTACCTCATTGGAAATATCTTTCGTTATCCCATTATCATAAACAGCTTTAACTTCTAGTCCACGATAAGAGGGCTTTTCTCCAACAACATAATTGATTTTTACCGGAAGGTTTGTAATTTTGATTCCTGTTAATTTTGGCTCTACAACGGGTTTTTCTTTTACGTCTACAGTAAAGCTTGCACTAAAACCTTTGTAATTAACCGTTACGGTTTTTGTTCCTGCTGTAGATGTATCCACAGAAGAAATTTGCAAGTTCTCTTTGTCGATGGCTTTCGTTGCATTATCGCTATATTTTTCTACAACCTCTAGGCCCGCTGAATCAAAAGGTTCCCCAACAATATAATTTGTTTTTGTTGGAAGAGTTGTAATTTCGATTCCTGTTACCACTGGTTCTACAACGGTTTTTTCTTTTACTGTAATTTCATACGTTGTTGTAAATTTTTGAATTTTTCCATCTGTCGGAGAAGAAGCTGCATATGTTATCTCTACTGTTTTTGTTCCTGGTGTAGATGTATCTGGCCGTTTTGCAGCAATATCATAACTTATATCGTTGGTTTCTCCATTACTTAATACTTCAACAACTTTAATTCCTTTTAAGTCTACGGGTTCACCTATTTCATATTCTAATTTTGGTGGCAGTTTTGTAATTTTAATTTCTTTTACAAATGGTGTCTCCGCATCCTTCTCTTTTACTATAATTTCATACGTTGTTGAAAACTCACCATATAGTACTTCTACTGTTTTTGTTCCTGGTGTAGATGTATCTGGTCGATAGGAAAAAATCTTGCTTGTAACATCATTTGTTGTTCCATCACTTAATTCTTCTACCACTTGAATCCCGTTTAGGCTTACTTGCTCCCCAATCTCATACTCTAGTTTTTCTGGAAGTTTTGTAATTTTTATCCCCGTTACTATTGGTGCTGATTTTCCCAATTCCACATCTGTCATAGTAAACAAAGAGGTTTGTCCTGCCTTAAAACGGCTATAGGCCACTAAGGCCTCCATAGCTTGGTCTGTTGCCATTCCATCAACAGAACCGCTCATAATATGTTTAAATCCGCCATTTCCATCTTGGAATTTTAATAAGGCGTCTAGAGCAGAATTTCCATTTTTAACAAATCTTTCATCTGTATCTGCATCAATGCCCAATTCTGACAAGGCAATGATTGTTTGAGAAATGGACTCCGAATTTCCTGTTCCCCAAGATGAATATCCGCCGTCTGGACCTTGAAGATTTGATAAAACCGCTACGGCTCTATTTATCGCTGCAGAAACTTCTGGTTGATCTTTGTACTTAGCCAAGGAATAAAGAGCCATCGCTGTTATATCTGGGTCTGGATTTTTTCCTGATAGGGCCCAACCACCTCCTGAAATTTCTAATTCTAAGATTTTATCAACCATCGGTTGTCTATTGTATTCTGGACGATAGTTGTGAGAATCTAAAGCAATTAAGGCCCAAATCGGTCCATTAATCCCTTGTCGATACAGGTATGTTATGTCGTTTAATGGAGCCGTTAAATCGTGACCGTCCACATTTCTTGGATCTTTTCCTATAGAAGTTAAAGCTACAATTAGTCTAGAATTTTCTGTGGACTTACTTTTATGGAGTTTTTCCCCATCCATAATATTACTGTTCACATATTCCACTACGCGATTATAATACCCCTCGTAATATCCCTCTGGAACCTCTGCTCCACTACGAGCCAAGGACAGAACCGTCCATTCGCCCCCTACGGATGCCACAACGGGCTCTTCTACCGTTTTTACTTGATAGTTTTGTAATTCTGAAATCACTGTGCGGTAATCTTTTTCTCCCTCTGCTGCCAATACGGAACTTGGCAATAGAGAAAAAATCATTAAAAAAGCCATTAAAATGCAAAGTGATTTCTTTCCTGTATTTTTCATTTCCCCTTCCTTTCTTTGACATGAAAAAAGGAGGCACTTTTGTAGATTTCTACAAAAAGCGCCTCCAGTTTTCTGGTCAGCAATCTATCCATGGAGTCGAATCACGGATGATGAGATCTTAGGACAAAAAAAGGCATAGATTCAAAAAAATCTATGCCCGCATACCAAAATAACTTACCAATTGTTGTCCTCGCAATGGTTTTAATCCTTCTATGCATGTCTTCTGACTCCTGCGTCTACGCGTATAGTACCTTCCCAATTTCTCAGTGGCATTCTCTATACACTCTTCAGTTACAGCGGCGGGCCCGTTCCAGATTTACACTGGATTCCATCTTAGCTCTCCCAAAGGAAAGAACATAGAATTCGATTCAGTTGTCATGGGAAGATTCCCATGTTGATACACAAATATCTTATCAAGGCTTTTCCATAAAGTCAATGGATTTTCTCTTCCGTTCAAGAAATCAAAATCCAATCACTAAGCCATTTCTTTTTGGTCTCAGACCAAAGTCGTTTGTATTTTTTCCCATTTATGATTGTATATCGCCAAACTCTCTTATCCCCTAGAGGTTCAACAACCCTTCCCTCTTCTTTTGTTCCATAAAAAGACTGGGCCGATACCGTTTGGCTTTGGAAAAAAATCATCAAAAAACAAAGGCCAACTAAAACCATCGTTCTTTTATTCATAAATATCATAAACATTCAATCCCTTATATTCCTCTTTTTGTAAATCCTCTTCCTTTAACCGTTTGCGGTCCTGTCCATGTACTACAAGACGCAATTTCCCCTTGGGGTTTCGAGTAATATATACTGTTTCTTCTTCTACTCCCACTTCTTCTGCCGTATAGTAGGTTTCCCCAAGAGAAACCCCATAGGCATCCACATCATAAGAAGGTTGTGGAATAAACATATAAGAGAGGACAAAGAAACACAGCCCCAAGGAACAGGCTAGGGTATTCGCAATTTTCTGATGTCTTGTTTTTTCTCCAGTATATTCAATAATGGTTCGAATTCGATCTTTTATATTTTTCCCCTGACTAATAGGAACAAAATTAGATAGAGCCTCCCATTGCAATTGCAATTCGCCCTCTTTTTGTAAGCTTTCCTCTTTTATCATCTCCAAAATGGTTTCCAAATAGTCTATTTTTTCCTCTTTGGAAAAATTTCGAATGGACAAAAGATCGCATTGCACCTCTAATATATGATTGAAATTTTCCGCCATCAAATGAACAAAAGGATTCCACCAAAAAACTCCCCTTAGGATCTCTAAAAACAATTTTTTTCCGTTATCTTTCCTTTGATAATGAGATATTTCATGTTTTACTATACATCTTAGTTCTCTTTCCGAATACTGACGTTTTGGCAGAAAAATCGTTCCCTTTCTAGTACCAAACAAAAAAGGCCGCTCAATATTATGGTTGATTACCAAATCCAATTTTTTGTCCAATTTCGCTTCTTGAAGAATTTTTTGGGCTATCTCTTGGTCTATAGGGCGAGAGAAATCTCTAATTCGAAGAAGAATTTTTCGAAAATGAAAATATTTCCAAGCCATAAAAATCAAAAAGACAGAAGCCACAACAATCCAAAGAAAAGCGAAACATTCCATTATCGTAAAAGGACTTTGGAAAATCGAAATCTCTTTTTGGAAAAAATCGTAAATGGCAGGATAGATTACCTTAGACGAAATAACGTAACTTTGGAAGAACTCCATTTGAAACAATAAACGAAAAATCGCTAAAATCGTTAAAAAAGCCAAAGGAAAAGTAGAAAATTTAGGAATAAAATCTTCCTTTCTCTGAATCCAATGCAAAAGCACAATGCCTACATTAAAGCAGAGAATGGCCATTATTATGGAAAAAAAGGTTATTTCCATAAACCCCTCACTTCCTGAAAAACTTAAGCTTTTTCTTTATATTCCTTAATTAGTTGTTCGATTTCTTCCAATTCTTCTTTATTCATCGCTTGAGATTGAACTAAGAAAGATACAAATTTTGTCGTTTCTTTAGAGCTTGGTTTGATTCCTTCGTAGGTATTTTTCAAACGATTCAAATCGTATTCATCCTTATTGAAAGTAGGTTTGTAAGTTCTACCGTAGTTTGTCGCCGTTTTTACAATATCGTCCACCTCAATAGAATTTTTTTCCAATAAGCGGTTCAAAATAATATGAATAGAGCTTTCTTTCCACTTTTTATTCTCTGTAGAACGAATAATTTGAGAACGAGTTAAAGCTTTTCCTTCTCTCCACATCGTTTCAATAATCTGTTGTTCACTTTCCGATAAGTTAAATTTTTCATTCATTATTAACACCTCTCCCCAATAGTAATAACAATAACTTTTGTTTTCTATATTATAATGTCCTATATATTTATATTATACTATCTGATTTTTTTTTGCAATAAAAATCCGTAAAATAGATAAATTCCTTTTAATAGAGGATTTTAATAGAATAAAATCATAAATTTTTACACAAAAAAACACACACCGTCTGCTAGAGATCAGCATGTGTTCTTTTTCTGACTGGCGATTTCCTACTCTCCCAGGTCGTTGCCAACCAAGTACCATCGGCGTTAAGAGGCTTAACTTCTGTGTTCGGCAT
>NZ_JAJMZJ010000005.1 GCF_021012875.1 Peptoniphilus sp. KCTC 25270
CATTTTATTTGTTCTATGTGGAACATTTTATTTGTTCTATGTGGAACATTTTATTTGTTCTATGTGGAACATTTTATTTGTTCTATGTGGAACATTTTATACAAAAAGAGGAGTCTTACGACTCCTCTTTTTGCTCTTCCTTTGAGGGAAGAGAGGTTTCTTTATTGCCTTTAACGTCTTCTTCTTTGAATTTTCTTTCTTCTACTGTGGTTGAAGCCCAATATACTCGTTTTTCTTTGGTTTTTAAGTCTTCAATAATAATCTTTTGTTTTCGATTTGGTTCTCTTTCTTGAATTTCTCTTTGTTTTATACGGTCTAATTTTTTATTTTTTACAAAGTCTAATTTTTCTTTTTTTATGTCTTTACTTAAAAATATAAAATAAAAAACGAGCGTTATCCCAATTCCTATGGTTAAGCTAAATTGAATAAGAAAAGATAGTCTGGGGAATATTTCTTCTGCACCAATAAAACTAAATAGTAGGGTAGGGAGGAGCAATAGATAATAAGGCTTTTCTGATTTATAGGCTTTATATAAGACAAATAAAGCGGGTATTCCATATATTAAATAGCGCATATTTCACCTATAATGGGTTTTTCCTAGGTTTTCCACCGCCTCTAGGGTAGGTGGATTTTGTTTCTTTTATTTTTTGAACGACAATAATATTTCTTGTTTCTCCGTCAAACAATTCAAATTCCAATTCTTCTATAATTTCTCCCCCTAGGATTTCGATGCTTTTTTTCGCTTCTTTTACTTCTGCTTTTGCATCTTCTGCTTTCATGGCGATAAAATAGCCGCCTACTTTTACAAAGGGAAGACAGTATTCTGCTAAAACATTTAGCCGAGCCACTGCACGAGAAATACAAATATCATATTGTTCGCGATATTCCGGTTTTCTAGCCATTTCTTCTGCTCTGCCATGAATGGCTACTGTATTTTCCATCTCCAATGTATCAATAACTTCTTGAAGAAATTTTATCCTTTTTCCTAAACTGTCCATTAGAGTCATCTCTAAATTGGGTTCTACTAAGGCCATAGGAACGCCAGGGAATCCTGCGCCGGTTCCTAAATCGATTACTTTGCTGCCTTCTTCAATAAAAGGGAGTAGGAAGGGGGTGAGAGAGTCCAAAAAATGTTTGATTTGAATTTCCTCTGGCTCTGTTATTCGAGTTAAATTCATCTTCTCGTTCCATTCCAATAGCAATTTTGTATAGATATCAAAGGCAGAGTAGGGGATGTCTTTTTGAATGTTATGTTTTTTTAATCCTTCATCTAATCGTTCCCAATTCAATCTTTTTTCTCCCTTCTTTTTTGTTCAAAATAAACAAGAAGTACATTTATATCTGCTGGAGAAATTCCCGTAATACGATTTGCTTGTCCTAGGGACTCTGGTCGAATTTTCATTAATTTCTCTTTTGCTTCGTTTCTTAAACCTTCTATTTTTGTGTAGTCAATATTTTCTGGAAGAAGACGATTTTCCAAGCGCTCAAATTGGCGTATCTGAGCTTTTTGCTTCTCAATGTATCCTTTGTATCGAATCATAATCGAAACCTCTTCTACGACGTCCTGGCGACGTTCTGGACGGTTTGGGTCAAAAACAGAAACTTTTTTGTAATTTAATTCTGGTCTTTGTAATAAATCCGCTAGGGTAATAGCATTTCGAATTTTTGCACTGCCAATTTCTTCTAATTTTTTATTGTTCTCTTCTGTTGGATTGATTTGAATGGATTCCAAACGAGATAACTCTTCTTCAATTTCTTCCTTTCGATATAGATATTCTTTGTATCTCTCTTCGTCTACCAATCCAATTTCATGACCGATTTCTGTTAGACGCAAATCCGCGTTGTCTTGACGCAAAGTCAAACGGTATTCTGCACGAGAAGTCATCATTCGATAGGGTTCTTTTGTTCCTTTGGTTACCAAGTCATCAATCAATACACCTATATATCCTTGAGAACGATCCAAAATTAAAGGATCTTTTCCTTGAACAGAAAGAGCTGCATTGATTCCTGCCATTAAACCTTGGCTCGCTGCTTCTTCGTATCCGCTACTTCCATTGATTTGTCCTGCCATAAATAATCCTTTTATTTCTCGCATTTCTAAGTTGCGATTCAATAGAGTTGCATCAATGGCATCATATTCTATGGCATAAGCGGGGCGCATAAATTGGCAATTTTCCAATCCTTCAATTTCTTTATATAGGGCCAATTGCACTTCAACAGGCAAAGAAGAACTAACTCCTTGTACATAAATTTCTTTTGTATCCAATCCTTCTGGCTCTAAAAAAACTTGATGACGATCTCTGTCTGCAAACCGAGTTACTTTGTCTTCAATGGAAGGGCAGTAGCGAGGTCCAGATCCTTCAATATCCCCTAGAGACATAGCGGATCGATGAATGTTTTCACGAATAATATCATGAGATTTACTTGTAGTATATGTTAAATAACAATTTATTTGCTCTTTTTCTGAAAAATCTTTGTTTAGGTTCATAAAAGAGAAGGGAACGATTTTTTCATCGCCTTTTTGCACTTCTAAGTTGGTAAAATCGATGGTATCTCTATGGACACGAGCAGGAGTTCCTGTTTTCATTCGCATCGTTTCAATGTTCCATTTTTCTCGTAAATTTTCACTTAAATCAATAGATGGTTGCATTCCATCTGGCCCAGAGGAATAATTTACTTCTCCCATAAATACACGGCCTCGCAAATAGGTTCCTGTAGCCATAACAACGGCTTTTGCATGGTATTCGGCTCCTGTACGAGTTAAAACGCCGTAGATTTTTCCTTCTTCTATTAAAAGTTCAATAACTTCTTCTTGAATCAGCAATAAATTTTCTTGATTTTCTATTACTTGCTTCATTTCCACGTGATATTGTCTTTTGTCTGCTTGGGCACGAAGGGAGTGAACAGCCGGTCCTTTGCTTAAATTCAGCATTCTAGACTGAATAAAGGTACGGTCAATATTTTTTCCCATTTCTCCACCAAGGGCATCAATTTCACGAACCAAATGGCCTTTTCCTGTTCCCCCTACATTTGGATTGCAGCTCATTGCTACAATACTATTTAGGTTCATTGTTAAAAGAGCTGTTTTTAATCCCATACGGGCAGATGCCAAAGCCGCTTCTGTGCCAGCATGTCCAGCTCCTACGACCAAAACATCTACGCTTCCTGCATTAAATCGATTGATCAAACTACCACTCCTTATTTACCAATGCAAAATTTAGAAAAAATTGCATCCAAAATTTCATCATCTACTGTCATTCCTGTAATATAGCCCAGTTGGGTATAACTATCGTTCAAATCTACCTCAACGCAATCCAAAGGAGTTCCCATATTTAACTCATCAATGGCTGATTCTAAGGAAGAAATCGCCTTATCCAAATGGATTTTATGGCGCATATTTGTAAGAACGGCATCCTGGGTTTGTTTTATATCTCCAGATAAAAACATCTTTTTAATTTCGTCCTCTAAAACGGTAGTGGCATCTTCTTCTAACATAGATACGGACAAAACGCGATTTTTAGGAAATTTTTCTTCCAATTCTTTTTCTTCAAAAGCCTTTGGCAAATCCTCTTTGTTTAATAAAACAATGGATTGTTTTCCTTGGATTTTCTCTATAATTTTATAATCATCCTCTATAAGAGGTTGGCTTTGGTCAAAAACCGCTAAAACCAAATCTGCTTCATCTATAGATTCCAAAGCTTTTTCAATTCCTATTTTTTCTACTATATCGTCTGTTTCTCGAATCCCTGCTGTATCTTGAATTCGCAATGTCGCTCCATCCAAACGGACAAATTCTTCTATAATATCTCTTGTTGTGCCTGGTACATCCGTTACAATTACTCGATTTTCCCGAAGCAATCGGTTCAATAGGGAAGATTTTCCCACATTTGGTTTTCCTACAATTACCGTTTTAATTCCGTCACGAATGATCTTTCCTCGTTTGGAACTTTCCCGTAATCTTTCCAATCTTTCCAATAATTCTGTTCCTTGTTTTAATAAAAGAGGATAATTGGCATCGTCAACCTCATCCGTTGGAAAATCAATATTGGCAACAATTAAAGATAACATTTCTACAATTTTTTGTCGATACTCTTCTACAACAAGGGATAAACTTCCTTCTAATTGATTCATTCCTTGTTTTTGTGCCTCTATACTTTGGGCGTCAATAATATCCATAACGGCTTCTGCTTGGGTTAAATCCATTCTTCCATTCAAAAAAGCACGTCGTGTAAATTCTCCCGGCTCGGCAGGTTCAGCTCCTGAAGACAAAAAGGCTTCTAAAATTCGGTCTAAGACAACAGGGCCCCCGTGACACTGAATTTCTACCATATTTTCTCTTGTATAAGAATTTGGCTCATGAAAAGCAACCGCCAAAACTTCATCAATGGTTTCTCCCTTTTTTTCAAAATGACCATATAATAGCTTTCGATCATTGGATGGATCCGCTAAATTTTCTTTGGATCGAAAAAGGGAAGAGGCTATTTTAATGGCATCTTCTCCACTTAAACGCACAATTCCAATTCCTCCAGGACTTCTAGAGGTGGAAATGGCAGCTATTGTTTCTTGCATGAAAAACTTCCTTCCATAATTTCAAAAAGCCTCCATAGCAAGCTATGAAGGCTTATAATTAATACTTTCTTTCTTTTTGAATGACAACTCTTCTATAAGGTTCTTTGCCTTCACTATGAGTAGAGACGCCTTCAAAGGAACCCAAAGATGCATGAATAATTCTTCTTTCTTGGGCATTCATAGGTTCCAAACGAACGGGACGGTTGGAGTGCAAAACTTTTTTCGCCATTTTTTTGGCTAAGTTTTCCAAAGTCGCTTCGCGTTTTTCTCTATAATTGCTGCAATCTACAATTACACGAGTAAATACATCGGATTTATTGTTCAATATTAAGCTTAAAATATATTGAATCGCATCCAAAGTTGCTCCGCGTTTTCCAATAATAATTCCTGTTTCCTCTTTTTTTCCGTCAATGGAAACAAAAACCATACGGTCCTTATGTTCAATGGAAAGAGTATAATCAACGGAAAGAGCTTCCATAATTTCTGCTATATACTCTTCTATAATTCGATTTTTTTCCTCAACAGGAAGATCCTCTTTTTCAGTTTCCACAAACGCCTCTTCTCGAGCATCTGCTGGAACAATCACTTCTTCTTGGGAAATATCGTTATTTTCTAATTCAGCTTCTACAGAAGTTTCTTCCACAACGGGAATTTCCTCTTCTATAGATTTTTCTTCAACAACCGGCTTCTCTTCCACTGGTTGAATCTCCTCAACCAATGTTTTCTTCTCTTCTTCCCTTGCAAAAGTAGACGTTGAAAAATCATCTTCAAAAATACTATTTAGAATATCTTTGGTTTCCAATTTTTCTGTAACTTTTACAATGGCTTCTTTCCCTCCAATCAAACCCAAAAATCCCTTGGAGGGTTCTTCAATAATTTCAATTTCTGCCTGGTCACGATGAATACGTAATTCATTCAAAGCTTTTTGAATCGCTTCCTCAATAGATTTTCCTGATTGGATGGAATAGGTCATGAGAGTTTCTCCTCCGCTCTTTTGTTGATCATATGATTACTAATAATCTGTTGAACAATACCAAAAAAATTACTAGCAATCCAGTAAAGTACAAGACCCGCTGCCATATTTCTTGCAAAGAAGAAAATCATAGCTGGCATCATAATCATCATTGTACGCATAGTAGATTGAGTTTGTTCATTGTTCATACTTTCTTGTGCTTTGTTTTTTTGCGCTAAATAAGAAGTTAAAAACGTCAAACCAGCTGCAATAATCGGCAAGACCAATGCCGTTGGATCTGGATGATCTAAGTTTTTTACAAAGAAAAAGTTCTTTTGCATTGCATCGTAAAATCCAGGATCAGTAAAAGCAAAACGCGTTGGCATTTGGAAAATTCGGTAAAATGCAATCAAAATAGGGAATTGGATCAACATCGGAAGACATCCTGCCATAGGATTGTAGTTCGCTTCCTTATACAATTGTTGTTGTTTTTGAGCCAACAATTGAGGGTCGTTTTTGTATTTTCTTTGCATTTCTTGAATTTGTGGCTGGAATTCGGCCATCTTCAGTTGATTCTTTGTCTGCATAATATTTAGAGGCAGAAGAACCGTCTTAAAAATAATGGTAGTTACAATAATGGCAATAGCATAAAAAGAGATAGATGCTGGTTCTACACCAGTTGAAATAATTTCATATATCCATCGCAAAAAATGCCCCATTAATTCTGCTAAAAAATTAATCAAAGATTTTCCTCCGATTTCTAGGGTAAGGGATCATAGCCCCCCTTATGAAAGGGATGACATTTTGAAATACGTATAACGGTTAATAGAAAGGCTTTTATTGGATTGTATTTTGAAAATGCTTCATACGCATACTGACTACATGTTGGCTGAAATCTACAATGTGCCCCCGGTAATAGGTAAGTGGATATGTATTTTTGATAAAATACAATCAGTTTCAAAATACCTTTACGTATCCAATTCATTCTCTACCCTTACCTTTTCTTACTTTTGAAACTTTGAGAATATGATAAAAAGCCGATTGAATCTCTTTATAATCCAAGTCTGAAACATTGGTCTTTACAACCAACACCATATCCAAACCTGGATTTATATTTTTATAAGATTCCCGATATAAAGATTTTAGCTGTCTTTTTATCCGATTACGAACGACGGCCTTTCCCACCTTTTTATTGATGGAGAAACCCATCCTAGAATGGTCGAGGCCGTTATTTTTTACATATAAAGTAAAATTTCTATTTCCAAAAGTTTTTTTCTTTCTATAAACCTTTTTAAAGTCTAAGTCTTTCTTCAAAAAGTACATTTTATCATTCCCACTAGGGTTAAGCTGATAATTTTTTTCTTCCTTTTAGACGACGAGCACGTAATACAGCGCGTCCGCCTCTAGTTTTCATACGAGCACGGAAACCATGTTCTCTTTTTCTTTGTTTACGTTTTGGTTGGTAGGTTCTTTTCATTGGATCCACCTCCTCATTTCATATTAATATTTTTTTCTACACGTTAAAAAACCCTCTACGGGCAATAATTTGAATACACTAGTCCTATTATAAAGACCAAAGCCGTCTAAGTCAAGGTTTTACGCCATTAAATCCTCTTTTTTTTCTAAAAAAAAATCGATTTTTTTATCCAAAAGAAAAAAATTCCAAAAAAATAAATTCTTTTTTCAAATATCAAAAATAGATTTGTTTTCTGGCCTGTTGATAACTTTTTCTGAATTCGGTATAATTATTCTAAAGTATGTGGATAGGAAAAAGCCTTGTGGATAAATAAAAGTTATTCACAAATTGTTTATAGTTTGTTGATATTTTTCTTTTATCCTTTCTTTTTTTTGATAAAATGCCTATTTTTATAAATATTATCCACAATTTCTTTTTTAATCTACTGTGGATAACCATTTTATCCACAGTTTTCACAGGGCTGTTAAAAACTTTATAAACAAAAATTTTTCCCACATGTTAATAATGTGGATAACTTTTACTACAATTGGGAGTGAATTATGACGGAACAAAATTTGAATGATATTTGGAAAGAAACCATTCAATTGGTTTGGCAACAAAATTTAGAAGAGGTACAAGTAAAAAGCTGGTTTTTGCCTCTGAATCCGAAACGTATTGAAAACAATACCATTGTTATTTCTTGTCCAAATCCTTTTACTGTACGACATTTTGATAAGAATAAAAACAATTATGGAAAATTGTTACAAGATTTGGTCTATGAAGTTAGTGGAATTCGCTACAATTTGAAATTTATTGTAGAAGATGATGAATATACTGTGCCAAAAATTTCAACAGAAATGGAAGAAAGTCGCCTAAATCCAAAATATATTTTTGATACTTTTGTTATTGGTCAATCCAATCAATTTGCCCACGCCGCTAGTTTGGCTGTGGCTGAAAATCCGATTGATGCTCAGGCAAATCCCCTTTTTATCTATGGAGGAGTGGGCTTGGGTAAAACCCATTTGATGCATGCCATTGGTCATTTTATGTTGTTAACCGATCCTTCCAAACGCGTTTTATACGTTACTAGTGAACAATTTACCAACGAATTTATTTCTTCCATCCGAAACAATACCAATGAAGATTTTCGCAGAAAATATCGCTCCGTAGATTTGTTATTAATCGATGATATCCAATTTATCGCCGACAAAGAATCTACTATGGATGAATTTTTCCATACTTTTAACGAATTGCATAGCCAAGACAAACAAATTGTTATGACCTCTGATAAGCCACCAAAAGACATTAAAAAATTGGAACAAAGGCTTATTTCTCGATTTGCTTGGGGATTGGTAGTAGATATTCAGCCACCAGATTTAGAAACGCGAATTGCTATTTTACGGAACAAAGCGGAATCAGACAATTATTACGTACCTGATGAGGTAATCAATTACATTGCCAATCATGTAAAAAGCAATATACGTCAATTGGAAGGGGCTTTATCTACGGTTATCGCCTATTCCCGCCTTATGAATAATATGAATATTACAGAAGAAATGGCTGCTTTTGCTTTGAAAGATTTTTTGGAAACCGATACAAATCGTCCCATTACGGTACAACTTATTAAAGAAATTATTTGTCAAGAATATCAAATTACCATGGACGAGATGGATGGAAAAAAAAGAAATCGATCCATTGCTTATCCGCGACAAATCGCCATGTATTTGACACGAACCATGACCAATCTATCCCTTCCAAAAATCGGTAGCGAATTTGGGGGTCGAGATCATTCTACTATTATTCATGCTACCAATAAAATTCAGTCCGATATGGATCAAAGTATTGATCTAACGGTTCAGATTGAAGAATTAAAAAAGAAAATCGAAGAATCCTAATGTGGATAAACTCATTTCTTTTGCCCGTATTCATCCACAGGCTGTGAACAGCTTTTTTGTTTGTACATCTCTTTTTTAAGGCCTTATCCACATATTCACAGGGCCTACTACTATTACGAAGTACTTTCTTATACTTCTCTCAAGGAGGAATCAATGAAATTTCATATAAACCAAAAAAACTTAAACCAATTGGTATCCGTTGCACAAAAAGCCATTTCAAATCGTACCAATATGCAAATTCTAGAAGGAATTTATTTAGAAGCCAAAAACAATGTCCTTACTATTAAAGCAACAGATACAGAAGTATCCATTGAAACCAAAGCTTCTTGTATGATTGAAGAAGAAGGAGCTATTGTTATTAATTCATCTTTATTTGGTGAAATCGTACGAAAACTTCCCAATGCAATGGTTCATATTGTTTTAGAAGACAAAAAAATACACATTGAATGTGAACAATCATCCTTTACCATTATGGGACAAAATGCAGAAGAATATCCTCTTCTTCCAGAAGTGGATTCAGAAGAAAGATTTGCGTTAAAAGGAGAGGATTTGGTTCGTGCTTTTAAGCAAACCATTATTGCTGTTTCAAATGATGATATGCGTTTGGCTTTAACGGGCGTTTTTATGGATATTAAGTCCCATCAAATGAATTTTGTGGCTGTAGATGGATATCGAATGGCAATAAAAACTATAGAAAAAGAATTTCCTTTTGAACGTTCTGTTATTATTCCAGGACGCAGTGTAAACGAACTTTCAAAACTAGTAAAAGAAGACCAAGAGATTCCGATTGTAATTGGAGATAACCATATTTGCATGGAATTGGAAGATACAAAATTTTATTCAAAATTAATCAATGGTGAATATTTTGAATATGGCGGATTGATCCGAGAAAGTCACGATCTATCTCCTGTTGTAAATAAAAAAGATTTACAAAACAGTTTGGAAAGAGCTTCTTTGTTATCTGGTAAAGACAGAGCGGGATTGGTGAAAATGAAAATAGAAGGGGACCAAATTTCTATTTTGTCCAATTCTGAAATTGGAAATGTACACGAAGTCATCTCTGCTAAGGAAAACGACAAGGATTTATTGATTGCTTTTAATGCTCGTTACGTATTGGAAGGAATTCGTGTAATTGAAGAAGAAGAAATTGTGTTGAATTTTACAGATTCTGTAAATCCTTGTATTATTCAAGGAATTGAAGAGAAAGCCTATTTATATATGGCGTTACCAGTGAGGTTGGCAAGCGAATGAGAATTGATACAGAATTTATAAAATTAGATAGTTTTCTAAAATTAATGGCTTGGGTAGAATCGGGTGGACAAGCCAAACAATTTGTTTTAGATGGAATGGTTTTTGTTAATGGAGAAGTAGAAACAAGAAGAGGTAGAAAATTATATCCAGGGGATGTAGTAGAACTTTTTGATGAACGGGAGACAGTAGAAGGCAATTGATGAAATCGAACATTTGTACTATAATAATATACTGTGAAAATAGACATTGAAATGGAGTCGAAGGAGGATGTTTTGAAGATTAAAGAAATGCAATTGGTTTCTTTTCGAAATTATGAAAATGAAACATTCACTCCTTCTCCTGGAATCCATTTGATTAGTGGAGAAAATGGAAGAGGCAAAACCAATTTATTGGAAGGAATCGGCGTTTCTTTAAGTGCTCGGTCCTTTCGTACAACGACCATTCGAGATGTAATTCAACATGAAAAAGAAAGTGCCTATGTAAAAACAATTATCGACTTAGAAGGTTTTGACCATACGTTAGAAATGAGTATCCGCCCAGGTCATCGTTTTTTATGGCGAGACAATAATAAAATGAAGACCATTGGGGAATACAAACGGGGAATTGGAGTGGTTGTATTTCAGCCACAAGATTTGAACATGGTTCATTCAACTCCTTCTTTGAGAAGAAATTTTTTAGACAATGCCATCCGTACCATCGATGGATTGTATGAGGAAAATGTAAAAAATTATTATCATTTAATTAGTCAGAGAAATTTTGCCCTTAAAAAACACAAAAGGGAAAAAAATCTTTTTGAAGTTTACGATTATCAATTGGCCAAAATAGGTTCTTATATATTGGTGGAAAGATTAAAAAATATAAAGAAATTAAACAACTGGGCCAAAGAGGCTTATGGAACCATTAGCAATCAAAGAGATTCTTTTCAAATGAATTATATGAGTACATTGCCGATTTCTTCTGATATAAAGGAATTGGAAAAAATGTACCATCAATTAATGAGAGACAATTTATATAAAGATATGGAAATGGGAAGGACGACCATTGGTCCTCATTTGGACGATTTGCGTTTTCAAATTGATGGAAAAGAGGCAAAATCTTTTGCTTCTCAGGGACAAATTCGTAGCGTTGTGCTTTCCTTAAAAATAGCAGAATCTCTTTTGATTCGAGAAGCATTAGGTAGCAATCCCATTGTATTGTTTGACGATGTATTTTCGGAATTAGACCCCATACGAAGAGAAAAATTATTGGAATCTTTTAAGGGAATGCAATCTTTTATTACAATGGCGGAACCCATTGAAAAAATATTTTATAAGGAACAATTGGAGGATATTCGACCGATTAAAATAACGGAAAAGGGAATCGAAGAATATTCTTTTTAAGGGGTAGAGGGAAGTCCTTACAAGGAGGAATTGTATGGCAAATCAGAATAAAGATTATACATCTAGCAATATCCAGGTTCTTACTGGTTTGGAACCTGTTAGAAAAAGACCAGGAATGTATATTGGTTCAACAGGGCCAAAGGGATTGCACCATTTGGTTTATGAGGTAGTAGACAATTCAGTGGATGAAGCTTTGGCCGGCCGCTGCGATACCATTGTTATAACCTTAAATGAAGATGGATCTGCAACAGTAGAAGATAATGGGAGTGGGATTCCTGTAGATATTCATAAGCAAACGGGAAAATCAACCGTTGAAACTGTACTTACGATTCTCCATGCAGGAGGAAAATTTGATGAAAGCGCCTATAAAGTTAGTGGTGGGCTTCACGGAGTAGGGGTTTCTGTTGTAAATGCCTTATCCACAAAATTAATTGCCAAAGTTCGCAGAGAAGGAAAAGAGTTTCAACAAACTTTTGAAAGAGGAATTCCAACATCAGAGTTAACGGTTATTCGTGAAAATGTAGAAGATACAGGAACAACCATTACATTTTTCCCAGATCCAGAAATTTTTAAGGAAACAACGGTATTTAATCATGAAGTTTTAATGCGCCGTTTCCGAGAAATGGCCTTTCTAAACAAAGGTGTTCGATTGGATTTTATAGACAATCGAAAAGAAGAGCAAATCAATGAAACTTTCCACTACGAAGGTGGAATTAAAAGTTATGTAGAATTTATTAATCGGAAAAAAAATCCGATTCACGATAAAATCATATATGTAGACCAAATCGAACAAGGTACATCGGTAGAAATTGCAATTCAATATACAGATTCCTACCAAGAAACCGTATTAACTTTTGCTAATAATATCAATACAGAAGAAGGCGGAACCCATATGTCTGGATTCCGGTTGGCCTTGACAAAATCCATTAATGAATATGGAAGAAAGTACAATTTCATTAAGGAAAAAGAGGACAATCTTTCTGGAGATGATATTCGGGAAGGTATTAGTGCTGTTGTAAGTGTAAAAATTCCAGATCCTCAATTTGAGGGACAAACAAAGGCAAAACTAGGAAATTCAGAAACAAAATCCATCGTAGATCGTGTATTAAGTGCTAGTTTGGAAAATTTCTTAGAAGAAAATCCAAAGGTTGGAAAAGTAATATTAGAAAAAGCTCTTTCGGCTCGTAGAGCGAGAGAAGCTGCAAGAAAAGCAAGAGATTTAACGAGAAAACGCTCCATTTTAGACAATATGACTTTGCCGGGAAAATTGGTAGATTGCCAATCCAACGACAATACAGAAACAGAAATTTTTATTGTCGAAGGGGACAGTGCCGGTGGTAGTGCCAAAAGTGGACGAGATAGTAAATTCCAAGCGATTTTACCTTTAAGAGGAAAAATTATGAACGTGGAAAAAGCTCGTTTGGACAAAGTTTTGAATTCTCAAGAAATTCGAAATATGATTACAGCCTTTGGAACTGGAATTGATAAAGAATTTGATTTAAGCAATTTGCGTTACGGAAAAATTATCATTATGACCGATGCCGACGTGGACGGTGCCCACATTCGTACTTTGTTGTTAACTTTCTTATTCCGTCATCTTCCTGAATTGATCAAAGGAGGCCACGTTTATGTAGCCCAACCACCACTTTACGGAATCAAACGGGGAACGAAAGTTTTAGAATATTGCTATAGCGACGAAGAATTGAAAAATGCAATGGATCGTTTAGGACGAGATCGAAACCTTAGAATTAGTCGATACAAAGGTTTGGGAGAAATGAATGCCGATGAACTTTGGGAAACGACTATGAATCCTGAAAATCGTGTATTGTTAAAGGTAAACATTGAAGATATGGTAGAAGCAGACGATATTTTCTCTATGTTAATGGGTCAAGATGTAGCCCCAAGACGTGAATTTATTGAAACCAATGCAGTCTATGCAGAAAATATAGACATTTAGGAGCGTGAAAAATGACTGAACAAACAATAGGACACGATATTCAGAATGTAATTCTAGAAGATCAAATGAAAAAAGCCTACTTGGATTATTCCATGAGCGTTATTGTTTCACGTGCTCTTCCTGATGTACGAGATGGATTAAAACCAGTCCATCGTAGAATTTTATATGGAATGCAAGAATTGGGATTAAGTCCCGATAAACCCCATAGAAAATCCGCTCGTCTAGTAGGGGATGTAATGGGTAAGTACCATCCCCATGGAGATAGTTCCATTTATGATGCAGTGGTTCGTTTGGCCCAAGATTTCAACATTCGATATCCTTTGGCTGATGGGCAAGGAAACTTTGGATCTATGGACGGGGACAGTGCAGCGGCTATGCGTTATACAGAGGTTCGTATGACCAAATTGGCTTTAGAAATGTTACGGGATTTGAACAAAAATACCGTAGATTTTATGCCAAATTTTGACGAATCCGACGTAGAACCAACGGTTTTGCCTTCTCGCTTTCCCAATTTATTGGTAAATGGATCTTCCGGGATTGCCGTAGGGATGGCAACCAATATGGCTCCTCACAATATGAATGAAGTCATTCAAGGCGTTGTGGAGTATATGAAAAATGAGGACATTACCATTGGCGAATTGATGAAGACCATAAAGGGACCCGATTTTCCAACCGGTGCCTTTATTATGGGAAAAGCAGGAATTAAAAGTGCTTATGAAACCGGACGAGGAAAAGTTAAAGTTCGAGCAAGGGCAGAAATTGAACCATTCAAAAGTCGTCATCAAATCATCATTACAGAAATTCCTTACCAAGTAAATAAATCCAATTTAATCATTAAAATTGCAGATTTAGTAAAAGAGAAAAAAATAGAAGGAATCAGCGACATTCGTGATGAATCCAATCGAAATGGTGTACGAATTGTTATTGATGTAAAAAGAGATGCCAATCCAAATGTGGTATTGAATCATTTGTATCAAAATACACAATTGCAAATTACCTTTGGAATTATTAATTTGGCTCTAGTAAATGGAGTTCCAAAAATTCTAAATTTGAAGGAATTGATTCAATATTATGTTGAACATCAAAGGGAAATTGTAACCCGTAGAACTCAATTTGATTTAGAAAAAGCCGAAGCACGCGTTCATATTATTGAGGGGCTAAAAGTTGCCATTGATAATATTGATGAAATTATTTCGATTGTTAGAAGCTATCGTACTGACGATGAAATCAAAGGGGAATTTACCAAACGATTTGGTTTAACCGATATTCAAGGCCAAGCAATTTTGGATATGCGAATTAAGCGATTGTCTGGATTGCAAGTGGAAAAACTAGAGGCAGAATATCAAGAGTTATTGGCTCTAATAAAAAAATTAAAAGAAATTTTGAGCAATAAAGAAACTTTAGACGGCGTAATTATTGAAGAAATGGAAGAAATCCGAGAAAATCACGGAGACCTTCGCCGAACTGTAATTATGCCAGATGAAGGAGAATTTGATGTGGAAAGTATGATTCAAGAAGAAGATGTGGTCATTACTTTGACAAATTCTGGTTACATTAAAAGAATGCCTGAGGGAACCTATAAACCACAAAAACGAGGGGGCCAAGGAATCAGTGCTATGAGCAAAAAAGAAGATGATTTTGTAACAGAACTTTTCATTACATCCACTCATGATACTTTGTTGTTCTTTACCAATACAGGACGCGTTTACAAATTGCGAGCTTATGAAGTTCCAAATGTAGGAAGAAATGCAAAGGGAACGGCCATTATCAATCTTTTGGATTTGGAAGAAGGGGAAAAAGTTGCCTCTATTATTCCAGTTTCCAACGTAAAAGAAACCGATAAATTGGTTCTAATGACGAAAAAAGGTTACGTTAAGAGTACGGAATTTGGAGATTATAGCAATATTCGAAAAAGTGGAATCATTGCAATGGGTCTTCATGAAGACGATATTGTTGTTGGAAGCATCCAAACCAATGGGGAACAAGAGCTTATGGCAGTTACCAAAAAAGGGATGGCCATTCGTTTCTCAGAAAATGACGTTCGTACAATGGGACGTACTGCCAAAGGCGTTATAGGAATTCGCTTAGAAGAAGAAGATGAAGTTGTATCTTTTGTATTGGTAGACGAAAACAAAACACTGGCTGTCTTTAGCTCCAATGGATATGGAAAACGTACCAATTTGGATTCTTATAAATTGCAAAATCGTGGAGGAAAAGGACTCATCACCTATAAGATTAAGGAAAAAACAGGGGATGTTGTTAGTGCGAAGATGTTAGATGAAAGCGATGAAGTTATGATGATTACAGAGAATGGAACCATTATTCGCTTCAAAGCAGAAGCCATTAGTCTATTGGGAAGAAGTACTTCTGGCGTAAAACTAATGAATATAAAAGATAGTCAACTAGTAGCTGTAGCAAGCTATATTGGGGAAGAATAAGTATTGAACCACTTTCCATAAGTTTGATATACTATTCTAAATATAAAAAAAAGGGAGGTTCCCCATGTCTTTTCAAATGAGTATTGATACACAAGAAAGTCAATTGGTTATGAAGCCAAAAGGTGAGTTGGATATTTACAATACACCAAAATTTAAGGATCAAGCGGTATTGGCTTATGATAGAAATTCCAAAGACATTTTAATTGATGGAGAAAATTTAGAATATGTAGATTCTACAGGATTGGGAGGATTTATATATCTTTTGAATTATGTACAAGAAAAGGGAAATGTAGTTGGAATGAAAAATATCAAACCCAACATTCGAAAATTGTTTACCATTACAAAATTAGACGAAGTATTCCGATTTGAGGAGGAAGAAAATGAACAAAGATAAGGTTTTATTGGAAATTCCAGCAGAACCCAAATATCTTTCATTGGCTCGTTTGTCCTTATCAGGAATGGCTATGAATCTGAATTTGGATATGGATGAATTGGAAGATTTGAAACTTCTGATTACGGAAAGTTGTAACTTATCTTTTCGTATTGGACGAGTAGATCGGATTCAAATTGAAATTGAATTGGGAAAATCTTCTCTGTCTTTTAAGGTATCAGGAATTGAGAAAAAAGATTTGGAAGAAAACGATGAATACAAAATGTCTCTTATGATTTTAGAATCCTTAGGAGATATGGTGGAATTGTGTGGAGAAAGTCTTTGTGTTCGCAAGGAATTGGAGAATTCCTATGAAGAAAGATGAGTATTATGCAATAGAAAAACCTCTATCGAAAGAGGTTCGGAAAGAGTTATTTGCGGAGTTTTCAAAAACAAAAGATAGAGAAATTCGTGATATTTTAATTGAGGAACATTTATATATTGCGGAAATATTGGCAAAAAAATATACCAATCGAGGAATCGATTACGATGATATTTTTCAGGTGGCTTCTATGGGGTTAATTTACGCTGTAGAGCGTTACAATCCGGATAAAGGATTTGAATTTTCTAGCTTTGCCACCCCAACCATTGTAGGTGAAATAAAGAAATATTTCCGTGACAAAGGATGGACCATTCGTGTTCCTCGACGGGTTCAGGAACTTTCGAAAAAAATAAACAATGCAAAGGTTCATTTGGCTCAAGAATACCAAAAAACTCCAACCATTCAAGAAATTGCCGATTATTTAGGTTCTACTCCTGAGGAAGTGTTGGAGGTTATGGAAGCTTCAAAGGTTTATACGCCTCAATCTTTGGATTTAACCTATGAAGGTTCTGGAGATGATCGAGAAGTGAATTTGGTGGATTTAATTGGAGAAGATGAACAATATTTTGGAAAAATTGAATTGAACGATTTCCTAGGCCGTGCCATGGAAAAATTCAATGACGTGGAAAAAACCATATTGATTGATCGTTACTATCACAAAAAAACCCAAGTTTCCATTGCAGAAAAATTAGGAATTTCCCAGATGACCGTAAGTAGAATAGAGAAAAAAGTTTTGGAAAAAATGCGTAAGGAAGTTATAAAATCAGCCGATTATTAGGAAGTAGGGTTTATGAATCGTAAATCGAATTTAATCTTAATCAACCGTGTGGTTTATGTACTTGAAATTATTTTGTCCTTGTTGTTGGTAATTGGAATCATTATTTCGATTCCTGATTTGGTAAAATATTTTGTGTCCATACTCAACAGCCCAAAGGGAATTAGTTATAGTTTGTATCAGGAATTCTTAAGTCACGTTTTGTTACTGGTTATTGGACTTGAGTTTACTTTGATGATGATTGCTCATGCGGATTCATCGGTTATTTATCTGATGGTAATGGTAATTGCCAGAAAAATGTTAATCTATGGAGATACAACCATTGATCTATTGATTGGTGTTGTGGCTATATTTATTTTGTTTGTTATAAAAAAATATTTTATGGCTCAACCCATTGATTCAACCGTAAGTGTAGGAATTTTCTCTGCTTCTACTGATGTAACCAATATCAATGAGCGTTTCCATTATCATATAGATAGTTTAGGATTCCAGAGTTTAGGTGGTTTGGTATATTATTTATTGGATCAACAAGGATTGACGGCAGAAGTTGGTATGCTAGTAGATGATAAGGAATACATATATCAAATTGATAGTGTAAAAAATGGAATTATCCAGGAAATTTCAGTACAGAAAAAATAAGAAAAGACCCTGAAAAAGGGTTTTTGTCTTATTTAGAGAATAGACATATATTATTGTTGCAAAGTATGATAAAATAGGGGAAATTTGATATAACAAAAGAAAATAGGGGATTTTCATGATAGAGGTAAAAAACTTAATCAAAGAATTTTCTTCGGACAATGGGACCGTTCGAGCCATTGACGATGTAAGTTTCAAAGTAAATAAAGGAGAAATTTACGGCATCATTGGCCTTTCTGGTGCAGGTAAATCAACTTTGGTTCGTTGTATCAATCGTTTGGAAGAACCAAGTGGCGGAGATATTCAAATTAATGGGAAGAGTATCATTGGAATTAATGACAATGAATTGCTAGAAGAAAGAAGAGAAATTGGAATGATTTTTCAGTCTTTCAATCTTTTTATGCAAAAAACCGTTTATGAAAATATTGCCTATCCTATGGAAATTACAAAAAAACCAAAGGAAGAAATTCACAATCGAGTATTGGAATTGTTGGATTTTATCGATTTAAGAGATAAAGAACGCTCTTATCCTTCGGAATTAAGTGGAGGACAAAAACAAAGAGTGGCCATTGCTCGTGCTATCGCCTTAAACCCAAAGATTCTATTATCCGACGAAGGAACGTCCGCTTTGGATCCTGCCAATACCCAATCGGTTTTGCAACTATTGAGAAAAGTAGTAAAAGAATATCAAATGACCATTATTATGATTACCCATCAAATGGAAGTGGCAAAGGATATTTGTGATCGCATTGCCGTTATGGAAAAAGGAAAAATTGTAGAAGAAAATACTACAGATGAATTGTTTAAGAGTCCAAAAGCTCGAATGACTCGCTCTTTTATTCAAAATGTAGCAGAGGAAGATTTGGAAGAAGGCATTATTGCAGCGGATTTCAAAGGGGATGTTTATCGTTTAAGTTACGGCGAAAACAATGCCCATAAACCTCTTTTATCCAAATGCATTCGTACCTTTGATATGGAGTTAAATATTATTGCTGGAAATATTCATCATATTCCTTCAAAGAAAATCGGATATTTGATTATTGAAATGTTAGGGGAAGCCGAAGAAAAAGAAAAAGCTCTAAACTTCCTAAAAGAAAATGGCGTAACGGTGGAGGTGTTGTAATGGAAGAAATTTTATCGATTGTACTCCCAGCCATTCCACAGACGTTGATTTTGGTTTTTGGTTCCGCTTTCCTTTCCATTGTTTTCGGTATGCCTTTGGGAATTATTCTTACCTTAACCCGACCAGGGGGATTGAATGAAAGAAGAGTTTTGTATTCGGTTTTAGATGGAATTGTAAACTTTTTACGCTCCGTTCCATTTATTATACTTATGTTAATTTTAATTCCTGTTATGCGTATGATTACAGGAAAAGCCTATGGTACGGCTGCCACAGTGATTCCTTTAACAGTAGCTGCCATTCCATTTTTTGCGAGAATTTTAGAAAGCCATTTGATTAATGTAGACAAAGGCGTAATTGAAGCGGCTCAGTCTATGGGTTCAACAAAGGGCCAAATTATCTATCGTGTTTTAATTCCAGAAGCAATGCCACAAATTGTCAATGGGATAACGATGGTGATTATAAATTTAATTGGTTATTCTGCTATGGCAGGGGCCATTGGTGGTGGAGGTCTTGGAGAAGTAGCCGTTCGTTATGGATATACCTATAAGCGAATGGAAATTCTTTGGGCAGCCGTCATCTTAATTGTTGCATTGGTTCAAATTGTACAGTTTATCGGTACGCGTTTGGAACAAAAAATAGACAAAAAATAGGAGGAAAAGGAAATGAAAAAATTAGCTGGATTGTTATCTTTATCCCTTCTATTGGTAGGTTGTGGTGGAGCAAATACTGCCAACAATGCCAATACGGGAAATGGTGAAGCAGGTGCGGAAGCAGAAAATAATAAAATTGTTGTAGGGGTATCTCCCATGCCACATGGTGAAATTGTAGAGGCTTTACAACCACAATTTGAAGCGGCTGGATTGGAAGTAGAAGTAGTTACATTTGATGATTACGTTCAACCAAACGAACAATTGGCTGCAGGGGATTTAGATGCTAACTATTTCCAACATCAACCTTATTTGGATGAATTCACTCAACAAAATGATTTAGAATTAACTTCTATTGGAAACGTTCATATTGAACCCATTGGATTCTATTCTGATAAAATCAAAAATTTAGATGAATTACAAGATGGAGATGAAGTCATTATTCCAAACGATCCAACCAATGGTGGACGTGCTTTGATTATGTTAGACAAGGCAGGAGTAATTCAATTAAAAGATAATACAAACCTTTCTTCTACAGAAAATGACATTGTAGAAAATCCTAAAAACTTGAAATTCCAAGCTTTAGAAGCACAAGGAATTCCAAATGTATATCAAGACGCTGCCTTAGCTGCTATTAACTCTAACTATGCTTTAGGCGCTGGACTAAATCCAGTAACCGATGCGGTATTGTTAGAAGATGCAGATTCTCCTTATGCAAATATTGTGGCCGTTCGCACTGGTGAAGAAGGACAAGAAAAATTCAAAAAATTTATGGAAGTTTTGAATTCAGCCGAAGCGAAAAAATTTATTGAAGAAAAATATCAAGGAGCAGTAATTCCTGCATTTGATGTACAATAAAAAAGACAAGCTCAAGGATTTTCTTGGGCTTGTTTTATTTTGGAGGAAATATGAAAGACGAAAAAAGATATATTGGCTGTCATATGAGCCTTCCCAAAGGCTTTTTATGGACGGCGAAAAAAGCCCAATCCATAGGAGGAAATACCTTCCAATTTTTTACTCGAAATCCTAGGGGGTCAAAGGCAAAACCTTTGGATTTAGAAGAAATAAAAAAATATGAAGAATGGAGAAAAACGGAAGATTTTGGTCCTCTTTTTGCCCATGGTTCTTATACGATGAACCTGGCATCGGCTAAAGAAGAGGTACGAACTTTTGCCTTTGAAACCATAAAAGATGATTTTTTGCGACTGGATCATTTGCCAAAAGATACAATTTATGTGTTTCATCCAGGATCTCATACGGGGCAAGGCTCCCAAAAAGGGATGGATTGGATTGTTCAATCCTTAAAAGAATTAAAACCCCTTATGGAGGGGAAGAAAATTTCCTTAGAAGGAATGAGTGGAAAAGGAACAGAAATAGGAAGATCCTTTGAAGAACTTCAAGGGATTTTACAAGAAGTGGATTCAAAGGATCTAGGAATTGTATTGGATACGGCCCATTTGTTTGGAGCGGGATACGATATTGTTCATGATTTAGATGGAGTTTTGGAAGAGTTAGACGAAAAAATTGGATTGGAGAAAGTCAATGGAATTCACTTAAACGATTCCATTGCTCCCTTTGGCTCCAATAAAGATCGTCATGGAATTCTAGGGGAAGGGCTGATTGGAATGGAAGCTTTATCCCGCTTTGTTTCTCATCCAAAACTGAAACATTTGCCCATGAATTTGGAAACCCCAGGAGAGGATGAAGATCATAAAAAAGAGATTAGTCTTCTTCGGGAAGCTTTGTTCCATCTCCAAAATAACTAGCGGTTTTAATGGCATTGTGCCAACGAGACAAAATTTCATTTCTTGTTGAAAGATCCATATTCGGTGTGAAGATTGTATTGTCTTCACACATTTTTTTTATTTCTTCTGTATCTTTATAGAGTCCAACGCCCAATCCGGCCATAAAACAGGCACCTAAAGCCGTACTTTCTAAAGTTTTACTTCTTTGGACTTCCTCTTGCAAGATATTTGCTTGGAATTCTAGTAAGAATTCATTTTTTGCCACGCCTCCATCTACTTTTAAGAGAGAATGCTCTATGCCACTATCTAATTCCATGGCGTGAATAACATCATAGGACATAAGGGCGATGGATTCTAAAGTAGCTCGTACAATGTGTTCTTTTTTCGTTCCGTTGGACAAACCCAAAAGAGTGCCACGAGCATTAGAATCCCAATAAGGAGTTCCCAAACCAGTAAAGGCGGGGACAAAGAAAACCCCATTTGTATCCTCGACAGATTGGGCCATTTTTTCGCTATCTTCTGGTTTTTCAATAAAATTCATTTCATTTTTTAGCCAAGAAATAGCAGAGCCACAAGTGAAGATAGATCCTTCCAAAGCATAGGAAATTTCTCCCTTTAATTTCCAGGCAATACTTGTTAAAAGTCCGTGTTGGCTAAAGATCGGTTCTCCTCCCGTATTCATTAAGACAAAAGCTCCCGTTCCGTAGGTATTTTTTACTTCTCCTTTATCAAAACACATTTGACCAAAAAGAGCGGCTTGTTGATCTCCTAAGATTCCAGAAATTGGAATGGAACGACCAAACAATTGAGGATCGCTTTCTCCAAATAAGGCGTTGCTATCTTTAACTTCAGGCAAAATTTCTTTTGGAATATCCAAAAGTTCTAAAATTTCCTCATCCCATTTTTCCTCTACAATGTTATAAAGCATCGTGCGACAAGCATTAGAAGGGTCTGTAGCATGAACTTTCCCGCCGGTTAAATGGTACAATAAATAGGAATCTACGGTTCCAAAAGCCAATTCCCCTTTTTTTGCCCGTTCATAGGATCCAGGAACGGCATCGAGAATGTATTTGATTTTGGTAGCAGAAAAATAGGCATCAATAACCAAACCAGTTTTTTCTCGAATGGCATTGGTATATCCCTTTTTCTTTAATTCTTCTGCCTGATCTGCGGTTCTTCTACATTGCCAAACAATAGCGTTATAAATAGGCTCCCCGGTTTTTCGATCCCAAACAATGGTTGTTTCCCTTTGATTGGTAATTCCAATGGCAGCGATGGATTCTCGAGGAATATTTCCTTGAACAATGGCTTCAACGGCCATAGCCAAAGTAGTAGAAACAATTTCTTTTGGATTTTGTTCCACCCAACCAGGATGGGGAAAAAATTGTTGGAATTCCTTCTGAGCAACGGAATGAATGTTTCCCAATTGATCAAATAATATAGCTCGGTTACTAGTTGTTCCAGCATCTAAAGCCAAAATATATTTCATAATCTCCTCCTTTTTCCTTTTATTGTATCATGATGAGGAAAAATATGTTTTTTGAAAATATTTTTTGAAATTGGGTATAAAAGTAGAACTAGGAATGAGGAGGAAAGGTATGAAATTTCAAGGGAGAAGACAGAGTAGAAATATAAGTCGAAGAGGAAGTAGCGGCGGAGGATTTCCCGTTGGTGGCGGTTTAGGAATTGGTGGTTTGATTATTGTTGTGCTCTTTACCTTATTAACAGGGGGAAATTTAGGCGATATTATGGGATCTACAACCCAACCCAATCGCCAAATTGAACAATCAGAAAACAACGAACAAAGCGATAAACTCTATGAATTTACCTCTGTTGTTTTGGCCGATACAGAAGACGTTTGGGGATCTTTGTTTCAAAATATGGGAAGAGAATATACTCCACCACAAACGACCATTTATAGTGGAGCCGTACAAAGTGGCTGTGGATTCGCCTCCTCTCAAGTAGGACCCTTTTATTGTTCGGCGGATAAAACCGTATATTTGGACTTAACTTTTTACAATGATTTGCAAAATAAATATGGAGCCGCTGGAGATTTTGCCTTTGCTTATGTAATTGCCCATGAAGTAGGACATCACGTTCAACAGGAATTGGGAATTTTATCTCAAGTTCAACAAATTCAACAACGAGTATCTCAAACCCAAGCCAATCAATGGAATGTAGCCATGGAATTACAAGCCGATTATTTGGCAGGAGTAGTAGCCCATCATCAGGATGCTGCAGGTTATTTGGATCCAGGAGACATTGAAGAAGCCATGCAAGCAACCATTGCGGTTGGAGACGATACGATTCAAAAACGAGCCCAAGGTCATGTTGTACCAGATTCTTTTACTCACGGTTCTGCCGCTCAGAGAAAAGAATGGTATATGAAAGGTTATAATGCAGGAGATTTAAGAGAATGGGATTCTTATACTGCCTTAGGTTTGCAATAGAAAGGATTTTTACATGAAATATTTTGTTTCCCTATTTGCCCTATACGCCTATGTAGTGGCTTTAATTGGAAAATTTTTGTTATTCCTTCTCGTTTCCACAGGATTCGTTCGTTGGAATAAAAACCGAAAATCCATAAAAAAATACAAAAGAACCTTCTAAATTTAGAAGGCTCTTTTTTTATTTATGAAAAAACCGCCACAAATTGTGACGGTTCTTTTTACGGAAGGAAAACAGCAAGGAGAATTCCCAATAGACCTCCAAGTCCTACTAAGGGAATGAGGTTTATTTTTTTGCTTCCATAACCAAGAATTCCAATAATAAAACAAATAGCTGCGATAGGATTTATGGAATGGAGAGAAAATACCCCATAAAATACGGAATTTTGAAGCATGGACAAAGAAGCAATCAATATAAGGCCAACGATTCCTGGACGAATTCCACTGAGGATTTTATCCAAAAGAGGAAATTTTTTGTTTTTTGTAAAAAGAAAATAACCAAGAATCATCATTAAAATACATTGAGGAGTTACCGATCCGATCGTTGCTACAATGGATCCAGGAACACCAGCAACTCTTGATCCCACAAAAGTAGCGGAATTAATAAAAATTGGTCCAGGCGTCATTTGAGAAATAGAAACCAGATCGGTAAATTCCGTCATGGTAATCCATCCTCTTTCTTCCACGATAAATTGTTGAATGAGAGGCAATACGGCGTATCCCCCTCCAAAAGCTAGAATTCCTATTTTTAAGAATTCAAAATAGAGTAAAAGGAGCATAGGTCATCCTTTCTAATTAGCTAGAGAGTTTCATATCTCCGTCTTTAATCCAATGTTTCTTATGCATTACGAAATAAATGGCGTAAGATAAAATAGCCGGCAATACAATTTGCAATAAAACAATTTGGAAAACCAATTGTCCCGTAGGAATTTTTCCTACCATGGCGTTAAAAGTACCAATTTGTCCCACCAAACCAGAAGTTCCCATACCAGATCCTAAAGGGGTGTTTTCCATTTTGTAGAGTACTGTTGCCAAAGGGCCTAGTAAAAAAGAAGCTAAAGTAGGGGGAATCCAAATTTTTGGATTGCGAACAATGTTTGGCATTTGTAACATACTCGTTCCCAAACCTTGGGCAACGAGTCCTTGAATTCCGTTGTCTTTGAAGGAAATAACAGCGAAACCAACCATTTGGGCACAACAGCCTATGGTGGCGGCTCCTCCAGCAATTCCAGAAAGAGACAACATCATACAAATAGCAGCACTGGAAATTGGTAGAGTTAAAGCAATTCCTACAATGGTAGAAACCAAAGCTCCCATAATCAAAGGTTGCTGATTGGTAGAAATCATAATGAGTTCCCCAATGGAGGTCATTAACATTTGAATATATGGACCGATAAAAGTAGAAATGGTCATCCCAACAAGAACGGTTACAACGGGAGTAATAACAATATCAATTTTGGTTTCTTTACTAACGACCTTCCCTAGTTCTGTGGCAAAAATCGTAGCAATATAGACGCCAATGGGGCCTCCCAGTTCATAAGCTCCTACACCGACAACGGCAGAGGCAAAGAGTACCAATTGTGGCGCTTGTAAGGCGTAGGCAATGGAAACGGCAATGGCTGCTCCTGTGGCTTGTTGGGTAATGGGCCAAACAACATCAGTCAAATAGGCGATTCCTAATTGTTGGCCAATGGTATTTAGAATGGTTCCTACCAAAAGGGAAGCAAAAAGACCGTAGGCCATGGCTCCCAATGCGTCAATAAAATAAGTCTTTGCTGACACATGAATGTTTTTTCTTTCTAAAAAAGCTTTCATTCTGTTTTCTCCTTATGTAACGAATGACTAACGATTCCTAAAATTCCTAGAATCAAAACAATAAACCCTGTATTCAAATGGGTGAAATACCCCGCTAAAAAAGAAAAAATCATCAAAAGTGCAGAAAAAATAGGATTTTTTTCCAAAGAGACTTTTCCTAGCTGAAAAACCGTAACCAGAAGGACAGCTGAAATGACACCACTGATTCCAACCAAAGCGTTACTTATATAAAAATTGCTACGAAATTTGCTGTAATATACACTGACGATGGAAATAATAACCAAACACGGAAGAATGGAGGCAAACATGGCCACAAAACCACCAATGGGTCCGCGAAGTTTATATCCTGTTAAAAGAGAAGTAGAAATAGCCATTGCTCCAGGACCCGACTGGGCCAAGGAAGCCAAATCTAACATTTCTTCATCATCGATAGATTGTTTTTTCGTTACAAACTCATCTCGAATCATGGCAATAATAGTAAATCCTCCACCAAATGTAAAGGTATTGATTTTTAGAAATGTCCAAAAAATTTCTAACAAAGATATTGATTTTTTCACATTTTCCCCCTTTTCCTAACCTATAGTATACTTGATTGGCTCACCTTGTACAAGGGTAGTAGGTATGATAGGATAATCAGAAGGGAGTGAGAAATTTTATGAAAATAGGAATAATTGGTTTAGGAAATATGGGACGCTCTTTTGCAAAGGCTTTTGTAAAAGGGGGCTATTCAGTGGTTGCCTCTACTAGACACCCTGAAAAAGAAAAAGAATTAAATGAATTTATTACTTTATATAACGACAATAAAAAAGTGGCAGAAGAAGCCGAAATCTTATTTTTTGCTGTAAAACCCTATCAATTGGAAGAAGTCATGGATGAAGTACGCTCTTCTTTAGGCAATCCTTTGATTGTTAGTATGGCGGTAGGAAAATCTTTGGATTGGATACAGGAAACATTGGGAGATTTTGGAATTTTACGGATTATGCCAAACACTCCTGTAGCCGTAGGAAAAGGGGTTACAGTTTATACGGCCAATGAAGAAGTTACTGATAGTCAAAGAATGCAATTTAGAGAAATCATGCAATATACGGGAGAAATTAAAGAAATCCAAGAAACAGAAATGAATGTATTTAGTGCGGTTTCAGGTTCTCTTCCTGCTTTTGTGGCTATGATGATAGAAGGATTAAGTGACGGAGCGGTTCATGAGGGAATGAAACGACAAGATAGTTACGAAACCATAGCCAATACAATCATCGGAACCTGTACTCTTCTTTTGGAAGAAGGATTGCAACCAGGGGTATTAAAAGATCAGGTTACCTCTCCAGGTGGAACAACCATTGAAGGGGTTCGGGTATTGGAAGAAAAAGGGGTTCGTGGTGCCTTTATGGAATCCATCATTGGAACCGTAGATAAAAACAAGGAAATCGGGTAAGCTTTACAAGAGAGCTTTTGAAAGGGAGGTAGATTCTATGAAACGTTTGGCCGTGTTTTTTGCGGAAGGATTTGAAGATATTGAAGCACTAACGGTGGTGGATTTTTGTCGAAGAGCAGGCATTGAAGTAGATACAATATCTATAAGGGAAGAAAAAGAAGTTGTATCGGCTCATAATGTTACGATTGTAGTAGATAAAACAATAGGAGAAGTCCAATCTTCAGATTACGATGGAATGTATTTGCCAGGAGGACTCCCAGGAGCTACCAATTTAGCAGAGAGCCCAGAGGTTTTGGATATTTTAAGAGAAGCAAAAGAGAAAGATTTATACATTGGGGCGATTTGTGCCGCTCCTTTGGTCTTAGATACCCTCGGTTATTTAGAAGATGGAAAATTCATCTGTTATCCTGGATTTGAAGAAAATCTAAAGGCGAAACCAGATGGAACTCGCACTTCTATTGAAAATGGAAAAATTTTAACAGGAATGGGACCGGCTTTTGCCATGGAATTTGCTTTTCTCTGGATTGAAAAATTAATGGGAGAAGAAAAAGCGGAAGAAATCAAAGAGGAAACTTTGTATTCTATTTTAATGGAAAAAAAAGAGAAATAAGATAGAAAAAAGGGGGCGATAATGGAATGAAGAGAGAAAATGTAGATTTAACATCAGGGATAATATGGAAAGCTCTTATTTCCTTTACGATTCCCCTATTGTTAAGTGCCCTTTTGCAACAATTTTATAATACAGTGGATTTGCTAATTGTAGGTCGTTTTGCTGGAGAGGCAGATATGGCTGCCATTGGAGCCACCGGACCGATTGTAAATATGATCATTGCTTTATTTATTGGTCTGTCTACAGGTGTATCGGTGTTGGTTGCTCAATTTTATAGTGCAGGACGTCGTATAGAATTGTATCAAACGGTACACACAAACTTTGCCCTAGCTATTTATGGTGGATTGGGATTAACGGTATTTACCTATATACTTACGCCCTTGTTTTTAACTTGGATGAAAACTCCACCAGAAATTTTGCCACAGGCCATTAATTATATGCGAATCACCTTTATAGGAATTATTCCAGTAATGGTGTACAATATGGGATCTGGCGTTCTTCGATCGGTAGGAGATAGCATCCGTCCTTTTTATTTCCTAGTTGTATCTGCTGTATTAAACATCCTATTGGACTTGCTTTTTGTTGCCGTTTGGGGAATGGGAGCAGAAGGAGCTGCGATTGCTACCGCTTTGGCCCAAGCTGTATCTGGGGTTTTAATTATTTTGAGTTTATCAAAGACAACGGATATTTATCGACTCAATGTGAAGAAGATAAAGTTCCACAAAGATATTCTTATGAAAATTTTTGGAATTGGATTGCCCGCCGGGGTTCAATCGGCTTTAATCTCCTTTTCCAATGTTATTATTCAAGCTCAAATCAACTTGTTTGGAGCAGCAGCCATTGCAGGATTTGCCGCGGCAGGACGAATTGATGGTTTTGTATTTACAGCCTTGTCCGCCTTTGGGATCGCAGCAACAACCTTCTCAGGACAAAATATAGGAATGGGAAAAGTAGAACGATTAAAAAAAGGCGTTCTAACCAGTATGATTATGGTAAGTAGCTTTATGATTTTAATCTCTTTAATCATTGCCGTATTCCGAATTCAGCTTATGTCTATTTTTAATGGAGATCCAGAAGTAATCCGTTACGGTGAGAGAATGCTCCTTATTTTAAGTCCAACCTATGTATTGGTAAGTATTGGAGAAACCTTAGGAGGATTTATTCGTGGAAGCGGAAAATCATTGCCGGTTATGATTATTTCCTTGGCCGGTATGCTAGTTGTCCGATTGATTTGGATTTTCGTAGCCATGCCAATGTATAATTCCATAGACATTATTTATTTTAGTTATCCCATCTCTTGGGTTGTGTCATTTGTGCTATCGGTTATCTATTTCAAATGGGGAAGATGGCGCCCAGATGAATTGTCTAGATCAGAAAATATTATTGAAAATTAAAGAATTAAAAAAGCTTCAAAAAATCGATAAATGCTATTGTTTTTTGGAGTTTTTTTGTGTAAAATATTTGTATACATTAATTGTTAAATCATTAGCAATTGTGTAAATCTATTTAGGAGGATTTATTATGGATAAGTCGAAAAATAGTTATTTGACACCGATAAGCTTAGGTGTAGCAACCGTTTGGTTTTCTACCCACTGTGGCGCAGGTTTTGCCTCAGGAACACAGGAGTTGCAATATTTTGCCAATCATGGTTGGTTCGGAGTATTGTTCCCATTGTTAACATTCCTTGTAATTGCTCTTACATATTACGTAGGTATGGAAACCGCTCGACAAACAGGAAAATTTAGCTATAATGAATGGACAAAAGAAGCTTTTGGTAAATATTCAAAAATCTTTTCTCCGGGTATGGAAATAAGCGTTATTATCGTTACCATTGCTGCTTCTGCTGCAACGTTAGCGACAGGTGGACTATTGGTAAATCAATACTTAGGATTGCCTGTACTACTAGGATCTTTTATTATGCTAGTAATTATTACTTTAATTTGTATTTTTGGAGAGTCCGTAGTACGTAAAAACGCCATGATTATGTCTGCTGCTATTATTGGTATTATTTCTATTGTAATCGTTGCCGGTTTAATTAAATTCTGGCCAGACATCGTTCGTTTGTTCTCTGAAAGATATGTAAATCCTCAAGCGGCAAAATGGAGTATTGAAAATACAACAGAAACCGTACAAGGTAGTGTTGGAAATGCTTTATTATGGGCATTGACTTACGCCGGTTTCCAAATTGGAGCTGTTGGCGGTATTGTAGCTTCTTTCAAAGGTGGTTTGTATAAGAAGGAAGCACAAGGGGCTATTATCATTGGTTATTTCATGAACGTAATCATGTTAATTGGTATTGCTTTGTTGATTTTCTCTCAAATGCCAGGAATCTACTTAGACGAAGCGACTCGTGCTCTTCCAACGATTGCCGTTGTAAATCAATTGGATATTCCTGCTTTAGAAGTATTGTATCCAATCTTGCTATTCTTAGCTTTGATTACTACAGCTGTAGGTTTGATTTTCGGTATGATTGCTCGTGTTGAACCATATGTATTGAAAAATATGGACAACGTATTGTTGAAAAAAACCATTATTTCTGTTGGATGCTTGGTTGTTTGTTACTTAATTTCTACTTTGGGATTGATGTGGGTAGTTCAAACAGCTTATAAATACTTAGGTATTTGGAGCTGGATCTTCAACATCTTACCATTGTGGTTTATTGGCTACAAACGTCTAAGAGATAGAGATAAATTAGGCGCTGTAAAATAAGAAAAAAACACTGTTGGGTTTTCCCATCGGTGTTATTTTTTTGCAGAAATATTTCTAGCTTTTTCTAATAAATTCCGCTCTTTTTTTCCAATAAGAATATGGTTTCCCTTTCTGAAAATCCATCCTTTTTCCTCCATCTCTTTCAAATAGCGATATAGAGTTCGTGGAGGAATTTGGAACAAATCAGACAAATCTTGTTTCTTTTGATGAATGGTAAAAGGAAGTTTTTTCTCAAAACTAGCTTCTAGGAAAAAATCCATTAAACGTTCTTTTTTGCTTAACAATCGCTCTTTAGAACGCTGAGACATATTGCTCCGGTTTAATTCGGCCAAATAATACAACAAATAGGAAGAAAATTCGGGGTCCGATAGAAAATCATTTAAGACTCGCCCCGTTAAAAAAACAAAATTTCCCCTTGTAGTGGAACGAACCGTGGAGAGAAGCTCCTTTTGACCAGTTAAAAATTCAATAAGCCCTAAAAATTGAAGGCCCTCTAAATAAGAGGCAATGTTTTTCTTTCCTTCCTCATCCCATTGTAAAATTTCCACTTGCCCTTCCAACAAAACGAGAACACCATCCCATTGCAATTCTTGTTCCATAATTTGTTTGTTTGGTCCAAAGGATTGAATCGGAAGAGAATTTTTTTCAGAGAATTGTATAATTTTTTCTTTGACGGCATAAAAATCCGTAAATGGACCCATATTTTTCCCTCTTTCTGCCATTTGGCCTATTTTTTCTATTTTCTCTATACTATACTAAAACTAAGAAAAGAACAAGAATGAAAACCTATGCAAAGGAGCAGATTATGGATCGTTTTTATACTATAGAAGATGTACAAAAAGAAGTGGCTCAGTTAATCAACGACACGTCTCAAACCTACGGACAACAAACGTCCCGTTTGGCGAAGATTGCGGAAAATTCTATGCCTTATCCTGTGGCAAAGGATCATGATTTTTATAATTTGTATGATAGCGGCCAAATTTGTGATTTGGACGAAGGCCATGCTCCTTATGCTCCTCGATATATTTTGCCAGATTACGAAAAATACTTAAAAGAGGGAAGCAAATTTTTGCGTATGGAACCAGCAGAAAATTTAATGGATGCAACCACCAATTTATTGATTTTGTATCATCACGTTCCTAGTGTAACTCGCTTCCCTGTATATATTGGTTCTTTGGATACTTTATTGGAGCCATTTGTAGAAAAAGAAGAACCAGAAATGGCTCGACATATTTTAAGAAATTTCCTATTGCAATTGGACCGTACTGTAGACGATAGTTTTTGTCATGCCAATATCGGGCCAAAGGCAACCAAAACAGGAGAATTGATTTTGGAATTGGTAAGTGAATTGCAAAATGCCACTCCCAATTTAACGCTTTTGTACCATCCAGAAATTACGCCTGATGATTTTGCAGAAAAAGCAGTATCGGCTTCCTTAACCTGTGCAAATCCAGCCTTTGCGAACCACAAAATGTATTCGGAAGACTTTGGAGAAACGCCTTATGGCATTGCTTCTTGTTATAACGCCTTGCCAATTCATGGAGGAGCCTTCACCTTGTCTCGCTTACGTCTAAACAAAGTGGCAGAGGGTGCAGAAACAGAAGAAGATTTCTTCCAAAATGTATTGCCAAAAGCCGTTCATACTTTGACGGATTTTATGGAACATAAAATTGACTTTTTGGTAAAGGAAACCTCTTTTTTCAAAAGCAGTTTCTTAGTAGAAGAAGATTTGGTTTCTTTGGAAAATTTTGTCGGTCTATTTGGAATTGTAGGATTGCATGAATGCGTTCAAACTCTATTGGGCTACAACCAAAGCAAGGCAGTATTTGGTCGTGACGAAGAGGCCAATGCAATGGGGCAAAAAGTTATGGATGCCGTACAAGAATTGGTAGGAGAACACACTTCAAAATATTCTCCTGTATGGGGCCATAAATTTATGTTGCATGCACAAGTAGGGGCGGCAGGAGATACAGGAACAACAGCAGCTCATAGAATTCAAATCGGTAGCGAACCAGATTTATACACACATTTGCGTCAAACGGCATCGTTCCAACCTTACTTCCCATCTGGAGTAGGGGATCACTTCCCATTTGATGAAACCGCAAAGAGAAATCCAAAAGCCGTTGTTGATATTTTCAAAGGTGCCTTCCAATTGAACAACCGCTACTTGTCTTCTTATAATGACGACGGAGATTTAATTCGCGTAACGGGATATTTGGTTAAGAAAAGCGATGTAGAAGCCTTTGGTCGTGGGGAACAAGTAAGCTACGATACAGTACAATACGCTTTGGATCCATTGACAAAATACGGCATCTTAGAACGAAAAGTAGAAGAGGTATAATGGATGATTGGCTACGTCAATAAAGTTATACCAATGAGTGTAGTAGATGGTCCGGGAAACCGGACCGCTATCTTTTTTCAAGGGTGTAACTTTAATTGCAAATATTGCCACAATCCAGAAACAATCAACCATTGTATTCACTGTGGAAAATGCATAGAGGTTTGTCCAACAGGGGCTCTAGAAAAAAGAGAAGGACGCGTTCATTGGGATAAAGAGAAATGTGTAGATTGTGACCGTTGTTTGGGTGCATGTCCTTACAACGCTTCCCCAAAAATTTATACTTACACGCCACAAGAATTGGCAAAGGAAGTGGAAAAGAGTATCCCTTTTATTGAAGGGATTTCTACCAGTGGAGGAGAATGCACTTTACAATATGAATTTTTGACAGAATTCTATAAAGAAGTGAAAAAATTGGATTTAACCGTCCTAACAGATACCAATGGAGGATTGGATTTTGAAGAAGAAAGATTTCAAGATTTTGTGAACTCCACTGATGGGTTTATGTTGGATATTAAGGCCTGGGATGAAGAAGAACACAGAGAACTTACAGGGAAGTCCAATGAAATGGTAAAAAAGAATTTGGCTTATTTTACAAAAATAGGAAAGCTCGAAGAAATTCGTTGCGTTTGTCTCTCTCACTTGGACAACAAAAAAACCATAGAAGAAGCAGCCAAAGTGATTAAAAAGTGGGGAAATATAGAAGATATTTCCATTAAAATCATTCAATATCGTCATTTTGGTGTGCGAGAAGAATTCCGAAATTTATCCGCTCCAAGGAAAGAAGAAATGGAAGAATACTATCATTTTGCTAAAGAACTAGGATTTGAAGAGGTCATATTAATCTAAAAAAGAAACGCCCTGGATGAGCAGGGTGTTTTTTATTGGAAAAAATAGAGAAAATAAGCTGTTTTTTGGTATACTTTGTATTGTGAAAAAAACTTGAAAACTTATTGCAAAAAAATTAACTATGTAGTAGACTAGTATACAAGAAGGAGACGAGGAAAGTGGAGAAGTATAGTGCAGAGGATTTATATGAGGATTTACTGGATCGAATCATAAGAATCGATTTGGAACCAGGGAAGCGTATTAGTGAAAATGAAATATGCAGTCAATACAACGTTTCTCGATCCGTTGTACGCTCGGCCTTTATTCGTTTGTCGCAATACAACCTTCTTACTGTGTATCCTCAGAGAGGAACGTATGTGAATCTTATCGACTTAGATTACGTAAGAAAAGCTTTGCTTATTCGTATTTCTTTGGAAAAAGAACTTTTGGGCCGCTTTTTGGATTCGGAAAACAAAGAAGAAACCATTGAGAGACTACAAGATAATTTGGCAAGACAAGCAAATTACTACAGTGAAGAAGATTATACGAAAGAATTCAAAGACCTAGATGAAGAATTTCACAATATCATCTTATCCAGCATGGGAGATGAGGGGGTTTTGGATTTATTGGATGGCCACTTACTACATATTAGTCGTTGGAGAAATGTTTATGTAAAATTAGGATATCGTATTTCTCGTTTGGTTGACGAGCATGGTGAAATCCTAAATGCAATTAAGCGTGATGACAAAGAACACGCCATGAGTGCTATGCAGGTTCATATTGATACGATCAATGATTTGATAACCGTAGACAGTGAATATGCAGAGTATTTCAAACAAGGAAATTACAATAGGAATTCTAGAAAAAAATCATAGAGTCCCTAGCTACAGTCCCAAAGGGCCTTAAAAATTTTTTCTAAGGGGAAAACGTAATCAAAAAAGACAATATACAATTTGGGTTGTAGTTTCAAAAAAGTTCGCAATACGCCATTTTATAAAAGAGCGTAGGTTGTTTTATATTTTTAAGGAGGAATCGTTTATGACAGCTAGAAAAAAACCTTTAGAGGGTGTAAAAGTTGTTGAATTAGCAACGTTTATCGCTGCTGCAACAACAGGGAGATTTTTGGCAGACTTAGGGGCCGATGTAATTAAAATTGAGGGTGCCAAAGGGGATCCATTGCGTTACACAGCTCCAACAGAAGGTAGACCTTTGGACATGCATGAAAACACTACTTGGGAGTTAGAAAACGCTAACAAGAGATGTCTTTCTATTAACATGAAAACCGAAAAAGGGAAAGAAGCTTTCTTCAAATTGTTAGAAGATGCAGACGTATTGATTACCAACTGGAGAGTTGGAGCTTTGGAAAGAGCTGGTTTGGATTATGAAACATTAAAAGAAAAATATCCAAGTTTAGTTTACGGTATCATTACTGGATACGGTGAATATGGTCCAGATAAAGATCTTCCAGGATTTGACTTTACAGCATATTTTGCTCGTGGTACTTATTTGGAAACTTTACGTCAAAAAGGCGAAGTTCCAATGAACGTTGTTCCAGGTGTTGGTGACCACAGTGTTGGTATGAACTTAGCTGCTGGTATCTTAGCTGCTTTGTATCATGCAAAAATGACTGGGGAAGGCGAAAAGGTAGAAACTAGCTTATTCGAATCTGCTATTTTCACAATGGGTATGATGGTTCAAGCGGCTCAATATCCAGATTATGGCTCTCAATATCCTATTTCTGCTCGTGAAGCAAACAACCCATTGTTGAACTGCTGGTTAACAAAAGATGAGCGTTTCATCCAAACTTGTATGCCTGATTACAACACATATTTCAAAAAATTTGCTGCAACCATCGGCTTAGAAGAAATTGTAGAAGATGAAAAATATTTCCCAGTACAAAATCTTCAAAAGAACGAATTGGGACCAAAATTATACGATGATATTATGGCTACTTTTGGCACAAAAACAGCAAAAGAATGGGAAGAAATTCTTGTAGCAGATGATATTCCATTTGCATTGGCTCAAAACTGGGAAGAATTGTTGGAAGATGAACAAGCTTGGGCAAATGATTGCTTCTACAAAATGGACTATCCTAAGGGAGAAAGAATTTTGGTTAAGCAACCAGTAAAATACCAAGAAATGGGACCAACAGAATACAACAGAGGACCATACATTGGGGAACATGGAGTGGAAGTATTAAAAGAGCTTGGCTACTCTGATGAAGAAATTAATGGAATGTTAGAAGATAAAACATTGTTTGTATGGGAAGACGAAAAATAAAATAAAATTTTTCTTGTACAAATTTGAAGGATGGGAAAATGAAAGATATTTATACATTAGGAATTGACATTGGATCGACTTCTTCCAAATGTGTCATTATGAAAAATGGAGAAGAAATTCTTGCAAAGGAAGTCGTAAATCTAGGAGCCGGAACAAAGGGAGTTCAAAGAGTTATTGATATTTCTTTGGAAAAAGCTCACTTGGTTCTAGATGATATTGCTGTAATTGTATCTACAGGATACGGAAGAAACTCCTACAAAGAAGCAGATAAGACCATGAGTGAATTAAGTTGTCATGCTCGTGGTGGTGTTCATATTTTTGGAAAGATTGGAACAATTATTGATATCGGTGGACAGGATATTAAGATTTTGAAAATCGATAAAAGCGGAATGCTTTCTAACTTTTTAATGAACGATAAATGTGCTGCTGGTACAGGACGTTTCTTAGAAGTTATGGCGAAGGTATTGGATGTAGAATTGGAAGATATGGGAGAGATGGACAAAGAGGCGACAGAAAAAACGTCGATTAGTTCTACTTGTACCGTATTTGCTGAATCTGAAGTTATCTCAAGAATGGCTCAAAATATTCCTATTCCAAATATCATTCGAGGCATCCACTATTCTGTAGCTACACGTGTGGCAGGACTTGCCAAACGTGGCGGATTAACAAAACCTGTTGCCATGACAGGTGGCGTTACAAAAAATAGCGGGATTGTTCGCGCCTTAAGCGACGAGTTGGATACAGAGATTCTTGTTTCCGAAGATTCACAAATGGCCGGCGCCATTGGGGCAGCATTATATGCCTTTGATGAATATCAGAAACAGTGAAAGGAGAGAGGTTTAGAATGACTGAAGCAAACGAAAGAGTGCCAGCTGGTAAGTTGTTAAACAAAATCGTAGCTGAACACTACAAAGCAGCATGGGAAGCCAAAGAAAAAGGCGAAAAAGTTGGTTGGTGTGCTTCCAACTTCCCACAAGAAATTTTTGAAACCATGGATATTAAAGTGGTATTCCCAGAAAACCAAGCGGCAGCAATTGCGGCAAAAGGTGGCGGGGAAAGAATGTGTAATGTTGCAGAAGAAAATGGATATTCCAACGACATCTGTGCTTACGCTCGTATCAGCTTGGCTTATATGGATGTAAAAGATGCACCAGAGCTAAACATGCCACAACCAGATTTCGTAGCTTGCTGTAACAACATCTGTAACTGTATGATCAAATGGTATGAAAACATCGCCAAAGAATTGGATATTCCATTCATTATGATTGACGTACCTTACAACAACGACTACGAAGCGGGAGAAGATCGCGTAGCTTATTTGAAAGGCCAATTTGACCATGCCATCAAACAATTGGAAGAATTGACTGGCAAAAAATGGGATGAAAAACGCTTTGAAGAAGTTATGGAAATTTCTCAAAGAACAGGTAGAGCATGGTTGAAAGCAACAGGATATGCGAAATACACTCCATCTCCATTTAGTGGATTTGATGTATTCAACCATATGGCAGTAGCTGTATGTGCTCGTGGTAAATTAGAATCTGCCTTGGCTTTTGAACAATTGGCAGAAGAATTTGAAGAAAACGTGCAAAACGGAAACTCTACATTCAAAGGCGATGAAGAGTACCGTATTATCTTCGAAGGTATCGCTTGTTGGCCACATTTACGTCACACTTTCAAAGGCTTGAAAGACAATGGCGTAAACGTATGTGGTACAGTATATGCCGATGCATTCGGATACATTTATGGAAATACCAACGAATTGATGCAAGCGTACTGTGGTACTCCAAATGCGATTTCTTATGAAAGAGCTTTGGATATGCGTCTAAAAGTAGCAAAAGAAAACAACATTGATGGTATGTTAATTCACGTAAATAGAAGTTGTAAACAATGGAGTGCAATTATGTACGAAATGGAACGTGACTTCCGTGAAATCACAGGCATTCCAACCGCAACCTTTGACGGTGACCAAGCCGATCCAAGAAACTTCTCTGAAGCACAATATGATACAAGAGTACAAGGTTTGATCGAAGTTATGGCTGCCAACAGAGCAAAGAAACAAGCGGAGGAGGCACAAAAATGAGTTTAGACAATATTTTAAGTCAATTGGAAGTATGTCCTTTCAAACAAATTGATCGTTATACAGAAGAAGGCAAAAAAGTAATCGGCTGGGCACCAATGCTAGCACCACAAGAATTGATCCATGCAGCCGGTATGGTACCAGTAGGAATTTGGGGCGCTGATGGAGAAGTAACATTAGCTAAAGAATATTTCCCAGCATTCTACGCATCCATCGTTCTACGTACAATGGACTTAGGATTAGAAGGCAAATTAAACAAATTGTCTGGTATGCTTATTACAAACTTAAGTGATGGGTTAAAAGGTCTAAGCCAAAACTGGAAACGTGCCATTAAAGACGTTCCAATGTTATACATCGGTTACGGACAAAACCGTAAAATCGAAGCAGGAATTGATTTTAATGCAAAACAATACCACAAATTAGTGGAACAATTAGAAGAAATTTCTGGAAATACTTTGGATAACGAAAAAATTGAAGCATCCATTCGTCTATTCAACGAACATAGAAAAGCTATGACAGAATTTAATGAATTGGCTGCAAAACACTTAAATACAGTTACACCAACAGTAAGAGCAAAAGTATTCTACAGTGCATTTGTTTATGATAAAGAAGAACATTTGGAAATCATGAAAAAAATCAACGAAGAATTACGCAATATGCCAGAAGAAGAATTCAAAGGCAAAAAAGTAGTTACAACTAGCATCTTATTAAATAGCGAAGACATTTTGAAGATTTTCGAAAACTTCAACTTAGCTATTGTTGATGACAATGTAATCTCTGAATCTGGACAATACGACTGCTTAGTAGAAGAAGGAACAGCAGATCCTGTACGTGCACTAGCAGAACTTTTTGCTAACATTGAAGGAAATACTTTCCTATTCGATGAAAAGAAACTAAGAGGAAAAATCATCACTGAAAAAGTAAAAGACAAAGAGGCCGATGGCGTAATTTATCTTTTAACTAAATTTAGTGAATCAGAAGAATTTGACTTCCCAATTATCCGTAACGAATTAAACGAAGCGGGAATCAAAAACATTATGATTGAAATTGACCAACAAATGAGCAATTTCGAACAAGCAAGAACAGCGTTAGAAACATTTGCTGATATGCTATAAAAGTCAAATCCTAAAGTGGAGCAAGGAAGAAAGAAAGGTCACAAGACCTTTCTTCCTCTCCCTAATGTATAGGGAATGTCTTGCTTTTAAGAAGGAAAAGGTTTTTGAAAAGGTAGTAAGTAGAGGAATTGTATTGAGGAGGAGAAAATGGTAAAGATTAGAAGTACTTGTAACAAAAACTACGTTGAAAAATTTGGTGTAGAAAGACCAGCAGAATGGGATTATCAATACATAAATTATCCTTGTTCTGATGAAGAATTGATTGAACAAGTAAAAGACGCAGATATTATTCACTGTGGACCTGTTGATCATTTCCGTCCAGAAGTAATTGAAAAATTGGAAAAATGTAAATTGATTCAATCTCTTGGTGTAGGATTCGACAAAATCGACTTAGAATCTACAAAGAAAAAAGGAATTTTTGTATGTAATAACCGTGCCGTTAACGCACAAGCCGTAGCAGAACTTGCTGTGACTCATATGTTATTGTCTTTACGTAGAATCCCTGAAGCAGACGCAAAAATCAAAGCAAATGGTGCAGAAGGTTTCAAAGAAAGCTACAATGAGTTTACTGCAAAAGGCCAAAAGGAAATGGGATCTCGAGTAGTAGGTTTAGTAGGACTTGGCGCCATCGGAAAAGCGGCTGTACAATTGCTAAAACCATTTGGACCAAAAGTAATGTACTACGATGTATTCCGTGCTGACGAAGCTTATGAAAAAGAAAACAACTTAACTTATGCAACATACGATGAAATTTTAGAACAATGCGACATTATTTCTTACCATGTACCTGTATTGGATGAAACAAGAGATATGGTACGTAAAGAAACCATCGACAAGATGAAACAAGGTGCGATTGTAGTAAATGTTGCCCGTGGGGAAATCGTAAACAATCAAGATTTAGCGGACGCATTAAACGAAGGAAGAATTTACGCAGCTATTGATGTAATTTCTCCAGAACCGCCAGCAGAAGATCATCCATTGTTCCAATTGAACGAAGTAGGAAAAGCTCACTTCTGTATTACTCCACACATTGCAGGAACTACCGATGACGCATTCCAAAGAATGAGCCAATGGTCTTATGACAATATGGAAAGAGTAATTAACGGAGAAAGACCGATTAACATTGTAAACGGATTGTAATTTTGTTTATCTAAAAATAGATAACGGAGGAAAGACTATGCAAACGATAAATAGAAAAGATATAATTATCTGCGGTTTCGCATTATTCGCCATCTTCTTTGGCGCTGGTAACTTAATCTTCCCCCCATACTTAGGAGTCTTAGCTGGTGACCGTTGGTTCACAGCCATGGTAGGATTCTTAGTATCTGACCCTGTACTTCCCATTCTTGGTGTAATTGTAACGGCTACTCTAGGTGGTAGAGCCGATGACCTTGGAAAACGCGTAAGCCCTGCTTTCTCAAAACTTGTAGGTGTTATTGCGATTTTAACCATTGGGCCATTCTTCGCTGTACCAAGAACAGGGGCAACCACTCACGAAATCTTTGTACAACAATTGTTCCCAGCTGTACCATCTTGGGTTACATCTATTGTATTCTTTGGGTTGACTCTATACTTAGCATTGAATCCTGGAAAAGTTATCGACTATATCGGTAAATTCCTTACTCCAGCATTGCTTGTTATTTTAACATTTGTAGTAGTAGTAGCCATTGTAAATCCACCAGGAGCAGCCATTCCTACTACAACAGAAAACTTATTCGCAATGAGTTTCAAAGAAGGTTACCAAACAATGGACGCCTTAGGAGCTCCATTAATGGCAGGTATCGTAGCAACCGACTTAATTCGTCGTGGTTATAAAGACAGAGACATTCAGTTAAAAGCCAGTATCCAAACCGGTATTGTAGCCTTTATACTATTGGCATTCGTATACGGTGGTTTAACTTACGCCGGTGCAACAGTAAGTGCAAGCTTCACTCCTGATACAGACAGAACTGTATTGTTAATCGGTATGGTAGAAATGTTATTAGGTAGCGTAGGTAAAGTAGCCATGGCTGTTGGTGTAGCTTTAGCTTGTTTGACTACTTCTGTAGGTTTAACTTCAACTTGTGGTAACTTCTTTGACGGTATCACAAACGGAAAAATTTCTTATAAATTGGTAGTATTTGTAGCAACTGGTATCGCTTTTGCTTTATCATTGATCGGTGTAGAAGGATTGATCGCCATTGCCGTACCAATTCTTTCTGCTATCTACCCAGTAATCATCGCGTTGATCTTCTTCTCAATCTTTGATAAGAAAATCAAATACAACATGACTTACACAGGAGCGGTAGTAGGAGCATTTGCCATTGGTATCGTTCAAGCCATCAACTTATTCTCAGCAATGAGAGGTGGAGCTGCTCTTCAATCATGGGCAGATTGGACATATTCTTTACCATTAGGAAATTTAGGATTTGAATGGGTAATTCCATCTGTAGTATGTGCGATTATCTTTACAGTAATTAGCATGGTAACAGGAATTGGAAAAACCATCAACGATCCAGTAGAATAAAAAAACGCAACAACCAAAAACGAACTAAAAGGAGAATTATAAATGATTAATCAAACAATGGTAAATTTAGGAACAGCGAAATCTGTTATCCGTGAATTGGCAGCTTTTGGTGCAGAACGTGCAAAAGTTGTAGGAAAAGAAAACGTATTGGACTTTTCATTAGGAAATCCATCCGTTCCAGCTCCAAAAGAAGTACAAGAAGCGATTTTAGATATCGTTCAAAACATGAGCCCAGTAGAATACCATAGCTACAGCTCAGGAGCAGGACATGACGGATGTCGTGAAGCCATTGCCAACAACTTAAACAAAAGATTTGGAACAAACTATACAAAAGACAATCTATTGATGACTTGTGGAGCCGCTGCTTCTTTAAGCATTACATTAAAAGCGTTAATCGCTGATGAAAAAGATGAAATCGTAGTATTGGCACCATTCTTCCCAGAGTACACTGTATTCATTAAAGAACAAGGTGGAAAACAAGTAATGGTAGAACCACAAGACAATATGCAATTGAATATCGAAGGAATCCGCAACGCGATCACAGAAAATACAAAAGCAATGATCGTAAACTCTCCTAACAACCCAGCCGGCGTTATCTATACAAAAGAAGAAATGATGGCCCTAGCAGAATTGTTAAAAGAAAAAGAAGAAGAATACGGTCATGCTATCTATCTAATCATGGATGAACCATATAGAGAATTGGTTTTAATGGATGATGTAGAAGTAGCTTATATGCCAAACCATTACAAAAATACTGTAATCAACTATTCTTGGTCAAAATCCCTATCCTTACCAGGAGAACGTATTGGATATGTATTGGTACCAAACGAAGTAGATGACGAATTGTTAATGGCAGGGGTAGCTGGTGCAGCAAGAGCCTTAGGTTATGTATGTGCTCCAACTCTAATGCAATTTGTAATTGAACGTTGCGTAGACGTTGAACCAGATGTAACAGTTTACAAGAAAAACCGCGACTTATTGTTCGACGGATTAAAAGAATTGGGTTACAATGTAGCAAAACCAGCCGGAGCCTTCTATCTATTTATCGAAGCTCCAGACGGAGACTCTGCAAAATTCTCTGAAAAAGCAAAAGAACACGATATGTTAATCGTACCAGGAGCAGGATTTGGCGCAGAACGCTTTGTAAGACTTTCTTACTGTGTTGAAACAGAAAAATGCGAAAAATCACTGCCACTATTTGCTAAGATTATGGAAGAATACAAATAAGACCCAAGGTTATGAAACCCTTAAACTCTAAGGGTTTCATAACTCTTTTTTTTCAAAAAACCCTCGATAAATTCTGAAAATCTCGCGAAAACCGTTGATACTTGGAAGTCATTGTAGTATACTTGTATACAAGAAGGGATATTCCCTTCCTTAATTTGGTAAAATTTTCTCAATATGGAGGAACCTTTTTATTTCGAGAAAAGGAAAACATTGCCAAACCTTTAAAGGAGGAAGTATGAAGAAACTTACTGTGCAAGAAGCAGCTGAATGGATTAAAGATGGAGATACGGTTGCTTTTTCTGGTTTTCTACTCACTGCCTTCGCAAGGGAAATCGTTATAGCAATGAAAGAGAAATTTGAAAAAACAGGGAGTCCGAAAAACCTTACTGTGATGCACGCATCCGGTTGTGGGAACAATGCGGACCAAGGTGTTTTTGAACTCATGGAACGAGAAGGATTGGTTTCCAAATACATATGTGGCCATTACACTAGAAGTAAGAGAAGTGTAGAGTTGGTGAATCGAAACGCCATAGAATCTCACAATTTACCAATAGGAATGCTATGTAAAATGTATCAAGCGAAGATTGAGGGAAAAATCGGAGAATTCTCCAAGATCGGATTACATACTTTTGTAGACCCTCGTTATTCTGGTGGAAAGATGAATTCCGTTACGAAAGATGATTTGGTGGAATTGGTAGATATTCAAGGAGAGGAATATCTACTTTATAAAGCCCCAAATATTGATATCGGTATTATTCGTGGAACAACGGTAGATGAACATGGGAATTTGACGATGGAGGAGGAAGCTTCCTTTGCCGATGCTTTGGAAGTCGCCATGGCAACAAAAGCCTCTGGCGGGAAAGTAATTGCTCAGGTCAAGTATTATGTCAAAGATAGCTCTATTGACAGACCCAATGTAAAAGTTCCAGGAATATTTGTAGATGGCTTCTATGTAACAGAAGACGCGCAGGAGTACCATCGCCAAACCCCCGGCGAACTCTATAGTCCTATACTGTCTGGTTACAATCATACAGATATCACAAGTAAAAAAGTTCCTTTGGTTTTAGATGAAAGAAAAATCATCGCCAGAAGAGCTGCTTTTGAGATCAAAAGAGACACGGTGGTTAACCTTGGGTTTGGAATCCCTGAAAACATTGCTCTGGTAGCAGATGAAGAAGGAATGATTCAACATTTGGTTCTTACAGTAGAAAGTGGAATCATTGGTGGAATTCCTCTAGGCGGGAAGCATTTTGGCGCAGCTGTAAATGCTTGGGCTACTATGTCGATGAGCCAAATTTTTGATTACTATAACGGGGGAGGATTGGATATATCTTTCCTAGGCTTTGCTGAAGTTGACCCTTACGGAGATGTAAATGTGAATAAATTTGGACCAAGTATTGCAGGTGTAGGTGGATTCATAGACATTTCTCAATCGACAAAGCAAATGGTATTTTGTGGAACGATGACATCGGGCGGGTTGAAAATCAAAATCGAGAACGGAAATCTTGTCATTGTACAAGAGGGCAAACGGAAGAAGTTTGTAAAGGAAATCGAGACCATCTGTTACAATTCGAGATACGGTGTCCAAAGAGGTCAAAATTGTATTTTTATTACGGAGCGATGTGTATTCCGCCCTACAGAAGATGGATTGGAACTGATTGAAATTGCTCCAGGCATAGACATTGATAGAGATATAAAAGACCAAATGGAATTTCCGATCAAAGTATCAAAAGATTTGAAAACGATGGACCCAAGGATTTTTAATATTGAACCCATGGAGTTGCGAAAAGCGTTTTAACCCGAAAGGGAAAAAATATTGTTGTTAAATTAAAGGAGGAAAATATGGAATTTAGTAGAGAACATGAATTGGTACGTGCTCTAGCCAGAAACTTTGCTGAGAGAGAGTTAACGGACGAAGTGTTAGAAATCACAGAAGAAACAGGTCAATTGCCATTTGAAGTGGTAGCGAAAATGGCGAAAGCCGGATTCTTTGGAATCAAAACTCCTGTTGAGTACGGTGGAGGCGGCGGAGACCACATTTCTTACGTAATCGTTATGGAAGAAATTTGTAAGGTTTCTGCAGTAGCTGGTGTATTTATTTCCAGCCCTAACTCATTGTCTGGCGCACCAATTCTTTTATCAGGAACTCCTGAACAAAAAGAAAAATATGTAAAACCTATGGCATTGGGTGAAAAAATTATCTGCTTCGGTTTAACAGAACCAGGCGCAGGTTCTGATGCAGGTGGTATGAAAACAACAGCTGTATTAGATGGCGACGAATATGTATTAAACGGTAGAAAGACTTTCATCACTGCCGCTCCTATTTCTGACTACGCAATCATTTACGCAAAAACCGATGTGACAAAAGGTACAAAGGGAATTTCTGCTTTCATCGTAGATATGAAGAGCGAAGGCGTAAGCTTCGGTAAACCAGAAGAAAAAATGGGTATCATCGGATGTCCTACATCTGATATCGTATTGGAAAACGTACGTGTACCAAAAGATTGCCTATTGGGCAAAGAAGGCCGTGGATTCATTAACGCAATGCAAACATTGGATACTGGACGTATCGGTATTGCGGCACAATCTATCGGTATCGCTGCTGCTGCTTTGGAAGAAGCAACAAAATTTGCGAAAGAAAGAAAACAATTTGGTATGCCTATTGCAAAATTCCAAGGTATCCAATTTATGTTAGCAGACATGGCTACAAAATTAGAAGCTGCTAGACTATTGACATATCAAGCGGCAAAATTAAAAGACGAAGGAAAAGATGCTTCTAAAATGGCATCTATGGCAAAATATTTTGCATCTGAAGCTTGTAACGAAATCTGTGCAAAAGCTGTTCAAATCCACGGTGGATACGGATTTATTAAAGAGTACAAAGTGGAAAGATTGTATCGTGATGCACGTATTACAACCATTTACGAAGGTACAAGCCAAGTACAACAAATGGTTATTGCCGGCAACCTTTTGAAATAAGAGTCGTTTAAGATATAGGAGGATATAGTATGAATATTGTGGTATGTATAAAACAAGTACCTGATACAAACGAAGTAAGATTGGATCCAAAAACAAACACATTGATCCGTGAAGGCGTTCCAAGCATTATCAACCCTGACGATTTAGCAGGTTTGGAAGTGGCTTTACGTTTAAAAGATGAAGATCCTGACAATAGAAAAGTTATCGTTCTTTCCATGGGACCACCACAAGCAGAAGTTGCTTTACGTGAAGCATTGGCAATGGGCGCTGACGAAGCGATTTTATTATCAGATAGAGCATTTGGTGGAGCCGATACATGGGCAACATCTTGTACCATTACAGCAGCAATCAAAAACATCGATTACGATTTAATCATTGCTGGTCGTCAAGCTATCGACGGAGATACTGCACAAGTTGGACCACAAATTGCAAAACACTTAGACATTCCTCAAATTTCTTATGCTGAAGATGTAGCATTAAATGGAAATGTTATAACTGTAAAACGTCAATTCGAAGACCGTTACCATATTTTGGATGCAGATCTTCCTATTTTGATCACAACATTAGCAGAAGCAGCAGAAACAAGATTCATGACAATCCGTGGAATCTATGATGCTTACAAAAAAGACATTACTGTATGGGGATTGGAAGACGTTAAAGACAACCTAGATATGGACAATATCGGTTTGAAAGGTTCTCCAACAAAAGTAAGAAGATCTTTCCCTAAAGCAGGTAAAGGTGAAGGAACTCTTTTGAAAGATGTTACAGCAGATGAAGCAGCAGAAGCTATTTTAGCGAAGTTAAAAGAGAAATACTTTATCTAATAGGAGGGATACAATGAGCAGAGATATCTACGTTTTTATTGAACAACGCGACAATAAGTTAGAAAAAGTTGGTATTGAATTATTAGGAGAATCTCGTCGTTTAGCAGACGATTTAGGACAAGACGTTGTAGGGATTCTTTTGGGTTCAGATATAAAAGAAGAAGCAAAAACATTATTTAGACATGGTGCAGACCGTGTAATCGTAGTGGAAAGCCCAGTATTAAAAGAATACTTAACAGAACATTACGCAGAAGCAGTTTACCAAATCATCAAAAAATACGAACCAGAAATCGTATTATTCGGTGCAACTTCTATCGGTCGTGACCTTGCTCCACGTTTGGCTGCACAAGTTCACACAGGACTTACAGCAGACTGTACAAGCTTGGAAATTGATCCAGAAAACAAAAACTTGTTAATGACTCGTCCAGCATTTGGTGGTAACTTAATGGCTACGATCGCATGTGAAAACTTCCGTCCACAAATGGCGACTGTACGTCCAGGCGTAATGAGCTCTATTAATGTGGAAAAAGAAGACGGAGAAGTGATTGTAGAACAAATGACTTTCCCATCTGACTCAAAAATCCGCATTCGTGAAATCTTAAAAGTAGAAAACAAGAAAAAAGATATTACAGAAGCAGACGTATTGGTATCTGGTGGCCGTGGATTAGGTGGACCAGAAGGATTTGATAACTTAGCAGAATTGGCTGCAGAACTTGAAGCAGAAGTATCTTCTTCAAGAGCTGCTGTAGACTCTGGTTGGATCGAAAAATCGCAACAAGTTGGTCAAACAGGTAAAACCGTACGTCCAGAATTATACTTTGCATTGGGTATTTCCGGAGCCATCCAACACGTTGCTGGTATGGAAGAATCTGATTTAATCATCGCAGTAAACAACTCTGAAGATGCTCCAATCTTTGAAGTAGCAGATCTTGGTGTTGTTGGAGATATTAACTTAGTTGTACCAAAATTAGTAGAATTAATCCGCAAAGAAAAAGCCTTAAAAGAAGAATTAAGCAAATAATTTAACAACAACCTTATACAAAAAGAGCGTCCTTGGGACGCTCTTTTATTTTTCTTTCCATAGAGGATCATAATAAAACATTTTGTTATTGTAATAGTCGAGATTTTTAACAAAATCTTCAATTTCTTTGTATTTATTGGATTCAGAAGTAAAAAACTCTCCTTGGGAACGTGTCAAACGGTCGTTAAAAATATCTACTTTAGGAAGTTCTTCGCGAACAATCTGCATATATTTTGGACCTTTCCAATGGAATTGTTCAAAAGCGGTACCCATCAAAAACTGAGCAGAAATTTCTGGTCCCTCTCCTTTGAGGAGATTTCCAAAATTTTCTTGGAGAGATGGATTTCCCCAAACAATATAAGGAGTTCGACTTCGGTTGAGATAGGTTGGAATCTGGGAAGAATCAACGTCAATATTCAAATCCTTATACCCAATATCCTCTTCTCCTAAAAATGGATTGTGATCGCCGAAAGCAATCACCAACGTCGGTTTTTCTTCTTTTTCCAATGTCTTTAAAAATTCTTTTAAAGCGTTGCTACTCGCTTGAATCCCATGGAAATAATTATTTACGATATAGTAGCTTTCATCGCTTGAAAAATTTTCTCGGGCAATATATTCTTCTTCTAAGGATGAAGAATCATAGGGACCGTGATTTTGCATGGTAACCGTAAAATTAAAATAAGGTGTGTTATCTTTTGTGTTTTCTTTATAGTTTTTCAAAATATGGGGATAAAGATTTTTGTCCATAAAGTGCTTTCCACCTTTATCAAAATTCTGAAAATAATTTTCCATATAATAAAATTCGTCAAATCCAAGTTTTGGGTTGATATTTTGCCGATTATAGAAACCTCCGCTATTTGGGTGCATGGAGATGGTCTTATATCCTTGGTCTTTTAAGTACCAAACATAGGAATTTACCGGTTTATAATATCTAGAATAATAATAGGAGCCTCTTAAAAAATATCTTTCTACAAAGGCTGTACCTCCACCAAACATATTATTGACAATAGATCCATGGAAGCTATTTTCTTTTATCCAATCCAAACTATCGTAAGGGTATTTTGAAAAAGGCAAATCAAATTTTGAGAAATCATTGTAACTTTCTAGCATAATGGCAATGATGTTGATTTTTTCTTTTTCAGGAATATCTTCATCCTCATAGGAATTCCAAATTTCATGGATTTCATCTTCATCATAGTGTTCAGGTTTCTGAACAATGACTTCATTCACGGAATAGACAAAGGAATAAACCATGCCATGGGCTTTTTCTTGCTCCACTTCTACCCACTCATTAAAACCGGGAACTTTGTTTTTCCCATATATTTCTGGAGAAAGTAAGATACTTTTGCTAAAAAGTAGAAATAGAAGAGATAAAATTAGCCCTGAGATTCTAAATGTTATAGGAAGTTTGTACTTTCTAAAGAAATAAAGCAATATAAGAATGAGTCCCATGACTACAATCATAATGAGAAAATGATTGGGGAACAGAATGGAGTAATCGTTTCCTAGCATATTGAAAGCTTCTTTTATAAGTCCTAGATCAGAAAAGCGTATGTTTTCATATCGATAATGGAGTTTTGAAATATTGGAAAGTCCCATGATTGTAAGGAAGAGAAAAGAAAAGAATGTACATCTATAAAGTTTTCCCCATAGAAAATAAAGAATGAGATGAAAAAGAAATAGGGGAAGAAAATTTAACAATACAATTTCTTTGTTACTTATGTATAAAAGAAATAAATTTTGATCCATTGTTAGATTGGTAAAGAAAAAAGATAAAAATACGCTAAGTAGCGTAACAAAAGATAAGAGAAACAAGTCCAACAACAGATTTTTTAACGTTTTTTTCATAAAATCACCTACTACCATACTATCAGACTTTACAAAAAAATATATGTCAAAACTCCATAGAAAAGTCGGGAATAGGAGTTTTGGTCATATATTTAGAAATATTCAATGTCTATATAAAAATAGAATCAAAAGAGTACAAATTTATTTGGATTTTTTATTCAAATCTATTGAAATTTGATTTCGGTTTCGCAAAAATTCTCTTACGACATCAAAGAGGAGTTTTTTTGATTCAGGAGACAATTTATGGAGTTGATATAGGGCCTCTTTGAATTTTTTCAGATTATAGGAAGGGGTTCCAATGATGATATTTTCTTCGGAATCTTCTCCCAATAGAGAAAAAAGAGCATGGCTAAGTTCTTGTCTTTGTTTTGCATCCAAAAGATCCAATGTTTTGTCTAAGGCCGAGGACAATTGAAGAGATTCTGCCGTTAAAGTCGAAGGGAGGAAATGATTCCCTTTTACTTTCCAAGAATAGGCCCTGTGTTGCCGCAAATCTTTGGCGTCGCTTTCAATAACTATAGGTTTTTCTCTACGGTGAAGAAGGAGACCAACGAGAGAATCTTGAGGAATATAGGTTTGAATTTTCTTCTCTATATTTTTATAACCAGAGAAATGCAGATGTTGCTTAGGAAAGCCGGGGCCATCGTAATTATAAACGGTTTCGATTTTTTCTTGTAAGGATTCCTCCACAGACATGGCAGCATAAAGTGCCAAGTTTCCCCCTTTGGAGTGACCTCCAATGGAAAAGGGTGTAAGAGCCTGTTTTAGGTGTTTTTCCAAAAAATCTTTTGCCTTCTTTTGGGAGGGAATTTCTGGCAAATAGGACAGGGCAAAATCCTCTTTCCATCCTAAGACACGAAAATCCGTCCCTTGAAAAGCCAAATAAAGGGGTTGATTTTTGTAGGAAAACAGAGTGGCTCCAAATTGGGATTTGTCTTCAAGGGAAAGTTCATAGACAAAATCTTGAAGGAGAATATCTTGAAATCGACAGGATTTTCCACAGGCTGTTAATAAATCGTAGGCAGCTTCCCGTAAAATTTCGTGGTTTTTCAACAGGCTGTTGATAGGTATTTTCTCCCAACATTCCGCCGCTTCTTTTAGGTTTAAGGGAAATTTGCAACCAAGACCTAGGTAATCGACGTAGCTTAACTCGGACAAGATGGCGCCATCTACCTCATTAAAAGGATCTTGTTCAAGGGTTAAATCTCCCCTCCAGTAAATGTATTTTTCTAAATTATTCATGATCCAAACCTTTGTAAATTTTTGGCCGTCGATCGTCCCATAAATCGAAGAAATCTTTTACTTGATCGATTAGGGAAAGGTCCAATTCTGTATTTTGCCATTGAGGTTCCTTATCCATAGATAAAATGGCTTCCCCTGTAGGGGCAAAAACCACAGAATGACCACCACTTAAGGGGCGGTATCCTTCGGCTTTGGAACAGTTGGAAACAACGACAAACATTTGGTTTTCTATAGCCCTTGCTTGGGCCAAAATATGGAGGTGATCCACTCGAGATAGCCCCCAAGCCGCTGGGCAAAACAAGATTTTTGTTCCTTTCATAGCAGATAGACGAATCCATTCAGGGAAACGCAAATCGTAGCAAGTAACAAGAGCACAGGGAATATCGTCCAAAGAAAAATGGCAGAGGGAACTTCCAGGGGTAAAAAATTCATTTTCTTTAGAAGGAGAGAAAAGATGGGCTTTATCATAGGTGGCGATTTCTTCTCCCTTTCGGTCATAAACGTAGGCGCGATTGATCCAAGAATCTCCTACTTTTTGGGCAAGACTCCCTCCAATTAGGTTAACATGGTGCTTTTTGGCAAAGGAGGACAAAAAGCTGCGAATTTCTTCGGAGCAATCCTCTTCTAAAGAGGACAATTCCTTGGGAGCAAATCCTGTATTCCAAAGTTCAGGAAGAACGATGGTGTCAGGGTTTTCTTTTATAATTTCTTCCAATGTATTTTCCATCCAATGGATATTTTCTTTTATAACAAGGGGGGCAACGGGCGCTTGAACAACAGATATTTTCATAAAAACCTCCTATTTTTCTGTATTATATCATAGAAAAAGCGCCCTCTAAAGAAGGCGCTAAAACATTTCCTTTATACATTATGATTCAAGAGATATTCTAAGATTTGGATGGCGTTTAGAGCCGCTCCTTTTCGAATATTATCTGCTGTACACCATAGATTCAAACCATTTTCTACCGATGGATCCAAGCGCAAACGACCAACAAAAACCTCGTCTTTTCCCTCTGTATAAAGGGCCAAGGGATAGACGTTGTTCTTTGGATCGTCTTCTAAGACAATTCCAGGGGTATTTTCATAGATTTTGCGAAGTTCTTCCAAATCCACAGGTTTTTCGGTTTCCACATTGATAGAGATGGAATGGGCTCCGCGGACAGGAATTCGAACGGTAGTCGCTGTAATGGGAAGATTCGGAAGATGGAACATTTTTCTTGTTTCATCAATCATCTTCATCTCTTCCTTGGTATAGCCTGTATCTAAGAAATCGTCAATATGAGGAAGAGCATTAAAAGCAATTTGATGAGGATAGAATTCGTTTTTCTTTCCAATCAAACCACGGTTCAAATCTTCTAAACCATTTACTCCACTACCGGAAACGGCCTGATACGTATTATAAACAATTCGTTTGATGCCATAGTTTTCCAAAATAGGAATAAGGGCAACCACCGATTGAATGGTAGAACAGTTTGGGTTGGCGATAATTCCCTCATTGGTTAAGGCATCTTCGCCATTTACTTCAGGGACAACCAACGGAATGTTTTCATCCATTCTAAAACAAGAGCTATTGTCAATAACAACCGTTCCAACAGAAGCTGCAATAGGAGAAAAGACCTTGCTAATACCGGAGTCCAAAGCGGATAGGGCATAGTCAAATTTTCCTTCCAAAAGGGCCTCTTCCGTAAGTTCTTCTAAGACCAATTTTTCGCCTTTGAAATCAACAGTGCTTCCTGCACTACGGGAAGAAGCAAAAACCTTTAGCTCCTCAATAGGTAAATCTTTTTCTTCTAGAATACTTACCATAGTCTGTCCTACCAAACCAGTAGCTCCTAGAACGGCAATACGTATGGGTTTCATATCTAACCTTCTTTCTTTAGAGTATTTAATACACTATAGCAATAAAGAGAATAATTGTCAAATGGGAAAAATCCCCAATTTTTAGGGAATTTCATGTATAATAGAAGGTAATTATTTTGGCATTTTAATAAAAATTTACAGAGGAGGATTCTATGAAAATAGCATTAGTCGGAATCGGAACCGTAGGCCAAGGAGCGTATGAAATCTTACAAAACCGAAAAGAGGAAATCAAACAAGCTTTAGGAGAAGAAGTAGAAGTTTCCTATATCGTCGTAAGAGAAAGCCGCGTGGAAGAATATTCAAAAAAATGGGGAAATATCGTTACTTCAGATTATGAAAAAGTTTTAGAAGAAGTGGATGCTGTGGCGGAGGCAACGGGAGCCAAAGAAGCGGGCTACGAATATATGAAAAAAGCTTTGGAAAAGAAAGTAGCCGTTATTACAGCCAATAAATCCGTAGTAAGTGCTTATTTTGAAGAATTAACGGCCCTTTCTCAAAAGAACAATACGCCTTTTTTGTTTGAAGCAGCCGTTGGAGGCGGGATCCCTGTATTAACCCCTCTTCGTCAATTGCTTGTAAGCAATGAAGTGGAAGAGGTAAATGGAATCTTAAACGGAACCTGTAATTATCTATTGAACAAAATGTTTGCAGAAGATGCAGATTATGGCGAAACCTTGGCCCTTTGTCAGGATTTAGGATATGCAGAAAAAGATCCTACTGACGATGTGGAAGGTTTCGACACCATGCGAAAATTGCGAATTGTAACAACCATGGCTTTAGGAGAAATTCAGGAAGAAGATATTTTGGTACGGGGAATTTCTCAAATTAACAAAGACATTGTTGCCTTTTGTAAGAAAAACCATTGGAAAATCAAATTGGTGGCTACAGCGAAAAAAGAAGAAAACCGCTTGTCTGCCTTAGTAGAACCCGTTGTAATGGAAGAAAGCCATCCTATGGCGGCTTTGCCATTGGCTATAAACACCCTTCGAATAAAAGGGGATTCTGTAGGAGATTTGGCCTTTGAAGGTCCAGGAGCCGGAAAAGAGCCAACAGGAAACGCTATGGTAGCAGATATTTTGGATTCCAAAATGTACGGTGGCTATCCTTTGATGAAAAAAGAAGGAGCAACGGTTCATAACGATGGTTTCAAAGGGAAATATCTTGTTTTTGGGAATAAAGTTCCAGAAGAAATGGTAGAAAGTAAACAAGGGGATTTCATTATTACAAAAGAAGTATTGCGACAAGAATTGATGAAGCATTTAGAAAAAGACCAATTTTTTGCACGAATGGAAGTGTAAAAAGACCAAGACAAGGAAGCGAGGCGCCCTATGCTCAAATCTCATTTGGAATATTTTATAGAAATCGTAGATCAAAACAGTTTTACCAAGGCAGCAGAGAATTTGTATTTGAGCCAATCGACTTTAAGTAAAGCCGTAAAATCTTTAGAAGATGAATTAGGGGTTGTACTAATCAATCGCACCTCCCATTTATTTGAAATTACCGATCACGGAAAAATTGTCTATGAATTTGGAAAAGATATTGTAGGATATTATGAACGAAAAGAAACCGAACTTTTGCGAAGACTTTCAGAGGAAGAAGATCATCTAACCCTAGGACTCCCTCCAACAGCAGGAAGTATCTATTTCTATCAATTTTTAGCAGGATTTCAAGAAAAATTTCCCAATGCCCACTTGGTCATTGACGAATCCACATCTAAGGAAATTTCTGAAAAAGTACTGTCAAAAGAATTGGATTTAGGCGTGGTTATTTCTCCCTTTGAAGAAAAAGGGTTTCTACAAGAAACCGTATTTACATCTGAAGCGGTTTTGGTTGTATCCCACGATCATCCCTTGGCCAAAGTAGAAGAAGTGGCCTTTCCTGAATTAGCGAAGGAAAAATTTCTACAGGTTTCCAAAGACTATATGTACCACAGTGTCTTCCGAGAATACTGTAAAAAGGCGGGATTCGAACCCAACATTATCTTTGAAAGCAATCAATGGGATATGTTGTTGGAAATGGTAGCCATGAACCAAGGGGTTTCTCTCTTGCCAAAGCCTTTGGTAGACAAATATTACCCAAACCGATTGCATCAAGTGCATCTAAAAGAACCAGAATTTCCTTGGAGTTTGATTATTATTTATAAAGAAGGGGAAACCGTAACGCCTTTGATGAAATCCTTTATCTTATCTACAAAAGAAGAAAAAGAAGCACTGAAATAAAGAACTCTCCTGTAAGGGGAGTTTCTTTTTTATGCATGTTTTCTATCTATGAATCAAATTCATAGATAGATGAATTTTATAGAATACCATAATTCCAAAATAAGGGTATTCTATAATTAAGAAGAGAAGAAAACCCTTTCTTCTGGAATCTAGATTCAAATATTTGTCGAGAAAGTCAAACAAGGAGGAAGACTTATGAGTGAAAATACAAAAAATAGTTCCCCAAGAGGAATCATCATTGAAATCATAATGTTTCTAACCTATGCATTCTTTGCCGTAAACTGGATTGCAGGTAGTACATTAACCCCACAAATTATGGAGCATTTCCAATTGAGCGGATTTGCCTCTGCCACTTTTATTTCCAACGCCGTAACCATTGCCAAAATCATTGGTAACTTTATGGCAGCCAGTGTACTAAACAAATTGTATCCTAAAAAATCCATTGGATTGGGATCTTTGCTAATTGTACTTGGTAGTATCGTAGCGATTTTTGCTCCATCTTATTTAATCTTCATAATAGGACGTTTCATTATGGGATTTGGTGGCGCATTGTACGTAGTATATCTTAGCCCAATTGTAATTCATTATTTTGCTCCAGAAAATCGCCCAACTGTAAATGCGATCAACTCTGTAGCTTACAACGTAGGTAGTATCATTGCTTTAATTATCGTAGGTCCAGTTATTGCTTGGTTAAGCACATGGCAATATTCCATGGGATTCTTTGCCGGAATCAGTGGTGTTTTGTTTATCCTATGGTTATTATTTGGAGAAGATTTTGAAATTGCAAAAGGAAACAACAGCCAAGCCCTAGAAGAAAAATATACAATAGGGGATGCAATGAAAGAAAAAGTGAACTGGTTGTTGCCATTCTCTTATTCTGGATTGTTAACCTTCTATTTGGTATTGTTAAACATCTTCCCAATTTCAGGAGCAGCGATTATTGAAGCCAAAACACTAAGTACCCTTTGTGCTGTTGGTGGTGTAATCGGAACCATTTTAGCCATTGCTTTATCCAAACGTTACTCTAAACGTCTACCTGTTATGCGTGCTTCTGGATTGTTAATGTCCCTAAGTGGATTGTTAATGTTTAACGCACCAAACGGTGTTGTTGCAACCATTGCCGCTTTGGCCATTGGTATTTTCATGTTCTTGCCAGTTACTTCTTTGGTAATGATTCCTCAAGAATTGCCAAATATGACAGCAGGAAAATTAACACAAGTAATGGGATTGTTCTGGGCGATTTCTTATATCATCCAAACCATCATCTACTTTATCATCGGTATTGTAATCGATAATATGGGATATACTGTAGGTTTGTATATCGCTTTGGCAGTAAGTTTGACTTTCTTTATCGGATCATTCTTATTACCAGAAACAGGAAAAGACAAAAACGTAGCATAATTTCTGAAATATTTGAATAGAAAAACGAAACAAAGAAAAGCAAAGAGAGAAGGATAAAATGAAAAACTTTCAAGAAATGTATAACGAAAAGAAAAAGAGCGTAAAAGAGCTTTTGGATTTAATTGAAGATAGAGATTATATCTTCTCTGCTCAAGCAGCAGGGGAACCAGCGGCGATTTTATCGGAAATGCAATATCTAAAAGAAACCGGGGTAAAAGGTTGTGTATTGAACACTTGTCTACCATTGCAAGACTACCCAATGTTCAAAGATCCAGAAATGCAAGGGATTTTGGATCAAAACGCATGGTTCTTCTCAGGGGCACAACGTCAAGCTCATAAGGACAAATTGGTAAGTGCGATTCCTCAATCCTCTACTTCCGTTCTGAGAAAAGTTTTGGACCGAGTAGCTTATGAAAAACGTCGTCCCGTTGTTATGGCGACAGTATCTCCAATGGATGAACATGGTTATTTCACTTTGTCTGTAAGTGCCATTTATGAACGAGATCTAATCAATAAAGGTGCCTTTGTATTATTGGAAGTGAATCCAAACTTCCCAAGAACCTATGGAGATTCTTTGGTTCACATTTCTGAGGTGGATGCTTTTGTGGAAGCGGATCGTCCAATTCCAGAAGCAAAATTGGCACCTTATACAGAAACCGATGCAAAAATTGGTAAATTGATTGCCGATTTAATTGAAGATGGATCTACCATTCAATTGGGTATCGGAAACATTCCAAATGCCGTAGCCAACGAATTAAAATCAAAGAAACATTTGGGAATTCATACAGAAATGTTTACAGAAACAATGGTAGACTTAATTGAATGTGGCGCTGTAGATAACTCCCAAAAAGGTTTATTGGACGGATATTCCGTATGTTCCTTTACAATGGGTAGCAAGAGATTGTACGATTTCGTAAACAACAATCCATCCGTATTGTTCAAATCTTGTACTTTCACCAACGACCCATATACCATTGGACAAAATAGCAAATTCGTATCTATTAACGCCTCTTTGGAAATTGACCTAATGGGACAATGTGCTTCTGAAACCGTGGACGGCGTACAATGGTCAGGAACTGGCGGACAATCTGAAACCGTAATGGGCGCTCAAATGTCCAAAGGGGGAAAATCCATTATTGCTATGCATTCCACCTACGAAACAACTGATGAAAAGGGCGAAAAAGTATTGCGTTCAAAAATCGTACCTTATTTACACAGAAATGCAGCCGTTACCACTTCCCGTAACGATGTAGATTATGTTGTAACAGAACATGGGGTAGCTTGGTTACGTGGTTTGAATATTCGCGAAAGAGTAGAGGCCCTAATTGCCATTGCCCATCCAGATTTCCGTGAAGAATTAAAAGCTCAAGCAGAAGAATTAAAACTTTGGTAATTTTATCCTTCTCTTGATCGAAAAAGAGAAAAGAAAAACCTTACTCGATTTTTTCGGGTAAGGTTTTTTTGTGTAAAATGTTTTTTTCAGAAAATGTTAATAGACCACTTTGTCTAAGATTCCTTTCAAATGGGCAATGGTAATTCCGTAGTTTGTCATAGGAATCCCCATATCTTTTGCTTTTTGGACTCGAGTTAAGACGGCTTTTCGATTAAACATACAAGCTCCGCAATGAATGATCAAATCATAATTTTCCATTTCGAAAAAATCTTCTCCTCGAGTAAAATCGATGGAAAGATTTTCGCCGTATTTTTTTCGCAATAATTTAGGGATTTTTACCCGTCCAATATCTTCTTCCAAAGGAGCATGGGTACAGGCCTCTGCAATAAGGATTCTAGAATTTTCCGATAGGGAATCCAAAATTTTGGCCGATTCCATAAAGTATTCCACATCCCCCTTTAGTTTGGAAAAAAGCACGGAAAAAGAAGTGAGTCGAACCTCTTTGGGAAGAATATCGTAAACTTCCTTAAAGCATTGAGAATCTGTTATAACAAGATCGGGAGCGTCTTTTAGGCGAGAAAGAGATTCCTCCAACTTATCCAAACCTACGGCTACAACAACGGATTTTTTATCCAACAATTCTCGTATGGTTTGGACTTGGGGAACAATAAGCCGACCTGTAGGTGCTTGGATATCCTGTGGCATGACTAAGAGAGTAAGGGAATTTTCCTTTACCAAAGAACCGGTAATATCTCTTTCTTCTTTTTGAATTTGAGTTTTTATGGCGTCAATGATTTCGAATTTGCTTTTCTCGGAATCCTTTTGAAGAAAAAGAGGATGGTAATTTTCCAATTCCTTCAAATATTCTTCTTCGTAGGAAAGATCCGTTCTCATAAGAGCAAAAACCGTAGGAATATTGTTTTTTGCCAATTGCAAAATGAAATCTTGATCCGATTTCAAATCTCCAGAAAAAAGGAAGATGGCCAAATCGGTTTTGTCCAAAGCCTTTGCCGTGGCTTCTATTCTCTCTTTTCCTAAAATACTTTCATCATCATAACCAGGCGTATCTAAGAAAAGAACCGGGCCCAAACCATTGATTTCCATGGGTTTATTTACTGTGTCTGTTGTCGTTCCCTTAATGTCGCTGACAATGGAAGATTTTTGTCCCGAAAGAAGATTTAATAAAGTGGATTTTCCCGCATTGGTTTTTCCAAAAATTCCAATATGTGTTCTTAAAGCGTTTTGTGTTTTTATCATAAATTAAAATCTCTCAATCCTTCATCAATTTTTTTCAGACTCTTTATGGTGTAGTCCTTAATGTCTTCCCTTTGAATAAACTCCAACTCTTCTTCCGTCACTTTTTTGCCTATGATTTTGGTTTCCTCGCTGGCATAATCGTTGAAAAATTCCTGTAGGGTCATAATGGCATTGGGCTGACAAAGATTGCTAATTTCTCCCGATTTCGCCATGGCCATAAAACGGTCTCCCGTCCGTCCATTTCGATAACAAGCTGTACAGAAAGAAGGAAGATGTCCAAGGGAAAGAAGCCAACGGATAACCTCGTCCAAAGTTCGCGTATCATTAACATCAAACTGTTCGCTTTTTTTGGGATCAAATTCCAAATCCTCAGAATCGGCGTAGCCGCCAACGGATGTTTTAGAAGCTCCACTAACTTGTGAAATTCCAATTTCTAAAGCTCGTTCCCTCATCTCTTGGGATTCCCTTGTGGACATAATCATTCCAACATAAGGAGCGGCAATTCGAATAACAGCAATCAGTTTTTCAAATACATCATCTTGCAATGCGTTGGTAAAATCTTCAGGATCAATATCATCAGCTGGCCGAACTCTTGGGACAGAAATAGTATGAGGACCTACGCCATATTTTGCCTCTAAATGTTCCCCGTGAAGGAGCAATCCAACGAAATCGTATTTGTAATTGTTTAGACCAAAGAGGACGCCAATTCCAACGTCGTCGATTCCTCCTTCCATGGCACGATCCATAGCTTCCGTATGGTAAGCGTAATTGGATTTTGGACCGGCTGGGTGAAGAGCTTCGTAGGATTTTTTATTATAGGTTTCTTGGAAAAGGATATACGTTCCAATTCCCGCCTCCTTTAACATTCGATATTCTTCCACAGTCGTTGCGGCAATATTGACATTAACCCTTCGGATTTCTCCATTTTTATGATGGACAGAATAAATGGTTTCAATGGCTTCTAAGATATATTCAATGGGCGTTTCTATAGGATGCTCTCCACTTTCTAAAGCCAATCTTTTATGGCCCATATCCTGAAGAGCTATGGTTTCTTGTCGAATTTCTTCCATGGTCAATTTTTTTCGAGCAATGTGTTTGTTTTTTACGTGATAAGGACAATAAACGCAACTATTGATACAGTAATTGGAAAGATACAAAGGGGCAAACAAAACAATTCGATTCCCATAAATATGCATTTTGATTTCCTTAGCCAAAGCAAAGATTTTTTCGTTCAAATCTTCTTCTTCACAAGACACAAGGAGAAAGGCCTCTCTATGGTTTAATCCTTTTCTCTCCTTGGCCTTTTCCAAAATAGATTCTATGAGTTCCCGATTGTTTTTATTTTTTTCCCCGAAGGCAATGGTATCTAGAATTTCTCCATCGTGAATAAATTCCTCTGCCACACTACTTTTTGGATTGTATTTGTACATATTATCCTCTCTTTCCATCAATAGGATCTCCCACATCAATTTTTATCTTTTTTCCAATCTTCATAAATTCCTCATCCAATTCATGAATATAGGCAGCGGCCTCTAAATTTTGGATGGCTTTGTTATCGTATAAGGAATAATTTTGTTTCGCCTTCTCAGGAGATAGATTGGGCATTACAACATTGGCTCCATGGAGCATTCCTAAAATACGTCCCTGAGGATGAATGCTATTTAACGCCGTTGTTGACGGAATTAGGGCTTGAGGGAACAAAATACGAAGGATGGATACCACTTTCAAAGAAAGCTCCAAATCTCCGTTGCCCTCTCCGTGAAAAATCGTGTCCTTGTGATGAATAAAAGGTCCCACGCCAATCATTTGAGGTTGTAGTTCCTGTAAAAAATCAAAATCCTCCAAAATATTTTCTATGGTTTGAAAAGGCGCTCCAATCATAAAGCCAGAACCAACGACAAATCCCAAATCTTTTAGATGATAGAGGGTTTTTCTTCGTTCTTCAAAGCTCTGATTCTTTGGGTGAAGTTTCCCGAAGAGCTCTTCATTGGCCGCCTCGTGGCGAAGAAGATATCGATCGGCCCCAGCCTCTTTTAGTTTTTTCAAACTTTCGTAGCTGCGAACCCCTAAAGAAAGGGTAATTCGCGTATCGGGGAAAGATTTTTTTATGGATTTAATAATAGAAATAAAATAATCGTCTTCTAAACTTGGATCCTCGCCTCCTTGTAAAACGAACGTGCGAAATCCTTTGTTGTATCCATATTCGCAAGCGGAAAGCACCTCTTCAACCGGAAGACGAAATCTTTGGATTTCAGAATTTTTTCCATTGATTCCACAATAATAACAAGTTTGTTTGCAATAATTGGAAAATTCAACCAATCCTCGAATAAAAATAGAATCTCCATAGTTTTCTTGGCAAAGATCCCAAGCTTTTTTCCGTAGGGCTTCCTGAATGTCTTTGTTGTGAGTTTCCAAAAGAAATCGAATTTCTTCTCTCTCGAGAGTTCCCCTCTCGATTTGTCTTAAAATTCTCTCTTTCATTTGTTCTTTGAATAAATGACTTTCGCGGTAATGTCTTCAATATTTCCCAATTTACCGCTAAGGCTTGAAATTTTATCTTGAGGAGCATTTAGAACCACAGTAATAATAAAAAGATCATTCTCCACCCGTGGGAGGCCCATTCTTCCTAAAATATATTCATTGTATTCATGTAAAATGCTCTGTACTTTTTCACTCTGTTTTATATCTTCAATAATAATTCCTAAAATGGCAATTCGTCTTTCCATTTTCCCTCCTTAAAAATAAAAAAAGCACGACAAAAAAACCGTGCTTTATTGCAAGAAAAGGCGCAGTTTCAAGTCAGATTTCTCTTATTTGTCACTCACGGGTTTATTATAGCATGGGGAAAATAAATAAACAAATGGAATGGATGGTAGAAAAAACCCCCACTCTGTCAGAATGGGGGTTGGAAAAATTTATTTCTCTTTTTGGAACAAGATAACAAACAAAGCAAGGAAAAACAAATAAGAAATAGAAGATATTATCTTAAGGATTTTAGAGTAATAATTGTAAACCGAAAGGGTTGCAGGATCATTTTCTGCTATAGGCCAAATAAAATCTCCTACAGAAGAGGTAAAATAGTTAATCAGTAATCCAAAGAGAAGGATAAAAAGAACAGGGAATAGAATTTCCTTCCAATTCTCTTTGAACGATTTTTTCTCCCCATTATAAAGTATGGGAAAATACAAAAGACAAGCCGTACGAACCCATTGAACTTGATCCGTGGGAATTTTTGTAAATTCTCTTTTCCCTGCATCTATAAAATAAACCAGAAAAGCCATTTGAATTATGGCAACAATAGAAAGAAGCAAAACTCTTTTTGTCTTTGTCATCATTAAAATATCCTTTCTTATCCCTTTCGTTATTTTAACTAAAAAACAAAAACTTCTTATTTATCGGCAAGACTTGTCATAACGGAAATGGAATTGATAATATCGGCGGTATTTTCAAGATTCAAACTAACTCGATAGCCGTCCAATCGTTGAGCACCAATCATTCTTTCCACTCGGTCTGCCTGGTCTGTGGTGTTAAATTCTATGGTTATATTGTAAGGAGCTTCTAAATCGGGCATAGGAAGAGTAGAAAAATCTTTTTCCAATACTCGATGAACAGCCTCTATGGTTTCCTTTTCTACGATTTGAGGATTTTTCAACTTAGAGGCAAAGCGTCCCAAACTTTTTTTCGTAATTACGTATTCTACATACTTCATATAGCCTTCTCGAATGAGCTGGTCGTACAAGCCGCTATCCCCAATAATAAGGGCAACAGGGATGCGAAGTTCTTTGGCATAAAGAGCATTGACCATGGCTTCGGAACATTTGATTCCATTGATGCTCAATCGGTGAACAGAGGTGGAAAAACTATGTTCCATATTGGCTTTGTGTTGGCCGCTTCCTGCGTGATAGCCAACGAAAAAGGCCACATCGTGTCCTTCCATTCCATGGACCATAAATTCACGGCGAGGACTTCCCACAATCAATTGGATTCTTGGATCCATTTTTCCTAAGCGGAAATAGTCCAAACTTCTTCCCATATTATGGGCGTCACAAACGGTAATTTCGGTTATATCTTTGTTTTTAGGGGATGTTTGAATCCCTTTTATTACGTATTCCATTTGGCGATGAATGGCTTCTAGATACATAGTCCGTTCGCCAGTTTCTTCGGTCCAATTATTGATTCCAGCAATTCCTTCCATATCAAACGAAATATAAATTTTCATCACAAACCCTCCTACCTTTAGAATAGCATAAAGAAGGGGGTCTTTCCATAGATTTTAGAAACTGTTACAATGAATGAAGGAGGGGAATTATGAAGCTTTTGGATATTTTTACGTATGTTTTTGAAGAATTGCCCATTGGCGTTTTGTCTTTTTTAGGAGAAGATTATTTGCCAAAATCAGAAGTAATAGAAATTGCAGCCGCTGGAGAAGGTGGTTTGTATTTTATTTTGAATCGAGACAATGAAATGGCTCGAGATATTATTCGCAGAAAAGAGATTTCTTTTGTTACGTATAAGGACGGACTTTCTTTAAGGGGAACAGAGTTTATAAATATAAAAGGGGTAGTAAAACGAAGCGATGAGAGCTGGGACTTGGTAAAAAAGCTCAATCCAGAATTGTCGGATTCTTATAAGGATGAACAGAATCAGAAAATGGTCTTTCTTTTCTTTATTCATGAAGGGGAAGGGACAATCAAAAAGAAAAAAGAAAGAGCCGAAGCCTTCGCTTTTGGCCAACCAAAGGGTGAATCCTATATTTATGAGGTGAACAATCGCTGTGTTCGTTGTATGGATTGCGTTCAAGTTTGTCCCGTAGATGCAATAAAACCGCTAGGTGCACGGGTTTCCATTAATCAAAATCTCTGCGTTCATTGTTCGGCTTGCTACAAAACCTGTGCTTTTTCTGCCATTGATCGTAGTTAACATGAAGGAATTTTTTATGAGAGAGGCCCTAAAAGAGGCCCAAAAAGCAAAAGATTTAGGAGAGGTTCCCATTGGAGCTGTAATCGTTCAAGGGGAGAAAATCATTGGTAGAGGATACAATCGCCGGGAAATTGACGGGGATCCTGTTTCCCACGGAGAAATTTTGGCCATTCAAATGGCGGCAAAGGAAATGATTTCGTGGCGTTTGGAAGAATGCGATCTCTATGTAACCATAGAACCCTGCCCTATGTGTATGGGGGCGATTTTGAACAGTCGAATCAATCATTTGTATATTGGAGCGATGAACCCAAGGTTTGGGGCAGCAGGAAGCGTGGTAAATTTAGCGGATTATAAAGCTTTTAATCATTCTGTAGAAGTGGAATCGGGGATTTTAGAAGAAGAATGTAGCGAAATGATGCAGAGTTTTTTTCGTGAACTTCGCACAAAAAAAGAAAAGAAAAAGACGAGGGGCCTATAGAGGCGACTCGTCCTTTTTTTATCCTTTAATTGGGTAGCCGGAAACTTTTTTATTTCCTTCGATTTCTACTCTTTGTGGAACCAAGCTTCCTTTTTCTACAATAGTATTTTCTCCAATAATGGATCCGTCTGATAAAATAACATCTTCTTCTATTACGGCGCCATTTCCGATTTTTGTGCCATGAATAATACAGCGAGGGCCGATTTTTACATTGTCTCCAATAACGACATCAAAATCTGGCAACATATGAACCACTGTGCCTTCTCCAATGGAAACATTTTTTCCAATGGAAACCGATCCGTGGGAATCGCCGATGATTTTTACATCGTCTTGGAAATGAGCGCCCTCATCGATTTTTACCTTTCCAATAATTTCGACCCTTGCCCCTAAAGTAGGAGCCTTCGCTTCCGGGGTAAATTCTTTGTAGGAAAGGAAGGTTTCAGGATTTTCTGCCGGTTCTTGTTGGGGAAGAGGATAGGTTTCTCCTTGAGTGCGTTCTAGATTTCCTCTACGCATTTTTTTGATCATTTCCTTATCCTCTATGGTTAAACCACGAATTACAGAAAATGGATTTCCCACAATGACTGCGTGGGAGGCGGCTTTTGCTCCGTCAGGAAGAACGGTTCCTTCTCCTAAAATCACCCAATCTCCCACGTAACAATCTTCCCCAATTTTTACGCCGTTTCCAATTTCGCAAAAACTCCCAATATTGGCGCCGCGAATATGGCAACGATGGCCTAGAACGGTTTTTTCTCCAATTTTAACGGGAGAATTTTCTGTGGATTCCACAAGGGAATTTTCTAAAATCATAGAATGATCTCCAATGGTTATGGGATTTTTACGTCCATCACATGTTACTCCATAGGATAATAGAGAATTTTCGGCTACTTTTACCTCTCCTAAAACGCGAGTGGTAGAGCGAGTATTTTTATTTGTTTTCATAGAAAAAGTCCTTTCTTTTGGAATCGTTGAATATTTCCCTTCTTGTTGTTATAATGAGCATAGGAAGCCCTTTGGGATCCGATTCAAATAGAATCTATAGGAGGCAGGATTTCCTGTCTTTTTTTATTCAAGGAGGGAAACTCTTGGATACATGGAAAAAAATAGGGGAACAAATTGGTATTTCCCTAAAAAAATTTATACAAGCAAAACTCGTAGCTATGGGAATCAATTTGGTTGTTTTCTTAATTGGATTTTTTATCCTAAAAGTAAAACACTGGATTCTTCTAGGGATTGTAACGACCATAGTAGACGCCTTGCCCTTTGTTGGTGGCGGGGTCATTTTAATGCCTTGGTCCATTATTGCCTTGATTCAAGGGCAAGGGAAATTGGCCGGTGGGTTGATTTTGCTATTTATTTTGTCCTTTTTGATCCATCAAATTGTAGAGCCGTTGATTATAGGAAAATCGGTGGGGTTAAATCCTCTGTATTCCTTTGGAATTATGGTAGGGGCTCTTCTTATTTTTGGACCATGGGGTGCCATTATAGGAAGTTTGGCTACGGTAGTTTTGTCGGCCGTTGTTGAAGTAAGAAAAATTAATAATCGTGATAGAGATTATCTAGAATAAGAGCACAGGCGTAATAAATTTCTAAGGGAATGGCTTCATCACAAATGGAAATGGAATAGGCTTTGCCCTTTTTTGTCCGCTCTCCAGAGAATGTGCCAAGCTTTTCTTCTCCATCCATTAAATAAAAAGTAGAGTTGCGAACTTCGCCGATTAAGTCGAGGGTGCGTCCTTTCCATTTCAGGCTAAGGTTTGGCATTTCAAAACGGAAGCCGTCTTTGAATTCCAATCGCCCTCCAGAATAAATCAAAACATAGGAAAGTTTTCGTAAAAAATTGCTACGTTTTTTATGGAGAGAAAAAAATTCATTGTCTTGTGCGTCTTTTACAGAAAGAGTAAAAGGCAAAAAAGTAAAATCAGATAGGAAAGAGTCGATTTCTTCCGTAATCAAATCTTGTTGGGCAGAAAGAAGCGTTTGTTCTTCTTCCCCTAAAAAACGAAATACTTTGGAGTTTGGGAGTCGAATTTCTGATTCCAAGCGACAAGTAAAAGTCATTGGCTCACATCCTTTACATTATATAAAATAATCCTACTTTGATTGTATCGACAATTGCAAGAAAATACAAGAGAAGAAGAGGATTCGGAAAGGTAGGAAATATGGAAGAATTAATAAGAAGAATTAACGAATTGGCAAAAACAGCCAAAGAGAGGGAGTTGACCCCAGAAGAATCCGAAGAAAGAGCCCGTCTTCGAAAAGAATATTTAGAAATCTTTCGAAAAGGATTCCGTCAACAATTGCTTCATACCAAAGTTGTGGATGAAGAAGGCAACGATGTTACCCCAGAAAAATTAAAAGACGCTCAAGAAGAGGAAGGCCAAGAATAAGGAGTAATTATGAAGGTTATCTTAGTAGGCGCAGGAAAAATGGGTTTGCGTTTGGCTCGTTCTTTGGTAGAAGAAGGAGTAGAAGTAACGGTAATTGATGAAAATCCAGATGTTATTCAACAAGTAAATAATAGTTTGGATGTTTTAACGGTTACGGGAAATGCATTGGATTTTTCCATTTTTAAGGAACTGAAAATTGAAACCTATGACTTAATGATTGCCACTGTATCTAGCGACGAATCCAACGTATTGTTGGCAAGTATTTCTAAGAGAATGGGCTGTAAGATGTCTGTGGCTAGGGTTCGAGATCCTCAATACCACAAACAAATTCGCTTTATTAAGGAAGAGTTGGAAATTGACTATGTAATCAATCCAGACCATGCAACCGCTATGGCTATTGAAAAATACCTATTGAAGCGATACTCTCTTATGAGTGATGAGTTTGCCGGGGGGAAAGTAAAATTAGTAGAATTTAACGTTTCCCAAGAATCCGATTTTGTAGGGAAAAGTTTAATGGAGCTAAAGGGCTTGGACACGCTATTGGTCAGTGCGGTTTCTCGCAGAGGAGAGACCATCATCCCAAACGGACGAACCATACTAGAGGAAAATGACGTAATTCTAGTGATTGGTGCTCGAAAAGATGTAGATGAATTCGATCGAACCCACTCCAATGTAAATGCAGTAAAGCCAGTAAAAAATGTGTTGATTCTTGGCGGAGGAAAGCTAGGCCATTATTTGGGACAGCTGTTGACAGAGGATAATATTAACGTAACCATTATTGAAAACAATTTGGAACGAGCAAAAGATTTGAAAGATTTAGTACCAAAGGCCATGGTAATCCATGGAGATGGTACCAATTTTGATACAATAAGAGAAGAAACGCTTCACAATACCGATGCCTTTGTGGCAGCAACAGGAATTGATGAAACCAATATTCTTATGGCTCTTTCTATGAAACAAGAGGGGATTAGCAAATCCGTAGCGAAAATTTCTCGCCCAAACTTTAACGGCATTTTGGACCGTTTGCATTTAGATGCTGCTTTTAATCCTAGTTTTATTACCGCTTCTGTTATTTTGAAGTTGGTTCGTGGAAAGGACGCCTTATCCATAAACTTAATGATTGATGGAGATGCAGAAATTACAGAAATTAAATTAAGTCACGGATTGCCAATATTGGATACGCCATTAAAAGAGTTGCACATGCCAAAGGGGATTCTAATTTCTGCCATTGTTAGAGATGGGGAAGTTATTATTCCCAATGGAAACGCCGAGCTAAAAGCAAACGACCGCATCATCGTATTTTGTCATCATAAAAACATTCAGAGTATGAAATCTTATTTCTACAAAAAACCGGGAGGTTTTTTCCATGAACTACGTAGCCGCTTTTAAGGTTATTGGATCGATATTAATGATTGAGGGAGTTTTTATGCTTCCTCCCTTTCTCTATGCCTTGATTTATAAAGAAACAACGGTTTCGGGATTTTTAATCGCCATAATCTTGTGTTTTTTTATTAATTTAGTAATAAAAAGAATGCACCAAGAATCCGTTCACATTCGACCCAAAGACGGACTATTCATTGTTGTGATTGGCTGGATTTTTGTATCGATTTTAGGAGCCATTCCCTATGTGATTTCAGGAGCCGTTCCTACCTTTATGGATGCCTTATTTGAAACGGTCTCGGGATTTACCACAACGGGATCGACAGTAATCAAAAATATAGAAGCAATAGACAAATCTCTAATATTATGGCGTTCCATGACCCATTGGATTGGTGGTATGGGGATTTTGGTGTTTACTTTGGCCATTTTACCAAAAGTAGGCAATGATGGAATGAAAATTTTCAAGGCAGAAATTCCAGGACCGGTAACGGGGAAAGTAGAGCCAAGGTTAAAGGATACGGCAAAATATCTATACAAAGTTTATATCTTGCTTACCATCGCCGTATTTGTATTGCTGGTATTGGCTAAGATGCCTGTTTTTGATGCTCTTATTCATACGCTAGGAGTTACAGCTACTGGAGGATTTTCTTCCCATACGGATTCTGTGGCGCGTTATGGTAGTCAACCGATGATTCTTCTTATTATGTCTATTTTTATGATTGTATGCGGAACCAATTTTGCCCTATATTACAGTTTGCATCAAGGAAAACTAAGAGACGTATTAAAAGACGAAGAACTCCATGTATATTATGGAATCATTATTATAGCAACGATTTTAATTGCTTTGAACTTGTCATTGTCTCATGGCCAAACGGCGGAAAATTCCTTAGTGGATTCTTTTTTCCATGTAACTTCGGTTATTTCAACGGCTGGATTTGCAACGGCAGACTATGACCTATGGCCTAGTTTTTCAAAATTTATCATCCTACTTCTAACCTTTGTGGGCTCTTGTGCAGGGTCCACGGCTGGTGGAATGAAGGTGATTCGAATTCTTATTTTAGGAAAAATTATTCGTAGGGAAATCCTTCGTGTAACTCATCCCAATGCCGTTATGCCCATTACTCTAAATGGGAAGCGTTTGGATGAGAGTATAATCATGGGGATTGTTGGCTACATGGCCTTGTATTTTCTTTTGTTAATTGTATCCGTAGGGATTGTTACTTTGAACAACATTGACTTTGTAAGTTCCCTATCGGCGACTATATCTTGTCTTTCCAATGTGGGCCCAGGGTTTAACTTAGTAGGACCTTCTCAAACTTTTGCAGATTTTTCAACGCCAATCAAACTTCTTTTTACGGGGCTTATGTTATTGGGACGTTTGGAATTTTTCACTATTATTGCATTAATTACTCCAAAATCTTGGGTACACCATTCAGAAATATAAAACAGCAGGAGAAGATTTTTTGGAGCCAGTGCAGAAAGAGAATAATTTTTGTTATTTGTTTTCACTAGGAGGCTTTTTCCGTGAATTATATTGCAGCTTTGAATGTCATTGGATCGATTCTAATGATTGAGGGAATGTTTATGATTCCTTCCTTTCTCCTTGCCTTATGGAGGGGAGAAAAAAGCATACAAGGATTTTTGCTTGCCATTCTAATATGCTTTTTCTTTAATTTTATAATCAAACGGATTCATACAGAATCGGTTCATATTCGCCCCAAAGATGGTTTGTTTATTGTAGTTGCGGGATGGATTTTAGCCTCAGGGATTGGTGCTCTTCCTTTTTCTCTTTCTGGGGCGGTTCCCACTTTTATTGATGGATTTTTTGAAACGGTATCAGGATTTACTACAACGGGATCCTCTATTATTCCCGATATTGACTCCGTAGAAAAATCTTTGGTTCTATGGCGTTCCATGACCCATTGGATTGGTGGAATGGGGATTTTGGTGTTTACTTTGGCCATTTTGCCAAAAGTAGGCAACGACGGAATGAAAATCTTCAAAGCCGAAACGCCCGGTCCTGTAGCAGGAAAAGTAGAGCCCAAATTAAGAGACACAGCGAAGAACTTATACATTATTTACCTTTTTATTACTGTGGTTTTGTTTGTTTTGTTATGGGCTTCTGAAATGAATGCCTTTGACGCACTGGTTCATACCTTAGGGGTAGTAGGAACTGGGGGATTTTCTTCTCATACCGATTCCATTGCAAGATATGCCACAGATCCCTATATTATTATCGTTATGTCTGTTTTTATGGTTATTTGCGGAACCAATTTTTCTTTGTATTACAGTTTGAAACAAGGAAAAATCAAAGAAGCCATTCAAGATGAAGAAATGCGTGTGTATTATGGGATGGTAGCCTTGGCCACGATTTTTATTTTGATAAATCTTCATTTTTTCAGTGGACAATCTTGGGGAACGTCTTTTCTGGATTCTTTTTTCCAAACCACATCCATTGTATCTACAGCAGGTTTTGCCTCTGTGGACTATGATTTGTGGCCTAGTTTTTCAAAATTTATTCTCCTATTGCTTATGCTTGTAGGATCCAGTGCCGGATCTACCGCAGGGGGAATGAAAGTGATACGAATCGTTGTATTGGGAAAAATCATTCGTAGGGAAATTCTTCGTGTAACCCATCCCAACGCCGTAATGTCCATTAAAGTGAATGGAAAGCGAATTGACGAATCCATTATTATGGGGATTGTAGGATATATGGCCTTGTATTTTTTGATTTTAATGGTATCCATTGGAATTATAACAATGCATAATATTGATTTTGTAACGGCTTTATCTGCAACGGTTACCTGTTTGTCCAACGTAGGGCCAGGATTTAACTTAGTAGGACCTTCTCAAACTTTTGCTGAGTTTTCTCTATCCCTAAAATTCATGTTTGCCATATTAATGCTAATGGGACGTTTAGAGTTTTTCACAATGATTGCTCTAATTACTCCAAGGACTTGGGCCCATCGTTCAGAAATTTAGGAGGATTTTATGAAAATATCCATATTTGGAACCAATCAATTGGTAGAGCGCCTTGTGCGAGAATTTATAAAGGAAAGAGACGAAATCCATTTGTATTACAGGGAACAAGATGGGTTTACTCCTGTTTTTGACGTGGATCCCATCCAACGCATTTCTTACAAATATTATGAAGAAGTGGAAGGATTTTTAGAGAATTTTATTGACCAAGATGCGATTTTGTTGCTTAGTTCCAGGGATGAAGAAAACTTTTTATTGGCCCGATTGTTTTCCCGTTTGGAAAAGCCCATTCATATGTTGGTACACGATAGCGATACGGCTTCTTTCTTACAGGAAAATCCATGGGTTTTTCAACATGCTTCCATCTATTCTCCCGGGTTATCCATTGCCGAGGCAATGCAGAAACACTTTTATCAAGATAGAGGAATGACCACAGAGGTTTTTAATGAATTTCAACTTTCTCTTTTGCGTTACCCCGTAGAAAATCAAGCAGAATTTGTGGATCGAAGAGTGAAGAATATAGGGGCTTTTGAAGATTTGGTCGTAGTAGGAGTTCGACGGGGAAATGAAGTAATTATTCCCAACGGAAATACCATTCTTAGAAGAAACGACCGGATTCATCTTTTGGCAAATCCCAACGCCATCCGCCGTTTTAAGAGACGCCATCATATTTATTATGAAAATGTCCCTATGGATCGGAAGAAATTTTTTATCTACGGAACCAACGATGTAGCCTTATCTGTTGGAAAGGGATTGTTAGAAAAAGGAGCCGATTTAACTTTTATTGGACAAGAAGAAATTCCCCGAAGGGACTGGGCGGAAAAATTCCCAGATGGAAATTATTTTTCTTTCGGAAAGAAGGGAATGCGTGACGGATTAAAATCCTTAAGCAGTAAAGACGTATCTGGATTTATAGCTTGTTCCGATTCAGATGGAGATAATGCTTTGGCTTGTATTGCAGCCTATGATTTAGGAATAAAAAATACAACCATTTTTGTAGAGGACGAATCCATGGTTCCAGCCTTGGACACAGAATGCATTCAAACGGCCTATACGGGTAGCTTTATCCTTTCCAATCAAATCAAACGAAGTCTTGTGGGGCCTAAGGATTTATCTCTTCACCTATTGCCAGTAAGTATGGAAGTTTATGAAGTCTTATTGAAAGAATCAAGTTTTGCCAATAATAAAACCCTAGAACAATTGGATTTGCCAAAGGGTTTCTTAGTAGGTGGAATCATTCGTACGGGAGAAAGCAATATTATTCCTAAAGGAAATACACGACTAAAAGCGGGGGACCGATTATTGATTTTCTTAATTCCAGAAGTAAGTTACGATATTCGAAAATTCCTTGTTACTGAACCCAAAGGAAATCTTATTACAGAATTATTGAACCTTTATTAGGAGGTTTTTATGGAAATTTTTCACAACGATTGGAAAGAACTTTTATCAGAGGAAATGAAGGAACCTTATTATCAAGATTTGAGAAAATTATTGATTGAGGAATATCGGAATACAGAAATTTTTCCAAAAGCAGAAGATATTTTCAATGCCCTTCACCATTGTAGTTATAAGGACACAAAGGTTGTGATTTTAGGACAAGATCCCTATCATGGCTACCACCAAGCCCATGGCCTGTCCTTTTCTGTTCCAGCTCCAACCAAAGCGCCTCCCTCTTTGAAAAATATTTTTAAGGAATTGAAAGAAGATTTGGGTATAGAGAGAACAGACGATGATGCAGATTTAACGGACTGGGCCGATCAAGGTGTTTTGTTATTAAATACAACCCTAACGGTGCGAGCTCATCAACCTATGAGCCATGGGAAAATTGGATGGGAATTTTTTACCGATCGTATCCTTTCTCTTTTGGATAAAAAAGAAGATCCGGTTGTGTTTATTCTTTGGGGCGCTCATGCACGGAGCAAAAAGAAATGGATCAAAAATCCAAATCACTATATTATTGAATCCCCTCATCCAAGTCCTCTATCTGCCTACCGAGGTTTTTTTGGCTCAAAACCATTTTCAAAATGCAACGAATTTCTAGAAGAAAAAGGGCTTGCGCCCATTCGTTGGGGAAGGTGAATTATGAAGATGAACGGCGTAGAAGTAAAACATATAGAATTGGCAAAGATTCCAGTAACCATTATTGAACCAAAGGAAAAAAATGGAAAAGGGCTTATTTGGTATCACGGTTGGGGCGCAGAGCGAAAAAGCCAAGAGTTCCGCTGCAATACCTTTGCCTCTTTTGGCTATACGGTTTTAATGCCAGATTCTCCTTATCACGGGGAACGAGGAACCGTGGATTATGATGACGAAAAATCCATGAAAGAATTTATGCCAAAATCCATTGTGGAAACCATGGATGAATTTCCAACTTTAATCAAGGAATTTTCCCAATACGCTGAAATTCCAGAAGGGGAAATTTTTGTATCGGGTCATTCCATGGGCGGAATGGTAAGTGGAGCCATTGTGGCCAATTATCCTCAAGCAAAAGGTGCGATTCCTTTTAATGGCATCCTAGATTGGAATGGATTCTTAGAAGGATTCCAAGAAGGGGATACGGACGCGGAAGTAAAAGAAGCTTTTGAAGCTTATAACCCCATTGGCCATTTGGATACATTAGCGGATCGTCCTCTGTGTATGTTAAATGGAGAGAATGACACAAATATTTCCGCCAAAGGGCAAGAAGCTTTCTATAAAGAGGCGAAGAAATTCTATAAAGACGATGAGAAAATTTATTTTGAAGCCTTTGGTCAAACAGGCCACGTTACGACAACCAATATGATGGAAGTGGCCGTAAACTTTATGGAAAAGATGTAAAAATCCACAATAAGACTACCGTCTTCTAGGGAGATGGTAGTCTTATTTTATGGGGGTTTTTGTGTTATAATAATATGTTGAGGAGGAATGTCATGAAAACGAAAGTAATTGAAATTCATTCCATTGAGGAAATTGATAAAATTAAAGAAGCGGCTGAAGGATTAAAGGCAGGGGAATTGGTAGTATTTCCAACAGAAACGGTCTATGGTCTTGGGGCAAATGGATTGGATGAAGACGCAATTGCCGGAATTTTTGAAGCAAAAGGACGTCCTAAAGACAATCCTTTGATTTTACATATTGCCGACCAAGAGCAAGTTTTGGATTTGGTAAAAATCATCCCTCCTATTGGACAAGACTGTATGGATATGTTTTGGCCAGGACCTTTAACTTTAATTATGGAACGTTCAAAAATCGTTCCAGATTCTATAACGGGAGGATTGGAAACGGTGGCCATTCGGATGCCGTCCCATTCCATTGCCCATGCCATTCTAAAGGAAGCCTATATTCCTGTTGCGGCGCCATCTGCCAATACATCTGGTCGCCCCTCTCCAACGAGAGTGGAACATGTACTAGAGGATATGATGGGGAAAGTAAGTATTATTGTTGACGGTGGGATTACCGATGTAGGGATTGAATCTACAGTTTTGGATATTACAGGGGAAAAACCGGTTATTTTACGACCTGGTGGCATAACCAAAGAAGATTTGGAAGAGCTACTAGGAATAGAGGTGGACACAGACCAAGCCACCATTGCAGCAGAAGAGGGTTTGGTTCCTAGAAGTCCGGGACAAAAATACAAACACTACGCTCCAAAAGCAGAGGCTACTTTGTTTGCGGGAAATTTAACCAATGTAGCCAAAGAGGTAAATCACCGCATTGCAAAAAATCCTTCGAAAAAAACGGCGGTTTTGGCCACAACAGAAACCATGGACATGTATCAGGGCATGGACCTTTTGATAAACATGGGAAGCCGAGAACATTTGGAAGAGGTAGCGCAAAATTTATTCGATTGCCTAAGAAAATGTGACGAAGAGGGAATTGAAGTGATTTATGTAGAAGGCTTTGAATTCCAAGGCCTTGGCGTAGGAATCATGAATCGATTATTGAAAGCTTGTGGTGGAAAGGTGGTTTTGGGACTGTGAATCTATTGTTCGTTTGTACAGGAAATACTTGTAGGAGCCCTATGGCAAAAATTCTTATGGAAAAAATGGCCGATGAAAAAGGGGTTTATGTCAATGTACGAAGCCGAGGAATCGTTGCGAACCCTATGGACGGAATTAGTCGCGGAACCTATGCGGTTTTATTAAAAGAGGGAATCGATTCTTCTTTTCATCAAGCAAAACTTTTAGAAGAAGAAGATATGGAATGGGCCGATCGCGTATATACCATGACCCAATCCCAAAGCGTAACCCTAAAAGCAAAATATTTTCAACAAGAAGAAAAAATCCAGCCTTTAGGAACTTCAGATGTTCCCGATCCCTTTGGCGGTCGTTTGGAAATTTATGAAGCAACTTATGATGTGATAAAAGAACATTTGGAAAATATTTTAGAGGAGATAAAGGGGGAATAAGATGAAAATTGCAATTGGATCGGACCACGGCGGTTTTGAAAGAAAAGAGGCAATCATTCAGCATCTAAAGGAAAAAAAGTATGAGGTAGTAGATGTTGGAACCCATTCTAAAGATTCAGTAGATTATCCAGAATTTGGCCATAAGGCAGCGGAAAAGGTGGTTTCTGGAGAATGTGAATTTGGAATTTTAATTTGTGGTAGTGGAATTGGAATTGGAATCGCTGCTAACAAAATAAAGGGAATTCGTTGTGCAACGGTTTCTGAACCTTATTCTGCCATGTTATCTCGCCTTCATAACAATGCCAATATGGTATCTTTTGGAGCGAGAATTATTGGAGAAGATATGTCCAAAGCGGTTGTTGATGCATTTTTAGAAGGAGAATACGAAGGAGGTCGTCATGACCGTCGTATTCAAGCTATAGAAAAATAGGAGGGAACTATGGGAAAATTAGTTGTAACAGATCATCCGTTAATTCAACATAAATTGACAATTTTACGTGAAGTAGAAACAAGCAGTATGCAATTCCGTCAACTGTTAACAGAAATTACCATGTTAATGGGTTACGAAATTACGAGAGATTTCCCTTTGGTAGATCGTGAAATTGAAACGCCAATGGGGCCAATGATAGGAAAAGCCATTTCTGGAAAAAAAGTAGCCATTGTTCCTTTGTTACGCGCTGGTTTGGGCATGGTAGACGGATTGTTAAGCTTAATGCCAGGGGCTCGCGTTGGACATATTGGTCTGTATCGCGATCCAGAAACATTAAAGCCAGTAGAATATTATTGCAAATTGCCAAAGGATATCGCCGATCGTCAAATTATTATTGTCGATCCAATGTTGGCCACAGGAGGCTCTTTAATTAGTGCTGTGGATTTTGTAAAAGAAAAAGGAGCCAACACCATCTCTTGCTTGTGTTTATTGGCCGCACCAGAAGGAATCAAAGCCTTCCAAGAAGAACATCCAGATATTGATTTATACGTGGCTTGTATTGACGAAAAATTAAATGACCATGCCTATATCGTACCAGGATTAGGAGACGCAGGAGATCGATTGTTCGGAACAAAATAATAGAAATAAGAGGAACGACTATGCAGACTTTGCTAATGCCTTTTGCCTTGGCGATTGTAATTTCTTTAATAGCAACACCAATCGTTCGAAGAGGGAGTATCCGCTATGGATTGGTGGATATTCCCAAAGACGAACGTAGAATGCATAAAAAACCAATCCCCTTAGGGGGAGGATTGGCTATATTTATCGCTTTGGCTATAGGTTTTTTTGTATTTATGCCTATGACGAAAGAAAACATAGCCTTTATAGTAGGATGTTTGATTATCGTAGGAACGGGCTTGTATGATGATAAAAAAAATATGAGCCCCAAAATGAAATTTTTGATGCAAATTGTTGCAGCCATAGCTTTGCTATTGGGCGGCGTACAAATCGATTTTTTCACCAATCCATTTTATGGGACCAATCCTTTGATTTATTTGGAGCTACTATCCATCCCCATTACTATTTTTTGGGTAGTGGGGATTACCAATACCATTAATTTAATTGATGGACTGGACGGTTTGGCCTGTGGAATTAGTGCCATTGCCTCCATTAGTTTAATGTTTGTGGCCTATCGTTATAACAATATGCAAATGGCGATTTTAGCCGCTTTGTTGGCGGGATCTTGTTTGGGATTTTTGCCATACAATTTCAATCCAGCTCGTATTTTTATGGGAGATACGGGAGCTCTTTTGTTGGGATTTGTTTTAAGTTTCCTTACCATTGAAGGAGCTATGAAATCGGTAGCGTTAATTGCTGTATTTATCCCTGTTTTGATTTTGGGTGTGCCCATTTTTGATACGACCTTTGCCATGATCCGCAGAAAATTATCCGGAAAAAGCATTACCGAAGCAGACAAAGGACATTTGCATCATCGGTTGCTCTATAGTGGATTAAGCCAAAGACAAACCGTTTTAAGTTTGTATTGCATTAGTATCGTCTTTGGAATCATAGGGAACGTAGTCAGTACATTACACGCTCAAAACGGATTGATAGTGTCCATTATTTTTATTGCCATTGTTGGATTCTTGGCCTTGATATTTGGACTGTTAAAAGAGGGAGGAAAAGATTGATGAAAGTATTAACGGTATTTGGGACGCGACCAGAAGCAATAAAAATGGCGCCGATTGTATTGGAATTAAATCGCCGAGAAGGCGTTGAATCCTACGTTGCCGTAACTGGGCAACACCGCCAAATGTTGGATCAAGTATTGGAAATTTTCAAGATCAAACCAGATTATGATCTAAATATTTTTCAACCTGGACAATCTTTAACCGATATTACCGTAAGAAGTTTAAGGGGTTTGGAAGAAATCTTATCCGAACTAAAACCAGACGTATTGCTTGTACAAGGGGATACAACCACAGTATTTGCCGGTTCCTTATCCGCTTTTTACCACGGAGTAAAAATTGGACACGTAGAAGCCGGTTTGCGTAGCCACAATTTATATAGCCCATTTCCGGAAGAAGCCAACCGGAAATTAACGGGAGTACTTAGTAATTATCATTTTGCCCCTACCCAATCCAATAAAGACAATTTGTTAAAAGAAGGTTATCCAGAAGAAAACATTTATATTACAGGAAATACCGTAATCGATGCCTTGGCCTATACAAAACGAGAAGAATACATTTTTGAAGACGAAATCCTAAATCAGTTGGATTTTGAAAACAAAAAAGTGATTCTCTTAACTTGCCATCGTCGAGAAAATTTAGGGGCGCCTATGGAAAGAATTTTCCAAGGGGTGCGGGATATTGTGGAACAAAATGAAGATGTGGAAGTGGTATTCCCTGTTCATTTGAACCCAAAAGTAAGAGAAATTGCGGAAAAAATCTTTGGAGATTGCAACCGCGTTCATCGTATTGAACCGTTGGATTATTTGCCATTTTCCAACTTGATTATGCGTTCTCATATTATCGTAACAGATAGTGGGGGAATCCAAGAAGAAGCGCCATATTTTGGGAAACCAGTCCTTGTGGTTCGGGAAGAAACCGAACGTTGGGAAGGAGTCGAAGCAGGAACCGCTCGATTGCTAGGAACCAGCTATGAAAAAGTAGTAGAAGATTTGGATGAATTGTTGCACAACGAAGAAGCCTATAAAGAAATGGCCCATGCCATCAATCCTTACGGAGACGGAAAATCTGCCCAAAGAATTGTGGATATTGTAGTAGAAAACCATAGAGAAAGTGGGAAAAATGAAGAATAGAATCAAAAAAAGCCTCAGTCTGCTTTTGGCTTTTGGAGTCCTTCTATTTCCTCAATTTTCTTTCGCCCAAAGCACAGATCCAGTCATCTCCCCGCCTCCCCCAGATCCTCTTTTGACCCCTGAAGAAGCAGCGGCCAAAGAACAAAAACGAATTTACGAAGAGGTGCGAGATCAGGATTATTTGGTCCCTACGGCCAAGGGAGTGCAACAAGCTACTCGAAAAGAAATGGATCAAATCCATAAGCTACAAGAAAAAACCAATTATCAATTGATCGGTCATTATGTAGTCGGAGATTATACATCAGGGGAAATTCTTATGTTTCATCGTCCTGACGATGTAATCGGCCTAGCTTCCACAACCAAACTTATGACCATTTATGTTGTTTTGGACGAAATTGAAAAGGGAAATCTAGGATTCAAAGATCCTGTAGTTATAGGAAAAACAGCGGCATCATTAACAGGATCTACCTATGAAACCAAAGAAACGGATATTTTTACCGTAGAAGAATTGATTCATGCAGGACTCATTATCTCCGGAAATGATGCCATGGTTGCCTTGGCGGAACACATTTCAGGAAGTGAGGGAGCCTTTGTGGATAAGATGAATCAAAAAGCCCAAGATCTTGGATTGACCCACGCTCATTTTATCAATGTCCATGGGCTGACCAATTATGGGAAAAATGACTACAACAAAATGACCGCAAGGGAATTGTTTCAATTAACGAGACATTTAATCCAAGACCATCCTGTTGTGTTGGAAATTGCCAGCCGACGATCTATACAAGAAGAAGGAAGGGAATTTATTTCCTATAACACAAATCCTCTTTTGGGCATTGTGCCAGAAGTGGACGGGTTAAAAACAGGATATACAAACGCAGCCGGCCGTTGTTTGGTCGCAACCTCCTTCAAAGGAGCTTCTGAAAACAAACAAGACACTCGTTTGATTGGTGTGTTTATGAATTCTCCCGATAATATGTCTAGATATGTAGGGACTCGCAGAATCATGGAAGAAGCCATCGGAAGATTTCGTTACGAAAGCATTGCCTTGCCAGAAAAACCAGTAAGTGAGATCCAATTGGAAGAAGGGGTTCCAAGAGAAAACGCCCTATATCCAAAGGAATCCAAACTCTATTTGGCAGACAATACCAAGGAAATTACCGTAGAAGCCATTCCAGACAAAGAAATACAGCTACCAAAAGAAGCGGGAGAATCCCTAGGAACGGTACGTTATTTGATAGATGGAGAAGAAATTTATAAAACGGATTTGGTGGCCCATCAAACCATTCGGGAGCCCAATCCTATTTTGCGATTTATCGACGTTGTAGGAAGAGCCTTTCGAAACATTGAAGCCATAGTAGAAAAATAAAAGTAGCTTAGTTGCCATTGACAGGGAAAATCCACCATGGTAAACTGAGCGAACATGGACCCGTAGTTCAGTTGGATAGAATGACGCCCTCCGAAGGCGTAGATCGGTGGTTCGAGCCCACTCGGGTCCGCCAAAGCACCTTAATAGGGTGCTTTTTTTGTATAATATTTCTTGCAAGGGGTATAGAAGAAAACAAAGAGAAAGGGGATGGCTATGAAACAAAAGTTTATTAACGGAAAGGTATTTTTGGAACCGGGAAAATTTACCGATACCTTTGTTGTAGAAGGGGAGATATTTTCTTCTGTTGGAGATAAAGATGCTTTTGGAGATGAGATTATTGATTTGAAGGGACGCACCGTAATTCCTGGATTCAACGATAGCCATCTTCATATTGTTCAAACGGGACAAAATTTGTTTCGTGTAGACTTAAACTATTCCTCCTCCATTGATGAAGTGATAGAAAGAGGGCGAAAATTTTTAGAGGAGCATCCTGAAGAGGAGGTCCTCTATGGTCGTGGCTGGAATCAGGATTATTTTACTATGGGAGAAAAGCGAATCCTAAGGCGAGAAGATTTGGATCGGATTTCCACGGAGATTCCCATTCTTTTTGAACGGGTTTGTGGCCATTTGTTAAGTGCCAACTCCAAAGCTTTGGAAATTTTGGAGATTTCGGCGGAAACAGAAATAGACGGGGGAGAAATTCGCCGTGATCAAGACGGAACCCCTACGGGAGTGTTTACGGAAAATGCCATTGCCTTTAGTAAATCCATTATCCCTAAAGATTCCAAAGAGGTTTTAGAAAAGAAAATCTTGGAAGGGATGAATTATGCCATTAAAAATGGTTTAACTTCCATTCAGTCCTGTGATTATTATGAAGGAAGCTTTGAGGAAACCGTTGAGGCCATTTTGAATATATATAGGAAGAAAAAGACCAAATTACGCTATGAACCTCAGTTTAATTTTCAAAATAAAGAGGCGGTACTCCCCTATTTGGAAACATACTATTTTCGAGAAGACCTTTATAACGACACGTATACCAAAGGGGCTTGGAAATTGTTTAAGGATGGTTCCTTAGGGGCGAAAACCGCAGAGATGTTAAATGGATACAAAGGAGATTCGGAAAACAAAGGGGTAGAAGCCATAGGAAAAGAAACATTAGAAGAGGCCTTTGCCTTTGGGGAAGAGAAAGGAATTCGGGTAATCGTCCATGCCATTGGGGATGGAGCGGTAGAATCTGTATTGGAAGCAGGACGGAAATACAACCGAGAAGGAAACTCTCTTCGCCATGGAATCGTTCACTGTCAAATTACCAATCAGAACCAATTGGATGAAATTCAGAGATTGGGATTTTATACCTTAATGCAGCCGGTGTTTTTACAATATGACTTGATGATTTTAGAGGATCGAGTAGAGGAAGAATTGGCGAAGACGAGCTACGCTTTTGGAACTTTGTATCGCATGGACAAAAAGCGAACTTCCTTTGGAACAGATAGCCCTGTAGAAGATTTGAATCCTTTTGTAAATCTGTATCACGGCATCACCCGAAGTCGCCAAGATGGAACGCCAGAAGGAGGGTTTGTTCCTCAAGAAAAAATGACCCTAGAAGAAGCGGTAGAAGCCTATACCTATGGAAGTGCTTGTAGCCAAGGAATGGAAGGGAAGAAAGGGCGAATTAAAATGGGACAATACGCAGACTTCCTTCTATTAAAAGAAGATCTATTTTCCCTAGAACCAAAAAAACTCTTGGAAATGAGTCCAGAGGCGGTTTATATTGGTGGAGAAAAAGTTTTTGAAAGAAAATGAAAAAAAGTGTTTCCAAAAGATGAAGTTCGTGGTATTATATATGAGTTGTCCCTTGAGGAAGAAAAAATAGTTGAGAAACATTTGAAAAAAGAATGTAGAAAAACTATTGACTTACGAATCAAGAGATGATAAACTATAAAAGTTGTCGCCGTTAAGCGAAAAAGAAAGTTAAGAAAAAAAGAAAAAATTCTTGACAATGAATGCTGGCGATGATAAAATATTAAAGCTGTCTATTCGATAGCGAAATGAACCAAGTTAATTAAATAGTATGAAAGAAAAACCATAAAGCAAAACAGCTTTTAGCGGAAATAAACAGTCAGTTTAATTCTGAGCAAAGCAAACAAACAATTTTTATTGAGAGTTTGATCCTGGCTCAGGACGAACGCTGGCGGCGCGCCTAACACATGCAAGTCGAGCGATGAGATTTGCAATGATTCCTTCGGGAAGATTTGCAAAAGGATTAGCGGCGAACGGGTGAGTAACGCGTGAGAAACCTACCTATCACAACGGGATAGCCTCGGGAAACTGGGATTAATACCGTATGATACCCTAATGACTCCTGTCATCTGGGTTAAAGTGACTTAGCGGTGATAGATGGTCTCGCGTCTGATTAGTTAGTTGGT
>NZ_JAJMZJ010000006.1 GCF_021012875.1 Peptoniphilus sp. KCTC 25270
TGACGACTTTTAATATTATATGCTCTCTTCGATTGCTTGTCAACACTTTTTTTACATTCTTTTTTCAAATCTTTTTCGCAGATTTTACTCCCTTGCCGTGTCGACTTATATATATTACTACCATCCCTTCTTACTGTCAATAGGTTTTTGAAATTAATCGGAATCTTTTTCTAATTGTTCAATGAACTCTAATAGACTAGGGTCTGATTCTAAGGCATAGGCTCGGCGAAGATCGTCTAAAGCCACTTCTTTATTTCCTAAATTGTATTCCAAGAGCCCACGATTGTAATATAGCTTTTTCTCTTGAGGGTATTGATTGATTCCTTCTGTTAGAATTTTGATAGCTTCTTCTAATTCTCCGATTCCTGCTAGGGCTATACTTAAATCGTTTATGGTGTTTTCATTTTCTTTATCCATTCGATAGGATTCTCTTAAGTGTTCTACGGCGAGTTCAAACTCTCCCATTCCGTAGTAAATCATACCTTTTATATAGTTCACGCGTTGTGGTTCGTATTCTTTTTCTTGAATGGATTGGATTTGTTTCATTGCCTCTTCGTATCGACTGTATTGCATATAGGATTCTGCCGCTTCTATATAAGCTTCGTTTTGGATTTCTTCGATTTGATTTCGAATTCGATCGTAATCTTCTTCATTCCCTTTTCCTTGAAGGGCTTTTTCATAATATAGTTTTCCTTTTACGTATTGCCCTTTGGCTATGGCGATATTGCCTAAGCGTTCATTGGCCAATGTGTTTTGTGGGTCTTCTTTTACAATTTCTCCGTAAATATCTTCTATTTCTTTGATTAGATAGCCCAACTCTTCGTCATTTCGTTCACCTTCTTCAAACCATTTTTGGTTGTATAGCATTTCCATAGCCAAGGCAATGTAGAAAGTGTCTTTTGGATTTTCTGACAATATATGCAGAAATTTGCTGTAGATATAGAACCATTTGGCTTGATTTTTTTCTACAGTTTCAGATCGTTTCATAGACAAATAAGCAAGCCCATCTTTTCCGGCTTCTTTCATAAATCGTATATATTCTTCTCTGTAGGGAAAGTTTTCATCCATAACGACGGCTGCTGCCATTCCTTTGATGATGCTTTCATAATTTATATTTTCTTCTTCCCCTTGTTTTTTCACCTCTTCAATTAAATCTTCTTGCATAATTGGCAAGGGAACATTTATCAACGCCTGGTTCACACTTTCTTGTCGATCTTCTCTTGTCTCTAAAAATGTAATTTGACTTAGGATATCTCCTAAAAAATATTCTTTGTTCATATTCCACCTATTCATTTTTTTGAGGTTGTTATTTCTCTTTTTCTATTTCTATCTTTCTATCGAAATGTTTCACATATTTGTGATTTTTATAGAAGAGAATTCTTTCCATCCCTTGTAATGGCAAAGTGATTCCGCGGGCAAATCGGCTCACGCGATGAATGTCTTTTCCAAACTCTTCGTATTCTGATTCATCCATCTCTCCAATCCACTGAATCAATTTATTTTTCCGCATTTCTTGATCCTGAACGGGAAGGATTTTTTCTATAAATTGATCCTCTTGGAAATAAAAATCTTCCTTTAACGTTTCGTAGGCCACTTCCCATGGTAAGGTTGCTTTTTCTTTTAGCCAATCAAACAAGAGTTGGTACTTTCCTTTTTGGCTTTTTAGCGTATAGCTTTCCTTGTTTTCTCTATAAAATTCTGTAAGGGAGAAAATATATTGGGAGGGCTTCGTTCCTTGGTCAAATATTTTTTGGCTTATGCCAGTGAATTGGTGTTCATCTATATAAATTTCTGATATTTTTTCAAAGTCTTTTAAGAATAAAACTTCCTTAGCGGATAAATCTTTTGTTCGAATTACGGTGTAGGGAGCTTTTTTCTCATAAAATAGGCCGTATTCTTCGGCGTTTTTCCTTAACGCTGTTCCTCTCAATAATTTCAAAAAGCCAATTTGAATTTTTTCTGGCTTCATGGAAAATACATCGTCGAATCCTCGCAAAAAACTTTCCATATTTTCTCCAGGAAGTCCAACGATTAAATCCAAATGACGATGAATGTTGGATTTAGAAAATCGTTCCATGGATTTTTTTATGTTTTCTAATCCTTCTTTTCGATGGATCTCTTCCAAAACTTCTGGGTTTGTTGTCTGAACTCCGGCTTCCAATTGAAAGAGTCCTTCTGGAGCGTGAATTAAAGATTCTATGACCTCTTCTTGAATGTCTTCCAAATTGATTTCAAAGTGAATATTAATTCCTTCTGGCGCTTCTTCTTTCATAAATTCCAACAATTCCAATGTTCGTTTTGGATGCATGGTAAAGGACCGGTCCACAAACTTAATTTGTTTGGTTCCTGTTTGAAATAATTTTCGCATATCTTTCTTTACTTTTTCTACGCTTCGATAGCGAACTTTATCATCTAAAGAGGATAGGCAATAGGCACAATTATAGGGACAGCCTCGCATAGCTTCATAATACAAAATGCGATGTGCCATATTTTCTTCTTTATAATCCAAACTAGGAAGATGATCCAAATCTTTCGTTATTTCTACAGGAGGAGTTACTACGAAATTCTCCCCATCTCTATAGACAAAACCTTTCATTTCCTTCCAAAAACGGTTTTCTTCTAAAATTTGAATAAATTGAGGAAAGGATTCTTCTCCCTCTCCATAAAAAATTCCATCTATCCATGGATTCTCCTGAAGATGTTCTTCCCAGTCGTAGGAAACTTCTGGCCCACCAACAAATTGCTGGATTTCTAATCCCATTTTTCCAATGGTATCTCCTAACTTTTGAATTTGCGACCAATTCCAAATATAGCAAGACCAGAAAATATGAGTCGGGTTCCGTTTCAAAATTTCAAAAAGCAAATCTTCTTGGGTTTCATTTATGGTTCCTTCAAAGATTTCGACTTCTTTCTTGCAAGATTTTTGAAGAAGTCGCACCGCTAAATTGGTATGACTAAAGCTCGCGTTTAAGGCAACTAATAATTCTTTCAAAAATACCTCCATGAAAAAAAGAGGGCCTAAGCCCCCTATTTCTTACATCTTTTCAGGAGCTTGGATTCCTAATAAATCCAAACCTCTTTTGATCATATTTTTTACACCGTAACACAATAACAGTCTTGTGTTGGTTAACTCTTCCTCTTCTGTCAAAATCGTTGTAGCATTATAGAATTTGTTGAAAGTTTTTGCTGCTTCTACAATATAACGAGTAATGAAATAAGGCTCGTTTTTCAAATGAGCATCTACGATAATGTCAGCGAATCCATATAATAACTGCAACAAACGAATTTCCTCTTCATTGGTTAACAACGCCGGATTCACCTTGTTGTCCAATTGGAAATTCCCTTTTGCTAATAGAGAATTGATTCGAGCGTGGGTGTATTGTACATAAGGCCCAGTTTCTCCTTCAAAACTCAAGGTTTTTTCCCAATCAAATACATAATCTTTGATTCTTTGGTTAAACAATTCTTGGAATTTTACCGCTCCTATTCCAACTTGTTCTGCCAATTCTTTCCGATTTTCCATAACTACGCCTAACTCTTCTTCTCGTTTGCTCAAAATTTCATCTACTTGAGAAATGGCGCGATTTAATACATCTTCTAAATACAATACTTTTCCACGACGTGTAGAAAGGGTTCCATCTTCTAAACTTACCATACCAAAGGGAACGTGGATACAATCTTTTGACCATTCGTATCCCATTTTATCCAAAATAGCCACCAATTGTTGGAAATGAAGATTTTGTTGGCTACCTACAACGTAAATGTTTTTGTAGAAATCGTAGGTGTCTTTACGGAATTTAGCCGCTGTAATATCACGAGTCAAATAAATGGTAGATCCATCTCGTTTTACGATGATAGATGGTGGCAATTTGTATTCTTCTAAATCTACAATTTTTGCTCCATCGCTTTCTACCAATACGCCTTTGTCTTCCATTTCTTGAACAACAGCTGGCATTAAATCGGAGTAATAACTCTCTCCACGGTAGGAGTCAAATTCGATATCCAACAATTTATAGACACGTTGAAATTCATCTAGACTCACTTCACGGAACCATTTCCATAAAGCAACGGCTTCTTCGTCTTTTTCTTCCAATTTACGGAACCATTCTCTAGAATTGTCTAACAATTCTGGCTTTTCTTCCGCTTCTTGGTTAATACGAACGTATAATTTTACAAGTTCTGGAATTGGATTGCTTTCGATTACTTCACGATTTCCCCATAATTTATAGGCTTCAATCATCATACCGAACTGCGTTCCGTAATCTCCCAAATGATTAATTGACGTTACATCGTATCCTAGAAATTCATAGATTCGCTTTAAGGAATCTCCAATAACAGTAGTACGAATATGCCCAATATGGAAAGGCTTCGCAATATTTGGGGAAGAGTATTCCACTACAACCGGACGATTTTCCCCATAGTTTGTACGACCAAATTCTTCTTTTTCTTCTTTGACTTGGCCTAACATCAACTCAGCCAAAGCTTTTCGATCCACAAAAAAGTTCAAATAGCTTCCCACTACTTCGATTTTTTCAAAAGATTCTAAATCTCCCAAAGATTCTTTGATTTCTTCTGCAATCATTTGTGGGCTTTTTCTCTTGATTTTTGCAAGGGAAAAGGTTGGAAATGCATAATCTCCCATTTTTGAATCTGGTGGAATCTCAATCAAAGATAAAAATTGATCTACTTCCAACTCTGGAACTTCTTCATGCAGCTTTTCTGCAATTATTTTCTTAAAATCTAACATTTTTCTACTCCTATTTTAATTCCCCATAGGTTACGCCACTTCCACCATCGTCATAGGCTGCTTCCTTATAGGATTTTACCAGTTTGTGTTTCCGCAAATACTCTTGAACTTTCTGTCGCAGAGCTCCGGTGCCTTTTCCATGAATTATACGCACACTTTTCAAATTCGTCAAATAGGCATCATCAATCATCTTATCCAAATCGGCTACGCATTCTTCAAAGGTTTTTCCTCGAATATCAATCTCCGTCTTGGCATTTTTTGCTTTCTTCTGAACCAAATTTTTCGAATTTTTGGTTCGTCGTTCTTCTTGTCTTGTTTTGCTGGCCTGAACCAATGTGTTTTTTGGCAAAGACATTTTCATAAGTCCTGCTTGAACCAATACATTTCCCTTGGCATCTTCCAAGGCCAAGACCGTCGCTTCCACCCCAAGAGATTGGGCAAATACCGTATCTCCTAATTTTAACTCTTTGACAGGGTTTGAGGCCTCTTTTAAGACAACGCCATTTTTATCTGAACGCTTCAAGCGTTTTAGATCGCTTCGCAAAAGATCTTGGGCTTGTTGAAGAGTTTTTGCTTCTTCTTTTTCTAATTTATTGGTGATATCTTTGATTTCAGAAAGGGCTAATTCCGCATTTTCCTTCGCTTCTGTCACCAAATCTTTGGCTTCTTTTCTCGCCTTTTCTAAAATCCGATCTTTTTCTCTCTCCAAAGCTGCCGATTGTTTTCGGGTTTTGGAGAGTTCTTTTTCTAAAGCCTCTTTTTCCTCTTCGGTTCGCATGCGAGTTTGTTCCAAACGCTGACGCTCATTTTCCAACTCTTCCAAAACGTCCTCAAAAGCAATATCTTCGGTTTCCAAGAAAGCATTGGCACGCCCAATGATCTCATCGGGCAATCCCAAACGTCTAGAAATTTCAAAGGCATTGGACTTTCCAGGCACTCCAATAATTAAACGATAGGTTGGAGAAAGAGTGTCTATATCAAATTCCATAGAAGCGTTTTGTACTCCTGGCTCCGTTAAGGCATAAAGTTTCAATTGATTGTAGTGAGTTGTGGCCATAACATGAATGGATTGTTCCTTTAGCGTATCAATAATACTTAAAGCCAAAGCCGCTCCCTCTGTAGGATCGGTTCCCGCTCCTAATTCATCAAATAGAACCAAGGAATTTTCATCCGCCTCTTTCAAAATATCTACAATATGAACCATATGGGAACTGAAAGTAGACAGAGATTGTTCAATGCTCTGCTCATCTCCAATGTCGGCAAAAATTTTCTTATAAATTCCTACAACGGATCCGGAACGAGCGGGAATATGAAGACCAAATTGAGCCATCATCGTTAACAATCCCAATGTTTTTATGCTTACGGTTTTTCCTCCCGTATTCGGCCCCGTTATAATCAAAGCCTGATAATCTCCGCCCAATTCAATGGTAACCGGCACTACTATTTTCGGGTCCAAAAGAGGATGGCGAGCCTCTACCAGTTTTGTTCGAAATTCTGTGGAAAATTTTGGACGAATGGCGTTTTGTTCTAAAGCCAATTTCCCTTTGGCAAATAAAAAGTCTAGTTCTGCCATTATTTGTTCATCGGCTTTGAATTCATAAGGATATTGCCCGATTTCTTCCGAAATTTCTGTTAAAATCCGGATAATTTCTTCTCGTTCAGAAATTTCCAACTCACGAATTTCGTTGTTTAGTTCCACCACTGCCATTGGTTCAATATAAACCGTTTGGCCAGAAGAACTCATATCATGTACCAATCCAGGGATTTTCCCTCGACTATCTTGCCTTACAGGAACAACATATCTTCCTTCTCTCATGGTAATAATAGAGTCCTGGAGAGAGCCTTTCAAATCCTGATTGGCTACAATGGAATTTAGCTTTTCTCGAATGTTGTTTTTCTTTTGGCTTAAAGATCTACGAATCTGTTTCAACCTCGGAGAAGCATCATCGTATAAACTTTCTTCGTTTTCAATGGTTTTTTCAATCCAACGTTCCAATTCCACATTCCCCCACAAAGAAGAAATGTGACCTTCGATAATGGGATAAACACTTTCTCGATCCGAATCATTGTCTGACATATATTTGCGAATTCTTCGAACGCCTCGCAAAAAATCTCCAATGCTTAAAATTTCTCCAATGGATAAAACCCCGCCTCTCGAAGCATGAAGGGCCCATTTGGAAACCCCTTTGATTCCAATTAAAGGAGGCGAACTTCTTTTCATTAAAAGCCCAAGGGCTTCTTCTGTTTCTTGTTGCATTTCCTCGATTCGACGAAGATCGCTTTCCATTTCTAAAGAATCGATCCGTTCTTTTCCTAAGTCGGAAGTCGTCATGTTCTTCAACCGACGAAGAATCTCATCGAATTCTAAAATCTCTTCAATTCTTCTTGCCATAATTCCTCCTAACTTAAGATTCCCTTTTGCCAATGGCCTCTCGTAAAGCCATACTCTCGAATTCTTTCACTCAATTCTTCTAAAGAATCTTTTCTTCCTTCTAAAGCAGAAGAAACGGCTTCCACAATTTCTTCCACAGGCTCCTCGTCTAACAAAAAGCGCAACTTTAACGCCCTCGGATTGTATTTCATTACACTTTCAAAATCATTCCCCAAATACGTAGGAACCATATTGTAAACTTCTGTAAAATCACTTCTTCGAAGCAATGGGAAATTCGCCTTTCTTTGATCCTGGATAAAATATCCTTTTCGGAAAGAACAAACCTTGCAATTTCGGTTATTTCCACATTTTTTCTTCAAGGACATCGGGCAGTGTTTCATGGTCATAACTCTTTGATAACCATAGAACAAAATCTCTCCACAAGAACCAAATCCTTCATAAAATTCCTTATACTGCGATTCTCTACACTCCGAAGAAGGCATAATTTCGGTGTTCTCCTTGGCAAAAAAAGCAAAGGACTCCGAATTGAACACATTCAATCCCTCTCCTACTACCTTTTCTCCTTCTAAATCCATTTGCCCTAAATTTTGTGCTACGATTCCATGAATTTTATCTTTCTGTTTCTTGTAATATTCTCTGTACTCTTTTGTTCCATCATAAGTAGGCATACTTAAGTAAATTTTGCCCTTAAAATCTTTTAGAAAATCGAAGGTTTCTTTCTCTTTTTCTATATATTTCAATTCTAAACGATCTACTTTTTCCATGGGAACTCGCTTTAATTGCTCGAAGCTGGAAACTTCCACCGTTAACAAAGGTCTTCTGGGAGGATATTTTTCTCTTTTTCCTTGGGAAAATTTTAGGGAAATCTCTTCTCGAGGAAAATTCTCCTCTTCGTATTTTTCAATGGCCTCCCGACGAAGTTGATTGATGCTTTTTATAGGAATAAAAGCATTCTCGTCCACATCCCATTCCAAAGAATCCAGATAATAATAGGACCGATCAAATTTTCTTAAATTCTCTTCTATTTTTTTCATTGGCAACGGAGCTTTTTTTGCTTCTTCCACCACTTGATCCAAAGTAACCATAACTTTTTTCTTTCCCATTAAAGAAAAAGAAGGTTTCTTTCCTATACGAATAGAAATTTTTCCATTCAAAGGAATTTGATGGTATAAATTCTCCAAACTTTTTTGGGATTTTTCTGCCAATTCTTGGCTAATCACTCTCTGAAACACACTGGGGATTTTTGGCGTAAAATTTAACTCTAATACAAAAGTTGAACCCGCTTTTGCATTGGTAGAAAGAGGCAATACCTTCTTTCTTCCTTTATTGTCTTCCATTTCCAGAACGTCGCCTTCCCGTAAATCCAAAGAAGCCAAAAAAAGTGCATTCTTTCCCATACGCTTTTTTATTTCTCCAGCAACAACACCACGGTTGTCTGGCCGATCGAAAGAAATATAATTTCCCGAAAAATCTCCAAAAGTCGTTCCCTTTGTAAATGTTCGGTTGAAAATTTGAACGACATCTTTTTCATTATAAGGTTTCCCGTCTAAAGCTTCTCTGTAATTTCTCGTAATGGTCGCCACATATTCTGGGCGTTTCATCCGCCCTTCTAATTTGAAGCTATCCACGCCCGCTTCTAACAATTTTCCTACATCCTGTAGAGTATTCAAATCTCGCGGACTAATTGCATATCCTCGCTCATAAATAGGATTTTTTTCGTCGTCCACAATCTCATATTGTTTGCGGCAAGGCTGAGCACAGGAACCACGATTCCCGCTCCGTCCTCCAATCATAGAGCTCATTAAACATTGTCCACTTACGGACACACACAAGGCTCCATGACAAAAAGCTTCCACTTCTAAACTGGTTTCTCTTTTTATTTTTTCTATTTCTTCTAGTTCAACTTCCCTACCTACTACTACACGGCTGAAGCCCATTTCCTCAAGAAAACGGGCTCCATCTACATCCAAAATGCTCATTTGTGTACTTCCATGCAATTCAAAATTAGGTAAGAGTTCTCTTACTTTTTTGGCAAATCCAACGTCTTGTACAATCAATGCATCGACGCCAATTAACCAAAGGTATTTTGCGTATTCTAACGCCTTTGGCAATTCTTTATCGGAAAGCAAAATGTTCATAGTAACAAAGACTTTCACCCCGCGAATATGGGCAAAGTCTACACATTCTTTCATTTCCTCTCGATCAAAATTGTTGGCACTAGCTCTCGCACTAAATTCTTTACCGCCAAGATATATGGCATCGGCACCATTGGCCACTGCCATATAAAAAGCCTCTTTCGAACCTGCTGGCGATAATAATTCTATATTTTGAATCAAACTTCTGACTCTCCTCTTAAAATCGAAATCTCTTTGTAAAGATCCGCCAAGTTGATTTGGTTTTGGTAGTTTTTATCTTCCAATTCCTGAACTTTTTGTGTTTTTTCTTGGACCTCAACTTTCCATTTCTCTTCCTCTTCGGTTTTTTCTTGAAGTTTTTGTTTTAGCTCTTTCACTTCTTCCAAAAGATCTTTGCGTTCTTTTTCCAAATCCAACGCTTTATTTTTGGATTTTTCCTCTGCTTCTCTCGTTTCTTTCAAAGATTTTCGCAAATTTTCTAATTCCGTAATGGTCTCTGTTGCCAGTTCCGAATCTTCAGAATATGTTTTAACATCTTCCATTTTTTTCTCTAAACGCTTCACATTATCCAAAAGATTTAGAGCAGTTAAGATTTGGTATTGCACTTGATTTAATCGACCGTTGCGACGATTGAAATCATCCAACATTTCGTCCAATTCTTTTGCTAAGGCTTCCACATATTCCTTATCATCGTTTCCCACGACATAAAAACTCATACCGTCTATTTGCACTTTGAATCGATTGGTTTCCATTTGGTCCTCCTAATTTAGATGGCCCGCAATTTTGCATCAAATTGTTTTTCTACTGTTTCAATGGCTTTTTCTACAATTGGAGCTACTTCTTCCTCTTTCAACGTACGTTCCTTATGACGGAAACGTAATTTCAAGGCAATGCTCTTCATTCCTTCGCCTACTTGATCTCCACTATAAACGTCAAATACTTCCACAGATTCCAATAGACTTTGATCTACTGATTTTATTCCTTCAATCAAATCACCGGCTGGTAATTTTCTTGGAACAACAAAAGCCAAGTCTCTCTCAATGGCAGGATATTTTACCAAAGCTTCGAATTTCACTTCGTCGTTGTAGAATTCTACCATCTTAGAGAAATTCAACTCCGCTAAATATAGACGTTTTTTAATTCCTAAATCCTTCGCAATCATTGGGCTCAACTCTCCGAAGAATCCTAAATTTTCTTCCCCATAGAACACTTCTGCACTACGTCCATCGTGTAATAAAGGATTTCCATTTAATGTATGGAAGACAACATCGCGCATTCCCAAACGATGGCAAATCAATTCAATTACTTCTTTTAAGAAATAGAAATCTTCTTTTCCATAGAATCCAATGGCTAACTTCTTGCTTTCACTTGGCAATCCTTCTTCGTTTAATTCCACAGAGAAGATATTTCCAAATTCAAAACCATAAGCCGATGGATTTTTATAACTCATATTTTTAGCAAATACATCCAACATATTTGGCATCAAAGTCGTTCTCATAATAGAGTATTCTTCGCCCAATGGATTGATTAATTTTACGGCATCTCGTAAAGGAGAATCTTCTGGGGTACGAATTTTATCAAAAGCGCTTGGTCCCATGAAAGAATACGTCATAAATTCATCAAAACCGGTTGCCAATAATACATTTCTTGCTTCTTCTTCTACAGTACGGAAGAATGGTTTGCCCCCACGAGTTAAGCTACCCGCTAAAGGCTGTGGCACAATATTGTGGAATCCGAAAATTCTTCCCACTTCCTCTGCCAAATCTTGCCAAATGGTAATATCACGGCGGAAAGTTGGTATCTTGCTCTCTAGCATTTCCCCTTTGATTTCTGTAAAAATATGCAAAGAGTCTAGAATTTTCTTCATTTCTTCAATGGAAAGATCCGTTCCCAACAAAGCGTTGATTCGTTTTGGATCGGATTCTAACGTTTCTACTTTTACTGGGTTTGGATAATGATCGATAGATCCTTTGGCTACTTTGGCTGCCCCAATTTCAACAGCCAATTCACACACGCGATCTACTGCCAATTTTGATTTTTCTGGATCCAACCCCTTTTCAAAGCGAGTGGAGGCTTCTGTACGCAAAGCAAAATGTTTCGAAGTTTTTCGAATTTGCCCTTCATCAAAATTCGCACCCTCTAAAATAACAGTTGTTGTTTCGTCTGTAACTTCACTATCTAATCCGCCCATAATACCAGCCAAACCAATGGGCTCTTTTCCATCGGCAATAATGATATCTTCTGTTCTTAATTTTCTTTCATTGTTGTCCAAAGTAGTAAGAACTTCTCCCTCTTTGGCTTGACGAACGATAATTTTTTTGTCGCCTAGATGCTCTAGGTCATAAGCGTGAAGAGGTTGTCCATATTCCAACATAACGTAATTGGTTAAGTCGACAATATTGTTAATTGGACGCACGCCAGCTGCCATTAAATCATTTTGCAACCATTGTGGAGAAGGTCCAATCTTTACATCGGTTAATCCACGAAGATAGAAACGAGGAGACAATTCTGTTTCCACTTCCAACCCTTCGAAAATTTCTTCTAAAGATTTATCGCTATTTTCTTCCACTTTAATCTCTGGTTGAGAGAATTCTTCTCCAATACTTGCTGCCGTTTCCAAAGCCATACCAATTACACTTAAGCAATCTGGGCGGTTTGGGGTAATTTCTAATTCAATAACTTCTTTATCCAGTTCCAAAACTTCGATAAAATCGCTACCTAATTCTGTTCCTTCAGGCAACAAATGGATTCCATCACGGGAGGCTTTCGGAATAACAGAAATAGGGAACCCCATTTCCTCCAAAGAACACATCATCCCTTGAGATTCTACCCCACGAAGTTTTCCATTGTTAATAACCGTTCCGTCTGCGAGTTTTGCTCCATCTAAAGCGACTGGAACATACGCCCCTTCATACACGTTGGTCGCTCCCGTAACGATTTGTTTATTTTCTCCACCGATATCGATTTGGCATACTACCAATTTATCCGCATCAGGGTGTTTTTCAATTTTTGTGATTTTACCAATTACAACCCCCGCAATATCTCCCACACGTTTTTCAATACTTTCAACGTGGGAACCAGTTGCCGTAATTTTATCCGCCATTTCACGGGTGGATATATTTATGTTTACATATTTTTCAAGCCATGATTTAGGTAATAACATGAAAGGCCTCCTTTAGAATTGTCCTAAGAAACGAGCGTCGTTTTCGAATAATAAACGGATATCTTTGATGCCATATTTAACCATGGCAATACGGTCAATCCCCATACCAAAGGCAAAACCGCTATATACGTCAGGATCAATTCCACAATTGCGAAGTACGTTTGGATGAACCACGCCAGCGCCTAAAAGTTCCATGCTCCAACCAGTGTTGTTACAAGCTGGGCAGCCTTCTCCACGACATACCAAACAAGTTACATCTACCTCTGTAGATGGTTCTGTAAATGGGAAATAATGGGGTCTGTAACGAACTTGCATATCTTCCCCAAACAATTCTTTTACGAAAATATTAATGGTTTCAATTAGATTTGCCAAACTAATTCCCTTATCTACAACCAAACCTTCGAATTGATGAAACATAGGGGAATGAGTATCGTCTACATCGTCATAACGGAATACGCGTCCGCTAGAAACGATACGCAAAGGAGCACCCAATTCATTCATAGCACGAATTTGCATAGTAGAAGTTTGGGTACGCAATAAAGTTTCCGCATCTATATAAAATGTATCGCTTAAATCTCTGGAGGGATGATTTTTTGGCGAATTCAAAGCATCAAAGTTGTTTTCAACCGAATCAATCTCTGGACCATCTACTACAGTAAAGCCCATTTCAACAAACAAATCTTCTAGCTCTTCTTTCGTTTTAAGTAAAGGATGTCTATGCCCGATTCTTTGGGTACGTTTATCCAAAGTAACATCCAACAGCTCTTCATCAATTTGAGCTTGAAGCTGTTCTTCTTCTAGCTCGTCTTTTCTCTTTTCGTATAGGGCTTCCAACTCTTCTCGAACTTCGTTGGCAAAGGAACCAATTACCGGTCTTTCTTCCGCTGAAAGTTTACCCATACCACGTAGGATTTGAGTCAGTTCCCCTTTCTTTCCAAAATATTGAACACGGATCTCTTCTAGTCTACTTGGTTCATTTGTGGAAAGAATTTCTTTTTTGGCCGTATCTAGTACAGCTTGCAATTGCTCTCTCATTTGGTTCCTCCTTGATTTTATATAATTTAATTTAATGTCTTATTATATCACGAAGACTAAGGGCTTTCAAATATCTAACCCTAGAGATTTTTCCTCTTTTTCAAAAAATAAACAGGCTAGTTTTTTCTCTTTTACTTGTGGACAGCAAAAAAAAGAAAAAAGATCCTTTTGGACTTTTCCTGCTCCTGTCTTACAATGGATTCCAAGACGGAGGTTGCTTTTACACAGAGGGAAATAAAATTCCCATCTGCTTATTTTTCTTTTTCTCTTGCCATTCTCTTCAATTTATGTTAACATAAATAAGTCATCAGATAAAATAATTAAATACGGTGGCATAGCCAAGTGGTAAGGCGCGGGTCTGCAACACCCTTATCCCCAGTTCAAATCTGGGTGCCACCTCCAAAAAAAGCAAGATAGGTTCCTATCTTGCTTTTTTATTGCTATATTTTTCCAAAATCTCGAGAACGCCCGCAGAGTAACTTCCATGAGTAATTGAAAATCCCATCTTTCGAACATTTTCCGCCGCATTATTAACACAGTAGCCTTCATCAGCTCTCTGAAGCATGGCAACATCGTTCATTTGATTTCCTATGGCAACGGTCCGGACTTCTTCTCCTAGATGATCCAAAAGCCTTTCTACGCCAAATCCCTTACAAATTCCCTTTGGAATGATTTCCAAATAATAAGATTCCGACACCAAAGAATGCAAATTTTCATGCACCCTTGGATCTTGTTCGTTATAATATTTTTTTAATTTTTCCTCTTCTCCTACTAAGAGGATTTTTATAATTTCATTTTCTTCCCCTTCTGGAAAAGGCCAAACCTCGGTCTCTTCCTTTTTTTTATATTTTTCCGTCCATTCATTCTTTTCTCTAAAATAAATTTTATCCTCCGTAAAAAATAAAACATCTAAATCCGTCTCCTTGTAAAAATATTTTATAAGGTCCTTAGGTATAGTAGCCCTTTCTAAAATTTCTCCTTCTGGAGATTGGACCCAGCCGCCATTGGAACAAATAAAAGGAACATTAATTGGAATTTCCTTCAAAAAAGGGAGCAGGGTTTTGGGGGTTCTCCCCGTCGCAATCGTGAAAAAATTTCCTTCCTCCATAAAAGATACAATGGCATCTTTCAATTCTTCCGGCACCTCCACTGGGTGTATATCTGTGTTTAATAGCGTTCCATCTAAATCTGAAATAATAAGAATTTTCATAAGTGCACCTAACCTAAAAAGAACAAAGAGCGAAATGCTCCATTAACCATCTTCCACCTTCTTCCAATTCTTTTTTTCCAATTTGAGGATTTGGCCCGTATTCTATAATCAAATCGGCATTTTTTGTGTATTTCTTATAATAATTTTTCAACTCCATCATGGGAAAACTTCCCTCAAAAATCCGTTTGTGTTCATCCGATTTTTGGTTGTTGTCATGAATGTGATAAGCTACAATTTGTTTTCTTAACGTATAAATTACCTTCTCTACGTCCCATTCATTGCAGTGCATATGCCCCACATCAAGAAGAATGGGATATTTTTTTATTAAAGCCAACTCCATAAATTCTTTTTCATCGTATAACAGATTTTCTTTTCTCTGAATCCCTACATTTTCCACCACTTGATCTAAACCATAACTTCTTGCTTTCTCTTGAAGAATGCAGTAGTTTTCCTCGCTATTCTTCTTCATATTTTTTTCTTCTTCTATTTTTTTGTTATTGTGGTGAAAAACAATATATTTCGCCCCTAAACGATGGGCCCATTTCATGGTTTTTTCTTGATTTTTCATCATCTCGTTGTAATCGGGATGTTCTTTTCCTAGAGAAGGTTCCGTAAAATAATAAGGACTATGAAAGCTTTTTGTACGTCCTCTTAAATAGTCTTCTTTCTTTTCAAGGATTTTTTCAAATTTGTCATCTTGCCATAAGGGGAAAATCTCTAAATTGAATCCTTCTGGTAAAAACATTTCTATTTCTTCGAAATCTTCGATTTTTCCAAAAATATTTGTAGACAAACTGATTCTTCGCATGGGTACTTCCTTTCTCTTGGATTTTTAATTTCCTTCCCTGTTTTCTCTTTCTGTTATTTTGAATGAAAATGAAAATAAAGAACAAAAGAACAAAAAGAACAAAAGTTTCCTTTTATCCTCCTCCGTATTATAAAAAAGAAAATTAGAAAAGAGATGGATTCCCCGTAAGACTTTTGTAAATAATTCTACAGAAATATAAGATGCATTACCCAACTTCTTCCTCTTTTATTTAGGACACAAAAAAAGAGAATACGCATTGCGTATTCCCTTTTTATGGAGCGGAAGACGAGATTCGAACTCGCGACCCTCGCCTTGGCAAGGCGATGCTCTACCACTGAGCCACTTCCGCAAAAAATGGTGCCCAGAGCCGGAATCGAACCAGCGACACGTGGATTTTCAGTCCACTGCTCTACCGACTGAGCTATCTGGGCAAAGGCCTTTCGACCTTTTTTATTTTACATAATCCTTACGAGATTGTCAAGAATTTTTCTTTCTTGATTCTTCGTAAATCTTTTCCAAATCATTTTCATCAAATTGATACTGTTGATTGCAGAAATGACAGGACACTTCCGCACCGTGGTCCTCGTCAATCATAGCACGGATTTCTTCTGGCGCTAAGGACAATAGAGAATCTTCTACTTTTTCTCGACTGCATTCACATTCAAAGAAAATTTCTTTTTCTTCTAAGATTTCCATCTCAAATTCTGGTAGCAAACGAGCCAACAATTCTCTTTCATCCAACCCTTCTTCCAATAAGTTGGTTACAGATTTTACACTTCCCAAAGATCTTTCCAATTTTTGGATGGCTTTTTCCGTTGCATCTGGCAACAATTCAATAATAAATCCTCCTGCGCTAGATACAGATAAATCTTTATCTACACGAACGCCCAATCCTACCGCAGAGGCCACTTGTTCCGATTGCAATAAATAGTGGGCTACGTCTTCTGCAATTTCTCCATTGGTTAGAGCCACTTGTCCTGTATAGCTTTCTTTTAGCCCCAAATCCATAACCACATTTAGGGTTCCTTCATGGCCAACCAATCCTCCAACATCTAATTTCCCGTCGGATTCACGTATGGGCAAATCCGCTTGTGGATTATCAACATACCCTTTTACGGATCCGTTGTTTCTACCTGTAACAACAATTCTTCCTAAGGGCCCATTTCCTAAAATATTCAAAGTCAAAGACTCGTTTTCATTTTTTAATTTATTTCTCAACAAAATTCCTGCCGTTAAAGAACGTCCCAAAGCCGCTGTAGCCGTAGGGGAAAGTTGATGCGTAATACGCGCTGTTTCCACTAAATTGGTAGAAATCGCAATATGTGCCTTAATCATCTTATCTTTATCAATGGCACGAATACAAATATCTTTCATTCTATCTCCTTCTAACTATAAAAGCCCAACGTAGGCTATTTTCATTCCCATCCTCTTCTCTATACCCATCTCGAATGGATACGATCTCAAACCCTGTCTCTTGGAGCAGGTTTTTGATTTCTTCTAAGGAATAGGCATATTCTTTGTGTTCTTCTGTAGAACGCTCGTAAAGGCCCTCTTCCTCTTCCAAAAAGAAATTCAAGCGATAATGGTTGATTCTCTTTTCTTCGTCATAAAAATTTTCCCAAGTAAAAAAATACTCTTCTCCTTCTTCAATTTGAATATGGTTCTTGTATTGTTCTCTAAACCGAAGTTCCGTATTCAAATCAAAGACAAAAATCCCCTCTTCTTCCAAATGATTGTAAACATTCTGGAATGTCTTTTGAATGGATTCTAAAGAAGAAAGGTAATTCATACTATCACACAAACAGACGATTAAGGAATATTTATGAGAAAAAGAGAAATCCTCCATATTCATTTTATAAATTTTAGCCCATTTGTTCCGATACAGTTTCTCGTAAGCCTTAGACAACATTTCTTCCGATTGATCAAAGGCATCAACCACCGCTATTTTAGATAAATACTCCGTTAAACTCCCCGTTCCACAAGCCATTTCCAAAATGCGATTCGGGCGCACTCCCTCTGATTTTAGCACCTCTTGCAGAAAACCATCTACCTCTTCATAGCTGTAATTGTCCATAAATTGGTCGTAAAATTCTGAAAAAATTGTATACGCTTCGGTCATTTCAAACATTCCAAAATTCTCGTTAAAGCTACGGCGGCGGATTCATGAATAACCACATCGGCATACCCATCATAAGGAGTCATATCTTTGTTTATAATAATCAAATTCTTCACTTGGCGAGGCAAATAGGCCACCGGCATCACTCGCAAAGAAGAACCAATTACAACCATCGTATCGGCTCGCTCTGTCGCTTGTATGGCCCGCTCAAACTCTACCGGCATGGCATCTCCAAATAAAACGACATTGGTACGCACAAGCCCGCCACATTTTGGGCATCTAGGAGGAATTTCTCCTCCCTGTACCAAATCGTCTATTTCTTCGAAAGAATATACGCTTTGACAGGATTCGCAATGGCCGTGGGACGCATCCCCATGGACGGGCAAAACGTCTCGAGATTCTGCCAACTGATGCAAGTTGTCAATGTTTTGTGTAATAATTTCGTGCATCAATCCCATTTCTTGTAATTTCGTTAAAGCAAAGTGGGCGTCGTTTGGCTTTTTCCCTTCTAAATCCTTTAGAATTTGGTAACCTTCCTTATAAAAGCGTTCTGGCTCATTATACATTACATCATTGGATAAGGCGTCTTCTGGAATAATATTGGCATAATATCCTGTGGAACTGCGAAAATCAGGAATTCCTGATTCCGTTGACAAACCGGCCCCTGTTAAAGCTACTGTATATTTTCCGTCCTTTAACAACTTTGCTGCTTGCTCATATAAATTCATGTTAACCTCCTTGCACACAAACCATAATGTAATACATTACCAAAAACAAAAAAGGAATCAAATCCTTTCCTTTTACCCTTCGACGAGCCTGTTTTTCTTGAGAAGAGGCGCGATATTTCCCTTCCATTTCCACAAATATTTTTCGTAAAATAAGAAAAGCAAAAACCCCTACTACCAGCAATAACACCATAATAAAATTCTCAACGGATCCAAACAACTGAACAAAGCCATTTTCACCCCATGCTTCAATCATTCCGTCATTGTACCAACTTAAAAACAAAATACTAATGGTATTATGAAGAAAATGGCCGTAAATAACGGCTGGTAAGCTACCCGTTCTTCGGTAGATAGTGGCCAATAAAATCCCGAATAGAAGAGGGGCTACAAAATTTTGCAATTCAAAATGGAATATGGCAAAAACTAGCGCCGATACAAACACTATGAATCCTTCTGAAAAATTGGTTAAAGTCTTTTGTACAAACCCTCGAAAAAGAGTTTCTTCTGCTATGGCAGGTACAAGAGCCAAGAAAAACAACTGGGTCCATAGAGGCGCTCCGCTACGCACCACGCCCAAACTCACATTTTTGAGTTCAAAAAAATGGGATAAAAATTGCAAGAAAAATCCATTAATAAAAAGAATAATGGGAAAGGCACAGAGAATCAACAGAGAAATCTGTCCCAACATAGAGGGCGAAAAATGAACATCTCCCTTGTATCGATAGAGTCTGCGCAAAAAAAAGGCAGGCAAAAAAATCAAGAAAAACTCGTTAATTAACACCCCACGAATGGGACTGCCTTTTGCAAAAATCGGTCCTAAATTAACATAGAGAATACCTAGAAAGAAAATGAGAAAAAACAGGGTGAAAATAGGAATTTCTCGTGTTTTATTCTTCGTCGTCTTCATAGGTGAAAATATAAGGGACGTTTCGATAATGAGGTCCGTAATTCAATCCACATCCCACAATAAACACGTCTTCAATTGTAAAGGCTACATAATCGGCCTTAAATTCCACTTCTCGACGTGAAGGTTTGTCCAGCATAACAACCGAATGCAAAGAAGCTGGATTCTTACTTGCCACATATTCAGAAACGGCTTTCAAAGTACGGCCACTATCCACAATATCATCTACCAACAAAACATGGCGTCCTTCAATCGGAGCACGCAAACCGTCTAAAATTTGAACTTGCCCACTAGAAACCTCAGAATCTTCGTAGGAAGAAGTAGTTAAGAAATCCACTTCCATTATCGTATCAATTTCACGAACCAAATCCGCTGCAAAAACAAAGCTACCCCGTAACAAAGCAATGACCAAAAGATCCTTGCCTTCATATTCTTTTTGTAACTCTTTCCCTAATTCACGAACACGTTGGGAAATGGTCTCTCTATCATAAAGTACTCTTTCTCTTTTCTCTGCCATACTTGCCTCCTAAAATAAGTTTGTATCCTTTATTATATCAGAATCCTAGATTTTTTTTAAGTAGAGCAAAACATAGCAAAAGAATATTTTTTCAAAAATCCAATTCCGTGATATAATCTCCTTAGGTGATATTATGACAAACAATGACGCTTTTGCATTAGCCAAAGACAAACTTTTTTTATTAAAGCTAATTGAATCCAACGATGGTACCATTGAAATAAAAACTCTCCAACAATTTGTATTGGAATTGGAGCGACTAAACTATTTCTACTTAATGCAATTTTTGCAAGAATTAGAAAAAACAGAATTAATCCAAAAAAAGGGAACCTTCATCGAAATCACACAACATGGAATCGATGCCGTAAATCTATTTACAAAAAATATGACCCCAGAAGATGTAAAACAAATTGAAGCCTTCCAAGAAAAACAAAAAAACCAACCCCAATACTTGGTGGAAGAAACGGTCACTCAGCTTCAAATTCAAAAAAGAATACAGAAGCAACCCGTATTAACCATTTCATTGGAAAAACATGGGTATTCTCCAGAAACTTTAGAAAACATTCGGAAACACCCACAATACTTTTTAGAAAAATGGGAAGAATCTCTTCCCTAAAGAAAAAGCAGCCTTCGTCTAAGATGACAAGGCTGCTTTTTTATTTTTCCTATTCCTTCGTTCCTTCTTCAGGATCTTGGTATTCTTTTTGCATTTCTTTTAACCGTTCTTTTTGTTCTTCTAAATTATAAGGCTTTTGGGAGTTTTCCTCCAACTGATACTCTAGATTTAATTCCTCATAAGATTTTGCCAAATTCCCTAATAATTTGTTACTTGATAAATCTTCGCTCATAGCCGCCAAAATTTTTCCCTTTTCTTCATCTACGATTACTTTATAGATAAATTCTCCATAAGAAGGAGCTCCTCCATCTAAATAATCGTAAGCGATGGTTAAGAGTTCTTCTTTCTGTCCTTCGCCAAAAGAACGGGATTGTTGATCCTTAATGGCGTATTTTTCTAGAGAAAGTTCTCGCCCATTTAATTCTTCCATAAGAGATCGAATTTCTTTCCGATCTTTTATAAATTCCCTTAAAGCAGTGTTATTCTCATCCACATACTCTGAAATTTTTTCTGGATTGCTAGGAAAATCAGAATACACCTCCAAAATAAAAGCTTCCGCTAATTCTTTCGAAGAAACCGCTTCCGTTCCCTCTTGAACCACTTCCACCTCTTGATTGACAGGAGTATTTTCCTTCTCGTTTTCCGTCGTTGTTCCACAACCAGTGAAAAACAATAAGAACAACAAAAGGGGAATCCCTTTTTTAATAAATTTCTTCATACGTCCTCCTCCTTCTTTCTCTTCTCTAAACTTCTTTATTTTTGTATTTCCTATCCATAAAAAATTATCTTTGTTTATTCTTACCTTTATTATACCCCCCCCCGATTCTTTTTTTGCAACAAAAAGCAGGAAAGACACATTCTCTCCTGCTTTTTCGTTTTTTATTTTACTTTTCCTTTTACAAAGGCCAAACGTTCTTCTATGGTTTCTAACATTTTTTTGTAAGATTCCAATTTTGCTTTTTCTTGTTCCACAACTTCTGGGTTGGCCTTCGCTACAAAGTTTTCATTGCCCAATTTCTTTTCGGCCCGTTTGATTTCAGATTGCGTTTTTTCTTCCTCTTTTTCCAAACGTTCCAACTCTTTGGCGTAATCTACTAAATCGCTCATTGGCAAGAACAATTCCGCTTTATCTACTACTACAGAAATTACGTCTTCTTCTACCGCTTTTCGATCTTTTATTCTTTCGATCTCTGTAATATTTCCTAAATTACTCAAATGGCCTGCATTTCTTTGGAATAATTCTTCGATTTCCTCATCTTCTGTTAATACAATTAACTTACTCTTACGATGTGGCTCGATTTCCATTTCTGCTTTGGCATTTCTTAATCCTTTTACCGCTTTTTGAATGTATTCAATTTCTTTCTTTTCTTTTTCATATACGGCGTCAGATTTTGGCCATTGGCTTACAATCAAAGCACTTTGGCGATTTGGCAAATAGTTCCAAATTTCTTCTGTAATATATGGCATAAATGGATGCAATAATTTTAAGATGGTTTCTAATACTTCAATTAGTACACCAAATACAACTTCGCGATCTTTTGTATCGTCCCCGTACAATCTTGGTTTTACCAACTCAATGTACCAGTCACAATAGTCTTCCCAAATAAAATCTTGAATTGCGTCCGCTGCCAATCCAATATCGTATTTGTCTAATTTTGTTTCAACAGATGCAATGGTTTCTCTTGCTTGATGCAAAATCCATTTGTCTTCTGTACGAAGATCTTCCACATTGTAAGAGAACTCTTTCATATCTTCTGGTAAGTTCATCAATACGAAACGTGAGGCATTCCATAATTTATTGGCAAAATTTCGGTTGGCTTCTACTCGTTTTATAGAGAAACGCAAGTCATTTCCGGCGCTATTTCCTGTTACCAATGTAAAACGCAATGCGTCTGCCCCATAATCTGCAATAATATCCAATGGATCAATTCCATTTCCTAAGGATTTAGACATTTTTCTACCTTGTTCATCACGAACCAAACCGGTTAAATATACATCCTTAAATGGAAGTTGGTCTGTTAATTCAATGGCTGAAAATACCATACGAATTACCCAGAAGAAAATAATATCGTATCCTGTTACCAAAACATCCGTTGGATAATAGAAGTCGAAATCTGGCGTTTTCTTTGGCCAACCTAGTGTTGAGAATGGCCATAAGGCAGAACTAAACCAAGTATCCAAAGTATCTTCGTCTTGGCGTAAATTTTCCGAACCACATTTTGTACATTTGTGGTGCTCATCGCGAGATACAATTACCTCGCCACAATCATTACAGTAATAAACAGGAAGTCTATGACCCCACCATAATTGGCGAGAAATACACCAGTCACGAATATTTTCTAACCAATGTACATAAATTTTCCCGAAACGTTCTGGAATGAAATCCAAATTTCCGTCTCTATACGCTTTCAACGCTGGCTCCGCCAATGGTTTCATTTCTACAAACCATTGTTTGGAAAGAATTGGTTCAATTACTGTTTTACAACGTTCGCAGTGGCCAATTGCATTGTTGTGAACTTTTTCTTCCACAAACAGTCCCAACTCGTCAAAGTCTTTGATAATGGCTTTTCTCGCTTCATAACGTTCCATGCCATTGTATTTTCCTGCATTTTCATTTAGGTAACCTAGTTCGTCCATAATCAAAAGTTGACCTAAATTGTGGCGTTCTCCCACCTCAAAGTCATTTGGATCATGGGATGGAGTAATTTTTACAGCCCCTGTTCCAAATTCTACGTCTACATAATCGTCTGCAACAATCGGAATTCTACGTTCCAAAACAGGCAAGATAACGTGCTTTCCTACCAATTTGGCGTAGCGTTCGTCTTCTGGGTTTACGGCTACGGCTAAATCTCCCGGAATGGTTTCTGGACGGGTTGTTGAAATGGATAGGAATTCATCGCTATCTTCAATTGGATATTTGAAAGTCCAGATCTTTCCTTCTCCCTCAACGTGTTCTACCTCTGCATCAGAAATCGCCGTTTTACAAGAAGGACACCAGTTAATAATGCGGTCACCACGATAAATTAGCCCTTTTTCATACAAACGAATAAATACTTCTTCTACCGCATAGGAAAGTTCTTCGTCCAATGTGAAACGCTCTCTTGACCAGTCACAAGAAACACCCAATTTTTTCAATTGATTTTTAATGTTTCCCCCATATTTTTCCGTCCAAGCCCAGGCTTCTTCTAAGAATCCTTCTCGTCCCAATCCTTCTTTGGATTTTCCTTCTTCTTTGATTTTTTGAACAACTTTTGCTTCCGTTGAAATGGAAGCATGGTCGGTTCCTGGCACCCAAAGAGCACTATAGCCGGCCATTCTTTTATAGCGAATTAAAATATCTTGCAATGTGTTATTCATTGCATGACCCATATGAAGATTCCCCGTTACATTTGGAGGGGGCATCATAATAGTATACGGTTTCTTGTTTTCGTCAATTTCTGGGCGGAAATATCCTTTTTCCATCCACTCTGAGTAAATACGATCTTCAAAAGTTTTCGGATCGTATACTTTTTTCATATTGTCCATTTCCTTTCCTCTCCTCTCTATAAAAAAAGAGACCTCATCCAAAGGACGAGATCTCGCGGTACCACCTTAATTCCGTAAAAAATACGGCACTTGAACCTATAACGGCGGCAAACCGTCCTACCTAAAATAGGAAACTAAAAGGCAACCTTCCTCTACCCCTTCCAATTGCTTTCACCAACCGCAATTTCTCTACGCTCCAAGTATAGAGTACTCCTCCTTCGTATGCTTTTTTATACAACTATTACATCATTATACAAAACACAGTTTTTAATGTCAAGAAATTTAGCTAGAAAAAGGAATAAAGCCTATTTTCTTATACACTTTGCGCAATGTTTTATTGGCCATTTTTTGTGCTCGCAAGGCCCCGTCTTGGTAAATTTTTTCCAAACCTTCTTTATCCCCGCGAATTTCTCTAAAGCGTTCTTGCACAGGAGCCAATCCTTCTACAACTGCTTCTGCTACGGCTTCTTTCAATGCGCCATATCCTTGATCTTTGAATTCTTCTACCACTTCTTCTGGTGTGGTTTTCTTAAAGGCGCAATACATTTCAATTAAGTTTTTCAAACCTGGTTGCTCATCGCGATAGGCAATCACCCCTTCTGAATCCGTTACAGAACGTTTGATTTTTCTACGAATGGTATCGGGATCGTCAAGAATCAAAATATATCCATTTTCATCTGGATCCGATTTGCTCATTTTTGCCTTCGGATTTTGCAAACTCATAACACGAGCTCCCACTTTTGGTGCCATAATTTCTGGAATTTCAAAAGTTGGAGAATAGCGACTATTAAAGCGTTCGGCAATATCTCTTGTTAATTCAATGTGCTGTCTTTGATCTTCTCCTACTGGAACCAAAGAAGTTTGGTACAACAAAATGTCTGCCGCCATTAAAACAGGATAATTCAATAAGCCAGCGTAAATTTCTTTTTGTTTTTCCGCCTTGTCCTTAAATTGAGTCATACGATTCAATTGTCCAATGGATGTAATCGTATTAAGTACCCAAGATAATTGTGTATGTTGAGGCACATGGGATTGTATATAGATGATGGATTTTTCTGGATCCAATCCACATGCCAAATACAAAGCCAAGATGTCCAATGTATTTTTTCTCAATTGTGCCGGGTCTTGTTGAACGGTAATGGCATGCATATCTACAACGCAATACAAGCATTGATATTCTTCTTGTAATTCAGAAAAATTACTTAAAGCGCCAATATAATTTCCAATGGTGAGCGAACCGGAGGGTTGGATTCCGGAGTATACAATTTTCTTGTCCATATAATACCTCTTTCTGTTAACATTTTCCTCTTAATGATATACTACCACTAAGGAGGCGATTATGAAAACAAAAAATTATTTTCTCTTACCTAGGGGAGAAAGAAATTCCATCGCCGATATTGGCGATGTAGAAGTCGGACACGTTACCATTCGGGAAGGAGAACACCAAACGGGTGTTACGGTTCTCCTTCCCCACAAAGAAAATCTTTTTTCAAAAAAACTTTTTGCGGCGTCCCATGTTATGAATGGCTATGGAAAATCTACGGGACTTTCCCAAATGGATGAATTGGGCTATTTGGAAACACCCATTGCTTTTACCAATACGGCTTCTGTCGGAGTCATCTATGACGGATTGTATCAGTATATGAGCCAAAACAATGAAGGGATTGGCCGAGAGCTTGGCTCTGTAAATCCAATCGTCCTAGAATGCAACGACGGAAAAATCAACGACCAAAGAAATCCCATTTTGGACTCTTCACACTTTCAAAAAGCTTTGGAAGATGCCAAAAAAGATTTCCTACAAGGAGATGTTGGGGCCGGTCGAGGAATGATTTGCTATAACTACAAGGGAGGAATTGGTTCTGCATCCCGCAAAGTGGAATCCCACGGAATTTCCGGAACGGTAGGAGCTTTGGTCTTAACCAATTTTGGCGATTCAAAAAATCTTCGTGTTTTAGGTACCCCCGCCCCGAGTTTTGGAAGCAAATACCATTCTGAGGACAAAGGTTCCATTGCCGTTGTAATTGGGACGGACCTTCCTCTTCTTCCACACCAATTAAAACGCGTAGCCAAAAGAGCCCAAAGTGGAATTGCTAGAACGGGTTCTTATATGGGACACGGAAGCGGAGATCTTGCGGTGGCTTTTTCTACGGCACAAACTGTTCTCTTAGAAGAAAAAGAGATCCACGCCTATGAAATGGTTCCCGATTTGATTATGGATTTGATTTTCCTAGCTACGGTAGAATCTGTTGAGGAGGCTATTTTACAATCTATGTTCCGTTCCTCTTCGGGAAAAACATTAAAAGGAGAATTTGTTCCTAGTTTGGCCCACTATATAGCCAATCCTTTGGATTAAAAAAGTAAGGTTCATGCACCTTACTTTTTATTTTGCCCCTTCTTTTCGTTCGATTAATTTCGCCAAACGTTCTTCTACGGTTTCCATGGTTTCTTTCAAATCAATCCGCACCAATTCACGATTTTTCAAAACAAACTCTCCATCTACCATAACGTGTTTTACATCTTCTGAATTTGCCGAATAACACAAAGCACTCATTAAATTGTTTCGTGGGGTAAAGTTTGGAGATTCCAAAGAGAAAAAGGCCAAGTCTGCTTTTTTCCCCACTTCAATGGAGCCAATTTCTTTCTCCCAACCTAAGGCCTTTGCTCCGTTAATCGTCGCCATTTTCAAAACTTCCAAGGCTGAAACCGCTTCTGGATTTCCTGTTACCGCTTTATTCACAATCGATGCAATATGCATCTCTTCTAACATATCTTGATTGTTATTGGAAGAATCTCCGTCCGTTCCCAAAGCTACAGTAAATCCCTTTTCCAAAAGTTTCGCTATAGGAGTAAATCCGCTGGCTAATTTCAAATTGGAGGAAGGATTGTAAACCGGGAAGAAATATTTCGTATTGGCCAAATCCATTTCTTCTTCTGTCATATGAACGCAATGGGCTGCTACCGTATGAATTTCTTCCATTCCCAAGTCCAAAAGATATTGGATGGGCGTTCTTCCATTGTTTTCCTTCTTACAATCTTCCACTTCTTTTTTTGTTTCCGAAGCATGAATATGCATTTGATTGTCCAAAGAACGAGATAGGTCAAAAACTTTTTTCAAATATTCCCCGTTACAAGTATAAATCGCATGGGGCGCAGGAATCACTCGCAACAATCCATTGGAAGAATTGTGGAATTGTTCGTACAATTTTTTTGTTTCTTCTAACTTCTCTTCTCCGCCACCAAAGCTAGTAAGACCACGAGTCAACATCCCACGCATTCCAATTTTTTCTGCTGCCTCTGCCACTCGATCCATCTCATAATACATATCACAAAAGGTTGTCGCCCCTGAACGAATCCCCTCTGCCATACTTAACAAAGAACCCCAATAGATATCCTCTGGATTCAAATGATCTTCCAAGGGCCAAATGGCCTCATTTAACCAGGTATCCAAATCCATATCATCTGCTAAATTTCGGAAATAGGACATTCCCAAATGGGTGTGAGCATTGATAAAACCAGGAGTGATTAAAAATCCCTCCATATCCAAAATTTCTCCCGCTGTTTCTTTCCCCGTAGGCAAAATCGAAACAATTCGGTCTTCCTCAATAACAATATCTTTTCCTTTCACAACTTCTCCATTTATTACATCTATATACATTGCATTTTTTAGAATCTTTTTCATAAAACCACTCCTTAATTTCTATAAGTATAGCATAAATGGAGAAAAAGAAAAAAGATAGCCTTTTTAGACTATCTTCTCCACTATGGCATGATTTGTTCCAAATCTTTCTGTAATATTTTATCCTCTTTTTGAGAATAATTGACAAAGGTATCTCCGTCCTTTTTATAAACACTCGTTATCCCTTGAGGAAGCTCCATGGCTAATTTTTCATTGGTATAATATTCTTCCCCCGATTCCTCTTTCAAAAAGAGAAGAACATATTCTCCTACTTTAAGGCTTAATTTATCTGTATTTTTATAGGAATCCAAATCCAACTCTTTCTTCTCACCAATTACATTTCCTTCTTCTCCTACTTGATACCGAAAAGGAATCAAACTACCCATAGGCCGCTGCCCTTTATAATTTTCATAGACGGACAAAGTATAATTTTCAAAAATTCCCTGACTGGATCCATCTAGGGAAAATTCACTGGTCCTATCGCCTACTTCCTCCACTTTTCCATAGACAATAGAATCTGCCTGTCCTATTTTTTCATCCAGAGTCAACGCCGGATAATCTGTAGCCATTCCCCTGTTTCCTTTTGCGCTATTTTCTTCTACTACTGAACCATTGGAAGTACACCCAGAAAGAATCGCTGGTATCAAAAGTATAAACAAACACATCAAATACTTGTTTTTCATGATAATTTTCCTCTTCTTCATAAAATACCCCTTCAAAATACAGTAACCCTCTCTAATATAATTCGATATTAACATCTATTCGAATTTGATACCATTGCAATTCAAATTTTTTTACAATCTATGTTCCATTCCTCTTCTGGAAAAACATTAAAGGGAGATTTGTTCCTGGTTTGATCCACTATATAACCAATCCTTTTCATTTCACTTTTAGACCTATGTATTCATTGTAAAGTGCTCACTCTTTCTCAGTATCACTTTTTTCAGCCTCTTCTCTATCCTTATTCTTTTCCATTTCTTTCATAAGTTCCTTCTCCTCTATATGATAGTGCGTATTGTAGAGGATTTTGTCCTTCTTATATCCAAAAGAAGACACTTCGTTAATTCGAGCTTTTTCTTCCTTCGTTAAATTATAGCCCTTAAAAATCTCTTCTTCATTTTCCTCAAAAACCAAATCTTGGAGTTCATCTAAGCGATCTGTGTATTGTTCTAAATCTTCTCTTGCTACCGCGATATCAATCATACGGTTTAAAATAATAATAATATCGTTTTCCGTTAAACTAGGAATTTCCTTCACTATATTAGAGTCAAAAGAAGCGCTGGTATTTGTAGGTTTGTCCATATTTTCTTCTTTTGGTTGACAAGCACACAAGAAAAGCCCCAAGAGAAGAAGAGGAATAAGTCTTTTTATTCTCATTCTATTCCACCTTTTCTCTAAGATAAGCTACCATTATTGGACAAGACATAATATCCCTCCCCAATAGGATATCCTCCCGTTCCAATTACAGTTGCTCTTACGGATTTAGTCGTTTTATATATATTGCAAACTGATTTTACACCCGAAATTTTTTGAGCTGTTGCTGATGTAATTTTGCTAGTTCCTGTCCTATTATCTTTTATACCTTTAATTTTAACTCTATAAGTTGCAACAATCTTCCTATTTTCATCTCTTCCATATACTGTCCTAGTAAAAGCCAATGGACTTTCAGGCAAAGCTAAAATTTGATCGGATGCTTTATTGAAACTGGAATTTTCAACAATCTCACTATTAGATGGAATTAAATAGTCAATCTCTGTTTTAAAGTTTGTATACTCTAAAATCGCTTCGTATTGATTTGCACTCAACTTTGGGTTGATATTATCTGCATTTTCATATAAAAACTTTTCAATTTGCAATTCAGAAAATTCTTCCTCTTCACTTAATTGACAAAGTTGAGTATTTATTTCTTCAATGTACAAGGATAATACATCGTCTGATAATTCTCCAAATGCATTCTCATACTCCGTATTCATAAAAGAAATATTTGAAATCTTTTCATTGAAGCTACTTTCTGCAAACGAAACACTCGGGCAAAAAAGTAAAAAACATAAACAGATAATCAATATTTTTTTCATTCAACTTCATTCCTTTCTAATAAATATTCATTCAAAAATATAATCTTATTTTCATAATATCATAGATAGTCTTTTTTTTTCAATATTATTGAAGCTATTCTCATTTTTATTTTATAAAGATATTTCTTCTTTTTTAATCTTTTTTTACATTTATAGAGGCTTTTTCTTTACTATTGCCCTGCTTTGCTATATAATAGTGGAGGTTCTAAATTATCGCGGCAAATTTAATTTAGAGGTGAATATTTTGGCAAAAATGATGGGACCTAGATTTAAACAATCTAGAAGATTAGGACTTAATGTATGTGGCCATCCAAAGGCTATGAATCGTGCGGGACGTGGAACAGCACGTTCTGACAAGAAGTTAACAGAATATGGTAAACAACTTCTTGAAAAACAAAGACTAAGAGCTTATTACGGAGTTATGGAAAAACAATTTGTTCGCTTGGTTGCAGAAGCACAAAAAGCAGAAGAACAAACAGGTCCAGCTTTGGTTAAACTTTTAGAAGTACGCTTAGATAATTTAACATATCGTATGGGCTTTGCTAGCTCTATCCGCCAAGCACGTCAAATGGTTACACATGGCCATATGATGGTAAACGGCAAAAAAGTAGATATCCCTTCTTATCGCGTAAGCGTTGGAGATGTTATCTCTTTAGGAGCTCGTGGACGCAAAGTTGACATGTTTAAGGAAAACTTTGAAACAAACTTCGCAAGTTCTCTTCCTTACATTACTAAGGAAAAAGATTTTGCAGGTACTTTGGTTTCTATTCCTAACCGTGAAGATATTCCTGTTGAAATCGAAGATCAATTGATCGTAGAATTCTACTCAGGAAAATAAGAAAGTGGGGGCTTGTCCCCTTCTTTTTTTGTTTCTTTTTCCAACAAAAAAATCCTTCTAGTAAAAACTAGAAGGATTTTTCTATTCCATTGAAGTTTCAGAAAGCCGCATTTGGTCAAGAAACTCGTTGTATTTTGCAAATATAGCCTCTTCCAATCTCTTGCGCATTTCTCCGTTAATAGGGTGAGCAATATCTCTAAATTCACCATTGGGCATTTTTCTTGATGGCATAGCGATAAAAGGAGACCCATTCCCATCAATAATTTTTATATCGTGAATGGCAATCTCATCGTCAAAAGTAACCGAAACGATGGCTTTCATTTTGTTGTCTGAATTCACTTTGCGAATTCGAATGTCAGTAATTTGCATACATATCACCGCTTTCTTATAGAATAGGTTCATTATACTGGAAAGATATGTTATTTGTGTGAAATTTCACACAAAATACATACAAGTTTTTTTGAAATTTCTATTACAAAAAATCCTCTTAAACTATGTTATAATAGAGGGTAAGAAAAGAGGAGATGTATTTTGTTTACTTTTGATATAAATAATAATAGATATAACCACATTCATTTTATAGGAATTGGTGGAATTAGTATGAGCGGGTTGGCTGAACTTATGAAATCCAAAGGATGCCAAGTTTCTGGTTCCGATAGCAAAGCCTCTGCCCTAACGCAACATTTGGAAGAAATTGGCATAAAAGTTTCTATCGGCCATGACAAAGAAAATATTCAAGGGGCCGATTTGGTTATTTATACCGATGCCGTAAGTTTAGATAATCCAGAGTTAAAAGGAGCCATTCGCGAAAAAATCGATGTAGTGGATCGAGCTTCTTTTTTGGGTGCTTTAATGCGCAATTATAAAAAGTCTATTGCTGTTTCTGGTACCCACGGAAAAACAACGACCACTTCCATGATTACATCCACCATTGTAGATGACCCTTCTGAACCTACGATTTTATTGGGAGGTTCCTTGGAAAAAATCCATGGAAATATTCGTGTAGGAAAAGATGATTTCTTCTTAACAGAAGCTTGCGAATATCGAGCCAACGTTTTGAAATATTTCCCTACTACAGCCATTGTCTTAAATATTGATGAAGACCATTTGGACTATTTCGACAATATGAACCATATTATCGAAACCTTTGATGGCTACGTTAAAAATCTAAAAGAAGATGATTTCCTTATTTTGAATATAGATGACGAATACGCCGCTTTAATGAAAGAGCGTACAAAGGCAAATGTCGTTACGGTTTCCATTAAAGAAGACGCCGAATTCCAAGGCAAAAACATTCAATTGGACGAAAATGGACTTCCTTCCTACGATTTGTACATTGAAGGAAAGAAAATGGCTTCTGTTTCTCTTAAAGTTATGGGGATTCACAATGTTTCCAATTCTCTATGTGCCATTGCTGCTTGTTACAAAAATGGAATTTCTCTTGAACAATGTATCCAAGGGGTGGAATCCTATACAGGGGTTCATCGCCGTTTGGAGTACAAAGGCACCAAAAACGAAATTCGTGTCATTGATGATTATGCCCATCATCCAACAGAAATTTTATCGACTTTGCACGCCTTAAAACCTACGGCAGAAAAACGCTTAATCTGTATTTTCCAACCTCATACCTTTACTCGAACAAAACTTTTATTGGACAGTTTTTCCAAAAGTTTTAACGAGGCCGATTTAGCCATTATTACCGATATTTATGCCGCTAGAGAAAAAGACTATGGGGATATTCATTCCAAAACGTTGGTTGATGCCATTCAATCCACCGGTTGTAACGCCATGTATCTTTCTACCCATGACGAAGTTTTGAATTATATTAAAGAAAACGCCCAAGCCGGCGACTTAGTTGTAACCTTAGGCGCAGGGGATGTTTACACCATTGGAGAAAGATATTTAGAAGAAAATTAAAAGTAAAAAGTAAAAGACAAGCCAAAAGGCTTGTCTTTTTTATTTGTTCTATTTGTTTCTTTCGTATGGTATACCGTTGGATTTTGGTCCTCGTGCTTCCCCTACAAATACCACCATCATAATCATTGTGATTACATATGGCAACATATTCAATAAGTCTGAAGAAATTCCTACGCCAGTTGAGCCTAAGAAAACAACCAAACCTTGTGCTGCCCCAAACAATAGACAGGCAAGCAACGTAGTATGAGGTTTCCAACCACCAAAGATTACGGCCGCTAAGGCAATATAGCCTTGACCAGATACCAATGTTTGACGGAAGTTTGCTACAACGGCCAAACTCAAACTGGCTCCTCCAAGCCCTGCTAAGAAACCGGAGGCCAATACGCCGATGTATTTAATTTTATAAACGTCAATTCCCAAAGTTTCTGCGGCTTGTGGATGCTCTCCAACAGATCGCATTCTTAATCCTAATTTTGTTTTATAGAGTATGAAATAAACAATCGGAACCAAAATCAAGGCAATATATACGGTGATATATTGATTGAATATAATACTTGGTACGCTGCCTGATTCAAAAAGATTTCCCAATACTCTAGGCATTTTATTTTCAAATGGAATTGGCTTTGTCATGGCTGCGCCTTCAAAGAAGATACGAGCTAGGAAGATGGATAGACCTGGTCCCAAAAGGTTAATGGCTGTACCAGATACTACATGGTCTGCTCCAAAGTGAATGGTGGCTACCGCATGCAATAAAGCTACGCTCATTCCGCCAAATCCTCCACAGAGGAATGCCAACCAAGGATTCCCTGTATAAAACCCTACTGTAGCTCCTACTAGAGCTCCAATGGTCATCATACCTTCCAAACCGATGTTTACAACCCCAGTATTTTCACTTAGAACACCACCCATAGCCGTATAAATCAATGGCGCTGCATATAATAATGTAATTCCAAGAATACTGGCAAAAGTGAACGCTAAACTAGTCATTCATTTCACCACCTTTCTTCTTTGATCCAAAGTTACGAATGATTTCTAGCAATTTTGGCATCGCAATAAACAATACGATAACCCCGATTAAAATATTGATAATTTCTGATGGAGTGTTTAGACGAGAATTTAACTTTCCTCCTCCGTAATTCAATCCTGCGAACAAAATTCCTGCTGGAATACAGGCCAAAGGATTGTTTACAGCAATTAAGCTAACGGCGATTCCGTTAAATCCATATCCTTGTTGAGAGGCCAACAAACCGATATTTTCAGATACTCCCAATACATTGATTCCACCGGCTAAACCGGCAATGGCACCGGAAATAGCCATGGAAGTAATAATATTTTTTGAAATATTAATTCCACCATATTCTGCTGCGTAGCGGTTAAAACCTACGGCTTTTAGTTGGTAACCCAATGTTGTTTTCTTTAAGATATACCAAGCGATAATGGCCACAAGAATGGCAATTAAAATTCCCCAGTGCACAGGAGGATTTAATAAATTGCGCAATAAATCCATTTCTTTTAGTATTTCTCTTCCGGCTTCTGAGCGTTTCCACTCTCCTAAAATACGAATGCTGGCAGAGTCTTGAATGTCAAAAGAATAGTTACTATCTGGTTTTCTTAAGAAAGGTTTCGTTAACATATAATTACTGAAATAAAAAGCAATCCAGTTTAACATAATACAAGAAATAACTTCGTTTACTCCCCGTTTTGCCTTAAACAAACCAACGAGACCACCCCAGATCCCACCAGCTAAAATGGCGGCTGCAATACATACAAGGGCATGAATTACTGGAGGCAACGTTACATTAACGCCGATCAAAGCGGCTACTAGAGCCCCTACAATAAATTGACCTTCTGCTCCAATATTAAACACGCCTGTGTTAAAAGCAAAGGCAACAGCAATCCCTGTTAAAATAATCGGTACTGCTTCTACAATCGTCCAAGAAATGTATTTCGGTTGTCCAAAGGCTCCTAAAATCATTTCTTTGTATGCCAACAATGGATTGATTCCAATGGCAATTAAGATAATGGCTCCAACAACAAACCCCATTAGGATCGACATTAGAGTGTAATAGAGTTTTTTACTTTTCATCTATATCTCCCCCTGCCATTAACAATCCTAGGTCTTTTTCATTGGCTACGTTTCCATCTAAAGTCTTCACGATTTCTCCTTCAAAAATAACGGCAATTCGATCCGAAAGATTCATAACTTCATCCAATTCAAAGCTTACCAATAATACAGCTTTTCCCTTATTTCTTTGTTCCACAAGGAAACGATGAATGTATTCAATCGCCCCTACATCCAACCCACGAGTTGGTTGCGCTGCAATCAAGACGTCTGGATCGTCGTGAATTTCTCTTGCTAAAATTACTTTTTGTTGATTTCCTCCAGAAAGGGAACCGGCTAGATACCCTGGTTCTCTTGGACGAACGTCATAACTTTCCATTAAATCTTTTGCATGATCAATGATGGCCTTATTATTCAAACGGCCCCCTTTGCTATAAGGTTCTTCTCCATAGCGTTGCAAAATCATATTTTCTGCTACAGTAAACTCTTGTACCAATCCCCTTTTGTTTCGATCTTCTGGAATATTATTTAGTCCACTATCACGAATTTCTTTTGGGGTCTTATTGGTAATGTCTTTGTTGTGAATTTTAACCGTTCCCGATTCTACTTTTCGAAGACCCGTTAATGCCTCCAACAACTCCGATTGACCGTTTCCGTCTATCCCGGCGATCCCTACAATTTCCCCTGCACGTAAAGATAAATTCAATCCATTGACTTTCATAATGCCACGGGCGTCTTTTACGTGTAAATCAGAAAGTTCCAAAGCCACATCGCCCAAAACAGGCTCTGGCTTTTCTGTCTTAAATTCAACTTGACGACCAACCATCATCTCAGCCAAATCTTCTTCTGAAACATCTGCCACATTTACCGTATCAATCTTAACCCCGCGGCGAATAATGGTGCATCGATCCGCCAAGGCTTTGATTTCATCCAATTTATGAGTGATAATAATGATACTTTTTCCTTCATCGGCTAAGGAACGCAAAATTAAAATCAATTCTTCGATTTCTTGTGGCGTCAAAACAGCCGTTGGTTCGTCAAAGATTAAAATCTCTGCCTTTCGGTAAAGGGCTTTGATAATCTCAACCCTTTGTTGCATACCAACGGAAATATCTTCCACTTTATCCTGGGGGCTAATGCGAAGTCCATAACGATTGGACAACTCCATTACCTTGTCTTCTGCTTGTTTTTTATCTAAGGAAATCCCCTTAACAGGTTCTTCTCCCAAGATAATATTTTCTACCACAGTAAATGGTTCAATCAACATAAAATGCTGATGGACCATTCCTAATCCTTTTTTTATCGCATCTCTTGGTCCCCCAAAGGAAACCTCTTCGCCATTAATCTTTACTACTCCTTCAGTTGGTGAATAGAGTCCATATAAAATATTCATCAAAGTACTTTTCCCTGCTCCATTTTCTCCTAAAAGAGCATGGATTTCCCCTTTTTTTACCGTTAAATCAATATTGTCATTGGCCTTAAAGGTTCCAAATACTTTGGTTATTCCCCTCATCTCAACGGAGTTTGAACTATTTGTATCAGCCATTGCAATCCTCCTTCGTTCTATCTACCTATTATACACTAAAACCCTAGTAATTTTAATAAAAGAATCGGAAGAACACAAAAAAAGAAAGGGGTTTCCTGATTCAACCTCTTTCATAGTTTATTCCCATACTTTTTCCAAAGAAACGTAGAAAAAATCAAGACCATTGCCCAAAAAAAAGAAAATACGGCAATACCAAAAACTGTGTCTGCCGTATTTTCATGAAAGTTCTAAGAAGCATGGACGTATACATTCATTCCTTTTCTCTTTGTTTTCCCGATTACAAGATTTCCATAATACTTATCTTACAAATCTTTTGGGGACAAAACCGATTATAAATGGATTCTTTTCTCTTCCAAACCATTTAGTCTTGCATCGTGGCTAATCAAAAAAGTAATTTTATTCTTTTTAAATTCTCCTAACCATCTAACAAAAGAATTCACACTTTCCCCATCTAAAGAAGCCGTTGGTTCATCAAAGAAAACAATGGACTTATTGGCCAATGCCGCCTCTAAAATCGACCATTTTTGCCTCTGTCCATAGGACATCTCTTGGAAATATTTGTCTCCTAGGTCTCTCAAATCAAAGGGGTAAACCCCTTCTTTGGTCTTTTCTGAAAACAATTCCCAGTCCATATAATTTTCTACCAAATCTTTCGGTTTCTCATGGTAAAAAATCGGATACTGTAAGACCGTAAAGGTATGATCTTGTCGAAAATCTTTTATGGATAAATCCTGAAAGGAAATTTCTTGGTAGGAGATATTTTTTGTTTCTTCGTTGGATAGAATTCCAAGTAAATAGTAAATCAAAGAAGATTTTCCTTTTCCATTTTCCCCCTCAATCCGGACAATCTCTCCCTTTTCCCCTTTTATAGCATCTAACAAGAAAGCCTCTTCCCCTTGATTGGGGTACTTGTAGAACAAATTTTCTCCTTTGACAAAATCAATTGTCTTCAATTTTTTATTTCCAAATTCTTCTTTTTCAAGTTGAGATAACTCCTTAAGGCGATTCTTAGAAACCAAAGCGACTTGCATTTCCTCGAAAAAATCAAAATAATATTCCACCACAGAGAAGAGCATCGATTGGTAAGATATAAGGAGCAACATATCCCCCAAGTGGAGATTTCCTGAAAAAATTTGTCTCCCTATATATAAGAATATAAATATTTGTAGAGAAATTTGTAAAAAACTACGGATATTTTTATATTGCAGAGATACCCCCACTTCCTTAAGTTGGGCGGATCGAAGAGAAAGAAAGGAAAGCCTTAGATGTTCATTTACTACCTCATAAAGAGAATGAATTTTTATTAATAATAAACTCTCAATCCGTTTCAAATAGATTTGAAAATACGAATCCTGTAGTCAAGTCCAAAATCTTGTGTAAAAGTTCCTAGTACAATGTTTGCTATTTTCTAAAGTTTTATGTAAGTTCTTGTAGCACCTATCCAATCTTCATGTTGATGCATCAACATGGCCCCGATTAAACGAGTGGCTGAAGCTGTATTTGGAAAAATGCGAACAACTTTTTCTCTTCTTCGTACTTCCTGATTGAGGCGCTCTAAGAGGTTGGTACTGCGAATCCGTGTATGTGCTTGGCCAACGATTACATATTGGAAGGCATCCTCAAAGCCTTCATCCAAACATGTACAAGCAATTTGATACCCTTTTTCTTCACTAAATTGTTCTAGTATCTCATTTTTTAAGGCTCGGGCTTGCTCAAGGTTTGTGATTCGAAACAGGGCTTTTACTTGTTCTCTGAAAAGAGAGGAGTTCTTCTTAGGGACGGTAGCAAATATGTTTCTTACAAAATGGACTTGACAACGTTGCCAAGAAACGCCTGTAAAACACTTACGAATCGCTTGTACTAGCCCTTTATGAGCATCAGAGATGACGAGTTGAATCCCTTTCAACTCTCTTCTCTTTAGGTATTCAAAGAAATGGGTCCAAGTTGCTTCGCTTTCGCCTTCTTGGATGAGAAAACCTAGAACTTCTCGTTCTCCTTCTTCATTGAAGCCAATGGCAATATGACAGCTTTTAGAAACCACACGAGAATTTTCTCGGACTTTTATATACAAGACATCCGTCATGAGATAAGGATAACTTTTCTCAAAGGGAGCATTTCTCCAGTTTTCTACGATATCGTCTAATTCTTTTGTGAGGTTGGAAACAAATGATTTGGAGATGTTTTTCCCACATAATTCTTCCACTACTTGGCTAACTTTTCTTGTAGAGACGCCAGAGATATACATCTCGAGCATGGCCGCTAAAAGTGCTTTTTCATGTCTTTGATAACGATCGAAGATGTCTGTAGAAAATAGGCCATCTCTGGTACGAGGAACACGCAAAGTAAGGCTACCAATGCGAGTTGTGTACTCTCTGTCATAATATCCATTTCTTGAGGATACACGATTTTCATCCCTCTCATAGGCACCAACGCCAATATATTGATTCCTCTGTTCTTCCATAAGTTGGTTAAAGACGGTAGTTAAAATATTCTTTGAAAGTTCATCTTTTGCAGAGCCTTCAATTAATTTTTGGATTTCTTCTTGTTTTAAGGTAAAATGTACTTGTGTCATGGTTCTCCTTTCAGGTATGTTTTATAGTCAAAAACATTGTACCTTAAAAAAGGGGGCCATGACCTTTTATACTTTTACACAATTATATGGACTTTATCAATATTCTCCTCCTCTCTAGGATTAAAGTAAATTTTATAAAATTAAATCTATAAAAAACAATAGTTGTTTCTTTATATGAAGTTATCATATATTTTGTATAATATCAATATTTATTTGTATTATACATGAATTATATATTTTCTTATAAAAATACCCTCAATGGAAGGATTAAAAATCCAAACCATTGAGGGCTTTTTTGTTATTCAGCAATAAATGTTTCGTAATCAGCTTGATTTGCTGGAACTTTGATTTCGCCAGAAATAATTTTTTCTTTGATTCCTGGGATTTTTTCAAGAATTTCAGCTTTTACATTTACATCAGAAGTTGGTGCGATATCAACTGTGTCGCCTTCTGCCAAACCGTAAGAAATAGTAGTTCCGCCTGGGAAGTCTTTTCCTTCAGATAGGTCTTTAATAATATTGTAAACTGCGCTATCTGCACGTTTCATAGCTGAAGTCAATACATTTTCAGGAGCCAATGAGCTTTGGTCACGGTCTACACCGATTACCCATTTGTCAGCTTCTTTTGCTGCTTCAATAACTCCGTCCCCTGCTCCACCAGCTGCATGGAATACTACGTCAGAACCTTGTTGGTACATGTTTGCTGCAATAGATTTTCCTTTTGCTGCGTCAGAGAAATCTCCAACGTATTGAGTTGTAACGTTGATTTCTTTGCCTAATTCTTTGGCTGCATAAGCAACGCCCGCTCTGTATCCATATTCAAATGTTTGGATTACTGTAGATTCTTGTCCACCAACAAATCCTACAGAGTTAGATTCAGTAGTCATACCAGCAATGTAACCTACTAAGAAAGAAGGTTCTTCTGCTCTAAATGTAATACCTACGATATTATCTGGGCCATCTTCATAAGCGTAGTCAATGATTGCGTAGTTTACGTCTGGGTTCATTTCAGCAGCTTCTAATAAAGCATCACCTAAGTTGAAACCAGCAGCTACTACCAATTGATTTCCATCTTCTACTAAAGTGTCAAGATTTGGAGCATAGTCATTTGCTTCGTTACTTTCTTTGTAAGCAGCAGTAATACCGAAGTCAGATTGTGCTTTTTGTAAACCTTCCCAAACACCTTGGTTGAAAGATTGGTCATTGATTCCACCTTCGTCAGTTACAAAACCAACGTTAAGATCTAAACTACCTGTTGCTTCTCCTTCAGTAGCTTCTGCATTGTTTGCAGGAGCGTTGTTTGCAGGAGCGTTGTTTGCTGTATCAGTTGATCCACATGCGGCTAAAACGAATGTAAGCATCATCATCACAGCAAGTACTAGTGATTTTTTCTTCATAGCGTCCCCCTTAAATTTAATTTATTGCTATGGTTTTATTATATACTCAAGGAAATAAAAAAACAATGAGAAATAGTTTTCCCATTGTTTTTTGTATTCATTTACCAAGTACACAAACCGGTTTTTTCTTGAATTTTCCATAGAATTCTTAGGAAGGAGTTTTCTTCCTTGTATTCCTCCATAGGCAAAGTATATTCTCCCCCTTGGTTGTTCCAAATTTTCTCAAAATAGTTTTGAATGTCTTGGTCCAATATTCCTTCTTCCATGGTTAGTTCTACATTCGTCTCTAAATTGTATCCTTTTAGATTCCGTCTTGTAAAATTGCCACTTCCTAGAATCGCCGTATTATTCAATCCTTTTTCTCTCTGGAAATACATCATCTTTGTATGGTACTGTTCTCCGTGGGTATTATACCAACGAACCTGAATGGTTGGATGCTTCTCTACAAGTTCTGTTAAGGCAGGGCGATTTGGCGTTCCATTTTTTTCGATTCCAAACGCATCTTTATTCAAATCGGCCACTATTTTCACGTCCACGCCTCGATCCGCTGCCTCTCCTAAGGCTTTTAATATATCAAAGTCGGAAATATAAAAGGCGCCAACCCAAATCTGATTTCCCTTTTCACTTTCCTTAATGTGTTGAATCAAACTTTTTTCAATGGCTTCTTCCGTTAATATGGTTACAAAGTCATAGGCCTCAATAATTTGCTGAGCACGATAATTTGTCATAGCTTCTGGCACTTTTTCAAGCAAAATCAGTTCCGATTCCAATAATTTTTCTACCGCCGTTCCATTGAATTTTATCGCAACATTGGAGTGGTATCCACTGGGATCATGGGGATTGGAAGAGGATACAAATCCCACATTGTCCGAAACCATAACTTTTCTATGGTTCCCCTTAAAATTCGCCAATTTCAAAATGGAGCGAAGATTTACCTTTGGTCCTTCTTTGTCAAAAAAGTTGGGAATCCACCCTTTTCCCGATGTACCAAACCACTGTATATACCCGCGATATAACCCTGAGAACAAGGGGTTGCTATCTTTCATCTTATTATGATCTGTTACATGTACCTCAATCCCGGCCTCTTTTAAGCGAGTGAGATGTTTTTGTTCGTAGGCACCGTAGAAATTATTAATGGGGTCTGTAATGAAAACAATGGGCATCTCTGGATTGTCTTTCTTCTTCTGAATTAAAACATCCGTCATTTCCTTAACTTGTGCTGGATACTCCATCTTTTCTCGATCGTATTCATCATTGTATAGGAAAATATCCAACAACAAAAACTTTTGTGCTTCTTCTATCATTTTAATTTGTTCTTTGAAAATTTCGTGTTCTCTTTGTATTTCTCCTTCTTTCTCATAGGAAAGATCTTGAAAAAATTCTACTTGGTCCGCTAAAAACAGACCGCTATTATACCCTGTTCCCAAAGGGTTCTTTGTCTGTAAACTGTAAAGAAAAGGGACGATTAGTAGCAATAAAAGAACCGATAAAAAAATCATAAACTTTTTTCCTTTCTTTCTTTTCATTCCTTCCTCCTTTCAAAAGAAAAAGCCGACTCTAATGAATCGGCTTTCGATTATAGACCTCTTGGAACGATAAACAACAAGATACATAAGAAGAAGAAAAGAATGGTAGCCCCTAAGGCTTGTTTGAAATCTTTTGCTTCTAATTTTAATTTTGGTTTATGAATCAATCTCGCTCCTAAATAAGCAAGGAAAGATAAAACAGGGAAGATTACCAAAATACCAAGATTGGATCCACCCTTAGACAAAAGTCCTGGCATGGATAATAAGGTTAAATACATTCCTACTAATGTTACAGGGAATAAATTTTTCTTTCCTAGGAAGATGGTTGCTACCACCAACACAAAGCCAATTACAAAAAAGGCTGCTGATACTTTATCCAATAAATTGGCTGTATTTACCGTATTTTGGTTTACGATTTCCAAACTATTTACATAGATTCCCGATTGGGTTTTTGTATTGGTAAAAGGCTTAATTCCCTTGTCTCGAATTCCTAAATTATCCGTAAATCGTTCGGTTCTAGCGTTGGTAATAAATACCCCCGCATCGGCCAATTTTTTACGGCCTGTATAAGTAATTTCTCTAGGAGCCGTATAAATGGTCATTTGATATTCGCCCACATCTTCATTCAAAGAAATGCGCATCTCTGACTTGGCTAAGAAAGCAAAATCAGAATCCAAACCATAGATGTTTTTCAAATTCATCGACTCCAAAATGGATTGATTTACTTTTTCATACTCCCCTTTTAAGGTCGCATTGCTACGAGAAGGCTCCACGCCCTCTGGCAAATAAATTTGTCGTACAGGAGTATTTAGAATTCGCACATCGGAACGATCTCCTGAATAATGAAAAGAAACGTCGTACTTAAAAAGATTGCTATCTCCCGATTTTTCAATAGAACGTACTACAGAAAAATCACTTACGTTTACTGGGTTATCGAAAATCAATCCGTCGAAAGAAGAATTTTCTTGTACCATGGATGGGTATAAGATATCGCTTCGAAAGGCTTGTAATAATGTCGATAAAAAAACAATAAGTAAGAAGATTGCAAAAATAATTCCGTTTTGCAGTTTTTTGTTCATAGTTCGAACCTCCATATTGTATAAAAAGCCCATATTATTTTCTTATCATACCATAAAATACACCCTTTTTTGAAATTTTCCTCTATATTTTATAAGAATTGTTTTCTTCCCGAATCTATCCCTTCAAAAAAATGGCTATATTTCCCTCTAAACCGTACACAAAGAGATAAAAAAACCTTATCCTCTTCCTATCTTAAATGTTTTCATTCAATCTAATATTTTCATATATCCATTGACTGTTTTTTTTTTTTTTTGATACACTCGCAAAGAATTCTGATATTTTGTACTTAGAAAGGAGTTCCCATGAAATTAAGATATAAGATTCCATTTTTTACTCTTCTGATTTTATTTTTTCCCACTTTCTTAACTTCAGGAAAAATATACGCTTATACCTTACATACAAATAGGCCCGCAAATGTTTTACGTTACCAAGTTTACTCGGGATTTTCTACTCTCTCTAAAAAACATTTTAATGATGCCATGTATGAATGGAACGCAGCTCTTGGTAAAAATTTTTTGCAAGTATCCGGTTCTCATTCAAAAACCAATTATCCATCTGAAGATGGAATTTCAAGGATCTATAAAGTAGCCGCAGGAAAAGATTATGTTGCCCAAAACACACGGTTGCCTCCAGGACAGTTCTATTTTTTTGAATCAGATGTCAACATTAATTCCAGTTATAATTGGGCAAATAGCGCACAACCTTCTTGCTATGACACCAATAGTGTGTTTTTACATGAAATGGGACATAGTGTCTGTATTAATCATTCTCAAACTACAGATGCTGTTATGTACAAACTTGTATATACGAATAGAGAATTCCGCTATTTAAGACCTGATGATCTCAATGCTGTTTCTGCCGTAAAAATTCAAATCCCCGGTTAGGAGGAAATAATGAAAAACAAAAAATATATTTTTGCTCTATTGAGTCTGTGTATTCTTTGTGGGCTTTTCTTTTTTGTAAAGGAAGATACCACGAAAGGAGAAAATACTTCTCAGGAAATAGAGGTCTCCTCTTCCTACCCTTATTTTACTCCTGAAGAAAAAATTCAACGTTCTTATTTGGTAGTTGAAGCAAAATTTAAGGGTCATCTTCCCCCTTTCAAAATCAAGCCTACCAATGGAGGGGCTCCTTTGATTCATAAAGACTCTCAGTTTGAGGTTATAAAAGTTTTTAAAGGGGATATTCAAGAAAAAGAAATAATACAAATTCGTTCCTTGGGAGGAAAATACAAAGGAGAGAGCACTTCTTCTGATTTTGATTCTATTTCTTATAATGGAAAACAAAATTATCTCTTTTTCTTAACCAAGTTCCCTTTTGATACTTATAAGACAGACGAAGATTATTATGATACTGTAACGGGTCCCTTTGGTATCTATATAAAGGGAAACGATGGAATTTTTTATGGAGTAGCAGATTCTCAAGATGCCATCGATCCTTCTCTTTTGGAAAACTCTACTGACGCTACAAATCCTAGAGATATTTATCTACAACAACTCAAAGAGAGCTATGAAAGAGGGCAGTTGACCACAGAAGAATATGAAAATACTTTGGCCGAAGAGAATCGTTTTGGAACCGTAGAAAGAGAATAAAAAACACCACCTTGTAAGGTGGTGTTTTTTATTTATGCTTTTGTAAATGGATATACTTCTTCTTGTACATCTGCAATGGCTTTTTGTTGGTAAACATAGTTTTTCACTTTGCCCATTGCTTTTGTATTTCCGTATAAAATCGCTCCTGTTACGATGCCATCTTTTACAAATAGACGGTGGTGTTCTACGCCTTCATCGTATTTGTAAACGTCGCCTTCTCCAATTGCGCCTACGCTGAAAATTTGAACATCTCCCATGTCCAATTTTGTAAACAATTTTGGAACGTCATAAGTTGCTTCTACTCCAGATAAGTTTGAACCAGCTACTTTTCCCATTTCCATAGAAGCTGTCCACAATCCCAATACTTGATCGTGTACTTCTACTACATCCCCTGCGGCATAGATTCCTTCTACGCTTGTTTCCATTTTCTCGTTTACTAAGATTCCACGGTTGATTTCAATGGCTGTATCTTTTACCAATTCTAAGTTTGGACGTACGCCCATAGACATAAGAACCGCATCTACCTCAATGCTTGTTCCATCATCAAATTGGATTCCTTCTACTTTATCGTCCCCTAAGAAACATTCTGTGTTTTTGTTTAGGTAAACGGAATATCCTTCGTCTTTTAATTGTTCGTTTAGGCTCAATCCCAACTCGCGGTTTAATTGACGAGTCATTACGTAATCGCTGCGATCGATAATGCTAACTTCTTTTCCTAGCTCTTTCAAAGATTCCGCTGCTTCTAGACCTAAGATTCCGCCACCTAATACGGCAACGCGGTCATATTTTTCTACGTATTCTCTAAATTGAATTAAGTCTTCGTATTTTCTAAGAGCAAAAATACCTTTTTTCTCTACCCCTTTAATTGGTGGTACAAAAGCACTTGCTCCTACGGCCAAAAGAATTTTGTCCGCTGTAATTTCTTTTCCATTTTCTAAGATTAAGCGTTTTTCTTCAGGAATAATTTCTTTTACACGTGCGTTTAATTCTTTGTCTACATCATGTTCTTCATACCAGCTTGCATCGCAAACGTAAGGTTGTGTTGTATCGTCTTCACAGATTAATTCTGTAATTTTAATACGGTAATAAGTTTCGTATGGCTCTTCTGAAATCAATACGATCGTACCTTCTTTGTCATTTTTACGAATTTCCTTTGCTGCTGTATAGCCAGCGATTCCATTTCCTACAATTGCATAATTAAAATTCACAGTTTTCCTCACTTTCAGACATTAAAATTTCTTATTGAGCCGTAACTTCGGTCCAAATTCGATCGTATAGCTCTACCATTTCTCCTAAATCACGATATACCTCAGTAGGAGGCATATTGTCCAAATCTGGATACGCCAACGGGTTCTCCTTGATTTCTTCTGGTAACAATTCAATCGCTTCAGGTATCGGCGATGTGTAGCCAACAGAATATTCCGCGTTCATTTCGGCAATTTCTGGACGACACATAAAGTCAATAAAAGCCATGGCATCTTCTGGATTCTTGGCATTTTTTGGCACGGCAAAGCAGTCATACCAAAGATTGGTGCCATCCTTAGGTATAATATACTCTAGATCCGGATTTTCGTCTACCATCATTAGAGCATCTCCTGAATACATTACACTAATTCCTGCATCTCCTTGACTCATTACATCTCGCCCTTCGTCTGCTAAATAAGCATAAACCAAAGGTTTTTGTTGAATCAAGGCATTTTTTGCCTCTTCCAATTCCCTTGGATTGCGGCTATTCATAGAATACCCTAAATATTTTAAGGCTACAGCGATACTGTCTCTTTGAGAATTGTACATAATAATTTGACCTTTATACTTATTATCCCAAAGGGCACTCCAAGAATCAATATCTTCTGAAATATAGGAACGATTTACAATCAATCCCAATGTCCCCCAGAAATAAGGAATGCTGTACTGATTCCCCGGATCGTATTCTTTGTCCATAAGTCGTGGATCCAATTTACCAAAATTCGTCAATTTGCTTTTATCTAAAGGCAGAAGCATATCTTCTCGAATCATCCGCTCAATCATATATTCCGAAGGAACAACGACGTCGTATGGATCGGAGTTCTGCTTTATTTTTACATACATATCTTCGTTGGAGGCGAAGGTGTCATAGACAACCTTAATTCCCGTTTCTTCTTCAAACATTGCCACGGTTTCCATGTCGATATAATCTCCCCAGTTGTAAACGTGAAGAACTCGACCGGTTTCGGAGCTACGACAAGACGTTAAGAAAAACAGGGCCACCAAAAGAAAAATACTATACATTTTCTTCATGTTACACCTCAAACTTTACTAAATCAATATCTTTTTTATTAATAATCAGCAAAAGGATAAGCACCGTTGCAAATAAAATCGTAGAAATCGCATTCATCGATGGATTGATTCCCGTTTTTGCCATGGAATACAGTGTAATACTTAAATTGGACACCCCTTGTCCTGTGGTAAAAAATGAGATAATAAAATCATCTACAGACAAGGTAAAGGCCATTAAAGCTCCAGAAATAATCCCCGGCTTAATTTGAGGCAAAATTACATATCGTAAAGCATAGGAAGGAGTTGCTCCTAAATCATAGGCTGCTTCCAATACATTTTTATTTAACTGGTTGAGTTTTGGCAATACGTTGAGTATCACATAGGGCATGCAAAAAACGACATGAGATAAAATCATTGTCAAAAGCCCTTGTTCCATTTGGATGAATCCAAACAAACTCATTAAGGCAACGGCTGTAACAATGTCTGGATTCAAAACTGGCAAATAGTTGACGTTTAACAATAAATTTTGCGTTTTTCTTCGATATTGCTGAATTCCTATGGCAGACAAGGTTCCTAAAATCGTCGAGAAAACCGTCGCCACCACAGCAACCAAAATAGTATAGTAGAAACTTTGTAAAATAATTGGATCGGAAATCAAGTCTGTGTACCAATGAAGGGTAAATCCAGCCCAAACACCCCGTAGTTTTGAGTCATTGAAACTAAATACAATCAGAACAACAATGGGAAGATACAAGAACAAGAGCATGAGTCCCAAATAAATTTTTTTCATCCACTTTGCCATTTATTTCCTCCCTTCCATTTTCTTTGGCCCCGTAAACAAACGGAACGCTCCTAATAATACAAACATAATTACAATCAAAACAACCGATACAGCTGAGCCAAAAGGCCAGTTTCCTGTAAATCGATATTGTTGCTCAATTAAATTCCCTACCAAGTAATATTTATTTCCTCCTAATAAAGAAGAGATAACAAAAGTAGATAAGGCAGGAATAAAGCACATTAAAATTCCACTGGTAATTCCAGGGACACTTAACGGCAAAATAACTTTTTGAAACACCATTCTTGGAGTGGCGCCTAAATCCTTCGCTGCATCAATTAAAGAGTGGTCCATTTTTGTTAGAATGGTGTAGATTGGCAAGACCATAAATGGTAAGAAATTGTAAATCATACCCATTAGAATGGATCCTTGATTGTACATCATATCAAAAGGTCCTAAGCCAATTAAGCCTAATATTCGATTTAATACTCCATTTCTTCCTAAAAGAGTAATCCATGCGTAGGTTCTTAATAAAAAGTTCATCCACATAGGAATAATAAACAAAAGAATATACATAGAACCTTTTTTTGCCTCCATTTGGGAAATGATATAAGCAATTGGATAGCCCATAATTAAACAAACCGCTGTAGAGGCCAAAGCCAACCAAACGGATCGAATCAAAATCCGAATATAAAGGGATTCAAAAAATCTCGTGAAGTTTTCTAAACTAAAGGTAAAAGACTGCATATCCATAGATTTTACTCCATTGAATGCGTAAACCACTACCAAAAGCAAGGGCAAGATCACAAATAAGACGGTCCAAAAAATAAAAGGTATGGAATATTTTTTCATAATCAATCCCCTTTTTTCATTACGTGGATGTTATCTGGAATTACACGAATTCCTACCGTTTTTCCCACTTCTGGGGCTACCGTTGATTGAACCACCCAATTTCTTTCTTTTACATTTACTATCATTTCATAATGAACGCCCTTAAATACAACCGATTTTACCAATCCATTTAACAAATCTTCGGTTGGTTCCACCAATTCCACATCCTCTGGGCGAATAACTACTTCTACTTTTTCATTGGGAGAGAACCCCTTGTCTACGCAAATGAAATCCACCCCTTCAATCTCTACCAAACGGTCTTGTTTCATAATGGCAGGTAAAATGTTGGACTGGCCAATAAAATTCGCTACAAAGGCATTTTTAGGCTCATTATAGATATCAATAGGGGATCCGATCTGTTGAATTTCTCCCTCATTCATAACAACAATGGTATCCGACATAGTAAGGGCTTCTTCTTGATCGTGAGTTACATAAATAAAAGTAATCCCTACTTTTTCTTGAATTCGTTTCAACTCAAACTGCATCTGTTTTCGAAGTTTTAAGTCCAACGCGCCCAAGGGCTCGTCCAATAAGAGCACTTTGGGCTCGTTTACCAACGCTCTTGCAATAGCTATACGTTGTTGTTGTCCTCCAGAAAGGGAGTCAATGGTACGATTTTCAAAGTTCGGAAGATTTACCAAACGCAAAACTTCTTTTACCCTTTCTTTCATTTCTTTTTCTGGAATGTTTTGAATTTTTAAGCCAAAGGCAATGTTATCAAAAACGTTCAAATGAGGAAACAGGGCATAGTTTTGGAATACGGTGTTAATTGGTCTTTCGTAGGATTTTAATTTCATCAAATCTTTTCCGTTAAATAAAATTTCTCCTGCGTCTGGCGTTTCAAAGCCGGCAATCATACGCAATGTTGTCGTTTTTCCACATCCACTAGGACCAAGTAAAGTCAAAAACTCCTTATCCCGAATATACAAATTGATTCCTTTTAAGACTTTTGTATCATCAAAAGATTTTTCTAAATTTACTAAATGAATTAAATTTTGCTCCATATTCCACCTCCTAAAAACTTGGCGGGCTACAAACCCACAATACCTTTGCTACGGACTTGCCTTTATTCCGAAAAAATTGAGGCTCTTCTCCTGTACTATAAATGGTTTGGTTTTTCTTTACCATTTCTACTTCTTTCCCAAAATGGAATTCCACTTGCCCCGAAAATATATAGGCGAAAGATTCCCCTTCAAAAGGACCGAGAATTTTTGTCTCTCCTCCCGGTTGAATCTCCCATAAAGTAGGTTCCATCTCATTTTTTTGAGCATTTGGCACAATATAAGAAAGAAGATATCCCAATTCTTCATTTTCTGCTTCAAAAAAGTCTTCTTCATGAAAAACTCGTTGTTCCACTTGCGTGTTCTTGAAAAAATTTTCTGGATTCGTTCCCAAAGCTTCCAAAATATATAAGAAGGTCGTTATGGAAGGACTGGTTAAATTCCGTTCAATTTGAGAGATAAATCCCTTGGTTAATTCACATCGTTCTGCCAATTCTTCTTGAGTTAAATTCTGCTGTTGCCGCAACAATCGAATTCGACTTCCAATGTCCATACGCCACCTCCATTAAACTAAAAATTTACAATTACTAAACAACTATTTTATTATAAAGATTTGAAAAGAGCTGGTCAAGATGTTCTTTCCAATCTATAAAAATAATTTTTCCACAAAAAAAGTACAGCCTTTTCAGACTGTACCTATTCTTCTATTTACCAGCCACCGCCGGCACCTCCGCCGCCAGAACGACCGCCACCGCCGAAGTTTCCTCCGCCGCCAAAGCCGCCTCCACCGAAGCCGCCGCTGCCGAATCCTCCGCCACCAAAACTTCCAGGGAAGAAAATTGGTCCACGGTATCTTCGTCTACGACCGCCTCGACCACCGCCACCTGTAAAGATGGAAATAAGGATGATAAAAATAACGATGCGAACAACCATACCGATAATCCGCTCTCGGTTTCTATTGTTGCTATCTTCTATTGGCCTACTTGGTTTCAGAGAAGCATCTCTAGAAATACTTACATTGTATTCTTCTTCAATTTTTCCCAATACATCATAAAAAGCGTTCAAAATTCCATTTTGAAACTCGCCTTCTTGGAAATAAGAAGTCATATTGTTCAAAATCGATTGGGCCACCATATCAGGAATCGGGCCTTCTAAACCATATCCAACTTCCATTTGGAACTCTCTTTCTTCCATGGTTATCAAAAGAAGAATTCCGTTATTTTTATCGGCACTTCCAATTTTCCATTTTTCAAAAAGCTCCACAGCGGTCTCTTTACTTGTGGCATTTTCTGGCAAATGATTTAAGGTTGCAATAACAATTTGCGCCCCTGTTTCTTCATATAAATTTTCGTTAATACGTACGATTTCATTTTTTGCCTTGTCATCTAACAAACCTGCTTCATCATAAACATAAAATTCATGACTTGCCTCAGGCAGTTGTAAATCCTTCCCATACACTACTGAGCTTGAAAAAAGAATCATTACAGCAAAAAATATGGAAAATAGATTTTTCTTCATGGCTCATCTCCTAAAATTGTACTTGTGGAACCTCACTTGCACCTTCAGAAATTTCAAAGTATTGACGTTGTTGGAATCCCAAAATCCCCGCTACCAAATTGGTAGGGAAACGACGAACGGACAAATTATAATCCCCAACGGTTTCGTTATAACGTTGTCTTTCTACCGCAATACGATTCTCTGTTCCTGCCAACTCCGCTTGTAAATTTTGGAAATTTTCGTTGGCTTTTAGTTCTGGATACGCTTCTACTACAACATTAATACTACGCATTGCTTCATTCATTTGCTCGTTGGCTTCTGCGTATTCTTCTGGTGTTTGTGCGTTATTTACCGCACTACGAGCGTTTGTTACTTGGGTAAATACGTCTTCTTCATGTTGCGCGTAGCCTTTTACTGTTTCCACTAAGTTCGGAATCAAATCCGCACGTCTTTGCATAGTGTTTTCTACTTGTGACCATGCCACGTCCACCTGATTATCTAGTCCCGTCAACTTATTATAAGTGGATCCAAAAATTGCCGCCAAAATAACAATAATGACAACAACAGGTATTAATTTTTTCATAATGTCTCCTTTGCATTCATTCTATGGATTTCCATAGAGTCCACTGCCTCTTTCACCAAAGTATCCACATCCAATACCGATTCCGATTCTTCCATTTCTTCTACCGTTGGACGCAAACTTGGGTGTTTTGGCAAAAATACAGTACAACAATCTTCAAAAGGCTGAATGGAAATATCATACGTTCCAATTTTTGTAGCCCATGAAATAATGTCTAACTTATCCATACCAATTAAAGGTCGAAAAACAATTGGCTCTGCCACATTGTCTGTTACAGTAAGACCGTGAAGGGTTTGAGAAGCAACTTGCCCTAAATTTTCTCCCGTTGTAATGCTTACATAACCTTTTCTTCTCGCAATCTCATTGGCAATCCGCATCATAAAACGGCGAGACAAAACGGTCATTTGGTCTGGTGGGCAATTTTTATTGATTTCCTTCTGAATATTTAATAAATTCACACTATACATTGTCATTTTTGTCGTATAGCGACACAAAACTCGTGCCAAATCCATTACCTTTTCTTCTGCTTTTTGAGAAGTAAAAGGATAGGAATGGAAATGCAATGCATCCATTTGCACCCCTCGTTTTGCCATTAAAAATCCAGCTACCGGCGAATCAATTCCTCCTGATAAAAGCAACAAGCCACGTCCATTGCTTCCTAAAGGCAAACCTCCATAAGTAGAAATCTTTTCATGATAAATATAAGATTTCTTTTTCACATCCACATGAAAGGCAATATCTGGATGGTGAACATCTACAGAAAGGGCCGGAATCGCTTCTAAAATTCTTCCCCCTAATTCCATATTGATTTCTTGGGAATTCATAGGATAAGATTTATCCCCTCTCTTCGCCATAACCTTAAACGTTTTATAGCGAGGATTTTCTTTCAAAAGACCTTTAATATAAGAAACAGATTCCTCCACTATGGTTTCAAAATCACTTTTTATTTCCCACGTAGGGCTAATGTAAACCGTTCCAAAAACATATTTCAAACGATCAATGATTTCTGTCTCATCCACAGGATCTATTTCAATATTAATTTTACCCATTTCTTGTTGAATCTCAACGTAAGATGTACCATCTAAAACCGTCTTAATATTCTGAAGAATCCGGCGAATAAAATATTGGCGATTCTTCCCCTTTAATACAACTTCTCCTAAACTTAAACTAATAACTCTTTTCACGCATTCCTCCGAATAATACTTCTAATTTCTCCTACCACTCTCTCCAAAGCTTCCACAAATGTATTGATTTCCTCTTCTGTTGTTAGATGAGAAAAACAAATCCGAATGGTGCCTTCCGCTAAATTTTCATTCAAACCAATGGCTTCTAAAATTGGATTTTTCCCTTTTTTCTTTGAAGAACAAGCCGAAGAAGTCGAAATATAGATTTCCTCTTGTTCCAACATATGAAGAATTACTTCTCCCCGAGCATCGGCAAAACTAATATTATAAATAAATGGGCTAGAAATTCCTTGGGAATTGATACGAATATCCTCTATACTCTCAGAAATTTTTTCCATCATTTTCTTTCCTAACTCTTCGATTTTTCTATAATGATCCTCTTTATATTCCCTTAATTCACCAAAGGCTTGTCCAAGACCATAAATCGCAGGCACATTTTCCGTTCCTGAGCGAAGTCCCATTTCTTGGCCCCCGCCCTGTAATAAAGGCGTTAGATGAATTTCTTTTGCCACAAAAAGACCGCCAATTCCTTTGGGACCGTGGAATTTATGGCCACTAAAACTATAGGTATGACAACGAATCTTACCTACATCCACGGGGATTTTCCCAACCGCTTGTACCCCATCAATATGAATTTTCACCTTGGGATATTGTTCTCGAATCTTAGGTACCCATTCTTCCACAGAATTTACAGAACCCAATTCACTATTTACATGGAACAAAGAAACCACTATTGTCTCCTCATCCAAAGCACGGAATAAGTCCTCTTCTTCAATATGTCCCGTTTCATTCACAGACAATAGAACCAACTCAATATCATCCCTAGATTTCAAATAATTCAAAATCGATGGATGTTCGATATTCGTTGAAATTACCTTTTTCCCATTTCGGAGATTCCCATCAATTAAATTTTTCAAAGCCAAATTGTTGGATTCCGTTCCTCCGGAAGTAAAAATCAACTGTCCATTGTTTCCATGAAAATACCGCAAAATCTCCTTACGAATCGACTCTTTCTTTTTATTGATTTCATGAGAAAAAGAATGGAGAGAAGAAGGATTCCCATAATCTAAAGTTAACGCCTCCACCATAGCCTCTACCACCTTAGGAGAAGGCTTTGTTGTAGCGCAATTATCCAAATATATCATTCCATCACCTCAAGCTAAAAATATGATATACTTTCCATGAAAGGAGTTTCCATGGAAAAGAAAAATACAAACCACGTATCCCTCGTGCAAATTTACACCAGTGGATACCAAAAACGATTCGATGAAATCTTTGCCTACGGAATCTACATTCCCCACAAAGATACATTTCAAATCGCAAGAATACAAAAAAATCAGTCTACAAAAAACTTCCTACTACCATTATATCAGTATATTCAATCCAACACAGGAATAATCTTTTATACTTTCAATAGCAAATTCGAGTCCTCTCTTTTCTTCAAAGAATACAAAGACATTCAAGAAGAATGGAAAAACCAGTCCCTAGACCTTTATGTAGAGCTTAGGAAATATAAATTCCTCAAACCAAGAGAAAGTTATAGTATGAAAAGCTTCGCAAAAGAAATGGACCCTCGATCGAAAATCACATTAGGCCCAAAACTTTACGAAACCTATTATCCCTTTGAGGAAAAAGATGACGTTCCTATGTTTCAAGCCATTCAACAAAATCTAACGGCCATGAACACCATCCGTAAAATGTATGAGGATTTATTGAAAGAATGCAAATATGAAGCAGAATCTTTTACAGCAACCATTGAGTCCGCCCAAGAAAATGGAAAACAATGGGAATTTTCTGGAAAAATCTCTCCCTCTTATTCTCAATTCCTTCATAAAGAAAATTTCTTATATGAAGAAAAAGAAGGAACATTCTCTCTTACAATCTTCCCCATTCACACCTACTATAACCAAGAAGATTCTTGTAGCGTAATAGAAATCCCCTATAAAATTCAAAACCCTATTCCCCTACCAGAAGGATATCTTCTCCTCGCCTACAATAAAGAAATCTATTTGCCTCAGATTTTCACTCTGCTCCATCATATACGACAAACTCCAGAAAACAAAGAAACCGTGTAGTCAAAAGACTACACGGTTTTTTTGGCAGGAGTAGTAGGACTCGAACCCACGACATTTGGTTTTGGAGACCAACGTTCTACCAGCTGAACTATACTCCTATAAAAATGGTGCCCAGAGCCGGAATCGAACCAGCGACACGTGGATTTTCAGTCCACTGCTCTACCGACTGAGCTATCTGGGCATAGGTGAGTCAAATTTTGGTGGGCCCTCAGGGACTTGAACCCTGGACCTACCGGTTATGAGCCGGGCGCTCTAACCAACTGAGCTAAAGGCCCTCACCTATTTGGCGGAGAAGGAGGGATTTGAACCCTCGCGCCCCGTGAAGGACCTACTCCCTTAGCAGGGGAGCCTCTTCAGCCACTTGAGTACTTCTCCATACAAAAAATGGCGGAGAGGGTGGGATTCGAACCCACGTGGGCGTGAACCCTAACGGTTTTCAAGACCGCCTCGTTATGACCACTTCGATACCTCTCCGTAAAATTGGTGATCCATCCGCGACTCGAACGCGGGACACCCTGATTAAAAGTCAGGTGCTCTGCCAACTGAGCTAATGGATCCTATTGGCTGGGGCGACAGGACTCGAACCTGTGGAATGCCAGAGTCAAAGTCTGGTGCCTTACCGACTTGGCTACGCCCCAATATTTAATTTGTAATTGAGTGCTTATGGCGCACCTAGGAGGATTCGAACCCCCGACACACGGATTAGAAGTCCGTTGCTCTATCCGACTGAGCTATAGGTGCTCATGATGGAGCGGGTGAAGGGAATCGAACCCTCGCAACCAGCTTGGAAGGCTGGGGCTCTACCACTGAGCTACACCCGCATGGTAAATAATAAACTTCTAACCGTAATACTTATGGTGGAGGAGAGTGGATTCGAACCACTGAAAGCAGTGCTAACGGATTTACAGTCCGTCCCCTTTGGCCAACTCGGG
>NZ_JAJMZJ010000007.1 GCF_021012875.1 Peptoniphilus sp. KCTC 25270
CCGGAAAAATTCCGTTAGGGATTTTGAAGTGGAGAAATCTGACATGCCTTTTACGTTCATAGTTCCAAGGGCTTTCCTCCAGGTGGACGCTCACCCCGGTGAGATTTCTCCGTGCGAAAACCTTCGGTTTTCTTAGTCGAAATGACGTGGTTGGGTGGGTGCTCCGTTGTAAGGGCCTTGTTCTAGGTGGACGCAACCAGTTATGTCATTTCGACCGGAAAAATTCCGTTAGGGATTTTGAAGTGGAGAAATCTGACATGCCTTTTACGTTCATAGTTCCAAGGGCTTTCCCCTAGGTTTGCGTGGACCCTGGTGAGATTTCTCCATGCGAAAAAACTGACGTTTTTTCTTAGTCGAAATGACGTGGTTGGGAGGGTGCTTCGTGAATGACAGGGTTGGGGCCGTTGTTGGCAAGGGCCTTGTTCTAGGTGGACGCAACCAGTTACGTCATTTCGACCGAGGAATTTTTGTAAAAATTTGTGAATGGAGAAATCTGACAGGAGTTTTACGTTCTCATTTCCAAGAGCTTTCCCCTAGGTTTGCGTGGACCCTGGTGAGATTTCTCCGTGCGAAAAAGCGTTGCTTTTTCTTAGTCGAAATGACGTGGTTGGGAGGGTGCTTCGTGAATGACGGGGTTGGGAGGGGCGTTGTCGGAAATGACGTGGTAGGGTGGGGCGCTCCCAAAAAATAGAAAAAAGCACAATAAAAAGAACCCTTTCGGGTTCTTTTTATTTGTTAAATTTAATTATTTAACAAGTGTAGCTTTGTCAGCTAATACAGGTACTGCACCTGCAACATCTTGAACGAATAGTTGACCTTCATAAGTGTTGCCAGCTTTCAAGTCAGGATTATTAGTATTTACAGTTGTTGGAGTTGCGCTTGCTACTCCATCAGCATCTACTACGTAGATTTTTGCAGTATATAGGTAGTCATGCTCAGCTGTATTTTTAGTATATTCACCTTTGTAGATGAATGTTACAGTGTCAGTAACTTTTTCAACATTATTGAAATCTGCAGTAAACTCTCCACGTACTTTAGTTGCAGGAACTACAGATACGATATCAGCCAAAACACCTTTGTCAGTAGCTTCAACTGTCAATTGAACGAAAGCACCTACTTTGATTCCATCAGTGAAGAATGCATCGTAGTCAGTTGGTAAGTCAACTCTTGCTCTGTTTCCAGCAGCATCCACTAATACCATTTCATTTACTTGTTGAGCTGGTGTAGTTGGTAATGCATCTACAGTACCTTTGTTGATTTCAACTACTTTGTAGATGTTATCTACAGAGTAATCAATAACTAATTCTTCTTGTTTTGGAACGTCTGTAACTTTGTTATCTTTGTCCGCAACTATTTTTAATACGTCATATTTTTCAACGTTGTAGTTGTATGGGAAGATACTAGTAACGTTTCTTAAGTCATAGTTTACAACAGCAGTTTCAGTTAAACCAGGAGCTTGTGCTGGTAAGTTGAAAGATCCGTTAGTAACAGGTGCGTTAACACGTACTAAAGTTGCGTCAGTATCTTTAGTATTAACTTCGCTGAATACAACAACTTTAGCTTCTTTTACTCCACTATTTGGAAGAACGTTGTAAGCAAAGTAACCTTCTACATTTGGAAGTAATTCATCAACTAAATCCATAGCTGCATCAAAATCTTTCACTTCAGTTAAAGCATTTTCATTGTAATCAGCTACAAAGTAACGAGTTTTGCTAGTTAAGTTAGCATCTCCTCTATAACCTTTAACTGTTTCATTCTCTTTATCTAAAGAGCTCATGTTAGTGATATAACCATCATCAGCGATAATGCCTGTCCAAGCATTTCTATCTGCTTCAACAACACCAGCTGGTCTACCTAACTCAACGATGTGAGTTACAACATCATCTTGAACCAATACACGAACTAAAGAACCTACAAAGTAGTCAGCAGCTTTAGTTTCTTGGCTAAGCCATTTTTGGCTAGCTTCTTTAAGATCTTCGCCCACGAATACAGTGTTTTCGTCAACTTTGAATTCTTTTAAGAAATCGCCTTGGTTCAATGTTAAAGTAGTTCCGTCAGATTTTTTAGAGATAACACCAATTGTTTCATTAACAGGGATTACTCTAATGTCTTTCATTGCATAGAATGCGTTGAACATCATTACGAAACCGTTGCTACGGATAACGTCATCGTTAGCGTTTACGTTAGTAATGCCTTCGAAGATACCCATTTCAGTTGCTTTAACAACCCAAGCAGTTGGCCAGTTAGCGTTGTAAGCATCGTGTTGAGCTTGAGTTAACTCATCATCAGCTAATACTACTAACATTTTTGCCAATTCAGCGTAAGTTACGTTGTTCATTGGTTTGAAAGTTCCATCTGGGTAACCGTTTAAGAATGCTAAACCGTTGTCAGCTACAGAAGTTGTACCAACTGTAATGTAGCCATTAGCCCAGTAGTCTTTTGCTACGTCAGAGTAAGGGTTCACTAAACCGAATAATTTTTCAGCTAAGTCCGCTTTACCAATAGCGTATACCAATAATTTTGTAACTTCTGCTCTTTGGATAGTTTCTGTTAGAGCTAAGTCATTGTCTTCTGCTTTTTCGTTTACTTTACGACCGATTACGATTTCGTTATCCACTAACCATTGGATTTTTGCATCGTTAGAAGTTAATTTAGGAACTTCTTTCGTGTCGACAGCATCCGCTGCGAAGACGCTTGTGAATGCGCCAAGTACCATTACTAGTGCTAGTACAAGGCTAAGAAATTTCTTGTTCATCTCGTCTTACGACCTCCTTGTGATTTTTCAGATTCAACAAGATTTAGAATCTTGTGATCTAACATTATTATACCATCTAGTGATTTTACCTTCAACTGGTAAAGTCACTTAGGCCATGAGAATAGACGAACTGAATCTTCTCGAATTGGTTTTCTTAAATATTCAGTTGTCATTGTTCTCCATGATGTTATTATTATACACCAGAAAAGGGAGTTGTAAAATTACAGTTTAATGACACCCTTTCAAACGTTGATTTTATGGGATTTTTTGGGGATTGGGTTTGGTGGTTTATTGCGTTGTTTTTTGTTTGGTTTGGGAGGAAATGAGGCGGAGGGTTTGGGGCGGGATTTTTGGATTTTGGGTGGAGTGGGGGTTTTTTGAAAATTTTGTGAAGTTTTTTGTTTTTGGGGTTGGGTGGGGTTTCCGTGGATGTAAAAGGGATATTCTCTGCCCTGGTTATGTCATTTCGACCGAGGGATTTTGATAAAAATTGCGAGTGGAGAAATCTGACAGGGGTTTTACGTTCTCACGCCCAAGGGCCTTGTTTTAGGTGGACGCGACCAATTACGTCATTTCGACCGGAAAAATTCCGTTAGGGATTTTGAAGTGGAGAAATCTGACAGGGGTTTTACGCTGACACACCCAAGGGCTTTCCCCCAAGTGGACACTCACCCCCGGTGAGATTTCTCCGTGCGAAAACCTTCGGTTTTCTTAGTCGAAATGACGTGGTTGGGTGGGTGTTCCGTGGAAATAAGGGGGATGTTTTGATTCTTTTCTCCTTCGTGGATTTCGCAAACTTTCTCATTCTTTTCTTATTCGTTTTCTAGGGGCAAGGACAAGGGCGTTGCGATTCGCCCTATGTCCCTCCCCTAGGACCCCCACCCTTGTTACCCTAACGCTTTTCTATCAGTGGCTTTTTCTGGCGAAAAAGCATTGTATGGATTCGCGGGAGAAATTGCCTTCGCTGGTTATGGCATTACAAAGGCCTTCACCTTGTTCTCCCCACCAGTTATGTCATTTCGACCGAGGAATTTTTGTAAAAAATTGCGAGTGGAGAAATCTGACAGGGGTTTACGTTTATTGTTACAAGGGCCTTGTTCTAGGTGGACGCTGACCCTGGTGAGATTTCTCCGTGCGAAAACCTTCGGTTTTCTTAGTCGAAATGACGTGGTTGGGTGGGGTTTCGTGGAAATAAGGGGGATATTCCCTCCCCCGCCAGTTATGTCATTTCGACCGAGGAATTTTTGTAAAAAATTGCGAGTGGAGAAATCTGACAGGGGTTTACGTTTATTGTTACAAGGGCCTTGTTCTAGGTGGACGCTGACCCTGGTGAGATTTCTCCATGCGAAAAAGCAAATGCTTTTTCTTAGTCGAAATGACGTGGTTGGGTGGGTGCGTTGTTGAGTGCCCCTTCCCCCTTGTTCTCCCCCATCCAGTTATGTCATTACAGGGGTTTTGTTTTAGGTGGACGCTGACCCTGGTGAGATTTCTCCGTGCGAAAAAACTGGCGTTTTTTCTTAGTCGAAATGACGTGTTTGGGGGGAATCCGTGGTAGAATAAAGAAAAGATTATATTAAAAATTTTAGGAGGTATTATGAACCAAATCCTACGAATAAAAGAAATGGAGACCATTTTAGACAACCATAGTAAGGCGGTGGAAGAAATGGAACTTGCTTTGGAGAATTTTGCTCAGGCTCAAAAAGCCTACCAAGTTCTTCGTGAATATTATGGAAGCGAGGAGTTTTTTCAAGATGTGGAGGATTCCAATTGCGGAGCGATTCCATCGGATGTGAAATGCGGTGTGTTAAGTGAGGATGCTGTGTTTGATTTAATTGGCGATAACCACCATCTTGCCATTGAAATGTTGGAACTTGCTACGGAAATTCTAAAAAATCATTAAGGGGAAATTATGTTAACCATCGACCCAAAAAAGTGGACGGGAGAGGTTTCTATGATTCCGTCAAAATCCATTGCCCATCGGATGATTCTTCTTGGGGCTGTGGCGAATCGTCCATCAAAAATTTACAACTTTATAGAGTCTGATGATTTGCGGCGGACGGTATCGGCTGTGGAGGAAATGGGAGCGAGGGTTAAAATCCATGGAAGGACTTTGGAAATTGAGCCTACCCGAACTTTTCAGAAAGAGCCTCGCATTGATTGTGGAGAAAGTGGAACGACTTTGCGGTTGCTCCTTCCTCTTGTGGCGAGTCTTTGGGAAACTTCTTTTTTTACGGGAGAAGGCAGACTGCCGGAGCGTCCGTTACAAACTCTTGTGGATGTTATGGAAGAGAATGGCGTTCAGTTTTCTAGGAAAAAACTTCCTTTCAAGACCCAAGGGAGGCTTCGTTGGAAGAAAGTTTCTTTGCCGGGAAATATTTCTTCTCAATATATTTCTGGATTTTTGTTGTCTAGTATTTTTCAAAAGGAAGATTGCGAAATTTGTTTGACGACGGAGTTGGAGTCAAAGCCTTATGTGGATTTGACTTTAGAGGCAATGGAGACTTTTCAAATCCGTGTGGAGGAAACGCCCCATGGCTACAAAATTCCGAAAAACCAAGTTCCGATTGGGAATCCGGAAATTTATTTAGAGGGCGATTGGTCCAATGGGGCTTTTTTCCTTGTTGCTAGTGCTATTGGGGATGGGACAGAAATTTCTGTGAAACATTTGGATCGCCGTTCTAGGCAGGGAGACCGAAAAATTCTGGAAATTTTAGAGAATTTTGGTGCAGAGATTTTGGAAGACGATGGGATTCTTGTAAAGGGAAAAAATCTCCAAGGGCAAGAGATTGATTTGCGAGAAATTCCGGATTTGTTGCCGATTCTTGCTATTCTTGCTACAAAGGCCCATGGAACGACGACGTTTATCCATGGGGAGCGACTGCGTTATAAGGAAAGCGACCGAATTCAAAGTACAAAAGAGATGATTGAGGCTTTGGGGGGCGTTGTTCAAGAGACCGCGGACGGTTTGAAAATTCAGGGAACGGGTGGATTAATGGGCGGCACCGTCAACAGTTATAAGGACCATAGAATTGCTATGGCGGCTGCGGTTGCGAGCCAAATTTGCGAGAATCCGGTTCATATAATAGGAGAAAATGCGATTGATAAATCCTACCCTGGTTTTTATAGGGAAATTCAGAAATTAGGAGGAAAGCTATGTCCTCAACCATAGGAAAAAATATACGACTTACTATTTTTGGCGAAAGCCACGGTCCGGCCATTGGCGGAGTCCTTGAGGGCCTTCCTCCGGGAATTCCCATTCCTAACGTTCGGATTCAACGGGAGATGGAACGGCGAAAGACGGGAGGCGATTACGCTACCCCAAGAAAGGAACCGGACCAATACGAAATTCTCTCGGGGGTTTTTCAGGGGAAAACAACGGGGGCGCCTTTGGCTGTGGAAATTCGCAACCAAGATGCCCGTTCTAAGGATTATCGTCCGGAAATTCTCCGCCCATCCCACGCCGATTACACGGCCCATATTCGTTACAATGGCTACGAAGATTATCGTGGAGGTGGTCATTTTTCTGGACGACTTACGGCTCCGATGGTATTTTTTGGGGCCATTGCTAGGGAAATTTTGGCACAGGATGGAATTTTGATTCGGGGACATTTGAAACGTTTAGGAGACATTGAAGAGGAGCCGATGGAAAACATTCCTTTGAATGAGGAAATTCCTGTGGGAGAAATTCCTTTCTTTTACTCTGAAAAACGGGAAGAAGCTAAAAAACAATTGAAGCAACTTATGGAAGAAAAAGATAGCGTCGGGGGCATCGTGGAAATTATGGTCCACAATGTTCCGGCTGGTTGGGGCAATCCAAAATTTGATGGAATCGAGAGCGCCCTTGCTCAGGGAATTTTTGCTTTGGGAGGCGTAAAGGGCCTGGAATTTGGAAGCGGATTCCAAGGAACAGAGAAAAAAGGGAGCGAAAACAACGATCCTTTTGTTTTGGAAAAGGGAAACATTCAAACCCAAACCAACCACAGTGGAGGAATTCAGGGAGGGATTACCAACGGAATGCCTATTGTTTTTCGCGTTGCTATTAAGCCAACGGCTTCTATTGGAAAAATCCAAAAAACGGTAAATCTAAAAACCCAAGAAGAAATTCAATATGAAATTCATGGGCGACACGACCCGGCTATACCGATTCGGGCTTTGCCGGTTATTGAAAATCTTACGGCTTTGTTATTGTTGGATCAAAGGAGATAATATGGAAAAAATAGAGAGAAAAGAACCAAAGAAAATCGTTATTATCGGCATGCCAGGCGCAGGAAAAACAACCATTGGCCAAGCGGTGGCTAGAAATGCTGGTTGGAAGCATATTGATTTAGACGAAGAAATTATTAAACATGCCCAGATGGAAATCCCAAAAATTTTCGAACAATTTGGAGAACCTCATTTCCGTGCCATTGAAAAAGAAGTGATGGGAAGCTTTCGAGAGGAGGAAAATGTAGTAATTTCAACCGGCGGTGGAACCATTATTGATCCTGAAAATTATCCGCCTATGGGAGAAAATGGAAGAATTTACCAAATTTTGCGTCCTTTGGAGGAGCTTTCTACAGATGGTAGACCCCTTTCTGCAGGAGGAATGGAGCGTCTTCAAGAGCTTTGGAGAACGCGGAAAGAAAAATATGAAGCCTTCGCCGATGTGCAAAAAAACAATGTTGGAATCAAAGAGACGGGAAAAGAAATTTGGGAAGAATATCAGGAATATATAAAATAAGCAGGAAGGAGAGAATCCTTCCTGTTTTATTTCCCCATATGCGGGGGTGATCCCCTACAAAAGGCATATGTACCTCTTTACTTGGTCTATTTAGATTGTCTAAATGACCATGGTTCATTTCATAATTTTCCAAACAAAAAAGCACAAGTTGTAAAAACCTGTGCTTTCTAGTTTATCCTTTTGTATCCTGTATAGCCTTACTCTTCATATTCATATTCAAAGGATAGGGCTTCTTGTATCTGTTCGTCTGTAATGTGTTTTTCTTTTAGAAATTCTATCGTATACCCTTCTTCTAGCAACCGTCGAATCGCCATTAAGCGAGTTCTCCTTCTAATCTCTTTTCCTCTCGCCTCTTGTTCTGGCGTTAAGTCTAATTTCATTGTTTGAGAATTGCAACGTTCTTGAAAATCCAAGGCGCTTTCATATTCCGTCCATTCTTCTGGTGGTTTCAAATGTCGTTCGTCTTTTTGGTTTTTATTCATTTCTATCCACTCCATATATGTCCAACAAACCGATTTTCT
>NZ_JAJMZJ010000008.1 GCF_021012875.1 Peptoniphilus sp. KCTC 25270
TTCTTTGGTCAAGTCTTCGACCGATTAGTATCTGTCAGCTCCATGTATTGCTACACTTCCACCTCAGACCTATCAACCTCGTGGTCTACAAGGGGTCTTATCTTATGAGGGAAATCTCATCTCGAGGGGGGCTTCGTGCTTAGATGCTTTCAGCGCTTATCCCTTCCAAACGTAGCTACTCAGCTGTGCACTTGGCAGTACAACTGATGCACCAGCGGTTTGTCCATCCCGGTCCTCTCGTACTAAGGACAGATCCTCTCAAATTTCCTACGCCCACGACGGATAGGGACCGAACTGTCTCACGACGTTCTGAACCCAGCTCGCGTGCCTCTTTAATGGGCGAACAGCCCAACCCTTGGGACCTGCTTCAGCCCCAGGATGAGACGAGCCGACATCGAGGTGCCAAACCTCCCCGTCGATGTGGACTCTTGGGGGAGATAAGCCTGTTATCCCCGGGGTAGCTTTTATCCGTTGAGCGATGGCCCTTCCACGCGGTACCACCGGATCACTAAGTCCGACTTTCGTCTCTGCTCGACTTGTAGGTCTCGCAGTCAAGCTTCCTTTTGCCTTTGCACTCTTCGCACGATTTCCGACCGTGCTGAGGAAACCTTTGAACGCCTCCGTTACTTTTTGGGAGGCGACCGCCCCAGTCAAACTGCCCAACTGACAATGTCCTTCTTCCGGATTCACGGAAGGAAGTTAGAATTCCAGAATGAATAGAGTGGTATCCCAAGGGCGACTCCACAAACACTGGCGTGCTTGCTTCGGTGTCTCCCACCTATCCTGTACAGTCCATCCCGAAATCCAATATCAGCCTGCAGTAAAGCTCCACGGGGTCTTTCCGTCCTGTCGTGGGTAAGCGGCATCTTTACCGCTACTACAATTTCACCGGATCCTTTGTTGAGACAGTGCCCAAATCGTTACACCTTTCGTGCGGGTCGGAACTTACCCGACAAGGAATTTCGCTACCTTAGGACCGTTATAGTTACGGCCGCCGTTTACTGGGGCTTCAGTTCTAAGCTTTGCTTGCGCTAACTTTTTCCCTTAACCTTCCAGCACCGGGCAGGTGTCAGCCCCTATACTTCGTCTTTCGACTTCGCAGAGACTTGTGTTTTTGGTAAACAGTCGCTTGGGCCTTTTCACTGCGGCCACATTGCTGTGGCTCCCCTTCTCCCGAAGTTACGGGGTCATTTTGCCGAGTTCCTTAACAAAGGTTCTTCCGCTCGTCTTAGGATTCTCTCCTCACCTACCTGTGTCGGTTTACGGTACGGGCGATCTCCGCGAATAGTGGCTTTTCTTGGCAGTATGGAGTCGGCAACTTCTCTACTTATTTTCGATCCTCATCACACTTCAGACGTTACGAGAAGCGGATTTGCCTACTTCTCATCCTTTGTGCTTGAACGCCGCACCAACTGGGCGCTTTGCGTATCCTCCTGCGTCCCCACATCTTCATTACGGTTACCGGTACAGGAATTTCCACCTGTTGTCCATCGACTACGCCTTTCGGCCTCGCCTTAGGTCCCGACTTACCCTGAGTGGACGAGCCTTCCTCAGGAAACCTTGGGTTTTCGACGGGGGAGATTCTCACTCCCCTCTCGCTACTCATGCCAGCATTCTCTCTTCTGTGACCTCCACAATGCCTTACAGCTTTTGCTTCGATGATCACACAATGCTCCTCTACCAATCGATTGCTCGATTCCACAGCTTCGGTATCGTGTTTAGCCCCGGTTATTTTCGGCGCAGAGTCACTTGACTAGTGAGCTATTACGCACTCTTTCAATGTATGGCTGCTTCTAAGCCAACATCCTAGTTGTCTCAGTAACTCCACATCCTTTTCCACTTAACACGCATTTTGGGACCTTAGCTGGTGGTCTGGGCTGTTTCCCTTTCGACTATGAAGCTCATCCCCCATAGTCTGACTCCGGAGTATTTTGTCTTCGGTATTCGGAGTTTGATAGGTCGCGGTAACTTGGTGAAGCCCCTTGACCATTCAGTGCTCTACCCCCGAGACAATTCGCTCCAGGCTAGCCCTAAAGCTATTTCGAGGAGAACCAGCTATCTCCGTGTTCGTTTGGCTTTTCACCCCTATCCACAGGTCATCCGATAGCTTTTAAACGCTACCCGGTTCGAGCCTCCATTGCCTTTTACGGCAACTTCACTCTGCCCATGGATAGATCACACGGTTTCGGGTCTATGACCTCTAACTCTTCGCCCTATTCAGACTCGCTTTCGCTCCGGCTCCGGTGCTTAACACCTTAACCTTGCTAGAAATCATAACTCGCTGGCCCGTTCTACAAAAAGTACACGATCCTGGCTTAAGCCAGTTTCGCTGCTTGTAAACATCAGGTTTCAGATTCTATTTCACTCCCCTCCCGGGGTTCTTTTCACCTTTCCCTCACGGTACTGTTGCGCTATCGGTCACCAAGGAGTATTTAGCCTTAGGGGGTGGTCCCCCTATGTTCCCACCGGGTTTCACGTGTCCGGTGGTACTCGTTTAGAACCTTCCTCTTCTGCTTCGTGTACGGGACTTTTACCCTGTATCGCAAATCTTTCCAGATTCTTCCACTCACATACCAGGAATTATGTTCAATTTGGGCTCTACCCCGTTCGCTCGCCGCTACTTAGGGTATCGAGGTTTCTTTCTTTTCCTCGGGGTACTTAGATGTTTCAGTTCCCCCGGTATTCCTTCCTTACGCTATGGATTCACGTAAG
>NZ_JAJMZJ010000009.1 GCF_021012875.1 Peptoniphilus sp. KCTC 25270
AGATTTCTCCACTCCAAAATCCCTAACGGAATTTTTCCGGTCGAAATGACGTAACTGGTGGAGGATAACAAGGGAAAAGCCCTTGGGCGTGAGAACGTAAAATCCCTGTCAGATTTCTCCACTCGCAATTTTTTACAAAAATTCCTCGGTCGAAATGACGTAACTGGGGCAGAAAATCCCTTCGTACTTTCTCAAACAAAATGACGTAATGGATAAAAAATTTCTTTTTCTTTTGGTAAATCCTCTCCCTTTTTTCTATTTATAGTGTGAAAGGGGGTGAGAGGATGGCAGTTGAAAGATCTGAGTCAAAAAAGTCTTTGCGTTTGCTTTTGAATAATGGTCAAACGGATTCTGGTAAGATGCGTATTCGTACAAAGTCTTTCCAAGATATCAATGACAATGCGACAGATGAGCAGTTGTTTAGTGCTGGAAGCCAGATTGGTTCTTTGTACGCAAAGGATTTGGTTACGATTGAAACGGTAGAAACTCATACGTTAGTTGAAGGGGTTTAATAGGGAGGAAAAATGGAAAAAAAGGTACTTGTAATGAAGTTTAGGGATGCTGCTAGTGATTCTTATAATCTTCGCGTGGATGATCCAAAGGAAGGTTTGTCAGAGGCGGAGGTTCGTCCGATTATGGAGTCTATTGTTTCTACGGAGGTGTTCCGTAAAGAGGCTCCTTTAGCGGGGGTAGAAAAGGCAGAGTATATTGTTACTACGTCCAATGTTTTGTTTGATGTGGGCGAGTAATATGGATTTGGATGCTCTTCTCAATCTTATTGCCAATACGGGGTTTCCTATTGTTGTTGCCAGTTATTTCATTGTTCGGATGGAGAATAAATTGGGGGAACTTTGCGAGACCATTCAGGAGTTGCGGGTAAGTATTGATAAAACACTTTTGTAAAAGAGAGGGGGCGTTTTGCCTCTTCTTTTTTTACTCTCACATTGAACATATGTTCGTTTTTTGATACAATAAAGATACCTTAGAGGGAGCGTTGGAGATAAGGAGATTTTTTATGTTTGGTAAAATAAATCAGTTGGCAGAGGAGGCTTGTCATGGGGATGAGTCGGCGATTGTGGATTTGACTTTGGAATTGGAACCGTTGATGAAGAGTTTGATTGGAAAGATTTTGCCTTATAGTCGTGAGAGGGAGGATCTTTTGGCTCAGGGGAAGTTGATTCTTTTGGAGTGTTTGGATTCTTTTGATGGGAGTTTGAATGTGCCTTTTCTTCATTATTTTAAGCTCCAGTTTCGTTATTTTTTGTTGGATCGTGTGAAGTTGGTTTCGAGGGAGGATTTGCCGATTTTGGACCAGCCTTTGGAGAGTGGGGAGTCGGTTTGCGATTTGATTCCTTCTTTGGAGTGTATTGAGGAGCGTTTGTTACGGGAGGAGGAGTTTTCGGAGCTTCGGGGCTTTGTGGAGGCGTTGCCGGACCGGGAGCGGGAGGTTCTTTCTCTTTATTATTTTCATAATTTGGGTTTGTCGGAGATTTCTGGTTTTTTGGGGATTTCTTATCAGACGGTTGCGAATACAAAATCAAATGGGATTCGGAATTTGAGGAGGATGTATGATTTTAGATAAGAGGTTGATTCATTATAATTTTTCTAAGCGTGGCGGTACGGCGATTCGTTATTTGGTGATTCATGATACGGGGAATGTTTCTTCTACGGCGACGGCGTTGAATCATTATCGGTATTTTGCTGGTGGGGATCGACAGGCGTCGGCCCATTATTTTGTGGATCAGGAGGGTGTGGTTCAGATTATTGAGGATGCTCAAAGTGCGTGGCATTGTGGTGACGGGCGTGGGCGTTATGGGATTACAAATTCCAATAGTATTGGGATTGAGTTTTGTGTGAATCGTGGAAATGATGAGAAGCGTACGTTGGAGCATTTGCGTGAGTTGGTTCGGGAGTTGATGAAGTTTTATGGGATTCCTAGGGAGCGTGTGGTTCGTCATTATGATGCGTCAAGGAAGATCTGCCCGGGTTCCATGCGTGAAAACAATTGGGCGAAATGGTGGGGATTTTGGGAGAGTCTGTAGGAGTTTGTTGTGTTTGGAGTGGGGAGCCTTTGGGCTCTCTTTTTTTGTAGAGGGTTCTCCCAACCACGTCATTCACGGAGCGTCCACCTAGGGAGAAAGCACTTGGGCGTGAGAATGCACCCTCCCAACCACGTCATTTCGAGGGAGCGAAGCGAGTCGAGAAATCTCACCGGGGTGGGCGCAAACCTAGGGA
>NZ_JAJMZJ010000010.1 GCF_021012875.1 Peptoniphilus sp. KCTC 25270
ATAATTTTGCCCATTCTGCTTGTGCTAAATAATTATTTGAATTCTTAAAATAACTTGATTTTACAAACAGCAACACATGCAAGTGTTGATTATATGACCCGTCTTGTTCATTAACGGTAATTTCCGTTGAACGTAAATAACCCAATAAATTTTTAGTCACTTTTTTATAGCGAGTTAGCTTATTAAAGGCTTTAGTCAAAGCTCTTAAAGACACTTTTAACTCCTCTGCTGAATGAGCGTTTTTAACGGTTAAAGTTAAAAACAAAAACCGTCCTTTAGGCTCTCTTGCAACTGCTTCCGCAATAATTTGTTTTAACTGGCTCGAGTTTTTCATGCTCCTTCTCCAATTACACAATGGACACAATCGTTTATGACAAAACCACGTTTGATAAAGTTTTAAGTGCTCGCCAATCTTACGAAAACGCAAAACTTCACCACAACCCCGTACATCATGTGCCCGTTTAAATTCTAAGATTGCCAAATATTCGGCATAGCGCACATTTTCAATCTTCCGTTCTCGCCAAGGTCTAACTTTGCCATTTTCAGTTTTATCTTCAAAAATTTCTGACATAAAAAGCTCCTCCAGTTTATCCACGTGAAGGAGCTGACTATCTTTTTCAATAAGCTTATAACCTTGACATCATAGGGCTTTTCCCTAGAATAGGCTATAAATCGCAAATGATAATCAACTCACGTGTTCCGAGCGGCCAAACTAGGAATTTGCACGTGGGTTTTTATTTTGTCTTTCTTTCAACCAATTTATAACCCTAATAATACACCAAAAGCCTATAAAATCAATGGATACAAGCCCAATTAAGCCTAATCAAGCTTGATTTTAAAAAACTAGTTGTTGCTAATAGTATCAAGATAAGAAGAAAACGCCAAAAATTGGCGTTTTTAAACCCCAAAAAGCAGATCAGCAAAAACCGCTGAACTGCTTTTTTTAAACCGTGGCTTTCAGCCACACTGACCAGCTGAACCAGCTGGACCGTAACGCTTGCCGCCGCTGGGCTCGGGAAAACAAGGGCTTGTTTTCCAAGACGTCAGGCTTTTGGTATTGTCTAGTCTATCAACTCCTTAAAGCCTCCAAGAGGGGCTAATATCGCCTGTAAGGCTCAATAAGCCCCTCTAAGTCGATTTACCGTTGACAGACAGTTAGATAGCTAACTGTTAGCTAAAATCGCTTAGAACGCAAATAAGAGCCTTTAAAATTAACGTTCAAAAATAAAAAAGTTCGAAGGAGCTAGCGACTGAACTTATTTATTTTTGAATGTTCCAAACTGACGCAAGTCAGTTACGTTTGAGCAACGCGAAATCTGATGCAGGTTTTGATGGGTTTAGCACAACACAACTTCATGTTGTGTGTAAGTGCGCACTACATGATAATGCGCACTACATGATAATGCGCACTACATGATAATGTGCGCACTACATGATAATGCGCACTACATGATAAAACCTGTATCAGAAGTCAGCAAGCTGACAACAAAAAAGGGATATGCCAACGGATTTACCGTTGATCATATCCTGACATTCTCTTTACCAAATAAAATAATTTTGTTTATTAAAATCCCATTTTGCGACAACTTCTTCCGCAGCTTCCATTTGCTCTTTGGTGTAATCTTCATCGCCAACATGAACTAAATCACCATTCTCAACATCTTCAAGTTTCAAATCTTGCTTAATTTGCTTTAATAATCCACCATAGCTGATTTGTCGTGTTCCAGCTAAGGCATACTCCAAATTTTTAATCACCACCAAATTACGCTCATCATCAGCCGTCATATAATCAGCTGATTTTACCTCGTATTTCGCCGTTTCTTCGGCACTAGCTTGCAAAGAGTCAGTTCCTTTACGTTTGTTAGCTTTAACAGCCTGCACATGCACCACAGGCTCATAATCAACTTTCAAGGCTTTTTGCCATAATTTTGCCCATTCTGCTTGTGCTAAATAATTATTTGAATTCTTAAAATAAACATATTAAAAAACAACAAAAAAACGAGGTG
>NZ_JAJMZJ010000012.1 GCF_021012875.1 Peptoniphilus sp. KCTC 25270
TGTTATCCTCCACCAGTTACGTCATTTCGACCGGAAAAATTCCGTTAGGGATTTTGGAGTGGAGAAATCTGACAGGGGTTTTACGTTCTCATTTCCAAGGGCTTTCCCCTAGGTTTGCGCCCACCCTGGTGAGATTTCTCGACTCGCTTCGCTCCCTCGAAATAACGTGGTTGGGAGGGGCGTTGTCGGAAAGACCTTCCCCTTGTTATCCTCCACCAATCTTCTGACAAATCTCTCCAATCAGGATTCATACCAGAAATTAAAGCTTCTTTCTTTGAACGGCTCCAATGTTTAATTTGCTTTTCACGTTCAATAGCACTAGAAGAATCGCCACCCTCTTCATAATAAACCAAATCAACAATGTTATATTTTGAAGTATGTCCGTCATGAAGTTTATTTTTATGCTCGTACATTCTTCTTTCTAAATCTTTGGTTACTCCAACATATAAAGCATTTCGATTTGGGCTAGCAAGTATATATACGTACATCAACAAACCTCCTTTTTTTAATCGTAACATAATAGGGTTAATTTAATAGATGTTTTTGGAAATTTTCTTTGTCCATCATGTCCGTCCCCACCCAGTTACGTCATTTTGTTTGAGAAAGTACGAAAGGATTTTCTGCCCCAGTTATGTCATTTCGACCGGAAAAATTCCGTTAGGGATTTTGGAGTGGAGAAATCTGACAGGGGTTTTACGTTCATAGTTCCAAGGGCTTTCCTCCAGGTGGACGCTCACCCCGGTGAGATTTCTCCGTGCGAAAAAGCGTTGCTTTTTCTTAGTCGAAATGACGTGGTTGGGTGGGATGCTCCGTTGTAAGGGCCTTGTTCTAGGTGGACGCAACCAGTTACGTCATTTCGACCGGAAAAATTCCGTTAGGGATTTTGGAGTGGAGAAATCTGACATGCCTTTTACGTTCATAGTTCCAAGGGCTTTCCTCCAAGTGGACGCTCACCCCGGTGAGATTTCTCCGTGCGAAAACCTTCGGTTTTCTTAGTCGAAATCACGTGGTTGGGTGGGTGCTCCGTTGTAAGGGCCTTGTTCTAGGTGGACGCAACCAGTTACGTCATTTCGACCGGAAAAATTCCGTTAGGGAT
>NZ_JAJMZJ010000013.1 GCF_021012875.1 Peptoniphilus sp. KCTC 25270
TTTCTTTCTTTTCCTCGGGGTACTTAGATGTTTCAGTTCCCCCGGTATTCCTTCCTTACGCTATGGATTCACGTAAGGATACTTGCAGGTTGTGCAAGTGGGTTTCCCCATTCGGACATCTACGGATCGATGTGTATTTGCCACTCCCCGTAGCTTTTCGCAGCTTATCGCGTCCTTCATCGGCTCTTGGTGCCAAGGCATCCACCTGATGCTCTTTCTAACTTGACCTTTGTCAATTCAATGAATTGATACCAGTTTTTGATCTATGCTTATAGATCTTCGATTGTTTTTCAATCGATGAAATTGTATTTTTCTTTACCTTAACATCCTCTTCCATTCTTCAGTCATCGCCGCCTGCTGACAAATCATAGATTTGAAACGCGATCGGCATCTGACCTACTACGAAATCGAAGATTTCTGTTAGGTCATTAAAAAATTTGATGTTCTCGTTGATTGTATATGAAGTTTTCAAGGTTCTTGTTCAAAGAATCCCGTCTGAATTGAACAGACGCTAGGGTCCACCGGATTCATATATAATTAAAAGTATGAAAGAAAGCCATCTTTTGTATCGTTCCGATCTCAGAAGACGTATCCTCTGAGACCGACGATTCTTTCCTTAGAAAGGAGGTGATCCAGCCGCACCTTCCGATACGGCTACCTTGTTACG
>NZ_JAJMZJ010000014.1 GCF_021012875.1 Peptoniphilus sp. KCTC 25270
GAGCCGGAGCGGTTTGTGCGCCACGAGAAGGGACAGGTCAAGCGGGGCTGAGATACTGTGTACACACGACAGTGCTATTTGTTTGCAGCATCCCCCCTCCCCACAGCGCGACTGAACTAGTGAGCCTAAAAAACCAGCAAACAGAAGAAGTTAAACAGAGGGAACCACCTTGGAAGTGAGCCCACACGGCCCATAACATCAGAGAAAAGCAAGATATATTTTTAATTTTTTAATATTTTTAAAATCATTCTTTTTTTTTTTTTGCCTTTTGGTTTTTTGTTCTTTTTTTTCCGAGCTTTTTTTTAATTGTTAAGTCTTCTATTTCTCCTCTAATTTTTATTTATATAACCTAGTATTACTATTTAAAAAAAAAAAAAAAGACTTTTTTTTTTTTTTTAAGGCAAACACCATATATACTCTTTGGATGGTTGTTGGTGTTTTGTTTTGTATTTTTTTTTGTTTGTTTGTTTTTTAATAACTCTTTTTTTTTCTTTCTTCCTTTTTCCTTCTGCTTTTCTTTAATATTGTATCTTTGAAAATCCAACCTCTACTCTAGATTTTT